>NZ_JCAXEN010000013.1:0-4095 GCF_059758435.1 Kocuria sp. GQ42 | reverse complement strand
ACTGTGAGGTGGAGCTAATCCCAAAAAGCCGGTCTCAGTTCGGATTGAGGTCTGCAACTCGACCTCATGAAGTCGGAGTCGCTAGTAATCGCAGATCAGCAACGCTGCGGTGAATACGTTCCCGGGCCTTGTACACACCGCCCGTCAAGTCACGAAAGTTGGTAACACCCGAAGCCGGTGGCCTAACCCCTTGTGGGAGGGAGCCGTCGAAGGTGGGACTGGCGATTGGGACTAAGTCGTAACAAGGTAGCCGTACCGGAAGGTGCGGCTGGATCACCTCCTTTCTAAGGAGCCGTTGACCGCCGTGTGGTGGTCGCCCCCGCCCTAGTGCCCGTCCGTGGTGCTGGTGGGGTGAGCTCATGGGTGGAATATCAACGAGCAAGTGGCCGCACTCCTCCTGTTACCCCGGTTCGCCGGGTGTGGGGGTTGCCGGCCGGGTCGGGTCCTAGTACCTGCCCCACCGTGGTGGACCTCTTGGGGTTCGCACGGTGTGGGTGGTGGAAGAGTACCGGTCCGGTGGTGGGTGTGGTCCGTGGCGCACTATTGGGTCCTGAGACAACAGGCCCCGTCCCCTTATCTGGGGGGTGGGGGTGTTGTGTCTGGGTTCCCGGCGTCCTGCCGGTGGTCGTGGTCCCTTCGCGGGGGCGCTGCCACCAGTGTGCAGGGTGTGCGGGTTGTTGTTTGAGAACTGTATAGTGGACGCGAGCATCTTAAGAACAGGTGCCGCAAGCGACCGGGCGTCTCCCTCCTTCTCGTAAGGGTCGGGGGGTGTGTCCGGTGGGTTGTGGTGCCGTGTTCGTGATTGATCGCCGAGATACCGCTGCTGTGCCTCCTTGTGGGGTGTGGTGGTGGTGGTATCGGTGTGTTCTGTGATCATGTGGCAAGTTTTTAAGGGCGCACGGTGGATGCCTTGGCATCAGGAGCCGATGAAGGACGCGGTAATCTGCGATAAGCCTCGGGGAGCTGATAAACGAGCTGTGATCCGAGGGTCTCCGAATGGGGAAACCCCGCCGCGTGTTATGCGTGGTGACCCGCACCTGAATTCATAGGGTGTGTGGAGGGAACGTGGGGAAGTGAAACATCTCAGTACCCACAGGAAGAGAAAACAACAGTGATTCCGTCAGTAGTGGCGAGCGAACGCGGAAGAGGCCAAACCGATGGTGTGTGATACCCGGCAGGGGTTGCATCATCGGGGTCGTGGGGCGTGTCGTCCCGGGTCTGCCGGCCCGGGCGTGTGAGTGCAGGGCGATAGTCGAACCGGTGTGAGTGCCGGACCGGAGAGGGTGAGAGTCCCGTAGACGAAATCGTTGCTGCCGCACGGTACGCGTACCCAAGTAGCACGGGGCCCGAGAAATCCCGTGTGAATCTGCCAGGACCACCTGGTAAGCCTAAATACTACCTGATGACCGATAGCGGACCAGTACCGTGAGGGAAAGGTGAAAAGTACCCCGGGAGGGGAGTGAAATAGTACCTGAAACCGTGTGCCTACAAACCGTCGGAGCCCTACAAGGTGACGGCGTGCCTTTTGAAGAATGAGCCTGCGAGTTAGTGTTACGTCGCGAGGTTAACCCGTGAGGGGTATCCGTAGCGAAAGCGAGTCTGAATAGGGCGAGTGAGTGGCGTGATCTAGACCCGAAGCGAAGTGATCTACCCATGGCCAGGTTGAAGCGCGTGTAAGAGCGCGTGGAGGACCGAACCCACTTCAGTTGAAAATGGAGGGGATGAGCTGTGGGTAGGGGTGAAAGGCCAATCAAACTTCGTGATAGCTGGTTCTCCCCGAAATGCATTTAGGTGCAGCGTTACGTGTTTCTTGCCGGAGGTAGAGCTACTGGATGGCCGATGGGCCCTACAAGGTTACTGACGTCAGCCAAACTCCGAATGCCGGTAAGTGAGAGCGTAGCAGTGAGACTGTGGGGGATAAGCTTCATAGTCGAGAGGGAAACAGCCCAGACCACCAACTAAGGCCCCTAAGCGTGTGCTAAGTGGGAAAGGATGTGGAGTTGCTTAGACAACCAGGAGGTTGGCTTAGAAGCAGCCACCCTTGAAAGAGTGCGTAATAGCTCACTGGTCAAGTGATTCCGCGCCGACAATGTAGCGGGGCTCAAGTACACCGCCGAAGTTGTGGCATTGCACCAATGATACCCAACCAGGGCATTGATCCTGGTTCAGGTGGTGCGATGGGTAGGGGAGCGTCGTGTGGGCAGTGAAGCTGCGGGGTGACCCAGTGGTGGAGCCCACACGAGTGAGAATGCAGGCATGAGTAGCGAATGACGGGTGAGAAACCCGTCCGCCGGATGATCAAGGGTTCCAGGGTCAAGCTAATCTGCCCTGGGTCAGTCGGGACCTAAGGCGAGGCCGACAGGCGTAGTCGATGGACAACGGGTTGATATTCCCGTACCGGCGAAGAACCGCCCCTATCGAACCGGGGACACTAACCACCCGAACCGGGCCATGCGGTGACCATTGGTCGCCGCCGGTACCGGGGAGCGTGGGACCTGAACCGGGGAGGTAAGCGTATTAACAGGTGTGACGCAGGAAGGTAGCCGAGCCGGGCGATGGTAGACCCGGTCTAAGCGTGTAGGGCGATCCGTTGGCAAATCCGCGGATCATACAGCCTGAGACGTGACGGGACCCCCATTCGTGGGGGGATTCGGTGATCCTATGCTGCCGAGAAAAGCATCGACGCGAGGTTCCAGCCGCCCGTACCCCAAACCGACACAGGTGATCAGGTAGAGAATACTAAGGCGATCGAGAGAATCATGGTTAAGGAACTCGGCAAAATGCCCCCGTAACTTCGGGAGAAGGGGGGCCCCGACCGTGGACACCACTTGCTGGTGCGAGCGGGTAAGGGCCGCAGAGACCAGGGGGAAGCGACTGTTTATCAAAAACACAGGTCCGTGCGAAGTCGCAAGACGATGTATACGGACTGACTCCTGCCCGGTGCTGGAAGGTTAAGAGGACCTGTTAGCCTCACGGCGAAGCGGAGAATTTAAGCCCCAGTAAACGGCGGTGGTAACTATAACCATCCTAAGGTAGCGAAATTCCTTGTCGGGTAAGTTCCGACCTGCACGAATGGAGTAACGACTTCCCCGCTGTCTCAACCATGAACTCGGCGAAATTGCAGTACGAGTAAAGATGCTCGTTACGCGCAGCAGGACGGAAAGACCCCGAGACCTTTACTATAGTTTGGTATTGGTGTTCGGTGTGGCTTGTGTAGGATAGGTGGGAGACGGTGAAGCGGGCACGCCAGTGCACGTGGAGTCAACGTTGAAATACCACTCTGGTCACTCTGGACATCTAACTTCGGCCCGTGATCCGGGTCAGGGACAGTGCCTGATGGGTAGTTTAACTGGGGCGGTTGCCTCCTAAAGAGTAACGGAGGCGCCCAAAGGTTCCCTCAGCCTGGTTGGCAATCAGGTGTCGAGTGTAAGTGCACAAGGGAGCTTGACTGTGAGAGCGACAGCTCGAGCAGGGACGAAAGTCGGGACTAGTGATCCGGCGGTACATTGTGGAATGGCCGTCGCTCAACGGATAAAAGGTACCTCGGGGATAACAGGCTGATCTTGCCCAAGAGTCCATATCGACGGCATGGTTTGGCACCTCGATGTCGGCTCGTCGCATCCTGGGGCTGGAGTTGGTCCCAAGGGTTGGGCTGTTCGCCCATTAAAGCGGTACGCGAGCTGGGTTCAGAACGTCGTGAGACAGTTCGGTCCCTATCCGCTGCGCGCGCAGGAAATTTGAGAAGACCTGTCCTTAGTACGAGAGGACCGGGACGGACGAACCTCTGGTATGGCAGTTGTACCGCCAGGTGCACCGCTGCTTCGCTACGTTCGGAAGAGATAACCGCTGAAAGCATCTAAGCGGGAAGCTCGCTTCGAGATGAGATTTCCATGCACCTAGTGTGTGAGAGGCCCCCAGCTAGACCACTGGGTTGATAGGCCGGAGGTGGAAGCACGAACCAACGACGTGTGCAGCCGACCGGTACTAATAAGCCGACAACTTACACCACACCCCACCCCCCAACACCGTTGGGACACCGGGTGGGAAAAACTACAGAACACCGCGTCCACTATACGGCTCCCAACCAACAACCCC
>NZ_JCAXEN010000012.1:0-7986 GCF_059758435.1 Kocuria sp. GQ42 | reverse complement strand
TCATATCTCGCATCGTCGGAGCGTGTCCACCGCGGCGGTTGAGTGCCCGCTAGGGCGCGAGACCGCCGACCAGGTGGAGGGCGCGCTCCGGCAGGGTCGGCGCGTGAAGCTGTGAGAGGCCGCCCGCGGCCGAGCGCAGCGCTCACGCGCCGCTCTGGTGAGATGAACTGCCCAGGTGCCCCACCCCTGACTCACTCACCCTGGGGGCGTCAGCGCACCCGATCTTGAGGTACCGGCTGTGCTCACCTTCGATGCAGTCAGCATGGGGGATCGCTTAGCGCAGGTAGCCGGCACTTCCAGCGGTAAGCGGGGAGATTAAGGAACTCGCTGACGCTCGTGCTCTTCTTTCCCTGCCCTCCGCCCTTGCCCAGTTGAGCTGTAGAACTGTTCTCGACGGCAACGCCGGGCCAGCCTGGGAGCGAGTAGAGGGAGCGGAGGGCAGGGGGATGCCTTGAAGCCCCAACCCATGGTGGGTGGAGGCATTCAAGGCATGTGTGTCGATGGGGACCAGCCCGGTCGGTCGTGTCGGTCGCATCGGTTGGCCACCTGTGTGGGGTGGCTGTACATGGCTCAGGGCGTTACTTCTGAGCAGTGGCGGCATGTGCGCGCAGCTCCGGCGACGTGATGTCGCTGTAGGGCTTGGCACTCCTTTGCTGTCCGGGGATTGCTCGACCCGGTGAAGGCCCCTGTCTGCGCGCTCGGCAATGTAGCCGGCTCTGACCCGGGCAGCACCGCGTGTGAGGCGGCTGGTGATGTTGATCTACGGCCACGTCTCAGGCCGACACCAGGTCTTCCATCGCTGGTGGTTCCATTGCAAGCGTTGGCGCGCTTGCTAGAATGGACTCGTTGTAGGAAAACGACTTCAGGATACGGGACCGTTGGCGCGGTCCCGTTCCGCTTTAAGCGGCGCGGCGTGTCTCGCGTTGCTACGCAGGGTGAGGAAGGCCCGGCCTGTACAGGCCGGGCCTTCCTCACATCCAAGTAGCTGAGTGCTCAGTTGTTCATTGTGCCGCCGTACCTGCTAGGAGCGCAGGTACGGCTGATCCGCCACTAGGGAGTGAACGTCTCGCCCGCCGTGGGCGTGGCGTGGGGTCTCAGCTCGACTGTGAGCGACTTCGGCATCCTGGACGGTAACCCAATCGTGACTGTCACAATCTCCAATGTCCCCCATACCGCCCCTACTTTTAGGATGTTCACCACTGCGACCAGGGGGTTTGTCATGAACGTGTGGAAGAAGTCGATGGTGTGTACATCGTTGGCCGGGGGACTTCTGTTGGGGAGCGTGGGCCTGCCTGCTGTCGCTGCCCCGCCCACGCCAGTGGCGTACGACTTCGTGTACCAATGTGGCGAGCCAGGAGAGGGTCCTGCGTTGCGGATCGTGGCTGAGGGCAAGGAAAAGATAGTTAGCAACCCTGCAGGACTCAAGTCCCTTTCTCCGGGGCTGAAAGCGACTGTGACGAATGTGGACGATCCAACGAAGACGGTCAGCGCCACGATTACGGGCACCTTGCGTTTCGAAGCAGAGGGTCCGAATACCCGAGTGCGAGCCACCGGTCGGAATCTCCTCCTTCGGTCTGGTGGTCAGGGGCTAGTCCTGACATCGGGCAATGTGACCTTCGCTATCGACTCAACAGGGACTGAAGTGGATCCGCCCACCGGTCCGGGTAGGGCCACCGATCTTTGCGAGACGTTGGCCTAGATCCTTCACGGGGCGGAGCGTTCCTGCAGGGCAGGGACGCTCCGCCCCATCCATGTATGCACGCCCGCTCTTATCGCGACCTGCCTGTTGAGCGGGACCATGGTGGCGTAGGCGACTCCAGATTGGGCGACCAATAGCCCAGATTCCCGGCACGTCAACCGTTGGATGACGATACATCTGACCTCACAATCTGTTTGGTCATTGCTGGCTCTCGTCCAAATGGTTGCCTATTCGAAAGACCCTCATAATGCCGGTTATGGGCGCTACTGTGACCCGATGGACCCCACCCCCGCCCCGGCCGGCACCTCCAACGCCGAGCGGCACCACGATCTACTCGGGGCGTGGCTGGCCTCCTACGGTTCCGCCCACACCCGGGACGCCTACCGCCGCGATGCCCGGATCTTTCTGGGCTACCTCGAGGCCACCGGTCTGGACCTGCTGACCGTGAACCGGCCCCACATGGACGTCTTCGCCCGCATCCGCCAGGCCGCCGGAGACGCCCCGGCCACGCTGAACCGCCGGCTGGCCGCGATCTCGGCCCTCTACGCCTACGCCCTCGACGACGGGGCCCTGCAGAGCAACCCGGCCGCGCGGGTGCGCCGGGCCGCCGTGGACGCCGACCACTCCACCACCGCCGCACTCACCCGCCGGGAGGCCGAGGACCTGCTGGGCGCCGCGCGGGAGCACTCCCCTCGGGCCCACGCTCTGGTGGACCTGCTGCTGTCGACCGGGATGCGGATCTCGGAAGCCCTCGGCGCGAAAGCCTCGGCACTGAGTTCAGATCGGCTGGTGATCACCCGGAAGGGTGGCAAGAGAGCGGTGATACCCCTTCCTGAGCACACCGTGGAGGCTCTCCGGGACATGGCCGGCACCACCGGGACGGAGCTCGCCCGTGGGGACGAGGTCGACCGGTGGTTGTTCGCCACCAGCAGCGGCCGGCCCTGGGCCCGCACCGACGCCGCCAAATTCCTCACCCGCCTGGCCACCCGCGCCGGCATCACCACGAAGGTCAGCCCGCACGTGCTGCGCCACACCCACGCCACTCTTGCTCTCGAGCTGGGGGTACCCCTGCACCATCTGCAGGACTCCCTAGGCCACACCGACCCCCGCACAACACGGCGCTACGACCACACCCGCTCCCGCCTGGAGCACTCCTCCGCTCACCGAGTCGGCGCCCTGTTCGGGTAACACCTCGGAAGCCCCCTCCATGCTGAGACCCCTAGGTTTCATGGCACCAGGGGCGCCCCGTCGATGACAGCAGGTTCCTCGACGCGCGGAATGATCGCTCCGTGGCGGAGTGTCAGACTGGTGCCATGAGCACCGACAACACGCCTGAATCCCTGACAGATCAAGGCCTCACCGGGGGTACCACCGCGGTGTTCAGCATGAAGCAGGCCGCCGAAGTGGCAGGCATCAGCGTGAGCACTCTCCGCCGCCGCCGGGCGGACCTGGTAGCTGCCGGAGCCAATATCAGCCCCGACGGGTGGAAGGTGCCGATGACCGCCCTGGTGGCCTGCGGCCTCATCGCCGGGGAAGGCCCAGAGGCGGCCACCCGGCCGGCCTCGGCGACGCCGCGGCCCGGGGAGGGTTACGAGGCCTCGGGGCAGAGCCGCCAGCTGGCCGAGCTCACCGCCCAGGTACGCGAGCTCGAACGCGAAGTGAGCGAGTGGCGCCGCCGCGCCGAGGTCGCCGAAGCCCGCGCCGAAGAACGCGGCCGCGCCCTCGACGCCCTGCGCATCGCCAACGAGACCGAACGCATGGCCCTGCGCATGCTCACCGCCGGCATCCCCACTCCGGTGCAACCGTCCCAGGAATCCGCGCATCCAGCAGAGACGGAAATTCCCCGCTCCACTCCTCAGCAGGGAACTCCCAGGCACGCGGTACCCGTTCCCCCGCCCCAAGGCTCATCTCACGAGCAGCCACGGCGTAGAGGCCTCTTCTCCCGCGTCATGGGCCTCTAGGTCAAAGGGTCTCAGGCCCTGTCGCGCACTCTGAAGTCGCCTGAGTTAATCGGGAACTGATCACCGAAGTTCGTGTTGCAGAACCCAAATTCAAGGGCCTGCTCCGGGGTCACCCCCGACGCACCGAACCCATAGACAGCAGTGTCCGGCACTGGGTTCTGACCGTCACCGTTATCGGTGATCCGGACCATCACCACGCGACCGATGATCTCCTGGGGACCTTCAGTGACCTCCGTAACTGTACCGACCACAGCGGCGCGGTTGCCGTCCACGTTGACGCAGAACGCTTGAGCTTGGAAGCTGACAGGGGTGTTATTGCTGGGATCGTTTGTGATGAAAATCTGGCCGTTCCCATCCGTGCCAACGCCGGGAGTTCGATCGTTGGCATTGACCTTGATGGTGGTGTCCGAGGACACCTCTGATGGCCCTTCAAGGTGAAAGGCGCCTTCGCCGTTGACCTGATCGGGCCCGGCCGCATATGCCGGGCTACCAAGAGCGGCAATTGCAATAAAAGCAGAAACAGAAGTCAAAAGCTTATGCTTGGACATCACATTTATCCTCGAAACTCGTTTGGACAATAGATTAGGACCACAGACTCGCGCAAGCTACAACGGCGCGCCTGCACGACCTTCGTCGAATATCTGCGTCAAGATCTTCGGCACCAGATGGAGACGCCATTTTGAATTTACTCCGAGCAGCGGTAGAGAAGGTCAGGAGGCCTGCTCTACCGCTGGCTCAGGAAATTACTTAGCGATCCTTGACGGTGAAGTTCCCCTGCTCCACTGGTCCGGTGGCGAAGAAGTCATTACATCCCAGGTCCGTCTGGGAAAGGGTCCCGTCAGCCAGGTCAGGAGCAGCCCCGTTTCCGGGCGTCCCATTATCGATGACGGTGAACTGGATGTATTCGAAGGGACTGTTTTCATCAGCATTAGTAATACGCCCTGACACAGTTGCCATGTTGCCCTGCACGTTGACACAGGTAACGTCGGCATTGACGTCTTCAAAGAGGGTGTCGGGAATCCTGATTTTAAGATGTCCGTGCGCATCAGTGGGCGTGCCATGTGCGTTGACGATGAGTTGCCCGAACCCGATGCCGAAGCTGATCTTGCCCGATCCGGTCACCTGATCCTGAGGGGCCGCTGTAGCAGGAGTTGACATAAGGGCCGAGATCCCTAGCGCTGCTACAGCAGCGGCAATCTTTTTACGCATCACTATCTCCAAAATCAAATTTTTCGAGGCCCCCACCGAACGGCGTTGCCAACTGAAAATTAACCATGAAGGTGCAACTTACGAAAAGGTAAAAAAATTCTGTGTTGATTTTGTGATCATGAGACTATGAGTTACAAAAACACTTACATTTACAGTAGTTATATCTAGCTATTTAGGTTGATTGGCGAAAATTAACGTTGCCCGCATGATGCTGGCCCTGTGGGTTTTTCAGGCGGTGCGCGGGGCGTTGATGTTGACGGCGAGTCAGCTGGAGACGCAGTCCTTAGCTGGGATGCCGTAGAGGTGCTTTCCAGGAACCGTGAGACGTTCTTGGACGGGGAGGATCGTGGGTGTCCTGGGAGCGGCTGGCCCCTCCTGCGGGATCCGGGCAGGGCTGCGGAATTGGGTAGAGGAAGCAGAGGGACTCCCGGCAGTAATCCTCCGACATTTTTCGGCATTGAGGCGGGATTCCTTGGGGTCCAGTGCGGCCTTCTTGCGGCGTGCAGTCTCATTCGGCTTCCTGCTACGCGACGAGAGGCTAGGCCGGCGAACTAGACGGCCAGGGGTTCTCCACGGCCTCGAAGACCTCGGGTAAACCAGCTGGGACCCCCAGGGGCTCCTGGTAGTGGACGCGGGACCCGTTCTCCACGTCGGCGGGGTGAAACAGATTCAAGGGGGCAGCGTCACGAGCTCCCAGCAGATGGCTCTGGCCTCGTCAACCTTCGGAGCCACCACATTCATTGCACCATCTGCGCCACCGCATCCAGGGCTCCACACGTATATGCGACGGCAATGGAAAATTGAACTAGTCTTACACTATAGATAACTAATCGTTATGCTCGCGATACATACTATTCAGTTTTAAAAGCTACGACTTAATCTTTTTTTCACTCCTGACATTTGTGACACTCTTACTGCGGGGCCCAGGGGGGCGCCAAACATTTACAAGGGGGAATCATGTCTATTCGTAGGATTATGGCTACAGCATGCACCGCAGCTGCTCTTACATTGGCCACTACAGGGTCAGCGTTCGCCTACAGTAACGGTGGCGGCAATTCTGATGATGCTCCTGGCCAGGAAAAGGCCCAACAGAATTGCGTTGAAAACATCATTAAGCAGACCGAAAAGGGAATCAGCGCAGGTGGCGGACCCAAGGAAGGCATCCCTGCGCCGACCAATTGCGACCACTTCTTCAACTAGATCCAGCAAATTTGCGACGTGCGCCCCAGGTAGTTTGCACTGGGGCGCGCGTCGCATTCTCTGTTAATTTTGCTATATAATAAATTATTCCCCACCATAGATAGGCAAAAAGTTCGGCAATAAACGTTAAATGTAAGGAAACGCTTGGGAACGACCACTCGGTGCCGGTTTGTAGGTGCGCACAGCCGGTAGCCCCGGCGGAGGTCCGGGAGGCACCCGTGGTGGGCAGAGTCCGGTGACCAGCAGCGGTCAGCGCTCCATTTCCGTGTCCCTGTCCAGGGGACGGGCCAGGTGCGGCCGTGCCTGCTCTCGTTGCTGGACAGGAGCCGCCCGGCGCGGCCCGAGGGGGCGCTCCCGGGCCATCATTTGGCGGATCCGGGAGGTTTCAAGGATCTGTTGCTGGTAGGCGATCAGTCGTGGGTCGGTCTCGTTGCGGTCGGCCCACCAGCCGGCGATCTGGCCCATCTCGGCCAGCTGGTCCTGATCGATCTGTTGGTGTCGGCGCTGCTGCACCTCCGCTTCCGCGGCGTTCACGCGGGCCCGGTACTTGGCCTTGGACTCCAGCAGGCCCTTCTCCGGCACCTCCACCCGCCCAGCCGGAGGTGGGGTGTCCAGGACCTGGGAGAGCTTGGACCAGGCCAGGGTCTTGTCCAGCTGGGAGGCCTTGAACCACACCGGCTGTCCTGCCTCGTCGACCCGTCCGGTGCCGAACTTGTACCCGGACATCCGTCCCGTCGAGGCGCGGTTGGCCTCGAATTCCACCCCCGCCTTCTCCAGCTCAGCCTCGAAGGCATCGGTACCGCCGCCGACCGACCGGGCCGCACATGCCCGGACCACAGTGGCCAGCTCCACCCGCTCCGGCGGGAGGTGGTTGCGCAGGGCCTGGTGACGTTCCCCGCGGGTGATCTGATGATCAGCTGCCCGCCGGGACACCCTCGTGGTCTCCCGCGGGGCGACCTGCAGCCCGTAGGCCTCCTCGAGCTCCGCGCACGCGGTCTGGGCTTGGCGGTAGTCCTGGCGCCCGTGCCACACCTGCCCGGTGTCGGTAACCCGTGAGGCGACCAGGTGCACGTGGTCATCGGCGTGCCGGACCACTACCCACGGGCGCTCCTCCAGGCCCATCCGGGTCATGAACGCCGTGGCGGCATCGCGCCACTCCGCATCCGTCAGCGCCCGATCCCCCGGCGCGCAGCGCAAGGAGACCTGCCAGATCGGCTTAGTGATCTCCGGGCGCGACGCTGCCGCGTCTCTGAGCTCGGCGGCCCACCGCCCGGTGGTGTCCCCGCGCATTGCCAGGGTCCCGCCGATCACGATGCCCCCGACCTGCTCGGCCCCGTCGCGGTCGCGGTAGGTGTGCATCGCGGTCTTGCCCGGCCCGTGCAGATAGGCGGCGATGTCCCCGGCCCGGGTGCCGCGGGTGATCTTGGCGATCATGAGCGCAGCGCTTCCCGAATCTGACCCATCACGGCCTCGGCTGCATCCACCCGGGCCACCAGCTCCGCCGCCGCGCCCCGGTCAAGGCCGGAGACGTTCGCCGCGCGCACGGCCTGGTTCAGGTTGTTGCCCACCCTGGCCAGCTCCGCCCGCAGCGCCGCGACCTCCGGGGGCGGACCAGGACGGGAGGGCGCCGCGCGGTGACCGTTGAGAAGGCCGGCCATGGTGGTGCGCACCCAGGTGCCCAACCGCCCAGAACCGGCCTCCGCAGCTGCCGCCACCCAGGCGGCGTGCTCCTCCTCGGTCAAGCGCACCGCCACCACACGGGTGCGCTTGACCGGTCCTTCGGTCTCCTCGGCCACGAGGTGACCCCCTCCCTTTGGTGGGTCGAGCTCTGCGAGATCCGCCCCCCGCCCCCGCAGCGAAGCGAGGAGGCGGCGAGGTCGACCAGCGTGCAGTGAGCGCCAGCGAACGTAACGCTAG
>NZ_JCAXEN010000011.1:0-22681 GCF_059758435.1 Kocuria sp. GQ42 | reverse complement strand
GCTGACCGCGGTCGGCGAGCTCGGCCATGCGGTCGCAGAGCAGCTGCATGGTGGTGAGCTCGCTGAGCATGTTGGCCAGCCGCGACTGGACCAGCTGGTAGCCGCCGATGGCCCGGCCGAACTGCTGCCGTGTCGCGGCGTAGTCGGCGGCGATCTCGAAGGCCGCCATGCCGTGGCCGACCGCCTCCCACGCGGCGCCGCCGCGGGTGGCCTGCAGGACGCGGGAGACGTCCTTGAAGGACCGGCAGTTCTCGAGGCGATTGCCCGTCGGGACCCGCAGGCCCTCGAGCACGATGTCGGCCTGCTGGATCGCGCGCTTGCCGACCTTGCCGGTGATCACCTCGGGCCGGTACCCGGCCGGGTGGTTGCCCTCGGCGTCCTTCTCCACGACGAACGCGTTCACCTTGCCGTCCTCGGTGTTGCGGGCGAACAGGACGACGACGTCGGCCGCGTCCCCGTTGCCGATCCAGCGCTTGTGCCCGTCGATCACCCACTCCTCGCCCTCGCGGCGGGCGCTGGTCTCCAGGGCCACCGAGTCCGAGCCGTGCTCCGGCTCCGTGAGCGCGAAGGCCCCGGTCTTCTCCAGCCGCGCCATCGCCGGCAGCCACCGCTGCTTCTGCTCCTCGGACCCGAGCATGTTCAGCGCCCCCATGCACAGGTTGCCGTGCACGCCCAGGAACGTGTTGATGCTGCCGTCGGCCCTCGCCATCTCCCGGGCCACCATCCCGGCGGCCTTGCGGGACATCCCCGGGCAGCCGTAGCCCTGGATCGTGGTGCCGATGATGCCCAGCTCCGCCAGGCCGGGCACCAGCTCCCACGGGAACTCGGCGCGCTCCCAGTAGTCGTTGATCACGGGCAGCACACGCTGCTGGGCGAACTCGCGGACCCGGTCCCGGATCGCGATCTCCTCGGGCGTCAGGTCGTCGTCCAGCCGGAAGTAGTCGGAGGTCGCGGCGCCCGCGCGCACGGCGGCCGGGGCCTCGGTCGAGGGGGCGCTGGAGATGGTGGTCATGGTCGGTCCTTTCGTCGGCGGGTCCCAGGACCCGCGGTGGTCGGAGTGGTCGGTGCCGCCGGGCGTTCCCGGCGGGTGGCCCGCAGGATCGCGAGCAGTCCCAGCGCGGTCAGGGCGACCGCGGGGAAGACGAGGAGCGAGGCGCCGGTGGCCCACGCCAGGGAGACCCCGGAGTAGCCCACGGCCATCGCGAGGAAGCGGAACATGTTGTGGATGCCGATCGCGGTCCCGGAGCCCCCGGCGGGCGAGAGCAGGAGCTCCGTGGCCGCCGCGCTCTGGGCGAAGGCGATGCCGGTCCCGGCGAGCACGAGCCCCAGGACCACCAGGGACACGATCACCCAGTGGGCCACGCCCAGGCCGGACGAGACCATGGCCAGCGTGACCACCGGGGCGGCGACCACGAGGATCAGGACCCCACGGCCGAGCTGGACGCCGCTGCCGTGCCGGCGGCCCACCCGCGCCGCGACCGGTCCCGCCGCCGTCATGGCGAGCGCCAGGGTGAAGACCACGGCGCCGATCCGGGCCGGGCCCAGGTCCAGGTCCGAGGCGAGGAACAGGGGCACGGCCACGATGGCCACCGCCATGGACCCCATCGCCAGCCCCGCTCCGGCCGCGGCCGTGAGGTAGGCGGGGTCGCGCAGCAGGGCCGGGTCCAGCAGGGGCCGCGGGGCCGTCGCCCCGGACGCCGCCCGCCGGGCCCGGCGCCGGCAGAGGTGGGCGAACAGCCACCAGCCGAGCACCGCGCAGACCGCGCTCGCCGCCGCCCAGGACCAGGGGCCGGACTGCCCGGCCAGCACCACGGCCGCGGCCGTCGAGCCGCCGCCGAGGACGAGCCAGACCATCGCGGCCACGTGCATCGGCGGGCGCCGCCGCCCGATCCGGGGCATGAACGCCACCAGGAGGACCATCAGCACGAGCACCAGCCCGGCGTGCACCACGAAGACCCAGCGCCAGCTCAGCGCCTCGGTGAGGACACCGCCGAAGGGCGGGCCCACGGCCTGGCCCACGCCGATGGCGGAGGCCCACGCGCCCATGGTCTGCGCGGTCCGCTCCGGCCAGGTGGTGACCAGGGCCGCCTGCACGCAGGGCGGGATCGCGCTGCACGCCGCGCCCTGCACCATCCGGGCGAGCACGAGCGACTCCATGCCCGCCGCCGCGGCCGCCGTGAGCTCCGCGAGGACCATGACGCCCAGCGCCGAGATCAGGAAGGTCTTGACCCCGAGCCGGTCGCCGAGCCAGCCGGCGAGCGGGACGGCGGTGGCCATGGCCACCGTGAAGGCGCTCACGGCCAGCACCGACTGCTGGGCCGTCATGCCGAGGTCCGTCTGGATGACGTACAGCGGCGCGTTGATCACGTTCGAGGACATCGTGCCCATCGCCGTGGTGGCCAGCAGCGCCGGATAGGCGATCCGCCGCGCCCGCAGGGCGGGCCGGCCCCTCCGGAACGCGGTCATGCACGCACGGTCACGGAGTCCGGCTCCGGCTCCGGGACGACGACGCCCTCCAGGGCGGCCCGCACCGACGCCGGCAGCGGGGTGGAGCGGCCCGTGGCCGGGTCCTTCTGCACGAGCACCGTCCGGGCGCGGACGGCGACCTGCCCGCGCTGGACCAGCTCGTAGGCCACCGTGTAGGACGACCGGCCGAGGCGGCAGACCCAGACGCGGGCCGTGAGCTCGGGGCCGTGGTCGATGGAGCGCAGGTAGTCGAGCGTCAGGGAGACCACCACGCGCGGCCGGGTGGGGTCCGGGACGCCGTCCTCCCCCAGCCAGGAGGCGACCGCCGAGAGCCGCGCCTCCTCGATCAGGGTGACCACGCGGGCGTTGTTGACGTGCCGGTTCAGGTCCTGGTCGGACCAGCGCACGGGCAGCACGGTGGTGTGCACGGCGCTCACGACGCCTGCCGGACCGCGGGCTCGCCGCGCTCGAGCCACGCCAGGACGCGGTCCCGGTCGGCGTCGAGCCGCGGCGGGGCCTGCGTGTAGTCGACCGGGGTGCGGCTGAAGTCGACCGGGTGGCGGACCGTGGGGACCTCCCGGTCCCCCGCCCCGGCCAGCACCACCGGGTCCAGGCCGAGGCCCTCCGCGAACCGGACGCCCTCGTCCACCCCGAGGATCGGGGCGCAGGGCACCTTGACCGCCTTGAGCAGCTCGAACCAGTCCTCGGCGTCCCGGGCGGCGAGCCGCTCGATCATCAGCCGGCGCAGCTCCACCCGGTTGGCGTTGCGCGCGGACACCGTGGCGAACCGCTCGTCCTCGGCGAGCTCGGGCGCGCCGAGGCACCGGCACAGCCGCGCGAACTGCCCGTTGTTGCCCACCGCGATGACCATGTCCTTGTCCCGGGTGGGGAAGGGCTCGTAGGGGTAGAGGCTCGGGTGCTCGTTGCCCATCCGGGTGGGGACGCTGCCGCCGGCCACGTAGGCGGCGGACTGGTTGACCAGCCCGGACAGCGCCGAGGTCAGCAGGTTCAGCTCCACGTGCTGGCCCGTCCCGGAGGACTGCCGCTCGTGGAACGCGCCCAGGATGCCGGTGGAGGCGTGCAGGCCCGTGATGACGTCGAAGAGGGCCACGCCGGCCCGGTACGGCTCGCCGTGCTGGCTGCCGGTGAGGCTCATCATCCCGGAGAGGGCCTGGGCCAGGAGGTCGTAGCCGGGCAGATCGGCGCCGCCGGCGGTGCCGAAGCCGGTGATCGAGGCGTAGACCAGGTCCGGGCGCCAGGCGCTGACGCTCTCGTAGTCGAGGCCGTAGCGCACCAGGCCGCCGGGCTTGAAGTTCTCCACCAGGATGTCCGCCCGGGCGATGATCCGCTCCACGACCGCGAGCTGCTCGGGGTCCGAGAAGTCCAGGGCGATCGAGTGCTTGTTGCGGTTGACCGAGAGGAAGAACGTGCTCTCGCCGTCCCGGTGGGGCGGGACCCACGCGCGGGCGTCGTCCCCGGCGGTGCTCTCGATCTTGATGACGGTCGCGCCCATGTCCGCCAGCAGCATGGTGCAGTAGGGGCCGGCGAGCACGCGGCTGAGATCCGCCACCACCACCCCGGCGAGCGGGCCCGTGCCGGGGCGGCCGAAGATCTCCTGCAGGGCGTGGGCGTCCTCGAAGTGGCTCATGTTCTCTCTTTTCGTCGTCGCGTCTCGTCCGGGCTCAGCCGGCGTACTCGTACCAGCCGCGGCCGGTCTTGCGGCCGTACCGGCCCTGCTCGTAGAGCTTCTCCACGGAGGGGTGCGGGAGGTCGTCGGGGTCCCCGGTCTGCTCGTGCTGGGCCAGCCGGATCAGGTAGGCCACGTCGATGCCGACCAGGTCCATGAGCTCGAACGGCCCCATGGGGTGGCCCAGGGCCGTCCGCGCGGCCACGTCGATGTCCTCGAAGCTCGCCACGCCGTCGGCCTCGAGGCGCAGCGCCTCGTCCCGCAGGGCCCCGAGGAGGCGGTTGGCCACGAAGCCGGGGACCTCGTGGTGGAGCCGCACGGGCTGCTTGCCGAGCCGGCGGGCGAGCTCCGTGGTGGTCTCCGCGGTGGCGTCGGAGGTCTGCGGGTTGCGCACCACCTCGACGCAGGCCATGACCAGCGCCGGGTTGAAGAAGTGCATGTTGCAGACCCGGTCCGGCCGGCCGGTCGCGTCCGTGAGCAGGGACGAGGGGATGGTCGAGGAGTTGGTCGCCAGGATCGCGTGCTCGGGGGCGGCCTCGTCGAGATCCGCGAACAGCTGCCGCTTGATGTCGAGGCGCTCCACGGCGGCCTCGAGCACGAAGTCGGTGGTGCGGGCCGCCTCGAGGGAGTCGGTCGTGTACGCCATCCGGGCGAGGGCGGCGTCGACCTCCTCCCGGCTCCGGCTGCCCTTCTCGGCGAGCCGGCCGAGGCGGCGGTGCACCTCGTCCCGGGACCGCTCGAGGGCGGCGGGGTCGAGGTCGCTCGTGGTGACGGTGTAGCCGGCGAGGGCGAAGACCGCCCCGATCTGGGTGCCCATGGCACCGGATCCCACGACCAGGACGTCTCGGACGGCGTCGATGCTCGGCTGGGGGTTCATGTCTGCTCCTCGGAGGATGTGGTGGGGCCCGTCGGTGGGGCCACGGGGTTCGGGACCGGGGCTGGGGCCGGTGGTCAGTCGTCGTCGCGGAAGCGGGCGGGGCGCTTCTCCAGGAAGGCGCTCGCGCCCTCGGCCTTCTCGTCGGAGGCGTAGAGCAGGGACTGGGCCAGCCGTTCGAGCAGCAGTCCGGTGCGCTGGTCCGTCTCGGCGCCGTTGCGCACCACGAGCTTGGCCAGCCGCACCGCCAGGGGACCCTTGGCGAGGATCGTGTCCGCGGTGGCGAGCGCCGCGTCCATCAGCTCGTCCGCCGGGACCACGCTGGTCACCAGGCCGATGCGCAGGGCCTCCTCCGCATCGATGATCCGGCCGGTGAGGATCATCTCCTGGGCCCGGCCGAGCCCGACGAGCCGGGACAGCCGCTGGGTGCCGCCGGCGCCGGGGAGGATGCCGAGGTTGGTCTCGGGCAGTCCGAACCGGGCGCCGGCGGCGGCCACGCGGATGTCGCAGGACATCGCCAGCTCGTTGCCCCCGCCCAGCGCGAAGCCGTTGACCGCGGCGATCGTGGGCAGCTCGAGGTCCTGGATCCGGTCCCAGAGGCGCTGCATCCGGGCCCGCAGGCCGTCCCGCAGCGTGTAGCCGACCAGCTGGGAGATGTCCGCCCCGGCCACGAAGGCCTTCTCCCCCGCGCCGGTGAAGACGACGGCGCCGGCGTCCTCGCGCCGCTCCAGCGCGTCGAGCGCGGCCTCGATCCCGTCCAGCACCCCGACGTTCAGGGCGTTGCGCACCTCGGGGCGGTTCACTGTGACGACGGCGACCCTGCCCCGCAGCTCGGCCGTGACGGTGCCGGTCCCGGTGTCGAGGCGGGTGCCCGTGCTGTTGCCGGGCGTGGAGGTGTCCGTGGTGGTGTCCGTGGTGGTGTCCGTGGTGGTGTCGGTCATGGCGGGTCCTTCCGGTCAGACGGTGGCGGTGGCGGGCGCAGGGGCCGGGGCGGGAGCGGCGTCGTCGTCGTCCGTGGGCCCGGTCTTCACGGTGAGGAAGGTCAGCAGCACGCTCCCGGCCACGAGGACCAGGCCGGCGACGGCCGTGAGCGGCGTGGGCAGGAACAGCAGGAACCCGCCGACCGCGGCCGCGACCCGGAACAGGGCGGGCATCCGGCGGTCGAAGCCGACCGTCCAGCCCTCGATGGCCGAGGCCAGGGCGTAGACGCCCACGATGCTCAGGGCGAAGGCCAGCAGGATCCGGCCGGGCGAGTCCTGGGCGACCAGCGCGGGGTTGAGGGCGAAGCCGAACGGGACGATGTACTTCACCGCGCCGAGCTTCATCGCCGCCACGCTGGTGGCCATGGCGGGGGCCTTGGCCAGGCCCGCCGCGGCGAAGGCGGCGAGACCCACCGGCGGGGTGATGTAGGAGACGGACGCCCAGTAGATGACGAACAGGTGCGCCGCGAGCGGGTTGACCCCCAGGTCGATGACCGCCGGGACCATGACGATCGCCAGGAACACGTAGGCCGCGGAGATCGTCATGCCCATGCCGAGGATGAAGCAGGTGACGGCGCCGGCGATGAGGATGAGGACCACGTTGTCACCGACCAGCGAGACCAGCTCGCGGGCCAGGGACAGGCTCACGCCCGTGGCGGTGAGGCCGCCGACGATCAGGCCCACGCCGGCGATGATGCCGATGATGTTGCCCAGCGTCCGGCCGGACTCCACGAGGAAGTCGGCGAACTCCCGCAGCCCGAACTTCTGGCCCGGGCGCAGCACGGCCACGACCAGCAGCACCAGGATCACCCAGTACGGCACCTGGGTCTCGGAGTTCGTGAGGAACAGCAGCCCGGTCAGCAGGGCCAGGGCCAGGACGTAGGGCCAGCCCCGGACGAGCGTGGCGAGGGCCCGGGGGAGCTGGGCCACGGGCACGCCCTTGAGCCCCTTGCGGGCGGCGTAGCCGTCCACCTGCAGGTAGATGCCGAGGAAGTAGAGGACCGCGGGGATGGTCGCGGCCACCAGGATCTCCGTGTAGGGCACGCCCACGAAGGAGACCATGAGGAACGCCGCGGTGCCCATGATCGGCGGGGTGATGGACCCGCCGGAGGACGCCGTGGCCTCGATGCCGCCCGCGTAGGTGGGGCTGAACCCGGAGCGCTTCATGGCCGGGATGGTCATGGGCCCGGTGGTCAGGACGTTGGAGACGGCGCTGCCGCTCATCATGCCCATCGCGGCGCTGCTGGCCACGGACACCTTCGCCGCGCCGCCGCGGTACCGGCCGAAGATCGACATGGAGAGGTTGTGGAAGAAGTCCGCGCCGCCGGTGTGCTGCAGGGCCACCCCGAAGACCAGGAAGCCGATCAGGATGGTCGCCGCGGTCTGGATGGGCAGGCCCAGCACGCCCTCGGCGCCCATGATGTGCACCTGCGCCAGGGTCGGCAGGTCGTAGGTGACGCCCTGCAGGACGCCGATCGGCAGGTTCTCGGCGACCAGCGGGTACAGGGAGAAGAGCAGCGCGATGACCGTCACCGTGAGCCCGCCGGTGCGGCGCAGGGCCTCGAGCACCACGAGCCACAGCACGAACGCGGCGACCGTGGCGGTGGTGGGCGCCATGTACTCCCAGCCGAAGTCCTTGATCCGCGTCCCGTTGACCGCGAAGTAGCCGCACACGGCCGCCGCGACGACCATGAGCAGGACGTCGAACCACTGGACCCGGCGCTCGCGGACCGGGGCGGTGCTGCCGCCGGATCCGTGCTCCTGCTGGGCCTCCACCTGCTGCGCGAGCGGGATCTTGCGCAGGGGGTTGACGATGAACACGACCGGCAGGAACACCGCCAGGATGAGGTACAGGTAGGAGTTGGTCAGCAGGGACAGCCCGCCCACGTTCCAGAAGAAGACCTGGTTCATGGCCAGGAGCACGCCCAGGACGGTCAGCACGATCACCACCGTCCGCCAGAACGGTGTCACCCGGGTCTCAGTTCGCATCGTCGGTCTCCTCGCCGTCCAGCTCGTCGGTCTTCCAGTCCGTCCAGTTCTGCTCGAGCTCCTCCGCGGAGGAGGAGGACTCGACGACGCCGGGCCAGGCCTCGCGCATCCGCTCGCCGCGCTCGATCAGCTCGTCGTTCTTCCGCTCCAGCTCCTCGGTCCACACGCCGCGCTCCTCGAAGTAGCGGACGGTGCCCTCGTGGAAGGGGACCACCAGCGGTTCCTTGAGCACGGCGTCGAAGCCGAACTGCTTCGTGTCCGGGGTGGTGCCCTCGTAGTGCTCGTAGTTCTCGACCATGGACTTCACGAGGTGGTAGACCTCGTCCGCGTCGCGGGAGCCCATCGTGGTCAGCGGGATCGTGTACTCGAGGACGCGGGCGCTCTCGCCCTCGTCCATCCCGGCGGCGTTCGTGACCTCGCCGACCGACACCATGGGCATGAGCTCCTCCCAGGTCTCGTAGCGGGCCGGGTCCGGGTCGTCGAAGCCCAGCCACTTGACGTCCGTGGAGGACGCGAGCTCGTCGATGTTGGAGCCGACCACGTTCTGGTACAGGGCGTCGATCTGGCCCGCCTCGAGACCGGCGATCTGCTCGCCGTAGGAGATGGGGACCTTCTGGACGTCGTCCCCGGTCAGGCCGCCGTAGTTGAGGAAGCCCTCCATCTTGTTGTTGATGGACGTGTTGGCGGTCAGCTCGGGGAACCGCTTGCCCTCGAGGTCCGCGAAGGAGTCGATGCCGCTGTCCTCGCGCACCAGCAGGCCGTAGTTGCCCAGCGGCGCCCACACCATGCGGATGTCCTGGGGACCCCACTCCTCGCTGGCGTACTCGTAGTCGCCCTCGAAGGCGTAGTAGTACTCGTCCCCGGCCCGCGAGTAGTCCACGGTGCCGTTCACGAGCGGCGCCAGCCGGCCGATGCCGGTGTCGGCCGTCATCAGTCGCACCTGCACCCCCTCCTCGTTGGTGAGGGTGTTCGCGATGGCCGCGAGATCGTTGTAGGTGCCGGTGCCCACGTTGTAGGTGGACCACACCAGCTGCTGCGGCAGGCCGTTGGGGCCCACCGGTTCGTCCCCCTCGGCGCTCGCGCAGCCGGTCAGTCCCAGCACCGCGACGGCGCCCAGAGCGGCGAGCCGTGACTTCGTTGTCCTCATGATGACCTTTCGACGTGCGGTGGGGGCGCTCAGCGCCCGGAGAAGGAGGGGACCCGCTTCTCGAAGAACGACTGCTTGCCCTCCAGGAAGTCGTTGGTGCCGAAGAGCGCGGGCTGGTGGTCCCGCTCGAAGGCCAGGGCCTCGGCGAGGGAGCCGGAGGCCTCGCGGACCCCCCGCTTCACGGCGGCGACGGCGAGCGGGGCCCGGCCGGCGAGCTCCGCGGCGCGGGCGACCGCGTCGCCGAGCACGTCCGGGTCCGGCACCACGTGGTCGGCCAGCCCCGCGTCCAGGGCGGTGGCGGCGTCCACCGGGGCGGCCTCGAGCAGGATCCGCCGGGCGCGGGCCGCACCCGTGCGCTGGGCCAGGGAGTGCACCAGCCCGCCGTCCGGGGCCAGGCCCAGGCGGGTGAACGGGAAGAGGAACCGGGCGCTCTCGCCGGCCACCACCACGTCGCAGCAGCACACCAGGCCGACGGCCACGCCGGCGGCGGGCCCGGTCACCGCGGCCACGACCGGCTTCTCCAGCTGCGCGAGCTCCTGCACGAGCCCGGCCACCTCGGCCATCCGGGCGGCGGACTCGGCGGGACCGGCGGGCGGCATGGAGGCGAGGTCGCCGCCGCCGCTGAAGCAGCCTCCCGCGCCGGTGAGCACCAGGGCGCCGATCCCGGGGTCCGCGGCGAGCTCCGCCAGGGCGGCCCGCAGCCGGGTGCGCAGCTCGGGGCCGAGCACGTTGCGGCGTCGTTCGTCGTCGAGCGTCAGCACGGCCACGGCACCGGTGCGCTCGAGGCGCACCCGGGGCGGGGCGTCGACGGCGCGGGGGGACGATCGGGTCACAGGAGTCCTCCGGGAGGTGGATGGATGTCGTGCAGATCACATTCCCACGACCCACTGTGAAACCTCAAATACCTAATGTGCAGTTCAGTGATACCTAAAGCTCAAATATGAGGCGGAGTGTGTTGCCCAGGTCACGCATGCGTCATCCTCGTCAGAGGCATCCGTGCACCCCGATCCCCAGGAGGACCCATGAACGCCGCCGCGACCGACCTGCTCGACGTCGAAGCAGACCTCAGCGCCGAGGAGCTCGAGACCCGGGACACCGTCCGCGAGTTCGTGGACCGGCGGATCCGGCCCAACATCGCCGGCTGGTTCGCCGACGCCGTCTTCCCGCAGGAGATCGTCCCGGAGATGGCGCAGCTCGGACTGCTCGGCATGCACATCCAGGGCTACGGGTGCGCCGGGAAGTCCGCGGTGCAGTACGGCATCGCGATGCAGGAGCTCGAGGCCGGGGACTCCGGCCTGCGCACGTTCGTCTCCGTGCAGGGCTCGCTGGCGATGTCCGCGATCGCCAAGCACGGCTCCGAGGAGCAGAAGCAGCGCTGGCTGCCCGGCATGGCCGCCGGCGAGATCATCGGGTGCTTCGGCCTCACCGAGCCCACCGCCGGCTCGGACCCCTCGACCATGGCGACCACCGCGGTGCGCGAGGGCGACGAGTGGGTCCTCAACGGCGCCAAGCGCTGGATCGGGCTCGCCTCGATCGCCCACGTGGCCGTGATCTGGGCCAAGGCCGTCGACGAGAGCGGGCAGGAGCGCGTCCGCGGCTTCCTCGTGCCCACGGACACCCCCGGGTTCACCGCCACGCCGATCGAGCCGAAGCTGTCGATGCGCGCCTCCATCCAGTGCGACATCGCCCTCGAGGACGTCCGGCTGCCCGCCGACGCGATCCTGCCTCACCACCCCGGCCTGCGGGGACCGTTCTCGTGCCTCAACGAGGCCCGCTACGGGATCGTCTGGGGCGCCCTGGGCGCGGCCCGCGACAGCTTCGACGCCGCGCTGGCCTACTCGCAGCAGCGCATCCAGTTCGACAAGCCGCTCGCGGCCTACCAGCTCTCGCAGGCGAAGCTGGTGAACATGGCCCTGGAGATCCAGAAGGGGCAGCTGCTGGCGCTGCGCATCGGGCGGCTCAAGGACGAGGGCCGCCTGGAGAACCACATGATCTCGGTGGGCAAGCTCAACAACTGCCGGATCGCGATCGAGGTGTGCCGGGAGGCGCGCACGATGCTCGGCGGCAACGGGGTCACCCTCGAGCACTCGCCGCTGCGCCACGCCAACAACCTGGAGTCCGTGCGCACCTACGAGGGCACCGACGAGGTGCACACCCTCATCCTGGGCCAGCAGCTGACCGGGCACTCCGCCTTCCGCTGACCACGCGCCTGCCGGCCGACCCGCGAGAGTCCGGCTGACCACGCCGGGGCGTGGTCAGCCGGACTCCCGCGGGTCAGGAGACGGCGTCAGGGGCACCCGACGGCGCCGGGCGGGCTGATGAAGATCACACCGGGAGGCATGGGAGACCGGGGCGAACGCGCGTAGCATCGAAGGCTGTCCCTCCCCTTTCGTTCGGGCTCGACGACGTGCTCGTTCCCCGTCCCTGCGCCCTCCCCGGAAGGACCCGCCGTGTCCGCACCCCGCACCGCCCTGCTCCAGGTGGTCAATGCCCCCGGTCCCGCCGGCACCCGCCTCGCCATCTTCGCCCTGGCGATGGGCGGCTTCGGGGTCGGCACCACCGAGTTCGCCTCGATGGGCCTGCTGCCGTTCATCGCCGAGGACTTCGGCGCCTCGATCCCCGCCGTCGGCCAGTCCATCTCCCTCTACGCCCTGGGCGTGGTGGTCGGGGCGCCGCTCATCACGTCCCTCGCCGCCCGGGTGGAGCGCAAGACCCTGCTCCTGGCGCTGATGCTCACGTTCGTGGTGGGCAACGGGCTCTCGGCCGCCGCGCCCTCCCTCGAGTGGCTCTACGTGGCCCGGTTCCTCGCCGGCCTGCCCCACGGCGCCTACTTCGGGGTCGCCGCGGTGGTGGCCTCCTCCCTGGTGGCCCGCGAGCGGCGCGGCACGGCCGTGGCCCGGGTGATGCTGGGGCTCACCATCGCGAACATCGTGGGCGTGCCCTTCGCCGCGGCCCTGGGCGGGGCCCTCGGCTGGCGCTCCGCCTATCTCCTGGTGGTGCTCCTGGGCGCCCTGACCATCGCCGCCCTGGCCCTGTGGGTGCCGCGCACCCGCAACGAGGGCATGGCCTCGGCCGCCCAGGAGATCCGCGCCCTGGCCCGGCCCCAGGTGGCCCTGACGCTGCTCGCCGGGGCGATCGGCTTCGGCGGCATGTTCGCGGTCTACACCTACATCTCCCCGACCCTCACCGAGCTCACCGGTCTCGACATCGGCACCGTGCCGTGGGTGCTGGCCGTGTTCGGCGTGGGCATGACCGTGGGCTCGCTGCTGGCCGGTCCGCTCATCGACCGCTCGATCGAGCGCACCGCCCTCGGCGCCGGCGCGGTGTCCGGCGTGGCCCTGGCGTTCTTCGCGCTGTTCGTCCACGTCCCCGTCGCGGCCGTGCTCGGCGCGCTGTGGATCGGCATCATGGGCTCGATCTTCACGACCTCGCTCCAGGTGCGCCTGCTGCGCGAGGCCAAGGACGCCCCGTCCCTGACCGCCGCGATGAACCACGCGGCGTTCAACCTGGCCAACGCCGTGGGCGCGTTCCTCGGCGGTGTGGTCATCTCCGCCGGCTGGGGCTACCGCTCCCCCGCCTGGGTGGGCGTCGGCCTGGCCGCGGCCGGCCTGCTCATCCTGGGCTACGCGGCGCTGCGGCGCCGCAACGCCCCGGCCGAGACCCGGTAGCACCCGCCCGCCGGGCGGAGCGCTGGGCTCGGCCCAGCCGTGCGCTGCCCGAGCCGCGCTGCCCAGCCGTGCGCTGCCCGGCCCGCGTGCTCAGCCCGGGCGCTGCTCGCGGGCGAGCACGCGCCGACGAGTGGCGCGCACCAGGGCGGCCACCAGCCGCTCGAGGGGGCCCTGCCCCATGGCCTGGCGCCAGAGGAGGGCGAAGGCCATCGCCACGGCCACGTGGATCCAGAACCACAGCGGCTGGTCGTAGTGCACCTCGGCGGCCAGCGCGAGCAGGTGCGCCGAGTACACGGTGAGGGTCATCGCGCCCATCGCGCTCAGCGGCAGCAGCCAGGAGGCCCAGCGGCGGGCCAGCAGGAGGAACACGCCCAGGGCGGCCACCGCGGAGCCCAGACCCAGCAGCAGGGCCGGCGGGGTGTTGGTGTACGGACCGCCGACCGTCAGCCACCACCACGTGGTCGTCGGCAGCGTCGGGTCGGGGCCGAACACGATGACCTCGGTGACGAGCTCCTCGTCGACGCCGGGGGTGCGGGCCACGAGCTGGTCGAGGCCGCCGGCCCGGTCGACGAGCACCCATGAGGCCAGCGAGGCCCCGGCGGCCAGCAGCGCCCCGCCCAGCACCAGTCCGGTCTGGACCCGGATCCCGGCGAGGTCGAGCCGGCCGATGGCCAGGCCGGTCAGCAGGTAGGCCAGGTACGGCAGGGCGGGGAAGGTCCCGGTCAGCAGCAGCCGGGCCGCGGTGGCCCCGGGGTCCCCGACGAGGTCGAGGTAGTCCGGGTTGTAGCGCTCCACGACCGGCAGGACGTCCCGCAGCAGGTGCACCAGCGCGGGACCGGCCAGGGCGAAGACCCCCGCCCAGACGAACAGGGCGCGGGCGGGCAGGCGCAGGAACGGGATCGCCAGCAGGAAGAAGGCCCCGTAGTAGACGAGGATGTTGACGGCCGGGACCTCGTCGATGGTACTCCCCGGCAGCACGTGGTTGATCGCCAGCCCCAGGCCCGCGATCAGCAGCGCACGGACGGCCACCCCCGCCCGGTCGGCGGTCATCGCCCGGCCGGTGTGCGGTGTCCGGCCACCGGTGCTGAAGGCCAGGCCCACGCCCGCCAGGAGGGCGAACAGCGCCGCGGAGCGGCCGGCGAAGACGGTCCACTGCGCGGTGGGCTCGAAGGTCTCCGGGTCCCACGAGGGCAGGATGTGGATCGCGATCATCCCGATCAGGGCCAGGCCGCGGGCGGCGTCCACCCCGACGAGGCGGCGCTTGGCGGGTGCGGCGGCCGAGCTCGCGGTGGAACTCGCGGCCGAGCCCGTGGCCGGGTCGGCCGCCGCGCGGCCGGTCGAGGTCTCGTCCGCGAGCGGAGTGCTCGCCGGCCGCGCGGGGACCGGCGCCCACGGCACGGTCCTCGGCGGGCGGCCCCGGGAATCGGTCATGACAGCGGCCCCCTCAGCGCGGCACGGCGGCGGGCCCCCTGCCCGCCGGACCGGTCGGAGGACCGGTGCACACCCCACCTTTGCTGGCGCACATGTGGTGGGCTTTTCGGAATGCTGTGCTTCCGCTGTGACGCGGGCCACGCGCCCGCCGGCGGGCGACCGGTCGCAGGACCTCCCGAGGCCTACACGGCCTCGGGGCGCCTCGATGAACGGAGGGCGCCGAGGACGGCGCGCACCCGGCGCGGCGCCGCAGCGGGAGCGGTGACCGGGGCCGCGGCCGTGGCCGTGGCCGACGACGAGGGCACCACGACGGGGCGCTGGGCCGCCGTGTGCCGGTAGGCCATGGCCTGCAGCTCCACCACCGGGTACTCGAGGCTGCGCCGGGCGGACTCGCTGGGGCGGGTGGTGGCGAAGGCGGTGGCCGCGTCCTGCAGGGACCGCGCGGCGATGAACGGGGCGGCCGCTTCGACGTGGGGCCGCACCGCGTGGCGGTAGACGGCGCGGTCGGAATCGGCGCAGTCCTCCCACCGGGGTGCTCCGGGGTGGGCGGCCCGCTCGTACTGGGCGCGGGCGGCGGCCTCGACGGCGTCGGTGATGGTGATGGTGCGCATGTCCGCTCCTGGGTGTCCGGTGGGTGGCTGGCTCGAGTGGTTCCACTGTCCGTCCGGAGTCTGTGCCGGAGCTGTGTCGACCACCCCGGCCTGTCTGAGAATCCCGGCTGCACCGCACAGGCTGCGCACAGCTTCCACAGGACGTGCGCCTAATCTGGTGCGCAACAGTGGCAGTGTCACGTCCGCCCGGCACCGGGAGCTCCCATGTCCTACTCCTCCAGCTTCTCCGTCCTCACCGAGGTCCTGCCTCGCCTGACCCACCCTGACGGCTCGCCGATCCGGGTGCTGGTGGTGGACGACGAGCCGGCGCTGGCCGATCTCGTGGCCATGGGCACGGGCATGTGCGGGTGGGACGCCCGGATCTCCCACGAGGGGTTCGACGCCGTCCAGCAGGCGCGGGACTTCGCCCCCGACGTGCTGGTCCTGGACCGGATGCTGCCCGGCCTGGACGGGCTGGAGGTCCTGGCCCGGATCCGCCAGTCCTATCCCGAAGTGCCGGTGCTGTTCCTCACGGCCAAGGACACGGTCCAGGACCGGATCGAGGGGCTCGCCTCGGGCGGGGACGACTACGTGACCAAGCCCTTCTCGATCGAGGAGGTGCTCATCCGGCTGCACCGGCTCGTGCAGCGCTCCGGGGTCGCCGCGCAGGACAGCGCCACCCTGGTGGTCGGGGACCTGGTGCTCAACATCGACAGCCGCGAGGTCACCCGCGCCGGGGAGCCGGTCGAGCTGACCACCACGCAGTTCGAGCTGCTGCGCTACCTGATGGAGAACCCGCGCCGGGTCCTGTCCAAGGCCCAGATCCTGGACAACGTGTGGCACTACGACTTCTCGGGCCAGGCCAACATCGTGGAGCTCTACATCTCCTACCTCCGCAAGCGGATCGACGCGGGCCGCTCCCCCATGATCCACACCGTGCGCGGCGCCGGGTACGTCATCAAGCCCGCGTCCTGATGCCGCACGGCCCGCTCCCCCCGCGCCGCCTGCGCCTGGCCACCCGGCTCATCGCCGGCGTGCTCCTCCTCCTGGCGGTGGTCCTCCTCGTGCTGGGCGCCACGATCGTGGAGCTCACCCGCCAGGACCTCGTCGAGCGGCTCGACGGATCGCTGCGCCAGGCCACCGGGCGGGCGCTGACCTTCACCCGGGGGGACCCCGCCCTGGAGCGGGACCCCCTCGACGCCCCAGGCCAGCCGGTGGGCGTCCTGGTGGCCGTGCTGCAGGAGGACGAGGTGGTCAGGGCGTCCTACCGCACCGGGTCCGGGGAGCCCGCGCCGCTGCCCGAGGAGGACGTCGCCGCCCTGCGGGAGGCGGGCGCCTTCGCGGCCGAGAGCCCGGACGAGCGCGGCTTCGGGGACCCTCGGCGCTCCACGGGCACGGAGCAGGGGCGGCTCTCCGACGTGGACCTGTCCGTGGGCGAGTACCGGGTCGAGTCGGTCGCCCGGGACGGGCGCAACGGCAGCCAGGTGCTGGTGACCGGGCTGCCCACCGCGTCGGTCGACGAGACCGTGGCGGAACTCGTCACCACCATGACCGCGGGCAGCCTGCTCGCGCTGGTGACCACGGCGGTGGCCGGGACCGTCGTCGTGCGCCGTGCCCTGCGGCCGCTGGAACAGGTCTCGGCGGCGGCGTCCCGCGTCGCCCGCCTGCCGCTGGCCTCGGGCGAGGTCTCCCTCGCCGACCAGCACGTGCCCGCCGGGCTGGCCCGCCCCGGCACGGAGGTCGGGGAGGTGGGCCACGCCCTGAACTCCCTGCTCGAGAACGTGGACTCGGCCCTGGCCGCGCGCCAGCACTCCGAGACCCGGCTGCGCGAGTTCGTGGCGGACGCCTCCCACGAGCTGCGCACCCCCCTGGCGGCCGTGCGCGGCTACACGGACATGCTGCAGCTCACCGAGCCGCTGACCGGCACCGGCCGCGCCTCGCTGGCCCGGGTGGAGCAGCAGACGCTGCGGATGACCGCCCTGGTCGAGGACCTGCTGCTGCTCGCCCGCCTGGACGAGGGCCGCCCCCCGGAGCTGCGGGACGCCGACCTCGGCGAGCTCGTGCTCGAGGCCCTCACCGACGCCTCGGCCGCGGGCCCCGACCACGACTGGGCCCTGGACGTGCCGGCGGAGCCGGTGCCCGTGCGGGCGGACGTCGCCCAGCTCCACCAGGTGCTGGCCAACCTGCTCTCCAACGCCCGCAAGCACACCCCGCCCGGCACCGCGGTGACCGCCGCCGTGCGGGCCACCCGGGACGGCTGGGCGGAGGCCTCCGTGCTCGACGCCGGCCCGGGCATCCCGCGGGAGTTCCAGGCCAGGCTCTTCGAGCGCTTCAGCCGCCTGGACACCTCCCGGCAGACCCGGGAGGGCAGCACCGGGCTGGGCCTGTCCATCGTCCGCTCGGTGGTGCAGGCGCACGGCGGCACGGTGGACGTGGAGTCCCGCCCGGGCCGCACGCTCTTCACCGTCCGGCTCCCGCTGGGCACCGGCGCAGCGGTGCCCGCCGCGCCCCGGTGACCGACGGCCGCGGGCGCCTCAGGTCCGACGACGACGGCGGCGGTGGCGGCCGAGCCAGCCCGCCGGGCCGCCGTGGACGAGCAGGTGCCGGGTGTGGGGGTCCAGGAGCATCAGGTAGGCGGTGAACAGCAGGGCGGTGACGAACGCGATCGTCGAGGCGTCGACCGTCAGCTCGATGAAGGGCCACACGGAGAGCTGGTCCTGGGCGCCGAAGATCACGAAGAAGGTGATCACGATGTACAGGGAGCGGATCTGCCAGTTGTCCCTGATGCCGGTCGCGGCGAGGAAGGGGAGGAACCACAGGATGTACCAGGGCTGGATGATCGGGGAGAGCAGCACCACGGCGGCGAACGCCAGGCCGAGCCTGCGGACCACCTGGTGGTCGTCGCCGCGGAACATCAGGAGCAGGACCAGGCCGATGGCGGCGTACTGCAGGACATCGCGCAGCACGGAGGCCATGGCCGCGCCCGGCAGGCCCACCGCGTTCGCGAGGTCGCGGAGCTGCTGGCCCAGGAACCCGGAGGGCGAGTACCCGGTGTACCCCGGGGTGGGGTCGACCAGCGCCCAGACCCACCCGGTGCCCAGCTGGTAGGGGAGCCCGCTCAGCAGCAGCACCCCGAAGCTGATCGCCGCCGTGGCCGCCCACAGGGCGAACTTCCGCCGCCAGGACGCTCTCGGCCCCGCCCACAGGAGGCCGATGAACGGCAGCAGGAGGATGGTGATCGGCTTGATCCCGATGGAGGCGGTCACCAGGAGGACCCCGGTCACCGGGCGGCCCGTGGCCGCGAAGTACGTTCCCGCCACGGCCAGTCCGAGCATCAGCGCGTCGTTGTGCGCGCTGGCCACGAAGCTGATGAGGAACAGCGGGTTGGCCACCGCGATCCACAGCGCACGAGCCGGGTCGACCCCGTGCAGCCGCGCGAGCCTGGGCACGTACACGACGCAGAGGAGGACACCGGCGCAGGCCAGGATCCGGAAGAGCAGGACGGAGAGATCCGGCTGCGCGCCCGTGAGGGCCACGACCGCGCGCGCCAGCCACAGGAAGTACGGCCCGTAGGGCGTCCGGGCCTCGGCCCAGGTCGGGTCCGTGCCCAGCATGAACCAGTTCTCCAGGGCGGAGATGCCGGTCGTGTACGGGTTCTGCCCGGCCAGCATCAGACGGCCCTGGCCGACGTAGGCGTACACGTCCCGGGAGAAGATGGGCACGGCGAAGAACAGCGGCAGCGACCAGGCGCACACGGCCAGCACCACGGAGCGCTGGGCGCCCGCCGGCCCGCCCTGGAGCCGCTGCCCGAGCCGGAGCCAGGAGCGCACCAGCAGCATGGCGCCGACGGTCAGCAGCACGGTGCAGGCGTAGACGCCCCACCCCTCGACCCGCAGCGCGATGACCAGGGGGTGGCGGACCATGGGCGAGCCGTTGGCGATCCACCCGGTGCCGACCGAGCCGACGAGCATCATCAGGGAGCCGACGAACCCCTGCAGGACGGCGATGTGCGCTCGCGGGTCCGGCTGGGCGCCGGGCGTGTCCTGGCGGAAGGGGACGGTGCTGACGGTCCGGCCCCCGCGGCTCCGCGGCCCCTCCGGATGCGAACCCCCTGCCGTCATGACGTGCGCTGATCCCCTATGTGAGTCGCTGCCGGGCGGACAGGTGTGCTGAGCGCTCTCCAGGAGCGTGTTCCAGCCATGATGCCACCTCGTGGCCCCGGCGTCCCGGGATGCCGCCGCGCCCTTCGGCCCGGGGTCGCTGCGCACGGATCATGACGCCCGGTTCCGGGCGGTCCGCGCCCGGCCACGTAGCATGGTGGGGCAGCGGCCCTGTGGTCCTGCGACCCCACACCCTTGACGAGGATTGACCCATGTCCACGGACACGACCTTCAGCATGCTCACCCGGTTCCGGAACCGCCTCGCGACCCCGCGGTGGCACGCCTGGTCGAGATCCCCGCGGGGACTGCTCGCCGGCTTCGTCCTGGTGCACCTCGTGTTCCTGGGATTCGCCCTGTCCCTGTCCCTGTCCGGCGCAGCCTTCAGCGACACCTACATCTACCGCGCGTGGGCCGAGGCCGGCTTCGACGAGCAGAACCTCAACGGCGAGCCCACCCCCTGGGTCTATCCGGTGCTGGCGCTGGTGCCCGTCGCGCTGGCCGGTGCGGCCGGCCCGGGGCCGTTCTTCTTCCTGTGGGTCCTGATGATCACCGTGCTCAACGGCTGGGCCGTGGGGAAGCTGACGGACTGGGGCCGCGCCCGGCACGCCGTTCCCGCCGCGTGGTGGTGGCTGGGCTTCGTCTTCCTCATGGGGTGGCTGGGCTTCGCCCGCGTCGACGGGCTCACGGCTCCCCTGGTGCTCGTCGCCCTGGTCTACGGCGTGGCGCACCCGGTGGCCGCCTCGGTCCTGCTCAGTGTCGCCACCTGGATGAAGGTCTGGCCGGCGGCGGTCGTGCTCGCCCTCGTCACCGTGGTGCGCCGGCGGGTGGCGGTCGTCGTCGCGGGTCTGCTGGTCAGCGCGGCCGCGGCCGGGGTCGCCGCCGCCATGGGCGCGCTGCCGAGGCTCTTCGACTTCCTCACCCAGCAGGGGGACCGGGGCATGCAGCTGGAGGCCACGTTCACCACCCCGTGGCTGTGGTCGTCCGTGCTGGGTGTGGGTGGATCCCGGATGTACATGAACACGGAGATCAACTCCATGCAGGTCGACGGCCCCGGCACGGCGACGATGGCCGTGCTGATGCAGCCGCTGCTGCTGGTGGCCGCCGCCGCGGTGGCCCTCCTGATCGCCCGGGGCCTGCGCAACGGCGAGCGGTCCGGCGACACCGACCGGACCGAGCTGCTGCTGGCCGGGTCGCTGACCATGGTCACCGCCTTCATCGTGTTCAACAAGGTCGGCTCCCCGCAGTTCATGGTGTGGCTGGCGCCGGCCGTGGCCGTGGGGCTGACCCACCACTGGAGGGCGTGGCGGGTGCCGGCGGCCATGCTCATCGCCATCGCCCTGGCCACGTTCCTCGTCTACCCGATGTTCTACTGGGAGCTGAGCCACAACGACCCGGCCATGGCTCTCGTGCTGACCCTGCGCAACGCCCTGCTGGTGGTGCTCCTGTGGTGGTCGGCGCGCCGCCTGTACCAGCTGGGCACCCGGCGCCCCGCCACCGCGCCCGCCACGGCGCCCGCCCCCGCCGCGCCGGCGCCCGCCGCGAAGGAGGCCTGAGATCTCCGCCGCCCTCTTCGACCGGCTGACCCGCGTCCGCGACGCCGTCCTGCCCGCCCGCGCCGTGGCCTGGTTCGCCCGCCCGGCCGGCGTGTGGTGGGGCTTCGCCGTCGTCCACCTGTACTTCCTGGGCTGGATGATGTCCTTCGTCATCCACGGCGAGGCCTTCAGCGACACCGAGCAGTACCGCCAGTGGGCCATGGCCGGGTACGACCCCACCGATGCCGGGGACGGGATCAGCCCGTGGGTGTACCCGGTGCTGGCGCAGATCCCGATCCTCCTGGCGGGGATCGCCGGCCCCGGCCCCTACCTGCTGGTCTGGACGCTGATCGTCACCGTGCTCAACGCCGTCGCCCTGGTCTGCCTCACGCGGGGCCGGGGGGCCCGGCAGGGCATCGCCCCGGCCTGGTGGTGGCTGTTCTTCACCGTGTTCCTGGGCTACCTGAGCTTCGCCCGGGTGGAGGGCATCGCGGCCCCGATCGTGCTGATCGGACTCCTGTACGCGTCCGAGCGGCCTGTGCTCGGCTCCGTGCTGCTGAGCGTCGCCACTTGGATCAAGGTGTGGCCGGCGGCCGTTCTGCTCGCCCTGTTCATCGCCTGCCGGCAGCGCGTCCAGGTGGTGGCCGCCGGGGTGGGGGTCACCGCCGCGGTGGTGCTGGGCACGTACCTGACGGGCGGCCTGCCGCACATCGCGGACTTCCTGGTCAACCAGGGAGAGCGCGGCATGCAGCTGGAGGCCACGTTCTCCACCCCGTGGGTGTGGGCGAGCGTCTTCGACGTGGCCGGATCGCGGATGGCCGACAACGTGGCCATCAACTCCACCGAGGTCTACGGCCCGGGCACCGAGATCGTCGCGTTCCTGATGCAGCCGCTGCTCGTGCTCGCCGTCCTGGCAGGAGCCGTCCTGCTGGTCCGTGCGCTGCGGCGCGGGGCCGAGCGGGAGGAGCTCTTCTACGAGGGGGCGCTGATGATGACCGCGGTCTTCATCGTGTTCAACAAGGTGGGGTCCCCGCAGTTCATGATCTGGCTCGCCCCGGTCGTCGTGGCCGGGCTGGTGCACGACTGGCAGCGGTGGCGGACGCCGGCGGCGCTGCTGATGGGCATCGCGGTCACCACGTTCGTGATCTATCCGCTGTTCTACACCCCGCTCATCCACGCGCACCCGGCCATGGCGGCCGTGCTGACCACCCGCAACGTGCTGCTCGTCGTCCTGCTGTGCTGGTCCGTGCAGCGCGTGGCCCGGCTGCAGCAGGTCCCCGCCCGCCCCGCGGAGCTGGCCACCACCTGAGCCCGCGGCGCCGGCTCGCGTCCGGCGCGGGGAGCGGGGAACACCTGTCCCGGCGCGGCCGCCTCCTGTGGGCGAGGAGAGGTGATGCGCACTCCCCGGCGCCGGCCCCGACGCAGGGGACGGCCCGTCAGCCGTTCCGTCCGAGGGCGTCGAGCATCCGCCGCTCGACGTCCGGCACAAGGGTCTCGCCGTAGGTGGAGGTCACGTGGTCCAGGTCCATGTACACCTGGATGTTGCCGATCACGCCCGGGCAGATGTCCTCGGTGCACAGGCGGTCGGTGAGGTCGATGCTGTGCAGGTCCTCGTGCCGGGCGGCCAGTTCCTCAAGCGGATTCTCCGGGAGGAGAGATTCGGAGCGGGCCGGGTTGCAGCGATCGTGGTCGGGGCCGTAGGTCTCCACGCAGGCGAACATGCTGAAGGGGAAGCGCGGGTTGTCGCGGAAGGCGAGGACCGGGATCCCGGCGTCCAGGAAGGGGGTGACCCCGTCCTCGTAGCCGTCGACGAGCTTCTCGTGCGGGGCCTCGGCCAGGGACAGGGTGCCGATGGTGACGACGGCGTCGGGGTCGGCCTCGAGAGCCGCCTGACGGGTGGCGGCGTTGAACTCGTTGCACTCCTCGTCCCGGTTGTCGGACCCGGACGTGTAGCGGCAGGCATTGCGCAGGTAGGAGATCACCCGCCAGTTGTTGGCGTCGGCGACCCGGTGGATCGGGGTGAGCAGCTGCTGGGCGTGGGAGTCGCCGAGCACCACCAAGGTGCGCTCCGGGGCGCTGCCGTCCTCGGGTTCGATGAGCCAGCAGTTGCCGAGGTCGCCGATGCCGGCGGGGACGTCCCCGGTGTCGCAGCGCACG
>NZ_JCAXEN010000010.1:0-93489 GCF_059758435.1 Kocuria sp. GQ42 | reverse complement strand
ACTGGTTCACGTGATGACTTCCTCTGCTCTGGCTCTTCGGGCGGTGGACGGCTTGCGAGGTGGGGGCGCTCAAGCCCGAGGGCCCACCCTGACCTTGACGGCGTGCACGGGGCATCCGGCCTCCAGCAGCACCCGCTGGGACAGGGATCCCAGGAGGAGCTTGCCGACGGGAGATCTGCGGCGGAGGCCGATGACCACCATCTGGGCGCCCGGCCGGTAGGACGCGTCGATGAGCGCATCGCCCAGGTCGTCGTCCTGACCCAGCGTGCGCAGCTCCAGGGCGATCCCGGATGCTTCGGCCTCGGCACGCAGGCCCGCCAGCACGTCCGCGTGCGGGACGGTGGCGTTCTCGGCCGGGACGAAGAGGGAGACGCCGGTGCGCCGGAGGACGGCTTCGGAGATGGCGGCACGGACCGCCGCCGATCCTTCAGGGGTGTTCGAGAAACCAACGGCGATGGCCATGGTCGACTTCCTTTCCCGGCCCCGGGAGGGCCGGAGCGCGGGACTCAGGAGATGGGCGTGAGGAGAGTGCCGCCGTCGAGAAAGCTGCGCAGATTGGCCAGCGTCAGCTCGGCCATGTCGCCCCTGGTCTCGACGGTTCCGCTGGCGAGGTGCGGCAGCAGGACCACGTTGTCCAGCTCCCGCAGGGCGGACGGCACGCGGGGCTCGTCGGCGAAGACATCGAGCCCCGCGCCGCCGAGGCGTCCGCCCAGGAGCGCCGCCACCAGGGCGTCCTCGTCCACGACCGAGCCGCGGGCGATGTTGATCAGGTAGCCCTCGGGTCCGAGGTTCGCCAGGACGGACGCGCCGACCAGCCCCACGGAGGCGGGGCCCCCGGCCGCGGCCACGATCAGGACGTCGACCGCCCCGGCCAGTTCCTCCGCGGAGTCCTGGTAGGCGTAGGTGGTTCCCTCGACCGGGCGGCGGTTGTGGTAGTGGATCTCGCACCCGAAGCCCTCGAGCCGGCGGGCGATGGCGCCGCCGATGCGACCGAGTCCCAGGATGCCCACTCTTCTTCCGGAGGCCCGCACGGCCAGCGGGAAGTTGCCCTTGGTCTCCCAGTCCCCGCGCCGGACGTAGCGGTCGGCCGCGGAGATCCGCCGCAGCACGTCCAGGTAGAGGGCCAGCGCGGTGTCGGCGACGCAGTCCGTGAGCACGTCGGGGGTGTTGCTGATCGGGATCCCGCGCGTCGCGGCCTGGTCGACGTCGGTCGCGTCGTAGCCGACGCCGAAGTTGACGATCGCGTCGAGGTTGCCGAGCCGGCGCATCAGATCGGTGTCGACTCCGACCTTGCCGGAGCAGACCGCGATCCGGACCTCGTCCGCGTGCTCCGCCAGGAACACCTCGCGCTCCCCCGGGGCGTCGGGCAGGCGCGCCGCCCCGAACTCGGAGGCCAGCACGGCCTGGACCGTGGGATTGACGGGGCCCACCTGGAGGATCCCGGCGCCGGCGCTCTGGACGGTGGACTCGGCCGCAGCCGGAGCGAAGTTGGTCATGAGTGCAACGTAAGGAGCGCATCGAATGCCGTCCAACACATAGATTGCATGGATCAATGCTGTTGAGGCATTGATTTGCCGTACGCCGCGGAATGTAGCGGAAGTCACATCCGGCGACCGCATCGAACTGCTCCTCCGCGGCCGTCCGGGGCGCCGTCACGGCCGTCCGGCTCCTTGACCGCCGTGTGGGCCGGTCCCACGCTGTCCATACGCCCGGCCGCCGGACAGCCCTCAAGGAGTCCGTCGAGGCCGGCATCCGCTCGATTCCCGTTCTCGGAGGACACCATGACGTTCGATCTGCCGCGCCCTGCCGCCACCACCATCGCGCCGAAGTCCGGCCGCCCCCGCCGACTGGTGTCCCTGTCGGCCGCCGCCCTCGGCACGGGGGTGCTGCTGAGCGGGTGCTCCGTCGCCAACTCCGAGAACGCCGCGGGATCCGGCGAAGCCTCGGACACCCTGCGCGTGGTCCTCCAGCAGGAGCCTCCGACGCTCGAGCCGTGCGAGGCGAACCTCACGAGCACGGGCGTGGTCGACCGTTCGACCATCACCGAGCCGCTCGTCGAGCGGAACCCGACCACGGGCGAGCTCGAGCCGAAGCTGGCCACCGAGTGGAGCTCCGAGGACGACCAGGCGTGGACCTTCACCCTCCAGGAAGGAGTCACCTTCCACGACGGGAGCGACTTCACCGCCGAGGACGCCGCGGCCACCATCGAGCGGGCCGTCAACTCCGACCTCGGCTGCAACGTCGAGGGCTACGTGTTCGGTGACGACGACCTCGAGGTGGAGGTCGTGGACGACACCACCCTGACGGTCACCGCGCCGCAGGCCGATCCGATCCTGCCCCTGCGGCTGTCCTTCCTCGAGGTGGTGCCCAGCGAGACCTCCATGACCGAGAAGGTGCGCGAGCCGATCGGCACCGGTCCCTATCAGCTGGACTCGTGGCAGCCGGGCCAGAACATCACCGTCTCGGCCTACGACGGCTACTGGGGCGAGCAGCCCGCCTATCAGAACGCCCGGTACGAGTGGCGGTCCGAGAGCAGCGTGCGCGCCGCGATGATCACCTCCGGCGAGGCCGACATCGCCACCGGGCTGAGCCCCGAGGACAACATCGGGGACCTCGGTGTCAGCTACCCCAACAACGAGACCATCGCCATCCGCATGCACGCCGACGAGGAGCCCTTCAGCGACCAGCGGATCCGCGAGGCCGTCAACTACGCCATCGACAAGGAGGGCATCGTCGCCAGCCTCTACGGCGGACGCGACCAGGTGGCCGCACAGCTCGTGCCGAAGGGCGTCGTCGGCCACAACGAGAGCCTCGAGGCGTGGCCCTACGACCCGGAGGAGGCCAAGAGCCTCGTCGCGGAGGCGAAGGCCGACGGCGTGAACACCGACGCCCCGATCAGCCTGGTGGTGCGTTCGGCACAGTTCCCGAAGATCGAGGAGCTGGGACAGGTGCTCCAGGAGCAGCTCAGCCAGGCCGGGCTCAACGTCAACCTCAAGATGCTCGAGACCAGCCAGCACCTCACCTACCAGGTCCGCCCGTTCGCCGAGGACGAGGGCAACATCGGCCTCCTGACGCAGCACGGCAACCAGGCCGGCGACGCCGCGTTCACCGTGGACCAGTACATGCTCTCCGACGGCGCCCAGAGCTCCTTCGGCACCCCGGAGCTGGACTCCATGATCGAGGAGGCGGGTGCCGCCACGGGCGAGGACCGGCAGGCCGCCTACGAGGAGATCTTCGAGTACCAGAACGAGAACGTCACGCAGTTCGCCCACATCGCGCACCAGACCGGCATGCTCGGCAAGTCCGCGGGCGTCGAGTACGAGCCCAACTCCTCGTCCGGCGACGAGCTGCGCCTCGCCGAGATGCGGCCCGCGCAGTAGCCGGCCGGCGCACGAGGACAGACGCCCGAGGACAGACACACGAGAACACAGGGGAAGTCATGCTGACCTATCTGCGCAAGAGGATCGTCTCCAGCGCCATCCCGCTGGCGGTCGTCATCGTCGGTGTCTTCGCGCTGGCCCGGCTCACCGGCAATCCGGCGAGCCTGTACCTGCCGCTGAACGCCACGCAGCAGATGCGTGACGACTTCGCGGCCCGCAACGGGCTGGACCAGCCGTTGCTGGTCCAGATGGCCGACTATTTCGGAGGGGTGCTGCAGCTCGACTTCGGCACCTCGCTCAGGACGGGGGAGTCCGCGGCGGCGATGGCGCTGCGGGCCTTCCCGGCCACCCTCCAGCTCGCCGCGATCACCATGGTCCTCGCCATCGTGCTCGCCGTGCTGGTGGGCAGCTGGGCCGCCCTGAAGCCCAACGGCGTCGCGGACCGGATCTCCAGCTTCATCTCCATGGCCGCGGCCTCCATCCCGGACTTCTGGCTCGCGATCGTCGGCATCTGGATCTTCGCCATCACCCTGGGGTGGGTTCCCACCTCCGGTGTGGGTGGAGCCGCCGCCTGGGTGCTGCCCATCGCCACGCTGGTCATGCGGCCGTTCGGGGCGCTGGTCCAGGTGGTGCGCGGCGCCATGGTCTCCGCGCTCTCCGAGCCCTACATCAAGCTGGCCCGGAGCAAGGGCGCCTCCCAGTCCCGGGTGGTCACCCGCCACGCGCTGCGCAACGCCGCGGCGCCCGCACTGACCGTCGCCGGAGACCTCACCGTGGGCCTGATCAACGGCGCGGTGGTCGTCGAGACGATCTTCGGCTGGCCCGGCATCGGCAAGCTCATGATCGACTCGATCCTGCAGCGGGACTTCGCCGTCCTGCAGGCCTGTGTGCTGCTGACCGCCATCGCGATCTTCGTCCTGAACATCGTCATCGACCTGGCCTACGCGCTGCTGGACCCCCGCGTCCGGCCGGCCTCCCCGGGGCCGAAGACCTCCAGGAAGCCCTCCGCCCCCACCGAGCCGCCGGCTCCCGCCGCCGTGGTCCCGGGCGCCCTGACCACCGCCAAGGCATAGGAGAAACCCATGAGTCAGCTCACCCAGGACGGACGGGCGGCGGACGGACCGCTGGATCCCGCGGAGATCGCGCCCCCGGAGTCCGCGCCCGCGGCGCCCCAGGACAGGAGTTCGGGGCACCCCAGCATGCTGCGCATGCTCCTGCGGGACAAGTTCGCCTGCACCGGTGCCGTCATCCTGGTCCTCGTCTTCCTGACGGCGATCTTCGGCCCGATGCTCATGGGCCCGCTGGACACCCGGCAGGACCTCATGTTCGCCAACAAGCCGCCGTTCGACCCCGCCAACGGCTGGGAGTACATCCTCGGCTCCGACTCGCTGGGGCGCTCCCTCCTGGCCCGCCTCGTCGTCGCCACCCGCACGACCCTGCTCGTGTCCGTGCCGGCGGTGCTGATCGCCATGCTCATCGGCTCCCTGTGGGGCGTGTGGGCCGGCTATCACCGGGGCTGGCGGGAGAGCGCCTCGATGCGGGTTGCCGACGTCATCATGAGCTTCCCCTCGCTGCTGCTCGCCGTCGTCGTGCTCTACGTCTTCAGCCCGTCGATCGCGAACATCGTGCTCATCCTGGCCATCACGCGCATCCCCATCTATCTGAGAACGGCACGTGCCGAGTCCGCCGAGCTCCAGAGCCGCACGTTCGTGGACGCCGCCAGGACCTTCGGGGCCCGGCCCAACACGATCATCCGCCGGCACGTGATCCCGGTGGTCATCCCCTCCATCCTGACGCTGGCCACGCTCGAGTTCTGCTACGTCATGCTCGCCGAGTCCTCGCTGAGCTTCCTCGGCATCGGCATCCAGCCGCCCGACATCAGCTGGGGCCTGCTCGTGGCGCAGGGGCGCCAGTACCTGCAGACGGCCTGGTGGCTGTCCATCTTCCCGGGTGTGGCGATCGTGGTCACCGCGATCTCGGCGAACATGCTGGCCGCCTGGCTGCGGATCGCCACGGATCCCTCCCAGCGCTGGCGGCTCACCCTGGCCAAGCGCAAGAAGTTCATCGTCCGGACCGATTCCCAGGAGTCCAAGTGATCACGAGCGCCCCCGTCGCCACCGAGCGCCGTACCGCCGTCGAGCACCCCGTGGTGCTCCGTGTCGACGGGCTCGACGTCGACATCCGCACCCCTGCCGGCACGGTCCGCGCCGTCAGCGACGCCGGCTTCGAGGTCCGGGCCGGCCGGACCCGCGCGCTGCTCGGGGAGTCGGGCTGCGGGAAGTCCATGACGGCCAAGGCCGTCGTCGGCCTCCTGGACCCCGTGGCCCACGTGGCCGGTGGCAGCATCCAGCTGAACGGCAAGGAACTGACGACCATGTCCCCGAAGCAGCGCCGCAAGGTCGCCGGAGCGGAGCTGGGCATCGTCTTCCAGGACGCGCTCACGGCCCTGAACCCGGTGTACCCGGTGGGGGTCCAGATCGGCGAGTCCTTCCGCATCCACCGCGGTCTCTCGGCGGCGCAGGCCCGGCAGGAGGCCATCGCGCTCATGCGCCGCGTGGGCATCCCCGAGGCCGAGCACCGGGTGGACGCCTATCCGCACCAGTTCTCCGGCGGGATGCGCCAGCGCATCCTCATCGCCGCCGCCGTGGCGCTCGGGCCGCGCGTGCTCATCGCCGACGAGCCCACGACCGCGCTGGACGTCACGGTCCAGGCCCAGATCATGGAGCTGCTGCGGTTGCTGCGCGAGGAGGAGGAGATGGCTGTCGTGCTCATCACCCACGACCTCGCCGTCGTCGCCGAGGAGGCCGACGACGTCACCGTGATGTACGCGGGCACCGTGGCCGAGAGCGGGCCCGTGGACGAGGTGTTCACCCGCCCCCGCCACCCCTACACCAAGGGCCTGCTCGAGTCGGTGCCGGTGGACGGGGAGCGCGGCGCCGCCCTGGCCTCGATCCCGGGCAGCCCGCCCGAGCTGAAGAACATCCCCCCCGGCTGCGTCTACCAGGACCGCTGCCCGCTGGTCTCCGCCCGCTGCCGCGCCGAACGCCCCGCCCTGCGCGAGATCGCCCCGGGCCACCGGGCGGCCTGCCACTACTCCGAGCTGCTCGCCACCGACACCGTTTCCGAGGGGATCGAGTCATGACCGCACTGCTGGATCGACCGCACTCCGACCACGGCGCCGCCCTGGAGGTCCGGGACGTCACCAAGACCTTCCACGTGGCCCGGAGCGCTTCGGGCCACAACCGTCTGCGCGCCCTGGACGGGATCGACCTGACCGTCGGCCGCGGCGAGACCCTGGGGCTCGTGGGCGAGTCCGGCTGCGGGAAGTCCACGCTCGCCCGGACCCTCATGCTGCTGGAGCGCCCCGACTCCGGGACCGTGTCCTTCGAGGGACAGGACCCCTTCGCGCTGAAGGGCAAGGAGCTCCTGGCCTGGCGGCGGCGCGTGCAGATGGTCTTCCAGGACCCCTTCGCCTCGCTGAACTCCCGGATGACGGCCGCGGAGATCATCTCCGAGCCGTGGACCACCCACCGGGACCTCTACCGCTCCGCCCGGGAGCGCTCCGCCCGGCTGCACGAGCTGCTCCAGCTGGTGGGTCTCCGGCCCTCCGACGCCAAGAAGTCCCCCCAGGAGTTCTCCGGGGGGCAGCGGCAGCGCATCGGCATCGCCCGGGCGCTGGCGCTGAACCCGGAACTGATCATCCTCGACGAGCCCGTCTCCGCGCTGGACCTCTCCGTCCAGGCCCAGGTGCTGAACCTGCTCAACGACCTGCAGCAGAAGCTCGGCGTCAGCTACCTCTTCATCTCCCACGACCTGTCCGTGGTCCGTCACGTGACGGACCGCGTGGCGGTGATGTACCTGGGCCGGATCGTCGAGACGGGCCGCACCGCGGACGTGTTCGAGCGCCCTCTGCACCCGTACACGGCCGCGCTGATGTCGGCCTCGCCGAAGCTGGATCCGGCGCAGCGTCCGGCGGAACGGATCGTCCTGCGCGGAGAGCTGCCCTCACCGCTGGACCCGCCCTCCGGCTGCCGCTTCCGGACCCGGTGCTGGCAGGCCCAGGACGTCTGCGCCACGGACGCACCGCCCCGGCAGGACGCCTCCTCGTCGGGCCGCACGACCCTGCCGATGCCGGGCCTGCGCGGCGACGTGGTGCACACGGCGGAGTGCTACTTCCCGATGGACGAGCCGGTCGCGGCCGGCTCCACCGCGCTGTCCGCCCGGGAATGAGTCTCGGCGTCTTCGCCGTCCTGGCGGCGACGTTCTTCGTCGCCGCCGCGCTGCAGGGGTCGATCGGGTTCGGCCTGGGGCTGGTGGCCGCCCCGGTCATCGCCCTGGTCGACCCCGCGCTGCTGCCCGCGCTCGTGATCATGCTGGCCACACTCGTGACGCTCCTGGTGGTGGTCCGCGAGCGCGCAGACCTGGACGTGCGCGGCGCCGGGTGGGCGCTGTCGGGGCGGATCCCCGGCAGCGTGCTCGGGGCCTGGCTGGTGGTCGTCATGCCGGCCACCGCCCTGGCGTGGCTCGTGGCCGGCAGCGTCCTGGTGGGCGTGGGCTCCGCGTTCCTGGGCTGGCGGCCCGGACCGCGCAGGCGGAACCTGGTGATGGCCGGAGCACTGTCCGGGGTGATGGGCACGGCGACGTCGATCGGCGGGGCGCCCATGGCGATCGTCTGGCAGGGACAGCCGCCCGCCCGGCTGCGGGGCACCATGAGCGCGTTCTTCCTCGTGGGGTCACTGGTGTCCATCGGACTGCTGACGGTGGCGGGGGCGGTCACCCCGGCCGTGCTGGCCGCGGTGCTCGGGCTCAGCCCCGCGGTGGTCGCCGGCTTCGTGCTCTCCCGGTGGGTGAACCGGCTGCTGGACGCCGCCCGGCTGCGGCTCCTGGCCCTGACGGCCTCGGCCGGCGGCGCGCTGCTGCTGGTGACCCGGCTACTGGTGGAGTGACCGTACGGGCGGGGTCCCGCGGCGCACCACGTTGCGGAGCTCCTCGCCGCGGGCGAGCCGGACGACGTTGTCGGCGATGTCGTCGGCGCGGCCCTCGAACGTGCTGCGGGCGTGCCCGGAGTGGTGCGGTGTGAGCAGCACGTTGTCCAGCTCCGCGAACGGCAGGTCGGCCGGTGGGGTGCGGCCCGGGGCAGGGGCGCCCCACCAGACGTCGATGGCGGCGCCGGCGATGTACCCCTGGACCAGCGACCGGTACAGGGCGTCCTCGTCCACCACCGGACCGCGCGCGACGTTGACGAGCACCGCCGTCGGGCGCATCGCGGCGAGCTCCGCCGCACCGATCATGCCCTCGGTGGCGGCCGTGAGCGGGACGGTGACGACGACGACGTCGGACTCCGCCAGCAGCCGGGGCAGGTCGGCCGGTCCGCCGACCCAGCGCGGGTGCACGCCGTCGGGCACCGGGGCGTCCGGGCGGTGCCGGACCGCGACCGTGGACATGCCGACGGCCTCGGCCAGGCGGACGGTCTCGAGACCGATGCTGCCGAGTCCGAGGACGCCGAGGGTCATCGTGTCCAGCGTCGGGTGCAGCGGGACGCCCGGGTCCGTCGCGATGGTGCGCCACGTGCCCGCCCGCAGCTCGCGGTCGGAAGGGAGCAGCCGCCGCGAGAGCGCCAGCACGGACATGAGCACGTGCTCGGCGATGGGGCGGGCGTGGTGGAAGGTGTTGGCCACCGACGCCTGCGCGGGCAGGGCCTGGACGGCGACGCGGTCCAGGCCGGCGCCGGTCACCTGCACCAGGCGGACCGCCAGCGCGGACGCCGCCTCCGCGGCCTCGAGACGGGAGCACACGAGGACATCGGCGCCGGCGACGGCCGCGGCCCTGTCGGCGGCGGAGGCGTCGGCCAGGAACCGCCACCGGTGCTCCGGGGCGGCCGCGGTGAGACGCTCCGCGAAGCGGCTGATGATCGGGTCCGTGACGACGACGTCCAGCACTTCGGGGGCCGGCGCGGTCACCACCGGGGGCTCGCGAGTTCGTAGCCGGGCTGGACGCGGCGCATGTAGCCGGTGTCGTCGCGCTCGCGGAGACCGCAGTCGAGGTACTGGCGGTGCAGGCGCTCGAGGCCGTCCGGGTCGATCTCGACACCGAGTCCCGGTCCCGCCGGCACGGCAACCGCACCGTGGGCGACGGACAGCACGCCCGGCTGGACGACGTCCTCGTCGTGGTCCTTCCACGGCCAGTGCGTGTCGCACGCGTAGTCCAGGTTCGGGGTGGCGGCGGCGAGGTGGACCATGGCCGCGAGGCTGATCCCCAGGTGGGAGTTCGAGTGCATCGACAGGCCCAGCCCGAAGGTCTCGGCGATCCCGGCGAGAGTCTGCGAACGGCGCAGACCGCCCCAGAAGTGGTGGTCGGAGAGCACGACGTCCACGGCACCGGCGGCGAGGGCGGGCGGCAGGTCCGCGAAGCTCACCACGCACATGTTGGTGGCCAGCGGCAGGTTCACCCGGTTCCGGACGGCGGCCATGCCCTGGATGCCGGGCGTCGGGTCCTCGAGGTACTCGAGGACCCCCTCCAGCCGGCGCCCGATGCGCACCGAGGTCTCGACCGTCCACGCCCCGTTGGGATCGATGCGCAGGGGCAGTGCGGGGAACTCCGCGCGCAGCGCCTCGACGGCCTCCGCCTCGGCGTCGGGCTCCACGACCCCGCCCTTGAGCTTGAGGGCCGTGAATCCGTAGTCGTCCACCATCCGGCGGGCCTGCGCCACGATGCCGTCCGGGTCGAGCGCCTCCCCCCAGGAGTCCTCGGCTCCGTCCGGGTGCCCGGCCCACTTGTAGAAGAGGTAGCCGCTGAACGGCACGGCGTCCCGGACCCGTCCGCCGAGGAGCTCGCTGACGGGCACCCCCAGGATCCGGCCCTGGATGTCCAGTGCCGCGACGTCGAAGGGCGAGAGCACACGGTCGGCGGTGGAGGAGCCCGTGACCATCCCGCTCATGCCGTGGCCGCCCGCGACGGTGTCCGCGGCGAGAGCACGGGTCACCCGGGCCCGCAGGTCGTTGGTGTTGAAGGGGTCCGCGCCCACGACGGCCTCGGCCGCCAGGCGCAGGCGCTGCAGGTGACCCGCGTCCCCGTAGGTCTCGCCCAGCCCCGTGACGCCGGCGTCGGTGGACACCTGCAGGACCGCCCGCAGCGCGAACGGTTCGTGCACGCCCACGGTGTTCAGCAGGGGCGGGTCGGTGAACGCCACGGGCGTCACGGTCACGCCCGTGATGACCGTCTGCCGGGAGTGGAGGGAGGGCTCCGCGACGTCGCGGTCTGCGTGGATGAAGGGCATCTCGGGTGGTCCTCTCCTGGGACGGCCGTGGAGACGGGCCGTCGGTCCTCTCCACGCTAGAGAGGCCCGGCCATGCCTGTCCAAGCTAAAATAGGCACTCAATCATTCAAGGAGTGGATTGATGTATTCCCTGATCCAGCTCGAGTCCTTCGTGGCCGTGGCGGAGGAGCTCCACTTCGGTGCCGCGGCGGCGCGGTTGAACATGACACAGCCTCCGCTGAGCCGGCAGATCCAGCTGCTGGAGCGTGAGCTCGACGCCCAGCTCTTCAAGCGCAGCAGCCGGAAGGTCCAGCTCACGGAGGCCGGTCAGACGCTGCTGCCGAGCGCCCGGCAGATCCTGGACCTGTGCGCCAAGACCGAGCTGGACGTCCGGCGGGTGGCCACGGGCGACGCCGGCTCCATCGTGATCGGCTACACCGCCATCGCCGGTCAGTCCAGCCTGCCGGGCATCCTGCGGCTCGCGCGGCAGCACATGGAGGGCGTGCACCTGGTGCTGCGGGAGGCCGTCTCCGTGGACCAGATGGACGCCCTCTCACGGGGCACCATCGACATCGGCCTCCTGCGGCCGATCGTCAACCGCTCCGGAGTGGTGACCCGGCCCCACATGGAGGACCGGCTCGTGGCCGCGCTCCCCGACGGGCACCTCCTCGCCACCGGTCACGGCGTGCGGATGCGCCAGCTCGACGGCCTGCCCCTGATGATGTACTCGACCTCCGAGGCCCGGTACTTCCACGACCTGGTCATGCGGCTGTACGAGAGCGCCGGAGCACATCCTGTGGTCACCCAGCTCGCCAGCCAGGTCCCCGCCCTGCTCGCGTTCGTGGCGGCCGGCCTGGGCGTGAGCCTGGTGCCCGCCTCGGCCATGGACTTCTCTCCCCCGGGGGTGGTCTTCGAGGAGCTGGCCGGTCCCGCCGGCCTGGCGGACCTGAACCGGGCCGATCTGCACGTGGCCTGGAACGAGACGAGCAACAACCGCGCGGTGGCCCGTCTGCTGAGCCTCATCCTGGAGGACGACGAGGCGGTCCGGGCCCTGGCCGATGACGACGGCCCCGGCGACGCACCGACCCCCTGACCGACGATTCACCGATCCACCGATCCACCGATCCACCGATCCACCGATCCAGGCACCGGCGAGGAGCCCCATGCACCGCATCCCCGAAGAGGTCGACACCCCGGACGTCCTGATCGACCGGGACGTGCTCGAGCGCAACATCGCGCGGATGGCCGCGGCCGTGCGCGAGCGGGGCTTGCTGCTGCGCCCGCACGCCAAGACGCACAAGGTCCCGGAGATCGCGGCGCTGCAGCTCGCCGCCGGCGCGGCCGGGCTGACCGTGGCCACGCTCGGGGAGGCCGAGGTCTTCGCCGCGCACGGGGCCGAGGACCTCTTCATCGCGTACCCGCTGTGGGTCGGCCCGCGCCAGGCGGAGCGCCTGCGCCGGCTGAGCGCCGCGGCCCGGATCAGCGTGGGGGTGGACTCCGCCGAGGCCGCCGCCGTCATGGGCGAGCAGCTGGGGGACGCGGCGGGGGACGTCGCCGTGGTCGTGGAGATCGACAGCGGCCACCACCGCAGCGGGGTCCGCCCGGAGGCCGCCGCGGACGTCGCCCGGGCCGCGGCCCGGGCCGGGCTGCGCGTCGAGGGCGTCTTCACCTTCCCGGGCCACGGCTACGCCCCGGGCATGCCGGTCGAGGCGGCCGCGCAGGAGCAGCAGGCCCTGGACCGGGCGGCCGGGCAGCTGGCGGCCGCGGGCTTCGAGGTGCTGCGCCGCAGCGGCGGCTCCACGCCCAGTGCGCTGCTGACCGACAGCGCCACGGCCACGGAGGTGCGGCCGGGGGTCTACGTCTTCGGCGACGCCCAGCAGCTGGAGCTCGGCCGGTGCGCTCTCGAGGACATCGCCCTCACCGTGGCCGCGACCGTGGTCAGCCGGCACGAGGGCGGGAACGGGGTGCCGCGGCGGACCGTCCTGGACGCCGGCAGCAAGGTCCTCGGCAGCGACCGACCCGCCTGGGCCACCGGCTGCGGGCGGTTGATGGACCACCCGGACGCCCGGATCACGGCCCTGTCCGAGCACCACGCCACCGTCGTCTGGCCGGAGGACGCCCCGCTGCCCACCCTCGGCGAGCGCCTGCGCGTCATCCCCAACCACGTGTGCCTGACCATGAACCTCGTCGACGACGTGGCCGTGGTGCGCGACGGCGCCCTGCTGGAGCGCTGGACCGTGGCCGCGCGGGGCCGCAACTCCTGACCCCGCGGCGCGCCGGGCGCCCGCAGAACGATCCCGGACCGGCGGATCGGCGCGAGGCGGCGGCGGAGCCGATCCGGCGGCTCAGCGCGGGGGCGGCGGCGGAGCGGGCGCGCCCTTCGGCGGCGCGATCTTGGGGAACGAGCGGGCAGCCCCCGGGGCCGCCGCGTCCTCGGTCTCCTGGGCGCCTGCGGTCCCGGGCCAGGCGCGGCCGGCGGCCGGGTCCCAGCGGGTGTCGACCACCTTGCGCTGCACCACGATCGCCAATACCAGCACCCCGAGCCCGATCAGGGAGATGACCGCGATGCCGCCGACGGACCCGATCTTGGCGGCGGAGCCCACCGCGATGCCGAACCAGCCGAAGTCGGCGTCGCCGAAGGTGGTGTTCTCCTCCCCGAAGGCGCCCAGGACGGAGAGCAGGAACGCGGGCAGGAACGTGATGATCAGGCCGTTGACGAAGCCGCCGGCGAGGGCTCCGCGACGCCCTCCGGTCGCGTTGCCGTAGACGCCGGCCGCGCCGCCGGTGAAGAAGTGGGGCACCAGGCCCGGCAGGATCAGGGCGAGGCCGATGGCGGGGTTGAGCCAGACGGAGAGGACGAGCAGCCCGATCAGGCCTCCCACGAAGCTGGAGATGAAGCCCAGCAGCACGGCGTTCTGCGCGTAGGGGAAGACGATCGGGGCGTCGAGGGCCGGGATGGCGCCGGGGACGACCTTGGCGGCGATGCCCTGGAAGGCCGGGACGAGCTCGCCCAGGATGGTGCGCACGCCGAAGAGGATGACCGCCACGGCCACGCCGAACTGCAGCCCCTGGGTGATCGACATCATGATGTAGTTGCCGATCCCGGTGGCGCCGCCCTCGAACGCGGTGAAAGCCTCTTCGGTCCCGGCCCGGGCGAGGAAGAGCACGGCGAGGACCACGTACATCAGTGCCATGGACAGGGCCGTGGCCACCATGGAGTCGCGGAGGAAGCGCAGCCCCTCCGGCAGCTTCGTGTCCTCGGTGGACCGGCTCTTCTTCCCCACGACCTGGCCCACGGCTCCGGCTGCGATGTAGCCGGCGGTGCCGAAGTGGCCGATGGCGACGCTGTCGTCGCCGGTGATCCTGCGGGTCCACGGGTGGGCGAGCGCCGGGAGGGAGACCATGAGGATGCCGAGGAGCACGGCGCCGAGCAGCACGGTCACCCAGCTGTCGTACCCGGCGGTGGCGAGGATGATGGTCAGCATCGTGGCCATGAACAGCACGTGGTGGCCGGTGAGGAAGACGTAGCGCAGCGGGGTGAAGCGGGCGAGCACGAGGCTCACGGCGAAGCCGAGGATCATCAGCCACGCGACCTGGGCCCCGTACTCGGCCTGGGCGATCCCGGCGATGGCCTCGTTGGTGGGGATCACGCCCTGGGCCCCGGTGGCGCCCAGGATCATGGCGCCCAGGGGTTCCAGGGAGGCGACGACGAGGGTGGCCCCGGCGCCGATCAGCAGGAAGCCGAGGGTCGCCTTGATGGCGCCGCCGATGATCTGGCCGGTGCTCTTGCGCAGGGCGGCCAGGCCCACGGCGGTGATGATGCCGATGAGGAACGCCGGGACGGCGAGGATCTCGCTGACCAGGAACTCGGGGATGCTGACGAGCCAGTTCACGGGAACACCTGCTTCTAGACGTCGTAGAGCTCACGCAGGGCGGCGTCGAGCTCGGTGGTGCTGGTGAAGTTCTCGATCACCTTCACGGGGACGCCGACGTCCCCGAGGGTGCGGGCGATCTCCCCGGAGGTGAGGATCAGGTCGGCCTCCTTGGCCTTGCCGCGGGCCGAGATGGTGTCGGTCGCCTCCACCGTGAGGTACTTGCCCCACCCCCAGTGGTCGAGCACTTGTTCCAGGGTGTTCTTGAGGAACAGGCTGGTGCCGAGCCCGTTGCCGCAGACGGTGAGGATCTTGTTCCGGCTGTCCGCGGCCGCCTCCGCCGCTGTCGTCGCCGGTTCTGCTGCCGGAGCCTCGTCCGTCGTCGACGGTCTTCCCGACGGCGCCGGGGCCTCCTCCGTCAGCACCGCGAGCACCTCCTCCGGGGTCCTCGCCTCGTCCAGGGCGGTCCGGGTCCTCGGCGAGCTCAGCAGCGTGGCCAGCGTCCGCATGGCCTGGAGGTGCTCCTTCTGGTCCTTCGCGGAGAGGGCGACGACGAGGGTCACGGGGTCGTTCGCCGCGTGCCCGAACTCTACCGGCCGGGCCAGCCGGACCCAGGACATCGCAGTGCGGTGGACCGCCTCCGAGGGCCGGGCGTGGGCGAAGGCGAAGCCCGGCGCCACCACGATGTACGGGCCGTTCTCCTCGACGCTGGTGATCATGGCCTGCGTGTACTCGGCGCTGATGGCACCCTGGCGCTCGAGGAGCCCACCGGCCAGCGCGATGGCGGCCCGCCAGTCCTCCGCCGGTTCGTCCAGGCAGATCGATCCGAGGTCCAGCAGCCGGCTGAGGTGAGACATACCTGACATGGTATCCCATTCCCGTCCGTTTATGTGATCCACATCACATTCATTTTGTCCGATCCGGCCGGCAGCAGGAGGGCCCGTCCCGAGGCCGGGCGCGGATCTGGCAGGCTGGCACCAGCACCTGCCCCGCCGGCAGGAGATCACTGCACCAGATCACCGCACTGTCGGGGAGGACCGAGATGAGCCAGCGTTCCGTGCCCGCGCACGCCCTGCCGTGGGTCGTCGTCGGCATCGTGCTCGTCGCGCTGAGCCTGCGCGGACCGATCATCGCCCCGACCCCGGTGATCACCGAGCTCCAGTCCGACCTCGGGCTCTCGGCGGCCACCGCGGGCCTGCTCACGGGCCTGCCGGTGCTGCTGTTCGCCCTGGCCACCCCGCTGGCCTCGAAGCTCATCGGCCGCGCCGGCCCGGAGGCCGCGGTCCTGGTGTGCCTGAGCGGCGTGCTGGCCGGGACCGTGATCCGCTCGGCCGGCCCCGCCCCGGTGGTCCTGGCCGGCACCGTGGTCATCGGTGCCGCGATCGCCGTGGGCAACATCGTGGTCCCGGTGATCATCCGCCGCGACGTCCCCTGGCGCCGGATCCCCACGGTCACCGCCGCCTACACCGCCGCCCTCAACCTCGGGTCGATGATCACCGCCCTGGGCACCGCCCCGCTCGCCGCGGTGATCGGCTGGCGGGCGGCACTGGCCTCCTGGGGCGTGCTGACGCTGGCGGCCCTGGTGTTCTGGCTGGTCGTGGCCCGCCGCCGGGCCGGCACACCGCACACCACCCCCGCCCCGGCCGAACCCGACACCGCCACCGGGGCGCTGCGCCAGGCCCGGGGCACCACGCAGATCCGGCGCATCGGCTGGTGGCTGACCCTGGCCTTCTGCGGGCAGGCCATCTCCTACTACTCCGTCACCGCGTGGCTGCCCACCCTGCTGGCCGACACCCGCGGGCTGAGCCTGGCCGCCTCCGGGGCCGGGGCCTCCCTGTTCCAGGTCGCCGCCATCGCCGGGGCCCTCGGGGTGCCCCTGCTGGCCACCCGCGCCCCGGCGTGGGCGCCGGTGGCCGTCATCGGGGCGCTGTGGATCACCCTGCCCGTCGGGCTGCTGATCGCCCCCGAGTACTACCTCGTGTGGTCCGCCGTCGGCGGCGTCGCCCAGGGCGGGGGCTTCACCACGATCTTCTCGATCGTCGCGCGCATCGTGCGCACCGACGCCGAGGCCGCCGCGACCTCCGCCCGCATCCAGGGCGCCGGCTACCTCGCCGCAACCGTCGGCCCGCCGCTGATCGGGGCCCTGAACACCGGCACCGGCGGGTGGACCGTCCCGCTGCTGGTCGTCCTGGCCGCCACCGTGGTGTTCCTGGTCGGGGGGCTCCTGGCGGTCACGGAGACCCGCCGCCGCCGATAGGGGCACCTCCCCCACGAGCAGCCCGCCGCCGGGCACCGCGGGACGCCGCGGCGGCACGGCCGCGCCACCGAGCACGCACCCCGGCGGCCGAATTGGGCATCGAATTAGAGCAGAGAAGTGTCAGCTATTCCGCGGACGGACTGCTACAGTCGAGCCACGAACCACTGAGGGTACCCTTACCCCGTCCGCTCGACCGAAGGCTCCGCCCATGCTCCGTGGCACGACGCCCCCCGCCGGCACGCCCGTTCCCCTGCCCCGGGGCGAGGCAGGGGGCGGCGCACAGGGCCTCGAGGGCGACTTCGCGTTCGCGGGCCGCCACGGGATCCTCCTCGCCCGCCGGGACCGGGAAATGTCCGCCGGACGGATCACGGACGGCGGCGTGGATCCGGTCCTGGCCCGCCTGGACGAGGTCACTCGCGCGGTGGCCGGCACCCGGCCCGGCGGGGGGACCCGGCCGGTGCTGTGCGGCACCATCCCCTTCGATCCGGACGAGCCGGCCGACCTGTTCCTCGCCGAGCGGCCCGTGTGGGCTCCCCGCCCGGCGCCCACGGCCCCGGTGCCCCTGGCGCGGCAGCTCGTGCCCACTGCCCCGGCACCGGACCCCGACCACCACGAGGCGCTCGCCGAGGCCCTGGACCGCATCGGCCGCGGCGCCGCCCCGCACCTGGTGCTGGCCCGCGCCCTGGAGCTGGAGCTCCCCGCACCCGCGGACCTGGACCGGCTGTGGGACGAGCTGGTGGCCCGCGCCCCCGGCGGCCACGCCTTCCTGGTGCGCCCCTGGGACGGCGGCACGGTCCTCGGTGCGGGCCCGGAGCTGACGGCCGAGGTGCGCCCGACCGGCTTCGCCGCCCATCCCCACACCGGCTGCGCCGCACGCCACCCCACGGTCTCGGGCGACGCGGCCGCCCAGCAGTCCCTGCTGCGCTCCCCCGCCGCCCGGCGGCGGCATCAGCACGTCGTCGAGCACCTGGCCCGCCGTCTGGCACCGCACGCCGCGTCCCTGCACGTACCCGGGCAGCCCAGCGTGCCGGGCACCGACGCCGCCTGGCACCTGGCGACCCGTCTCACCGGCAGGCTGCACCGGGGCACCAGCGCGCTGCACGCCGCGGTGGCGCTGCACCGTGCGTCCGCCGGCGCCCCGGACCGGGAGACCCTGTCCCTGATCCGTGAGCTGGAGCCGCGGCCCCGCGGGGTCTTCGCGGGTCTGGTGGGCTGGACCGACGCCGCCGGGCACGGCCAATGGGTGCCGGTCCTGCGCAGCGTCCACCTGCACGGCACGCGCGCCCGGCTGCACGCCGCCGCGGAGCTGGACGCCGCCTCCACCGTGGCCGGTGCGCTGGCGGAGACGGCGGCGAACTTCGGCACGGTGCGGGCGGCGCTCGCGGCCGCCGGCGCGCCGGCGCGGACCGGCGCGGTCCCGCACGCCGCCTGACCCGTCACGCCCGGGGGGCACCGGCCCCCGTCACCGGGGGCCAGCGGTCAGTCGAGCTCCACCACGGTGACCGGCAGGGGCAGGGACTCGGCGGTGAAGGTGGTCTGTTCGGAGAAGGGCACCCCCGCTTCGTCCCGGCCGAAGCACAGGGCGAGCACCTCCCCCGGCTCGGTGCCGGCCATGAGGGTCCAGTGCTGGCCGGTCGCGTCCACGGCGTGGGCCTGGTGGTCGAGGTCCGCCTCGCCCTCGACGTCGGCGAAGCGGGCCCGGTAGGCCTCCAGCTCCTCGGGGGTCTGGAGCACCCCGGCGGAGACGACCGCCTCCTCGTCGCCGGTGACAGCCGGGGCCACCGGATAGGCGATGCGGAACGGCGGCTCGAGGACCTCCAGCAGCTCCCGGGCGGGCGTGGCGTCGTCACCGCGCAGCCACAGACGGCCCGTGCCGTCGACGAAGCCCGTGTACTCCTCGTCGTTGGGGTAGAAGCAGAGGAACCCCGAGCCCGGGATGCGCGCGGCCAGCCCGGTGAGGTCCGCGGCGTGCTCCACGGTCAGGAAGCGGGTGAGGGGCTCCAGCAGCAGGGGTTCCACGGGCGATGTCTCCTAGCGGGGCGGCGGGGCGGTGGGACGACGACGGGGCGGTCGCGCCCGGACGCTCTACGCTACGCCGCCGCCCGGTCGTGGGACGACCCCGTCCTCCTCACCGGCCCGTGGGCCTGTCGGCGGCGAGCTCCCGGGGCAGGACCCGCCGCAGGACGTCGGAGAGGGTGATCACTCCCACGAAGCGGCCCTCGTGCACGACGGCCGCGAACTGCTCACCGGCCGCGCGGATCCGGGCCAGGGCCTCGTAGACCGGGGTGTCGGCGTCGAGCACGAACGCGGGGCGGGCCAGGTCCCGGACGGGCCGGTCCGGGGGCTCGAGCAGGGTGTCGCGCACGTGGACCACTCCGGGCGTGCCGGCGCCGGGGTCCTCCACGAGGATCCGCAGGTGCCCCGAGCGGGCGGCGGCCTCCTGCACGTCGGCCGCGGTGGCCCGGACCGGCACGGTGGTCGGCGTCGCGCCCGGTGCGACCAGGGCTTCGACGGTGAGCTGCTCGAGCTCGAGCACGCCGGAGAGCTGGGTGCGGAAGGACGGGTCGAGCGCGCCCACGGAGGCCGAGTGCTCCACGAGGTGCCGGATCGTGTCGACGTCCTGGCCGCCGACGGCCGCCCGGTCCACCGGGGTGACGCCGCTGGCCGCGACCAGCCGGTTGGCGATCGCGTTGACCCAGGTCAGCAGCGGCCGCACCAGCCAGATGAAGCCGCGTGAGGGCACGCCGATGAGCTTGGCCGAGGTCTCCGGGTAGGCGATCGCCCAGGACTTGGGCGCCATCTCCCCCACCACGAGGTGGAGGAACGTCACGAACAGCAGGGAGAGGCCGAAGGCGGCGCCGTCGGCCAGTCCCTCGGGCGCACCCCAGGAGGCGAACACGGGGCTGAGCCACGCGTCGACCGCCGGCTTGGTGACCGCACCGAGGGCGAAGGTGCAGGCGGTGATGCCCAGCTGCGCGCCGGCGAGCATGATGGTCAGCTCGTTGATGCCGCGCAGGGCGGCGCGGGCGGAGCGGTTGGTCGCGGCCTCGGCCTCGAGCCGGTGGCGGCGGGCGCCCAGCAGGGCGAACTCGACGATGACGAAGAACGCGCTGAGCACGATGAGCAGCACGGTCACGGCGGTGACGACCAGGGGATCGCTCATCGGCCCTCCTCCTTCTCGGCGCCGGTCCGGGCGGCGGCGTCCTGCACGGGGTCGGCGCCCTCGGCAGTGGTCTCGACGAGCCGCACGAGCAGCTCGCTGGGCACGTGCCGGGAGAGCTCCAGCACCTCGACGTCGAGCACCCGGTGGACGGGCCGGTCGAGGACGAGATCGCGGGGGTCGTCGAGCAGCTCGACCCGCACCACCTCCCCGGAGACCGGGAGCTCACCGCGCTGAGCGATGAGCAGGCCCGAGATGGTCTCGTAGTCGCCCTCGGGCAGCTCGTGGCCGACCGCGCGCTCGACCTCGTCGACGTGGATGTCACCGGTCATCCGCCAGGTGTCCCCGTGCTCGGGCGTGATGGTGGCGGGCGGCTCGTCGTCGTGCTCGTCGGTGAGCTCCCCGACCAGCTCCTCGGCCAGGTCCTCGACGGTCAGGATGCCGGCGAAGCCGCCGTACTCGTCGATGACGCAGGCGAGCTCGTTGCGCGACTCCGTCAGCTGCGCCAGGGCGTCGGGCAGCGACATGAGCGTCGGCAGCACCAGCGGGGGCGCCATCATGGTCGAGACCGCCGCGTCATCGGGCACGCCGCCGCGCAGCAGATCGGCGAGCTGGACGACGCCGAGGGGCTCCTCGGTCGCGGAGATCACCGGGTAGCGGGTGTGCTCCTGCGCCATGAGGACGCGCAGCTCGCCCACGGTGGTGTCCGGGGAGACCGTGCCGACCTGCGACCGGGGGATCATGGCGTGCTCCACGTCCTGATCGGGGAAGTCGATGATGCGGTCGATGAGCACCGAGAGCTCCTCGGGCAGGTCACCGCTCTCGCGGGAGTCGGCGACGATGCGCTCGAGGTCCTCCACGGTCGCGGTCGTGTCGACGTCGTGCACCGGCTCGATGCGGAACAGCCGGAGCAGCGCGTTGGCGGCGTGGTCGAACACGGTGATCAGCCACCCGAAGAGGCCGAGGTAGATCGTGGTGGAGCGGGCCAGCCCGCGGGCGAGCGGTTCGGCGTTGGCGATCGCCAGGTTCTTCGGGTACAGCTCCCCGAAGATCATCTGCACGACGGCGGCCACGACCAGCGCGCCCACCGTCCCCACCGAGATGCTCAGCGCGGCCGGCACCCCGGCGGCGCCGAGCAGCACGCCCACGGACTCCCCCACCATGGGCTCGGCCACGTAGCCGATGAGCAGGCCGGTGACGGTGATGCCCAGCTGGGCGCCGGAGAGCATGAACGACGTGCGGCGCGTGACCTTCAGGGCGCGCTGGGCGGCCTTGTCGCCGGCCTCGGCGCGCGCGCCGAGCTTGACGCGGTCGACCGACATGTAGGCGAACTCCTGGGCCACGAAGTACCCGTTGGCGGCGATGATCGCGAGGATCACGACGATGCCGAGGAGCAGGGTGAGGACTGCTCCGATCATCGGGGGCTCACCCCTGGTCCGGGGGAGCCGGGCCGGAGCCTGCGGCGGGGGTCAGCTGTTGCGGGGAAAGGACAACTGTCGCCCGGGTCGTCGGACGACCCGGGTCTCGCAGGCGATGGGCCCATCGTGCTGGTTCACACTCTCCGTGATCGGGGGTCTGAGACGTCCCACAGTCTATTGGCCGGCGCGCGCCCCGACGTGGGAGCGCACCACATTCGGGGCTGACGCACAGGTTCGGCGGTGCACGTGGGCATCGGGCCGGGGCCTACTGGAACAGCGGCATCAGCAGTCCCAGGAGCACCAGGCCCGCCCCGCAGACCGCCAGCACCCAGACCGGGCGGTGCGGGGTGCTCAGTCTCCACTGCTCGGGGTGCCGGGAGTGGAACCAGACGACCACCTCGGCCCCGGGAGCAGGGACGGGCACCGGCGGGTGGCGCCAGGGCTCCTCGTGGATCTCGTAGCGCGTGGTGTGCCAGCGCAGGCAGTGCGCCCCGTCCCGGAGGACGTGGATCGCCTCGGTCCGGTGCCACCGGACGTGCAGGCAGCGGATGATCACGGCCGCCGCCACCAGGGCCAGACCGGCGTTGGTCGCGGCGGCGCTGAGCACCTCGAGCAGGGCCGCTCCACTGAGTCCGGTCACGGCCCGAGCCTACTGGCGGGTTGCGCCGGTTCTCCTGCGCCTCTCATCTTTCCCAGCCTTCTCCCGGCTGGGGTTGCTAGATTTCCTGGTTCCTGTGGCCTGATGCTGGGCCGCCCTGTGCACGAGTGAGATACGGAGATCATGAGCGCCCACTGCGACGCGCCCTGTGACAGACCCTGGCCTTCGGGCCATGCAGATGTGACGAGGTGGTGGGGCTGATGGAAGTCCTGTCGATCCTCGTAGGGGCGGCGCTGATCGCCGCCTGCGGCGCCTTCGTGGCCGCCGAGTTCTCGCTGATCACCGTCAACCGCAACGACGTCGAGGCCGCCGCGGCCACGGGTGACCGCCGTTCGGGCGGGGTGCTGCGGGCGATGAAGACCCTGTCCACGCAGCTCTCCGGGGCGCAGCTGGGCATCACCGTGACGAACCTGGGCATCGGCTTCCTGGCCGAGCCGGCCATCGCCGCCCTGATCGTGGGCCCGCTCACCGACGCCGGGCTGTCCCCGGTGGCGGCCCGCTCCAGCTCCATCGTGCTGGCGCTGGTGCTGGCGACCGGCCTGACCATGATCTTCGGGGAGCTCGTGCCCAAGAACCTGGCCATCTCCAGGCCGCTGGCCACCGCCCGTGCGGTGAGCGGGTTCCAGCGCGGTTTCACCGGAGCCCTGGCCTGGCCGATCCGGCTGTTCAACGGCAACGCCAACCGCATCGTGCGCGCCCTCGGGGTGGAGCCGCAGGAGGAGCTGGCCTCGACCCGCTCCCCCGAGGAGCTCGCCGGGCTGGTGCGCCACTCCGCCGAGCGGGGGGCGCTGGCCGCGGCCACCGCCGAGCTGGTCGAGCGCTCCTTCGCCTTCGGCGACCGCCGCGCCCACGACGTGATGACCCCCCGGGGTCAGATGACCACCCTGGCCCCGGACGCGTCCGTGCACGAGCTGCTGGCCGCGGCCAAGGCCTCGGGGCACTCCCGCTTCCCCGTCCTCGACGCGGACGAGGGCGCGGTCCTGGGCCAGGTGCACGTGCGCCACGGCCTGGCCGTGCCCTACCGCGAGCGGAACGCCGTCACCGTGGGAGCGGTCATGGACGAGGTGACCTTCGTCCCGGACACGGTGGAGCTGGACGAGCTGATGGACACCCTGCGCGCCGGGGGCCTGCAGATGGCGGTGCTGATCGACGAGTTCGGCGACACCGCCGGGCTGGTCACCCTGGAGGACCTGGTCGAGGAGCTCGTCGGAGAGGTGCGCGACGAGCACGACCCCGAGCCGGAGCCCGTCACGGTGGAGCCGGACGGGTCGTGGGACCTCTCCGCGGCGCTGCGCCCGGACGAGGCGGCCGAGCACCTCGGCGCGGCGGTCCCCGAGCACGAGGACTACGAGACGCTCGCCGGTCTCGTGACCCTGCACCTGGGCCGTCTGGCCGAGGTCGGGGACCGGGTCACGGTGGCGGCCGCCCCCGCGCCCGGTGAACCGGAGGCCACGATCACCTTCGAGGTCACCGCCCTGGACGTCCACCGCATCACCGCGGTGCACGCCCGTGTCCACCGCCCCGGTGACGGGACGGCACCCGAGGACGGCGCGGAGGACCGCGCCGAGGACCGCGCCGAGGACCGCGCCGTGGAAGTGCCCGCCCACCAGAAGGAGTCCGTCCGATGAGCGAGGTCACCGGTCTGATCCTGACCGTGGTGCTCCTGGGCGCCAACGCGTTCTTCGTCGGCGCGGAGTTCGCCCTGATCTCCGCCCGCCGCACCATCATCGAGCCCAGGGCGCTGTCCGGGTCCTGGGCCGCGAAGGTGACCCTGGGGGCCATGGAGAACGTCTCGCTGATGATGGCCGGCGCGCAGCTGGGCATCACCATCTGCTCCCTGGCCCTGGGCTACATCAGCGAACCGGCCATCGCCCACCTGCTGGAGGTGCCCTTCGCCGCGATCGGCGTCCCGGAGGCCTTCGTGCACCCGATCGCCTTCGCGATCGCCCTGTCCCTGGTGACCTACCTGCACGTGGTGTTCGGGGAGATGGTGCCCAAGAACATCGCCCTGGCCGGCCCGGAGCGCATGGCCGTGGTCCTGGCCCCCGTCCTGGTGGGCATCGTCACCGCCCTGCGCCCGCTGCTGTGGCTGCTCAACGGCGTCGCCAACGTGATCCTGCGGCTGCTGAAGGTGGAGCCCAAGGACGAGGTCACCTCGGTGTTCACCCGTGACGAGGTCGCGGCCCTGGTCGAGGAGTCCCGCCACGGCGGCCTGCTGGAGGCCAACGACGAGCGGCTGCTGCTCGGGGCCCTGACCTTCGAGCAGCGCAGCGTGACCGGCATCGTGATCCCGCTGGACGGGGTCACCACCCTGCCCGCCGGGGTCACCCCCGCCCAGGCCGAGACGGTGGCCGCCGGAGGGTTCTCCCGGTTCCCCATCTTCGACGTCTTCGGGGAGCTCGCCGGGTACGTGCACATCAAGGACCTGATCGAGATCGACGAGGACGCCCGGGACACCCCGATCGACCCGTCCCTGATCCGAGCGCTGCCCACGATCGACCGGGACATGCCCCTGCGCCGGGCCCTGGCCCTGATGCAGAACTCCGGGGCCCACCTCGGTCTCGTGCTCGACGAGCGCGGCAGGACCGAGGGCATCGTCACCCTGGAGGACATGCTCGAGGAGCTCGTCGGGCAGATCCGCGACGACAGCCGCACGCTCAGGACCGTCTGAGCCCGCGGGCGGAGGCACCAGGCCCACGCGCAGTCCCCGAGAGGCCGGCGGCGGGTCCGGAGGTCGCCGGCGTCCGGCGGGCTCAGCCGGCGGGGCGACGGCGGGGCAGGTGGATCCGGAAGCTGGCGCCGCGGCCGGGCCCGTCGCTGGTGGCCTCCAGGGTTCCGCCCTGGGCCTCGACGAGGGCCCTGCTGATCGCCAGGCCCAGCCCCGAGCCTCCGCGGTGGGCCTCCCGGCCGGTGTTCGCGCGGTAGAAGCGCTCGAAGACGTGCGGGAGGCTCTCCGCGCTGATGCCCTCCCCGGTGTCGGTGACGGTGTAGGTGACCGCCTCGGCGGTGTGGTCGGTGCGCAGGACGATGGTGCCCCCGGTCGGGGTGTGGCGCAGGGCGTTCTCCAGCAGGTTGCTCAGCACCTGGCCCATCCGTTCCGGGTCCAGCGGCACCGGGGCGGTCTCCGGGCCGGTGCTCACCGAGGTGATCGACACGCCCTTGCCGGCGGCGTCGGGCTCGATGGCCGCGACCGCCTGGTCCGCCAGGTGCCGGGGGTCCTGAAGGGTGAGCTGCGGCCGGGTCATGCCCTCTTCGGCGGCGGTGAGCTGACGGATGTCGCGGGCCAGGCGCTCCAGGCGGGTGATCTGGGCGTTGAGGATCCCGGTGGTGTGCTCGTCGAGGGCGACCACCCCGTCCTCGATGCCCTCCAGATGGCCCTTGAGGCTGGCCAGCGGGGTGCGCATCTCGTGCGCCAGATCGGCGAGCATCCGGCGCCGCGTGGCGTCCACCGCACTGAGCTTGGCCGCCATCTCGTTGAAGGAGCCGGCCAGGGCGTCGAACTCCGGCCCCAGCTCGGCGGAGGTGACGCGCACGTCGTAGTTGCCCACGGCCACTTCTCCGGCCGCCGTGCTGAAGGAGGCCAGGGACCGCCCGATGGTGCGGTAGAGGTAGAAGCTGAGCAGCCCGGCGATGCCGAGGGCCGGGAGCACGCCGATGGCCAGGGCCGTGAAGCTCACCCAGCGGAAGATGTCCTCCAGGTGCACCAGCCCCTCGGCCTCGTCGGCGTGACCGACGTCGATGAGCTCCTCGTAGAACATGTTCGGCCCGATCAGCACCGCGGTCACGACGACGATGAGCAGACCCACGGCCAGCACCGCGGTCTGGGCCAGCATGAGGCGCACGGTCAGCAGCCCCCAGGCCCGCGTGCGGCGGGGCACGGCGGGGCTCATCGCCCCGTGCCCATCCGGTAGCCGACCCCTCGGATGGTGTGGATGAACCTCGGGCCGGCGGCCTCGTCGCCGAGCTTCTTGCGGATCCGACCGATGTGCACGTCCACCAGGTGCGCGTCCCCGGTCCAGGCGGTGTCCCAGACCATCTCCACCAGCTGCCGGCGCGAGAGCGCCAGGTGCGGGTGGGCCGCCAGGGCGGCCAGCAGATCGAACTCGATCCGGGTCAGCGCCACCGGCTCCCCGCCCACGCGGACCTCCCGGGCGGCCTCGTCCACCACCAGGTCACCGATCACCAGCTCCTGGGCCTGCCCCGCCGACGGCGGGGCGGGTGCGGGGCGGGTGTGCGCCCGGCGCAGCATGGCCTGGACCCGCGCCACGAGCTCGCGCGGGCTGAACGGCTTGGTCACGTAGTCGTCGGCTCCCACCGACAGGCCCACGATCTTGTCGACCTCGTCGTCGCGGGCGGTGAGCATCAGGACGTGGCAGTCCGAGAAGGTCCGCACCTGACGGCACACCTCGATCCCGTCGATCCCCGGCAGCCCGAGGTCGAGCACCAGCACGTCCGGGACGTATTCCCGCACCGCGGCCACCGCCTCCGTGCCGTCGTGGCGCATCACGACCTCCAGCCCGGCCTTGCGCAGATAGCCCGCGACCAGCTGCGCGAGGTCGACCTCGTCGTCGATCACCAGCACACGACCCGCGGGAGGTGAGGACATCGTGGCTCCTTCGTCAGCGGCGCCCGCTCAGGACCGGGCGAGGCCCGGGTCCACCGCGTCATGGTGCGGAGAGGCGGCGGCCACGGCGGTCCCCGTCGTCCTGTTCACGGTTCCCATTCTCCCCCACCGCGCCCGTGCGCGGTGGGGACCGCCGGATCCGTCTCGGGACGGTCCGTCACCCCGCGGGCGTCCCCGGGCCCGGCGGAGGCGGCTGCGCAGCCCTAGGCGCAGTCCAGCGCGGTGCGCAGCGCCTCGAGGTTGTTGCGCATGACCTGCTGGTAGTCGGCGCTCTCGTCGGACTGGTTCTCCACCGGGTCCAGGACCGCCGTCTCGATCCCGTGCTCGGCCGCCAGGGTCTCGGCGACCTTCGGGTTGACCAGGGACTCCGAGAACACGGTGGTGACGCCCTCGGCCTCGACCACCTCGCCGATCTCCGCGAGCCGGGCCGGGGAGGGCTCGGTGTCGGGGTCGAGCCCGGCGATGGCCACCTGCTCGAGGTCGTACTTGTCCGCCAGGTACCCGTAGGCGTCGTGCGAGACCACGATGGTGTCCCGCTCGCAGGTGGCCAGTCCCTCGGTGAACTCCTCGTCCAGGGCGGCCAGCTCCGTGGTGAGCTCCTCGGCGTTGGACTCGTAGGCCGCGGCGTTGTCCGGGTCGACCTCGGCCAGCTCGTGGGCGACCTCCGTGGCGACCGCGGCCAACCGGTCCGGGTCCAGCCAGAAGTGCGGGTCCTCACCGTCGTGGCCGTGGCCGTCGTCACCGGCGGCGCCCTCGGCCTCCTGCTCCCCGGCGGGGGCCTCGTCGCCGTGGGCCTCTTCGGTGTGGGACTCCTCCGCGGCCCCGTGCTCCTCGGCGGAGTGGGCCTCCTCGCCCTCCACCCCGGCGTGCACCGCGTCGAGGGCGTGCTCGGGGGCGGCCTGGGCCACGGCGTCGTCGACCGCCGGCTGGAACCCGGAGAGGTACACCACGGCGTCCGCGGTGCGCAGTCCGTCGACGGCGGCCGGGGACAGCTCCAGGTCGTGCGGCTCGGCCCCGGCGGGGGTCAACGACTCCACCTGCACGAGGTCCCCGCCGACGCGTTCGGTGACGTACTGCAGCGGGTAGAAGGAGGCCTGCACGCTCAGGGTCCCGCCCGATCCCCCGTCGGCGGTCGACGGGTCGCCCGCGCCGGAGGCGCAGGAGGACAGGGCGAGAGCGGCGGTCAGGGACAGCGGGACGGCGAGAGCACGCGACAGGGTCATGAGAACAATTCTCAGTCAACCTGAGAATCATTGTCAAAACAGGCGCGGCGGGCCGACCCTCAGGCGTCCTGCCGGCAGGTCTCGCAGGTCCCGTGGAGCTCGATGGCGTGGGAGACGTCCGTGAACCCGTGCCGGCGGGCGGTCTGGGCGGCCCACCGTTCGACCGCGGTCTCGGCCACCTCCACGGTGCGGCCGCAGCGGCGGCACACCAGGTGGTGGTGGTGCTCGGTGCGCCGGCACCGGCGGTACCGGGTCTCCCCGCCGGGGGCGGCGAGCGCGTCGACCTCCCCGGCCTCGGCCAGGGCGCCGAGGTTGCGGTAGACGGTGGCGAGGGAGACGGACTCCCCCTGCTCCCCCAGCATGGCGTGGAGCTGCTGGGCGGAGCGGAACTCCGGGGTGCGTTCGAGCAGCTCGGCCAGGGCGGAGCGCTGCCGGGTGGTCCGGGACACGTTCACGCTCCTCGCAGCTGGAGGTCGTCCTCGACGTCGTGGAGGCGGTCCGGTCCGCCGTGGCGCCGGGTGCGCCCCAGGAGGGGGCGGAGGAGCAGCGCCAGCACGTAGCAGGCGATGGCCAGCACCACGATCGTGGCCCCGGGGGACAGCGGGTGGAAGTAGGTGATGGACAGGCCGGTGACGCAGACCCCGACCCCGACGGCCATGGCCGTCCCCATGGTCCCGGCGAAGGAGCGGGTGACCAGCTGGGCCACGGCCACCGGGACGATCATCACGGCGGAGACCAGGAGGACGCCGACCACGCGCATCGACACGGAGACGGTCAGGGCGGCCATGACGGCCACCATGATGTTCAGCGCCCGCACCGGCAGACCGGTGGCGAGGGCGAACTCCTCGTCGTGGCACAGGGAGAACAGCGCCGGGCGCAGGCCGAGCCCGAGGCCGAGGACCACCGCGGCCAGCCCGGCGGTGAGCCAGACGTCCAGGGGGGTGACGGTGGCGATGGACCCGAAGAGGTAGCCGGTGAGGTTCGCCGACGTGCCGCCGGCCAGCCCGATGAGCAGCACGCCGCCGGCGATGCCGCCGTAGAACAGCAGGGCCAGCGCCACGTCGCCGCTGGTGCGCCCCTTGGTGCGCATCACCTCGATGAGCACCGCGCCGATGATGGCCGCGACCACCGCCCCGGGCACGGCCAGGGCGTCGTGCGGGGTGAGCCCGGCCGCGGAGCCGGCGAGCCAGCCCATGGCCACCCCGGTCAGGGCGACGTGGCCGATGCCGTCGCCGAGCAGGGCCAGGCGCCGCTGGACGAGGTAGGTGCCGATGACCGGCGCGGAGACGCCCACGAGGGCGGCGATCAGCAGGCCGCGCTGCATCAGCGGACTGGCCAGCATGGCGGCGAGGGTCTCGAGCATGGTCACTGGGGCTTTCCGTGGAGATCGGGGGCTGTCGGGACGGCGGAGTGCTCGTCCCCGTGGGGGTGCAGGTGCTCGTGATCGGGGGCGTCGTGCCCGGGGGCCGGCAGCGGAGGGCTGCCGTCGTGGACGATGCGCCCGTGGCGCAGCACCACGGCGCGGTCCAGCAGGGGGGCCAGCTCGCCCAGCTCGTGCAGCACCACCAGGAGCGTGGTGCCGTCGGCCTGCAGCTGCGCCAGGATGCGGGCCATGGCCTCCTTGGAGACCTGGTCCACCCCGGACAGGGGCTCGTCCAGCAGCAGCAGCCGGGGCCGCCGCACCAGCGCCCGGGCGATCAGCACCCGCTGCTGCTGGCCGCCGGAGAAGATCGCCACGCTCTCGCGCGCCCGGTCGGCCAGTCCCACCTGCTCCAGGGCGTCGAGGCACGCGCGCCGCGCCCCGGGGCCGGGGCGGAGGCGCCGATGTCCCGTCAGCCCCGAGGCGACCACCTCGAGCGCGGTGGCCGGCACCCCGGCGCCGACGCCGACGCGCTGGGGGACGTAGCCGATGCGCGACCACGGCACGGTCCGGCGCGCGCCGGTGACGTCGGCGCCGAACAGCCGGGCCTCGCCGGATTCGACGGGCACGATGCCGAGCAGGGACTTGATGAGGGTCGACTTCCCGGAGCCGTTGCCGCCCATCAGGGCCACGGCCTCGCCCTCGGCCACGGCGAGGTCCACCCCGCGCAGCACCGGGGCGGCGCCGAGGACCACGGTGAGGTCCTCCGTGCGGATCGCCGAGCGGTCCGCGGGAGCCGGTGCCTCCGGCGTGGATCGAAGTTTCATGAGAGCCATTCTCAAGAAAATGAGAACGATGGTCAATTCGGAACCGGTTCCGCGGTGGATCGGCGCCGCCGGGATCAGCGCCGCGCCGGCTGCACGGCGGGCCGCATGGCGTCCTCCCCGCGGCGCGGAACGGACAGCGCGGCAGGAGACGCCGTGGCGGCAGGTCCCGTCTCGGCAGGTCCCGCCTCGGTAGGCCCCCGCCCGGGACGGGCCGTCCGCCGCGCGACGTCGGCGCTGGAGAGGGAGACCGCCAGGACGGAGGCGAGCACCAGGGCCCCCGCGGGGCCGAGCACGGTCCAGGGGGCGCGTTCGACGTAGCCGATGCCCTCGGCCAGCAGCAGGCCCCACTCCGGGGCCGGCGGCTGCTGCCCCAGGCCCAGGAAGCCGAGGCCGGCGATGGCGAGGGCGGTGCCGGGCAGGCGCAGGACCGCGTGCCGGGTCACCTCCGGCAGCAGGGTGGGCAGGACGGTCCCGGCCAGGACGCGGGTCCGGCCCACGCCGAGCAGGGGCAGCACCCGGACGTAGGGCCGGGCCGAGATCTCGGCCACGAGGGCGGCGGTGTGGGCGGCCAGCGGTGCCCAGCTCACCAGGGTGACGGCCAGGGCGGCTCCGGCCGCGGAGGGGCCGGCCACCGCCACGACGAGGATGCCGGCGATGATCGGCGGTGCCGCGTTGGTGACCTCGACCGGCCCGGTGGACCACGTCCCGGTCATCCCGACGGCCAGACCGATGACCAGGCAGGCGGCGACCACGACGAGGGCCAGGCCCAGGGTGTCCAGGGCGCCGTGGCCCACGCGCGCCAGCACGTCGCGGCCGGACGCGTCGGCCCCCAGCGGGAGCGCCCAGGAGGGCGCTTCGAGCCGCCCGTGGGCGGCGGCGTAGGGGTCCCGGAGCAGCCCGGCGACGACGATCCCCAGCAGCAGGGCCCCCGAGACGGCCGGCACCGTCCACCAGGTCCGGCGCCGCCCCGGCGGGGGCCCGGGGACGGGCAGGTCCCCGGAGCGGGCGGCCGGCCCCAGCAGCGCCCGGCGGGCCAGGGCGGCCAGGGCCCCGCACAGCGCGGCGAGCACGAGCACGAGCAGGATCCCCGCCTGCAGGGCGGGGATGTCCTGGGCCGCCGCGGCCCCGAGCAGGGTCCGGCCCAGGCCGGGGATCGCGAAGACCTCCTCGACCGGCACCGCTCCGCCGGTGAGCCCGACGACGACGAGGGCGATCTGCCCGATCACCCCGGGCAGGGCCCGGTGCAGCGCCGCGAGCGCGATCCGTGGCCGGGAGTGGCCGGCCACGGCCCAGGTGTGCACCCAGCGCTCGGTGAAGGCGCCGGCCAGGGCGGTCGAGAGCAGCCGGCCGATCAGCCCGCCCCCGGGCAGGCCGAGCGCCAGGGCCGGGAGCACCACGTGCTCCGGCCCCTGCCATCCGTAGGGCGGGAACCAGCCCGCCCAGACGGCCACGACGATCAGCAGCACCGCCGCCAGCAGGAACTCGGGCAACGCGGTCAGCGCGGCGGCCGCCGCCCCGGCCCCGCGGGCGGGGCGCCCGGCGAGCCCGCTGCGGACTGTGGGCACGCAGATCAGGGCGGCCACGAGCAGGGCGACGAGCAGGGCCGCGCCCATCAGCGTCAGGGACACCCCCATGGCCTCCAGGACGCCGGGCAGGACCGGGCGCCCGCTGATCCAGGAGGTGCCGAGGTCCCCGGTGAGGACGCCGGACGCCCAGTCGGCGAAGACGCCCACCGGGCCGCCGTCCAGACCCAGCTCGGTCCGGATCTGGGCCAGCACCTCCGGGGTGGCCGGCCGGTCCGCGTAGCGGGCGCGCAGCACCGTGTACTCCGGGCTGTTGCCCGAGAGCCACGGCAGGGCCCCGATCAGCACGACGACGGCGGCGAAGGCCGCGGCGCGGGAGATCAGGGCCACAGCCCCTCCCCGTCCCCTCACTCGACTCGTCACTCGGTCCGTCACTCGGAGACGGCGGTCTCGGCCGTGATCAGCTCGCGCTCGCGCGGATCGCGGACCGCGCCCTCCACGCCGTCCTGCTCACCCTGGATGACGCGCTCGTGGAGCATCGGGATCGCCGCGTCCTCGGCCAGGATCGCCGCTTCGGCGGCCATGATCGCCTCCTGGCGCTCCTCGCCGGGAGCGGCCTGCTCCGCGGCGGTCAGGGCGTCGTCGACGGTCCCGGAGCAGAACCGGGAGAGGTTGAACGAGCCCTCGCAGCCGAAGTCGCTGACCATGTAGGCCACCGGGTCGCCCGAGTCGAGCACCGTGGCGCGGGAGAGGATGAAGGCGTCGAAGTCGCCGTCCAGGGCGTCGGCCTCGATGTACTGGTACTCGCGCACCTCGAGCTCGACCTCGAAGCCGGCGGACTCGAGCTGCTGCTGGAGCTGGACGGCGACCTCGGGCAGCTCGGCCCGATCGGTGAAGGTGCCGATGGTGATCTTCTGCCCGGCCGGGTCCCCGGCCTCGGCGCGGTCGGCCAGCGCCTCGCGGTAGGCGTCGGTGTCCCGCCCCTCCGCGGCGTAGGGGATCGCCGGGCCCAGCAGTCCCGCGGCCACGTCGGCCCGGCCCTCGTAGACCCCGTCCACGATGCGCTGCGGGTCCAGGGCCTCCCGGGCGGCGGCGCGCAAGGCGGGGTCGGCGAACGGTCCGTCCTCGGTGTTGAGGTAGAGCGTGTTGGTGCGCGGCATCGGCACCTCCTCGAGGAGGTCCTCCTCGACCTGGGCGGCCTGGCCCACGGGCACGGCCTCGACGACGTCGGCCTCGCCGGTGCGCAGCGCGGCGGCCCGGGTAGCGCCGTCGGGCACGAAGGACACGTCGATGCCGGCCGCCGCCGCGGCGCCGGCCCAGTGGTCGTCGTAGCGCTCCAGGGTGGCACCGGAGGTGCCGTCCACGGCGGTGAGCTCGAACGGGCCCGTGCCGTGGCCCACCGGTGTCACGACGGTGCCCTCGTAGGCGGCCGGGGCCAGGACGGACAGCTGCGGGCTGGACAGCCGCTGCGGGACCAGCGGGTCGGTCTCGGCGGTGGTGACCCGCACGGTGTCGCCCTCGGCCGCCACGCTCATCTCCACCCCGTCGAGGATGCGCGGGGCCGGCTCCGCCTCCACCGCCCGGGCCAGGGAGGCGGCGGCGTTCTCCGCGGTGAGCTCGGTGCCGTCGTGGAAGGTGACGCCGTCCCGGATCGTGAAGGACCAGGTGGTGTCGTCGAGCTGCTCCCACTCGGTGGCCAGCATCGGCTGGGCGTCCCCGGCCTCGTCCAGCCGGACCAGGGTCTCGGCGGTGGACCAGCGGGAGAGCTTGAAGGCGTCGTCGCTCAGCGGGGACAGCCCCGAGCGCGGCGGCTGCAGCATGGCGAGCTCGATCCGGGCGTCGGTCGAGCCGTCGGCTCCCCCGGCGGAGGAGGTGCCGGAGCCCTCGGAGAAGCAGCCGGTGAGCAGCAGCAGGCTGACCGCGGCGAGGCCGAGGCCGGTGCGGCGCGGGGCGGGACGGGAAGCGGAGGGGCGAGGTGGCATCAGGAGGCCCTTTCGGTGTGGTGATCGGTGGTGGGTGACAGGGACGGTGCGGCCGCCGGCTCAGGGGGCCAGGTGCGGAACCGCATCCACCAGCTCCTGCGTCGTCGGGTGGCGCGGCGTCTCGAGCAGCCGGTCGACGGGACCCTCCTCCACCACCTGCCCGTGGTCGAGCACCAGCGCGCGGTGGCACAGGAAGCGGACCGCGGTGAGATCGTGGGAGACGAACAGCAGCCCCAGTCCTTCCTGGACGTGCTGCTCCTGGAGCAGGTCCAGCACCTGGTGGCGCAGCGGCAGGTCGAGGCCGCTGACCGCCTCGTCGGCCAGGAGGATCCGCGGCCGGGTCACCAGGGCCCGGGCGATGGCCACGCGCTGGGCCTGACCGCCGGAGAGCTCGTGGGCGCGCCGGCCCAGGTGCTCGGCGCCGAGGCCGGCCCGCCCCAGGGCGTCCCGGACCATTCGGGCGTGGTCGCCCGCGATGCGGAAGCGGCGCAGGGGTTCCCGCAGCTGGCGTTCGACGCTGCGCCGCGGGTCCAGGCTGGACGCGGGGTCCTGCGGGACGTACTGCACGGCCTGCCTGGCCCGCCGCATCTGCTCCCGGCCGGTCACGGGAACGCCGTCGAAGAGGACCTCGCCCCGGTCCGGGCGCTCGACGCCCAGCAGCAGGGACAGCAGCGTGGACTTGCCCGATCCGGAGGGGCCCACCAGGCCCAGCGACTCCCCCTCGCGCACCGCGAGATCGACACCGCGCACCGCGGCCCCGCCGCCGGAGCGCGTGCCGTAGCTCCTGCTGAGCCCGACACCGTGCAGTGCGGCGGGTTCCGCCGCCCGGCTCACGAGGCCACGCCCAGCGGGGCCGCAGCCGGCGGAACCGCGGCGGACCGGAGACCGGTGCGGGCGGCCTCGACCAGGGCGGCCGTGAAGGGCGCCTGCGGCGATCGGACCACCTGCTGGATCGGGCCGGACTCGACCACCCGTCCCCGGTCCAGGACGACGACGTCGTCGCACAGGTCGGCGGCGACCGCCAGGTCGTGGGTGACGAACAGCAGCCCGCCGCGGCCTGCGCCGGTGCACCGGCGCAGGGCCTCGACCACGTGGCGCTGGCTGATCATGTCCAGCGCCGTGGTCGGCTCGTCGGCCACCAGCAGGTCCGGGGCGGCGGCCATGGCGAGCGCCAGGCACACCCGCTGCCGCTGCCCGCCCGACAGCTGGGAGGGGTGGGCCCGCAGGATCCGCGCCGGGTCCTCGAAGCCGACCTCGCGGAGCAGATCCGCCACGACCCGGCCGGCGGCCGCCGCACCGAGCCGGCGCCGGCGGGCCACGGCGGGCAGCAGCTGCCGGTCCAGGCGCACCACGGGGTTCAGCGCGGCCAGGGAGTCCTGGAAGACCGCCGCCATTCCCGGACGCCGCCCGGGAGCCTGCCGCCACGGCAGCTCACGGCCGGCGACCCGCAGGGAGCCCCGCACGTCGAATCGGTGCCCGAGCAGACCCAGCAGGGCCAGCACCGTCAGGGACTTCCCCGAGCCCGAGGCGCCGAGCAGGGCCACCCGCCGGCCGGGCGGCACCTGGAAGCCCACACCCTGCAGCAGCGGCCGTCCGGCCAGGGCGACCTCGAGCCCCCGCACGTCCACTCCGGTCGCACCGCGCATGCTTCTCCCTTGCCAAAACCGGTCTCAACAAGCTCTCATGGTAATGAGTTTCATTCTCAGCAACAAAACCGGCGGCCCCCTGTTCGGGAGCCGCCGGTCCGCCACCTCGTTCGCCGACCCAGGAGGGCATCCCATGACCCGCAAGAGCGCCCCGCGCAGGACCAGCACCGACGCCAGCGGTCCCCTGGTCGCGGTCTGCCAGGGTCACCGGTGCGCCGGCCTGCGCCGGATGACCGGGACCGCCGAGCAGGCGAAGGACCTCCAGGAGGTGGTCAGGGGCACGGCCGGGGCCGTCCTGATCTCGTCCCCGTGCCTGGGACGGTGCGAGATGGCCGCACTGGTCGCGGTCGCACGACGGGACGGGCCCAGCGGGCACGTGGGTCCCACCGTGTGGCTGAGCGGGCTCGAGGACGTGCAGCGGGCGGAGGCGCTGAACCGCTGGGTCGCCTCCGGCGGTCCGCAGCGGATCCACCAGCCCGAGCACGGCGCGCCGCCGTCCTTGCGGGACGCCGTGCGCGGCTTCGGCCCGCCGCCCGCGGTGTCCCGCCGCACCCGCTGAGCCGTCAGCGCGGCGGAGGCGGGAAGCTCGGCTCAGCGAGGCCGGAGTGCGCGCCGGAGACCGGGAGACGGCCCCGGCGTGACCGGCGGTGGCGGCCGGCGCCGACCGGTTCGCCCGCCACCCTCCGTGGCCAGGGATTTCTTCACGGAATCTTCAACGCCCAGGGCTTCACTCCGCCGGATCGGCAGTTTACTGTCGGTTGCACGGCGGTCCGGTTCCGACCGGTCCGCACCACGGCAGTACGGACGAAGGAGCGAGACCATGACCCACGTGACCTCGATGCTCGAGACCTACCCGAAGGACCTGGGGAACATCGACCGGCAGAAGCTGGCCGAGTGCATCGCGGCGTGCTTCGAGTGCGCCCAGACCTGCACCGCCTGCGCCGACGCCTGTCTGGCCGAGGACATGGTCGCGGAGCTGACCGAGTGCATCCGCAAGAACCTGGACTGCGCCGACGTCTGCGCCGCCACCGGCAAGGCGCTCTCCCGTCAGACCGGCAACAACGCCGAGGTCGGCCGGGCCCTGCTCGAGGCGTGCCGCACCGCGTGCAAGGCCTGCGGGGACGAATGCGCCGAGCACGCCGAGATGCACGAGCACTGCAAGGTCTGCGCCGAGGCCTGCCGCCGCTGCGAGCAGGCCTGCGCGGATCTGCTCGCCTCGCTGGGCTGAGCCCGGCGGAGCACTGAACGACCCCCCGCGGCAGCGGCTGCTCCGCCGCGGCGGGGGTCCTCGGACCGGACCACGGAGATCGGAGGAGTGCCGTGTCGAACACAGGAGACGACAGGAGCGACGGACGTCAGCACGGTGGGAGCCGGCCGGACGGGGACTCGCACGAGGAGCACCGGTCCCACGACGCCCCGAAGATGTACCTGCGCTTCGGCGCGATGATCCTGACGGCCATGGTGGTGATGTACGCCGCCATGTTCATCGGCTCCTGGGAGTGGGGCCACGTGCGCTGGAGCGAGAGCCGTCTGTTCATGACCCTGACCATGGGCGGGACCATGGGCCTGATCATGCTCGCCTGGATGCTGAACATGTACAAGAACACCAAGGCGAACGTGGCCATCGTGGTGGTCAGTCTCCTGCTGTTCGGCACGGGAGCGTTCCTGGACCGCAGCCAGACCACGGTGCAGGACACGTCGTTCATGAGCGGGATGATCCCGCACCACTCCTTGGCCATCACCCGGTCCGAGCGCGCCGAGCTGTCCGACGTGCGGGTGTGCGAACTGGCGGTCGAGATCAGTGAGGCCCAGCGGCGGGAGATCTTCGAGATGGACTGGCTGATCGAGGACATCGAGCGCAACGGCGTGGCCGCCACGGCCCAGGAGGCGGAGTCCCGGCCGGTCCCCGACCACGAGGAGCCGGCCGAGCGTCAGTGTCCCGCGGAATGACCTGACCCTGCCTCGGAAGAGCGCCTCGGGCCACCGGGTTCCGGCCCGCGCTCCGGCGCCACGCCCTGCACGGGGTCGGACCGACAGGCCTCAGCGGGCCTCAGCGGGCCTCAGCGGGCCTCGAGGGTGCCCATCATGCCGAGGTCCTCGTGGTCGAGGATGTGGCAGTGGTAGACGGTGCGGCCGGCGAAGTCGTCGAAGGCCACCCGGACCCTCACCTCCCCGAAGGCCGGGACGTTGACCACGTCCTGCCACCGCGGTCCGGAGACCTCGCGGCCCGCCTCGGCCACGACCTGCATGGGCCACACGTGCAGGTGCACCGGGTGGTCCATGGGGCTGGAGTTGGTCAGGGTCCACTCCTCCACGGTGCCCACCCGGACCCGCTGGTCGGTGCGCCCGGCGTCGAACTCCCGGCCGTCGATCGTGAAGGACATCATCTGCCCGGGGCCGCGCATACCGCCCATCATCCCGCCCATCCCCCCCATGCCCATGGCGAAGTCCAGGGTGCGCCGGGCCTCGACCGGCTCCTCGCGCAGGTCCCGCAGCGCCGGCCCCGCGGGCACGGGCCCGGCCTGCTCGACCGGGTCCCCGGCGACCTCCAGGGTGAGCAGCTCGACCGGACCGCCGGAGCCGGGACGCTCCCCGCCCGGGCCCGTCATGCCGTCCATGCTGCCGCGGTCCACCGGGGTGGCCACCAGGGTGGAGGTGCCCGCCCGGGCGTCCACCAGCAGCTCCACCCGGTTGCCCGGCGCCAGGGTCACCTCGGTGACCTCGAGCGCCTCGGGCAGCCGGCCGAGGTCACGGCCGGAGAGCCGCAGGCCCTGCCCGTCCAGGCTCAGGCGCAGGAACCGGGCCGGGCAGGCGTTGACGACCCGCCACAGCTCCCGCTCCCCGGGTGCGGCGGTGGCCCCGGGGCGGACCTGACCGTTGACCAGCACGCTCTGTCCCTCCCGGCCCATCATCCGCTCGGGCGGGGAGACCTCGGCCGGCTCCCCGGAGGCGTCCAGGGTGAGGTCGGAGATCACCAGCACCCGCTCCCGGGCCACCGGGACGGGGTCGCGGTCCTCGACCACGATGGCCCCGTAGAGCCCGGCGGCGAGCTGGTCGGCCACGTGCCCGTGGTGGTGCGGGTGGTACCAGTAGGTGCCCGGCGGGTGGTCGTCCGGAAGGGTGAACTCGTAGTCGAAGGAGTCCCCGGGGGCGATGCTCACGAAGGGGTTGTCCCCGTTGTCCTCCGGGGAGACGTGCAGACCGTGCACGTGCAGGTTCGTCGGGTCGTCCAGGCCGTTGGTCATCGCCACCCGGAGCGTGTCGCCGGGGCGGACCCGCAGGGTGGGCCCCGGCAGGGAGCCGTTGAACGCCTGCACGTGCGCGGTGCGCGCCCCGATCCGCACCCGGGCGGGGGCTGCCTCCAGGGCCAGGTCCAGGGCACCGTCCCTGCTGGACAGCACCTCGGGCTGCAGCAGCTCCCGGCCGCCGCCGAGGGCCTCGCCCCCGCCGCCGGTCCACCACAGCCCCGCCCCGCCCACGGCCGCGGCGCCGGCCCCGGCGGTGCCCAGGGCCAGCAGCTGCCGGCGGGTCAGCGGGCTCACCGGTCGCCCTCCTCCAGGGTCCGCAGCCGCTCGCGGTACTCCTCGGTGCTGATCTCCCCGCGGGCGTAGCGCTCCTCGAGGATCTCCCGGGACCGGCGCGGACCCGCGCCCGTCGGCGGCGGGGCGCTCCCGCCCTGCCGGGTCCCGCCGCCCGAGTTCCCGGTCAGCAGCTTCACGAGCACGACGACCAGTACGACCGTGCCCACGACGAGCAGCAGCCAGAACAACCACATCCAGCCCATGCCCCCTCCCATGCCGTCGCCCCACATCATCGCGGTCCTCCTTCGATCGGGTTGGTCGACTTCCGCCGGCGGCCGCCCGTGGGCGACGACGCCGGTCACCGGGACGGTCAGGAACCGTCCGGCAGCTCCTGGAGCATCCGCTCCATCTCGGTGATCTCCGCCTCCTGGTCCTCGACCACCTGGCGGGCGAGCTCGACGGCCTGCGGGTTCTGTCCCTGCTCGATCTGCTCCTGGGCCATCTCGACCGCGCCCTCGTGGTGGACGGTCATCTGCTCCAGGTACAGCTGGGCGGCCCCGGTGCCCCGGGCGTCCTCGAGGGCGGACATGTCCTCCTCGCTCATCATCCCGCTCATGCCCGCCCCGGAGCCGTGGTCCATGCCGTCCATGTCCTCGGCGTCGGTCAGCGGCTCTGCCTCCCAGGCGGTGAGCATGTCGTTCATGCGCTCGATCTCCGGGCCCTGGGCGTCGATGACTCCCTGGGCGAAGTCGGCGACCTCGGCCGGGACATCGTCCTTGGCCAGCAGCATCTCGCTCATCTCCACGGCCTGCTCGTGGTGCGGGAGCATCATCTGGGCGAACATCACGTCCGCGTCGTCGTGCTCGGCGGCGATCGGCTCGCCGGAGGCCGCACCGGTGCTGGTGGCCGCAGGGGCGGAGGCCGCGGGGGCAGCGGTCTCCGCGTCCGCGCCGGCGCCCTCCTGGGCGCCGCTGGTGCCGCAGCCGGCCAGGGCGAGGGCCGAGGCCAGGGCGAGGGTGGTGAGGGTGGTGGAACGCTTCACGATGGGTGTCCTTCTCTTCTCTTCGGTTCGGGGGTCGAGGGGTCGGGGGTCGGGGGTCGGGGGTCGGGGGGTCAGGGTGGCTCAGCGGACGGGGACGGTGTCGGCCTGCTCGGGGGCCGGGCGGTCCTCGGTGCCGACGGCGGCCAGATGGGCCGGGGCGAGGTCGAGGCGGCGCAGCAGCTGGGCGTTGAGCGCCACCACGATGGTGGACGCCGACATCAGCACCGCGCCCACGGCCGGGGACAGCACGATCCCGATCGGGGCGAGCACCCCGGCGGCCAGGGGCACGGCGACCACGTTGTAGCCGGCGGCCCAGACCAGGTTCTGGATCATCTTCCGGTAGCTGGCCCGCGACAGCTCGATCATCGACAGCACGGACCGGGGGTCGTTGCCGGCCAGGACCACCCCGGCCGACTCCATGGCCACGTCGGTGCCGGCGCCGATGGCGATGCCGACCTCCGCCCGGGCCAGGGCGGGGGCGTCGTTGACGCCGTCGCCGACCATCGCCACCGTCATCCCCCGGGACTGGAGCTCGACGACCTTGGTGTCCTTGTCCTGCGGGAGGACCTCGGCGAAGACCTCGTCGATGCCCAGCTCGGCGCCCACGGCCTCGGCGACCTGCCGGGCGTCGCCGGTGATCATCGCCACGCGCACCCCCCTGTCCTGCAGGGCGGCCACGGCGGCGCGGGACTCGGGACGGACCTTGTCCTCCAGGGCCAGGGCACCGATGACCGCTCCGTCCCGGAGGACGTGGAGCACCCCGGCGCCGCGCGCCACCCACTCACGGGTGGTCCCGGCGATCGTCGCCGGCGTGGACAGGCCGAGCTCGCGCAGCATGTTGGGTCCGCCGACCGTGATCTCGGCGCCGTCGACCGTGGCGCGGACGCCGCGGCCGGTGGCCGACCGGAGGTCGGTGCCGCGCAGGCCCAGCCGCTGCGCCTCGGGGTCCTGGGTGGCCGCGGTGACGATGGCGCGGGCCACGGGGTGCTCGCTGTCGGCCTCGGCCGCCGCCGCCAGCGCCAGGAGCTCACCCTTCGAGGTGCCGGGGACCGGGGCGGCGCCGGTCACGGCGTGGGCGCCCTCGGTAAGGGTGCCGGTCTTGTCGAAGAGCACCACGTCGATGGTGCGCATCCGCTCCAGGGCCAGCCGGTCCTTGATCAGCACCCCGGCCTTCGCCGCGCGCTCGGTGGAGATCGCGATGACCAGCGGGATCGCCAGGCCCAGGGCGTGCGGGCAGGCGATGACCAGCACGGTCACGGTGCGGATCACCGCGTCGTCCGGGCTGCCCAGCAGCGTCCAGGCGATGGCGGTGAGGATGCCGGCGGCCAGGGCGAACCAGAACAGCAGCGCGGCGGCACGGTCGGCCAGGGCCTGGGCCCGGGAGGAGGACTCCTGGGCGGCCTCGACCATCCGCTGGATCCCGGCCAGGGCGGTGTCGGCGCCGACGGCCTCCACCCGCACGCGCACGGTGGTGTCGGTGGCCACGGTCCCGGCGACCACCGTCTCGCCGGGTGCCCGGCTGACGGCCTTGGACTCGCCGGTGATCATGGACTCGTCGAACTCGGCCGTCCCCGCGACGATCTCCCCGTCGGCCGGGACCCGGGCCCCGGGGCGGATGAGCACGACGTCGCCCACGGCCAGCTCGGCGACGGGCACGGTGACGGTGTCGCCGTCGACGACCTTCTCGGCCTCGTCGGGCAGCAGCGCGGCCAGGGCGTCCAGGGCGGAGGACGCCGCCCCGAGGGCGCGCATCTCCATCCAGTGGCCCAGCAGCATGATGACCACCAGCAGGGCCAGCTCCCACCAGAAGTCGAGGTCGAACCCGCCGATCCCCAGGGTGGTGACCCAGGAGGCGACGAAGGCGACGGTGATGGCCATGGCGATCAGTAGCATCATCCCCGGCTGCCGGCTCTTCAGCTCGGTGAGTCCGCCCTTCAGGAACGGGGCCCCGCCGTAGACGAAGATCACGGTGCCCAACACCGGGGGGATCCAGGCGGAGCCGGGGAACTCGGGGACGGAGTAGCCCAGCAGGTGCCCGACCATCGGGCTGAAGAGCACCACGGGAATCGCCAGCACGAGACTGAGCCAGAACTTGTTCCTGAACATCGCCGTGGAGTGCCCGGCGTGCTCGCCGTGGGTGTGGACCTGGTGGTCCTCGTCCACCGCCGAGTGGGCGTGGGCGTGCGGCATGGCCTGCCCGTGGGTGTCGGCATCGGCGTGCTGTTCGTGGCCGTGGGCGTCCGCGGACTGCTCCGGGGCGGCGGGGCGGCCGTGGTCCTGGTGCGGGGAGCTCATGATCTTCCTCCTGCGAGAACTGGTGTCCGCTCGGTGGGGACCGAGGTGGTCCTGCTCCTTCTAGGTATATACCCCCAGGGGGTATAAGGCAAGGTGTGTCATCGGCTGATCCCGACCGGCTCCGGCCCCGCCCGCTGACGGGAGGGCAGCTCCACGGTGAAGGCCGTCCCGGCGCCGGGCCCGGGGGACGTGACGGTCAGCGTGCCGCCGTGGGCCTCGACCAGGGCCCGGGAGATGGTCAGGCCGATCCCGGAGCCGCCGTGGTCGCGGTCCCGGGCGCTGTCCCCGCGCCAGAAGCGCTCGAACACCCGGGGCAGGTGCTCGGCGGCGATGCCGTCGCCGGTGTCGGCGACGGTGACGGCCACCTGCCCCGGACCCCGCCGGGCGACGCCGAGGGAGACCTGCCCGCCGGGCGGTGTGTGGCGCAGGGCGTTGGTGAGCAGGTTGCCCAGCACCTGCCCCATCCGCTGCCGGTCCACGTCCACCACCCCGGCGTCGTCGTCGACGTCCAGGACGAGCCGCACGCCCTTGGCGGCGTACGCCTCCCGGTGGGCCTCCGCGGCGGAGCGGGCCAGGTCGCCGGCCGGCTGCGAGGCGCGGTCCAGGTCGATCCGGCCCTCCTCGGCCCGGGAGACGTCGTGGATGTCCTCGACCAGCCGGGTGAGGCGTCCGAGCTGGTCGGTCACGAGCTCGCCGGTGGCCTCGTCCCACTGCGCCACCCCGTCCTGCAGCGCCTCGCAGTAGACCGTGAGCACCGAGATCGGTGTGCGCATCTCGTGGGCCAGGTCCGAGAGCATCCGCCGCCGGAGCTCCTCGGTGCGCTCCAGCCGCTCGGCCATGGTGTTGAACGAGGCCGCCACCGCGTCCACCTCGACGCCGGCGCCGAGGGCCGGGACCCGGGTGTCGTAGCGGCCGCGGGACATGCCCCGGGCCGCCTCGGTGAGCGCGGCGAGGGGCCGCCGGAGGCGGCGGGTGAAGAGCCAGGTCACCGCCGCGGCGCAGATCACGGCGGTGCCCAGGGCCACGCCCAGGACGATGAGACCGGCGTCCCGGTAGGCCCGCTCCACGTGGAGCAGCTCGGGGGAGTTCTCGGCGTGCCCGGCCATGATCAGGTGCTCGTGGAAGATCGCGGGTCCGGCCAGGGAGGCGACCGCCACGGCGGCGAGGATGCTGGCGGCCACCACGATGGCCTGGGCCAGGAAGAACCGGGAGGCCAGGCCGCGGGGGTGTCGTCGTCGAGTCATCGGGCCACCATCCGGTAGCCGACCCCGCGCACGGTGTCGACGAAGGCGGCTTGGTCCTCCCCGAGCTTCCGGCGCAGGTGCCCGATGTGCACGTCCACGATCCGCTCGTCGCCCACCCAGGAGGGGCCCCATACGGTGTCGATGAGCCGGCGGCGGGTCAGCGCCTCGTGCGGCCGGGCCGTCAGGGCGGCCAGCAGCTCGAACTCGGTGCGGGTCAGCGCCACCGCCTCCCCGCCCACCCGCGCCTCGTGGGCCGCGAGGTCGACGGTCAGCTCGCCGAACTCCCGGGCGGACTCGACCGGGGCCAGCGTGGTGCGGGGTCGGCGCAGCACCGCGGCCACCCGGGCGACGAGCTCGCGGACGCTGAAGGGCTTCGTGATGTAGTCGTCGGCCCCGGCCGCCAGCCCGGCCAGCTTGTCCTCCTCGTCCCCGCGGGCGGTGAGCATCAGCACGTAGCACTCGGAGAAGCCCCGGATCCTGCGGCACACCTCGATGCCGCCCATCCCCGGCAGCCCCAGGTCCAGCACCACCACGTCCGGGCTCCGGTCGCGGGCGGCTTCCACGGCGTCGGGGCCGGTGTGGACGGTGGCGACCTCGTAGCCGCCGCGGGCCAGGTAGGTGGCGACCATCTGCGCCAGGGGCTTCTCGTCGTCCACCACCAGCACCCGCCCGGCCGCCGCATCAGTGCCAGGATTCATGACTTCAGTGTCCTCCCCCGCCGCGGCGCGGCGGCACCCGGGGGCGGTCAGCGCGGGAATCTTCGCCAAACCTTCACGGACCACGCCGCGGGCCGGGGCGCCTTGGCCGACTGCCGTCCGTCCGGAGAACCGGTGACCGATTCCGTCACCTGCCCGGCGGCCCTGTCTCCCCCGGCGCCGGATTCCTAGAGTCGTGCCATGGGGACAGGACGGACCACGGCGGCGGACGCCCGGGGGACCAGCGCGGCGTGGGTGTGGTGGGACGCCCGCCGGGCCCACCGGAAGGGTCCGGAGGCGCTCCGCCGGCGGCAGCGGGAGCGGCTGGCCGAGCTCGTGGCCTTCGCGCGGGAGCACTCCGCCTACTACCGGCGGCTCTACCAGGGCCTGCCGGAGCGGGTCGAGGACGTCACCTCCCTGCCGGTGACGGACAAGCGGCAGCTGATGGCCCACTTCGACGAGGTCGCCACGGACCCGGCCGTGACCCTGGCGGCGGTCCAGGAGTTCGTGGCGGACCCGGCCCGGATCGGGGAGCGGTTCGCCGGGAGGTACCTGGTGGCCAGCACCGCCGGCACCACCGGCACCCGGGGCCTCTTCGTGCTCGACGACCGGTACCGGGCGGTGACCTCGGGGATGATGGCCCGGCTGTCCGCGGGCTGGCTGTCCGGGCGGGACCTGGTGCGGCTCACGGTGCGCGGGGGCCGGTTCGCCGCGGTCGTGGCCACCGGCGGGCACTTCCTGGCCGTGGCCACCAGCACCCGGGAGATGCGGGAGCGACCGCGGCGCCACCGCCGGCTCAGGATCCTCTCGATCCACCGGCCGCTGCCCGAGCTGGTGGCCGAGCTCAACGCCTTCGGCCCGCTCATGCTCGGCGCCTACGCCAGTGTGCTGCGTCTGCTGGCCTCCGAGCAGGAGGCCGGGCGGCTGCGCCTGCGCCCGGTGCTGGTGCTCAGCACGCCGAGGGCCTGCCGCCGGACGAGCGCACCCGGATCGAGCGGGCCTTCGGGGCGCCCGTGCGGGAGGTCTACGGGTGCACCGAGACCGGCTACGCGGCCTCGAGCTGCGCCCGGGGCTGGCTGCACCTGGTCGAGGACTGGGTCGTCCTCGAACCGGTCGACGCCGAGCACCGTCCCGTCCCGCCCGGGACCGTCTCGCACACGGTGCTGATGACGAACCTGGCCAACCGGGTCCAGCCGATCATCCGCTACGACGTCGGCGACCGGGTCCTGATGAAGCCGGACCCGTGCGGGTGCGGGAACCCGGCCCCGGCCCTGCGCGTGCAGGGCCGGGCCTCGGACGTCCTCGCCTTCCCCGACGACGACGGGCGGGGCCTGGTCGCGGTGCCCCCGCTCGCGCTGGGGACCGTCATCGACCGCGTCCCGGGCGTGGAGCTGTTCCAGGTCGCCCAGACCGCCCCTGCCGGCCTGCGGGTCCGGCTGCTCCCGGCGGCCGGCGAGGACCCCGAGCAGGTGTGGGCCGCCGTGCTGAGCGGCGTCACGGGCCTGCTCGGCGACCTGGGCCTGGGCCACGTCGCCGTTGAACGGGCCCGAGAGGCACCGCAGCAGAGCACCGGCGGCAAGTACCGCACCGTCATCCCGCTCCCCGCACCATGACGGATCCGCCGGACGGCTGGCGGGCTTCGCGGGACGGACAGGGATCGAGCTGCCCGGTGCCCGTCGTGGTGGCCCGCGTGCGCTGGATCAGGTCCGCGTACTGCCGGCCCCCGCGGGGTGCGGTGCCGGGGTGGTGCGGGAGGACCGCGCCCCGGACCGGCCGCTCAGGGCCGGCAGCACCGCGAGGATCCCGAGCGCACCGGCCACGGCGAAGGCCAGGACCGGGGCGGCGGGATCGAACAGGACGCCCAGCAGGACCGAGCCGGCCGCCTGACCGACGGCGAGAGCGATGAACAGCACGGCGGTGCCCTCGGACACGCGATCGGGAACCACCCGCGCGGCCCAGACGATGAGGACGCCGGACAGGGCGGTGTAGCCGACCCCGAACACGGCCGCGGAGACGAACGCGGCGAGAGGCGCCCCCGGCGCCGCGCCCAGGACGACGGTCGCGCCGGCCATGGCCACCGCGGTCGAGACCCACGCCGTCCGCAGGCTCCAGACCTGGACGATCCTCCCGGCGGCGGCGCCCAGCACGCCGAACGCCCCCAGGACCATCCAGGCCGCAATGGAATAGGACTCCTCGCCCGTGCCGGACTCGGCCATGGCCGTGCGCCCGAAGGTCCAGATCGCGGCGCTCGAGGCGCCGGCGAGCGCCGCCGCGGCGATGGGCCGGGCCAGCGGCACCAGATCACGGACCCGCACCCGTGCGGGCCGCTCCGCGGCCGGAGACCGGTGCGCGGACCGGTCCGCACGGAGGGTGGCCACGGTGGCCGCTGCCACCAGGACGGCGATGGCCGCCCATCCCAGGCGCCACTGGTCGATCGTGAGGAGCATGAGGAGGCCCGCGACGACGATGCCCGCTCCGGTGCCGGCGTTGACGACCGTCTGGGCACTCTCCTGGCGCGCCGGTGCGAGATTGCGCTCGATGAGCGTGACCAGGCCCGGGGTGGCGAACCCGGCGCCGGCACCGGCGAGCACCACACTCACCGCGAGGACGACCGCGGTGGGCGAGGCCGCCACGCCTGCCGTGCCCAGCGTGGCCGTCGCCCCCGCGCACACCACGACCAGGCGCGGGCGGGCGGCCAGGCGCGAGGCGAGCACCGCGGCGAGGCAGAAGGAGAGGAAGCTCCCGGCCTGGATGAGCCCGGAGACGGCCGAGCCCATCTGGAAGGTCTCGGTGAACCGGGGCAGGAAGAGCCCGTAGCCGAAGCGCGCCAGCCCGTAGGTCGCCGCGATCAGTGCCATCCCGCTGATCACCAGAGCTCGCATCGGACTCCCTCTCGCACGTCGCTGACCAGAACGATCGTAACGCTACACCAAAACGCTCGTTCTGGAACCAGGGGTCGATACAGTGGTGGGGTGACCACCGTCCCGCGACTCCCCGCGCGCACCCGGCTGCTGCAGGCGGCCGACCGGGTGCTGTTCGACCGCGGCATCCGGGCCACGCCCGTCGACGAGCTGCTGCGCGAGGCGGAGGTCTCGGCAGCCACCCTGTACACGCACTTCGGCAGCAAGGACGCCCTGGTGGCCGAGGCGCTGCGGGTCCGGCTGGCGGACTGGCGGTCGGTCTGGGACCAGCACGTGGTCGCGGCCGCCGACGACACGGCGCGGCTGCTCGCGGTGTTCGACGCCCTGGCCTCCTACCGGCGGGACCAGCCCCACCCGGCGCGCTGGTGCGCCTTCCTGGCCGCGGCCACCGAGCTTCCCGAGGCCACGGACGAGATCGGCGCCGTCCTGGCCGCGGACACCGCCCTCCTCACCGAGCGGCTCCTGCACCTCTCCCGGCCCCTCGCCGGGGAACGCGCCCAGGACCTGGCCGACGAGGTCCTCCTGGCCTACGGCGGGACCCTGGCCGCCTTCCTCCGCGGCACCCCCCGGTCACCGATCGACGTCGGCCGCCGCCTGGCCTCCGCCGCGGTCCGAGCCCACCGCCGCGACTGAACCCCCAGCGGCGGGCGGCTCCGGGGCTCGATCCCGGCGAGGCCACCTCGCTGCGGGCGTGCAGATCGAGGCCTGGCGTCAGCGGTGGAGGCGGACGCTCAGCCGGGGCAGCAGGACCTGGACCAGCGGGCCGATGGCCAGGGCGTAGAGCACCGTGCCCAGCCCCACGGTGCCGCCGAGCACCCACCCGGCGAGCACCACGACCACCTCGATCGAGGTGCGGACCACGCGCACCGACCCCCCGGTCCGTCTGACCAGGCCCGTCATCAGCCCGTCCCGCGGGCCGGCGCCCAGGTGCACCCCGATGTAGGCGGCGGTCGCCACGGCGTTGAGGAGCACGCCCGCGAGCACGAGCAGCACCCGCAGCGGCAAGGACTCGACCGGAGGCAGCACCGCCAGGGTCGCGTCGAGCACCAGCCCGACCACCACCGCGTTGCTGAGGGTGCCCAGCCCGGGCCGCTCGCGCAGCGGGATCCAGAGGAGGAGGAGCAGCACGCTGACAACGATGACCACCGTGCCCATGCTCAGCCCGAACTGCCGGGACAGCCCCTGGTGCAGCACGTCCCACGGGATGACACCGAGCTCCGCCCGCACGAGCATCCCCATGGTGATGCCGTAGAGCACCAGCCCGGCACAGAGCTGCACGAGCCGCCGGGGCAGTCTGCGCGAGTCCGGCCCGTCGATCGAGCGGGCCAGGGCGCGCGGACTCCAGTTCATGCGGATCATCTTCGCACCGGCGGGGCGCTCCCTGCGCACGGGTCGGCCTCGCCGGCGAGGTCGCGGCCCGCTCGACACGTCGTCGGCCCTCCGCGCGGCCGGGATCCGACCGGGTTCAGATCCGCCTGGTGCTGGTGATGCCGCCGTCCACGTGGATCTCGGCGCCGTGGAGGTAGGCGGCTTCGTCGGAGACGATCCAGGCGACGGCGGCGGCGACCTCCTCCGGGGTCCCGGGACGCCCGGCGGGAGTGGCGGCCGTGAGCCGGGCGATGACGTCGTCGGCCGGGGCGTTGATCGGGGACCGCGTCGCTCCGGGAGAGACGGTGTTGACCCGCACACCGTGCGACCCGAACTCCGCCGCCCAGCTGCGCGCGAGCTGGATCTGCGCCGCCTTCGTCGCCGAGTACAGCCCCACGATGGGGCTGCCGACGTGGGCCATCCACGAGCCGATGACGACGATCGCCCCGCTACCGTTCTCGACCATCCCCGGCGCCAGGGCGGCCGTGAGCACGTGCGGGGCACGCACGTTGACGGCGAGCGCGGCCTCGAGATCCGCATCGGTGAGGGAGAGGGTGTCCACGGCGGGGCACACGGCGGCGTTGTGGACCAGGGTGTCGACGTGACCGCCCAGGGTCTGCGTGGCGGCGCGGGCGAAGGTCCGCAGGTCGTCCGCGGGGGCGGTGAGCTCGGAGGCGATGAAGTCCGCCCGCCCTCCGCGGTCGCGGATCTCGGTCACCACGCCGCCCCCGCGGGCGCGGTCACGGCCCGTGACGCCGACGTGCCACCCTCGAGCGGCCAGTGTCCGTGCGGTGGCGGCACCGATGCCGCTGGTGGAGCCGGTGACCAGAGCGGTGCGGGTTCGTCCCAGTGATGTCATGACCCCATGCTCGCCGGAGCGAGCCCGGATGGCCACAGCCGGCTCGAGCAGGGGCGGGCAGCACGCCGTTCCCGACAACGTCGTCGTGGCGCTGCGGCGCCCGCTGCACCCGGGCAGGATCGAAGCAGCCCCTCTGCACGGCCCGGCCGCCCCTCCGCGCCGCGCCCGCCCGGGAGCCGTCCGCCCGGCTCAGGCCTTCCTGACGGTGAGGGTGACGTTGGGGCAGGAGGCGGCGATCCGGGTCAGGGCGGCCTTCTCCGTGCTGTCGACCTTGAGGCCCCAGCGGATCTTCACCGCCACCCACTCCCCGACGTAGCCGCAGCGGTTCCGCGGCGGCATCCAGGCCTCGGGGCCCCGGGCCTGCTTGGCCGAGTTCAGCGCGGAGGTCTGGGCGCTGAGCGTGCGGTGGTCCCCGAGGTCGTTGTAGAAGGCCACGCGCTTGGTCTTCGTCCAGTACCGCGCCCCGGAGCCCCAGGCCTCGTGGACGGGCACCGTGTGGTCGATCTGCACCGCGGTGGCCGAGGTGTGCACCCTCCCGTCCCAGGTGGTGATCCAGCGCCCGCCCTTGACGGTGCAGCGCTTGCTGGTGGTGAAGCTGATGCTCGCCCTGGACTCGTTCTGCAGCACCTCGGCGCGGGTGTTCTGACAGTCGCGGTTGGCGTCGTTCCAGTCGCCGAACTGCCTGGTCCGGTCGTAGCCGGCGTTGTTCTCCCCGGCCACGGGCAGGGACTTCACGGCGGTGCGCAATGAGGCGCTGTAGGTCGTCGCCGCCTCGGCGGGCATCGCGCCACCGACGAGGACCAGACCGGCCACGACCACCGAGGCCGCGGCGGTCCGGAGCGGGCCGCCGGCAGTGGGCGAGCCGTCACCGGAAGGGCGGGCACGGAAGAGCATGCTGAGGAACATCGGGGGCCTCCAGGATGGGGGGGGTGAGGCGCCGGCGCGGGCGTCCCTCCATCCTGGCATCGCTATTGCAAATACATGCAACGTGTTGTGGTCACACTTCTGGGGACGGCTCCCGGGACAGGGAGGACCTCCGGGAGCTGCGTCAGGCGTCGACAGGGGAGAGCATCGGCCGGTGCTCGTAGAAGGTCTGCAGCACCACGGTGGTGCGGGTGTTCACGGAGGCCGCGTGACGCACCTCGTTGACGAGGGCCTCGAGCGCCTTCGGCGAGGCCACCCGGACGAACAGCATGTAGGCGGAGTCCCCGGCCACCGAGTGGCAGGCCTCGATCGCCGTGATCGACTGCAGGAGCTCGGGGGCGTTGTCGGGCTGGCGGGGATCGAGGGGCGTGATCTCGATGAAGGCCGCGAGCGGCTTGCCGATGGCCTCGGGGTCGAGGATCGCCTGGTACCCGACGATCACACCGCTGCTCTCGAGCTTGCGCAGGCGCGCCTGCACGGCCGAGACCGAGAGACCGACCCGCTCGGACAGCTGAGCGAGGGTGGCGCGGGGGTCGTGGGACACCTCGGTTGCCAGTCGCACATCCATCGGGTCGTCCATGGGCCGAACGCTACCAGCTGATCGCGCCGAAAAGGTTGACAGCCCCGCGACCACATGTGAATCTTCCTGTATGTGATCAGTCTCACCGGAAAATTTCCGCTGATCTACGACGGGAGGGTTTCAATGTCCACGTCTCTGCAGGCGGTGCAGGCCATCATCGGCGAACCCGAGGTCGTGGAGGATGCCCGCACCGTGGAGTCGAGCCGGGCCTGGCTCCGGCTCCGGTCGGCGGCCACCGCCCTGCAGGCCCTGCAGGTCAAGGACGGGTCGATCCCCGAGCTCGCCGACCACCCGACGGCGCGCGAGCACGTCGAGGTGATCGTGGCGTCGATCGCCGAGCTCGCCCCGCTGTTCCCGCACGACGCGGCGTACCTGGCGGCCCTGCCGCGCGACTTCGCACGCTGGGCGGACGGCGGCTTCGGGGAGCCGGACTTCCTCGACTCCCTCGTCGAGTTCCAGCCGCAGCAGCACCGCGTGGACGGCATCCGGCACCTCGTCGTGTTCCCCATGTACACCCAGAACGGCTCGGCGAACCGGCACGTCGAGGCTCTGATCGTCGAGGCGATCTGGCCGGAGTTCATCGCCGAGCTCGAGGCCGGGCACCACGGCAACCAGCTGTTCGTGTCCCTGCGGCTGATCGACTTCACCCCGGGCTACGACTCGAACTCCGCGGTCCTCTTCCCCGAGACGGTCGCCGTGCGGGAGATCCCGACCTTCACCTGGGGCGCCATCTTCCAGGACCGCGAGGCGGCACGCTACCGCCGAGTGGTCACCGCGGCCGCCGGCATCACGAAGCTGGACCTGCCCGAGGACGCCGCGGCCCTGCTCGCCGATCAGGATCTCGCCGAGAAGACCTTCGTGCTGTGGGACATCATCCACGACCGCACGCACATGCGCGGCGACCTGCCGTTCGACCCGTTCATGATCAAGCAGCGGATGCCGTTCTTCCTGTACTCCCTGGAGGAGCTGCGCTGCGATCTGACGGCGTTCCGGGAGTCGGTGACGATCGAGCGTGCGCTCACGGCGCGGCGAGCGGCCGGCGAAGAACTCACCGAGATCGAGGAGCAGACCCGCCGGCACGGGAAGCTCGTGCAGTACGCGGTGATCTTCGACCGGATCTTCCGTTTCGCCATCACCGGTTCGCGGGTGCGCAACTACGACGGCCTGGGCGGGCAGCTGCTGTTCGCCTGGCTCCACCGGAAGCACGTCCTGCAGTGGCGTGACGTGCAGCTCAGCTTCGACTGGGACCGGGTCGCCGACGCGGTCGTCGAGCTCGGCGAGGCCATCGACCAGCTGTACTGGGAGTCGATCGACCGGCCGAAGACGGTGCACTGGCTGAAGGCGTACGAGCTCATCGCCTCCGTGGTGCCACCGCATCCCGCCTCGGTGTGGGCCAAGGGGCTCCCCCGCGAGGTGCTGGCCGGGCCGCCGCGGGGCTACACGGACCTGGTGCTGGACGACGAGTTCCCGCTGTCGATGTTCTTCGAGGCGCTCGAGAAGAAGATGAAGAGCGTCATCGAGTCGACGACCGGCATCCGCGCCACGGACGATTGAGCCATGACCGACCTGACCGGCCGCACCGTGCTGATCGCGGGCGCCACCAGTGCGTCCGGCCTGGCGGCGACGCGGACCCTGACCGTGGCCGGGGCCCGCGTCGTCGCCACGGGGCGCCACGCGGAGAAGCTCGCTCCCCTCGCAGCCCTGGGGGCGCACACGGAGACGGTGGACCTCGCCGTCGAGCGCGCCGTGCTCGACCTCTCCCGCCGGCTGCACGACCGCGGCTGGTCGATCGACGGGATCCTCCACCTCGTCGGCGGCTGGCGCGGCGGCGGTGGGCTCGCCGGGCAGACGGAGGAGGACTACCGGGCGCTGGAGACCTCCTTCTCCGCGCTGCGCCACCTGAGCCGGGCCTTCGACGACGACCTCCGGACCTCGCCGGCGGGCCGGCTGGCGATCGTGTCCTCGACAGCGGTGAACCGTCCGCTGGCGGGCGGCGCCAACTACGCCGCGGTGAAGGCCGCGAGCGAGGCGTGGACCCGGGCTGTGGCGCAGGGATATGCGAAGGGCGCCCGCGAGGCCGGCGAGCCGCTGCGCGCCGCCGCCGTGATCTTCCGGGTGAAGGCCCTGGCCGGTCTGGAGGACCGGCTCGCGAACGCCTACGCCGGGCTCTGGGACGCCGAGGCCCCGGAACTGAACGACTCGACCATCGAACTCCAGGAGAAAGGACCAGGCACCACATGAAGAGGTCCCACGACGCCGAGCTGAGGGGATTCGCCTCGGACAACTACTCCGGGGTCCATCCGGAGGTGCTGGACGCCCTGGTCGAGGCCAACGGCGGGCACCAGATCGCCTACGGCGAGGACGAGTACACGGCACGGCTGCAGGACGTGATCGGGCAGCACTTCGGCGAGGGCGCCTCGGTGTGGCCGATGTTCAACGGCACGGGCGCCAACGTCGTCGGGCTCCAGTCGATGCTCCCCCGGTGGGGCGCGGTGATCTGCGCGGACACGGCGCACATCCACGTCGACGAGGGCGGCGCGCCCGAGAAGTCCGCCGGCCTCAAGCTCCTGCCCGTCCCCACGGGCGACGGCAAGCTCACGCCCGAGCTGATCGCGGCGGAGGCCTGGGGCTGGGGGGACGAGCACCGGGCCCAGCCGCTCGTCGTGTACCTCACCCAGTCCACCGAGCTCGGCACCCTGTACACACCGGACGAGATCCGGGCCGTCACGGACTACGCGCACGCCCACGGCATGTCCGTCTACCTGGACGGGGCCCGGCTCTCGAACGCGGCGGCCGCCCTGGGGCTGCCCCTGCGCGCCTTCACCACCGACGTCGGCGTCGACGTGCTCTCCTTCGGCGGCACCAAGAACGGGGCCCTCGGCGCCGAGGCCCTGGTGGTCCTGAACGAGGCCGCGTCCCAGGGCCTGGTCTACCTGCGGAAGAACCAGATGCAGCTGGCCTCGAAGATGCGGTTCGTCTCGGCCCAGCTGCTCGCGCTCCTGGACGGCGACCTGTACCTGCGCAACGCGGGCCGTGCGAATGCGATGGCCCGGCGCCTGCGCGACGGCATCGAGGCGGGCATCGCCGACGGGTCGATGCCCGGCGTCGCCTTCACGCAGGAGACCCAGGTGAACGCCGTCTTCGCCACCCTGCCCGCCGGCATCGCGGACCGCCTGCGCCGGCGGTTCCGGTTCTACGACTGGGACGCCGCGACGGGCGAGGTCCGCTGGGTGTGCAGCTTCGACACCACGCCGGAGGACGTCGACGCCTTCCTGGCCGCCCTCCGCTCGGAGCTCGTCCCGGTCGGCTGACCCCGGCGACCCGGCCCACCGCCCCAGGCGGGCACGGGGACTGCTGCCGGGTCAGGCGGCTCCACCGGCGGCCTGCGGCGCCCCCGAGCCATGACCGTGCCCGCCGTCGCCGACGTGCTCCCGGGCCACGAAGTTCTCCAGGTCGAAGAGGTTCTCGGCCCGGCGCGCGACGTTCACCAGGGTGGTCATCGAGGCGACCTCCTCGACCTGCTCCTTCAGGAACCAGAGCATGAACTGCTCCCCCAGCGCGTCACCCTCGGCCCGGGCGGCGGCGAACAGCGCCTTGATCTGCTCGGTGACCTCCTGCTCCTGGGACAGCGCCAGGGCCAGGGGCTCACGGACGTCGGTGAAGTCGTTGCGCACCTCCCCCACCCCGGGAATGGTCAGGGGCAGGTCCCGGTCCAGGATGTACTGGACGATCATCATGGCGTGGTTGCGCTCCTCCAGCGACTGCCGGTAGAAGTGCCGGGCCAGCTGCGGAAGGTCCTGGCTGTCGAACCAGACCGCCACGGCGATGTACTGGTGGGAGGCGGCGAACTCGTGGCCCACCTGGCGGGTGAGCAGTTCGTCGAAGGTCGCGGGGGCCATCAGGATCTCCTGGCATCGGTGGGTCCCCAGGGCGGACGACGCCCCGGCCGCTCCACCGGTGCGAGCCCGGGGCGGGGCCGGCAGGAATCGTCGCTCGGGTCTGGAGTTCGAGCGTAGCGCGGTGGCACGGCCGGGTGTAGGCCGGTCACCGGAAACTTCCCCCCGACACGGCGCTCCGCATCCTCCTCGGTCGCGGCCGGAGGACCCTGCTCCCGGTCGCCCTGTCCCTCAGACGACGCGCACCGCGGTGAGCTCGTAGACCCTGGCCGAGCTCGTGGCCGGTCCGTGGCAGGTCAGCTGATGCGGCGGGGCGGTGTGGGACCGCAGTTCGACGTCGACGAGGCCCGGCCGGGGTGGGCGGCCGGTGAGACGGATCCGCCAGCGGTCGCCGTCGCGAGCCGACTCGGTGACCGTCCAGTCGTGGCGGCCGGCCGGGCCGAAGCGTTCGAGCGCGGCCGCGACAGCGGCCTGCTGCGGCGGGAAGAGATCGGTGTACCCGCGCAGATGCTCCGCGTGCACACGGCCGGCGAGGTGCCCCTCGACCGTGGTGACGGCGGACTCCGCGTCGAGCCCTCCGTAGTAGACGCCATCGGGGACGACGACGACGTTGGCGGCGAACCGGTCACCGCCGACGTGCGAGCACTCCCAGACCAGCTCCGGCCAGCGCTCGCTCAGGGCACGTCCCACGGGCCGTCCGCGCACCGCGCAGCAGGGATCGTGCTGACCGTGGGCGCAGACCAGGAGGACCGGTGGGTGGCCGGTCTCACCGGGGACCCCGAGGGCCGTGGCGATCTCCGCGAGGTCCTCGTCGCGGCTCCACGTGCCCCAGTGCTGACGGCCGTCGCCGGAGTCGTCGTGGCGCAGCACGGCCCACCGACTGGGGCCCTCACGGCTGCGGCGGCCGTGTCGCCGGACCAGAAGCACTCGCGCCCGCGCTGCCTGGGCGGCGGAGAACACGAGGGCCTTGGTCTCCGGCTCCAGATCCAGGCCGTCGAAACCGTTGACCGGCCATGCGCCTCGGTACTCGATGAGGATCCAGGCCGCGCCGCGCGGCGCGGTGCCCGCCATCGGGTCGCCGCGCCCCCGGGCTCCGTCGGCGCACCAGAAGCGGCACGAGGCATTCACGGTCGCGGGGTCACTGGTCACAGGGAACAAGAACCCCCGCCCGCAGCAGTCGTTCGGCGAGCTCGACGCCGAGCTCGCCCGCGGTGTGGACCTCGCCGTCGAGCAGGCACGAGACGGAGGGCAGATCGGTGTCCGGGAAGTCGAGCCACCCCACGCGCGTGCTCAGCCGCGGGCCCTCCAGCCGTGCCTCCAGGGCACCGCGCAGCCGCACGGGGGTCCCTGCGCCCAGACCCTGGACGGCCGCCAGCTGGGCCAGCGGCCCCAGCGGGGCCGGGCGCCCCTGTCCTCGCCGGGTGCGGTGGAACCGCGGCGTGGGATCGGTCTCGGCGAGCGCGGCGACCAGGCGCTCCCGGACGGTGTCGAGTTCCCCGCCCGGTCGGTCGACGCCCAGGGGCAGGGACCCGCGCATCTCCGGGTCCTCGGCCAGCAGCGCCAGCGCCTCCTGGGCGAGCTGCTCGGCCAGGCCGTGGCGGGTCCAGGTGTGGATCCCGAGCGTGAGGTGGATGGAGACCGCTCCCTGCGCCTGGGCCGCGTGCAGCCAGCCGCGCGGCAGGTAGAGGGCGTCGCCGGGTTCGAGCACCACGTCGAGATGGGCCTCGCCCTTCGCTGCCTCGGCCACGGCGGAGCGGCGGTCGGTCCAGGGCTGGTCGCGCAGCGGGTCCGGGTGCACCGGCTCGTGCAGCACCCAGCGCTTGGTCCCCTCGATCTGCAGGACGAAGACGTCGTGGACGTCGTAGTGGTCGTCGAACCCGCGGTTCTGCGGCGGGGTGATGTAGGCGTTGGCCTGCACGGGGTGCCCGAGCTCGCCGCTCAGGGCGGCGCTGAGGTCCGCGACCGGCTCCCAGGTGCGGTGCAGTGCCTGCAGCACCAGCGTGGCGCCGTCGGCGAACTTCCGCCACAGCGCGGTGTCGTCGAGCTGGTCCGCGATGGTGGCGCCGACGCCGGCGGGGGACGTGAAGGACGAGTCGGGGAACGTCGACCCGTCCTTGGCGACGCGCAGGAAGGGCGTGCGCAGCCCGCGGCGCGAGATCAGCTCGTCGACGGCGTCGGCGGAGAACAGGTCGGTGAAGCCGTCCGCCCGGCGGGTGAGCAGCGGTGCCCGGCCCCAGACGTCACGGGCGAACCGCTCCCGGCCGATGTCGATCAGGCGGGTCTCCAGGACCCCGGCGCCACTCCGGGCGCCGGGGTCCTGCCCGTCAGTGCGGACGGCGTCCACGCTCAGAGGCCTCGCGCTCCGGCTCCTCCGTCGGCGCCGCCATCGGCACCACCGTCAGCGCCGCCGTCGTGGACACCCGGGGTGCCGGCCGCTCCACCGTCAGCGGGGCCCTCGGCTCCGCCGTCAGCGCCACCGTCCTGAACACCCGGAGTGCCGGCGGCTCCGCCGTCGGCCGGGCCCTCGGCCCCATTGTCAGCACCGCCGTCGGCACCGCCGTCCGCGCCACCGTCGTGCACGCCCGGGGTGCCGGCCGCTCCGCCGTCGGCCGGGCCCTCGGCGCCGCTGTCGGCGCCGCCATCGGCGCCGCCGTCCTGAACACCCGGAGCACCGAAGGCTCCACCGTCGGCGGGGCCTTCCGTCTGGTTCGGATCCTGCTGTGCATCAGTCATGTTGACCTCCCAGTTTCGAGTGACCGGGCCGTCGCGGCACCGGGTCACCAGGACAGGCGGTGCGTGAGCAGCACCGCCCATGTCGAGGCTATCCGGGTAGGGCGGGCGAGGGAACAGCCCTCACGCCCGCCGCCCTCGGGGAACCCGGACGAGGAGCGGCACGACGTGCGCGGTCCTCGCCGGGGGCACGATCTCCGGACGGCCTCCGGAGGTGGAACAATTCACCCATCCCCTGCTCGCGACCGGGAGGTGCTGGATGACCGGCCTGGAGCTCGCCGTCGTCGCCCTCGTGGTGAGCATCGCGTCCTGTCTGCAGGGCGCGATCGGCTTCGGCGTGGCCCTGCTCTCCGCTCCCGTGATCGCCCTGTTCGACCCCACCCTGCTGCCCGGTTCCCTCCTCCTGGTGGTCACCGGGCTCACCGCGCTCGGCGTGCTGCGGGACCGCGCCGCCGTGGACGTCAAGGACGCGGGCTGGGCCGTGGCGGGGCAGATCCCCGGCACCGTGGCGGGAGCGCTGCTGGTGGCCACCCTGTCCGCCCGGACGCTGGCCTTCGTCCTGGCGAGCACCGTGCTGCTGGCCGTGCTGCTCAGTGTGTGCGGTTGGCGGCCGCGGCCCCGGCCAGCGGTCGTCGTCGTCGCGGGGGCGGCCTCCGGGCTCCTGGGGACGGCCACGTCCATCGGCGGTCCGCCCATGGCGCTCGTGTGGCACGGGTCCTCGCGGGCCCGGATGCGCGGCACGATGAGCGCCTTCTTCCTGATCGGCGCCGTGATGGCCCTCGTTGCGCTGACCGCGGTGGGGTCGATCGACCGCCGGACCGTGCTCTTCGCGGCAGCTCTCCTGCCGGCCATGGTCCTGGGCTTCGCGGTGTCCGGAGCGGTCAACGCGCGGATCAACCGGCGCATCGTCCGGCGGGTGGGCCTCGGCGCCTCCGCGCTGGGCGCCGCGCTGGTCCTGCTGCAGGCGCTCTGAAGCACGCCCTGCCGGGCCCCTCCGGCCGGCCTCAGAGCTGGTCGATCCGCCGGTAGCGGGACGGCGTGGTGCCGGTGGTGGCCCGGAAGTGCCGGTTGAAGTTGGAGAGGTTGGTGAAGCCCACCCGGTAGCAGATGTCGGAGACCGGCAGGTCGGTGCCGCGCAGCAGCCGGCAGGCCTCGGTGAGCCGCATCCGGGTGACCGTGCGGTTGAAGCCCACGCCGGTGGCCTTGGCGAACAGCCGGGAGAACGCGTCTCGGCTCAGACCCACGGCCTCGGCCACCTCTGGCACGAGCATCCGGCCGTCCAGGTGCTCGGTGATGTAGCCCAGCGCCCGGTTGAAGACCTCGGCCTCGGCGGCGTCCAGCCGGTAGGAGCCGCCGTGGCTGTCCAGGTAGCGGCGCTCGCTCTCCGGGGACTCGGCGAGGACGGCCAGCAGCTCGGCCACGGCGGCCAGCCGCCGGAGACCGAACGTGCCGTTCACCGCCTCCATCGCCTCCGCCCCCTTAACGGCGGTGCGGCCGGTGAACTCGATGCCCCGGGCCGCGGCCTCCAGGAGCGGGCGCAGGGCCTCGAGCTCGGGCAGCGTCCCGGCGGCGGCGAAGAACCGCTCCTGGTCGAACTGGAGCACGGCGTCCCGGTTGCGGACCACGGCGCTGTCGTCGCGGTGGGAGATCCAGTTGTGCGGCAGGAAGGAGCCCATGAGGCTGAGGTGCCCGGGGCCGAAGGGCCCGGCCCAGTCGCCGGCCATCACCGTCCCGGAGGACTCCCGGATCAGGTGCACCTCCACCTCGGGGTGGTAGTGCCAGCGGGCCAGGGGGTGGGGCCAGTCGTGCTCGTGCCACCGCACGGAGCTCGACGGGTCCGGGATCACCAGCTCCCGGACCGGGGAGGTGGGATCCTCCGGCGTCGTGCTCCGTGCGGCGGCAGCCACGGTCAGGCTCCGGCCACGCGGATCTGGATCTTCGTGTCGGTGGGCCGGCCCTCGGCGCCGCGCTCGAACGCGGCCACGGCGTCCTCGAACGGATAGGTGGCGCTGATCAGAGCCCCCAGGTCCACGGCCGGGGACGCGGCGAGCTCGATGGCCCGCTGGTAGGAGTTGGCGTAGCGGAACACCGTCTCGATCCGCAGCTCGCGAGCCTGCGCGGCGGCGACGTCCAGCGGCACCGGGTCCACGGGGATGCCGACCAGGACCACGGTCCCGCCGGGCGCGGGGATCTCCCACAGGTTCCCGAAGACGTGCGGACTGCCGCTGGCCTCGAAGACCACGTCCGCGCCCCAGCCGCCGGTGGCCTCCCGCACCGCCTCGCCGAGGTCCTGGCGGGAGACGTCCACGGCGTGGATGGTCGGATAGGCCTCGATCTTGGCGAACTTCTCCGGCGCCACGTCCGAGATGTACACCCGGGACGCCCCGCTCGCGGCGGCCGCTATGGCGGTGAGCACCCCGATGGTGCCGGCGCCCACCACCACCGCGACGTCGCCCGGCGCCAGGCCGGCCTTGGTCACCGCGTGCACCGCCACGGCGAAGGGCTCGATCAGGGCGCCCTCCTCCAGGGACAGCTGCTCGGGCAGCTTGTAGGTGAAGTCGGCGGGGTGGATGATCTCGGGCTGCAGGCAGCCGTCCACCGGGGGCGTGGCCCAGAACTGCACGTCCGGGTCCACGTTGTACATGCCCAGTCGCGCGGCCCGGGAGCGCGGGTTGGGGATGCCCGGCTCCATGCAGACCCGGTCCCCCACGGCCAGGTGGTCCACGCCCTCCCCCACCTCCAGTACCGTGCCGGAGGCCTCGTGGCCGAGGACCATGGGGTTCTCGACGACGTAGGGGCCGATCCGACCGTGCGTGAAGTAGTGGACGTCGCTGCCGCAGATGCCCACGGTGTGCACGCCGATGCGCACCTCGCCGGGGCCCACCGGGCGCAGCCCGGGGACGGGCCGGACCTGGATCTCGTGCTGGCGTTCGAGGACGACGGCGTCCATGGTGCTCTCCTGGGTGCTCGGGGGCTTCGCGGCGGTGGTGGTGGGGTTCGGGGTGGTGAGCGTGGTGGGGTTCATGATCTCAGGTCCTTTCAGGCGGCCATGGCGAGGCGGTCGCGGCGCGGGAGCATCCGGCCGTCCTCGGTGGTGATACCGGGCTGGGGCGGGTGGATGAAGAAGGTGGTGAGGGTGCCGAGGAGCATCAGGGCCGCGAAGACCCAGCACACCCCGATCGGGCCGAGGACGGGCAGCAGCAGGGTGGCGATGCCGGGGCCGAGGAACGTGGTCAGCCCGGAGGCGAGGTTGTGGGCGGAGATCGCCGCCCCGCGGTGCTCGGGGGCCAGGGCCGGGAAGATCGCGCCCATCGGGACGAACGCGGTGACGGACAGGGCGAAGAGCACGGCGGCCCCGACCATCGCCGGGAAGCTGGGGCCGAACCACACCGGGACGTAGGCGAAGGCGAGGACCGCGAGGGCCATGCCGCCGAAGCCGAACCAGCGCATCTGCCGCATCCAGCCGTAGCGGTCGCCGAGCCGGCCCCAGACGATGTTGGCGCCGATGGTGATGGTGTTCATGATCGCCCAGAGCATCATCCACTCGGGCAGGGTGAACCAGGACTCGCCGCCGATCTCGCCGGTGGTCAGGTACAGCGGCATCATCATCGGGAACGCGTAGAGGGTGAGGTTGCACAGCACCCGGATGACCACGGAGAGGGCGATCTGCCGGTTCTCCACCAGGATCGTCACCCCGCGCAGCAGCTCGCGGGTGCGCTCGGCGCCGTGCAGCTTCTGGGAGAGGTCGGTCTCGGGCGGGGCGCCGGGGACGAGGAAGGCGCACATCAGGGTGCCGGCCGCCACGAAAGGCAGGGACGCCCAGAGGGTGGCGTACTCGCCGATGACGGGGACCAGGAGGCTGGGCACGTAGGCGCCCATCACCCCGATGCCCAGCGAGAAGGAGGCCCAGAACCAGCCCATGGCCGAGGCCAGGCGGCTGGGGTGCACCGACTGCGCGATGAGCACCACGAAGGAGTACATGAACAGCGGGTAGGCGACCCCGCGCAGGGCGTAGATCAGGATCGTCCCGACCACGCTCTCCAGCCCCACGGTGAGGAACAGGACGTGCAGCACCATCCAGAGCACGCCGCCGAGGACCATGAGGCGCTTGGCGCCGACGACCTCGGCGAGCACGCCGGTGGTCCACGCCGAGATGGCGACCACCAGGCCGTAGACGGTGAAGACGAGGCCGGCCTGGGTGGGCGTGAAGCCGTTCTCGACGAGGAAGCGGGACAGGAACGTAAGCTCAAAACCATCACCGGTCATGAAGATGGCGAGGGCGAGATAGCCGAAGAGCAGGCGGCGGGGCATGCCGAACATGCGGGTACTCCTTCATGGACACCAAGGGGAAGGCACCTGGCGGGCAGAAGAGCGGTCAGCCGGTGCGCGATGCCTTCAACGCTACGGAGGTGTGACGCGGGCCACTAGCCGATTAATCCGGCGCGCGCTGATACTTCTGTGCATGCCCATCATGGGGCAGAGGAACGAAGCTGATGGACGCCTGCACCACAGAGGGCTCATGGGCTCCTTAAGCAAACCCATCGGTCCGAACCCGTAGCGCGACCCGTTCGCACACCTCTCGTGACCCGAGCACCAATTGCTCTGCTCAGCCACCGCGCCGCTGACAATCGAAAGCTATCTTGCTGAGAAGATAGTCCGATGCGCATCAATTGGAGTCGTGCAGAGCTCATCCTGGTCTGCGATTTGGTGGCACGAAACGGCTGGAGGGAACTTCGGCCGAACGACGAGAACCTAATCGCATTATCGGCCTTACTGCGAAACCGACAAGAACACCCACAAAGCCTCAGAAGCCCGGACTTCCGCAATGTCAACAGCCTGAGTCGAAAATCAGCTGACATCATGACAGCGCACCCAAGCTACCCGCACCAGCCCACCAAGGGCGGACAGCTCACACATGAAGTCGTCCAGGATTTCATACAAGATCCCCTCAAAATGCATGCGCGGGCTCTTGCACTTCGTCGACATCCAGACGCTCAAGCTTGAGGTCGAATTTGCATGCGCCTCTCATAGATGACGGCTTGTACCGACTGCGCAGCTACATGCATGTCCTCATGCTCCCAAAACCGGAGCACCTGCCAGCCCTGAGCTCTCAATGAAGCGTCTGTCTCGCGGTCCCGTTGCACGTTTCGTCCCAGCTTGGTGGACCACCACTCGGCGTTGGCCTTGGGAGCCACACCATGCTCAGGACAGCAGTGCCAGAAACATCCATCAACGAAGACTGCAACTTTCCATCGCGTGAAAAGCACGTCCGCGCGCCGACGCGGCATTCCCGGCAACGGGGCGTCCACCCGATAACGGAGGCCGGACCGGTGAAGATGCCGGCGCAACAGCAGCTCAGGATTGGTGTCCCTCGCCAGCTGCCTCTTCATCCTCGCCGTCACCGCCTCCGATGACGCTGCTCCGACTGGGAACGGGGGCACCCCGCCCACTTTCGACTCCAAGTCCGTCATGGCTGACAGCTTGACGGTTCTGCGCCCCCGCCTCCACCCCAACAAGACCCGCACGGCACCGCATCGCCCAACAGGGCACCCAACTGCTGCTAGGCTGCTCCTGACACCCTGAGGGCTTAGAATGAATGTTCGAGGGACCTGTCACCACGAGCCGCGCGTCATGCATCCATGACACACCCAACCCCGGAGGCCAGTTGAGAACGTTCAAAATGGGAGAGCTGTTCTGCGGCCCGGGCGGCCTCGCGCGAGGCGCTGAGCGAAGCAACCAGTTGGCCGCGAGTATCGGACTGAATGCCAGAATCGATCACGCATGGGCCAACGACTACGATCGTGACACGTGCAACACCTACAAGCGCAACGTCCTGGGCGCATCCGACGCCACTGTTTTCTGCGCCGATGTGCGGGGGCTGGATCTCGACAAAGTTCCTGAGTATGACGCGCTCACTTTTGGTTTTCCCTGCAACGACTTCTCCATGGTTGGCCTACGTCAAGGATTCCAGGGTGAGTACGGACCGCTCTTCACATATGGAATCCAAGCCCTGAAAAAGCACAAACCTAGATGGTTCCTGGCTGAGAACGTTGGTGGCCTACGGGGCACACAGGGCGGGGATGAGTTGCGTGAAATTCTTCGGCGCATGTCGCAAGCGGGCTACAATGTCACCCCTCACCTCTACAAGTTCGAAGAGTACGGCGTCCCACAAGCTCGTCACCGAATTATCATCATCGGCATTCGCCGCGATGAGGGCTTGAGATTTAAAGTGCCTGCGCCAACCCACTCGCGAGACACCTTTGTAACTTGTCAGACTGCTTTGGAAAAGTCCTATGAACCCGGAACTGCAAATAGAGAAAAAGCCAAAATGTCCCCGAAGGTGGTTAGTCGCCTAGAGCGCACGCGCCCGGGAGAGAACGTATTCCAAATGCAAGCTCGACTGGGGGACGAAGTCCCAGAAGAGATCCGCCTGAACGTCAAAGGTGCAACCTTAAGCCAAATCTACAAGAAACTGGATCCAAATCGTCCTGCGTACACGATCACTGGCTCCGGGGGCGGAGGCACCCACGTTTACCACTGGTCGGAAAATCGAGCCCTGACGAACAGGGAAAGAGCAAGGCTGCAGACCTTTCCCGACGACCATGTCTTTGAAGGCAAGAGAGAGAGCGTGCGCCGGCAGGTTGGAATGGCGGTTCCACCCGAAGGCGTTGCCCCGATCTTTTTGGCGGTTATGAAGACCTTCGCAGGAACCTCCTATGACAGCGTCCCAGCCAACATTGTGATGCCGCAGGAGTCCGATCTCCTGGACGGCTGGTTCTCATCCCACAACCAGACCGTTCTTCTCAGCTCGATTGAGCGCCCTCGAGAGCACATCAGCCTGAGCCTCTGAGACGAGGCCCTTGTGCAAAAGGGTCCTGAGGATGCTCGACTCCTTCTCGGTGAGAAGACCAATCTCGTTCGAAAAATCAGCCAGCTCCATCCACACCTGCTTGTCCATGGTGACAATGTCAATGTAGGTCCGGGCCTTTGTCTCCAGCACCTGCTCAGAGGTAGCCTCGGACTTTTCCTTCATCACTTCGCTCTTCGGAATGACAATTTCGTAGGCAGACGTGTAGTACTCGAGAGGGGCGTCCCGGAGCATCTCCCAGCACCGTGCCTGCTTGGCCCACTGCGTCACGTTGGCCACTGGCCGATTTGGGTCCTGGAGATGCTCCATCGCCGCACGACAGGCCAATTCCAAGTTCTCCAGCACCAACTCGTCGCACTCCTGCTGCGCCCAAATCTTCCGAAGATTGAGCTCGTGCCCCGGAGAGATGTCCTCGAGGTCGTCCAGCAACTTGGACACACCATAGGCCACGATGTTTGCGAGGTACCCCTTTCCCCACCAGGCAGAGCCCATTACCATTTTTCTGGCGGTTTGGGTGACGAGAATTTTTGCGACGAGGTCCTTGAAGTATTTGTCGTTCACAGACTCCGGGTTGGATTCCCACAGCTCACCCGCGGTCTTTGAGAACTCGACGAAGCTGCTCTGGGCACCTCGGCTGACGACATCGGGGCGTCGCCCCCAAACGTTCTCCACCCGGGCGACGTCGATCTTGTCAAACTTCTGTGCTTTCGGGTGTGCGAGCATGAACTTCTTAGCCGCAGTAGGAGCCAACTTCGCTTTTTCATTGTCGAAGGCGCCCCGCGTTCGCTCGTAGAACCAGCGGGTCTCGTACTGCAACCCTTCCTGGGCCGGAGCCAGCACCTTGCGGCTGAGGGTCTCCAACCGCTTGTGGTACGGGCTGTTGGAGAAAAAGTCAGAACCGCTGACCTTGTTCTGGCTGTTTGCAAAGCGGGCGATGTCGGGAACGATCTCAGACGCGCGCTCAGGATCAACAACGACAAGCTTGACCTGCACATGGGCAGTGTCCAGATTTGCCAGTTTGTCCTTGCGCCGCGCCTTGTTCTTGTTGAGGAAGTACCACATCGAGGCCGTCGTCTGACCCCCGTTGACGATCTGCCAATCGGTCAGTGCTTTAAGCTGAGAAGCGCCTTCACTGTGTTCTATTTCGGCATGGGTGGCTGTGGTCGTAAGTCCGTTATTGTATGCGAGAAACATCTCTGGGCTGTGGTCCAGGGTCCACTGAATCCCTTTGTTCACTTTTCCCCGAATGCTCAAGAAGCCGCGGACGTTTGACTCCAGGACGCGGGATCCGTGCAGATCGTAGATGTCAGCGAGCTGCCGGCCGGTCAGTGTGAAGAGGTAGCTGGTCGCTCCCGAGACCGTGCCGCCGCCGGCCACACAAGGAACACCATGACCGTCAGGCCCAATGAGCTCCACCCGGATGGGTTCGTGACCAGTTGGGGACTGCACCGCTCGGTAGAGGCGTTCAAGATCCCAAACCGCAAACGACACCGGAGTTCCCAGCAATTCGTCGTCCTCCAGCCTGGCCAGCCTCGAAGTCGTAGTTCCATTAGACACAAGAACGATCTTCATCTTCGAAATGCTCTGCACGCGGTGACGGAAGTACTCCGCCAGGTCGTACTCTGGTGAACTTTCCTCTAGACGTTCCTGCAACCAGCCCTCGGCGCCCGCCTCCACATACACTCGTGCGCCCTCAAAAGCGCGGGTGATGTCGCTCATCGTCAAGGTCTGATCGGGCGACTCGAAAAACTTGCCCACGATGATGCTCATGCTGTCATCAGCGGCGTCCTCACCTACTGCCATGACAGAAAGCGCCTTATTGCGAGGGCCACGGCATTCAGCATGAAACTCCTGAAGATCCGTAGCAATTTCCAGGTCACCCACCTGCCGCACCATCACGTGACCGAATGCTTCAGGGAAGGAGAGGGCTTCGCTCTCTGCTGCGACGTGCGCTTCCTGGACCAGTTGGGAATTAAACTCGAGAACTGCAACGTCCATCTGTCATAGGCCTTTCATCAGCTCGGCCTCCTGCATCTGCAGGCTCTTGAGGTCGGCAAGGTTGATCCGGTAGGTGACGTGAGAAACCCCAGGACGTAGATCGTTCGGCACGATACGGGGGGCGCGTTGGTCGATCTCGTAGTACTCGACGGAGTACACCCGGAAATGATGGTCCTCGTATCGCTGGTCGAGAACATTGAGTCCCGCCCGAATCACCAGATCGGCAAACAGACCTTTGGCGCCATCTCCGGCAAGCCCTTCTGCAATCTCCGCGACCATGTCAGGCAGAGTTCTGGTCGCGGACGAAGGCTTAGGCACCATTTCCACGCCGACACGAGCCAGGTACAAGAGCTTGTCCTTGGACTCAAGCTGGTGCTCGTTGGAAATGTGCAGCTTTTCAGTCGCCGGCCCTGAGGCTTTTACCTCGATCTGGAACAGCCCTGGCAGATCGAAGTCATGATCTGCGGAGCCTGGTCCCTGCCACCAGCCCAGAACATGCTCAGCGGTGTGGACCCGCGCGTTTCTCAGGAGGCGTGCCAGGACCTGGAGTTCTCCGGCTAGCCCGAGCATCTGGTCACGCGTCAGATCACCCCGGTCCAGCGCAAAAGCCTTGCTCCATTCCTTCAGGACGGACTTCACCGTGCTTACTGCCTGGTCGGAACTGCCAGCCGATTCCAGCTTGCGACAGAGATCCACATAGAACGGCACCAAGCGTTCCTGACTCGGCTGCCGTTCTGCCACGTGCAACCACCAGCCGTTGCCGTCCTGGCTGACTGCACACTCGACAAGCTGGAGAGACGGCACTCCCAAAGGCTTGGTGTCGCACCGGATGGAAAGGCTGGCTCGTCGATCATCGAGCATCTGCAACCGGACGCGAAGACGCTGCCGAGGCAAGACGAACCCCTTGCCGGCTCCTTGGGGTCGCAGACGCGACAACCGGTGCTTGAGCGATTCGTAGGTCACTTCCTCCCACGGGGACAGAGAGTCAAGCATCGACGTCCTCTCCTTCGTCCTCAGAGGCGCGCACTTCTTCCGCGAGTCCACTCTTTTCCATCCAGACTTTGTTCACCACGTACTCAACAGAACGACCCGTCGAGAACTCACCCGTGATTCCGTCTCTGTGCGCGGGGAAGGCCACTTTCACGCCAAGTATGTGCTGGTCGACGGCCACATCCTTAATGATCTTGTTTGGCGGACCTTCCTTCTTCGCATCGTTTCGCTTGTCATTAATTTCGCGGTCGGTGACTACTCGGTAGACCATCAGCACGGGCCGCTTCATCGACGTCATGATCTCTTTCTCAGAACGACGCTTGGTGTTTCCCTCCGGATGCCGAGCATGCGCCTTCTGCCACTCCTGACGCCGTCCCGGATCCACGTTGCCGGCCACGGTCACCACCTGCTCAAGGTTCCCCGCGGTGGCGACGCGCCTATTGGCGAACTCGAAGTGAGGGGTCGGCGTCTCATGCCACCGCATGGCATTGCGAACGGATGCCCTGAGAACCACCGGGGAAAGCCCCTCCCGGTCCTTTTCCAGCAAGTCGCCCCACGCATCGAACTCGTGTCCCTGGCCCGAAATGAACCCCACGTCCCAAGACGACATCTGATCGGTTTCGATGCCCTTGGCGAACTTCGACACCCACGATCCGGCCTCGGCTCCATTGCCATGAGCAAAATTGGCGTCCCCGGCACCGGGCACGAATGACTCCAAGAACCGCTCGACAACAGTTCTTTCCACCCCGCTGAAGACGAGGTGGGGAATTTCCAACCGGTTTTCGTCTGCCCTTGGTCCTGGGCCGAACATATTTGTCGCACTGTTGGAATCCGTTGCAAGCGCCACGGAGCTGCTAAGTAAGTTCCGATAAGCAGAGAAGTTTTTTTCCACTTCATTGGGGGCATCCGTGGCACTTATCGACTCGACCGTCTGCCTGTAGAAGGAAACGTCCACCGTGGCGCTCTCCGCATGGCGCATCTTGTTGGCAGCTGTCACCTTGAGCGCTTCAGGATGCCTTCTCACCTTCAGCCCAAAGTCCTTCGGCGTCAGGTTAGCCTGTTTCATCGTGACGACTTCGTCGCGGATGTCCTGCAACGCTCTGCCGGTGAACACAAACCAGTCCATGACGTCCTCCGGCAACCACAAGCGGACTAAGTGACGATAGCCGTCGCGATAACCGAACCAGCGTCCCATCTGAAGCAGGGTGTCCGAAAGTTGTGTCCGCTGATGGAAGTAGCTGACCATCAGACCGTCCAAGGTCAGTCCTCGAGACAGGATTGCCCCGCCCACCGCAATGCGACGCCTCTTCTTCGCAGTTCCGTACTGTTGGTGCCTCCGCTCGATCTCTTTCCGTTGCTTGTCCGTGTCACCGTTGACGAGTTCGATCTCGATGTCGCGGACAGCCTCCGGCAAGGCAGCTCTGACGTCGAGCCAGCTGTGCCTCAGGTGGGAGTACTCGGCCTGCCACCTGGCATGCAGACGCTCTACCACCTCATTGCCGTTGTCGGACGATCCTTTCAGCGCCGGAACGGACTCCTGGACGACTGCTCGAGTGGAGTCGACGTACTCGCGCACCAGGTCATATACCTGCTTCTGCACGGCCTTGAAACGACTGACGTTGATCAGCATCGACCGAGGCGTGGGAGACGCACCGTCCAGGTCACGGATGGCATTCGCCACCAGGAACGTGTCAAGAGCGCGGTGCAGGCTGCCAGGAAGAGCCTTGACTGCAAGACTCGATTGATGCTTGAAAGGGAAATGCTTGCCGGCATCATCTACGTCGTTACGGACTCCGTTGGCGCTGGGGTCCTCTACGTCGAAGTACTGCAGGGCCCCCAGGTAGTTGTCGGGCGCGTAGAGGGAATAAACGTAGTCCTTGGGAAACAGCCCTGCGGCGTTCGCCGGGTCCATCAGCACATTGGCGAAGGGAGTCGCTGTGAAGCCGATATAGCTGTTCCTGGCGCTCGTATCAAGCAGATCGGTGATGGCCTTGTTGACCGCGGTCGGGTCATCTTCTTCCTTGCTGGTGTCCACGGATGCGTAGTCGGATTCGTCATCGATGACGAGCATGGGCAAAGACAGCTTCTCGTTCTTGGTCTGGTCCCCCAGCCATCCTGCAAGGTTGCGCAGAATTCGAGCGTTCTTCTTGACCACAAGGATGAGAGGCACCCTGAAGCTGTTGTCGATGTGGCCCTTGACCACAGAAGCACTGGATGAGCTGAAGTCTTGTGACACGCCGGTGAGAGCAATGGGGCGGTCCAGCTTGGGGGCAATTTCTCCTACCCCAATCAGCTTTCCTATGGCCGCGCTGCGTTTCAGATCCGCATCCGCCGTGCTCTTCCCGAGGAATCCTTCGTCGATCCGCTCTTGGGTCTGTTGCCGCAGATCCTCAGTGTGGCCGCCGATGATGATGAACAGGCGATATCCAGCGTCGGCTGCCATGTTCAGCAGACCGATGTAGTTGGAAGTTTTGCCCGACTGCACATCGCCGATCACCAAGCCCCTGCGGTCCCACCATCCTTCAGCAGTGGGATCCCCCACCATGTCGAGAATGCGCTTGACATCAGCTTCAAGAGTGTTTACCACACCAATGGGGCGTTTATTGCGCAACAGGAACCGCCGGTAGGCGTCCCAGTATGCCCATTCGGTACTCCCCCACCGATCCTCCACCCACGGAGTGTACGTGCCCACCTCATTGCCGATCGGAACATTTGTCACGATGGCCAACTTGACGTCCTGTGCAACCTTGTCGGCAAATTCCAACAATGTTGCAACTTCTAAGTCCTCGAGCTGATCCACTACTCCCGCGATCTTGGGAGCCTTCTTGTCGACCATCTCCTCGGTGACGTCAAAGGTGTTGTCCGCCCATGCGATCAGCTGGTTGTACAGGGGTGTGTATCCGGGATGATGACGGTACGACTGGTCTTGGTTCAACTCAAGTTTCTCGGTCTCTTGAACAGTCATTCCGTCTCCTTGTAATACTGCTGTGCCATGTCGATGATCGAGTCGAGGTCACGCCGGCCAAGAAATGGCTCCACGCTGCCGAGGACGTCATGGATGCGCTGTTTGTCGTCGAATGAGAGGTCCATGACGTCGACCAGTCGACAAGCTCGAGCCGCCATCTTGAGAAGGTCCTCTTCCTGTTGCGGACGCTTGCTCTCCACGGACATGCGTTTGTGGATGTCGGCAAACGGAAGGAATGCCGCCAGGTCGTCGACTGCTTTGCGGAGCACTTTTTGGCCCTGCGGGTCCAGTCTGAGCAGTGCATCCTCCAACAATGGATGATCCAGGTTTGGCTCGTACCGAAAATTTCCCCGGTCCTCGACATAGTTCCAGACGTATTGAATGTCGTCGCTGACCTTCTTGCGGCCCCTGTACGCGATGATCCGGGCACTTTTCGTCTGCCCGTTCCTCAGGAACCGCTCCAGAGCGGGCCTGAGCTCCTGCGGTGGCTTCAGGTGTTCCTTCTTGATGTCGAGATGCCACAGGTCGTCGAGGGAGTTGGGGAGATCCACCTGCACTCTGCTGAATTTTAGAGAGTCGGATCTTCTTGCCAGTTGAGCCCAGCCTCCGTGACTGATGAGTCGACGGTTGCGGTAGAAATAGAACCCTTGGTTCTCGAATAGGCCCGCATTGAGGTCTTCTCGGACAGCTTCCTGCGCACTGTACTTTGATGCGTGTGGAAGCACATGACTAACTATTTCGACAGAGGAGTCATGCACAGGCACCCTTTCGGGTGTTGTCGACTGGGTTGCCGGATTGGAGCGCATAAATGGATCGACTGCGTCGACCGGGGTCCCGTTGATGACGAGAGTCAGGCGGGATGACTTCGGGCCGTCGAGAAAGCGGTGAAATGTGAGGGAAAGGTGCCGCCGAATCTCCTGCGAAAGCTGCGCCATGCGCTGGGTCGGAACTCGCGCGTCCTGAAGGAGACGGTCGAGCTTGCGCCACAGGACCAGCGTTCCCGTAGTCAATTGGTCAAGCTCGTCAAAGCCCGGCAGGGTCCGGGTTGTTGCATCATCCAGCCGGGACACTTCCCATTCGCCTGACTGCAGAGCATCGTCCAAATCCCACAGCAGAGATGCGGTGCCTTCTGAGGTTCTGCTCACGACTGTCAGCGAACGCGCTTGCGAGAAGCTCGCCGTCTTCAGGCCCAGACCGAATCGCCCCAGATCCTCAGCATCCCTGGCGTCGACACTGGACACCTCGCCGAGCGTGAGCGCATCCACCATCTGCTCGAGCGTCATGCCGCGGCCGTCGTCAAGGATCCAGAAGTACGCGGGGGACTCGCTGATGTCCGCCCTCACCTCGATGGTTCGAGCTTCTGCAGTGATGCTGTTGTCGATGACGTCCGCTACAGCTACCTCAGGGTCATATCCGAGCGCTCGCATCGACTCCATGAGTCGCGTGCTCGGAGGAATGGGTATGGCAGCTCCCGACAACTGTCACCTACTTCCATGTGTTTGTCTCTTCTGAACCGAGAGTATCGGTGTGACCCGTTGCACATGAAAATCCTTAGGCGAAAGTTACGCCGCAGTATCCTGAACTTGCCCCTGCTGTGGGCGACTACGACTGAAGAGCGGCGCGACACCACGTCCAGGCGACGTCTTGTGGATGCAGAGGCCAGCGAGTGTCCCCTCTACGAGGGGCTCACAATCGAGCAGTTAGAACTCAATCACCTGCCGCACCGCCCGCCCCGCATCCAGTTCGTCCATCGCCTCGTTGATCTGGTCCAGCGTGATGTGGGAGGTGATCAGCTTCTCCAGCGGTAGCTTTCCGTCCCGCCACATCTGCTCGTACTTGGGGATGTCCACCGCCGGCACGGCGGAGCCGAGGTAGCTGCCGATGATTTGGCGGGCCTCGGCGGTGATCTTCAGCGGCTCGATCTGGGACATCGCACCCGGTGCCGGCAGGCCCACGGTGACGGTCACCCCACCCACGGCGGTGGCGTTGAACGCGGTCTCGAAGGCCCGGGGGTGCCCGGCGGCCTCGATGACCACGCGCGGCTTGTCCTTGAGCGCCACGAGCTCGTCCGGGGTGAGCGCCTCGTCCGCGCCGAACTCCTTGGCGAGCTCCAGCTTCTCGGCCAGCGCGTCCACGGCGATCACTCGGCGGCAGCCCACGGCCTTGGCGACCAGCACCGCGGCGAGTCCCACGCCGCCGAGTCCGACCACGGCCACGGCGTCGTCGGCGGTGGCCTGCGCCGCGTTGATCACGGCCCCTCCCCCGGTGAGCACCGCGCAGCCCATGACGGCCGCGATCGCGGCCGGGACGTCCTCGCCCACGGGCACCACGGAGCGCCGGTCCACCACGGCGTGGGTGGCGAACCCGGAGACCCCCAGGTGGTGATAGACGTTCCCGCGGGTCTCGGAGCGCAGGTGCATCGAGCCTTCGATGAGGGTGCCGGAGGCGTTGGCCTTCGAACCGACCGTGCACGGCAGCAGCCCCTCGGTCCTGCACGCGGCGCACTCGCCGCAGCGCGGCAGGAACGCCATGACCACGTGCTGACCCACGGCCAGGTCGGTGACCTCGGCGCCCACGTGCTCCACGACGCCCGCCGCCTCGTGCCCCAGCAGCATCGGCAGGGGCCGCGGCCGGTTGCCGTTGACCACGGAGAGGTCGGAGTGGCACACCCCGGCGGCGGTGATCCGCACGCGCAGCTCGGTGGGCCCGGGCTCGCCGAGCTCGAGCTCTTCGACGCTCAGCGGCTGCGACTCGGCGTACGGGGCGGAGGCCTCCATGGTCTCCAGGACGGCTCCACGAATCTTCACGACGACCTCCGGAATCGGTGCACGGGTGTGACGCCGTTCACCGTACCGCCCGACTCTCCGATGATCGAGGACGTGCGCCCGTTCGCCCCGCCTCGGACGCGGCTCTCGAGGGCCAGTTCGACAGTCGGCTGAGTATGCGTAGGATCGATGGGCGACATTGCCCCGAGAACCCTCCCCCCGTCCCGTCCTCATCGGGAACCACGACAGAGAAGAGACATCACCCATGATCGGATTCATCGTTGCCGGCCTCGTCATCGGCGCCCTCGCCCGCCTGATCAAGCCCGGCAAGCAGAACCTCAGCCTGATCGCCACGCTGCTGCTCGGCCTGGCCGGCTCGGTGATCGGCGGCGTCATCGCCAGTGCGCTGGGCACCGGGGACATCTTCGAGCTGAACGTCCTGGGCTTCATCGTGGCCGTCGTCGCCGCGGTGCTGCTGATCGGCGTGGCCGAGGGCGTGGCCGGGCACAGCAAGGCCGTGCGCTGACCGCTCACCGGACAGTCCGGTAGCGTCCACGGACTTCTCCGAGACGGCCCGCGAGCCGGCCGTGCCCCTCCCGGGCACCGGCCGGATCGCGGGCCGTCTCGGAAAAGTCCGCGAAGCCTGCCTCCCCTGAACGGACGGCCGTGCGGTGCATGCGGAGGTGAACTGTTCCGCGCTCCCAGGTGAATCACTGTTGAACAGGTTACGAATCGGTACTAGGGTTCTATGCACCCGAGAACGGTTTGATGTCAAGGGCGTTCGGCCACCACGCGCGCACCTGGAACGCGAGGTGCTGCCATGTCCGATCGAAATCTTTACGTGATCCGCCGGGTCGGCGCTGTCCTGGGACACGTCCTGGTCTACGTCCTCATCTGGGCGGGGCTCGCGCTGCTCATCGCCGCCGCCGGTATCCGCTACTACTGGGGCGAGATCTCCGTGGGCCAGATGCTCCTGAACCTCGTCTCCGTGGAGATGGACGGCGGGGGCGGAGCCATCGTCTGGATGGGCATCCTGGGGATCGGCGTGGTGCCCCTGCTCCTCACCGCCGGGATCGCCCTGTGGCAGCACGTCAGGCGCCGCAGGCGCCACCACCACGGCCACGACCCGCGTCCTCGTCGCACACGGTGGATCATGCGCACCCTCACCACCGCTGTGGTGGGCACGCTGGTCATCGGCGGCACCACGGCCTTCGCCACCACGGTGGGCGTGCGGGACTACATCAGGGCGGGGAACTCCGAGTTCGACCTCGGCGACTACTACACGGCGCCGGCCGTCACCGGCGACCAGGACCGGCGCAATCTGGTGCTGATCTACCTCGAGTCCGGCGAGCAGACCCTCGCCAACGACGAGCACTTCGAGAAGGACGCGTTCGCCCCGCTCAAGGAGGTCACCGAGGCCTCGGACGGCTGGCAGAGCGTGGCGGACTTCCAGCAGTACCGGGGCGGGGGCTGGACCATGGCCGGTCTCACCGCCACGCAGTGCGGCATCCCGCTGAAGGGCATGGGCTCCGCCGCGGACAGCGGCGCCCTCAACGAGCTCGGCGGCGACGTCCGGACCTACCTGGGCGGCACCACCTGCCTGGGCGACGTCCTGGACGAGCACGGCTACCAGAGCGTCTTCCTGGGCGGCGCCAACGCCTCCTTCGCCGCGAAGGACACCTTCCTGAGCAGCCACGGCTATGACGAGGTCAAGGACCTCTCCGACTGGCGCGCCGCCGGTGACCCGGAGGAGAGCTTCCGCGGCGACTGGGGCCTGAGCGACGGACGCCTCATGGCCCACGCCGCGGACGAGATCGACGAGCTGCACGCCGAGGCGGAGGAGACCGGCCGGCCGTTCAACCTCTCCGTGCTGACGCTGGACACCCACGAGCCGGTGCACATCTACGACTACTGCACCGTGGACACGCAGAACGAGGTCACCTCCGCGTTCTTCTGCTCCATGACCCAGGTGGCCGGCTTCGTCCAGCACATGGAGGAGCAGGGCTACCTCGAGGACACCGCCGTGGTGATCATGGGCGATCACCTCAAGCACATGAGCGCCGGCGACGCCTTCCACGAGCAGTTGGATCACCACGACAACCGGACCATCTTCAACCGGATCTGGGTCCCGGGTGCGGACGGGGGCAGCACGCCGCGCCCCGGCGTGGACCAGCTGAGCATGTACCCCACGCTCCTGGAGGCCGCCGGCCTGACCCTGCGGGACCGCGCGGCCGGGCTGGGCGTGTCCGCGTTCGCCCCGACGGTCCCGGAGGACTCGGCGCAGGCCATGGAGCCGCAGCTCTACGCCGAGCTGCTGGACTCCCGCTCCGCGCCGTTCTACGCGGAGGCCTGGGCCGGCGAGACCGCCGCCGAGTAGCGCTGTCCGCCCCCTGTCCGGCCACGGAGGTCGGCTCCGTCATCTGCCCGCCGCCCTGGGTGGCCCGCCCGCCCCGGCCTAGACTGGTGGCCCGGGGCGGGGTCGCATTCCAAGGAGCGTGCATGATGGCCTTCATCCAGCTGATCGAATACACCACCTCGAGGCCGGAGGAGGTGGCCGAGGTCGTCGCGGAGTGGGAGCGGGCCTCGCAGGGCACCCGCACGGCCCGCCGTGTCCTGCTGACGCAGGACCGCAAGGACCCAAACCGCTACTACGAGATCGTCTCCTTCGACTCCTACGAGTCCGCCATGGAGAACTCCGAGCTCCCGCAGACCCAGGAGTACGCCGGGAAGATGCGCGAGCTCATGGACGGGGAGCCGACGTTCCGCGACCTCGACGTCGTGGAGGACCGCGAGCTCTGAGTCCCCGCACCGGGACCGGTGGGCATCGTCCACCGGTCCTGCCCTTTCACGGCCGGCGGAACGGACTCAGGCGGTCGCCGGCGGCACGGCCCGGCGCTGCAGTCCCCGCCGCCGGCCGAGCAGGATCAGCACGGCCGCGACGGCGGCGATGACGAGCATCGGCGCCAGCATGAACGGGCCGCCCACACCGGCGGAGCGGTCGACCGCCTCGCCCATCTGCCCCGTGAGCGTGGACACGAGGAACAGCACCACGTTGTTCGCCGCGTGCACGAGCGAGGCCGCCTCGAGCCCGCCCGTGAAGTGGGTCAGCAGCGACATCGCGACCCCGAAGACGAAGTAGTACGCGATGAGCCACCCGTCCGAGGCGAAGTGCGCGAGCGAGAAGGCCGCCGCGCTCACGAGGGTGCCGAGGACGAGGGACGGGACCGCCCCGGAGACCCACGAGCCCGCCGCGCGCTGGATCACCCCGCGGAAGATGTACTCCTCGGCCGCCGCCTGCAGGGGCGTGGTCAGCAGGACGATCGCGAGGAAGGCCCACGCGGTCGCGTCCAGGACCAGCGGCCCCGGGGCCTCGAGGAGCGCCACCACCGCCGCGTAGCCCACGAACAGGGGGACGACGACGACGGCCGCCCGTCCCAGCCAGCCCCACCGGAAGCGACCCTCCACCGCGTGCAGGGTGCCGACCGGCTGCCGGTGCAGGTACCGGTGCAGGACCACCGCGACGGCGGCCGAGGCGATCAGCGCCAGGTTGGTGGCCAGCAGCAGCACCGGGGTCAGGGCGATCTGTCCGCTCGCGATCTCCTCCGTGCTCATGGTGCCCCGCAGGAGCTCGATCGCCACGGCGCCGAAGGACACCACGACCGAGATCAGCAGGATCGCCGCGCTCACGGTCAGGATGCTGACGAGGCCCTTCCACCAGCGGTTGCGGGGCGTCCGGTAGAACTCCGAGTGGGTGAGCGGCGCCGTCGTCGGACCACCGGGTCGCGGAACCGGAGGCCCGCCGCCCGGGCGGGCGGACGGGGCACCGGTCTGCCAGGGCGCCGGCCGGGGCGGAGGGTACGAGGTCATGTCCACAGGGTAGTTCTCGGGCCGTCCCGGGGAATCCACCCCGAGGTGGAAGCCGGGGCGCCCATCACCGTGGACGTGGGGGCCGCCCCGGGATCAGGCCTGCTCCTCCCCGAAGACGTGGCTCCGCTGCTCGGCGTAGAACTCCGCCTCCGCGGGCTCGGGCCGGTCCTGGCCGTTGAGCAGCCGGTGCCAGAGCGGGTAGTAGGCGGGCAGCTGCGACGCCGTGGTGATGCGGTCCCGGGCCTCCTGCGGCAGCGTCAGCTCGGCGGCGTCGAGGTCCTCCGTGAGGTGCTCGAACCTGCGCGCGGCGATCACGGTGCCGTCGATGCCCGGGCGGCCCAGGATCCAGGAGATCACCACCTGGGGGATCGTCCAGCCGAGCTCCCCGGCGATCTCGTCGAAGAGTTCGATCAGGTCGTAGGCGCGGTCCCGGTCCACCACGTGGGGCTCCGGCCAGCCGGTGCCCTGGCGGGTGTCGGCCGGGGTCTCGGCGCCGCGGCGGACCCGGCCGTTGAGCAGCCCCTCGCCCAGCGGGCTCCAGCCGAAGGTCGCGATCCCGAGGTCCCGGGCGGCCGGGACGATCTCGTACTCGATCTCCCGGGCCTCCGGCGTGTAGTACGCCTGGTGCGCGATCGGGCCTTGCAGCCCCGCCGCCCGGGCCTCGTAGACCGTCTTGGCCAGCTGCCACCCGTTGTAGTTGGACACGCCCCAGTACCGGATCTTCCCGGCCCGGATCAGCTCGTCGGCGGTGGCGATGGTCTCGGTGATCGGGGTCTGCCCGTCCCACTGGTGGATGTAGAGCAGGTCGAGGTGGTCGGTCCGCAGCCGCTTCAGGCTGTCCTCGACCGCGCGGGTCAGGTGAATGCGGCTGGCGCCGCCGTCGTTCGGGCCGTCCCCGGTGGGGGTCCGCGCCTTGGAGGTGAGGACGACGTCGTCCCGCCGGCTGCCCAGGATCTCGCCCAGGACGCGCTCCGAGTCCCCGGCGGAGTACAGGTTGGCGGTGTCGATGAAGTTCACGCCGCGGTCCAGGGCCTCGTCGACCTGGCGGCGGGCCTCGTCCGGGCCGAGCCCCGCGATCTTCTCGAACCCTCCGCCGGAGCCGAAGGGGATGGTGCCCAGGGCCAGCCGGGAGACGTAGAGGCCGGAACTGCCGAGTCGGGTGTACTCCATGGGGGAACTCCTCTGGTCGTGATCGGTGCTGGTGGATCCAGCCGGTGCTCCGGAGGCGGCTGGCGGACCGGGCCCCGGGGCACGGTAGGCGACAACGACGAACCGGTGCTCAGGAATTCCTGGAGCGGGCCTCGGCGGTGGTCAGCCCGTGGGCCAGCGCGGTGAACTCGCGCACCGCCCCGGTCCAGTCGCCCAGGAGCGCCCAGAGGTCCAGGCCCTCGTGCCGGCGCTCCTCGAGCCGGTCCGCCAGGGCGGCGAGGACCGCCGAGCGCAGCTCGGTGTTGATGTTGATCTTGCCGATGCCCGCCAGGGGAGCGCGGACCAGCATGGTCTCGGGGATTCCGGAGGCGCCGTGCAGCACGAGGGGGGTGCGGTCGGCGGCCTCGCAGATCTGCTCGAGGCGGCTCCAGTGCAGGCGCGGGGTGCCCTGGTAGTGCCCGTGCACGTTGCCCACGTTCACGGCCAGCAGGTCCGCCCCGGACGCGGCCAGGAAGGCGGGGACCGCATCGGGGTCGGTCATGCCGCCGGCCGCGGAGGTCCGGGCCGTGTCCTCGTCGCCGGGGAGGCTGCCGAGCTCTGCCTCGACCACCACGCCGGGGCCCGCCAGCTCGCGGGCGCGGGCGACGAACGCGGCGTTCTCGGCGTGGGGCAGGGCGGAGCCGTCGGCCAGGACGGCGTCGGCGCCGGCCGCCACGGCCTGCTCGACGAGCCCCAGGTCGACGGCGTGGTCCAGCTGCACGCACACGGGGGTGGCGGCGTCGTCGGCCAGGTGGCGCAGGGCGGTGACGAGGCGCCGGCCGCCGGTCCCGGCGGCCGCCTTGGGCGGGACCAGGAGGATCACGGGGCGGTCCGCGCGCTCGCTGGCGGCCACCACGGCCTGGGCCGTGGTGAAGTCGTAGGTGCTCAGCGCCGGCACGGCGGTGCGGGCGTCGAGGGCGGAGGTGACGACGTCGAGCAGGTTGGCGCGCACGGGCACAGTCCTTCGTCAGGTGTCGTTCAGCGGTCGGCCGGGGAGAGGTCCCCGAGCACGTAGGTCTTCAGGTCGGCGAGCGTCTGCTGCATGTGCTCGTCCATGGCCTGGCGGGCCCGCACGGGGTCGGCGGAGCCCAGGGCGGCGACGATCCTGCGGTGCTCGGCGATGGCGTGGGCCTGGATCTCGGGCACCCGGGAGGTCTGGGCCCGCCGCTCCTCCAGCACCCGGTGCAGCGGTGCGAACAGGACCGCGATGAACACGTTGCCGGAGGCCTGCAGGATCCGCTCGTGGAAGCGCAGATCGGCGGTCACGAAGGCCGCCACGTCCTGGGCGCGGTGGGCGTCCTCCATGGCGTCGGCGTCCCGGGCCAGCCCGGCCAGCTCCGCGGCGGACAGCCGTCCGGCCGCCAGCTCGCAGGCGCCGGCCTCCAGGAAGCGGCGCAGCTCGATCAGCTGCACGGCGGCCGCCGCGTCGTCCTGCCCCTCGGAGACCGCCCGGATGACGGCGTCCAGGGACGCCCACTGGGCCACGGGGTTCACGAAGGTCCCGCGTCCGCGCTCCACCCGGAGGATGCGCTGGGCGCCCAGGGTCTTGACGGCCTCCCGCACCGTCATGCGGCTGACCTGGTGCTCCGCGCTGAGGTCGATCTCGCCGGGCACCACCGAGCCCGGGGGGAGGTCCCCGGCGACGATCCGGTCGAGGAGGGCGTCGGCGACCTGGTCGACCAGGGACGGGCGGGCCATGGTGCTCCTCTGCGGTGAGGTGGACGGCGGAGGGCAGCTCCTGCGTGCTCCGCCCGTGACAGGGGATCCTATCAACCAGAAAATGTCAGATGTCCGAGCTGTCGAGGGACGACTCCCCGGCCGCGCGCGGCATCCCTGCCGTTGACCACGTGTCCCACGACACATAGCATGTCTGACATCTTACAGGTGGAGTGTCGGTGCGGAACCGGCCAGGACCTGAGGACCGTCCTGACCGCTCCCCGAGAGGAAGTCCCCGCATGACCGCTCCCCGGACCCTGCTCGTGCTCGACGACGACCCCACCGGCTCCCAGTGCGTCCACGACGTCGACGTCGTCCTCGAGCTCGACCCCGCCCCCGTCCTCGACGTCGTCCGGCACCCCGGGCGCACCTGCTTCGTGCTCACCAACAGCCGGGCCCGGCCCGAGGCCGAGGCCGTGGCGATCAACACCGAGCTCGTCTCCGCGGTGCTGGAGGCCCTCACCGCCGAGCACCTGCCCCTGCCCCACCTCGTCTCCCGCAGCGACTCCACGCTGCGCGGGCACGTCATCGCCGAGCCCACGGCCCTCGCCGACGTCCTCGCCCGGCACGGGGTGGCCGTCGACGGGTTCCTCCTCGCCCCGGCCATGCTCGAGGCCGGCCGCTACACCGAGGACGACATCCACTACGCGGTCCTGCAGGGCCGCCCGATGCCTGTCGGGGAGACCGACTTCGCCGCGGACGCCACCTTCGGCTACTCCTCCTCCGACCTCAAGGACTTCCTCGTGGAGCGCTCCGGCGGGACGCTGGACCGGGACGCGATCCTCTCCATCGGCCTGACGGACATCCGCTCCGGGGGCGTGGACGCGGTCGCGGGCATCCTGCGCCGGGCCCGGGGCCGGGCCTGGGTGGTCGTCAACGCCACGGAGTACGCGGACCTCGACACCGTGGCGCAGGCCCTCGCCGTCCTCGAGGCCGAGGGCCGCACGTTCGTCACCCGGTGCGGCCCGTCCTTCGTGCGGCCCCTGGCCGGGCTGACCGGCTCGCGCGAGCTCGGCCCCGAGGACATCGTGGTGGGCCCCGGGCGCCTCCCGCACGGACTCGTGGCCGTCGGATCCCACGTGGGGCTCACCAACCGCCAGCTCGCCGAGCTGCGGACGCGCCGCGACCTCTTCGAGGTGGAGCTCCACGTGCCCACCCTGCTCGACGACGACGCCCGCCCGGGCTACGTGGCCGACGCCGTCGCGCGGATCACCGAGGCGCTGGGGACCAGCGACGCGGTCGTGTGGACGAGCCGCGAGCTCGTGCGCACGGAGGACCCCGACGAGTCGCTGGCCATCGCCCGGTCGGTCTCCGACGCGCTCGTGGAGGTCGTGCACGGAGTGGCGCAGGCCCGCCCGGCGTGGGTCGTGGCCAAGGGCGGGATCACCTCCCACGAGGTGGCCCACCGCGGTCTCGGCATCCGCCGGGCCACCGTGGCCGGCCAGTTCTTCCCCGGCCAGATCTCCATGTTCCAGCCCACCGACGCCCCGGACACCACCCGGGGCGGGCCCTACGTGGTCTTCCCCGGCAACGTGGGCGCCGAGAGCGCCCTCGCCGACGTCGTGGAGGTCCTCGACCGGGCGGCCGCACACACCCGCACCTCTGACTCCCAGGAGAACCCGTCATGAGCACACCCCTGTCCGTCGGCTTCCTGGGTCTGGGCGCCATGGGCGCCCCCATGGCCCTCACCCTGGCCCGCGCCGGCTTCCCCGTCCGCGGCTTCGACGTCTCCCCCCGCGCCGGAGAGGTCGTGGGCGACGCCCTGGAGCTGCTGGCCGATCCCCGGCAGGCGGCGGCCGGAGCCGATGTCGTCGTCGTCATGGTCGCGACCGGGGCGCAGCTGCACGACGTCCTGTTCGGCGAGCGCGGCATCGCCGACGCCCTGGACCCGGACACGGTCCTGCTCGTGATGGCGACCGTCGGCCCCCAGGCCGTGGAGTCCGCCGCGCAGGGCCTGGAGAGCCGCGGCATCCGGCGGGTCGTCGACGCCCCGGTGTCCGGCGGCACGGCGCGCGCCGCCACCGGGGACCTGCTCGTCATGGTCGGCGGCGCGGACGAGGACGTCGCCGCGGTCCGGCCGCTGCTGGACGCGATGGCCGCCAACGCCCCGCTCGTCGGCCCCCGGGTGGGCGACGGGCAGCGGTTCAAGGTGGTCAACCAGCTGCTGTGCGGGGTGCACATCGCCGTGGCGGGCGAGGCGCTCGCCCTGGCGGACTCCATGGGCCTGGACCCGGCGCAGTGCCTGGATGTCCTCTCGACCGGGGCCGCCACGTCCTTCATGTTCGAGGACCGCGGGCCGCGGATGCTGCAGGGCGAGCAGGCCGAGGTCCGCTCCGCCCTGGACATCTTCGTCAAGGACATGGGCCTGGTCACCGACGCCGCCCGGGCGGTCGCCCAGCCGGTGCCGCTGGCCTCGGCGGCCGAGCAGCTCTACGTGCGCGGCCGCCGCGAGGGCCACGGCCGGCACGACGACTCCTCGGTCTTCGACATCCTCCGCTCCCGCTAGGGCGCACCCCGCAGGGACGGCGGGCGGCGCGGTTCAATCCATGTCCGCCGCCGGGGCGGCGATGAGCTCCTCCGTCATGTCGGCCACGGCCGCGCGGATCGCGGTCATGACCGCCTGCACGGCCGGCCGGCGCAACAGGTCGGCGCGGGAGACCACCCAGTACTCCACGGGGAACCACAGCTCCTGGGGGAAGAGCCGGACCAGGTCCCCGGCCCGCTCGGCGAGATAGCAGGGCAGCAGCCCGACCCCGGCGCCCGCCCGGGTGAGTTCCACGTGCACCACCGAGGACGTCGCCCCCACGCCCTGGCGCATCCGCGGGAACCGCCGGCGCGGGATGTCCAGCTCCGCGACGTCCTGCATGGAGTCCACGAAGTAGATGAGCGGGTGCTCCTGCACCTGGTCGGGCGTGCGGATGGCCGGGTGGGCGGCCAGGTAGTCCCGGGAGGCGTAGACGCCCAGGGAGTAGTCGGCCAGGTGGAAGGCCTCCTTGCGGGAGACCTCCGGGCGCCCGACGACCACCTCCAGGTCGATGCCCACCGGATTCGTCTGCGCCCGCCGTGCCGCGTTGATCATCTCCAGCCGCACCCCGGGGTGCTCCTCGATCAGCCGCCGCATGGCCGCGCCCATCACCACGCCGCCGAAGCCGTCCGGGGCCAACGCCCGCACCACGCCGTTGACGGTGTTGCCGCGCCCGCCCGCGCCGAGCGGGAGGGACCCCAGCGCGGCCTCGATCTCCTCGCCGGCGGCCACGAACTTCCGGCCCAGCTCACTGGGCTCCCACATCTCCCCCGTGCGCACGAGCAGCCGGGCGCCCACGGTCTTCTCGAGCGCGGCCATCCGCCGCGACACGGTCGTGTGACTGAGCCCGAGGTCCGCGGCGGCGCCGGCATAGGAGCCGTGGCGGACCACCGCGAGCAGCAGCAGGAGGTCGTCGGCACCGTGCGACAAGGGGATTCTCCTCCCGGGGGCTGGACCGGCCCGGGGGAACGCACACGACCGGGCGGCATGTGCATTTTTGCACAGGCGCCGCGAGCGCATGGTCATTGTGAAGCGCACCACATATCCGCACACTGTAGGCAAACATTGTGACCACCGTCACCGTTTCCCCAGCAGGAGGAGAATCCCATGAGCACCGAGGACAGGGTCGCCGCGTCGGCGGACCCGAACGACTCCCCCGAGAACCGGGGCGGGCTGAAGAAGGTCGTGGCGGCCTCGATGGCCGGCACGGTCGTGGAGTGGTACGAGTTCTTCCTTTTCGCCACCGCGTCCACCCTGGTCTTCGGCCAGCTCTTCTTCGTGGACACCGGCAACCCGCTGGACGGCATCCTCAAGGCGTTCCTGATCTACGCGGTCGGCTTCATCGCCCGCCCGCTGGGCGGCATCGTCTTCGGCCACTTCGGCGACAAGTACGGGCGCAAGCACCTGCTGCAGATCTCGATCGTCATGGTCGGCGCCGCCACCTTCCTCATGGGCTGCCTGCCCGGCTACGACCAGATCGGGTACTGGGCCGCGGCCATGCTCGTGGTGCTGCGCTTCGTGCAGGGCTTCGCGGTGGGCGGCGAGTGGGGCGGGGCCGTCCTGCTCGTGGCCGAGCACTCCCCCAACAAGGAGCGCGGCTTTTGGTCCAGTTTTCCGCAGGCCGCTGTGCCGCTGGGCAACCTGCTGGCCACCGTCGTGCTGCTCACCCTGTCCTTCACCCTCTCCGAGGAGGCCTTCCTCGCCTGGGGCTGGCGCGTGGGCTTCTGGCTCTCGGTCGTCATCGTGGCCATCGGCTACTACATCCGCACCCACGTGACGGACGCCGCGATCTTCAAGGAGGCCCAGAAGGAGGTCCTCGAGGAAAAGTCCGCCGCCTACGGCGTGGGCGAGGTCTTCCGCCGGTACCCCCGCGGCGTCTTCGGCGCCATGGGCCTGCGCTTCGCGGAGAACATCCTCTACTACGTGGTGGTCACCTTCTCGATCACCTACCTGTCCACCCAGCGTGACGTGGACACCAGCCGGATCCTCCTCCTGCTGCTGATCGCCCACGTGATCCACGCGATCTGCGTGCCGCTCGTCGGCCGGGCCACCGACAAGGTGGGCCGCCGCCCGATGTACGCCGCGGGCGCCTTCCTCGGCATCTTCTGGGCGTTCATCGCCTTCCCGATGTTCAACACGGACAACAGCTTCATCATCCTGGCGGCCATCACCATCGGCCTGATGATCCACGCGCTCATGTACGCCGGGCAGCCTGCCATCATGGCCGAGATGTTCCCCACCCGGATGCGCTACTCGGGGGTCTCCCTCGGCTACCAGGTGACCTCGATCGTGGCCGGCTCGCTGGCCCCGATCATCGCGACCGCCCTGCTGCGCGAGTTCAACTCCTGGGTGCCGATCGCCATCTACATCGCCATCGCCTGCCTCATCACCCTGTTCTCGGTGTGGACGCTGCGCGAGACCAAGGGCATCTCCCTCCAGGACGTCGACGCCGAGGACCGGCGCCGGCTCTCCGAGGAGAAGGCCGTCCGGGACCGGACCTCCTGATTCCCGCCATCAGCACCCACTTGCGCCCAGCGGCGGACCGGCTCCCCGGTCCGCCGCTGGGCGCGCTGTGCATGACCCCCACCTCCCGACACTCCCGACACCTTGCAGAAGGGACTCCCCGATGACCACCATCACCTGGATCGGCCTCGGCCACATGGGCAACCCGATGTCCGCCAACCTCGCGAAAGCGGGCCACGACGTCCGCGGCCACGACGTCAGCGCCGACGCCATGGCGGCAGCCCGCGACAAGGGGGTGCAGACCTTCGACACCATGGAGGAGGCGCTGCAGGGCGCGGAGGTCGTCTTCACGATGCTCCCCAAGGGCGAGCACGCCCGCGCCGTCTACCTCGGCGACAGCGGCGTCATCGCGCTCGCCCCGAAGGACGCGCTGCTGATCGACAGCTCCACCATCGACGTGGAGACCGCGGAGGAGCTCCACCGGGCCGCCGAGGACGCCGGCTTCCGCTTCGTGGACGCGCCGGTCTCCGGCGGGATCAGCGGCGCGGCCGCGGCCACCCTGACCTTCATGGTCGGCGGGAAGCCCGACGTCGTGGAGCAGGCCCGGACGTTCATCGAGCCCATGGCCCGCAAGATCGTGGCCACGGGCCACGCCGGCACGGGCCAGGCCGCCAAGATCGTCAACAACATGATGCTGTTCATCTGCCTCGAGGCCTGCGCCGAGGGCTCCGTGCTCGCCGACCGGCTGGGCCTGGACCCCCAGGTGTTCTGGGACATCGCCTCGGTGTCCTCCGGCAACTCGTGGGCGCTGCAGACCTGGTACCCGGTGCCCGGGATCGTGGACTCCGCCGCGGCGAACAAGAACTTCGAGGCCACCTTCAGCGCCGCGCTCGCCGCCAAGGACGCCGGCCTGGCGCTCATGGCGGGCGAGCAGACCGGCGTGGAGCTGCCCGCCGCGAAGCTCGTGGCCGAGAGGCTCCAGCAGCTCATCGACGAGGGACTCGGGGACAAGGACTGCTCCCTCATCACCAAGTACGCCGCGCCGGACGGGAAGATCCCGGGCTGGGACCCGGACCGGGCCTGAACGGCGCCGAGACCACCACGACCGAGGAGGACACCATGCAGAACACCAAGCAGGACGCCGAGGCCCGCGCGCAGCAGGACGCCGCGCGGGGCGCCCAGGACCCCCGGACCACCGGCGCGGTCATCGAGCACTTCATCGACGGGAAGCGCCACGGCGGGTCCGGGCGCACCGCGGACGTCTACAACCCCGCGACCGGGCAGGTGGCCAAGCAGGTGCTGCTGGCCTCCGCCGAGGAGGTCGCCACCGCGGTGGAGGCCGCCGAGCTCGCCCTGCCCGGCTGGCGGGCCACCGGGATGTCGAAGCGCTCGGCGATCATGTTCAAGGTCGAGAACATCATCCGGGAGCGCACCCCGGAGCTGGCCGCCATCATCACCGCCGAGCACGGCAAGGTCCTCTCGGACGCGGCCGGCGAGGTCGCCCGCGGGCTGGAGAACGTGCAGTTCTGCGCGGGACTGATGCACCACATGAAGGGCGAGTTCCTCGAGCAGGCCGCCACCGGGGTGGACGTGCACCAGACCCGCCAGCCGGTGGGCGTGGTCGCCTGCATCACCCCGTTCAACTTCCCCGCCATGGTCCCCCTGTGGATGATCACCACCGCGATCGCCGCCGGCAACACCGTGATCCTCAAGCCCTCCGAGCGGGACCCCTCGGCGGCGGTGTGGATCGCCGAGGCCTTCGCCGAGGCCGGGCTACCCCCGGGGGTGCTCAACGTGGTGCACGGGGACAAGGAGGCCGTGGACGAGCTGCTGACCAACCCGCTGGTCAAGGCCGTGTCCTTCGTGGGCTCCACCCCCATCGCCAGGTACATCTACGAGACCTCGGCGCAGCACGGCAAGCGCGTCCAGGCGCTGGGCGGGGCGAAGAACCACATGGTGGTCATGCCGGACGCGGACCTGGACGGGGCCGCCGACGCCGCCATCTCGGCCGCCTACGGCTCCGCCGGGGAGCGCTGCATGGCGGTCTCGGTGCTCGTCACCGTGGGGGACGTGGCCGACCCGCTCATCGAGCGGCTGAAGGAGCGGATCGCGAAGCTGACCATCGGCGACGGCACCGACCCGGCCTCGGAGATGGGACCGCTCATCACGAGGGCGGCCCTGGACCGGGTCAACGGCTACGTGACCGGGGCCGAGGCCGAGGGGGCGACCGTCGTCGTCGACGGCACGCAGCAGGAGTTCGACGGCGAGGGGTTCTTCACCGGCGTCTCGCTGCTGGACCACGTGAAGCCCGGCATGAAGGCCTACGACGAGGAGATCTTCGGCCCGGTCCTGTCCGTGGTGCGGGTGGACACCTACGAGGAGGCCGTGCGGCTGATCAACACCAACCAGTTCGCCAACGGGGTGGCGGTGTTCACCCGCGACGGCAAGACGGCCCGGCAGTTCGAGTTCGAGATCGAGGTCGGCATGGTCGGGGTCAACGTCCCCATCCCGGTGCCGATCGGCGCGTTCTCGTTCGGCGGCTGGAAGAACTCCCTGTTCGGCGACACCCACATGTACGGGCCGGAGGCGTTCAACTTCTACACCCGCCGCAAGCTCGTGACCACGCGCTGGCCCGAGCCCTCGGAGTCCCAGGTCAACCTAGGCTTCCCGACCCACTGAGGACGGGTCCGCACGGGTGCGCCCCCGCCCTCTCCCGGGCGGGGGCGCACCCGTCGGACCAGCTCTGTCGGATCAGCTCTTCAGGCCGTCGCCGACGTTCCGGGCGGCGTCCTTGAGATGCTCACCGGCCTGCCGCGTGCTCCCGGCGGTCTTCTGCACCCTGCCCTCGGCCCGGAGGTCGCGGTTGTCGGTGGCGTCACCGACCGCCTCCTTGGCCGAGCCGACCGCCTTGTCGGTCGCGTTGCGGATCTTGTCGTCGAGTCCCATCGGGATCTCCTCTCGTGCCCCGGCGTCCTCCGCCGGGGGTCTCGCGCCCGGGCCTCGGTGCGCGGCGCCGTGCCGGTGCGGTGCCCGGCTCAGGCGGCCCCGTGGCCCGGATGCCGGCAGTCCTCGACCCGCTCCCTGAGCTGGGTCTCGTCGGCGGACCCGACCGCCTCGGCCATCGCCTGCAGGAAGGCGGTCACGGTGGCGGCCTCCGCCGCGGTCAGCTCCCGCGCGGCGCGCATCATCCGCTCGTGCATGGCGCCGAGGGTGGAGCGGACCTCGCAGTGGGCCTCCTCGGTGGCCACGATCACCAGTGCCCGCCGGTCCGTGGGGTGCGGGCGGCGCGCCACGTGGCCGCTGCGGGACAGCCGGTCCAGCAGCGTGGTGGTGGAGGCCGAGGAGATGCCCAGCTTGCGCGCCAGGTCCCGGGGGCTCAACGGGGTCCCGGCGCGATCCGCCTCCAGCAGGTAGCGCAGGGCCAGCACGTCCTTCTCCCCCATGCCCATGGACTCACGGGTCCGGAGGCGCATGGCCGACTCGGCCGTGCGGTAGGCCCGCAGCGCCTCGAGCACCTGCAGCGCCGGCGGACGCTCACCCTCGGCGGCGTACCAGTAGCCGGACGAGGTCTTGGGGTGTGCACTCATGCTCATAGTGTAAGTGATCTACAAATACGGTGAACTGATAACTAGACAATCTAGTAATACTGCTGTTCGATGGGGATCGTGCGGTTCCCCCGGGGAGCGCAGGCAGTCGCAGCGGAACGCAGCAGGGTACGTGAGGAAGAGGACGAGACATGAGCCAGCAGCAGCACTCCGGGTCCACCGACGAGAAGGCCGTCCCCTCCCCCCTCAGGGCGGTCCGGAACGCTCCCGGGAACACCCCCGCCGCCCCCGTGCACTGCGGCAGGCCCATGCCGGTGCGCACCCTGGACTTCGCCGAGGTGCAGGACCGGATCAACCACACGGTGGCGCAGGCGGCGCTCGACGGCCGGCAGGTGCACGCGTGCGCCTGCGGCTTCCTGCAGGAGGCGCCGCTGGCCGAGGGCGCGGCGGCGTCGATCGTCCCCGACGGCGAGACCATGCTGTTCCGCCCCTTCTTCACCCGGCGGGTGCTGGCCGCGGCCGGGCGGGTCGAGACCGCCGAGTGGTCCTTCGACCAGGCCCTGGCGGACGCCGGGCCCCTCGCCGCCCCGGACGCCCAGGAGCAGGCCCGGCGCCTCTGCGCCTTCGAGGCCGGTCTCGAGGCCGAGCGCTGGCGGCTGGACCAGGCCCTCGAGTCCCTGCGCGACGAGCTCCGCCTGGCCGTGCGCCACGGCGTGCCGATCACCCTCCTGGCCCGCGAGGCCGCCCTCGACGAGGCCGACGTGGTGGACCTGCTGCACCTGGGCGACATCCCCGCGACGTCGCCCGTGACACCGACATCCCCCGCGGCCGGCACCGGCCCCGCGCTCGCCGCGGCCTGCTGAGGACCGGGCTCCCCGCCGACCGGCCGCTACGCTGGAGGGGCCCGAGCCCCCCGCGCACCCCGGAAGGACGCCCGTGAAGTCGATCGTCGCGACCCTGCTCGTCCTGGCCCTGGTCCTGACCTCGGCCGGGGCGCTGCTGACCACCGTGGACGCCCAGGAGTGGCTGCCCGTCGTGGTGCTCGCGGCCCTCGCCTACCTCGGGACGTTCACCCTGTACCGGCGTGTGCGGGACCGCTGGGCCGACCGTTACGCCGACCGCCGGGACTGATCCCGGCGGGAGCGGCGCCACGACCGCCACGCCCCGGTGGACCACAGGGCCCACAGCACGAGCAGCGGCTGGAACAGCAGCCGCACGGCCCGGGCGCGGTCGGTGTCCAGACCGAAGGCGTCCGTGCGCGTGAGGTACTGCGAGACGTTGCCCGGGAACACGGCCACGAAGAACGCCGCGGCGAGCCACCCGAGCAGCACCCGCCGCCGGGGCAGGACCACCAGCGCGGCGCCGAGGACGATCTCCACCACCCCGGAGCCGAGCACCACGGCGTCGTCGGGCACGGGCAGCCACTCGGGCACCTGGGCCGTGAACTCCTGGCGGGCCACCGTGAGGTGGCTGATCCCGGCGCCGAGCAGGGCGAGCCCGAGGAGCACCCGGGCGATCGTGCGCGGCAGGGAGGCGGCCGGTGCTGCCGGCCGGGCGGAGGAGGTCATGCCCGCAGATTAACGCAGATCGACAGGGAGGGCTCAGGAGCGGTCGAAGTCCGCCTTGCGGATCAGCCCGTGCACCCCCACGGTGCGGTCCACCACCTGGGAGATGGCGAAGTCCGCGGCGGCCGAGAGGTAGGCGTAGGCCACGGCCCGGTCCATCCCCCTGTCCTGCTCCAGGAAGTCCAGGGCGTTGACCACGGCCCGGCGCATCGCCACGTCCAGGTCGGAGTTCTGCTCCCCGCCGGCCGCGCCGTCCGGGTCGGAGAGCCCGATCGGGATCCAGTGCTCGTCCGTCTCCGCGAACGGGTAGGAGTGGGCCACGGAGGGTGCGTCCCCCTCCCCGGCCTTGCAGACCGTGAGCCGGAACGTGCCGCGCAGCGATCCCTCCATCGCGGTGAGCGCCACCTCGCCGTCGCCCATGGCCATGTGCGGGTCCCCCACGTAGAACAGGGCGCCGTCCGTCTGCACGGGCAGGTAGAAGGTGGAGCCCACGCCGAGGTGGCGGATGTCGATGTTGCCGCCGCCCAGCGTCGGCGGGATCGAGTTGAGCAGGTCGTCGGTGGGCCCGGAGCCCTGCTGGTATGCGACGCCCATCATGCCCATGAACGGGCGCAGCGGGAAGCGGACCCGGCCGCCGCCCATCACGCCCTGGCCCTTCTCGACCGGGGTGAAGACCGAGACGTTGCCGTAGTCCTCCGGTTCGCCCGTGGCGCGGCCGTCCGCGGCGACCGGGGGCATGACCTCGTCGAGCTCGATCCCCGCGGGGGCGCCGCCGTCCGCGGCCCGGGGCAGCGCGCCCTTGCCGTGGCGGCTCGAGACCACCCCGTACGGCACGCGCAGGTCGGCGTGCAGGGTCTCGATCTTCAGGACGTCCCCGGGACGCGCCTCCTCGACGAACACCGGACCGGTCACCACGTGCGGGCCGTCCCGGTCGAAGTCCCGCTCGGTGCGGTCGTAGTCGCGGGCGATCTCCACCGCGTCGTCCAGGACCCGGGCGCGGGAGACCCCCTGCGCGCCGAAGAACTCCACCGGGTCCCGGCCCTGGTCCTCGAGGATCCCCTCGTGGGAGACGGCGTCGATGGTGACCGTGCGCCCCGAGCGCATGCGCAGCGAGGGCTCGGCGCCCACGGACGGGACGTAGCCCCACAGCACGCTGTCCACCTCCGAGGGCAGGTAGTGGTCCCCGGGGATCCTGCCCTTCCCGGGCTGCAGGACGGAGCCCCGGAAGCCGGGGCGGCCGCCCCCCGGGTGCTGGGCGCCCATCGGGACGGCCGCGGAGGCCGCGCCCACCCCGGTGCCGGTGACCGCGCCGGCGGCGGCCACGGCGGTGGCCGCCTGGAAGAAGGTGCGCCGTCCCAGACCCCGCTGGAGTTCGTCGGCGGCGCGGCGGGCGAAGTGCTCACTCATGGGTGTCTCCTGAGGTCAGGGGCGGCTTTGTCGAACGCCTACGACCATAGGGAGAGCGTGTTTCCGGTTCGGGGTCCCCGTGTTTCCGCGCCGTGACGACGAGCACGGAGGGCGGGAGCGGGGGTTGGACAGGTCACCGGGCGCCCCGGCCGTGGTGCTACCGGCGGCGACAGCCCGACCTCGTTGTCGGGACCGCGCACGGACGCCCGCGTGACCTGCGTCACCCACAGTAGGGGGTTACCGAGGGGTCCGGCATATCCCATGCGAAATATGACGGTTACGAATGCACATCAATCGGGGCGGGGCGGAGGAGCCCGTGGCGAGGGGCTCGTTCAGCGGAAGTCGGCCTTGCGGATCCGGCCGTGGGCGCCCGCGGAGCTGTCCTCCAGGCGGGTGACGGCGAACTCCGCGGCGCTGGAGAGATAGGCGTGGGCGATGGGCCGGTCCATGCCGCGGTCCCGGGCCAGGAAGTCCACCCCGGCCCGCACGGCCTGCTGCATGGCCGCGGTCAGGCAGAACGTCTGCTCGTCGGCGTCCTCCGTCCCCGAGCGCCCGACGACGATCCAGTGCTCGTCGGTCTCGGCGAACGGCTGCCGGTGCGCCACGGCGGGCACGTCCTGGGCGCCGGTCCGGCACACGGTCACCCGGAAGGTGCCGCGCAGGGGCTGCCCGGCCGCTCCGAGCGCCTGGTGGAGCTCCCGGGGGCAGAAGGCGGCCCCGTCCGCACGGACCGGCAGGTAGGCGGTGCACCCGGTCCCGAGCGGACCGTCGGACGCCCCGGGGTCCGCGACCTGGAGCACCTCGACCTTGAGCGCGTCGCCGGAGCGGGCGGCCGGCAGGAGCACCGCGCCCGTGACCACGTGCGGGCCGAGCCCGTCGAGGGCGGGGACGTCGTGGGCGGGGACGTCGCGCCCCTCCTCCGCCCGGGGTGCCGCGGGGGTCTCGGCCGCCGGACGTCCGTCCTGCGCGGGACCCGCCGGCTGCGGGCGCTGGAAGCCCGGCACGCCCAGTCCGGACGAGGGGTGGGCGGCCCGCGCGGCCGCGGCGCGGGCGGCGTCCGGGTCCGGCTCGGCGCGGAGGGGCTCGGGGCGGGCGGGTGCGACAGCGGTGCCGCCGACCACCCGGAGGACCGGCCGCCGGGCGTGCGGCACCACGGGCGCGGGTCCTGGTCCGGCGTGCTCGGTCATGGGCTGCTCCTTGGGGGCGGGGCGAGCGGTTCAGCTCCGACGGTAGGAAGTGCGTGTTACTGCATCGGGCACGTCGTGTTTCCGGAGCATGACGATCCTCATAACGAGACGAAGCATGCCACGGACGGGCGGGCAAGCCCCACAAATGACAATTGCGACGCCGGCGCTCCCGTGCTGCCCCTCGCGCACGACCTAGTCTGGCCGGATGGAAGTCCACAAGGCCCAGGCGTTCCTCGCCGTCGCGGAGGAGCTGCACTTCGGCCGCGCGGCGAAGCGCCTGCACATGGCGCAGCCGCCCCTCAGCCGCCTGATCCGGCAGCTGGAGTCCGAGCTGGGCGCCACCCTGTTCGAGCGCAACACCCGCCACGTGACCCTGACGCCGCAGGGCGAGGCCCTGCTCGAGCCGGCCCGGGAGCTGGTCATGCTCGCGCAGCGGATCAAGGACGTGGTTCGCAAGTCCCAGGCGGGCGAGATCGGGCGGGTGCGGCTCGGCTTCGCCGGGGCCTCCGTGAACCAGTCGGTGGGCGAGCTGGCGCGCCAGGTCCGGCGCCGTCGCCCCGGGATCAGCCTGGAGCTCTACAGCTCGCAGTTCTCCTACCTGGGCCTGGAGAAGGTCCTGGACGACTCCCTCGACATCGTGATCGGCCGGTGGGACTTCCTGCCCGCGGAGATCAGCTCCCGGCTGGTCGCTCTCGAGGAGCTGCTCATCGCCCTCCCGGAGAGCCACCCGCTGGCCGACCGCGAGACGGTCGACGTCGAGGACCTCGCCGGGGAGGCGTGGATCGTGCTGCCCGGCGGGGCGGGGGCCACGCTGCCCAACCGGCTCAACACCCTGGCGATGAACGCGGGGTTCGTCCCGCGCATCGTCCAGGTGGCCCCGGACTCCTGGACGCTCGTGGTCCTCGTGGGCGCCGGGATGGGCATCTCCCTCATCCTCTCCAGCGTCCGGGACAACGTGCCGTCCCGCGGCGTGGTCTACAAGCCGCTGACGCAGGAGCAGAAGCCGGTCGAGGTCCGCCTCCTCTGGCGCCGCGGGGACGCCAACCCGGCGCTGCAGTCCGTCATCGAGATCTCCGAGACGGTGTTCCCCGCGCCCGAGGGCCCGCTGCCCGCCCCGGCGCCCGGCACTCCGTGACCCCCGCCCTCTCGCCGAAGGGGGTGCTCAGCTGAAGGCCGAGATC
>NZ_JCAXEN010000001.1:0-1156245 GCF_059758435.1 Kocuria sp. GQ42 | reverse complement strand
CCCCGGCGCCGACCAGGAATCGCCACCCGGCTCCGGCCGGGTGGCGATTCTTTTGTGCCGCTGCCTCCGTGGCCTCCGTTCCTGGGTCCTTCGCCTCACGTCACCATGGTCGCCGGGAAAATTCAGTGCCAAGTAGGCAGGACCTGAGCGGGCGTGTCCCGATCCAGCCATCCAGAAATCCACCATGGGGTATCACCTGGCTCCATCGGGTAAGTTCTGGGCGGCGGTCGCGGGAAGGACCCTTGTCCGGAGCCCCGGATGGATTTTGCTGTCTGTACCTGCCAGTTGCGCCGGATAGCCATCCGTTTGAGAACCGTCTGTCCCGGCTGATCATGGCTGGCTGTGATCCGGGGATGCTCGACGCCAGTGTCACCGCATGCGACAGTGAAGCCATGGACATTTCCCAGATCGGGCGCCATGTCGGTGATCGGGTTCGAATCCGTGGCGGGGGAGTCGAGAAGACGGGCACTGTGGAGCACGTCCAGGCCGTGACCTACACCCTCGGGGCCGATGATGGCACCGGGGCCCGGGACATCGCCGATGGGTATGTGGTCGTACTCGACGGCCAGCGACTGGAGTTCAGTCCCGGCGATGAGTTCGAGGTCCTCGACGGCACTTGAGGGCCGGCCCGCACCCGCTGTGATGCTCCGGCGGGACTACGGGTCCTGACCGGAAGGGGCTGTCTCACCAGGTCCGCTGAGGACCGTGTCGGAGGCTCTCCTCGCGTCAGAACACTGCTGTTGCCACCGTCGTGTCCGGAGTACATCGAGGGCTGGGCGTCGGCGATCATGGGCGGGGATGATCTCTACCATGGGTGACATGTCTCCCTGTCAGCGCCCTGGTCTGCCGTCTGTGGCCGTGGTGATCCCGGCGTTCAACGAAGAAGCCGTGATCGAGCGGTGTCTGGCAGCGGTGCTGGATCAGACGGTGGCGGCGGAGCAGATCATCGTGGTGGACAACGGGTCCACCGACGACACCGGGGCGGTAGTGGCCCGGGTGCAGCGGCAGCACCCGGAGAGCCCCATCATCGTGGTGCAGCAGAACCTGGAGCAGGGGCTGGTGCCCACGCGCAATGCCGGGCTGAACAGCGCCACCGCAGATGTGCTGGGGCGGATCGATGCGGACTCGGTGCTGGCACCGCAATGGGTGGAGCAGGTACAGCAGGCCTTTGGGGATTCGGGTGTCGCTGCGGCAACCGGCCCGGTGGCCTATGAGGACATGCCGCTGCGCCGGCTGGGATTGAGACTCGACGATGCGGGGCGGCGATTGGCGCTGCGGCTGGCTCCAGAACGGTATCCGGTGTTGTACGGGTCCAACATGGCGATCCGCCGCTGTGCCTGGGAGGGGATCCGTTCCACGGTCTGCCGGGACGAGGCCGATGAGATGCACGAAGACCTCGATCTGTCTCTGCACCTGAGCGAGCACGGGTTGCGGATCGCCTACGTCCCCACCATGGTCGCTGGCGTATCGGCCCGCCGCCTGGAGAATTCCCCCGAAGACTTCCGGTACTACGTGAACCGCTTCGACCGCACCTGCCGCGCCCATCAGATCAACAGCCCGGCGCTGAGGGTGCCGGCGATCATGCTGCGATCCCTGTACCGGCCGCTGCAACTACTGCGAGCCATGCACCCACACTCAGCTCCACTGTCACGCATCAATCGTGCAGACCTCCTCGCTCACCGCACCAGCTGACCCCGGGCGCCCACCAGCATCCGCGTCCCGGCCCATGCTGAAGCCGCCCCGACGGCCGTTCTAGGGCAAGGCCAGGCGGAAGACCTTCGCCCACGCCGAGCCCACCTGCTGATACAGCGGCCCGGTGGTGTACGGCAGTCCGTAGCGGGCGCAGATCTCGCGGACCTTCACGGCGACCTCGGCGTAGCGGTTGGAGGGCAGGTCCGGGAACAGGTGGTGCTCGATCTGGAAGGACAGGTTGCCGGTCATCAGGTGCATCAGTCTGGACCCGGAGATGTTGGCCGAGCCGATCATCTGCCGCAGGTACCAGTCGCCGCGGGTCTCGCCCTCGATCTGGGCCTCGGTGAAGGTGTCGGCTCCGGCGGGGAAGTGCCCGCAGAAGATCACGGCGTGCGCCCAGATGTTGCGCACCGCGTTGGCCGTGACTGTTCCGATGAGGGCCTGTTTTCCTGAGCCGCTCAGGACCGCGGCGGCCACCGGGGTGGCCACGTAGTCCTTGGCGATCTGCTTGGCGAACTTCTCCCCCAGGGCCTTCAGCGACTGGTGGAGCTCGGCCTTGGACTTGGTGCCCTCCCGCACCCGGTCGAGTTCGAGGTCGTAGAGGGCGATGCCCCATTCGAAGATCGGGGCCAGCAGGGCGTTGTAGAGCGGATTGCCCAGGTTCTTGGGCCGCCACGGTTGGTCGGCGTCCATCCGCAGGATGGTGTACCCGACGTCGCGGTCCTTGCCGATGACGTTGGTCCAGGTGTGGTGCAGGTCGTTGTGGGTGTGCTGCCACGCCTCGGCAGGGGTGACGAAGTCCCACTCCCAGGTGGTGGAGTGGATGTCGGGGTCACGCATCCAGTCCCACTGCCCGTGCAGCACGTTGTGGCCGATCTCCATGTTCTCCAGGATCTTGGCGACGGTCAGCATGGAAGTACCGGCGAGCCAGGCGGGCTTGTGCTTGGCGTACAGCAGCGTGGCGCGACCGGCCAGCTCCAGCGATCGCTGGGCCCGGATGACGCGGCGGATGTAGGCCGCGTCCTTGGCCCCGCGGTCCTCGATCACGGCGGCGCGGATCGCGTCGAGCTCGCGGCCCAGCTCTTCGACCTGCTCGGTGGTCAGGTGGGCGGCGGCGGACGGTCGCCCGGCGGCGACCTCGTCCGGTGCGGGGCCGGGGGAATGGGCGGGTGACTGTCCAGCGGTGGCGGTGGTCTGGTCGGGGGACGCGGTGGAGGTCATGGGTCATCCTTTCGGCAGGGGTCAGATGTCGAGGTGGACGGGTCCGGCGGCGCCGGAGATGCAGGTCTGCACGAGTTCACCGGGCTCGCCGTGGACTTCCCCGGTGCGCAGGTCCCGGATCTGCCCGGCACGCAGCGGCACGAGGCAGGATCGGCAGATGCCCATCCGGCAGCCGTAGGGCATCGCCACCCCGGCTTGCTCCCCGGCCTCGAGCAGGGTCGTCGCACCGTCGGCCTCGACCTCCTGGTCGGACTTCTCGAACGTCACGAGGCCGCCCTTCCCGCCGGAATCGGCCAGCAGGGCAGGCGCGAAGCGCTCCACGCGCAGCTGGCCCTCCTCCCGCTGCCAGAGGCTCTCGGCGGCGTCGAGGAACTCGGCGGGCCCGCACGCGTAGGCGGCACGGTCGCGCCAGTCGGGGCAGGCGGCATCGAGGTCGGCGGTCGTGGTGAAATCCAGGCGCCGGCCGCGCTCACCGGTGAACCACTGCACGAGGCGGAAACCGGGGAACTGGTCGGCCAGCTCGGCCAGCTCCTCGGCGAAGAGGGCGTCCTCGGGGGTGCGTGCGGAGTGGACGAGCACCACATCCGCGTCCGGGCGGCTCGGTACCAGGGTGCGGATCATCGACATCACCGGGGTGAGCCCGCTGCCGGCGGTGAGCATCAGCAGCGGGCGCGGGTGCTCGGGCAGCACGAAGTCGCCCTCCGGTGGGGCCAGGAACAGCACGTCCCCGACCGTCGTGCCGCGCACCAGGGCCGTGGAGACAGCGCCCATGGCGGTCACGGTGATGGCCGGGTCCTGCCCCGCACCGGTGCTCAGGGAGTAGGAGCGCCAGTGCCGCACCCCGTCGATCTCCACCCCGATGCGGGCCCACTGGCCGGTCTCATGGGGATTCCAGCCCTTCCCGGGGCGGAAGCGGATCGTGACCGAGTCCGCGGTCTCGGGTTCCACCGCGGTGACGACGGCGCGCAGCTGCCGGGCGCTGGCCAGCGGGTCGAGGAGCCGCAGGAAATCCTCGGGGGAGCGTGGGGTGGTGAAAGCCGACGCCAAGCGGGACAGCACACGTAATCTGGCCATGCGACAGAATATCGCGCAGTTTCCGGGCCTGTCCTCGTCCTGTCAGCCTCAATCCTGTCCAGAAAACTGTGGCGTCATGACGAAAAAGGTGGTGCCGGACTGGGGCGCGACCGGCCCGGGACGGCGTTGCCGCCGTCGTGGACTTCTCTGCTGCTTCCACATTTTCCCGCAGTGACCGTCGAGAAACCCTGAGGTTCTTCTATTGCCCATCCGGCTCGTTCGCAGCAGACCAGGCAACGTTCCCGTGGCCGGGTGAGCGAGCAAGGCAGACCGTTGCCGTAGGGACCACGAGGTGGACCACAGATTGCACCGGCCCGGGACTGTCGACGACCAGCGCTCCAGGTGGAGTGGCGCCACCGGGGTGGGGCGTTGCTCAGCGCCGCCGGTTCCGATTCCTGTTCTTCACCGGGGCGGTTGCCTTCTTCTCATGACGGTCGCTCATCACACGCCCCATCACTGCGGTGGCGACGACGAACGGGAGTTTCTTCATGCGGGTACTTCTCCATGAGTAGGAGAATCGGGGCCTTCCACCCGGACCGGTGGGCTGCCCGGGTGGAGGACCGGGCTTGTGCTGCTATTCAGGGTTGTCGGTTCGCACCGGGCTGTCCTCTTCTTCCTCCAGCTCGGGCAGTCCCTCGCTCTCCGATGCGCCGCTGCCGGGGGAGGAGCCCTCGGGCGCCCGGCGGGCCAGGCGTCGCTCGACGGCGTCGTTGAACTCCTGGTCGGCCCCGGCACCGACCAACCCGCCCTGGGCTTCGCCGGCGGTCTCATGGACTTGCATGGTCTCTTCGCCCGCGTCGTTGTTGGCGGGGTCTGTGGGGTCGGGTGCATTCGGTGCGGAACTCATCAAGTTCTCTTTTCATGGGGGCCGGTGTGGTCAGGAGGTCTTGGTGCATCAGGTGGGAGCCTCTGCGAGGGAGTCCGCCTCGGGGTCCTGGAGATTCCAGCTCTGGGACCTCTCGTGGCATTCCCGAGCGGGGGCGGTGAGGTTGTAGGGATTCCTGTGCGACCGAGTTTGAGGTGGGAAACCGATGTGTGGGTGGGCGTGGACGGACTGAACCTTCGCGTGGGCGGGTTGCGCTTGCGGTGGGGGGCAATGAGGTGAAGTGGGTCCGGGGTGAGCGTGTGTGCTTGATGATGGGGTCATGACCACGACAACAACGATGAGGATAGGGCTGATGGCCGATCCTGGCCTGCCGGAGAAGGTAGCCGAATCGGTTGCTGCTGATTTGTCCCGGGAACTGTCGGACGATCCTGGTGCTGCTGGGGTGCAGTGGGAGGTGGAGGTCAGTTCGGGGGCTCTTCCGCTCACCTCGGAGGGGGAGATTCCTTTGATGGGGCGTGCCGGTGAGATCCGGGACGGGCGAGGTTGGGACTACGTGGTGTATCTGACGGATCTTCCCCGGGTCCACGATGGTCAATCCGTGTTGTGCGAGGTGAGTTCTGCGGCCCGGGCTGCCCTGGTGGCGCTGCCGGCTCTGGGGGCATACCGGCTCAGGACAAGGATCCGGAAGTTGGTGGTGGCCTTGATCCGCTCGGTGCAGGAGGGGACCATGGATTTCCCATCCGCCCCGGCGGCCCGGGAGGCGGTGGGGCATGGCGCGGTGCGCCGGGTGCCCCCGGGGCGGGAGGGGGACGTGGCCTATGTTGTTCTTCCGGGGCGGTGGAATCGGTTGCGGTTGCTGTCAGGGATGGTCCGCAGCAACCGTCCCGGGCGTGTGCTGTCGGCCCTGTCTAGTTGTGTGGCCGCAGCGGCGGCCACCGGGGCGTTCGGTATCTTCTATGCGTCCATCTGGAACATGTCGGATGCACTTTCCGTGCCCCGTATGGCCGCGATCAGTGGCGTGGTGATCGCGGCGCTGAGTGCGTGGCTGATCGTCTACAACGGTTTGTGGAATAGGCTCCGCGACGCCACCGATCGGTGGCGAGCCGGGCTGGACAATGCGGCCACGATCATCACGGTCGGGTTGAGCGTGGCTTTGATGTATATGTTCCTGTGGTTGGTGCTGTTCGTGCTGGGATTGGCGGTCATCACTGGTGACTATCTCGCCTCCCAGCTCGGCCACCCGGTCAGCCTGGTCGACTATCTCCACCTGTCTTGGTTGGCCGCCTCGCTGGGCACCCTGGCCGGGGCCTTGGGGTCGAATTTCGATAGCGACGAGTCGATCCGAGAGACGACCTACAGTCGGCGAGTACACGAACGGCGACAGCTCGCCGATGACTACCAGAACTGAAGGTTCGGTCGAGTCCATCGCCCGGTCGGTGCTGGGTCAGCACAGTGGGCGTCCAACAAACGCAACGGGACTGCTGAAGGCGCGGTTGACTCCTAAGCATGCCTCGTTGCGGTCAAGATTCCCGGGCAAGGGGTTCCCTACGATGAGCCCGTCCCCGGCCTCATTTTGAGGTGACTGGGCAGCTGAACGTCCTGCGTTTTACATATGGCCGGTTGTCGGACATCAAACGGAGGGAAGCGCGGTGGGCGTTGCTCTGCGGGCATGGCCGGTCGGCGCGACACCGGCTGTTCCTCATTGAACAGAGCGGGGGCAGGGGCGCGGGGTTGCAGGTGCCGAACAGGGATGGGGAGAGGTGGTCACCTCCACCCGATGGGTTCTTTGGCCTGCACCGTCATAGCTGGTGTGGCGCAGATGGAGCTGGAGATCGAGCGGGAGTAGGTGCCGGCCAGGACTTGGGTGGGCGGTGCCCTGCTGTCGTCTGCGAGGGGTCACTACCTAGAGGCCGGGGTGCCCTTCGGGGGCTGTGGTCCTCCGGGGCAGGGGAGCCCGTGTCTGCGGTGCGGACCGTCACCTGAACGCGGGGACCGTCACGTATTTCTTGCTGGGCTGCTCCCTTCCTAGGCTGAGAACAACCCGGGGAGATGTCGAATGCGAATTCTGGTCGCTTATGCGAGCTGGCAGGGGTCCACCGCCGAGATAGCCCAACGAATCGCCATCACCCTGGAACATGCCGGGGCCGCAGTGGAGGTGACCCCGGTGGGGGAGGCAGGTAATCCCGTCGGCTACGACGCGGTGGTGCTCGGCAGTGCGGTCCACAATCAGTCCTGGATGCCGGAGGCCGCCGATTTCGTCCACCGCCACGCCGCGGGCCTGTCGTCCCGGCCGGTGTGGCTGTTCAGCGTGGGCATGTCCGATGGTCTGCCCCGGCTGCTGCGCCGGATGGCGCGCACCGCCCAGGACCAGCGGATCGCGTCCGCCCTGCGCGAGGACGTGCAGCCACGGGGTCATCGGGTTTTCTCGGGTGTGTGCCGGCCCGAACAGCTGCCCCGCTGGGTGGGAGTCGTGTTCCAAGCTGTCGGCGGTCACTTCGGGGACTACCGTGACTGGTCGGCGATCGAGGCCTGGGCCCAGCAGATCGCCCAGGACCTGGAGTCGTCCTCGGTCGCGGAAGGCCCCTGAGCGCGATGCGCGCGCACCCCGGCCACCGCCTCCAGCACGACGAGCGTCAGATCTCTGCAGGGCCAGGGCGCCCGGTGCTGTGGTGGTGCGCTCTCATCGCGGTGCTGGCGGGCATCGCCGCGGCCGTGGGTCTGCTGCAGCAGGGCGGGCCAGGCCCCTTCCCTGTCGAGACGGTCCGGGGCCAGGCCGCAGAAATCTCCGGCGACGGCTTGTACCGCTACGACACCGTCTTCACCGCCGCCGGCAGCAGGGCCACGGACCTGGTGACCCTGGTGGCCGGGCTCCCCCTGCTGGTGGCCGCCACGGTGGGATGGAGGCGTGGCAGCACCCGGGCCGGGCTGGTGCTGCTGGGCGCCCTGGGGTATTTCCTCTACGTCTACGCCGGCTACGCGCTGGGAGCGATCGCCTACAACAGGCTGTTCCTGCTCTACGTGGGGGCCTTCTCCGCGGCCCTGTACGCCTTCGTACTGGTCTTCGCGGCCTTCTTCCAGCAGGACCCGGCCCGGCTGTTCCCGCCTGGCACGCCCCGGCGAGGACCGGCGGTGCTGATGTTCGCCAGCACGGTGGTGCTGCTGCTGGTGTGGGGGACACCGTTGGTGTCGGCTGCGCTCACGGGGGCGGCCCCGGAGGGACTGGGCCCGTATTCGACCGAGTTCACCGAGGCCCTGGATCTGGCGGTGATCGCCCCGGCCACCGTCTGGGCCGGGGTGCTGATCCTGCGTCGGGACCCGCGGGGATACCTCATCGCGGTGTCCCTGCTGGTGCTGGAGATCCTGCTGGCGCCGTTGATCATCGCTCAGACGGTGCTGCAGCTGCGGGCCGGGGTGAGCTTCACCCTCCCGGAGATCATCGGACCGATGAGCGGCTTCGTGGTCCTGGCCGTGGCCGCGATCGCGGTGCTCGTGACGATCCTGCGGCACGTCCCCGCGGCGACACCTCGCCCCGATCGACCAGTGCGGACAGGAGCTGGAGGATCACCATGACCAGGCTGTGGGTGCGGTCACTGATCGTGCGCAGAGCTCCGGAACACCTCAACACCACCCAGTGCCCGGCAACTCGACAGAAAGGAAACCACGATGACCGTTGTAGTGGTCTACGAGTCCATGTACGGCAACACCCACCGGATCGCCGGGGCGATTGGCCAAGGACTGACCGCGGCCGGCGTCCCGGCCGACGTCGTCTCCGTCGAGGCGGCGCAAGAGCGTGGACTCGACCCGGAGGACGTGCTGGTGGTGGGCGCCCCCACCCACGTGCACGGGCTCAGCCGGGCATCCACCCGTCAGGCGGCCGTCCAGGACGCCCCCGGACGCGGCCTCGAGGTCGACCCGTCGGCCCCGGGCGCAGGGGTCCGGGAATGGCTGGGAACACTGGATACCCACGGTGGTCGGGCGGCGGCCTTCGACAGCCGGGCGAAAGGCCCGGCGGTACTGACCGGTCGGGCGAGCCAGAAGATCGCCAAAGCCCTCCACCAGTACGGATTCACCCTGATCGCCGAGCCAGAGAGCTTCCTGGTCTCCGCCGACAACCGGTTGCTGCCCGAAGAAGAAACCCGTGCCCGCCAGTGGGGAGCCGAGCTGGCCGCCACGATCCGACCGGCCCAGCCCTAGACCCCTCTCCACGGCGCAGCCCCGCACCATCGAAGGGAACACCATGATCGCCCCACCTGTCCCGAGAAACGCCCCGCCCTCCCGCGCCGGTCCTCCACCGCGCATGAAGGCAGGGCACTGGGTCCTGCTGGTCCTGGGCACGCTACTGGCATCGATGGGACTGGCCGCCACCATCGGCGGGGCGGTGCTGGTCGGTGCTGACGCCGCCCAGCGCGAGGGCCGCTATGTCACCGGCGACACACAGCGGTACCAGAGCACCGGGTACGCCCTGACCTCCCCCTCGGTGGTCATCGACCCGGGCGAGGCCGGAATGCCCGGTGTCCCGCCGGTGGGGGACCTGGCTAGCGTGCAGGTCCGTGTCACCCCGGTGGTCCCGGGCCAGGAGATCTTCATCGGTGTCGCCGAGGCCTCCGACGTCTCGAGCTATCTGCAGGACGTGCCCCGGACCTCGCTGGGGGACGGCTCCTGGGACGTCACCGGCACCCGGCCCGGCTCCCCGTCCTGGCCCGACAACAACGATGATGAGCCGACCACGTCGGGGAACCGGAGCCCAGCTGATCCCACCGGGCAGGACATCTGGGTGGCCTCGGCCACCGGCGCCGGGACCCAGGAGATCACCGTCGACCTGCAACCGGGCCAGTGGTCGCTGGTGGTGTTGAACGCCGACACGACCCGCCCGGTGTGGGTGGACCTGCAGGCCGGGGCCCGCACCGACCTGCTCGGCCCGATCGGCACCGGGCTGCTGATCGGCGGGCTGATCGGTCTCGTGCTGGGGGTGCCCCTGCTGCTGCTGGGCACAAGGGGGCTGGGCCGCGACATCGACCCGGCCGCCCGCCGGGACCGGCCCCGGCCCGGCACGGGACCCGGGGCCGCCCTGGCCGAGAACCCCGGGCGCAACGGCGGGGCGGGCCCCGGCTACCCGGTGCGGGTAACCGGCTTCCTGGATCAACGGCTCTCCCGGGGACTGTGGCTGGTCAAATGGTTGCTGGTCATCCCGCACGCCCTCATCCTGGCCCTGCTGTGGGTCGCCCTGGTGGTCACCACGATCGCTGCGGGGATCACCATTCTGTTCACCGGGCGCTATCCGCGGTCCTGGTTCGCTTTCTCCGTCGGGGTGCTGCGCTGGTCTTGGCGGGTGGGGTTCTACTCCTACTCGGCCCTGGGCACCGACCGGTACCCGCCTTTCACCCTGGCCGCCGCCGACTACCCGGCGGAGCTGGACGTGGCCTACCCGCAGAAGCTTTCCCGCAGTTTGGTGCTTGTGAAGTGGTGGCTACTGGCCATCCCACACCTGCTCATCATCGGCGTCTTCACCAGCGGCACCAGCACCTGGGGCGCCGAGTGGGACGAGAGCGGCCGGGCGACCACCAGCTGGGGCCCCTCACTGCTCGGGCTGCTGGTGCTCATCGCCGCGGTGATCCTGCTGTTCACCGGCCGCTACCGCCACGAGCTCTTCGCCCTGATCGTGGGGCTCAACCGCTGGGTCTACCGGGTGGGCGCCTACGTGCTGCTGCTGCGCGATGAGTACCCGCCCTTCCGCCTGGACCAGGGCCCGGCCGAGCCGCAACCCCGCCCTGCCGACGCGCGGCAGGGGCCCTGGGGCGGCAACCAAGCCGGACCACCGCGGGACCCGGGGGATCGTCCGGCTACAGGACCCTGATCCGTGCTGGCCGCCAGGGCCCCCGGTGGGGTGAGCGCGCACCCGCTGACCGCATTCACCGTGCTGGCCCTGGGCATCACCTGGGCCGCATGGATGCCACAGGCAGCAGCCTCCCGGGGCCTGCTGCCCGAGGCGCCGTGGGTGTACGACGTGCTCTACGTGGTGGGCGGGACCGGGCCCCTAGTGGCGGCCTGGCTCGTGCTCCGGGCCCAGCACGGACCCGGAGTGGAAGGCCGGCTCTTCGCCCCGCTGGCACGGTGGCGGGTGCACCCGGGCTGGTACCTGCTCGCCCTGGCAGGTCCGATGCTCCTGACCCTGGGGGCTCTGACGGTGACCGGCCGGTGGGGGAGCGCGATGGGCGGGCTGGAAGTCACCTGGGCCTGGGCGTGGGTACTCCTGATCCGCCTGGTGGCCGCGGTCCCGGAAGAGCTCGCCTGGCGCGGCTTCGCCCTACCCCGCCTGCAGGCCCGCTACAACGGGCTGGTGGCGGCCGTGATCATCGGGGTGGTGTGGGCGCTGTGGCACCTGCCGCTGCTGCTGAACCGGGACAATCCCATGTCGACCTACCCGATCGCCAGTTTCCTGCTCTCGGTGGTGGCCACCAGCGTGGTCTACACCTGGATCTACAACAGCACCGGCGGCAGCGTCCTGATCCTCACCCTGCTCCACGGGGTCGGCAATGCCGCCGGGGACGTGTTCTTCGGCGGCGACGCCGCACTGTGGAAAGCATTCCACACCGTGAACACGGTCGCCATGACAGCCCTCGCGGTCGCCCTCGTGGCGATCTTCGGTACCGGACTGTCCTCCCGGACCCCGCAAGCACAATTACCGGAGGAGGCCAGGCGTCCATGACCGGATTCCCCGGCGCCGAGAAACCACCACAAGAGCTCGACGCCCCCACACTTCACCCGACAACCACGACCGCCCCGCGAGGAGCATCAAGGATGACTTCAACCGCAGAACCCACCGATCGTCCGCACCACCAGGACCACTCGCCGAACGGTTCCCCGCAGGGGCCAGCGTCCCTGGCCCCGGTGCTGCTCGCCCTGGCGCTGGGTATGGCGACAGCCTCCGTGATGGGACCGGTGGGGCTGGGGCTGCTGGAGTACCGCACCTCGCCCACGACGCTGAACCAGTTGGTGGGCAGTGACGCCGCAGCCCTGGTGATGATCGCGCCCCTGGCGGTGATCGCCGCGGTGCTGGTGGCCCGCGGCCACCGGGCCGGTCCGGTGCTGGGCAGCGGCATCGGTGTCTATGCGGTGTACACCTACGCGCAGGTGGTCATCGGTCAGGAGTATCTGCGGTTGCCCGGCAACGTGGAGTACTGGTTCCCGTTGCTGCTCACCGTCTTTGTGCTGGCCGAAGCGGCCGCGGTGCTGTCCTGGCTGGCGACGCCCAAGGACCTGCCGCGGCCCTCGCGGCGGGTGCAACGGACCGCGGCGGTGGCGCTGCTGGCCTCGGCGGCTTTCCTGACGGTGGGTCTGCACCTGCCGACCATGCTCACCGCTTGGGAGGACCCGTCCTCGATGACCGAGTACGCCTCCAGCCCCACACCGTTCTGGATGGTCAAGCTCATGGATCTGGGCATCCTGGTGCCGGTGGCCATCACCTGCGGGATCGGTCTGCTCGCCGGTGCGGGCTGGGCGCGCCGGGTCGTGTACCCGTTGCTGACCGGCTACACCTGCCTGACCATCTCGGTGGCCTCCATGGCGGTGGTCATGATCCTGAGCAGCGACCCGGACGCCTCACCCGCTCTGGCCGCCGGGTTCCTCGTCTTCGCCGCGCTGTTCGTCGCCCTGGCCGTGGCCCTCTACCGCCCGCTCTTCCACCACGGCGAACACCTCACGGATCACACCGTCCCCGACGACGCCGCTCCCGGAAGGACCGTGGCCCGATCATGAACTGGCCAGACCGACCCACACCGAGCCGTCCGACAGGCCGGCGATGAGTCCCTCACATCAGCACCTTGACCGGGGCTCCTCCGTCCCCGCCCGGCGCACCTCTGCCCAGGTCCGTGTCCACGCCCACCGGCGCCGCGGGCTCACCGCCGCCATGATCCTGGTCGCGGCGACCGGCCTGCTGACCGCTCTGGTGCTGCCGCGCGGACCGGTCACCACGGCCCAGTCCGTGACGATGCTGGCCCTCTGCCTCGCCCTTGGCGTGGCAGCAGGAGTACTCACGGGCTCCCGGTGGTCGGTGCTGGCGGCCCCGGTGGTGTTCACCGCGGTGTTCGAGCTGGGGCGGATTCCGGCGTTCGGGCCCACTGTGGACGGGATCCATCTGAGCAGTGTCTACGGGATCGCCGCGCTGCTGGCCGGCCGGGGTTTCGACGCCCTGGTGATGGGCTTCCCCCTGGCCGTCGGGGCGGTGTGGGGCGCGGCGGCTGGCCGCCGACTCACCCGCAGGGACCGGCCTGCCCGGCGTGGAGTGTGGGGGCACCTTTGGCTGGGCGGTGCGGTGCTCGCCGGGGTGCTGGTGCTGGTCCTGGCGGGCGCCCTGGTGCGCCCGGCTGCCACCGCCCCGATCGTCGGGGCTGACGGCGCCCCGGCCCCGGACGGTGTGGCGGAGCTGGTCACCATCCCGGTCGGCGGGCACGAGCAGTCGCTGATGATCCGCGGCCACGATCGGCAGGCCCCGGTGCTGCTGTTCCTGGAAGGCGGACCGGGCGGTACGGCCCTGGGGGCGATGCGCGCCTCCGGGGGCGGGCTGGAGGAGGACTTCGTGGTGGCCGTGTGGGACCAGCGCGGCACCGGCAAGTCTCTACCGGCCCTGGAACCGACCTCCACGATGACGGTGGAGCAGATGGTGGACGACACCCTGGAAGTCACCGACTACCTCCGGGACCGGTTCGACCAGGAGAAGATCTACCTGGTGGGCTCCTCCTGGGGCACCACCCTGGGGGTGCTGGCCGCCCAACGGGCACCGGAAAAGTACCACGCCTTCGTCGGGTCCGGGCAGATGGTCGACCAGCAGGAGACCGATCAGCGGATGTACGCCGAGACCCTGGAGTGGGCACAACGGACCGGGGACACCGACTTCGCCCAACGACTGCGCGACAACGGCCCGCCCCCGTACACGGACATGCTGGCCTACCCGGACGCGCTGTCGACCAACCCGGAGTACCGGGACTTCCCGCACGGGGACGATTACAACCCGGCCTCGGCCTACCCGGTGAGCCTGTTCGTGCCCGAGTACACCCTCACCGAACAGGTGCGGGCCATGGGCGGGATCATCGACACCTTCGCGGTGCTCTACCCGCAGCTGCAAGACATCGACTTCCGCCGCGACGTCCCCGAACTGGGCGTGCCGGTGTTCGTGGTGGAGGGCGCCTACGAGTCTCCGGGCCGGTCCGAGCTGGCCGTGGAGTGGTTCGAGGCAGTGGAGGCCCCGGAGAAGGAGCTGGTGGTCTTCGCCAACTCCGGGCACACCCCGCACCTGGACGAACCCTCGGCCTTCCACGAGTTCATGACCGGCACCGTGCTGGCCCGGACCGGCGCCTCAGACTGATCGGGGGCCAACGACCCCGCGGCGGATGAGCCCGACGACGACCGCGGTGACCGCGTTCGGCACCCAGTACGGCCAAGGTAACGCCGGCACCAGGCCCAGCACCCAGGCCTGGGCCCAGCGCAGCGCCCCGGACACCCGGCGCCCCGACAGCAGGTGGTAGCCCACAACGGCCTCGAAGGCTGCCGTGCCCAGCACGACACCCGGGGCGGCCGGGACCAGGGTGGTCAGCACCCGTCGGTAGGGCGCCTGAGCCGCGAAACCACCTCCGTGGTTTGAGGGCTCAAGCGTTGCAGTGGGGGCCCTGAAGCACAGGAACCGTGGGTATCTCGTGGCGGAAATCGACGGGCCGACAGCCGATGCGCCACTCGCCACTGCTTTACATATGGCCCGGTTCTCGGATTCGCTCGCGCGCGAAGTGTGGTGAGCGTTTCGGGTACCTGCTGCGCCCCTCCAGTCCGGGAGTACGCTGGCGGCGTGGGTGATCACGAGCTTGTGTCTCTGCCGGTGGGGTTCCATCGGTTCCATCGACGGGACTTCATCAACTACCAGCTCAACCGGGCCCATGCGCTGGGCTTCGCCGACCGCCGCGAGCTGGTCGACGCCGCCGGGCGCGTGCGGTCGATGGGCGACTGTGTCCCCGTGTTCGAGGCCTTGTCGCACCGGGCGGCCGCTGCGGGCCGGCCACGGCAGGCGACGGGCTATGGGCGGATCGCGGAGTTCTTCACCCCGCCAGGGTCGGTGGAGAAGACGGATCGCTACCGCCGCTATCTGAGGCTCGTCGAGACCACGTTCGCCGATGCCGACATCGTCGCTCACGAGGTGCCTTACGCCGGCGCGGCGCTGCCGGCCTATTCGTTGTCCGGGGTGGGGACACCGACCGGTGGCACGGTGCTGCTGCACGGCGGGTTCGACTCCTTGATCGAGGAGTTCTTCCCCATCGCCCAGCGGATCGCAGCCGCCGGGTTCGACGTGATTGCCTTCGAGGGCCCGGGGCAAGGTGGGGCGCGGAGGTTGCACGGGCTCACCTTCGACCACGACTGGGAGAAGCCGGTCGGGGCGGTGCTGGACCACTTCGGCCTCGATCGGGCCGGGCTGGTCGGCATCTCGATGGGCGGGTACTGGGCGTTGCGTGCTGCAGGGCGCGAGCCGCGCATCCACCGTGTGGTGGCCTGGCCGCCGGTGTACGACTGGCTGCACCGGGTCCCCCCGGTGCTGCGGAGCCCGGTCCGCGCGATGGCCCGGCACCGGGGCTTCATGGGCTGGAGTGTGCGCACCCGTGCCCGGCTGTTGCCGACCCTGCGCGTGGTGGTCGATCAGGTCCTGTACATGCTCGACAGCCAGGACCCGGCCGATGTCGCCGAGTGGTTCCTGGGCATGAACGCCGGACACCTGGACAGCGCACGGGTGACACAGGATGTGTTGCTGATGTGCGGTGAGCACGACGCCTTCCAGCCCCCGGCGCTGGCCCGAGCGCAGGCGCAAGCACTCGTGGCCGCGTCAAGCGTCACGACGCGGATGTTCACCAGCGCCGAGCAGGCCGATCAGCACTGCCAGATGGGCAACCTCGAACTCGCCTGCCAGGTCCTCACCACCTGGTTGCGCCGAGTCGGGACGAACGTGGAGGTAACCGGGCCGCGGCCCGATTCGTCACCATGACATCATGCCCGAAGCGTTCGGTGTCTCGATACACCCCGCCCCGACGCGAGACCCGACGTCCGCGAGGATCGCCTAGGTCCTCGGCGTGCGGTCGGCGCCGGTGCTCGCATCGTCCATGGCGGGTCCCGTCACAGCCGCGGGTCATCGGCCCGGTGCACGAGGCGCACGGCCACCACCTGCACGGGTATCTGCTGCTGGCGGGCGGCGGCCAGCAACCGGGTGTGGGCCGCCTCGGCGTCGAGTCCGTGGCGTTCCATCAGGATCCCCACGGCCGCCTGGATCTGTTGCCGCTCCACCAGGCCACCGTGCAGTTCGGTACTGAGTCTTGTGGCCGCTGAGGTGTTGTGGGCCGTCCCCAGCAGGGTGGCGGCCGCGACGGCGAGCAGGCCGAGCAGGTGTTCCTCGTGGTCGGTGAACGCGTGCGGCTCCGCGGCGTAGACCTTCGTCGCCCCGATCTCGCGCCCCCGGTAGAGCAGTGGGACGCTGAGCACCGAGCGCACCCCGGTCGCGGCCGCGGCCCATTCCGGCCACCGGGTCTCGGTGAGCGTGTCCTCGACGCGTTGGACGCTCACGGTGTCCCAGGCCGTCAGGCACGGGCCTTCCCCGGCCGCGTACTGCATCCGGTCCACCGCGGCCACCCCCGGGTCGGTGGCCGCGGTGGAGGAGGGGTGCCCGGAGCTGTCGATCAGGGTGACTCCGGCTCCGACCGCCAACGGAATCAGGTCCCGGGCGACCTCGGCCAATCGTGCCACGGCAGCGGTCGCGGTCGGCTCATCCAGCAACAGTTCCTGCAGCCGGGCGAGAACAGTCATCGGCTCGGCCACTGACGGATCAGATTCCATGACGTCCCTCGCTCACCTGCTGGCACCTGCGGTAGGCCCTGTTTCAGGGGCCATGTTTGCCGGCCGGTACCCATGATCCTCCCCTTCGACGGCCATCGCCCCCTCCCCGCCGGTCCGGTTCTGCGGAGACCGCCGGCCGTGATCTCGCAGCACCTTGATTTTGCGCGTCAGGGTGCATGGTTGGCAGAGTCAGCGTGGCCGAGCGGGGAGCACCCGAGGGGCCGGTCGGCGATGGACGTGTGGTGGCCGGGTTCTCCCTGCAGGCCTGTCGAGGGGCGGGGCCGCGGTGAAGCGGACCGAGTGGGTGCCCGGCCGAGTTCGCAGACGGGTTACCAGGGGGTTGCACATTCGCCTGCCTACCGTGGGGGCACCTCCCCCGGGGAGCTCACACAACCGGTGGGCCTGCTCGTGGCCCACCGCGGCGTCGATCACGGCGGCGGCGACCTCGACCAGGCCCCGGTCCTGGGTGTCTGCTGCCTTGAGCAGCGCCGCCCGGGCCGTCTCGGGAGTCAGGTGGTCGCGGGCCATCAGCACACCGGCGGCCAGCCCGATGAGCTGGCCGGAGTCCAGGGCGTCCTCCCACGGAGCGGCCCGGGGCGCTGGGGCCTCCGGGGCCTGGGCGGCCCCGACCAGGGTGGCCGCCGCATCGGCCAGCAACCCCAGCAGCCGTTCTTCGGCGTCCCCGAAGGCGCCCGGGGCAGAGGCGTAGACCGTCAACGCCCCCAGCCGGCGGTCGAGACAGGCCAGGGGGACGCTGAGCACCGAGCGGATCCCGGCCTCGGCCCCGCCCGCCTGCCACAGCCCCCAGCGGGGATCGGTGGTGGTGTCCTCGACGCGCTGGGTCTGCCCGGTGGTCCATGCGCTCAGGCACGGGCCTGCCCCGAGCCCGTGCTGCCGGGCGTCGATGGCCTCCACGGCCGGGTCGGTGGAAGCGATGGTGGTCCCGATGCCGTCCTCGTCCAGCAGCGAGATCCCGGCCCCGGCCGCGGCAGGGATCATCCGATGGGCAGCACGGGCCAATTGCTGCATCGCGGTGGTGAGGTCCTGGCCGGACAGGAGCCTGCCGGCCAGGTGGGTGAAGCTGGGGGTCAGTCCCTCGGGCAAGAATTCAGAGGACATGGTGGGCGCCATTCGGCAGGGATGGTCAGGCTGGCCCGGTGGCCGCTGCCGACTCCGTCAGCAAAGAAAGCGCCTTCGTCTCACCGACCCCTCTTATGATCAGTGTACTGCCCTTTCGTGCTCCGGAACCCCGGCCCCGGGGGGCGGCCGGGCACAAGCCACAGAACTCGTGGACAGCAGGTGCACCAGCAGCTCGGCGCTCTCTGCTGCTTTGCATACGACCCGGCTGTCGATCCTCAGGCGAGGTCATCGAGGTCATCGTGGGCGTCGTTGCAGTCGGAGTTCCCCGTGAAGTTCATCAGCGGACTTGAGGGTTAGCGTGAGCCCAGTGCGTGGGGTGCCGGTCTGCGCGGTGGGATGGGCGCCACCACGTGGACCGGGTGTTCGACGGTGTCGCCGTTCCTTGTGGTGCGTGGCGGCCTCAGCGGTGCAGGGTGTCGGCGGGTGCTTCACCGTGCTGGGTGCGGTAGGCGGCGGCGAAGCGGCCCGGGTGGGAGAAGCCCCACCGGGCGGCGATCTCGCCCACGGTGTCCCCGGCCGTGGGGTCACCGGCGAGCAGGTCGGTGTGGGCGGCGTCGATCCGGGTGGTGCGCAGGTAGCGCAGCGGTGTGGTGTCCAGGTGGCGGCGGAAAGCCGCCTGCAGGCCTCGTGGGCTCATCCTGGCGGCGGCGGCGATCTCGGGCAGGCCGATGGGCTCGGCCAGGTGGGCTTCGATGAAAGCGACCGCCCGGCGCAGCGCCGCGGGGTGGGCCTGTTCCGGTGGGTCTGGGTCGGTGCCGGCCTGGAGGAAGCTGTTGGGGAAGGTCTGCAGCACCGCGGTGGTCAGGCTGCGCAGGCTCTGCTCCAACATCAGCGGACTGGCCGCGGCGTCGTTGACCAGCACGTGGGCAACGACGTGCCCTGCCGTGGCTTGCCAGTATCTCCTGTGGGTCTCGGTGAGCGGGTGGTGCCCGGTGAACTCCAACCGGAATTCGGTGCGCCCGATCATGGCCCGGGCGTAGTCCTCCACGACCGCGGCCTCCACGGTGAGGGTGCTCAGTCCCAGGTCCTTCCACTGGGCCGTGTAGGGGCCGGAGGGCAAGAGGAAAGCAGGCCCGCCGGTGACCTCGGTGCGCTCGGAGCGGACCAGGAAACGGCCGTGGGCGAGGTGACCGATACACAGCAGTCCCGTGCTGTCGTTGGCGCCGTGGCTGTCCCAGCCGATCAGCCGCAGCCGCTGGGCGGTCAGCGGCCCGCAGGCGGTGCTGGCCATTGTCAGCTCGAATCTGCTCGCCTCCGGTCGCGGCAGGCGCAGGCGGCGGTAGGCATGCTGGAGTGCCTCACGGCCTTCTTCTGGGTCACGGGTGGTCAGCACCGACCATCCCCCTGATGAGCCCATGGTGCCCAGGATATTGCGCTCCACCGTGGAGCACACCGGGTCAGGACACAGCCAGGAGGCCGGGTGCGTTCTGACCGAACCGATTTGTCCTGCCGATCTCGCGAGGCAGTGGACGTGGCTGTGACCGGATCGGGGGTGTGCGCGGTCGTGTCCCGCCCAGAAGGGACGGTCCGTAGAATGGACGGGAGGTCCGGTGGGGGCACTGTCCGGGCGTCGAACCTGCACGCAGCGAGTCGATGGGGGAAACACCGATGAGCGCACCGTTCCACCGTGAGGCCACGGCCACGGAACCAGGAGCCGTGGCGGCCCTGTTCGCCGAGGTGCGGGTGCCCTTCTCCTTCACCCCGACCCGACCCGCCCCACCTTCCGCTACCGGCAGCGCCACGACGGCGATGAGCACCTGTCGGTGGTGCGACTGGGCCTGGACGGCCCGTTCTCCTCCTGGGGCGACACCGAGGTCTTCGGCGTCGCCGAGGCCCGCGCGACCCGCTACGAGTGGTCCACCGGTACGGAGACCGGCACCGGCACCGGATCCCCGGTGCTGTTCCGTCCCGGTCACCCGACCCTGGTCGTCGGGGGGCCCCTGGAGGTGACCACCATCAATCTCACCCGCCCCCTGCTGCAGGGGGTCGCCGACACCGTCTACGGCACCCACACGCCCGTGGCCTTCGCCTCCGCACGGCCGGTCAACGACCGGCTGGGCCGGTACTGGACCGGGGTGGCCGGCATGGCCCGGGACACGGTGGACTCCGCGGCCTTCGCCGAGCCCCTGGTGCGCGTCCAGCTGACCCGGCACCTGGCCGTGGCCATGCTCGAGTGCTTTCCCCTGGCCGGCGACCCGTGCGAGCGGACCCGGTCCATGGCGGCCCAGACCCGCGTCTACCGCACCGCGGTGGCCTTCTTCGACGACCACGCCTCCCTGCCCATCACCGTCGAGGACGCCGCCCGCGCCGCCGGCACCACCACCGAAGCCCTGGTGCGCGCCTTCCGGGCCAACCACCCGCGCAGCCTCACCCCGACCGCCTACCTGCGTACCACCCGGCTGGCCGCCGCCCACGCCGACCTGCTCGCCGGTGACCCCACGGCCGGGGACACCGTGGGCGAGATCGCCGCCCGGTGGGGCTTCTCCCACCCGGGCCGCTTCGCCGGGGCCTACCGGGCGGTCTATGGCGTGCCGCCGAGGCGGACCCTCCAGCGGTGACCGCATGGGGCACGAGGCGGGGTCTGTTCCGGGCTGTCCTGCGGAGGGCCAGGACCGTCCCTGGTTTCACGGTCGTACCCGGGGGCATCTGAGGCCAGGTCCACGCGTTGTCTCAGGCTGCCTGTGGCCGCGTTCGGGTCGGCTGGTGGACGATGATTTGCAGGTTGGTGAGGGAGGTCCCGGGCAGGAGGGGGAAAATCGTGGTGGCCAGGTGGTCCAGGGCGGTGCGGCAGGCGCCGGTGCGGTCCTCGGTCTCCACGTCGAACTGCAGCCACAGCCCGGGGATCCGGTAGGTCACCTGCCCGTGGTGGTCGCTCAGTGCGGCGGTGAGCGAGCCGACCACGACCGGTCCCAGGGGTGTGACGGTGAGGATGCTGGCCGTGGCCCTCCACTGGGTCATGGCCGGCTCAACCTCCTGGCGGGGCGGGGGCGGTCGGTGGCGAGCAGGGCCCGGGCCCGGTGGACCCTCCTGGGCAGTGCCTGGTGGCTGCGGTGGGTGGGGCACCCGGTGACGACCGGCGCACGGAAGCCCCGTCCGTATCGATGCGCAGGAGAGCGGGCAGGTGGTGGGTACAGGATGCGTCGTCCATGGAATGCAGACCCCCCGGGTGCATCTGGGGGGAGGGGCGGCCTCGGCTGAGCCGTTCTCCGGAAGGTGGACCGAGGATTTCAGGTCCATCTGGTGGGACCAGTTGGCGTCTTCCCCCGGCTTTTCACGGTACGCCGCCTGACGGGCCGGAACCATGCCCACGCATGATCCCGGGCATAGATGTCGCCCCACGACGCGCCGGGACCACCACCGGGCAGGACACCCTTCCGGGGATCCCTCACCGACATGCTCAGGTGGCCCGTGCAGCACTTACGGGTGGGGTCACCAGCACGGGCCTCACGACGTGTCCGCCGGCACGTGGGCCGTCCGCACGGACAGGGCCGGGTCCACATCGGCGCGTGCCGCGGGGATGCAGTGTGTTCGGGTCAGCGGCTCGGGAAGCGTTTACCGGTGCGGTGCGGTGCGGTGCGGTGGGGTGGCCGGTCTGAGAGTTTCTGTGCTCGTGGCCGGGTGAGAGGGGCCCGAGCTGTGGGGCCGTGCCCATCAAGTCGTCGTAGCGGTACTCCTTGTCGATCAAACCGTCCTGACCTACGCGACTGACGAGAGCCTCAGGGTTCGAGGCCCGGTGGCCGGTGGGTGGGATTCCACCGGTGCCCGTGCCCACTCAACCGCGGTCCGGGTAGTGACGCTGCGCTGGGCCGGGGTCGCTTCCAGGGACTCGCTGGCCGCCTCGTCCTCGAAGGCGGTGTGTGGAGCGTCGTAGTCGCTGGCCATGATGGGCGTGTGCTCCGTTGAGCCAGTAGAGGGGCGGTAGTGACCTCAACGGAGGCCGGGGGGCTCCGCTGTACCAGAGGTTGGGGACCAGGGGGCGCGACCCTCGGTAATTATTGACCCATCAAGTTACCCGGGTGTATGAAATAGACTAAAGTCTAGATCCAGCTCGAGGGGGCTCTCTGATGGCAACCACATCAATCATCGCCGCAACGGGTGTCGGCGGGCTTGCGGCCGCGGTGGCCACCGTCGGACTGTGCGTGTCGGTGGGGGCAGGCGGCACGCCGGAACCTGCCTGGATCGCTCTGCTGGTGATCGGGGTGGTGCTGCTGGTCATCGGGTTCATGGCGAACTTCGAGCACCAGTCGCGCCTATGGGCCGACCAGCTGGAGGCGCAACGGCAGCTCCGCCGGCACGGGTGGCAGCTGTCGAGGGCGGTCCCGGCATCAGGTTTGTCCATCGGATAAACCGGCCTCACACATCCATCCTGAAGAGCCCGCACAGCCGCTCATGGGTTGATGCCGATGAGTGACTTCACCCGACCCCGGAGACCACGAGGTAGACGTTCGGGATTGATGCGTGAATAAGCAACAGCTCATCTGGCTTGCCCGCAGGGCCGCCGCGAAAGATGTAGCCAGCGCTCGAGAAGAAGATCCGAAGGTCGGAAGGTCGCCGACAAGGAATCTTCTTTGCATATGGCCGACCATCGGTCACCAACCCAGCTCGGATGTCAGCTGATCGTGCAGCAGTCCCCAGCCTCGGTCGACGTTGGCGGCGAGGTGACATCGGGACGCGGAGTGTTCGTGGGAGAGGTCACAATTACTCCATGGTGTGAGTAGTGTGTGCTGGCGCCTCAGAACCTGAAGATGCCGACGGCAGCCAGCATCACCCGCACGGGGTGAGAAGCCCGGTCACCATGCGAGGCACCCACTGGAGCTGATGGGTGAGCCCGCTTCCCCACGAACCATGAAGAGCCGCAAAGTCACCCTCAGCGCAGGTCGTCCCATCGCTGTTCAGCGGGCAGGATCCCGCCAGAAAGATCAGGCGGGCCTCTGCCGGCGCTGCAGGGCGCGTCTCTCAATAGATCCTTGAGCCAGATGGTGATCGCGCGCAGCACGAGGGTGCTTACTCGGGGTTATCGGTTCGCACCGGGCTGTCCTCTTCATCCTCCAGCTCGGGCAGTATCGCGCTCTCTGGCACGTTGCTGCCGGGGGAGAAGCTCTCCAGTACCCGGCGGGCCAGGCGCCGGTCGACCGCGTCGGTGAAACCCTGGGCGGTCCCGGCGTTGGCCAGCCCGCCTTGGGCTTGACTGGCGCTCTCATGGCCTGGCGTGGTCTCCTCGCCCGCGTCGTTGTTGGCGGGGTCCGTGGGGTCGGGGGCATCTGGTGCGGAGTTCATCAGGTTCTCTTCTCATGGGGGGGACTGGTGTGGTCAGGAGGGCTTGGTGTGTCGGGGTTCTCTTCGAGGGTATCGACCCCGAGGTCCTGGTGATTCCAGCTCCTGGACCTCCGGTGGCATTCCTGAACGGGGGCGGTTTCGTTGCAGTTCTGTCCTGGTCCGGGCGACCAAGGGGTCATGCCCTCGTGCATGGGAGGCCGCCGGAGTGCGGTCGGAGGACCCTGTCACTGCAGTCCGCAGCTGGTCGGTGTGGTGATGCCATCACGGGGAACATGGGACCGCCCCGGGGTCAGCGCTCAGTAGCTCTCGCGCATCGATCTCGGTGACCCGTTCGTGCTGCCGATCCACCGTGACAGGGTGCGGGCCGTGACAGGACACCAACGTCTCATGGTCGAGCTGCCGGCGCTTGGCTGTCCAGCACCTGCAGCTCCAGCGAAGGCACTGTGGTCAGGTCGGCGGTAAAATCATTGGCGGGCTGCACCTGAGTGCTCCAGGCGCGTTCGAGCGGGCCCGCAAGGGATTGTCCGAGCGGGGGATCTCCAGTTCCAAGATGTACCTGGACCCGCAGCGGTCTGGGGTGGAGGACCTGGTGGACCACCTCATTGCCGGGGAGCGCAGCTCCATGACCTACGCCGGTGCCACAACCCTGGAGCAGTTCGCGGCTCGCGGTGGTCGGCATCCAGTCCGCCTCCGGCTACGAAAAAGGCCGAGCCCGGGCAGTCAGCTGGTCCCGACCAGCCCCAGGCTCCGACACGCTGGAGGCTTCACGGACTCGTTCAGTGGTCGTCGACCCTCCTGTGGTCCTCCCTCGTTCTGGCTCTCGATGATCGTCCACGGGGCAGGTCAGAAGGCATCGGGTAGTTCGACGGATGACAAGATCAAGGGTGTCACTCACCTGAGGACCCCGGAGGGTGTCCCACACGACAGGAGCACCACCATGACCCACCACCAGCAGAGTCCCGAGGAAATGTGGGCGCAAGCGAAATGGGCTGCCCTCAACCCCGAGTTCCAGGCGGAAATCGAGCAGGCTCTCCTCGATGGCCCGTGGATGCAAGTGCGCTCTGAAGCTCTGCTCGAGGCAGTAGCGGCCGCCCAGCGCGCCGGTAAGGATCCAAACCAGTACGGTTCCCCACAGGCACTCGTAGAGGCATACGGACTGGAATGGCCCACTGAGCCGGAATCGCCCACCGATGGACAGGGAGTCAACGGCGGGTAGAAGCGGGACAACCGCACCATCAGGTGACGTTGACTTGGCTTGCCCATGGGGCGGGCACTGCCGAGGTTCGGGGTGCGGCTGTGCAGTCGCTCGTGGGCCTGTGGACACCAGGTGCAGAGCAGCCCATTTCCGTGACTTCACATAAGGACTGCTACCGGACATGGAGTCGCATGGGTTGGGACGGCCGCGCCGATAGGCGACACGCGGCGTTTCGTGCGCCAAGGGTGAAAACGGAGTTGCGACGCGGAACATCAGTTCCGCGATGGTTGTGCTTGGTAGGGCTGCGCCTAGGTCATGGAACGGCGGCCCGCTGAAGCCCGTTTCTACCGCAGGCGATGAACTGGGACGTCACTTGCCGAGGTTTTCTGCGCTGACATCGACACGGACAGGCCAGCGGCCTGTGACCTCGTGAGAATCAATGGCCCGCAGTAAGGGCGACATGTCGTAAGCACTGGCGTTGATGGTGAGCTTGGCGCCGTGAATGGATCTGACCTTCAAGAACTGCTGCCCTTTCAGCATCTCCAAGCTGTAGTAGGTGATGTCGCTGTAGGGAATGACGTGCTCCTTGCCGAACACGCTGCGGAAGGCCACCTCGAAGGCGCGCGGAGCCACGTAGAAATTGCGGTACATCGCCACGAAGGCCATCCCTCCGACAAAGATCGCCGCCGAAGCAAGGTGGGCGCCGAGAGGTGCGCCGGGCGTGAGAAAGGACAACAGGCCCATGAGGAGCCCCATGCACAGGAAGAGCCAGCCGACCACCGGAATCACCTTGGGCATCCGTACCTGTTCCGAGTACTCCTGGGGCCGGTTGTGGTGCATGCGTGCCCACCAGGCAATCGCGGCAATGGACAGGGTGGTGAACGCCGTGATGAGGATCTTCAGGATGAGCGCGATGGACATTCACTCAGCGGACTTCTGGATTCCCGATGGCCAACGGGTTGTGGGAGTCCCATCGCTTCGTCCTGTGCCACCCGCCCGGCCCTTGTCGGCGGCTCATGAGGACATCGCCGGGTCGTCGATCAGCGTCGCGCCTTGTCTTGCAGCACTTGCGGCAGCCTCGGTGATGGGTGCAGACAGAACTACGGCACAGACCCAGGCCATCCGAAGCCCGCCCTGTTCGCGCTCCGCTCCCCGGCCGTGTTCTGCGGAGGAGCGGCGCGGCGCGGTGATTGAATCGCTGTCATGAGACGCAGCACACGCCGGAGAGTGAAAATCATGGTCACGGTCACGTCACTGACCGTGACAGGACTGCTGGCGTTGACCTCCTGTGGTGCCGACGCCGATGCTGGAGGCGCCGCGGCACCGGTGAGTGACGAGCAGCCGGTGTCCCGTCTCGACGGCATCACTGACAGCGGTACTCTGCGGGTGTGCACCACCGGTGACTACCGGCCGTTCACCTACCTGGACCCGAAGACCAACGAGTACACCGGCATCGACATCACCATGGTGGAGGACCTGGCGGAGAACCTCGAGGCAGAGATCGAGTGGGTCCCCACGACGTGGAAGACCCTCATGGATGACTTCACCGGCGGGTGCGACATCGGCGCTGGAGGCATTTCGGTGTCCACGGCGCGGGCGGAGCAGGCCTTCTACAGCGACCCGTTGATGGAGGAGGGCAAGACGCCGATCACCTTGTGCGAGAACGTCGAGAAGTACGACACGATCGAGGAGATCAACCAGCCAGGAGTCCGGTCGATCACTCCCATCGGCGGAACCAACGAGAAGTTCGCCGAGGCGAACTACCCGGAGGGGGAGATCATCCGGTTCGAGGACAACAACGCCATCTTCGACGAGATCATCGCCGGCCGCGCGGACGTCATGACCACCGATGCCTCGGAGACGGTGTGGGTGGCCAATGAGGAGCCCGAGCTGTGCGCCGTGCACCCGGAGGACCCGTTCGACTACTTCGAGAAGGCGTACCTGCTGCCCCGGGGAGACGTGGCGCTCAAGGAGTACGTCGACCAGTGGTTGAACATGGCCAAGCACGACGGCACGTACGAGGAGGCCACGAAACCCTGGTTCGGGGACACGGAGCTGTGATTGGCCGAGCTCGGAGACGGCGGGTCTGGCGGCCTTGTCGCCTCTGCTGCCACCGGCCGTTGCGCCGGTCCGCGTGAAACAGTCCGGCGCAGACGTGAAGCCGAGGATGTGCCACCGTGTTCGGGCAGCCCTCGGCTCCCCGACCGGCCGATGCGGCGCGATAGCCCCGGCAAGCCTCCCGCCGCCCGAGGAGTCGAGGTCCTCGTGGCACCGGCGGAAAGCTGTCTCGACGTGGGCCCAGCGCAGCAGGTGGGCGGTGGATTTGGTGGCAACGACACCGCCGGCTGTCGAAGCCGAGTTGCCCCCAGAGCCGGGGCCAGCGCTTGTCGCAGGTCACCAGGGGCATCCATCTGGGCGGCGCGGTCTCCTGGAGCGGCCCCTTGCACATACGATGTGTGCAGAAGCGAACTACATGTGAAGGGGATCCCCGTGAGCACGAATGATCCGTATGGCAGCCCGGACCACCCGCCACTCAGCGGCCAGTCCACCAACCCCGTGCAGACACCGGCCTACGGCGGACAGCAGGGCTACGCAGCCCACCCGAACGGCTACGGCTACCAGCAGCAGGGCTATCCGCAGCCAGCCTACCACCAGTCGGGCCCCAACGACTATCAGAACAGCCCGCAGCGGTACGGCACCCAGCCCGGAGTGCCCGTCGGGTTCGGGCAGGCGATCAAGCGCTTCTTCGCGAAATACGCCCAGTTCTCCGGGCGCGCCAGTCGCTCCGAGTACTGGTGGGTCGCGCTGTTCTTCTTCCTGATCTCCTTTGCGGTGAACCTGCTCATTGCGGTGGTCGGCACCGATTCCTTCGGCGAGCCCAACGGCCTTGGCATCGTGTTGTCGCTGGTGTTCTTTGTCTTCGCCCTGGGAACCCTCGTTCCGTCGCTGGCGGTCGCCGTCCGGCGCCTGCATGACGTGAATCTATCCGGGTGGATGCTGCTGCTCGGACTGATCCCATTCGTCGGCTGGATCGTCATCCTCGTGTTCACGGTTCTTCCGCCCAAGCCCGAGGGTGCCCGGTTCGACCGGTGAGCTGACAGCCCATTCTCCGCGGGCCGTTGCTCCTCCGAAGGGGGTAGCCGCCCGTAGTCTTCCCGGCACAGCGGGGGAGAGCCGGTCCCTGCGCTCAGCGGTGATCTGAAGCCCAGTGACCTCGCTGAGCGGCCACCGTCGTCGACGACCAGGCCGGCAACAATCAAGCGGTGTTTCGATGCCAGCACGGCGTTGGCGTGAGCCATGTCGTTCCCCGGACATAGGAATGGCCAGCCAGGAGGCTGACCAGCAATGGATGCTTCGGCTGGCAGGGGAGGGACTCTCGCCGTCGTCACCAGACGGGAAGCTCGCCCTCGCCGGGAGTGACGCGCAGGTCGGACTCGTCGAGGGCGACGTCATCGATGGAGGCTTCACGGCGGCGCATGTAGCCGAGTGCGTCGAACTCCCACAGCTCGTTGCCGTAGGAGCGCCACCACTGCCCGTCGGTGTCGTGCCACTCGTACTGGAACCGCACTCCGATCCGGTTGTCCGTGAAAGACCAGAGGTTCTTGCGCAGGCGGTAGTCGAGCTCGCGGGCCCACTTATCGGTGAGAAAGGCGACGACCTCCTCTCGCCCGCGAATGTGCTGGTCGCGGTTGCGCCACTCGGTGTCGAGGGAGTAGGCGCCGGCGACGCGCGCGGGGTCACGGCTGTTCCAGGCGTCCTCGGCGGCCTGGACCTTGGCGAGGGCGCTCTCGTGGGTGAATGGCGGAAGCGGCGGGCGCGGCTGATCAGAAGTGCTCATGTGCCCATCCTTCTAGGGCGCGGGGTGCGCCCGCCAGTGGCGGGGAACCGCTTTACATATGGCCGGCTACCGATCACTTCTCGGGAGTTCGGCGTTGCAGCGGGGGTTCATATGCCCGCCTCCCTGGTTCCCGTCGCGGACGCAGGTGTCTGTAGTGGTTCACGGCGGGATCGACCGTCGTCCGGTACTGAGGGGCCCAGCGCAGCGTCCTGACGGACGCCGTCTGCGTCGTCTGTATGGCTTGGTCGGTTTCGGTCTTGACACCGCAGCGGCAGAATTTCAAGGTGGCGTCAGACCGTTGCGACGTCCGTGGAGTCGCGCATCTGGGGGATGCCATGCACAGCCATCCGTCCGAGAACCACCCCGGTGATTCCGGGGCCCAGCCAGGGGGTACTCCTGAGTGGTTGGCGGAGGCAGTGATGACCATGATGCGCACCGGGCGCATCCCGGGACTGTCCCTGGTCGTGGTCGACTCACAACGGTCGTTGTACGCCGGTGGGTTCGGAACTGCCGACCTGGCCACGGGGGCGCCCGCGACTCCGGCCACGGTGTATCTGTGGTTCTCCATGACGAAGATCGTGACCGCCACGGCCGCCATGATCCTGGTCGAGGACGGTCGCCTCGAGCTGGACGCACCGGTGGCCGACTATGTGGATGGTCTGCGCGCCCCGCGTGCCTCCCAGCCCACGGTAGGGCAGCTGCTGACCCACACCGCGGGGTTGTCCAATCCTCTGCCGCTGCGATGGGTGCACCCGGCCGAGCAGGAGCCGCCGGCGGTCGAGGACCTGCTGCGGTCCGTGATGAGCCGACCGCGCGCCTATCGCCACGCCCCGGGGCACAGGGCCCGATACACCAACATCGGCTATCTTGCGCTGGGTCAGATCATCGAAGCCGTGAGCGGTATGCCGGTGACGTCCTATCTGCGGCAAGCCGTGCTGGATCCGGCGGGCATGACCGGCACCGGGTTCACCTACTCCCCGGAGGCACCAGCCGCCACCGGTTATGTGCGCGCCCCGCGCGCCGCCGATCCGCTGCTGCGCCGTCTGCTCCCGCCCGGGGTGGCCGGGACCCGTCACGGCGCTTACCTGGGCCTGCGGCCCTTCTACGTCGACGGAGCCGCCTACGGCGGTCTGGTCGGCGACGTGGCGGATGCCGGACGGTTTCTGCGGCTGCACCTGGGTGACGGCCAGATCGAGGGGCACCGCATCTTGTCCGCTGAGACGGCCCGATCCATGCGAGTGATCGAGCACCCGGGGAAACCTTTCGACCACGGCATCGGCTGGTTCCGCCGCCCCACCCCGGAAACGGGGCAGTGGGTCGAGCACTTCGGGGCCGGCGCCGGATTCTGGAACGTCATGCGTCTCTACCCAGCACACGGCTTGGGCATCGCGGTCATGACTAACAGCACCACGAGCTACGACTTCGAGCCTCTCTTCGCCCTCCTCACGACCGCATCCTGGTCGTAGCAGGCCCGGGGTATGTCCGTGAGGGGGGCGTGGGCGTCCGCCGTGTCCCGGTGGCGGGCTCCCACGCCCCGTGCGGGCGGACGGCGAGCGGCACCGTGAGCGCTCAGGGGTTCGTGGTGATGTCCCCGCCGAGTTCGTCCCGGAGCTGCTGCAGCGGGGCCGCGTCCCTCGAGATGACGACCCAGTTGTCCGCGTGCAGGAAGGAGGCGCCCTGCTCGCTGCTGAGGGTGTTCAGCAGCCCCGCCATGCGCTCCTCGGAGTCCGTGACGGCCATGGCCATGCGTCCGTTGGCGCAGTCCAGGTAGGTGGTCTCCGGGTCGGCCGGGGCGCGCAGCTGGTCCGTGCCCGGGCAGTCGATGCCGGCCCCGACGACGTCGTCGCGCAGCGCCGTCGCGTCCTCGTAGACGGCTCCGCCGGCCACCATCGCCTGGATGTCGTCGGCGGTCGGCGCGCAGCCGGTCAGGGCGAGGGCGGAGAGGGCGAGCAGAGCGGGAACGGGTCGGCGCATGGGACGTCCTGTCGTCGAGGGGATCGGGTGGCGTGCTGGGGCCGGCCTGCGGACGGGGGCGGGTCCGGGTCCGGTGCGCGGTGCGCCGTCCGTCGGCGCCGCGCTCACGGGGCGGCCCCCTGCTCCGGACGGTGGTGCTCGTCGAGGACACGGGTGAGGACCCGGCCCGGGGTGTGCCGGTACCCGGGGTCGATGCGCTCGAGCACGGCGACGATCGCCTCGACGTCGTAGACCACGGACGGGTCACCGCTGTGGTGGCTCCAGCGGCGCTCGGCCACCCACGCCCACACGTGCACGGGCCGGCACCGCCGGCAGGTCCCGTGCTCCGCGGTGAGACAGTTCGGCCCCACCGGCTGGTTGAGCCCGGCGATCTCGGCGGGAGTGCGCCGGTGGCGCTCCACCACGGCCCAGAACTTCTCGTCCGGGATCCGGGAGAGGTCCGAGCTCAGACCGGCCAGGGCTTCTCGCGCCCGGACCACGTCGTAGTAGAAGTCCGGCCTCGACCAGGGCGGGACGCGGTGCCGGGCGCGCAGCGCCTCGACCACAGCCGCCTCCTGCTCCTCGGCGATCTCGGCCGCCGTCCGCGGCGACGGGTCCGCGGCCGAGCGCCAGAGGCCGTCGAACAGGGCCGCGCCCTCAGTGCAGGCCTGACGGACCAGCAGCGTGCCGACGTCCGGGGAGCGCCGCTGGGACCAGAGCGCCCCGGAGAGCCGCTCGTAGACCTGCCCGTCGTCCAGGGTGAAGCTCCTCCGGTCGGCGGCCACGACCACACGGCGGGTGGTGGGCTCCCCGGTGGCTCCGGTGCGGGCGGGGATGACCACCGCGCGCGCACCGGGGTACACGGCACCGCCCTGGTTCAGCCTCCGCCGCTCGTCCACCGTCCGGTGACCCCGGCTCAGCGGACCGGCCGGCGCGGCCGGCTGCGGGACCCGGGGGCGCGACGAGCCCGAGACCCGGCCTCACCGCGGCCCGGGGCGGGGAAGACGGTCGGGGCGCCGAACGGCACGAGGACAGGCTCGGTCTGCCGGGCGACGGGCTCAGCGGCCATGGTGGTGCTCCTCGTGGAGTCGGGGTCGACGGGCGACGCGGGCGTCCGGTGCCTGCTGGGGGAACCGTAACAGCCGCCGCGCCCGGGGCGGCGGAGGTCGTCAGGCAACGGGCCGGCGGCCCTCCCCTGCGAGAGCGCTCATGCGGTCCCCGGCGGCGTCCATGCCCAGCGAGGCGAGCACGGCGAGCGCGGCCATCCACCGGCGCGGATGGGTCGCCCCGCGGGCGACCAGCCACCGCTCGAGCATCGCGTCGATCCGCAGCGAGGCGGCCTGGACCCCGCACGTCGCCGCGCCGAGACCCATCAGCAGCGCCGCCCGCGCCGCCACCGGCAGCCGCTGCGCCGCGACAGGGCTCCCGTCGGCCAGGGGCCCGACCTCGGTGCCGGCGTCGACGGGATCCTCCCCGCCGGTGTTCCGGGAGAGCACCCACGCTCCTGCGCCGGCGACCAGGACTCCCGGCACCACGACGTACGCGGCGCGCACCCGGGGCGACCAGCCGGACGGGGAGACCAGCGTCAGCGCTCCGGCGGCCGCGGAGCTGGTCAGGGACAGCACGAGATTGTTCATGGTTCTACGCTACGTCCCGCGTCCCCGGTCGTCACCCGGTCCGGCCGGTCGTCGGCCTACGCTGGAGGCAGGACCGAGAGGGAGGCGGAGATGCGCATTCTCGTCTCACATGCCAGCGCACACGGGTCGACGGCGGAGATCGCCCGGCGGATCGCCGACGTGCTCCGGGACGAGGGCTCGTCGGTCGACGTCGAGCCCATGGAACAGCAGGACGGTCTCGGCGACTACGACGCCGTCGTGCTGGGCAGTGCCATCCACGACCAGGACTGGCTGCCGGTGGCCACCGCGTTCGTCCACCGCCACCAGGCCGTGCTGCGGACCCGGCCGGTGTGGCTGTTCAGCGTGGGGATGTCCGCGGCCCTGCCCCGGATCCTTCGCGGACCGGCCCGCCGCGCCCAGAACCGGCGGCTGGCCGCGTCCCTGCGGGAGGTGGTGCACCCGCGCGGGCACCTGCTGCTGTCCGGGGTGGCGCAGGCCGAGCAGCTTCCGGGCTGGGCCGGACTCCTCCTCTGGGGGACCGGGGGGCGCTTCGGCGACCACCGGGACTGGCCCCGGATCGAGGCCTGGGCCCGCGACATCGCCGGGGCGCTGAGGACGACCACCCGCGGCGGGTGATCCGCGGCCGCGCCCGCGGCCTCCACCCTGGTGGAGAAGGATGTGCCCCCGAGGCCGGTGTTCCGATCGTTCCCGTCGCAGGGCGGTTGGGCCCCGGTGCCCGGGGCCCCAGCCCTCGTCGAGGGGAGCGGTCGGCTCGACCGCAGCCCCGGGCGTCAGCGGCCCGGTCACGGGCACCCGTTCCCAGGAGGTCGTCGTGCCGGCAGCCGCAGCCGCGGGTCTCCCGATCGCGGTGGGACTGCTCGCCGCCTCCCTGCCCGTCGCCGTGATCGTGCTGATGCTCGTCACCAGCGGGACCCGGGGCGCGGTCACAGCGTTCCTGTCCGGCTGGATCGCCGGGATCGCCGTCGTGGCCGCCCTCACCGTGCTGGTCGTCGACACGACCCTGCCCCGCGACGATCCCGCGCCCTGGGTCGGCGTCCTGCGGGTGGTGCTCGGCGGCACGCTGCTGCTGCTGGGGGTCAAGCAGTGGCGGAGCCGGTCGCGCGAGGGGTCGGAGCCGGCGCGGTGGATGACGGCGGTCGACACGATGACGCCCTCGAAGGCCCTGGCCGTGGCCTTCCTGCTGGTCACGGTGAACCCGAAGAACGCGGTGCTGGTCGTCTCGGGGGCGGCCGCGATCGCGACGGCCACGGCGTCCGTGGCGCAGCAGGTGCTCGCGCTCCTGCTGTTCACGGGGGTCGCCAGTGCCGCGGTCGCCGCCCCGGTGCTGCTCGACGTGGTCCTGGGGGACCGGGCCGCCACGGTGCTGGCGGCCGCGAAGGGGTGGATGACCGCCAACGGTTCCTGGGTGATGACCGTCGTGCTGGTCGTCATCGGCGCGGTGCTCCTGGGCAACGGTGTGAGCGGACTGCGGTCCGGCTGACCGTGACCGTCCGTCGGCCCACCCGCGGTGGCTAGGGGGCGCCTGCCGGCCCGTCGAGCCCGCGGCGCTCGCGGCGTCGGCCCAGCTCGTGGGCGCTCACCGCCACGAGGGTCATCACGACCAGGGGCAGGACGAACGAGACCATCACGGAGCTGAACCCCTCCAGGGCGTCGTGCTCGGTGGCCGCCAGCAGCACGTATCCGGTGTAGGCGAGGTACAGGAGCAGGAACAGCCCGCCCTCCCAGCGGGCCACGGCGAACCCGGTGAAGGCGATGGGCAGCAGCGCCACCACGGCGGCCAGCATCACCGGGATGTCCAGGGCCACGGCCGCCGCCGGGACCGGCAGGCCGTCGTCGACGAGGATCGCCGGCACCCCGAGCACCAGCCCGAGGTTCAGCAGGCAGCTGCCCACGACGTTGCCGATGGCGAGATCCCGCTGTCCCCGGCGGACCGCGACGACGGACGCGGCCAGTTCGGGCAGGGACGTCCCGAGGGCAACCACCGTGAGCCCGACGACCAGGCCGCTGACGCCCAGCGCCGTGGCGACGTTGACCGCCCCCTCGACGAGGACCGTGGCCCCGGCCACCAGGAGCCCCACCCCCACCACGACGAGGACGAGCGAGACACCGGCCGAGGCCTCCCCGGCCGGTGGCCCGTCGACACCGGGTGCGGCGGGCGGCCGGTCCGGCGGAGGATCCGGCGCCCCGGCGGGGGAGGCGGCGTCCCGGCGGCCGATCAGCACCGTCAGGACCCCGTGGACGACCACCGCCGCGAACAGCACCGCGCCGTCCGTGCCGCTGATCCGGCCGTCCAGGGACACGAGCAGCAGCACCGTCGACACGACCACCAGCAGGGGCAGGTCGAAGCGCAGCAGCTGCTGTGTGACGGCCAGCGGTGCCACGAGGGCGGTCAGCCCCAGCACGAGCAGGACGTTGGCGATGTTGCTGCCCACGACGTTGCCCAGCGCCAGCCCCGGCTCCCCGGCCAGGACGGAGCTGACGGTCACCGTCAGCTCCGGGGCCGACGTGGCCAGCGAGACGACCGTCAGCCCGATGACCAGCACGGAGAGCCCCAGGCGCCGGGCCAGGGCGGTGGCCCCGCGCACCAGCAGCTCCCCGCCCGCGACCAGCAGCACCATGCCGAGCACGATGCGCCCCACGTCCAGGACCGTCATGGGCGCCAGTCTAGAGCTGCCGCCCGGGAGGACAGAGGCAGTGCGCGGCATCCGTCACGGCACGGGTGCTGCGCGGACGCGGACAGGATCTGTCCGCGTCGGGGAGGACACTGGACCTGTCACCGGACGCTGCGCCGGAGGCGCCCCGACCAGGAGGGAACCGCCATGACCGACCTCGACGTCGCCGCCTGTGCCGCCGACCAGATCGACCGGCACTGGACCCACCAGCTGCGGCCCCGCCTCGCCGGCCTGACCGACGAGGAGTACTTCTTCGACCCCACCGGCGGGTCCGCGTGGACGGTCCATCCCCGGGCCGAGGAACGCACCCCGATGCAGGCGGGCCGCGGGGAGCTCGTGCTGGACTTCGCCTTCCCCGAACCGGTGCCCGCGCCGTTCACGACCATCGCCTGGCGGCTGGCGCACGTCGTCGTCGGGGTCCTCGCCGCGCGCAGCCACGGGCACTTCGCCGGCCCTGAGGCGTCCTACGAGAGCTGGGCGTACGCCGGGACCGCGGAGGAGGCGCTGGCCCAGCTCGACCGCGAGTTCGCCCGCTGGGCGGCCGGGGTGCACTCGCTGACGGACGCGGACCTGGCGCGCCCGTGCGGCCCGGTGGAGGGCCCGTACGCGGACCTGCCGATGCTCGCTCTCGTGCTGCACATCAACCGCGAGCTGATCCACCACGGCGCGGAGCTCGCTCTGCTGCGCGACCTGTACGCCCACACCCGCTGAGCCACCGCGCCCGCCGGCCTCGTCCCCGATCCGCGCCGCACGACACCTCAGGAGCCCACCGTGCCCTTCCTCACTCCCACCGTCACCGACGAGCGCGACGCCCTGGCGGCCTTCGCGAGCCAGCAGATCCGCCAGGTCGCCACCACTCTCCAGGGTCTCGACGCCGAGCAGCTGCGGGCGACTCCCTCGGCGAGCGCCATGAGCCTGGGCGCGCTGGCCCGGCACGTCCTGTTCATCGGCGGGCACGGTCCGTTCGCCGTGCTCACGGACCCCCACCGGACCTCCGGGGAGCCGCTGGACGAGGCCGGCTGGGCCGCCGGGGCGATCCTGCCGGAGGCCGTGCGCCCGGAGGACACCGCCGAGTCCCTGCGCGCGGCCCTGTACGCGCTGGCCGACCGCGTCGAGGCCGGGCTGCGCACCGCGGACCCGGAGGCCCGCATCCCCGTCCCGGACGCCCCGTGGTTCCCGCGGGACCTGGGGACGTGGCCCGCCCGGTGGGTGGCGCTGCACATGGTCGAGGAGAACGCCCGGCACGCCGGGCACGCCGACATCCTGCGCGAGTCCCTCGACGGGCGGACCGCCTACGAGCTCAACGCCCTGGCGGACGGGGAGCCGTGGAGCCCGCAGGACTGACCGGCGGGATGCGGCTACTCGTCGTCCGATGGGCGCCCGGTCCCCGCCTCCGGGTCATCCGGGGGCGGGGCGTCGTCCTCGGCCTCCTCGGGGGCAGCGCCGGCGCGCCGGTTGCTCTCGTCGGTGGTGGCGGTCAGCCAGGCCTCGTCGCGGACGCCCAGTCCCTCCTGGCTCGTCTCCGCCCAGGCCTCGTTGCGGTCCGCGGGCTCGGGGTAGCGGTCCATCTCCGGCTCCTGTCCTGCTCGACGGTGATGGCCCGATCCTATGCCCGGGTCCGGCATCCCGCGCAGTGCGTCCTGCGCCCGGCCGGGGGTCTCCTCAGCCGCCCTCGAGGAGCCGGCGCAGCGTCAGGGCGTTGCGCACGGCGTGGCCGTCGCCGTCGTTGTTGAAGTACGCGTAGACCTCGCGGCCGCCGTGGTGCCACTCCCGGATCCGGTCCGCCCACCAGGCCAGGTCCTCGTCCGAGTAGGAGCCGGCGTAGAGGTGGTGGTGGTCGGGGCCGTGGAAGCGGACGTAGACGAACGGGGCGGTGGCCTCGAGGACGCAGGGCAGCCCGGCCCCGCTCATCACGCAGTACGCCGCGCCGTGGCGCCGGAGCAGCTCGAAGACCTCCGGGTGCACCCAGCTGTCGTGGCGGAACTCCACGGCGACGGGCAGCCAGTCGGGCAGCCCGGCCAGGAACCAGTCGAGGCGCGCGTCGTCGCGGGCCTGCGCCGGCGGGAGCTGGACGAGCAGCACGCCGCGCCGGTCCCGCAGCTCGTGCCAGGACTCGGCGATCCGCCGGCTCCAGGTCTCGGGCGCGTAGAGCTTCTTCGCGTGCGTCAGTCCGCGGGGAGCCTTCACCGTCATCCGGAAGCCCTCCGGCAGGCGCCGGTTCCAGCCGGCGAAGGTGCTGCTGCGCGGCCAGCGGTAGAAGCTGGCGTTGAGCTCCACGGTGGAGAAGGCCCGGGTGTAGATCTCCAGGCGCTTCGCCGGGGCCGTGCCGGGAGGATAGAGGACGTGCTCCCAGTGGTCGTAGCTCCACCCGGAGGTGCCGATGTGCCAGCCCATGGGCTCCAGGGTAGCGGTGGAGGGCCCCGGGCCCGGCCGCCCGCGTGGCGGACGTAGGGTGTTCACCGGCACGCACGGCGCCCCCGCCGAGCACCCCGCACGATCCCAGGAGAACGCGCATGACCACCCCCGACCCCCGGCCTGCCGGGACCCGCTGATGGCGAAGCTCTACTTCCGGCACGGGGCGATGAACTCCGGCAAGTCCACCGTGCTGATCCAGGCCGCGCACAACTACGAGGAGCGCGACCAGACGGTCCTCGTCGCCAAGCCCGCGATCGACTCGAAGGGCGCGGACACCGTGGTCTCACGCCTGGGGGAGTCCCGGCGGGTCGACCTGCTGCTGGCCCCGGAGGACGGGGCGCGCGAGCGCTTCCGGGCCGCCGTGCGGGAGCGCGGACCGGTGCACTGCCTGCTGGTGGACGAGGCGCAGTTCCTCGCCCCGGCCCAGGTCGACGACCTGCTGCGCATCGCGGTGCTCGACGGCGTCCCGGTGCTGGCCTACGGGCTGCGCACCGACTTCCGCACCGTGGCGTTCCCGGGCGCGGCGCGCCTGCTGGCCGTGGCCCACACGGTCGAGGAGCTGCGCACGATCTGCCGCTGCGGGTCCAAGGCGATGTTCAACGCCCGCACGGTGGACGGGGAGCCGGTCTTCGAGGGCGACCAGGTGGCCATCGACGGTGCGGCCGTGTCCTACGAGTCGATGTGCGCCGGCTGCTACCTGCGGCACTCGGACGGGCGCCTGGGCTGAGCCGGGGACCCGGCGGGCCGGCCCGGGGACGGCGTCAGGGGGTGACGTCCCGGTCGTCCTCGCGGCCGTGCCGGTCGACGACCGCCCAGAACAGGTCCTCGGGGATCGCCTCGAGGTCGGGGTGCAGGGCGGCGAGCTCGTCGATGATGGCGGCCACGTCGTAGTGGGCGTGCACGTCGCCGCGCCGGGCGAGCCGGTTCGAGGCGATCAGGCCCTCGACGTAGGCGGTGTGGTCGGAGTCGGTGAACGTGCTCAGGACCGCGTCCGCCCACAGCTGCTCGAAGGCCGGGTGGCCCTCGGTGACGAGCCGGACGGGGGCGTGCGCGCCGTCGGGCTCGGCGGGGTCGACCTCCGGCGCGTCCCGCACCGGTCCGGTGGTCTTGGCGAACCGGGTGCCGTCGTCGACCGTGACGGTCCGGTCGGTCTCGTCGACGACGGTGCGCCGCTCGGTGCGCAGGACGGGGCCGCCGCGGACCACCACGGCGCGGGTGCCGACGCCGGTGGCTCCGCCGAGGTGGTGGTGCTGGCTCACGGAGACCTCCTGGGGTCTGCGCTGCGGGGGCGGCCGATCCGCCGGGTGCCTGATGCGCAGAACCTAGCAGGCGGCGCCGACCGCCGGAAGCCTCCGGGAACGCGGACGGCGCCGCCGGAGGAGCTCCGGCGGCGCCGAGGGCGCGGGGTGGACCGGGGCTCAGCCGCCGAGCAGCACCGCGCGGACCAGGTCGAAGAACATGCCGAGGATGGCCGTGAAGTTGGGGTTGAAGAACGCGTCGAACTCGCCGACCAGTCTGATCATGACAGTTCCTTCCGAGGGGGGTGGGTGGGGCCCGGGCCGGGCGTGGATCCGGCCCGGGCCCGAGCCTACCGGGGGTGTTCACTGAAGCACATGGCCTTTCGGCCAGTTCCCGCCCCGCCCCGGGCCGGCCGGACGCCGGGGCCGGTCAGGGGGAGGGGGTGCCGGTGGAGGACGCTCGGCGCGCGTCGTCGTGCGCCGCTGTCTCCTGCGCCGCTGTCTCCTGCGCCGCGGCCTCCTTCGCGGCGGCCTCGTGGGCCGCGGCCTCCGCGCCGCCGATGGCCTCGCCGCGGGCCACCATGCCGGCGGTGTCCGAGAGCGGGATCTGCTTGAGGAACACCGCGAGGACGAAGGCCAGCAGCATGAAGGGGATGAGGTACCAGAACACCGGGGCGAGGGAGTCGGCGTACGCGGTGACGATGCCCTCGCGGACGGGCTCGGGCAGCTGCGCCAGGGTCTGCGGGTCCAGGGTGGCGGTCGCCTCCCCGGCCTGGGCGGCGGAGGCCCCGGCCCCGGTGAAGACCGCTGTGAGCCGCTCCGAGAGGTTGTTGGTGAAGATCGCCCCGAAGATCGCCACGCCGAGGGCCGCGCCGACCTCCCGGAAGTAGTTGTTGGTGCTGGTGGCGGTGCCCACCATGGACGGGTCCACGGCGTTCTGCACCACGAGGACGATGACCTGCATGATCAGGCCCAGGCCCGCGCCGAACACGAAGAGGTAGACGCAGATCAGCCAGATGGGCGTCTCGGCCGCCAGCGTGGTCATGGAGAGCATGGCCGACGCCGTGACGAGCGTGCCCGCCAGCGGGTAGCCCTTGTACCGGCCGGTGCGGGAGATCCTGAGGCCGGACCAGATCGAGGTGCCCATCAGCCCGACCATCATGGGGACCATGAGCAGCCCGGACTCCGCCGCCGAGGTGCCGGAGGACATCTGCAGGAACGTGGGCACGAACGCGATGGCGGCGAACATCCCCAGCCCCAGGGTGAGGCCGATCGCGGTGGCGTTGACGAACACCGGGTTGCGGAACAGGCCGAGGGGGATGATCGGGTCCTCGGCCCGGGTCTCGTTCCAGACGAACAGCGCCGTGGCCACGAGCATGCCGCCCGCCCACGCCCACGTGGCGGCCGCGCCCCAGCCGTGCTCGGCGTTGCCGCCGAACTCGGTGAAGAAGATGAGACAGGTCGTCGCCACGGACAGCAGCAGGACGCCGGCCACGTCGATCCTGCGGGTCGCGCGCTTGTGCGGGAGGGTCAGGGTGAACCAGGCGATGGCGAAGGCGGCGATGCCGATGGGGATGTTGATGTAGAAGGCCCACTGCCAGGTGAGGTGGTCCACGAAGTAGCCGCCGAGCAGCGGCCCCGCCACGGCGGAGAGCCCGAAGATGCCGCCGAGCGGGCCCATGTACTTGCCGCGCTCGGAGGCCGGGACGATGTCCGCGATGATCGCCTGGGAGAGGATCATCAGTCCTCCGCCGCCGAGCCCCTGCAGCGCGCGTAAGGTCACGAACTGCCAGAACCCGGTGGCCAGGGCGCAGCCCACCGACGCGAGGGTGAACAGGGCGATGGCGACCAGGAAGAGGTTGCGCCGGCCCAGGACGTCGCCGAACTTGCCGTAGACCGGCATCACGATGGTGGTGGCCAGCAGGTAGGCCGTGGTGATCCAGGCCTGGTGCTCCACGCCGCCCAGCTCGCCGACGACGGTCGGCATGGCGGTGGAGACGATCGTCTGGTCGAGGCTGGCGAGCATCATCCCGGCGATGAGGGCGGAGAAGATGATCCAGATCCGCTTCTGGGTCAGCACCAGCAGCGGGGCGTCCTGCGCGACCGCGGACGGGGTGGTGGTCATGGGCTTCCTTCGGTGTCCGGGGACGGGTCAGAGGTGTCGGGGGGAGTGGCTGAGGGGGTCTCCGCGGCGGCGTCCGGCGTCGTCGGCGGGGCGGTGGCGCCGGGGGAGAGCAGGGCCCCGGCGAGGCGGACGTTGCGGGCCAGCAGCTCCGCGAACTCCTCCAGGGGCGGGGACTCGTCCGGGTAGGCGCCGGCCGGCCGGGTCTCGAGGAGCTCGTGGACGGTGTGCCCCGCGAGGTGGGAGACGACGGCGGCGGCCACGCCGGGGAACGGGTCCCGCTCCCCGCAGCCCTGCCGGCGAGCGATGAGGTCCGTCAGCTCGGCCAGCCGGCGTTCCATGGTCTCGGTGAGCCGCTGGAGCAGCACGGGCTCGCGGCGCAGGACGTCCAGCAGCAGGGTCCGGTCGTGGGGGCCCTCCAGGAGGGCGAAGGAGCGCACGACCAACTCCTGCAGGGCGCTCAGCAGCGGCGCTCCGTCCGGCGCGGAGCCCCCGGCCACGAACTCCTCGCCGAAGGCCTCGAGCGGGTCCCGGGCCGGGGTGCCCAGCACGGCGTCGTCCTTGGAGGCGAAGTAGTTGAAGAAGCTCCGCCGGGAGATCCCGACCTCCGCGCAGAGCTCGTCCACGGTGAACCCGGACAGCCCGCGCTCGGCGGTCAGCCGGCGCGCGCCGGTGATGAGGGAGCGGCGGGTCCGGCGCATGCGCTGCTCCCGGGCGCCCGCCGTCACCGGAGGCGCCCGAGGTCGAATTGACGTTGCACTCAAGACATCATAGTGCAATTTTGTGGCGGGCGATGCCCGGTGCGCCGTCGTGCCCCCGTCCGTACGCTGGAGCACGTCGGTGCACGACCGGAGGAGACCCGTCATGGCCCAGGAACCGGACCCCCGCCCGCGGCTGATCGGGCTGCACGGGCGCAAGCAGTCGGGCAAGGACACGTGCGGCGACCGCCTCGTGGTCGCGCACGGCTACGCACGGGTGGCCTTCGCGGACCCGCTGCGGCTGTTCCTCACCGAGCTGGACCCCCTCGTGGGCGTCCGGGACGGCCGGCTCGTGCGGCTCGCCACGGTGCTGGCGGAGGCCGACGGGGACTGGGGTCTGCTCAAGGACGAGGCGCGGGACCCGGTGCACCGGGAGATCCGGACGCTGCTGCAGAAAGTCGGCAACGAGGCCGGCAAGGCCGTCTTCGGGGAGACGGTGTGGGCGGACCGCGGGCTGGAGACCGCCCGGCGGCTGGGCGGGCCGGTCGTGTTCACGGACGTGCGCTTCGACGTCGAGGCCGAGGCCATCACGGCCGCCGGGGGCAGGGTGGTGCACGTGGTGCGCCCCGGGGCTCCTGCCCCGGAGGACCCGCACCCCTCGGAGGCCGGCATCGACCCGCGCTGGATCACCGCCGTCCTCGTCAACGACGGGACGGTCGAGCAGCTCTGGGCGAAGGTCGACGCCCTGGTGCTCAGCCGGCCGGGTGCCCCGGGGTGAGCCCCACGAGCTCGGCGCTGCGCCGCCACAGGGCGTCCGCGAGCGCGTCGTCGGCCGCGCGGGACGGGGCACGGGCGGGCCGCCTCTTCTCGAAGTAGCCCCCGGAGCGCCAGTCCTCGCCGGCGGCGCCCTCCGCCAGCCACACCAGGGTCTCCGCGCCCCGTTCCGGGGTGATCATGAGCCGGCGGCCCAGGCGGGTGCGGTACAGGAACCGCAGGGGGGTGGTGGTGCCCGAGGCGAAGTTCGTCGCGACGCCCCCGGGGTGGAACGCCGCGGCGGCGAGGCCGTGCGGTCCGTGCCGCCGGTCGAGACCGCGGGTGAAGAGGATGTTGGCGAGCTTCGTGTCCCCGTAGGCCCCCTGCGGGGACCAGCGCCGGTCGTCGACGAGGACCTCCGGCGAGAGCCGGCCGATCCGGGCGGCGACGCTGGACGTGCTGAGCACCGCCGCGCCGTCCGCCACGAGCCGGTCGAGCAGCAGGTGGGTGAGCAGGAAGGGCGCCAGGTGGTTGACCTGCCACGTCATCTCGTGCCCGTCGGGCGTCAGCTCGCGGCGGTCGAAGATCCCGCCGGCGTTGTTGACCAGGACGTCGATCCGCGGGACGGACTCCTGCAGCTCCCGGGCGAGCCGGCGCACGTCGTCGAGCCGCGCGAAGTCCGCGGTGAAGTGCCGGAGCCCCAGGGGTGCGGCCACCGCCGCGGTCTTCTCGCCCGATCGCCCGACGACGACGACGTCGTGGCCCCGTCCCGCCAGCTCGCGGACGGCGGCGGCCCCGATGCCGTCGCTCGCGCCGGTGATCACCACCGTGCGCCGCCCCCCGCGCCGGTGGGCGTGCTGCTCGCGGTGCTGGTCCTCGTCGTGCTGGTCCATGGTGACCTCCTCGGTCGAGCCGGAATCCCGGTCAGCATAGCGACGCCTCCTGGGCCGCCGGACGGAATAAGCGCGCGGGCGGAGCCGTTGCGGCACGCACGACGGAAAACACCCGGACAGACAGCACAGCTGAGGAGCTGACCATCATGGCCCGTGTTCTGATGATCGTCTCGGCGGCCGACTCCCTCACCATGCGGGACGGCACCGAGCACCCCACCGGCTTCTGGGCGGAGGAGCTCGTCGTCGCCCACCGGGCGCTGCGCCGGGCCGGGCACACCGTCGACATCGCCACCCCCGGCGGGCGCCGGCCCACCGTGGACCGGGTCAGCCTCTCCCCGGACGTCACCGGGGGCCAGGAGCGGGCCGACGAGTTCCGCAGCTACCTGGAGGACATCGACGCCGAGCTCGCCGCCCCCCGCGTCCTGGCCGAGGTCGACGAGCACGACTACGACGCCGTGGTCCTGCCCGGCGGCCACGGTCCCATGGCGGACCTCGTCCACGACCCCTCGCTCGGCCGGATCCTGGCCTCCTCGAACCGGACCGGCCGGCTCATCGCCCCGTTCTGCCACGGTCCCGCAGCCCTGCTCAGCGCCCAGGACGACGGGACGTTCCTGTTCGCGGGCCGCAGGCTGACCGCCTTCACCAACGAGGAGGAGCTCGGCGGCGGCACCGGGGAGAACACCCCCTGGTTCCTGGAGACCGTGCTCCGGGAGAAGGGGGCCGTCGTGGAGACCGGCCCCGCGTGGTCCAGCCACGTCATCCGCGATGCCAACCTGATCACCGGCCAGAACCCCCAGTCGAGCCAGGCCGTCGCCGACGTCCTCGTGGAGGCGCTCGCCGAGTGACCCCCGGCCGCAGACGCGCCGGCGGCGGTGGGAGCCGCCGGGCTCAGGCGCTGACGGACGTCCTCCCGGCCAGGGCGAGGCCGCGGGCGGCGACCACCGCGTCCCGGAACTCCGGGAACGTGCGGCGGACGGCGTGCCCGCCGTCGGCGGGCACGAAGGTCATGGCCCACCGGTTCCGGCGGAGCCGGTGGAAGGGCACGGCGACGATCTCCACGGAGGGCAGGGCATCGGGGCGCTGAGCGTTCACAGCGGGACCTTTCGGGGGGTTCAGGTCGGGGGAGGGCGGGGCCTGCTCCGGGCGGACCGGGGGATCCGCGGACCGGGGCCCTGCGTGGGGCCCATGGTACCGGGCGCGCCGCCCGGCGGGGCGGTCGCCTGGTCGGTGTCGGCGCCCGGCAGGTATGATCAGCACACTGATCGAGTGAGGAGACCCATGTTCACCCCCGAAGTGGCCGACGGCGTCCACCGCATCACCCACGCCCACGTCAACTGCTACCTGGTCGAGGACGAGGACGGCGTCACGCTCGTGGACGCCGGCCTGCCGAGCATGTGGCCCATGCTGCTGGCGGGACTCGAGGAGCGCGGGCGGCGCCCCGACGAGGTGAGGGCGCTGGTGCTCACGCACGCGCACTTCGACCACGTGGGCTTCGCCCGGCGGGCGCAGGAGGAGTGGCGGCTGCCGGTGCACGGGCACCCTGCGGACGCGCGGCTGGCCGCCCACCCGTACCGGTACCGGCCCGAGCGCAACCGGTTCCTCTACCCCTTCACCCACCCGCGGTCCCTGCCGCTGCTCGGCCGCATGGCGGTGGCCGGGGCCCTCACGGTCCGGGGCGTGCGGGATCTGCTTCCGCTCGAGGCCGGGACCGTCCTGCCGGTCCCGGGCCGGCCGGTGGTGGTCCACACCCCCGGCCACACGGACGGGCACTGCGTCCTGGACCTGCCCGGCCGCGGGACCGTGCTCAGCGGTGACGCGCTCGTGACGCTGGACCCCTACACCGGCCGGCGCGGCCCGCAGATCGTCGCCGGGGCCGCGACCCACGACTCCGCCGTGGCCCTCGCCTCCCTCGACGCGGTGGCCGCCACCGGGGCGCGCACCGTGCTGCCCGGCCACGGGGAGCGGTGGACGCAGGGCGCCGAGGCCGCGGCCCGGCACGCCCGCGCGGTGGGCGCCCACTGAGCGAGCCCGGCAGGGTCCGCGAACCGGTCCGGACCGGGCCGGGAGCGGCCGTGGCTGTCGCGACCCCGCCCCACCGGGGATCCGAAGCGTGCTGATGACACCCCCGGGGGCGGCGGCTATCGTGGGCGGCGACCGACGACCCCGCAGCGCCTGGAGGACCCACCGTGAAGCAACTGACCGTCTCCGCCCCCGGCGGCCTGGACCGGCTCGAGCTCGGGGAGGCACCCGACCCAGGCGCGCCGGGCCCCGGCGAGGTCCGTGTCCGCGTGCACGCCAGCTCCCTGAACTACCACGACTACCTCGTGGTCTCCGGCGGGACACGGACCGAGGACGGGAGGATCCCGCTGGCGGACGGCGCGGGCGTCGTCGCGGCCGTGGGGGAGGGCGTCGACGACCTCGCGGAGGGCGACGCCGTGGTCTCCTGCTTCTTCCCGCTCTGGCAGGACGGACCCCCCGTGGACGGGAACTTCCGGCGCGTCCCGGGGGACGGGCTCGACGGCTACGCCCGGGAGACGGTGGTGCGTCCCGCCACGTGGTTCACGCGCGCACCGGCCGGGTGGTCCCACGCAGAGGCCGCGACCATCACCACGGCCGGCGTCACCGCCTGGCGGGCGCTCGTGGTGGACGGCGGGCTCCGGGCGGGGGACGTGGTCCTGGCCCTGGGCACCGGCGGCGTCTCGGTCTACGCCACGCAGCTCGCCAAGGCCGTGGGCGCCACCGTGGTGGTCACGTCATCCTCCGACGACAAGCTCGAACGCGTCCGGCGGCTCGGCGCGGACCACGTCATCAACTACCGCGAGACCCCCGAGTGGGGACGCGCCGTCCAGGAGCTCACGGACGGGCGCGGCGCCGACCACGTGATCGAGGTCGGCGGCCCGGGCACCCTGGCGCAGTCGATCCGCGCCGTGCGCGTCGGCGGCCACATCTCCCTGATCGGCGTGCTCACCGGGGCAGCGGGCGACGTCCCCACGGCGCTGCTCATGGCGCGCCAGGCGCGCCTCCAGGGACTGCTGGTGGGCAGCCGCCGGGACCAGGCCGACTTCGTGCGCGCGCTCGAGGCGACCGGCCTGCGGCCGGTGATCGACCGCCGCCGCCCCCTCGCCGAGGCCGCCGACGCGTTCCGGGAGATGGAGTCGGCCCGGCACTTCGGCAAGATCGTGCTCGAGCACTGAGCCCGCCCGGTGCCCCGGGGAGCGCACCCCGGGGCATCCCGGTCACCAGCCGGTGACCCACACCTGACCGGTGGCCGGGGACCAGTTCACCCTGTACCCGTTCGAGAAGCGCTGGTAGACGGTGGTCCCGGTGCGGATCTCGTCGGTGACCGGGTAGCCGTAGCCCCGCTCGAAGCCGGCGGCCTTCCAAGCCCGGCCGATGGCGCCGGTCTCGTGCACCGCACGCGCACCGTGGGCCCGCGTCCACAGCACCTTGGTGAGCGCCCCGTCCCGGGAGAAGACCTGGTAGGAGGACCCGTCGGCCAGCCGGCGCTCCTCCGTGGTCGGGAAGCCGTAGCCGTTCTCCCGCCCCCCGGCCACGAACTTCTGGCCGATGACCGTGGCGTTCTCGACCCGGTGGGCGCCCGTGGCCGGGCTCCAGTACAGGGTGGACTTGCGCCCGTTCAGGGAGAACTCCTGGTAGACGCCTCCGGCGCGCAGCCCGCCGCGCTCCGCCGTCACGGGCTGACCGACGACCGGGGCGCCGCCCAGGGCATGGTACTTCGCGCCGATGGCGCCGCCCACGCCGTACCCTGCCGGGGGCGGGACGGGCGTCGACGTCTCGTAGGTGTAGGCCGGGGCCCCGTTCACGCGCGTCGAGGCGTCCGCAGGCGCGCCGCCGTTGGCGTACCCGTAGAGGTTGACGGTGGAGAGCACCTGCCAGGGCTGCCCGGAGTTCTCGAGCCGGCCGTCCGCGTAGGTGAGGCCGATGCCGATCACCTCGTGGCGCGGGTCCTTGATCGCCTTGTCGTGGGCGGCCGAGGACTTCCACCACGCCACCAGGGCGCGCACGTCCCGGTGGTGCTCCAGGGCGATGACCTCGTTGGCGCTGGTCCAGGGCCCGGTGCGCGGGTCGGTGAGGAAGGTGGTGCTGTGCGAGAACTTCTCCTCGACGATCTGCCGGTCGGACTCCTTCTGCACCACCTGGGACAGCGTGGCGGAGTACTTGAGCGGCTTCGCGCCGAGGGACTCGCGGTAGCGGTTGATCTCGTCGAGGATCAGCTGGGCGTCGGCCTGACGCGTGGCGGCGTCCACCGCGACGATGTCCTGCGCGGCGGCGTGGGCCGCCGGACCGGCCAGCAGGGAGGTGCCGGCGAGCGTGGTGACGCCGATGCCGGCGGAGAGGGCCAAAGAGGCCATGCGGCCGTGACGGCGCGCGGGAGCGCAGCGATGTTTCGCCATGGGTGCTTCTGCTTCCTGGTCTGTCTGCACGCACGGAGGAATTGGGGGGTTCCGTGCGGCGGGGGGCTATCGTCGTCCGGCCGGACGACGAGACAGATTGGGCTGGGGAAGGCGCCCAGGGAAAGGCTAGGGAATTCCCATTGCAAATAGGAAATGTGTGAAATTGTTTCGTCTATCACAGAACAATAACGACGACATCACGGAATGTACCGGACGGCCGGAATTGCCGTGGTTATAGTGAGCGGTTCTCACCCCGTCCGCGCGGCGAACGCACCGGTGCCGGTGACGATAGGCTGTGAGCGCACGCCCGGAGAGGAGCCCGATGACCGTCCACGCCACCCGCGCCACCGGCGTCCGGGCCCCGTTGCGGCTGTGCCTCGCCGTCGCCGCCGCCGTCGGCCTGACCGGGTGCGGCCCCGACCTCGGGACGCCCGAGGGCACCACCCGGGCGTTCGTCGACGCGATGGCCGAGCGCGACTGGGACGGCGCCTGCGAGCTGCTGTCCCACGACTACGTGCACCGGGCCACGGAGGGCAACTCGCAGTACTGCGGCGTCCACCTCGAGCGCCGGCACCCGGACACCTCCCGCTACGAGACGCTCGCCGTCCAGGGCGAGGCCGTCGAGACCGCCGAGGGGTACCGGCTGGTGGTCGCCCCCGAGGACGCCCCCGGGGAGACGGAGGAGGTCCTCGTGGTCGAGGAGTCCGGACGCCTCGTGCTGCTGAGCTACCCCGGCCGCGACACCGCCGTCCGCTGAACCCCACCCGCCCACCAGGAACTCCAGGAAGGACCGCCATGACCGATCCTCAGACCGTTCCCGCCGCGGCGGCCGCGGCGTCGTCGCCCGAGGGCGAGACCGTCGAGATCTGCCGCAACCTCATCCGCATCGACACCTCCAACTACGGCAGCGGCGACGCCAAGGGGGAGCGGCGGGCCGCCGAGTACGTGGCCGGGCTGATCGAGGAGGTCGGTCTCGCCACGACCGTCCTGGAGTCGGCGCCCGGCCGGGCCAACGTCTTCGCCCGGATCGAGGGCACCGATCCTTCGGCCGACGCCCTGCTGGTGCACGGCCACCTCGACGTGGTGCCCGCGATCGCCGCGGACTGGTCCGTGGACCCGTTCGGGGGCGAGATCCGGGACGGCATGATCTGGGGCCGCGGCGCCGTGGACATGAAGGACATGGACGCCATGATGATCTCGGTGCTGCGCCACATGGTGCGCACCGGGGACCGGCCGCGGCGGGACATCGTCTTCGGCTTCTTCGCCGACGAGGAGGCCGGCATGGTCTACGGCTCCCACTGGATCGCGGAGCACCACCGCGGTCTCTTCGACGGCGTCACCGACGCCATCAGCGAGGTCGGCGGGTACTCGGCCACCATCGGCGGCCGGCGGGCCTACCTGTTGCAGACGGCGGAGAAGGGCCTCATGTGGCTGCGCCTCAACGCGCAGGGCACGGCCGGGCACGGCTCCCAGATCAACGACGACAACCCGGTCACCCGGCTCTCGAGGGCGCTGGCCAACATCGGCGAGCACCAGTGGCCCGTGGAGCTCACCAAGACCACCCGGGCGTTCCTGGACTCGGTCACCGAGCTGACGGGCGTGGAGTTCGACCCCCAGAACCCCCAGCGGCTGCTCGCCGAGCTCGGCTCCGTGGCACGGTTCGTGGGCGCGACCCTGCAGACCACCGCGAACCCGACGATGCTCGAGGCGGGCTACAAGGTCAACGTCATCCCCGGCTCCGCCCAGGCGGGGCTGGACGTGCGCTACCTGCCGGGCCAGCGCGAGATCGTGCTGGCGAAGCTCGCGGAGCTCGCCGGGGACGGGGTGTCCTTCGAGTTCGAGTCGGACGACATCGCCCTCGAGGTGCCGTTCTCCGGCACCGTGGTCGACGCCATGGTCGACGCGCTGCACGCCGAGGACCCCGAGGCGGTCGTGCTGCCGTACATGCTCTCCGGCGGGACGGACAACAAGTCCCTGGACCCGCTCGGCATCACCGGCTACGGGTTCGTGCCGCTGCGCCTGCCCGACGAACTCGACTTCCCGTCCATGTTCCACGGCGTGGACGAGCGCGTGCCCACGGACTCCCTGGAGTTCGGCTCCCGCGTGCTGCACCGGCTGCTGACCCGGTACTGACCGGCCACCCGCCCCTCCCGCCCCGGTCCGCCCGAGCGCCGGAGCACCCACGACCCCGACGACCGCCGACAGGAGCGAGATGCACCCCGCCACCGGACCGCAGCCCGCGACCGCACGACCCGCACCCGCACCTGCGGGAGCCGAGGCGCCCGAGGACCGGGCGGCCGGGGACCTGGTGCCCGAGACCCTGCTCCCGGACAACCTGCTGGCGACGTTCCGCGAGCGCGCCGCCGGCTACGACCGGGAGAACCGGTTCTTCGACGAGGACTTCGCGGACCTGGTGCGGATCGGCTATCCGCTGATGCTGGTGCCGCGGGACCGGGGCGGCCTCGGGTTCACGCTGCAGCAGGCGGTCGCCGCGCAGCGGCGGCTCGCGGCGGCCGCCCCCGCCACGGCGCTGGGCATCAACATGCACCACGTCCTGGTGGGTGTGGCGCACACCCTGCGCCTGCGCGGGGACGCCCGGGCCGAACGGATCTTCGAGCTGGCCGCGGCCGGGGAGATCTTCGCCTTCGGCATCTCCGAGGCCGGCAACGACTCCGTGCTCTTCGACTCCGACACCACCGCCGTGGCCGTGGCCGACGGCTACCGGATCACGGGCACCAAGATCTTCACCTCGCTGTCCCCGGTGTGGACCCGGCTGATCGTCCACGCCCGCGACGACGCCGAAGAGGGCACGCCGCTGGTGTTCGGCCTCCTGGACCGGGCGGCGGAGGGCATCGAGGTCCTCGACGACTGGGACACCATGGGCATGCGGGCCTCCCAGTCCCGGACCACGGTGCTGCGCTCGGTGCCGATGCCCGCGGAGCAGGTGCTCACCCGCACCCCGGTGGGCCCGAACCCGGACCCGGTGGTGTGGGGCGTCTTCGGCTGCTTCGAGCTGCTGCTGGCCGCCGTCTACACCGGGATCGCGGACCGTGCGGTGGAGCTGGCCGTGGAGATCGCCGGCACCCGGCGGTCCCGCGGCGGGGGAGCGCCCCGTGCCGAGCGCCCCGACGTCCGCCGGCGGATCGCCGAGGCCGCGCTGCTGCGGGACGGGGTGGAGCTGCAGCTGCTCCGGCTGGCCGCGGACGTCGACGCCCTCGGCACCGCCGGCGCCCCGGACCACGGTCCCCGATGGTTCCTGCTGTTCTCCGGGGTCAAGCACCGCGCCACCGAGGCGGCCCGCCGGGTCGTCGACCTCGCGATGCGCAGCTCGGGCGGGGCCCAGTACTCCCGGGGCGGGGAGCTGGAGCGGCTGTACCGGGACGTGCTCGCCGGGATCTACCACCCGTCCGACGACGAGTCCGTGCACGCGGCCGTGGCCAAGGCGCTGCTGGGCCCGATCGGGGGCTGAGCCCCGCCGGCGGGGGCGGGTCCAGGGCTCAGACGGTGCGCTCCACGCGCATCACCCGGCGGCGCAGCCAGTACTTGCGGGTCCCGCCGTAGAGCAGCACGGAACGGGTCAGCTCCCACTTGCCGTACTCGGCGTGCTCGCTGAGCCGGGCCCGCGCGTCGCCGAGCGGTTCGTGCGGCGCCACGGTCAGCAGGAGGTACTCGTAGCGCTGGTCGGCGTCCCTCGTGAGGGTGGCCGAGCTGGTCCGGACTTGTTCTCTCATCGGTCCCCATTCTGCACGGAATAGCGCTAACGTCTACTCCATGAGCAATGACCCTCGTGCCGCGTTGCAGGCCCTCGTGAGCGCCTTCGAAGAACACCTCGTCGCCGCGTCCAACCGGCGCAGCGACGACGACCCGGCCGTCGACGGCGCCTACATCGCCATCGCCGACGCCTTCGACGCCTACGAGGAGGCGCTCTACGACGCCTACGACGAGGTCACCCCGCTGACCGTCTTCGCGGAGGAGGACGACTCGGACGACGACTCCGAAGACGACTCCGACGACGACGAGGACGAGGACGACTCGGAGGACGACGAGGAGCTCCTGGAGGACAACGAGATGCTCGACGAGGACCTCGTCGACGAGGAGGACTACGAGGACCTCGACGACGCCGACGGGGCGCGCTCGGCCCGCTGAGCCCCGTCCCCCGCACCGCACCCGCAGGAACGGCCCGCACGGCGGGCCGTTCCTGCCGCGTCCGGGCCTGTCCCGCCGTGCCCGGCGCGGAGCGTGCCGTAGGGTGGCCGGGTGAATTGGATCGAAACCATCATTCTCGGCCTCGTCCAGGGCCTGACCGAGTTCCTCCCGGTGTCCTCCTCGGCGCACCTGCGCATTGTGGGCGAGCTCCTGCCGAACAGCGCCGACCCCGGCGCCGCGTTCACGGCCATCACGCAGCTGGGCACCGAGACCGCCGTGATCATCTACTTCTGGCGGGACATCGTCCGGATCCTCAAGCAGTGGACCCTGTCCCTGGTGGGCCGCGTGGAGCGCTCGGACCCCGACGCCCGGATGGGGTGGCTGATCATCCTGGGCTCCCTGCCCATCGGCGTGCTCGGGCTGCTGCTGGAGGACTACATCGACACGGAGTTCCGCTCCCTGTGGATCACGGCCACGATGCTGGTGGTCTTCGGCGTGATCCTGGCGGTCGCGGACCGGGTGGGCCGGCAGGCTCGGCACCTGGACGACCTCACCGTCAAGCACGGCGTGCTCTTCGGGCTGGCGCAGGCGCTGGCCCTGATCCCGGGGGTCTCGCGGTCCGGCGGCACGATCACGGCGGGACTGCTGATGGGCTACACGCGCGAGGCCGCGGCCCGCTACGCGTTCCTGCTGGCCATCCCCGCGGTGTTCGCCTCGGGGCTGTACAAGCTGGCGCAGTCCGTGGGACAGCCGCAGGCGGGGCCCTACGGCATGACCGAGACGCTCGTGGCCACGGGCATCGCGTTCGTGGTGGCGTACGTGATCATCGGCTGGTTCATGCACTACATCTCCAACCGCAGCTACACGATCTTCGTCTGGTACCGCATCGCCCTGGGCCTGGCCATCTTCGTGCTCCTGGGCCTCGGGGTGATCAGCGCCTGAGCCCTGCGTCACCTCCGGATCGGGGGCGGCGGCCGGTCCGGTAGGTTGGGTGAGGCCCCGCGGCCGCCGTCCGATCCCCGAACCACCCGAGGTGAGCATGAAAGCCTGGTCCGCCCGACCCGTTCCCGACCTCCCCGGCGAGGCGGCCCTGCCCGTCGTGCAGGACACCCGGCTGCGGCGGCGGGTGGAGCTGCCCCGGCAGGAGCGGGCGAGCCTCTACGTGTGCGGGATCACCCCGTACGACGCCACCCACATGGGACACGCCGCCACGTACGTGGCCTTCGACCTGCTGCACCGCGCCTGGCTGGACGCGGGGACCCCGGTGGACTACGTGCAGAACGTCACCGACGTGGACGACCCGCTGCTCGAACGGGCCGCGGCCACCGGCGTGGACTGGCGTGACCTGGCCGCCGAGCAGACCGAGCTGTTCCGCACCGACATGAGCGCGCTCAACGTCCTCCCGCCCCAGCACTACGTGGGCGCGACCGAGGCCGTCGGCTGGATCGTGCCGGCCGTCGAGCGCCTCGTGGCCCGCGACCTCGCCTACCGGGTGGCGGGCCGGGACGGCGAGCCGGACGGGGACGTCTACTTCGACGTCGAGGCCGCGGGCGCGCTGCCCACCGACGACGACGACGCGTGGGTGCTCGGCGACGTCTCCCACCTGACCCCCGAGCAGATGCTGCCGCTGTTCGCCGAGCGCGGCGGGGACCCCGAGCGCCCGGGCAAGCGGCACCGGCTGGACCCGCTGCTGTGGCGCGCGGAGCGCCCCGGAGAGCCCGCCTGGGACGGCGCGTCGCTGGGCCCGGGGCGGCCCGGCTGGCACATCGAGTGCTCGCTCATCGCCCTGGAGCACCTGCCCGCCCCGTTCACCGTCCAGGGCGGCGGCTCGGACCTCGTCTTCCCGCACCACGAGATGGGCGCCGGCCACTGCTGGGCGCTGACCGGCAAGCCCATGGCCCGGCACTTCCTGCACACCGGGATGGTCGGCCTCGACGGGGAGAAGATGTCCAAGTCCAAGGGCAACCTGGTGCTCGTCTCCGCGCTGCGGGCCCAGGGGGTCGATCCCGCCGTGATCCGCACCGCGATCCTCGCCCACCGCTACACCGACGACTGGTTCTGGACCGACCTCGTGCTGGCCGGCGCCGTCGCCCGCGTGGACGCGTGGCGCCGCGCCCTGGCCGTGGCCCCGGAGGGCAGCGCGGCCCCGCTGCTGCAGGCCGTGCGCACCGCCCTGTCCGACGACCTGGACGCCCCCGCGGCGCTGGCGGCGCTGGACGCGTGGGCCGCCGACGCCCTGACCACCGGCACCCCGGGGCCCTGCGGGGCGGACGCCCGGCTGGTCCGGGACCTGGTGGACGCCCGGCTCGGCATCGAGCTCTGAGCCCGCCGGCGGACCCGGTGCCGCCGGACGACGCCGGACGACGACGGAGGGGCGGCACCCGATCCCGGGTGCCGCCCCTCCGTCGTCCCTGCGCCGCCGATCCCCGTCACCGGGCACCGGCGGCGCTCACTTCTCGTCGCGGCGGCGGCGCAGGTAGCGCTCGAACTCCTTGGCGATCGCGTCCCCGGTGGCCTCGGGCAGGTCCGTGGTGTCCTTGGCCTCCTCGAGCTGCTGGACGTAGGCGGCGATCTCGGGGTCGTCGGAGGCCAGCTCGTTCACCCCGCGCTCCCACGCCTCGGCGTCCTCGGCGATGGCGTCCAGCGGCAGCGTGATGCTGAGCAGCTCCTCGAGCTCCCGCAGCAGGGCCAGCTCGGCCTTCGGGGAGGGGGACTGCGCCACGTAGTGGGGCACCGCCGCCCACAGGCTGACCGTGGGGAACCCGCCCAGGGAGGCCATGTGGGAGAGGAGCCCCACGATCCCGGTGGGTCCCTCGTACTGGGAGGAGTCGATGCCCAGCTCGTCCTGGAGCTCGGCGGTGTCCGAGGTCTTGGTCACCGGGATGGGCCGGGTGTGCGGCACGTCCGCGAGCAGCGCCCCGACCATCACCACGAAGTCGACGTCGAGCAGGGTCGCCTGCTCGAGCAGCTCCGCGGTGAAGGAGCGCCACCGGTAGGAGGGCTCCCAGCCGTGCAGCAGCACGAGGTCGAGATTCGTGCCGGGCACGGTGGCGGTGGAGAGCCGGGTCGTGGGCCAGACGATCTTCACGTCGCCGGTCGCCCCCCGGCGCACGAGGGGCCGGGAGAACTGGTAGTCGTAGTAGTCGTCCGACGTCACCTCGAAGACGTCCTTCGCCCCGTAGTGGGTGGCCAGGAACTGCACGGCGTCCGTGGCGGCGTCCCCGGCGTCGTTCCACCCCTCGAACGCGGCCACCAGCACGGTCACGCGCTCCTGGTCACCGTCCTCGCGGACCACGCCGAACGGCCCCGCCTGGGGGCGGGGGAACGTCTCGTCGAAGTTGTTGCTCACGGAACCCACACTACGCGCCGGGACATCGACGGCAAGTGGCCCGGCACGGGGAGCCCTGTGTTGCGGCCACTACGATGGAGGCCATGTCCAGCCTCCCGTCCGCGTCCCCCGACGACCTCCTGCCCACCGCCGTGCTGTTCGACATGGACGGGACCCTGGTGGACACCGAGCCGTACTGGATCGAGGCCGAGATCGAGCTGGTGCGCTCCCACGGGGGCACCTGGACCGAGGCGGACGCCCTGGCCATGGTCGGCACCGGGCTGGAGGACGCCGCCGCCGTGTTCCAGCGCCAGGGGGTGCGCCTGGGGATCCGGGAGATCGTGGACCGGCTCATCGGCCGGGTCGCGGCCCGCACCCGGGAGCGGGTCGTCTACAAGGAGGGGGCGCCGGAGCTGGTCGCCGCCCTGCGCGAGCGCGGCGTGCCCCTGGCCCTGGTCACCAGCAGCGAGGCGCTCCTGGCCGAGGTCGTCCTCGACGCCTTCGGCGGCCCGGGCGTCTTCGACGTCGTCGTCACCGGCGACCTCGGCCACCCGGCGAAGCCGGCCCCCGACCCCTACCGGATCGGCGCCGCCGGTCTCGCCGAGCGCGCCGGCCGTCCGCTGGCGCGCGCCGGCATGGTGGCCGTCGAGGACTCCCGCACGGGCATCCGCTCCGCGACCGCCGCGGGGATCTTCACCGTGGGCGTGCCCAACATGGTCCCGCTCGACGACGCCGGCGCCGACCTCGTGCTGCCGAGCCTCGCCGGCGTGGGCCCCGAGGACCTCGGCCGGATCGTGGCCGGGGCCCGCGCGTGAGCCGCCCCCGCAGCGAGGGCATCCCCCTGGGCCGGATCGGCGGGGTGCCCATCACGCTCTCCTGGTCGTGGTTCGTGATCGCCGCGGTCACCGTGCTCCTCTACACCCCCGTGCTGATGACCGCCTACCCGCGGCTCGGCGCGCTCAACTACGCCGCGTCCCTGGGCTTCGCCCTGACCCTGGCCCTGTCCGTGCTGCTGCACGAACTGGCCCACGCCTGGACGGGCCGGGCCTTCGGCTGGCCCACCGGCCGGATCGTGCTCAGCCTGCTCGGCGGCCACACCCACTTCGGGGACGTGCGCAGCACCCCGCTGGCCTCCGCCGCGGTGTCGCTGGCCGGGCCGGCCGTGAACCTCGCGCTCGGCCTGGCCGGCTGGACGCTGCTGCGCACCGGCGAGCCGTCGCCCACGCTCGGCTGGGTGCTGCTCGACCTCACCACGTGGGCGAACCTCATCGTCGGCGTCTTCAACGTGCTGCCGGGCCTGCCCCTGGACGGGGGCCGCGTGGTGGAGGCCCTGGTCTGGGCGGTCACCGGCCGGGAGCACCACGGCACGGTGGTGGCCGCCTGGACGGGCCGGCTGCTCGCCGTGGGCCTCGTCGTCGGGGCCGGGGTCACGGGCCTGTGGAACCAGCCCGTCGCCCTCGTGCTCGTCGTCCTCATCGCCGGCTTCATGTGGCAGGGCGCCGGCGCCTCCCTGCGCGGGGCGGCCGTCCTGTCCCGCGTGCACGGCGTCAGCGCCGCCGCGCTGGCCGAGCCCGCCGTGGCGGTGCCGGAGGGCGCCTCCCTGGCCCACACCGACCGGCTGGTCACCGACCACCTCGCCCGCGCCGCCGCCCCGGGCGGCCCGGTCCTGCACGTGCTCGCCGTCTCCCCGGACCGGCAGGTCGTCGGTCTGCTCCTGCCGGCCGCGGCCGACGCCGTGCCCCCGGCCCGGCGGGCCGACACCCCGCTGACGTCCGTGCTCCAGCACCTGCCCGCCGACGCCGTGCTCGACGCCGGGCTGCGCGAGGAGTCCCTGCTGCGGGCCGTCGCCGCCCGGGAGTACCCCCACTACGTGGTGACGGGACCCGACGGCGCCCTCGTGGGCGTGCTGCGCACCGCCGCCCTCGAGCGCCTGCTCGCCGGCTGACGCCGGGCCCCCGCCCCGGCCCCCCGCGCCGCGGTGACACAATGGGGAAGGACCCCCGGGCCGGCGGAGCCTCCGCCGGCCCCCGCACGACCAGACCAGACCACGCCCTGCCCCGAGAGTGAGCCGATGACCGGAACCGCTGACCACACCGCCGCCCCTGCACCCGCGTCCCCGCGGGGCGCCGCCAACCGGCGCGGGCCCTTCCGGGCCGGGGAGCGCGTGCAGCTGACCGACGAGCGCGGCCGGATGAACACGGTCACGCTCGCGGACGACGGCGAGTTCCACTCCCACCGCGGCGTGCTCAGCCACGGCGAGCTCATCGGCCGCCCGGAGGGCACAGTGGTCGAGAACTCCGCCGGGTTCCGGTACCAGGCCCTGCGCCCGCTGCTCAAGGACTTCGTGCTGTCCATGCCGCGCGGCGCCGCGGTGGTCTACCCCAAGGACGCCGGCCAGATCGTCACGATGGCCGACATCTTCCCGGGCGCCCGGGTGGTCGAGGCCGGTGTCGGCTCCGGCGCGCTGTCCATCTCCCTGCTGCGAGCGGTGGGCGACGAGGGCCGGCTGCACTCCTTCGAGCGGCGGGCGGAGTTCGCCGACATCGCCCGCGGCAACGTGGAGACCATGTTCGGCGGCCCGCACCCCGCGTGGCAGATCAGCATCGGGGACCTCGCCGAGGAGCTCGGCGAGCACGAGGCGCCCGGCTCCGTGGACCGTGTGGTCCTCGACATGCTCGCCCCGTGGGAGTGCCTCGACGCCGTGGCCACGGCCCTGACCCCCGGCGGGGTGGTCATGTGCTACGTCGCGACCGTCACCCAGCTCTCCCGCACCGCCGAGGCGATGCGCGCCGACGGCCGCTTCACCGAGCCCGACGCCTCCGAGACCATGGTCCGCGGCTGGCACGTCGAGGGCCTGGCCGTGCGCCCGGACCACCGCATGGTCGCCCACACCGGCTTCCTGCTCTCCGCCCGCCGGCTGGCCGACGGCTCCGAGCGGCTGGCGCCCAAGCGGCGGGCCTCCAAGTCCGAGTACAGCGAGGAGGACCTGCAGGCCTGGACCCCCGTGGCCCTCGGCGAGCGGGACGTCACCGACAAGAAGCTGCGCCGCGCCGGCCGCGATGCCCTCGGCCTGGCCGAGCGCGCCGCCCGCGCGACGCCCCCGCCGGCACCGGCACCGGAGTCCGCGCCCGAGGCCGCACCGGCTCCCGCGCCCGAGGCCGCACCGGCTCCCGCGCCCGAGGCCGCACCGGCTCCCGCGCCCGAGGCCGCACCGGCTCCCGCGCCCGAGCAGCCCCACGAGGAGCGCCCGTGAACGAGACCTCCCCGCAGCAGACCACCGGACCGGCCGGCACCGGACCGGCGGACGCCGAGCAGACCCGCCGGGCCCTGACTAACGCCCAGCGGCAGGTCAACATCCTGCGCGACCAGAAGCGCGCCCTCGACAAGCAGCTCGCCGCCGCCGGCACCCAGAACCAGAAGCTCGTCCGGCTCCTCGACGCGACCCGCACCGAGATCGCCCAGCTCAAGCGCGCCCTCGAGAACGACCTGGTCCCGCCCCTGAGCCAGGGCACCGTGCTGCAGGTCAACCCCGGGCGCACCCCGGTCGGCGAGCAGACGGGCAGCGGTCCCGCCGTCACCGACCGCACGCTCGACGTCCTCGTGGCCGGGCGCCGCATGCGCGTGGCCCTCAGCCCGCTCGTGAGCTTCGCCGCCTGCGAGCCGGGCCGCCAGGTCCTCCTCGACCAGAACTACACCGTCGGCGCCGTCCTCGACTACGAGCAGACCGGCGAGATCGCCACCGTCAAGGAGATCGTCGACCACGACCGCGTCCTCACCGTGGGACGCTCCGACGAGGAGCGCGTCCTGCTGCTCTCCGGGCTCCTGCGCCGGAGCCGCCCGGAGATCGGCGACGCGGTGTCCATCGACCACCGCACCGGCTTCGCCCTCGAGCCCATCGAGCGCTCCGACGTCGAGCAGCTGGTCCTCGAGGAGGTCCCCGCCGTCTCCTACGACGACATCGGCGGCCTCGGCCCCCAGATCGAGCAGATCCGCGACGCCGTCGAGCTGCCCTTCGTGCACCCCGAGCTCTACCGCGAGCACGGGCTCACCCCGCCCAAGGGCATCCTGCTCTACGGGCCCCCCGGCAACGGCAAGACGCTCATCGCGAAGGCCGTCGCCCGCTCCCTCGCCGAGCGCGCCGCGGACCGCGCCGGGCGCGGGAAGGCCCTGGGCTACTTCCTCAACATCAAGGGCCCCGAGCTGCTGGACAAGTACGTGGGGGAGACCGAGCGCCAGATCCGCTCCATCTTCCTGCGCGCCCGCGAGCAGGCGGCCCGCGGCATCCCCGTGGTCGTGTTCTTCGACGAGATGGACTCCCTGTTCCGCACCCGCGGCTCGGGGCTGTCCTCGGACGTGGAGACCACCATCGTCCCGCAGCTGCTCACCGAGATCGACGGCGTGGAGCGCCTGGACAACGTCATCGTCATCGGCGCCACGAACCGCGAGGACATGATCGACCCCGCCGTGCTGCGCCCGGGCCGGCTCGACGTGAAGATCCGCATCGACCGCCCGGACGCCGAGGGCGCCGCCGAGATCCTGCGGCTCTACGTCACCGAGGACCTGCCGCTGCGCCAGGACGAGGTCGACGCCGCCGGCTCCCGCGCCGGGGCCGTCGCCGGCCTCGTGGACGCCGCCGTGGCCCGGATGTACGAGAAGAGCCCCGGCACCCGGTTCCTGCACCTCAGCTACCGGGACGGCACCGAGGAGACCCTCTACTTCAGCGACTTCACCTCCGGGGCAGTCATCCGCAACGTGGTGGACCGGGCCAAGAAGCAGGCCATCAAGGACCTGCTCACCACCGGGGTCCGCGGCCTGGGCCGCGACCACCTGGTCCGCGCGGTGGACGAGGAGTTCCACGAGCAGCAGGACCTGCCCAACACCTCCAACCCGGAGGACTGGGCCCGCATCTCGGGGCGCCGCGGCGACACCATCACCGACCTGCGCGTGGTCCTGCACCGCGACCCGCACCCGGCCGGCCCCGGCGGGCGCCACGCCCCGGCCGGTCCGGCGTCGACCGGTCCGACGTCGGCCGGACCGGTCCCGGGGGAGGGGCCCGCGTGAGCGTGCGCCGCGTCATGGGCGCCGAGACCGAGTTCGGCGTGCTCGCCACCGGCAACCCGCACGCCAACGCCACCGTGCTCTCCAGCCAGGTGGTCACCACCTACGCCGCCCTCGTGCGGCGCCGCCTCGGCGCGTCCCGGACCGCCGCCGGGTGGGACTACCACGGCGAGACCCCCCTCGAGGACGCCCGCGGCTTCACCGTCCCCCGCGACCAGGCCGACCCCTCGCAGCTCACCGACGTCGCGCCCGTGCTCACGGCCGAGGAGGTCGCCGCCGAGGCCCTCCGGGAGATCGGGTCCCACGCCGAGTCCCTGGACTGGCGGCAGGTCGTGATGAACACCGTCCTGCCCAACGGCGCCCGCCTCTACGTGGACCACTCGCACCCCGAGTACTCCTCCCCGGAGGTGACCACCCCCCGCGACGCCGTCCTGTGGGACGCCGCCGGGGACCGGGTGGCCCTCGACGCGGTCCGGGCGATCGCCGCGAGCGCCGCCACGACCGGCCTCGACGTCGTGAACCTCTACAAGAACAACACCGACAACAAGTCCGTCTCCTACGGCGCCCACGAGAACTACCTCGTGCCCCGCACGGTGCCCTTCGCCGCCCTTGCCGCCGGGCTGCTGCCCTTCTTCGCCTCCCGGCAGGTGGTGTGCGGCGCCGGTCGCGTCGGCATCGGGGACCGCGGCGGGCGCCCGGGCTTCCAGATCAGCCAGCGCGCCGACTTCTTCGAGCGCGAGGTCGGCCTCGAGACCACCGTCCACCGTCCCATCGTCAACACCCGCGACGAGCCCCACGCCGAGCGCACCCGCCACCGGCGCCTGCACGTCATCATCGGCGACGCCAACCTCTCCCACACCTCGAGCCTGCTGAAGTTCGGCACCACCTCCCTGGTCCTGGGCCTGATCGAGGCCGGTGCCGCCCCGGACATCGCCCTCGCCGACCCGGTGGCAGCCCTGCAGGCGATCAGCCACGACCCGGGGCTGACCACCACCGTCCTGCTCCGGGACGGCCGGCGGCTCACGGGCGTCCAGCTGCAGCGGCTCTACCTCGAGGCCGCCCGGGCGCACGAGCACGCGACCGGGGGCCCCGACCCGGACACCCGCGAGGTGCTCGAGCTGTGGGCGGAGGTCCTCGACGCCCTCGAGACGGACCCCCTGTCCCTCGCGGACCGCCTGGACTGGGTCGCCAAGCACGCCCTGCTGCTGGGCTACCGGGAGCGCGACGGTCTGGCCTGGGACGACCCGCGCCTGACGTTGATCGACCTGCAGTACGCGGACGTGCGCCCGGAGAAGGGCCTGCACCACCGGCTGGTCGCGGCCGGCCGGATGCGCACCCTCTTCACCGCCGAGGAGGTGGAGCGCGCCGCCGGCCTGCCCCCCGCCGACACCCGGGCGTGGTTCCGTGGCCGGCTGATGACCCGCTTCCCCGACGACGTCCTCACGGCCAACTGGGACTCGGTCTCGCTCACCCTGCCCGGCGTCCGCCGCGGCGCCCGGATCGCGATGCCCGAGCCGCTCGAGCTGACCCGCGAGGACGTCGACCCCCTGCTGAGCGCGGCGCCCGACGCCGAGCACCTCGTCCGCGCCCTCGCCACCGCCCGACCCGCCCTCGTGCACACCGGCTCCCTCGGCTGAGCACCCCGACCACCATCCCCAGGAGGAACCCCGTCATGGCCCAGGAACGCATCTTCGGCACCGGCGCCCAGCGCCGCGAGGAGTCCGAGCTCCCCGAGCTCCCCGAGCCCGGAGCCCCCGCCCCCACGGCACCCACCGCCCAGTCCCAGACCACCGCGACCAGCGCCGACGACCTGCTCGCCGAGATCGACGGCGTGCTCGAGTCCAACGCCGAGGAGTTCGTGAAGGGCTTCGTCCAGAAGGGCGGCCAGTAGCCCCCATGGACCGCAGGATCTACGGGGTCGAGACCGAGTTCGGCCTCACCCACAGCGCCCCCGGCGCCCGTCCGCTCAGCCCGGAGGAGGCCGCGCGCACCCTCTTCCGCCCCGTGGTGGCCTGGGGCCGGTCCTCGAACGTGTTCCTGCCCAACGGCGGGCGCCTCTACCTGGACGTGGGCTCCCACCCCGAGTACGCCACCGCGGAGTGCGCCACGCTCGAGGACCTCGTCGCCCAGGACAAGGCCGGCGAGCTCATCGTCGACGACCTCCGGCGGCAGGCCCAGGACGCCCTGGCGGAGCAGGGGGTGGGCGGGCAGCTGTACCTGTTCAAGAACAACGTGGACTCGCGCGGCAACTCCTACGGCTCGCACGAGAACTACCTGATCGCCCGGCGCACGGAGTTCGCCCGGCTCGTGCAGATCCTCATCCCGTTCCTCGTCACCCGCCAGCTGCTCGTCGGCGCCGGCAGGGTGCACCCCGCCGGGCCCGAGGACTTCGGCGCCGTCCGGATGGGCGACGACGCCGGGACGCCCAGCTACTCGTTCTCCCAGCGCGCCGACCACATCTGGGAGGGCTCCTCCTCGGCCACGACGCGCTCCCGGCCCCTCATCAACACCCGGGACGAGCCGCACGCCGACGCCGAGCACTACCGCCGGCTGCACGTCATCGTGGGCGACTCGACGATGTCCCAGACCACCACGGCGCTGCGGATCGGGACCACCGACCTCGTGCTGCGGATGATCGAGGCCGGGCAGATCCTGCCCGACCGCACCATGGCGGACCCCGTCCGGTCCCTGCGCGAGGTCTCCCACGACCTCACCGGCACCCGCCCGGTCCTGCTCGCCGACGGCACCCGCCGCTCCGCCCTGGACCTGCAGCACGAGCACCTGGAGTCCGTGCGCCGGTTCGTGGACCGCGAGGGGGCCCACCACGACCGCGTGCCGTGGGTGCTCGACCTGTGGGAGCGGGCCCTGGACGCCGTGGCCCGACAGGACACCTCGGCGATCGACACCGAGATCGACTGGGCGATCAAGAAGAAGCTCCTCGACGGCTACGCCGCCCGCGACGGCCTGGACCTCTCCGCGCCCCGGATGGCGCAGCTGGACCTCGCCTACCACGACACCGCCCCGGAGCGGGGGCTCTTCAATCTCCTGCAGCGCCGGGGACGGGCCGCGACCTTCGTCCCGGGCGAGCGGGTCCAGGAGGCCGCCCGCACCCCGCCCGCCACGCGGGCCGCCGTGCGCGGCCGGTTCATCGAGGCGGTGCTCGCGTCCGGACACGAGTACACCGTCGACTGGGTGCACCTGAAGGTCAACGACCGCGGCCGGCGCACGGTGCTGTGCAAGGACCCGTTCGCCGTGGCGCACCCGGAGGCCGACGCCCTGATCGCCGCCCTCGGCGAGCGCGACACCGCGGGGCGGGCCCACGGGGACGCCCCCGTGGTCTGAGCCGCGCCGCGGGAGCGCCCCGTCCAGTCAACGCCCAGCGCCCTGCACTAGGCTGGCCGCCGTCCCGGCCCGAGCCGTCCGACCCCACCGCCCCCACCCGGCCCGACCCCTGAGGAAGACACCCGTGCGAAAGACCCTGACCACCTCCGGCGCCGCCCTGTCCCTGGCGCTCGTCCTCACGGGCTGCTCCGGGCCCGGCGTCGACTCCGTGGAGCTCAGCAACGAACCGGACCCGGGCACGGCCCCGTCCGTCACGTTCGAGACCCCGCTCAACGCCGAGGAGGCCGGCGCGAAGGAGCTGCGCGAGGGCGACGGGGAGGAGCTCGCCGAGGGCGACACCATCCTCCTGCAGGCGGCGCTCTTCAAGGGCTCCGACGGCACGTCCATCGGCGAGACCTACTCCCGCGGCGCCGGCCAGGTGCTCCAGCTCGAGCAGGGCCTCCAGGAGTCGATCCCGGAGATGTACGACGCGCTCGTGGGCGCCAAGGAGGGCGCGATCATCGCCTACTCCTCCCCGGAGACCTCCGGGGCCGCCGGCGACGAGTCGACCTCCGTGGAGGTCTACGAGGTCGTCCGGAAGATCCCCACCGAGATCGAGGGCGACATGCAGGACAGCCCCCGGGGCCTGCCGGAGATCACCGAGAACGACGAGGGCGTGCCGGCCGTGGCGAAGCCGGAGGGCCAGGCCCCGAAGAAGCTCGTCTCCGAGTACCTCATCGAGGGCGACGGCGAGGAGGTCGCCGAGGGCGACACCGTCATCGCGAACTACGTGGGCGTCAAGTGGTCCGACGGCGAGACCTTCGACTCCTCCTACGAGAACGGCGCCCCCGCGTCCTTCCCGCTCGACAACGTCATCGAGGGCTGGCAGGAGGGCCTCGAGGGCAAGAAGGAGGGTTCCCGCGTGATCCTCTCCGTGCCCGTCGGCCAGGCCTACGGCACGGAGAAGGACCTGGGCGAGGACTCCGACTACCCGGCCGGCAGCCTGCTCTTCGTCGTCGACATCCTGGCGGCCGTGGACACCCCCGAGGCCCCGGCCGAGGACGAGTCCTCCGCCTCGCCGTCCCCCTCCGCGACCGAGGAGTAGCCCCCGGTCGGCTAAGGTGGCCCGGTGGGCCCCCGAGGCCCCTCCGATCCCGACGACCACCCGTCGACGACCCGACGAACAGGAGCACCCATGTCCTTCGGAGAGCGCAAGCTCGACCGCAGCAAGCCCGAGATCGACTTCCCCGAGGGGGAGGCCCCGACCGAGCTCGTCAGCACCGACCTCGTGGAGGGCACCGGCGCCGAGGCGACGCCCGGCAAGCAGATCTCCTGCCACTACGTGGGCGTGACGTTCTCCGCCGGCGAGGAGTTCGACGCCTCCTGGAACCGCGGCCAGCCCCTCGACTTCACCGTGGGCATCGGCCAGGTCATCGAGGGCTGGGACAAGGGCCTGCTGGGCATGAAGGTCGGCGGCCGCCGCCGGCTGGAGATCCCCGCGGACCAGGCCTACGGCTCCAGGGGCGCCGGCGGGGTCATCGGCCCGGACGAGGCCCTGATCTTCGTGGTGGACCTCCTGGACGTGCGCTGAGGACCCACCGGATGGCAGCCCGATCGACGGAGCGGCTCCTCAACCTGCTCATCGCCCTGGTCTCCCGCGAACGCGGGTACACCCGCGCCGAGCTCCGGGAGGCCGTTCCGTCGTACGCGGAGTCCGCGTCCGACGAGGCGTTCGAGCGCATGTTCGAGCGCGACAAGGCGGAGCTGCGCGACCTCGGCTACCCCATCGAGGAGGTCTCCGAGGACCCCCTGTTCCCCGACGACACGCACGGCCACCGCTACCGGATCCCGCGCGGTTCGTTCACGCTGCCGCCGCTGCAGTTCACGGCGGAGGAGTCCGCGGTGCTCGCCCTGGCGGCCAACGCCTGGACGGACGCCTCCCTCGGGGAGCTCGCCCGCCGGGCACTGCGCAAGCTCGAGCCCGCCATCGGGGGCCTGCCGGAGGACGACGCCCCGCCGCTGCTGCAGCCCACCCTCACCGCCCACGAGCCGTCCTTCGAGCCGCTGCTCTCGGCCGTGGTGCGCCACCGCGAGGTCCGCTTCGACTACCTCGCCCGCAGCACCGATCAGCTCACCACCCGGCGGCTGCGGCCGTGGGGCATCGGCTCCCGCTACGGCAACTGGTACGTGGTCGGCTGGGACCTGGACCGCAAGGACTCCCGCACGTTCCGGCTGTCGCGGATCATGTCCGACGTCACGGTCACCCGCAAGGAGTTCGACCCGCCCGAGGGCTTCTCCATGAACGAGTCCCTGTCCCAGATGGTCTCCCACGCCCCCGCGCGCACCGTGGAGGTGCTGGCCCGGCCCGGCCACGCGCACATGCTGCGCCGGATGGCCGCCCGGCAGGAGCCCGGCGTCGGCGCCGGGGACGGCGTGGACCGGTGGGACCGGCTGCACATTCCCTTCGCGGAGACCGAGATCCTCGCCGAGGAGATCGCCGCGGCGGGCCCCGGCGTCGTCGTGCCCCGCGACGGGGACGGCACCGCCCCCACCATGCAGGCCGAGGTGCGCGCCGCGGTGGTGCGCCGGCTGCGGAGCGCCGCGTCCGCCGTGGCACGGTTCCGCGGCGTGCAGGTCGACTGGAACAACAAGTCCCGCAAGGGCACGCGCAACAAGCTCTCCACCGCGGACCACCTCTCGCGGCTGCTCGAGATCGTCCGCTGGGTCTACGCCCACCAGGGCGCGGAGCTCGAGGAGACCGCCCGCCGGTTCGGGATCACCGACCAGGAGCTGATCGCGGACCTCAACACCCTGTTCGTGTGCGGCAAGCCCGGGCACATGCCGGACCAGCTGATCGACGCGTCCTGGGACGACGGCCACGTCTACCTGTCCAACGCGGACGAGCTCTCCGACCCCGTGCGCCTCACGCAGCCGGAGGCCTCCGCGCTGCTCGTGGGCCTGCAGACGCTGCGCACCGTGCCCGGCGGGGACTCCGAGGCGGTCGCGTCCACGATCGCGAAGGTTGCCGGCGCCGCGGGGGACGCCGGGGTGCTCGCCAACGCGGTGGGCGCCCGCCCCATCACGGACACGCCCGCGCCCGCCCTCGCCGACGTCATGTCCGCGGTGCGCCGCGCCGTGGAGCAGCGCCGCCGGATCCGGATCGGCTACGTGGTCCCGTCCCGCGACGAGCTCACCGAGCGGGTCGTGGACCCGGTCCAGGTGTTCTCCTCCAACACCCACTGGTACGTGCGCGCCTGGTGCCTCGGCTCCGAGGGGATGCGCAACTTCCGGCTGGACCGGATCTCCGCCGTCGAGGACGCCGGGCCGGCGGGGGAGCGCCCCGCAGCCCAGGAGGCCGCCGCCGCGTCCCCGCCCGCCCCCGGCACCCCGGACACCGTGGAGGTCGTGCTCGTCACCGACCGGCGCAGCCGGTGGATCGCCGACCAGTACCACGCCACCCGCACGGCCGTGGTCCGGGTCCCCGGCGGGGCCCGCACCGGGCCGGCGGCGGACCACGAGGCCGCGCTCATCGGGTTCCAGACGGCCGAGGCCGTGTGCGCGCTCGTCACCCGCTACGGCGGCCAGCTCGCGGTCATCGGGCCCGACGACGTCGTGGCGCAGGTGGAACTCTGGGTGAACTCTGCGCTCGGCGCCTACGGGGCGTCCGAGCCGGCCTGATCCGCCCGCCTATACTGGAAGGCATGCTCTGGTGGTCCTGGGTCCTGCTGTGGACGGTCCTCGTCCTGCTCGGCGCGGCGTTCCTCGGACTGATGCTGTGGCGGCTGGTGAAGACCTTCTTCGTCCTGCTCCGGGACACCGAGACGGTGGCCGGGGAGTTCGCCCAGCGGTGGGACGACGCGGCCGCCGGGGTGCAGCGCCCCGTCCGGGCCGCCCCGGACCCGGCCCTGTTCACACCGGTGGGGCAAGCCGTGGCCGACTACCGGGTCGGCCGTGACCAACGAGAAACCGCCCGTCTGAGACGCCGCATCGAGCGCAAGGACCGGATGGGCCAGCCGCAGCGGATCAGCGACCTCCGCCGGGCTGAACGGAAAGGAATGTTCCATGGGTAGGCTCTTCGACAGCCCCTTCATGATCCTGATCATCCTGCTGGTGATCCTGCTGCTGTTCGGCGCGCCCAAGCTCCCGGGCATGGCCCGCAGCCTCGGCCAGTCGCTGCGCATCTTCAAGTCCGAGGTCAAGGAGATGAAGAAGGACGACCAGCCGGACGGCTCGGACGTGGTCATCGACGGCAAGGCCGTGGCGCCCGGCCGGGACGGCACCACCGACCGTGACCCCGGCGCCACCGGCACCGCCTCGGGCACGGACACCCCGCGCGACCCCGAGCAGCACCCCGGCCGCCCTCCGGCCTGACCCCCGTCCCGATCCGCCGCACCGGCCGGTCCGCGCCCCCGACCGGGGAGCGGGCCGCCGGACCGGCCCCGCCGCCCCGGGCGGCCCCCGAGTCCCGAAGGTCCCCATGTCCTCGCAGTCCCCCCGCGGTCCGAAGAAGCGCCGGACCGCGCGCAAGGCCAATCCCCAGGCGCAGATGGCCCTGGCCGAGCACCTGCGGGAGCTGCGCAACCGGCTGATCAAGTCCGCGGTCGCCACCGTGGTGGGCATGGTCGGCGGGTTCTTCCTGTACATCCCGTTCATGGCCTACATCACGGAGCCCCTGCAGCGGCTGGCCTCCGCGGAGGGCAGCGAGGCCTCCATCAACTACTCCGCGGTGGGCTCGTCCTTCAACATCATGGTGGAGGTCTCCCTGGTGCTCGGCCTGGTCCTGGCCAGCCCTGTGTGGCTCTACCAGCTCTGGGCGTTCGTGACGCCGGCCCTGCACCGGACCGAACGGCGCTACGCGGTCGGCTTCCTGGCCGCGGCCGTCCCGCTCTTCCTGGGCGGGATCGCGGTCGCCGTGCTCACCCTGCCCACGGCCGTCTACGCCCTCACCGCGTTCACCCCGGCGGGCGGGACCAACTTCATCTCCGCAGACGTGTACCTGCGGTTCTTCCTCCAGCTGATCCTGACCTTCGGCGTCGCCTTCGTGCTGCCCGTGTTCCTGGTGGGCCTGAACATGCTGGGCGTGCTCTCCGGGCGCACGGTGCTCAAGAGCTGGCGGATCGTCGTGGTCCTCGTGATGGTCGTCTCCGCGATGGCCGCCCCGGGCCCCGACCCGATGACCATGTTCTACCTCGCCGTGCCGCTGCTCACGCTCTTCTTCGTGGCCGTCGGACTGTGCCTGCTCCTCGACCGCCGGCGGGCCCGGAAGGAGGCCCGCCTCGCGGCGGGCACGGGGGCGTCGGCCGACGTCGCGACCCCCGCCGACGAGCTCGGCCGCCTCGGCCACGACCCCGAGGGCGGGTTCCGCACCTGACCCGCTCGGCCCGTCGCGAACGGGCCCCCGGTGGACCCGGCCACGTCCGGGTCGAGCAGTAGGGTGGACGCATGTCCTCCTACGCCGACCGATACCTGGCCGCCAAGCAGCGGGCCGCCCACGCGAGGACCGAGCTCGCCGTGTTCCAACACCGGCTCGAGTTCGAGATGGACAACTTCCAGACGACCGCCTGCGGTGCGCTCGAGGAGGGCCGGGGGGTGCTCGTCGCGGCGCCGACCGGCGCCGGCAAGACCGTGGTGGGGGAGTTCGCCGTCCACCTCGCCCTGTCCCGCGGGCAGAAGGCCTTCTACACCACGCCCATCAAGGCGCTCAGCAACCAGAAGTTCCACGAGTTCTCCCGGGCCTTCGGCGCCGAGCGGGTCGGCCTGCTCACCGGCGACACCTCGGTGAACTCCGAGGCGGACGTCGTGGTGATGACCACCGAGGTCCTGCGCAACATGCTGTACGCGGACTCGCCCACCCTGCTGAACCTGGGCTTCGTGATCATGGACGAGGTGCACTACCTCGCCGACCGCTTCCGGGGCGCCGTGTGGGAGGAGGTCATCATCCACCTGCCGGACAGCGTCCAGCTGGTGTCCCTGTCCGCGACCGTCTCCAACGCCGAGGAGTTCGGGGCCTGGCTGGACACGGTGCGCGGCGACACGGACGTGGTGGTCTCCGAGCACCGGCCCGTGCCGCTGTGGCAGCACGTCCAGGTGGGCGGGCGGCTGCTCGACCTGTTCCTGGACGACACCACGGTGGAGGAGGCCGCCGAGCGGCTCGAGGGGCCCGGCAGCGACGAGCCCGACGTCAACCCCGAGCTGCTCCAGCTCGCCCGCGCCGAGCACCCCCGCGGGGGCCGCCGGGGCGGCCGCGGGCCCGGGGGACGCTCCCGGGACCGGTTCTCCCGCCGCAACGGCGGCGAGGGCTTCCGGCCCAGCCCCGAGACGCGCCGGGTGTCCCGCCCGCAGCTGATCCGCCGCCTCGACGCCGAGGGCCTGCTGCCCGTCATCACCTTCATCTTCTCCCGCGCCGGGTGCGACGCCGCCGTGCAGCAGTGCGTCGCCGCGGACATCCGGCTGACCGGCGAGAAGGAGCAGCAGACCATCCGTGCCCGGGTGGCCGAGACCGCCGCCTCGCTCGAGGCCGCGGACCTCAACGTCCTGGGCTTCTACGAGTGGCGCGACGGCCTGCTGCGCGGCGTGGCCGCCCACCACGCGGGGATGCTGCCGGCGTTCAAGGAGCTCGTGGAGGAGCTGTTCGCCGAGGGACTCGTCAAGGCCGTCTTCGCCACGGAGACTCTGGCCCTGGGCATCAACATGCCGGCCCGCTCCGTGGTGCTCGAGAAGCTCGACAAGTTCAACGGCGAGTCCCGGGTGGACATCACACCGGGGGAATACACCCAGCTCACCGGGCGCGCGGGGCGCCGGGGGATCGATGTCGAGGGCCACGCCGTGGTGCTGTGGCAGCCCGGGATGGACCCGCACGCCGTCGCCGGTCTCGCCTCCAAGCGCACCTACCCGCTGAACTCGAGCTTCCGGCCCACCTACAACATGTCCGTGAACCTGGTGGCCCAGTTCGGCGCGCACCGCTCCCGCAAGATACTCGAGTCCTCCTTCGCCCAGTTCCAGGCCGACCGCTCCGTGGTGGGCCTGGCCCGCCGGGTCCGCTCCCAGGAAGAGTCCCTCAAGGGCTACGAGGAGGCCATGACCTGCCACCTCGGGGACTTCTCCGAGTACGCCGCCCTGCGCCGGGAGCTCAAGGACCTGGAGCGCGCCGAGGAGAAGGCCGGCTCCCGGCAGCGGCGCTCCGACGCCGTCGCGTCCCTGCACGACCTGCTGCCCGGGGACGTCGTGGAGATCCCGCGGGGGCGCAACGCCGGCTACGCCGTGATCCTGTCCACCGACCCCAACCGGGACGACCCCCGCCCCTCCATCCTCACCCTCGACCACCAGCTGCGCCGGGTGGGGGCCCAGGACCTGGACGGGCCGCTCGAGCCGGTCTCGCGGATCCGGATCCCCAAGCAGTTCACGGGCCGGACCCCCAAGGAGCGGCGCGACCTCGCCTCGTCCGTGCGCAACGCCCTGCACGAGCACCGGCCCCCGCGCGGCGGCGGCCGCGGGCACACCATCCAGTTCGACCGCGGCACCAGCGCCGCCGAGCGGCGCATCACGGAGGTCCGCAAGGCCCTGCGCGGCCACCCCTGCCACGGCTGCTCGGACCGCGAGAGCCACGCCCGCTGGGCCGAGCGCTGGTGGACGCTGCGCCGGGACACCGACGGGCTGCTGCGCCAGATCGAGAGCCGCACCAACACGATCGCCAAGACCTTCGACCGCGTCTCCGAGGTGCTGGGCTCCTTCGGCTACCTCGAGACCCTCCCGGACGGGGAGGTCCGGCCGACCCGCGCCGGCGAGCAGCTGCGGCGGATCTACGGGGACCGGGACCTGCTCCTCGCCCTGAGCCTGCGCGACGGCTTCCTCGACGACCTCGACCCCGCCGCCACCGCGGGGCTCGTGACCCTGCTCGTCTACCAGGCCAAGCGCGAGGAGCAGGGGATCCAGCCGGTCCTGCCGACCGCCGCCATGGACCGGGCCGCACAGACCGTGGTGCGCAACTGGTCCCTGCTCACCGACCGCGAGCAGGAGCACCACCTCCCGGCCACCGCGGAGCCGGAGTTCGGGCTCGTGGAGGCCATGCACCTCTGGGCGCGCGGGGCGACCCTGAGCGCGGCCCTGTCCGGCACGGAGCTCGCCGCCGGTGACTTCGTGCGCTGGGCCAAGCAGGTGATCGACATGCTCGACCAGCTCGCCAAGATCGACCTGCTCGACGCCGGCACGCGCGCCCAGTGCCAGCGCGCGATCGCGCTGGTGCGCCGCGGCGTGGTGGCCCACTCCGCGTTCGAGGACTGAGCCGCGCCCTCCCGCCCCGCGCCGCCCCGTCCACCGGCACGACCGCCCCGCACGACCCCCTCGCACCACCGCCCCCGAACAGGAGACCCGTGAGCACCACCGTCCCCGCCCGTCCCGTCCTCTACCGCAACGGCTCCGTCTACAGTCCCGCGGACCCGTTCGCCACGGCCCTGCTGGTCGACGGCACCCGCGTGGCCTGGGTCGGCTCCGAGGAGGCGGCGCAGTCCCTGCAGGACTCCTCCATGGACGTGGTCGACCTCGACGGGCGGCTGCTGGCCCCGGGGTTCGTGGACTCCCACGTGCACGTGACCGAGACCGCGCTGGCGCTGTCCACCCTCGACCTCACGGCGGCCGGCTCCCTGCACGAGGTGCTCGACGCCGTGGCCGGCGCCGCCCGCACGAGCACGGGCCCGGTCCTCGGCTCCGGCTGGGACGAGTCCGTGTGGCCGGAGCGCCGGGCGCCGACGGCGGAGGAGCTCGACCGGGCCGCCGGCGGGCGCGAGGTCTACCTGACCCGCATCGACGTCCACTCCGGGGTGGTGTCCTCGTCCCTGGCCCGGCGGCTGGGCCTCGCCGGCACCGACGGGTGGCTCGGCGACGGCCGCGTGGAGAACCTGGCCCACGACCGGGTGCGCGGCGCGGCCCTCGACTTCGACGCCGGGCGCCGCGCCGAGCTGCACCGGCTCGCCCTGCGGCACGCCGCGGCCCAGGGATACGTGGCCCTCGTCGAGGCCAACGCCGAGCAGGTCGCCCCCTTCGAGGACCTCGTGCGGCTGACGGCTCTCGCCAACCACGGGGTCGGCGCCGAGGGCGCGACTCCCCGCGTGCTGCCCTACCGGGGGGAGCTCGTGGCCACGGCCCAGGAGGCGCTGGCGGTGGCGGAGCGGTTCGACACCGCCCTGGCGGACCTGCTCGGACGCCCCGTGGAGCGGCGGGAGTCGCTCGTGGGGCTCGCCGGGGACCTGTGCGTCGACGGCGCCCTGGGCTCCCGCACCGCAGCCCTGCGCGCTCCCTACGCCGACGCCCCCGGCGACCTGGGGGACCGCTACCTCGACGCCGCGGCCGTGGCCGCCCACCTCGCCGCGACCACGGAGGCCGGTCTGCAGGGCGGCTTCCACGTCATCGGGGACGCCGGGATGGACATCGTCCTCGACGGCCTCGACCGCGCCGAGGCGCTCGTGGGCGAGCGGGCCCTGCACAGCGCCGGCCACCGTCTGGAGCACGCCGAGATGATCGACCCGGAGGGCATCGAGCGGCTCGCCCACCACGCCGTGACCGTGTCCGTGCAACCGGGCTTCGACGCCGCCTGGGGCGGACCGGGCGGGCTCTACGAGCAGCGCCTCGGGGCCGACCGGGCGGCCGCGATGAACCCGATGGCCTCCTTCTACCGCGCCGGGGTCCCGGTGGCCCTCGGCAGCGACGCCCCCGTGGTGCCGCTGTCCCCGTGGGAGACCGTCCGCGCCTGCCTCCAGCACCACGACCCGGACCAGCGGATCTCCGCGCGGGCCGCGTTCCTCGCCTCCACCCGGGGCGCGTGGCGGGCCGCCCGGCACCCCGACCCCATGCAGGGCCAGCTCGCGCCCGGCACCCCGGCCACGTTCGCCGTCTGGGACGTCGAGGCCCTCATGGTGCAGCAGGCCGAGGGGACCGGCTCCGCCTGGAGCACCGACCCGCGCGCCCGCACCCCCCTGCTCCCCGCGCTCGACGGCGCGTCCCTGCCCGTGTGCCGCCAGACCGTGCTCGACGGCGTCGAGCTGTACCGCTCCGCCGGGTTCTGAGCCGCGGGGCGCCCGGCCGCCCCGCGCCGATCGGATCTTGGTCGCAGGCGCGGGGCAGGTTAGGCTGGGCAACTGCTGCCGGGTGGGCTCGCTCGTCCTTAGAAAACAGGCCGGCATCCCCTCAGGGCCGGACTGGTCCGAAGACGAGGGAGCCTGCCCTGTGGTGCGGCAGGCAGACCTCGAAAGGAACCACCCGGTGCGCGTACTGACCGTCATCCCCACCTACAACGAACACGAGTCCCTCCCGACCGTGATGGACCGGCTCCGCCAGGCCGTCCCGGACGGGCACGTGCTGGTGGTGGACGACAACAGCCCGGACGGGACCGGCCGTCTCGCCGACGAGATGGCCGCCGCGGACGGGAACATCCACGTCCTGCACCGCACCAGCAAGGAGGGCCTCGGCGCCGCGTACATCGCCGGCTTCCGCTGGGGCCTGGCCCGGGACTACGACGTCCTGGTCGAGATGGACGCCGACTGCTCCCACCAGCCCGAGCAGCTCCCGCTGCTGCTGGACGCCGTGGAGCGCGGCGCCGACCTGGCCATCGGCTCCCGCTACGTCCCCGGCGGGCGCACCGTGAACTGGCCCCTGCAGCGCCAGCTGCTCTCGCGGGGCGGCAACCTCTACGCCCGGACGCTCCTGGGCTCCCGGATCCACGACATCACCGCCGGCTACCGCGCCTTCCGCCGCGAGACCCTCGAGCGGATCGGTCTCGAGACCGTCGACTCCAAGGGCTACTGCTTCCAGATCGATCTCGGCTGGCGCACCGAGCGGGCCGGCCTGAGCGTCGTCGAGGTGCCCATCACCTTCGTGGAGCGCGCCGAGGGCGAGTCCAAGATGAGCCCGGACGTGACCCGGGAGGCCGTCGTGCGCGTGGCCCAGTGGGGGCTCACCGCCCGCGCCAGGACCCTGGCGGGCAAGCTCACCCGCCGCTGAGCCTCTGACCGGCGCGCTGCCCGGCACGTGCGGAGGGCCCCACCCGAACCGGGTGGGGCCCTCCGCACGTGCCGGGCGACGGGATCAGATCGCGTGCTTCTCCCGGTAGAACTCGACGCGCTGGGCGAGGATCTCCTCCAGCTCGTCCGTGCTGCGCCGCTCCAGGAGCATGTCCCAGTGCGTGCGCTGGTGCTTCTCGTTGGGGTTCACCGGCTTCTCGCCGTTGACGATGATCGCTTCCTTGCCGGTCTTCGACACCCACACCGGCGGGATCTCGGCCTCCGCCGCGAAGGTGACGGTGACCTTCTCGCCGTCCGCGGTGCGGTACTCGACGCGCTGGCGCGGGGCCGGCTCGACACCGGCCTCGGTCTCCATGGACTGGGAGCCCAGACGCATTCCCCTGAGGCTGCGGTCGCTCATTGTGGTGGTTCCTCCATAACTGACGGTGGCCACGGCAGTGGCGCACGCTCGGGCTGACGGCGGGTCGCACGGACCCGGGATCCGCTGGGTGCAACGCACGGGCTCCCGGGGTTGTTCCCCGGGGCCCGGGCCCGCCGCGTCAGCGCGCGGCCGGGCCGTCCTGCGGCGGCATCGGGTCGTCGAGGCGCACGGGGGCCTCCGGGTCGATGGTCGAGGGCCGGGGGATGGTGAACTCGTCCGGGTCGACGGTGGTGCGCTCCAGGTTGGGCTGCAGGTCCTCCTCCGTCACCCGGACGGCGTCCGGCTTCACGAGGGGCTCGTCCGCGGGCTCGGGCTCCGGCATCTCGTCCGCGTCCGACCAGGTCCGGTCCGGGCCGTCCTCGTCCGGCCTGGAGAGGAAGTCACCCACGCCCCGCAGGGCGTCGCCGAGCTCGGCGGGGATCATCCACACCTTGTTGGCGCTGCCCTCGGCGACCTTGGGCAGGGTCTGGATGTACTGGTAGGCCAGCAGCTTCTGGGTCGGCCGGGCCCGGTGGATCGAGTCGAAGACCTTCCGGATGGCCTGGGCCTCGCCGTCCGCGCGCAGGATCGCGGCCTTCGCCTCGCCCTCCGCGGACAGGATGGCCGCCTGCCGCTGGCCCTCGGCCATGAGGATCCGCGACTGCTTGTCGCCCTCGGCCGTGAGGATCACCGCGCGGCGCTCCCGCTCGGCGCGCATCTGCTTCTCCATCGAGTCCTGGATGGACGGCGGGGGAGTGATCTCCTTGATGTCCACCCGCGACACCCGGATGCCCCAGCGCCCCGTGGTGGAGTCCAGGACCCCGCGCAGCTCGGCGTTGATCTTGTCGCGGGAGGTCAGCGCCTCCTCGAGGTTCAGACCGCCCACCACGTTGCGCAGGGTCGCCGACGTCAGCTGGTCGGCGGCCTGGATGTAGTCGACGATCTCGTAGGTGGCGGCCCGCGGATCCATGACCTGGAAGTAGACGACCGTGTCGATGCCGACCACGAGGTTGTCCTCCGTGATCACGGACTGCGCCGGGAAGGACTGGACCTGCTCGCGCAGGTCGATGAGGGGCAGGAGACGGTCCACGAACGGGATGAGGAAGTGCAGACCGGGGGTGAGGGTGCTCTGGTACTTGCCGAGTCGCTCGACGATCCCGGCCCGGGCCTGCGGGATGATCCGCACCGACCTCAGCAGGATGATGAAGACCAGGACGACCAGGATGACGAGCAGGACGATGACGGCTAGGTCCACGGGTGCCTCTCTCGGTGGCGCCGCTCCGGGCGGCGTTCCCGCCGGGCCGGTGCGGTCTTGGGGGTCAGAAGGACGGGCGCGGCGCCGGCCCGCCGTCGGCGGCCGGAGCGGGGTACGGGGCCACGAGGACGGTGGCGCCCTCGATGTCGTGGACGAAGACGTCGGTGCCGGGGGGCAGCTGCTCGCCGGTGACCGAGCGGGCGCTCCAGGTGTCGCCCTCCAGGCGCACCAGCCCGCTGCGGCCGGTCACGGGGTCCAGGACCTGGCACGGGAGGCCGATGAGCCGGGCGGCGTTGGACGCGGTCCCGGGCGTGGACCGGTTGAGGCGGCGCAGGGCCACCGGTCGCACCACGAAGATGAGCAGCACCGAGGCGAGGGCGAACGTCACCACCTGGAGCACGAAGTTGTCCGTCACCCAGCTCACCGCGAAGGCCAGCAGCGCGGCGGCGGACATCATCAGGAAGAGGAAGTCCAGGGTGAGCATCTCGACGGCGGCCAGAGCGATCACGACGATCAGCCACAGGACCCACGAGTTCTCGACCAGCCACTCCCACATGTCCGTCCCCGGCCTTCCGATCCGCGTCCGCGAGGGCACCCTCGCCTTGGACCCATTCTGCCCCACGGGCCTGACAGGACGCTGGAGCGGCGTGGCGGCAGGGCTGCGGCCGGCGTCCCCGGAATAGGCGCTGTTCGGGTGGCGTTGGGATCTCTACGGTGGTCGCACCGGACTCTCCGGAGACCGCAGGACGCCACCGTCCGTCGGTCCGGCCCGGTGCTGGTCCGCCCCCACAGACCCCCGGCACGCGGGAGGAGGAGATCCATGAAGCTCATCACCTCGGTGGCGGTCTCCGCCGCCGGCGCCTGGCTCGCCGGGACGGCGACCGCCGTGGTCGGCCTCTCCGCGCTGCAGTCCCGGCTGCCCGCCCTGATCGCGCGGGGCGTTCCCGCCGAGCCCGACTTCGAGCGCGCGTTCGTCCTGCTCGGCACGGGTCGCTGCGCGCCCGGCGACGACCGGGCGGAGGTGCTGCGGGCCCGGCTCGAGGAGTCCTGCGGCCGGCCCGTCGTCTACGTGGACCTCACCGTCGGGCCGGAGGCCTCCGCGCGCCGGGCCGCCCGCACCCGGGAGCTGGCGCGGGACTTCCACGCCGACCTCGTGCTGGACCACGACGTCGAGGACCCGGCCGGTCGGTCCTGAACGGCGCCGGTCACCCGCCGGTGGTCGTCACCGGCAGCGGCGCGGTGGCGTCGAGCAGGTGGAAGGCCTCCGCGCTGAAGTCGATGGCCACCTCGTCCCCGGCGGCGGCCTCCGGCACCTCGGACAGGTCGAGGGTCAGGACCGTGCCGTGGTCGAGCAGCACCGGGACCTGCTTGCCGCCGACCGTGTAGGTCAGCTCGTTCTCCCGGGACGGGATGTGGTTGACGAGACCCACCTTCTTCGGCGCGGTGGTCGGCTCGGTGCACCCGTAGTCGATGCACCAGCCCGCGGGGAGCGTCTTGACCTGGCTCAGCTCCGTGGTCCAGGAGTAGAGGGTCGTCTCCGGCGGGCTGCTGGCGAAGAACATGCCGCCGACGCGCAGCAGGTCGTAGTAGAGGGAGTCGATCTCCTGGTCCAGCACGTCGCTGGCCCCCGCGTGGATCAGGGCGTCCTGCCCGAGGCCGGCGTCCCGGATCGCGGCCACCGCACCGTCGAAGCGGTTCTTCTGGGCCACCGTGGTGTTGGCCGTGTCGTTGCGCTCGATGGCGTCCTTGTCCTCCGCCGTGACGGTGGAGAAGTGCGTGGCGATGCCGGCGAGCTCCAGGTGCGGGGCGTCCTCGACGGCTCGGGCCAGGGGGAGCGCCTCCTCGGGCACGACGCCCTCGCGCCCCATCCCCGTGTCGACCCACAGGTGGACCTTCAGCGTCCCTCCCGTGGTGGACAGCACCTGCTCCGCCGCCTCGACCCAGGCGGGGTCCGTTGCGGCGACCTCCACGTCGTAGTGCATCAGCAGCGGGATGTCCTCGATCTGGGCGACGTAGAGCACCGCGATCTTCGCCTCGACGCCGGCCTCGCGCAGGGCGATGGCGTCGTCGAGCTTCGGCACGAAGATGTAGTCGACCTCGGCGGCGTCCTCGATGACCTTGCCGAACACGTCCACGGGCTCGCCGTTCTTGAGCACGGCGCCGAGCTGGACGTTCGACGGGAAGTCGGCCCGGATCGCCTCGGCGTTGCTGCGCACGGTCTCCGTGTTCACGGTGAGGAGCGGGACGTCCTGCGTGCCCTGCGTCGTGTACGTGTAGGCGGTCTTCTCCCCGACGTCGCTCCCGCCGGAGGCGAAGGACACCTCCACCGTGCCCGGGGTCCCGCGGGCCGGGGCCACGCAGGCGTGGCGCGCGGAGCGGTCGTCGAACTCGCACTCGACCTCCGCCTCGCCGAAGCGGACGGTGACCGGGCCGTCGGTGCCCCCGCCGGTGTCCGCCAGGACCAGGTTCCCGCCCTGTAGACCGCCGTGCGAGGGGGAGAGGGCGACCGATCCGGAGGCGGTCGCGGGAGGCGCGTCCGAGCCCTCGTCCTGTCCGCAGCCGGCCAGCGCCAGCACCGACAGGGCCAGCACGGAGGTCACCAGCCGGCGCCCCCGGCCGTCCGTCACGATCACAGTGTTCCGTCGTCCCACGGATGTCCTCCCCTTGAACCAAGAATTTGCCGACGCGAATTCAGGTCGGCCACGGCGAGCGTATCGGCGGCCGGACCTTGAGGCCGGGTCGACGGTGGAATCCCCCCACAAGTGGCCACAAAAGGAGGGCCGGGCGGCGCAACACGAGGACATCGGCACGCTGACGGCGTCGCCAGGGGAGAGGCCCCGGTCTGTTCGGAGCGGGACGGTCGGTCCGCCGTGTCGTGGCGGTGCTGCGGCCCAGTGCGTCCAGTGCGCGAACACGAACTCGCCGATCAGCAGGGACAGCGCCGGCAGCACGCCCAGGAGGACCAGCACCGACCGCTCACCGTGGCGGAACCATGCGACCAGCGCGATGAGCACCGGCGCGACGACGACGAGCGCGGGCTCGGTGCCGCTGTCCGGCCGGACGACTGTCAGGACGGGCCCGACCGCGCCCAGCACGAGCCCGGCGGCGGAGAGGCCCACGGCCCACCGGAACGACGGCGTGCGCGGACACGGATGCCGAGCCCTGCGGCCCCCTGACAGCCTGCTCGGCTAAGCGCCGATAATCGACATTATGTAAAGTAGCGTGGAGCGGAGGCTCCCCTCCAGTCCGTTCCACCCGCTATGTACCACTCCCGAGCATCCCCCGTCGCGCACACCTCCGCCGGTCGTCGCACCGGCCGCTCCACCGGGACGCCGCGCCGCACGAGGACGTGATTCTCCTCGATCGCCCCGCCGTCCCGACCCGCATTCCGTCTCGAGTCCGGCACCCGAGGCCGTCCGGCGGCCCCCCGTGGCCTCCGGGCCCCGGACCATCGACCCCTGGTGGAAGGTTGAGACTTTTTTCGCTCGCAGCCCTCAACTCTCAAGGTGCACCTGAGGCTTTGGGAGGCCCGGATCGCGGCCCGTGGACGCCGCACTAGACTGCCAGCATGCACACGTCGGCCCCCCTCACCGCTCGCCCCGAGGAACGCACCACGCACTCCGGCCCCTGGTCCGCGGCGCTGACCGTGGACGTGCTGCTCGTCCTGCTGTTCGCCGGCCTCGGCCGCAGCACCCACGCCCTGGACGCCGCCGGCCTCCTGATCACGGCGTGGCCGTTCCTGGCCGGGCTCCTGCTGGGATGGATCGGGTGGCGGGTGCACCGCGCCCCGTTCGCCGTCTGGCCGCGGGGCGTCGCGCTGTGGTCGACGACCGTGGCCGTGGGCATGGCTCTGCGCCTGCTCGTCGGCGAGGGCACGGCACCGAGCTTCGTCCTCGTCACGCTCGCGGTGCTCGGCGTCTTCCTGCTGGGCCCCCGCGCCCTCGTCTCGGGGCTGCGCGCGGCCCGCTCCCGCCGCCCGCGCTGACCCCTCCGTTCCGCCGGTCCTGCCGGCCCCGCTCCCGCGAAAGGTGCTCCATGCTCACCGCCATCGTCCTCATCAAGACCTCCGCCGATCGGATCCCCGAGGTCGCCGAGCAGATCTCCGACATCCCCGGGATCAGCGAGGTGTACTCCGTGACCGGTGACTGGGACCTCATCGCGATGGTGCGCGTGCACCGGCACGAGGACCTCGCGGACGTCATCGCCGACCGGCTCTCCAAGGTCGAGGGCGTCGTGGGCACGAACACCAACATCGCGTTCCGGACCTACAGCAAGCACGACCTGGAGGCGGCCTTCTCGCTCGGCATCGACTGAGGGGCGCCGGGCCGGCGCCGGCCTCATGCCACCGGGCCGGAGTCCGCGCGGCGGTCGGGTGCACGGACAGCAGGAGGCCGGCGGGGGAACGCCCCGCCGGCCTCCGTCGTCGTCGGCCCTCCGCCGGCGCGGCTCCTCAGCGTGCGGTGTGGGCGATCCAGCGGTCCAGGACGGCGCGGGCCGCGCCGCTGTCCACCGACTCCTCCGCGCGCCGCACCGCCGCGGCCATCCGGTCCTGGAAGGACCCCGCGGCGCCGGTGTCGAAGGCCACGAGGCCGGCGGCGGAGTTGAGCAGCACGGCGTTGCGCACGTGCCCCTTCTCCCCCGCCAGGACCCGCTCGACCACGCCGGCGTTGTACCGGGCGTCCTGGCCGCGGAGGTCCTCGATCGTGGCCCGCGGCATGCCGAGGTCGAGCGGCTCGAGATCGTGGTGGTCGACCCGCCCGTCCCGGACCTCCCAGACCTCGGAGGGCGCCGTCACGGTGAGCTCGTCGAGGCCGTCGCCGCCCCGGAAGACGAGGGCCCGGTCGCCGCGGGCCGCGAAGACGCCCGCGATCAGTGGCGCCAGCGCGGGATCGGCCACGCCGACGGCCGAGGCCTCGACCCGTGCCGGATTGGTCATGGGCCCGAGGAAGTTGAAGGCGGTGGCCACGCGCAGCTGGGACCGGGCCGCCGCGGCGAAGCGCATCGACGGGTGGAAGGCCTGGGCGAAGAGGAACGTGATGCCCACGTGCCGGGCCGCGGACTCCACCATCTCGACCGGCTGGTCCAGCCGCACCCCGAGCGCCTCCAGGACGTCGGCGGAGCCGGACTTCGAGGACGACGCACGGTTGCCGTGCTTGACGACCTTCGCCCCGGCGCCGGCGCACACGAGGGCGGACATCGTGGAGATGTTGACGCTGGAGAGCCGGTCGCCGCCGGTGCCGACGATGTCCAGGGCCGGGCCGGGGATGTCGACCGGCCGGGCGTTGCCCACCATGGCGTCGGCCAGCCCGGTCAGCTCCTCGACCGTCTCCCCCTTCGCCCGCAGGGCCACGAGGAAACCGGCGATGACGACGTCGGACACCTCGCCCGACATGATCGTGTCCATGGCCCAGTAGGCCTGGTCGCGGGTCAGATCCGTGCCGGAGATCAGGGCGGTGATCAGGTCCGGCCACTCGAAGTGCGGGGCGGTCGTCGGTGTCGTCGTGTTCACGCCCCCGATCGTATCGCCCGCCGCCGGACCGGCCCGAACGGGCTCCCGGGCGTGGGATGCCCCTCGCCGAGGACTTGTGACACGGATCGCATCCGCGTCCCGGAAGCCCCCGGATCCCCGGCCTCCCGCGCCCGGACGCGCGAGGAGACGGCGCGGCTCGTCAGCGGGGGCCCTCGGCGTCCGGACACGCGAACCGCCCGACCCCGCCCCTGGTTGGTCCACCGGGAGTTTTGGCGACATAATGTCTCTGTGACGACTGCAACCCATACCCCAGCCAAGCCGGTAGGCGGGTCGATCAACCGACCCAACCTCACCTCAGTGGGCACCATCGTGTGGCTCGCTTCCGAGCTGATGTTCTTCGCCGGCCTCTTTGCCATGTACTTCACCCTGCGCTCCACCGCACCGGAGCTCTGGGCCGAGGAGTCCGCCAAGCTCAACATCCCGCTGGCCCTCGCCAACACCATCGTCCTGGTGCTGAGCTCGGTGACCTGCCAGTTCGGCGTCTTCGCGGCCGAGCGCCTCCAGCCCCGCCGGGCCGGCGGGCTGTTCGACGTCCGCCGGTGGGGAATGATCGAGTGGTTCGCCCTGACCTTCATCATGGGCGCGATCTTCGTGGCGGTGCAGTCCTTCGAGTACGCGGAGCTGGTCGCCCACGGCATCAGCATCCCGGCCAACTCCTACGGCTCCGCCTTCTACATCACCACGGGCTTCCACGCCCTGCACGTGACGGGCGGTCTCATCGCGTTCCTGTTCATCATGGGGCGTGCCTTCATCGCCAAGCGCTTCGGGCACTTCGAGGCCACCTCGGCGATCGTCGTGTCCTACTACTGGCACTTCGTGGACGTCGTCTGGATCGTGCTGTTCCTCGTGGTCTACTTCCTCCGGTAGGCCGCGCTGTCCGGAGGACGCACCAAGCAAACCAACACCGAGTTAAAGGAACGTTTGACGTGAAGGCACTTTCGCAGCAGCGACGCCACCCTCTGGCCGTCCTGGTCCTGATGGTCCTGGCCCTGCTCCTCAGCGGTGGGCTCTACGCAGTCGCCACCACCACCAACGAGGCCCAGGCCCAGACCGAGTCCTACACCGCGCAGGACATCGAGGAGGGCGAGAAGCTGTTCGTCGCGAACTGCTCCACCTGCCACGGCCTCGACGGCGCCGGGACCCCCTCCGGCCCGTCGCTCGTCGGCGTCGGTGCCGCCGCCGTCGACTTCCAGGTCGGCACCGGCCGCATGCCCATGCAGGCCAACGGGCCCCAGGCCGAGAAGAAGGCGGTCCAGTTCAACGACGAGCAGGTCCGCCAGTTCGCCGCCTACGTGGCGACCCTCGGCGCCGGCCCGGGCATCCCCGAGGAGCAGTACCTGGACGTCTCCCAGGGCAACGCCGCCAACGGTGCGAAGGTGTTCCTCGCGAACTGCGCCATGTGCCACAACGCCGCCGGTGCCGGCGGTGCGCTGACCCGCGGCAAGTACGCCCCCTCGGTGATGGACGTCGAGGAGAAGCACATCTACGAGGCCATGCAGACCGGCCCGCAGAACATGCCGGTGTTCAACGACGCGAACATCACCCCCGAGGAGAAGCGGGACGTCATCACCTACCTGAAGACCCTCGAGGACAACCCCAACCCCGGTGGGTTCGGGCTCGGCGCCCTCGGCCCGGTGTCGGAGGGCCTGTTCGTCTGGACCATCGGGCTCGCCGTCATCATCGGGTTCACCGTCTGGCTCACCTCGCGCTCCGCCTGACGGGCCGTGCCGGCAGCGGATGTCGGACCCCGAAGCTACGATCAACTGCACCAAGAGAAGAATGAGGGACCACATGGGAAGCCACAGTGACGGCACTCCCCACCAGTCGGGAACCGTTGCCACCACGGGCACCACGGCAATGGAGCGTTTCCCCGACCCCGGACTGCCCCCGCACCGCCCGCGCCTGACGGACATCGACTCCGCGGCCGCCAAGCGCGCCGAACGGCAGGTCGTCCTGCTGTTCCTGATCTCGATCATCGGATCGATCCTGTTCTTCGTCGGGTACTTCGGCGTCCGCGTCGACGGACCCATCTACGACGTCACGAACACCGCGCCCACGCAGGCCCTCCAGCTGCAGAACCTGCTGCTCGGCCTCGGCGTCGCCCTGGGCATGTTCGGCATCGGTCTCGGCGTGGTCCACTGGGCCCGCACGCTCATGCCGGACCACGAGCTGGTCGAGAACCGGCACGCGGTGCGCACGGAGGAGCAGCGCGCCGAGGCGCAGAGCATCCTGACCACGATCTACGACGAGTCCGGGATCAAGCGCCGGCCGCTGCTGCGCAACACCCTCATCGGCGCGGCCGTGCTCGCTCCCCTGCCGTTCGTCGGCATGCTCCGGGACCTCGGCCCGACCGATCTGGACGTCCTCAAGGAGACCCTCTGGGACGAGGGGATCCGTCTGGTGCGCGATCCCTCCGGCACGCCCATCAAGGCCTCGGACGTCACGCTCGGCTCCACGTTCCACGTGGTCCCCGAGAACCTGAGCGCCATCGGGCACAACGAGGGCTACCTCGACGAGAAGGCCAAGGCCGTGGTGCTGCTCATGCGCCTCGACCCGGACACCGTCAACGTCTCGCCCGAGCGGTCCGACTGGAACGTCGACGGCATCTTCGCCTACTCGAAGGTCTGCACCCACGTCGGCTGCCCGGTCGCGCTCTACGAGCAGCAGACCCACCACCTGCTGTGCCCGTGCCACCAGTCCACGTTCGACCTCGCGAACGAGTGCGAGGTCATCTTCGGGCCGGCTGCCCGGCCCCTTCCCCAGCTGCCGATCACTGTGGACGACGAGGGCTACCTCGTGGCCCGCAGCGACTTCCAGGAGCCGGTCGGTCCGACCTACTCGCAGCGCGGTACCCATGTCGAGGAGATGCAGGGTGAGGCGAACTGATGTCCACGTCCACTGATTACGAGTACAAGCCCCAGACGGGCGCCGGCCGGATCGCGAACTTCGTCGACACCCGTGTCGGCATGTCGCCGATCGTCAAGGAGTTCGGCCGGAAGATCTTCCCTGACCACTGGTCCTTCATGTTCGGCGAGGTGGCGCTGTACACCTTCGTCATCCTGCTGCTCTCCGGCACGTTCCTGGCCCTGTGGTTCGAGCCGTCGATGGCGGCCCTGGAGTACGAGGGCTCCTACGTCCCGATGCAGGGCGTCGAGATGTCCGCGGCCTACGCGTCCTCGCTCGACATCTCGTTCGACATCCGCGGCGGGCTCTTCCTGCGCCAGATCCACCACTGGTCCGCGCTGGTCTTCGCCGCCGCCGTGTCCGTGCACATGCTGCGCGTGTTCTTCACGGGGGCCTTCCGCCGGCCGCGCGAGCTCAACTGGCTCGTCGGCGTCGCGCTGTTCCTGCTCGCGATCGTCGCCGGCTTCACCGGCTACTCGCTCCCCGACGACGTGCTCTCCGGCAACGGTCTGCGCATCGCCGACGCGATCCTGAAGGCACTCCCCATCGTGGGCGCCTACCTGTCGATGTTCCTGTTCGGCGGCGAGTTCCCCGGCCACGACATCATCGCGCGCCTCTACATCCTCCACGTGCTCGTGATCCCGGCGATCATCCTGATGCTGATCGTCGTCCACCTGTTCATGGTCGTGGTGCACAAGCACACCCAGTTCCCCGGCCCGGGCCGCACCGAGAACAACGTCGTCGGCTTCCCCGTGGGTCCGATCTACGCGGCGAAGGCCGGCGGGTTCTTCTTCATCGTGTTCGGCATCATGGCCCTGATGGCGGGCACCACCACCATCAACGCGATCTGGAACTACGGTCCGTACGATCCCTCCCCGGTGCAGGCCGGTTCCCAGCCCGACTGGTACATGGGCTTCACCGACGGAGCCGTGCGCCTCATGCCCGGCACCTGGCCGTTCAACTGGGAGTGGACGTTCTGGGGCATGTCGATCCCGATGAACGTGCTGCTGCCGATGGCGCCGCTCGCGGTGCTCTTCGGGCTCATGGCCGCGTGGCCCTGGATCGAGCGCTGGGTCACGAAGGACGACCGTGAGCACCACATCCTCGACCGTCCCCGGAACGCTCCGTTCCGGACCGCCATGGGCGCCGCCGGCGTGACGTTCTACACGATCATGCTCATCGCGGCCAGCGGCGACCTCATCGCCACGCACTTCAACCTGGCCGTCAACGACGTCCTGTACTGGCTGCGTGCCCTGTACTTCCTGGGCCCGATCCTGGCCTTCATGATCACCCGCAGGATCTGCCTGGCGCTGCAGCGCAAGGACCGGGAGATCGTCCTCCACGGCCGGGAGACCGGACGGGTGCAGCAGCTCCCCCACGGTGAGTTCATCGAGGTGCACGAGCCGCTCGACGAGTACAAGCGGTACCGTCTGGTCAACATGCCCGACTACCAGGTCGAGCCGGCCCAGCCGAACGCGAAGGGCAAGATCACGGCCACCGAGAAGACGCGGGAACGGATCAGCCGCTTCTTCTTCGAGGACCGTGTCGCCCCCGTCACCCCCGCCGAGCTCGAGGCGGCGCACCACCACCACGAGGCCGACGCCCTCACCACGGGTTCCCAGGACCGGGAGCTCGTGCGCTGAGCCGGCAGCACGCCTGACAGGGCCCCGAGGGGATCACTCCTCTCGGGGCCCTGTCGCATCTGTGGATGCGTCGCCGGCGGTCGGACACAGCGGAGACATGACCGCCGGACTCCTCCGACGGACCTCAGCGCCGTTCCGGCGGGACAGAACCTGCGAACCGCATTCCCCCGGCTCTTGCCGCCCCGAAGGCCCGCAGGACCGCGTCCAGGCCCTCCTGGCGGGACGCTACGGCCGCAAGCGACCGGTACCAGCCCGGGACTCCGCCGGAACCCGCCTCCGGACCGGCACCGGTCTGTCGATGCACTGGGCCGGACCCGGGCCCGTGCCATCGCCGCCGCGCGGTCGGGGAGAGCCCGTGCCAGGGCGGCTCGGACGACCGGGGGCGGGCGTCGCTGCCGTGCTCGCCGGCGTCTCCGTGGCGTCTCCGGCGGCCCCCACGCGGGGCGGGCTGGTCCGGCACCGGACGGACGCGCGAGAACGCTCCGTGTCCTCTGGCATCGCGGGGCCAGCGGCGCGGCGGTGACGACCCGGTCAACGTCGAGAACGGTCCCGCGTGGAACACCGAGCCGCTCGAGGCGCACCATGACCAGGCACAGGACGCAGTACGGACGGTTGCCAGGGTGCACCGCCCGGGGATGGTCCTGCGCCTCGACCTTCGACCGGTGCAACACGTGCCATACCGGCATCGTCTGTCCGGTCGCGCCGGAACCCCTGAACGACGCACCGGAGCCTCTGGACGACGCGCCGGGCCGCTCGGAGCGGAGTGACCGGGCCGCTGCTCCGGACCGTGTCGTCGAGGTCGCGGACCGCAGCGGTCACCGGTTCCCGGGGCCCCGGCCCTGGCCCCGGCTCCACCCGAGGTTCTGCCTCGGGCTCTGGGGCACCAGGTATCCGTCGCACGGAGCGTCATCGCCGGCCTGCCCAAGGACTTGCAACGACAGCCGCTCCCCGCCGTCGGCTTCGTCCTCAAGGACGCTGTGACCGCCCAGGTCTCCCCCGGGACTGGCCACGGCCGCCCGCAGCGCGGGGACGCGAAAGGCCCCGGACACCTGGGGTGTCCGGGGCCTTGTCGACCGTCGGCGTTCAGCCGCCCGTGTCAGTGGGCGTGGTCGCCGCGGGAGTACTCGAAGATCAGACCGACCAGGCCGAGCACCGCCAGGGGGGCGGCGAGGCCGAGGATCCACCAGCCCATGGCCAGCGCGGTGAACGCGAGGGCGCAGCCGGTGCCGAGCAGCAGGGGCCACCAGCTCCACGGGGAGAAGTGGCCGTACTCGCCGGCGGACTCGACGATCTCGCCGTCGAGCTTGTCCTCGGGGAGGACGCCACCGGTGTTGCGGTTCACGAGCCACAGGTAGACGGCCAGCATGAAGGACATGGCGCCGACGGCCAGCAGCGCCGGGAACCCGACGAGCTCGTCGAACCGCGTGAGGAAGCCGTAGACCACGGCCACCAGGAGGCTGAAGCCACCGATGAGGATGAACAGTTTGATGGAGAGTTTCATGCTCAGCCCTTCCGCGTGGCGATGGCGCCGTCGTCGACCGGGGACTGCTGCGGGGACTCCGCGGCCAGCTCCGGGTGGTGCAGGTCCAGCGCCGGCCGCTCGGAGCGGATGCGCGGCAGCGAGGTGAAGTTGTGCCGCGGCGGCGGGCAGGACGTCGCCCACTCCAGCGACCCGCCGAAGCCCCAGGGGTCGTCGACCTCGACCTTGGTGCCGTTGCGCCAGGTCGTGTAGACGTTCCAGAACCACGGGATCATCGAGACGCCGAGGAGCATCGCCCCGACCGTGGAGATCTGGTTCATCCAGGTGAAGTTGTCCTCCGGCAGGTAGTCCGCGTAGCGGCGCGGCATGCCGTCCACGCCCAGCCAGTGCTGGATCAGGAAGGTCATGTGGAAGCCGAGGAACAGCAGCCAGAAGTGGATCTTGCCGATCCGCTCGTTGAGCATCTTCCCGGTGAACTTGGGCCACCAGAAGTAGAACCCGGCGAACATGCCGAACACGACGGTGCCGAAGATGACGTAGTGGAAGTGGGCGACCACGAAGTACGAGTCGGAGACGTGGAAGTCCAGCGGCGGGGTGGCCAGGATGACGCCGGTCAGGCCGCCGAAGAGGAACGTGAACATGAAGCCCAGGACCCACAGCATGGGGGTCTCGAAGGTGATCGAGCCCTGCCACATCGTGCCGATCCAGTTGAAGAACTTCACGCCGGTGGGCACCGCGATCATCATGGTCATGAACGCGAAGAAGCTCAGCATCACGGCCCCGGTCACGTACATGTGGTGTGCCCACACGGTCACCGACAGGGCGGCGATCGCGATGGTCGCGAACACGAGGCCCTTGTAGCCGAACAGCGGCTTGCGGGAGAACACCGGGATGATCTCGGAGACGATGCCGAAGAACGGCAGCGCGAGCACGTACACCTCGGGGTGGCCGAAGAACCAGAAGAGGTGCTGCCACAGCACCGCTCCCCCGTTGGCCGGGTCGAAGATGTGCCCGCCCAGGGTCCGGTCCATGCCGAGTGCGAACAGCGCGGCGGCAAGCGGCGGGAACACCATGATCACGAGCAGCGAGGTGATGAGCGTGTTCCAGGTAAACAGGCCCATCCGCCACACGGTCATGCCGGGGGCGCGCATCGCGATGATCGTGGTGATGAAGTTGACGCCGCCCATGATCGTGCCGAAGCCGGACAGGGCGAGGCCGAAGACCCAGAGGTCACCACCGGCGCCGGGCGAGAACGAGGAGTTGCTCAACGGCGTGTACGCGAACCAGCCGAAGGAGGCCGCGCCCTGCGGGGTGAGGAACCCGGCGGTCGCGATCAGCGAGCCGAACAGGAAGAACCAGAACGCCAGGGCGTTGAGCCGCGGGAACGCGACGTCGGGTGCGCCGATCTGCAGCGGGACGATGACGTTGGCGAAGCCGACGAACAGCGGGGTGCCGAACATCAGCAGCATCAGCGTGCCGTGCATGGTGAACAGCTGGTTGTACTGCTCCTTGGTCTCCAGGATCTGCATGCCCGGCTCGAAGAGCTCGGCGCGGATCAGCAGCGCCATGACGCCGGCGATGCAGAAGAAGGCGAAGGAGGAGATCAGGTACATGTACCCGATCGTCTTGTGGTCGGTGGACGTGATCCAGTTGACGACCATCCGTCCCTTGGACCGGGGCACCACGCGCGGAGCGACAGTGGCTGCCTCGTCCCGTGAATACTCGAGTGTGGACACCGGTACTCCTTAGTTGTTAAAAGATTCTTGCTGCTGGTCGTCCGCGCCCGGGTAGGAGTCGCGGCTGTACTCCTCGCCCAGGGCCCCGGTCTGGCCGGCGTCGCGCAAGGACTGGATGTGGGCGTCGTACTCGGCCTGGCTGACCACGTTGACGTTGAACAGCATCTCCGAGTGGTACTCGCCGCAGAACTCGGCGCACTTGCCGAAGTACTCGCCCTCACGGCCCGTGGTGATGCTGATGTTGTTGGTGCGTCCCGGGAACATGTCCGCCTTCTCGAGGAACGCGGGGACCCAGAAGGAGTGGATGACGTCGCGGGAGGTGACCTGCAGCTCGACGTCGCTGTCGACGGGCAGGTACAGGGTGGGCACCCGCTCGGGGACGCCCTCCTCGCCGTCGAGGTGGCCCTGGATGCCGGTGTCCCAGACGTCGTCGGTCAGGTAGTTGAAGTCCCAGGCCCACTGCTTGCCGTAGACCTGGACGGTCACGTCCGGGTTGTCGTGCTGGGCCGTGATCTCGGCCTGGGTCCGCTCGGTGAAGAAGAACAGGGACATGATCAGGGCGATCGGGACGATCGTGTAGAAGACCTCGAGAGGGGCGTGGTACGCGACCTGGCGCGGGTAGCCGGTCTCGTTCTTGCGCCGGCGGTAGGCGATCATGCACCAGAGCATGAGGCCCCAGGTCACCAGTCCCACGACGAGGGCCGCGATCCAGGAGCCGACCCACAGGTCGAGGATCATGTCGGCGTTGTCGGTGGTGCCACGCTCGGTGGGCATCCAGCCGAGCTTCGCCTCTTCCGAGCATCCCGTCAGCGCGGTTGCTGCCAGGACTGCTACCGCAGACACCTTCGCCGTGCGGCGCCGGAGGCTGTCGGTTCGTGTGTGCGAACTCACAGACGGCCCTTCCTCTTCTTCTCGTGCTCGTCGTCTGCGCGCCGAAGGCCCCGATTCGAAGAGCCCGGACACAGTCAGGTGGAATGTTTCCCTCCGAGCTTACCCCGTGTCGCTGACATCTGGTGACACAGTGTCAGCTTCCGCGCGGCGCTCGGAGGCCCCTCCTGGAGCGGTTCGCGGGACCCCCTGGGAACGCCGAGAGGCCCGCCGTCCGGACGGACGACGGGCCTCTCGGGAGGAGCGGACGGACTCAGTGGAAGGAGTCGCCGCAGGCGCAGGATCCCCCCGCGTTGGGGTTGTCGATCGAGAACCCCTGCTTGGAGATCGTGTCCTCGAAGTCGACCGTGGAGCCCTCGAGGTAGGGCACGCTCATCTTGTCCACGATGACCTCGACGCCGCCGAAGTCCCGCACGGAGTCCCCGTCCAGGATGCGCTCGTCGAAGTACAGCTGGTAGATGAGGCCCGAGCAGCCGCCGGGCTGGACCGCCACGCGCAGCCGGAGGTCGGTGCGGCCCTCCTGCTCGAGCAGGGCGCGGACCTTCTGGGACGCGACGTCGGTCAGCTGGACGCCGTGGGTGGGCAGGCCGTCCACTGCGGCGCCGTTCTCGGTCGTGACGCTCATGATGCTCACTTTCTGTGGAGGGGTGCCGCACGGGGTCGGACCGGCGGCGGGTCTGTCACGGGCACAACGGATGGGCGATCGGGTTCATTCCCGGATCCGCTGCCCGGGGCGGGCGGCGTCGTCGAGGGCGAGCAGCATCAGCGTCTCCGCGACCACCGCGCGCTCGAACTCCGCCAGGTGCAGCGACTCGTTGGCGCTGTGCGCCCGGGAGTCCGGGTCCTCGACGCCCGTGATGAGGATGCCGGCCTCAGGATAGACCTCCAGGAGGTCCGCGGTGAAGGGGATGGAGCCGCCGATGCCCGTCTCCACGGCGGGCCGGCCCCACGCCTCCCCCAGCGCCCACCGGGCGATCCGCGCGGACTCGGAGCCCATGTCGGTGCGGAAGGACTGTCCCGTCTCCTCGAGCTCGAAGCGCACGTGCGCCCCGAACGGGGCGTGCTCCTCCACGTGGCGCCGCAGGGCCTCCGCGGCCTCGGCGGGGTCCTGGCCCGGCGCCGTGCGCAGGCTCAGCTTCGCGCGGGCGGATGCGGCGATGGTGTTGGCGGCGGTGTCCACGGGCGTGACGTCCATGCCCGTGACCGACAGCGCGGGCTGCGTCCAGAGCCGGGAGGCGATCGAGCCGCGCCCGGCCAGCCGGACGCCCTCCAGGACCGCCGCGTCGGCCCGGAACCGCTCCTCGTCGTAGACCAGGTCGGTGCGGTCCTCGGCGAGCAGCCCCTCGACGGCGACCGCGCCCTCGTCGTCGTGCAGGGTGGCGATGAGCCGGGCCAGCAGCGTGGGTGCGTCCAGGACCGGGCCGCCGTACATGCCCGAGTGCACGGCGTGCTCGAGCACGGACAGCTCCACGACGGCGCCGACCATCCCGCGCAGGCTCGTGGTCAGGGCGGGCACGCCGACCTCCCAGTTGGCGGAGTCCGCGATGACGATGACGTCCGCGGCCAGCCGTTCCCGGTGGGCCTCCAGGAAGTCCCGGAAGGACGGGGAGCCGGCCTCCTCCTCCCCCTCCACGAAGACGGTCACGCCGAGGCCGAAGTCGTCGCCGCGGTGGGCGGTCGCGGCGCGCAGGGCAGCGGCGTGGGCCATCACCCCGGCCTTGTCGTCGGCCGCGCCCCGCCCGTAGAGGCGGCCGTCGCGCTCTTCGGCGACGAACGGTTCGGAGTCCCACAGCTCGCGCCGGCCCGGGGGCTGGACGTCGTGGTGGGCGTAGAGCAGCACGGTCGGCCGGCCGGGCGCGGGCCGGCGGTGGGCGACGACGGCGGGGTGTCCCGGCCCGTCGCCCAGGGGCACGCGCAGGATCTCCACCTCCTTCAGGCCGGCGTCCGCGAGCACGCCGGCCACGGCCACCGCACTGCGCTCGAGCTGCGCGGCGTCGAAGGACTCCCAGGCGATGCCGGGGATCGCGACCAGCTCGACGAGCTGCTCGAGGGTCCGCGGCATGTCCGCGCGCACGGTCGCGCGCACGGTGTCGACGGGGACGGGGACGGTCGGGGCACAGGGCTCGCTCATGGCACCCACCCTATGTCCGGGGCCCGGCGGGGACCGGCAGGTCCGTCGGCTATCCTTGACGGGTGTTTGGACGCAAGAAGCAAGCAGACCGCGCAGGGTCCACGTCGGTGACCGCTGCGGCCGCCCCCACGGAACCGGTAGCCGCCCCGCGGCAGACCCCGGGCAAGGGCCGGCCCACGCCCAGCCGCCGGCAGCAGGAGGCGGCCCGGCGCCGGCCCCTGGTCCCGGAGGACCGCAAGGCCGCGAAGGCGCAGTCCCGCGACGCCGCGCGCGAGCAGCGGATGCGGGCGCAGGCCGGCATGGCGGCCGGGGACGAGCGGTTCCTCGGGCCGCGGGACCGCGGCCCGCAGCGCCGGTTCGCGCGGGACTGGGTGGACTCCCGGATCAACGTGGGCGAGTACCTCATGGTCGTGGCGCTGCTCGCGCTCGTCATCCTGTTCTTCCCCGTCCAGGACGTGGCCACCTACGGCGTCTACGTCATCTGGGCGCTGATGATCCTGGGCATCGTGGACGCCGTGCTGTCGACGGCCCGGATGAAGAAGGCCATGCAGGCGAAGTTCGGGACCGTGGAGCGCGGCGTGCGCTGGTACGCCGCGATGCGCTCCTTCACGATGCGCCGCCTCCGCCTGCCCAAGCCCCAGGTCGCCCGCGGGGAGCGCCCCTCCTGAGCCCCGGCCGGCCCGCGCCCGGCGCGGGGTCCGGCCGCGACAGGACTGCCCCGGACCGCACGGTCCGGGGCAGTCCTGTTCCCGCCGACGGGGCGGCCGTCGGCGGCGCCCCGTCGGGACGGAAGCCGTCAGCCCCGGTGAGCCGTCAGCTCGGGTGAGCCGTCAGCTCCAGGCGCGGCCCGCCCGGCGCGCCAGGCCCTGGTTGATGCGGCGCGCCCAGAAGGGACCCTCGTAGAGGAAGGCGGTGTAGCCCTGCACGAGGGTCGCGCCGGCGTCGAGGCGCTCCTGGACGTCCTCCGCCGTGGCCACCCCGCCCACGGAGACCAGGACCAGCCGGTCCCCCACGCGCTCGCGCAGCAGCCGCAGCACTTCGAGGGAGCGCCGCCGCAGCGGGGCCCCGGAGAGCCCGCCGGCCCCGTGGGCCTCGATCTCGGCGGGATCGGAGGTCAGCCCGAGCCCGGTGCGGGCGATGGTCGTGTTGGTGGCCACGATGCCGTCCAGGCCCAGGTCGAGGGCCAGGTCCGCGACGGCCAGCACGTCCTCGTCCGACAGGTCCGGGGCGATCTTCACGAGCAGCGGGACGTGCCGGTCCGCGGCCTCGTCGGCCGCGCGGCCCACCGCGCCGAGCAGCGGCCGCAGGCTCTCGATCTCCTGCAGCTGGCGCAGGCCCGGGGTGTTGGGCGAGGACACGTTGACCACGAGGTAGTCCGCCAGGGGGGCGAGAACCCGGGCGCTCTGCAGGTAGTCGTCCACCGCGTCCTCCAGCGGCACCGCCTTGGTCTTGCCGATGTTGACGCCGAGCACCGGACGGGCGCGGCCGCGGTGGTCCGCCTCGAGCTCGCGGCGCGCCTGCGCGAGGCGCGGGGCCACGGCCGCCGCACCCTCGTTGTTGAAGCCCATCCGGTTGATCACGGCCCGGTCCCGGACGAGCCGGAACAGGCGGGGCCGGGGGTTTCCCGGCTGCGCCTGGGCGGTCACGGTGCCGATCTCGACGTGACCGAAGCCGAGGTCGGTCAGGGCGCCGATCCCCTCACCGCCCTTGTCGAAACCGGCCGCCAGCCCGAACGGGGACGGGAACCGCAGGCCCAGCGCCTCCACCTCGAGCGCGGGGTCGGGCCGGGTGTAGACCCGCAGCGCGGTGCTGATCCGGGCGGCGCGCGCCGCCCGGATGCCGAAGAAGCCGACCCGGTGGGCCCGTTCGGGGTCCATCCGGGAGAAGACAGCCGTGAAGAACGTAGGGTAGAAGCGCATGGTCCCAGTCTTCCACAGGGCACTCCTCCGGCCGGGCGGCCGCGGAGGGGCTTGACGGACCGGCGCCCCGACGGACCGCCCGCACGAGGAGAGGGCATGTGCGCTCCCCCGGACCCGTGGGTCCCCGACGTGCTGGGACCCGGCTTCCGCGCGCGGACCGTGGACCTGGACCCCGGCTCCGCCCCCCACTCCACCGCCACGGTGGTCCGCTACCGGCCGGGGGACGTCCCGCCCGTGCCGGGCCGGCTGCGCGGGGCCGTGCTGTACCTGCACGGCTGGTCCGACTACTTCTTCAACGCCGAGCTGGCCCGGACGTGCGCGGCCGCGGGCTACGCGTTCTACGCCCTGGACCTGCACGGCTACGGCCGGAACCTCACCGACGAGGTGCTCGCCGTGGAGGAGGGCCGCCCCGGCCACACCACGGACCTCGCGGACTACGACGACGACATCACCGCGGCGCTCGACGTGATGGCCGAGGACGGTCTGCCCGGTCCCCGGGGGCGGCTCGTGCTGATGGGCCACTCGACCGGGGGGCTCACCGCGGCGATGTGGGCCTCGCGGCACCCCGACCGGCTCGACGGACTGGCCCTCAACGCCCCCTGGATCGGCAGCCACGGCTCCGACGCCGTGGGCGCCGCCCTGCGCCCCCTGGTGGCCCGGCTCGCCGAGCAGCGCCCGGACTTCCCGGTGCGGGCCCGGCTGCGCAGCCACTACTACCGGGTGATCAGCGAGCACGCGGAGGGCGAGTGGCCGATCGACGCCCGGTGGCGGCCCGAGACCAGCTTCGACATCACCCCGGGGTGGCTCAACGCTGTCCTTCAGGCTCAGAGTGAAGTTGCGAAGGGCTTGAACCTTCACCTTCCAGTGCTGGTGCAGACCTCGGCCCGCTCGTGCATCCGCCCCTGGTGGAGCGAGCGGATGCGCTCGGCCGACACCGTGCTGGACGTCCGGCAGATCCGCCGGCACGCGCCCGATCTGGGCACCGACGTGACGCTGCGCTCCTACGAGGGCGCCGTCCACGACGTGCACCTCTCCCGGCAGGCCGTGCGCCGGGCCGCGCAGACGGATCTCGCCGCCTGGCTGCGCGGTCTGCGACGGCGCCGGCCTCAGGCGGAGGCGCCGGGGCCGGCGACGCGGTCGACGGCTCCGCCGTAGCGCCGGTCCCGCCGGGCGTAGACCTCGACGGCCTCCCACAGGGTGCGGCGGTCGACGTCCGGCCAGAGCACGTCCTGGAAGACGAGCTCGGCGTAGGCGGACTGCCACAGGAGGAAGTTGGAGATCCGCTGCTCCCCGGAGGAGCGCAGGAAGAGGTCGACGTCCGGCAGGTCGGGCTCGTCGAGGTATCGCTGGACGGTCTTCTCGTCGATGCTGCGCGGGTTCAGGACGCCCGCCCGGGCGTCGGCGGCGATGGCGGCCGCGGCGTCGGCGATCTCGGCTCGCCCCCCGTAGTTCACGCACATGGTGAGGGTGACGACGTCGTTGTCGCGGGTGGCCCGCTCCGCCTCCTCGAGGCGGTTGATGACCGAGCGCCACAGGCGGGGCTTGCGCCCGGCCCACCGGATCCGGATGCCCCACTCCTGGAAGGTGGGCAGCTGGCGCTCCATGACGTCGGCGGTGTAGTTCATCAGGAACGTCACCTCGTCCAGGGAGCGCTTCCAGTTCTCGGTGGAGAACGCGTAGGCGCTGACGTACGGGATGCCCATCTCGATGGCCCCGGCCATCACCTCGATCAGGGCCGCCTCTCCCGCCTTGTGGCCCTCGTTGCGCGGCAGTCCGCGCTGGTTCGCCCAGCGCCCGTTCCCGTCCATGACCACGGCCACGTGCTGGGGCACGAACTGCCGCGGGATCGGCGGGGCGCTGGCGCCGCTGGGATGGGCGGGCGGGGCGGCAAAGCCGGGCATGGTCAGCTCCGTTCCACGAGGTTCAGGGACCGGACGGCCCTCTCCAGGTGCCACTGTACGTAGGTGGCCACGATCCCGGCGGCGGCCCGGGCCGTGCGCGGCTCCACGGCGTCGATCCGCTCCCACGCCCCGGTGAGCAGGGCGGAGAGGTGCTCGACGGTCGCGGGGTCGGGGGCGGCGGCCCCCGGCGGGCGGCAGGCCGGGCAGACGGCGCCGCCGAGCGGAGCCGAGAACGCCTCGTGCGGTCCGGGGGCGCCGCACCGGGCGCAGTCGGTGAAGCTCGGGGCCCACCCGGCCGTGGACACGGCGCGCAGCAGGTAGGAGTCCAGGACGGCCCCGGGTTCGTGCAGCCCGCGGGCCAGGGCGGACAGGGCGCCGACGAGCAGCCGGTACTGCTGGGCCGCGGACTCGTCGTCGTTCTCCGTGAACTTCTCCGCGGCCTCGGTCATGGCCGCGGCGGCGGTGTACTTGGCGTAGTCGGCGGCGATGACCGACCCGTAGCCGCGCTTGCCCAGCGCCTGGGAGACGATGTCGAGGTTGCGCCCGGTGACCAGCTGCAGCTCGGCGACGTTGAACGGCTCGAGCCGGGAGCCGAAGCGGGAGGTCGTGCGCCGCACGCCCTTGGCCACGGCCCGGACCTGCCCGTGGTCCCGGGTCAGGAGCACGACGATCCGGTCGGCCTCGCCGAGCTTGTAGGTGCGCAGCACGACGGCGTCGTCCCGGTAGCTGCGTGATGCGAACGTCGTCCTGGCCACCGGATCATTGTCCCACGCGGGGCGGACGGCGCAGGCCGACGGCGCAGCGGGACGGGCCGGGCGGGACGACGACGGCGGGCCGCCCCGCGTCCGGGGCGGCCCGCCGTCGCACGGTGCGCCGGCCGCTCAGCCCTGGGCGTCCCGCACGGCCCGGTTGACCGCCGAGACGAGGGCCTTCAGGGACGCGCGGGTGGTGTTCGCGTCGATGCCCACGCCCCACAGGACGCGGTCCCCCACGGCGGCCTCGACGTAGCTGGCCGCCTGGGCGTCGCCGCCGGCCGAGAGGGCGTGCTCGCTGTAGTCGAGCACGCGCACGTCCACGCCCTCGGACGCGAGGATCGTCTGCAGCGCCTCGATGGGGCCGTTGCCCTGCGCCGTGCGGTGGTGCTGGACGCCGTCGACGTCCAGGCCGATCTCGAGGGTGCTCTCCCCGTCCTCCTCGGAGGTCGTGGTGATGTTGGTGATCCGGTACCGGCCCCAGCGCCCGGCGTCCCCGTCCTGGACGGTGGGCAGGTACTCGTCCGCGAACACCTTCCACAGCTCCGCGCCGGAGACCTCCCCGCCGGAGGTGTCGGTGTGCTCCTGCACCACGCGGGAGAACTCGATCTGCGCCCGCCGCGGCAGGTCCAGCCCGTGCTCGTTGGCGAGCAGGTAGGCGACCCCGCCCTTGCCGGACTGCGAGTTCACCCGGATGACGGCCTCGTAGGTGCGGCCCAGGTCCTTGGGGTCGATGGGCAGGTAGGGCACGGCCCACACCAGCTCGTCGACGCCCCGGCCCTGCTCCTGCGCGTCCCGGGCCATCCGGTCGAAGCCCTTCTTGATGGCGTCCTGGTGGGAGCCGGAGAACGCCGTGAACACGAGGTCCCCGCCGTAGGGGGCCCGCTCGGGGACGGGCAGCTGGTTGCAGTACTCCACGGTCCGGCGGATGTCGTCGATGTCGGAGAAGTCGATCTGCGGGTCCACGCCCTGGGTCAGCAGGTTCAGGCCCAGGGTCACCAGGTCCACGTTGCCGGTCCGCTCACCGTTGCCGAACAGGCAGCCCTCGATGCGGTCGGCGCCGGCCAGGTAGCCCAGCTCGGCCGCCGCCACACCGGTGCCGCGGTCGTTGTGCGGGTGCAGGGAGACCACGGTGGCGTCCCGGTTGTAGAGGTTGCGGCACATCCACTCGATGGAGTCGGCGTAGACGTTGGGGGTGGCCATCTCCACGGTGGCGGGCAGGTTGAGGATCATCTCCCGGTCCCCGCCGATCTCGAAGGTCTCGGCCACGGCGTTGGCGATGCGCGCCGCGAACTCGAGCTCGGTGCCGGTGTAGGACTCCGGGGAGTACTCGTAGGTCACGGACGTGTTCTTCAGCTGCTCCTCGTACTTCAGGCACAGCCGCGCCCCGGTGAGGGCGATGTCCACGATCCCGTCCATGTCCTGGTCGAAGACCACGCGCCGCTGCAGGGTGGAGGTCGCGTTGTAGAGGTGCACGATCGCCTTGTCGGCGCCGTCGATGGCCTCGTAGGTGCGCTCGATGAGGTGCTCGCGGGACTGCGTCAGGACCTGGATCGTGACGTCGTCGGGGATCCGGTCCTCCTCGATGAGCCGGCGCACGAAGTCGAAGTCGGTCTGGGAGGCCGAGGGGAACCCGACCTCGATCTCCTTGTAGCCCATCCGCACGAGCAGCTCGAACATCTTGAGCTTGCGGTCGGAGTTCATGGGGTCGATCAGCGCCTGGTTGCCGTCCCGCAGGTCCACGGCGCACCACCGGGGCGCCTCGGTGATCGCCCGGTCCGGCCAGGTGCGGTCGGAGAGGTCGAACGGGAACTGCTGCTGGTACGGCACGTACTTGTGGATCGGCATGCCGGAGGGCTGCTGGTAGTTGCGCATGGAAGGGGCCTGTTCTGCTCGAGACGTCTGCGGGTGGCCGGGCATCAGGAACTCCGCAACGGGAGGCCGGCCATGCAGTCGTCGGGTCAGGCCCCGTTGCGGCACGTAAGGAGGAGGAGCGTCCCGGTCCGCATGTGTTCAACCTATCACGGGGCGTCCGGCGCGCCGGGTCGCGTCCTCACCAGTCGCCGGCCGCCTGCTGGCAGGTGTACTGCTCGGCGGTCTGGCCGTTGAGCTCCCCGGGAAGCCCCGCGCCGAGCTCGAGCCGGTCCCCCTCGCGGAAGTCCTGGCCCACCGAGACGAACACCCCCACCACGTCGGTGGTCGGCACGATCTGCGAGGAGGGGACACCGAGCAGCTCGGCGACCTCGACGGCCGCCTCGTACCAGCCCGCGCCGAAGAAGATCTGCGTGCCCGGCAGCTCGGTGGCCTGCGGGCCGGACTCGACGGCCGTGTAGCCCTCGTCCTCGAGCACGTCGGCGATGTCCGCGTCCCGACCGTCGACGCCGGAGACGTTGGCGACCGTGAGCGGGACCGTGGCCGGGTCGACCGTGGGGGCCGGGACGGCGGCGTCGGGCGACGGGGTCGCGGAGGAGGTCGGCTCGTCGGCCGGCTCCGCGGAGGGCGACGTGAGCGGCCGGTCCGCGCGCAGCGCCTCGAAGAGGTGCTCGGCCGGGTCCGCGTCGAGCTGGAGCCGGTTGGGGTCCAGCGCGTAGGGCTCGGTGGGCGCCGTCACGAAGACCATGCTGCCCAGGTCGATCCCCCGGACGGCCGTGCCGAGGCCGACCACCGTCGGGACGGAGCCGAGCCCCTCGTCGACGTGCAGGTTGCGGGTGGCGACGTCGGCGATCTCGTAGAGCTTCGGCAGGTCCGACAGCGTCCCCTCGTCCTTGATCTTGCGGGCCATGGACGCGAGGAACGACTGCTGGGAGCGGATCCGGCTCGTGTCCCCGCCGTCGCCGAAGGCGGCGCGGCTGCGCAGGAACGCCAGGGCCTGCTCGCCCTCCACGGAGGAGACGCCGGCGGGCAGCTTCAGCCCCGACTTCGGGTCGTCGACGGCGTCGTTGACGCACACCTCGACGCCGCCCACGGTCGAGGACAGCTCCTTGACGGCGTTGAAGTCGGCGAGCATGAAGTGGTCGATCTTGAGGCCGGTCATCTGGTTGACGGTCGCGACCGTGCACCCGGGGCCGCCGTTGGCGATCGCCGAGTTCAGCATCGCGTCCTCCTCCGCCGGGTGGACCTCGCCGGACTCGGGGTCCGTGCAGCGCGGGATGTCCGCGACCAGGTCGCGCGGCAGGGACACCACGGTCACGCCGCTGCGGTCCTCGCTCACGTGCACCAGCATCATGACGTCCGTCAGGCCGGCGCCGGCGCTGTCCTCGTCGTCGCCGTACCGGTCGTTGCCCTCGCCGTCACGGGTGTCGGTGCCCATCACGAGGATGTCCAGCGGGCCGGCCTCGGGCCCGGTCCCGTCGCCGAGGTCGAGCGGGGAGGTGTCCAGGTTGGACTGCAGCCGCCAGGTCGCGGCCACGCCGGCCCCGAGGACCGCGAGCAGGACGACGACCAGCCCGACGGCGGTCCAGCGCTTCCGGGACCATCGGCGGGCGCGGTGGCGTCCGTGGGCGGCGGGGGGCGTAGAGGACACGGTGACTCTCTCCTGGCGGGCCCCGGGCGCGGGGCCCGGGGTCGGGGGGACGGCGCCCGGCCGGGGCGCCGGGTGTCATGGTAGTCGCCCGCCCCGGGACTCGGGGCGGGCGACGCGGCGGGGTTGGGGGCGCGATCCGGGGGCGCCGGGGGCCTCAGAAGCCCAGGCGGGACAGCTGCTTGGGGTCGCGCTGCCACTCCTTGGCGATCTTCACGTGCAGGTCGAGGTAGACCTTCGTGCCCAGCAGCGCCTCGATGGCGGTCCGGGACCGGGTGCCGATCTCGCGCAGCCGCGCGCCGCCCTTGCCGATGATGATGGCCTTCTGCGACGACCGCTCGACGTAGACGTTGACCCGCACGTCGAGCAGCGGCCGGTCCGCGGGGCGGCCCTCGCGGGGCACCATCTCCTCGACCACGACCGCGAGGGAGTGCGGCAGCTCGTCCCGCACGCCCTCCAGGGCGGCCTCCCGGACGAGCTCGGCGACCATCGTCATCTCGGGCTCGTCGGTCAGCTCGCCGTCGGGGTACAGGGCCGGGGACTCCGGCATCCTGCCGATGAGCAGCCCGGCGAGGGCGTCGACCTGGAAGCCGTCCACGGCGGAGACGGGGATGACGTCGGCCCAGCCCGGGTCGTCGGCGTCGGGACGGGGCGCGTGCGCGGCCGCGGAGCGGTGGCGGGGCTTGCTGGCGGCCCGTTCGGCGCGCTCGGCGCGGACCCGGTGCTCGGCCTCCATGACGGAGCGGCCCAGCTCGGTGACCGCCAGCAGCTGCTCGGCGAGCTCGGCGCGGGAGACGGTGTCCGTCTTCGTGACGATCGCCACGACCGGCTTGTTGCCGGAGGCCGCGAGCTGCTGGGCGATGAACCGGTCCCCGGGGCCGATCTTCTCGTTGGCGGGCACGCAGAAGCCGATGACGTCGACCTCGGCGAGGGTGTCCGCCACGAGGTCGTTGAGCCGCTCGCCGAGCAGCGTCCGCGGCCGGTGGAGGCCCGGGGTGTCCACGAGCACGAGCTGGCCCTCGGGCCGGTGCACGATGCCGCGGATGGTGTGCCGCGTGGTCTGCGGCCGGCTCGAGGTGATCGCGACCTTCTGCCCGACCAGGGCGTTGGTGAGCGTGGACTTCCCGGCGTTGGGGCGGCCGACCAGCACGGCGAAGCCGGCGCGGAACGGGACCGGCTCCCCGGTGGTGGGCTCGCCGGCCCCGGGGGGCACGGCGGGTGTGGGCTCAGACATGGTGGTGGGTCTCCTCCTCGGACTCCTGGGCGGCGGGCTCCACGGCCGTGGAGCCCGGAGGGACCCAGTCGGGGTCCCGGCGGACCTCGAGCTGGCCCACCCGGTTGCGCCGGCCCTCCAGGGTGACGGCCTCGAGGACGATGCCCTCGACGGTGGCGCGGGAGCCCACGATGGGCACCCGGCCGATGGACTTGGCGAGCAGGCCGCCGGCCGTGTCCACCTCGTCGTCCTCGAGGTCGAGGCCGAACAGGTCGCCCAGGTCCTCGACGCCGAGCCGGGCGGAGACGCGGTAGCGGCCGTCGCCGAGCTCGGCGACCTCGGGCTTCTCCCGGTCGTACTCGTCGACGATCTCGCCGAGCAGCTCCTCGATGAGGTCCTCGAGGGTCACCAGCCCGGCGGTGCCGCCGTACTCGTCGACGACGATCGCCACGTGGATCGACTCGAGCTGCATCTCGCGCAGCAGCTCGTTGACCTTCTTCGACTCGGGCACGTAGCGGACCTCGCGGGCGAGCTCGGAGAGCCCCGTGAGCCGCAGCCCGGTGCCCAGCCGGTGCACCCGCTCGGCGAGGTCCTTCTGGTACAGGATGCCGAGGACGTCGTCGGCGCTCTCGCCGATCACCGGGATGCGGGAGTAGCCGGAGCGGAAGAAGAGGTTCAGGGCGTTGTCCACGGTGTCGTCGTCGTCGACGGAGACCATGTCGGTGCGGGGCACCATGACGGCCCGGACGTTGGTGTCGTCGAGGTCGAAGACCGAGTGCAGCAGCTCCGCCTCGTTGTCCTCGATGAGGGCCTGGCCCGTGGACCGGTCGACGAACTCGAGCAGCTCCTCCTCGGTGAGGTAGCCGGGGGCGATGTTCCCCGCGTCCCGGGTGCCCGAAGAGCCCAGGCGCACGAGCATCCCGGGGACCGGCCCGAGCACGATGCGCAGCAGGCGCACCAAGCCGGCCGTGGCCCGGACGGTGCCGGCGGCGTGGCTGCGCCCGACCTGGCGCGGCGAGACCCCGGTGAGGACGAAGCCCACGGCGGCCATCACCACGGTGGCCAGCAGACCGGCGAGCCAGACGTCGTCGAGGCCGTCGAACATCGCGAGGGCCACCGCCACGGCGGAGGCCGTCTCGAACCACACGCTCCAGAAGCGCAGGGCCTGCAGGTGCGCGGTGGGCGTGGCCAGGATCCTGGCGGCGGACGAGGCGGGGGCGTCCCGGGCGATGGCCTCGGCGTCCGCGCGGGGCAGGTAGGTGAGGCCCGTCTCGGCGGCCGTGAGGACGAACGCCGTGCCCAGGAACACGATCGCCGCGACGACCAGGACGGCAGTGGTCATCATGGGGCGCTACTCCATGGTCTCGACCGGCGCGGGCCGGCCGAGGAAGTCGGTGAGCAGGTCCCGCTGGAGGGCGAACATGACCTGCCGCTCCTCGGGCTCGGCGTGGTCGTGCCCCAGCAGGTGCAGGATCCCGTGGGTGGTGAGCAGGCACAGCTCGTCCGCGACGGAGTGACCGCCGGCCTCCGCCTGCCGGCGGGCGACCGGGGGGCACAGCACGATGTCGCCCAGGGTGCCCTCCGCGGGCTCCTCCGGGGTCCCCGGGCGCATCTCGTCCATGGGGAAGGAGAGCACGTCCGTGGGGCCGGGCAGGTCCATCCACTCGACGTGCAGGCGGGCCATCTCGTCCTCGTCGACCACCGCGATGGACAGCTCCGCGTCGGGGTGGACGTGCAGGCGCTCCAGGACGTGGTCCGCGAGCCGGCCCAGCAGCTCGACGTCGACCGCCTCCCAGGCCGCGCGTTCCCCGGCGGGGACGTCCTGCGGGTCGACCTGCAGGTCGAACTCGACGGCCATCAGGCCTCCGTCCCGTCCGTGTGCGGGGCCGCCGGCGCGGCGTCACGGGCGGCCCGGGCGTCGTCCTTGCGCCGGCGCCGTTCGTTGCGGTGCCGGTTGGTCGTGTCGAAGGCGTCGTAGGCGCTGACGATCCGGCCCACCAGCTCGTGGCGCACCACGTCCTCCGCGGTCATCTCCGTGAACGCGACGTCGGGGACGCCGCTGAGCACGTGCTGGACCTGGCGCAGGCCAGAGGACGCGCTGCCCGGCAGGTCCACCTGGGTGACGTCCCCGGTGACGACCATCTTGGAGCCGAAGCCGAGCCGGGTGAGGAACATCTTCATCTGCTCGGGCGTGGTGTTCTGCGCCTCGTCGAGGATGATGAACGCGTCGTTGAGGGTGCGGCCGCGCATGTAGGCCAGAGGGGCGACCTCGATGGTGCCCGCCTCCAGGAGGCGGGGGATCGAGTCCGGGTCCATCATGTCGTGCAGCGCGTCGTAGAGCGGTCGCAGGTACGGGTCGATCTTCTCGCTGAGCGTCCCGGGCAGGAAGCCCAGCCGCTCCCCCGCCTCCACGGCGGGGCGCGTGAGGATGATCCGGGACACCTCCTTGGCCTGCAGCGCCTGGACGGCCTTGGCCATGGCCAGGTAGGTCTTGCCGGTGCCGGCGGGACCGATGCCGAAGACCACGGTGTGCTCGTCGATGGCGTCCACGTAGGTCTTCTGGTGCAGCGTCTTGGGGCGGATCTTGCGGCCGCGGCCGGAGAGGATGTTCTGGGTCAGGGCGCCGCTGGGGCGGGCGGTGAGGTCCCTGCCGATCAGCTCGAGCAGCTGGGTGATGACCTGGGGGGTGACCGCGGTCTCGCGGCCGGCCAGGACCTTCAGCTCGTCGAAGAGGGTGGCGACGATCTGCACGGGCCCGCTGGGGCCCTCGATGCCGAGCTCGAGTCCGCGCGGGCTGGTCGTGAGGCCGGGGAACGCCGTCTCCACCTGGCGCAGGGTGTCGTCCCCGGAGCCGAGGCACCGGACCATCGTCTCGCGGTCGGGGAAGGTGATGACGGTGCGGGCCGTCAGGGGGTGCGTGGTGCCGGGCAGCGTCTCAGTCATGGGTCCGGCCGCGCGGGCCGTGCTCTCGCTCTCTCGTGGGTCGCCGTGGTAGGGACGGCGGACGGGACTCGTCCTCCCCCAGGGTACCGCGCGGCTCCGGCACCGGAGGTCGCCGGCCGCACATTGCGATTTGGTATCGGTCACGCCCGCCGGGGCTCCTCGGCTGGGGGCGTCCACGGGCCCTGTGCTGGAATGGTCCGGTCCTCCGGCAGGGGGACGGGTGCGGCCTCCCCCGGTGCCGGCACCGCCCCCCTCCCGATCCCGGAAAGCCGAGGTGCGCGTCCCCCCATGGCCACTGCCCGTTCCCGGCCCCGGTCCGCCCGCGGCCGGCTCCCCGTGCTCGCCCTGTCCGCCGTGGGCGTCCTGGTCCTCGGCGCGTGCGGCACCGGCCCGGGGCCCGCCCTCGAAGGCACGGTCAGCGCGTCGGGCGCCGCGCCGACCTCCTCCACCACGGCGAGCACCGCGGACGGCCGGGTGGCCACCACGAAGCTGCCCGTCTACTGGGTGGGCCGTGCGGACGGCGAGGAGCGGCTGTTCCGCGAGTTCCGGGACGCCTCCGAGGCGGCCGCGGCCGTGGACCCCATCGCGGCGGCGGCGGCGCTGATGACCGGGGCGACCCCGGAGGACCCGGACTACCGGACGCTGTGGTCCCCGGTGGACCGGGTGGGCGCCTCGACGTCCCCGGGCGGGACCATCACCGTGGACCTGCCGTCCGAGGCCTTCCGCCCGGAGCTGGACGACCGCGAGGTCCGGCTGGCCCTCCAGCAGCTCGCGCACACGGTGACCGCCACGGCGGCCACGGCGGGCCTGCTGCCGGAGGGCTCCGCGGCCGAGGTCGTGGTGCTCGTGGACGGCCGGCCCGACGAGGAGGTCTTCGGGTCCGTGCGCCTCGACGGCCCCCTCCGCCCCGACGAGGCGCTGGAGGCACCGCTCTGGCTCGACGAGCCCCGGCAGGACGAACGGTCCGAGGGGACCCTCGTCCTCTCGGGACGGGCGCTGGACGAGGTGCGGGACTGCCGGTGGACCGTGGCCGGACCGGATGGGGAGCGCGTCTCGAGCGGCGCGGCGGACGAGGTCCCGCGGGGCGACGGGACCGCCGGGTTCCGGGCCGAGCTCGAGCTGGAGCCGGGCCCCTACGTGGTGACGGTCGTCGGCCGGGACGCCGAGGGCGGGACCGTGCGCGACGACAAGGACGTGGAGGTCGTCCCCGGCTGAACCGGCCGCCCGGGACTCAGAGGGTCCCGGACGCCCAGCGGCCGAGCGCGGCGCTGAGCACCGCCAGCGCGGCCGGTCCGGCGGTGGAGCTGCGCAGCACCTCCGGGCCGAGCCGGACCGCGAGGGCCCCCGCCCCGGCCAGGACCTCGAGCTCCGCCGGTGCGACGCCCCCCTCGGGGCCCACCACCAGGACGATCCGCTCGGCGCCCGCCCACGGGGCACCGGCGGTGCCGGCGGTGCCGACGGCGCCGGCCAGGTCGGCGAGGGAGTCGTGCGCCTCCTCGTGCAGGACGAGGCCGCGGGTCCCCGGCTCCCCGAGCAGGCGGGCGAGCTCGCGGGTGGTGGACAGGGGCAGCACCTCGGGCCAGGCGGCCCGCCGCGACTGCTTGGCGGCCGCCGCGACGGTGTGCACCCACTTCTCGTGGCTCTTGGCGGCGCGCTCCTTCTTCCACCGCACGATCGAGCGGTCGGCCTGCCAGGGCACCACGGCGTCGACGCCCAGCTCGGTGGCCGTCTCCACGGCCAGCAGGTCCCGGTCGCCCTTCGCGAGGGCCTGGGCGAGGACCAGCCGGGGCGTGCGGGCGGGCTCGGTGGTCACCGAGACCACGCCGACCTCCATGCTGTCCCGGTCCCCCGCGCGCAGCTCCCCGGTGGTCCGGGTCCCCGCGCCGTCGACGAGCTCGAGCCGCTCACCGGGCGCGAGCCGGCGCACGGTGACGGCGTGCCGGGCCTCCGGGCCGGTGACGGTGAGCGCCGCTCCGGGGCCGAGACCGGCGAGCCGGCCCGGCTCGACCTTGAAGACCGGCAGGCTCACAGGTCGGAGAACCGGTCCTTGAGCCGGGAGAAGAAGCCGCCGGAGCCGGCCGGGGAGTTCAGGGTGGTGCCGGTGGACTGGTCCTCGCCGCGCAGCCGGGACAGCTGCTCGAGCAGCTCGCGCTGCTCGTCGTCGAGCGCCGTGGGGGTCTCGACCTCGAGGTGGACGAACAGCTCGCCCCGGCCGCCGCCGCGCAGCCGGGTGGCCCCGAGCTCGTGCAGGGTCACGGTGTGGCCGGTCTGCGTGCCGGGGCCGACGGGCACCTCGCGCTCGCCGTCGAAGGTCTCGAGGGTCACGGTGGTGCCGAGGGCCGCGGAGGTCATGGGCACCCGGACGCGGGCGTGCAGGTCGTCGCCCTGGCGCTCGAACGTGGGGTCGGGATCGACCTTGAGCTCGACGTAGAGGTCGCCGTTCGGCCCGCCGGCGGTGCCGGCCTCGCCCTGCCCCGAGAGGCGGATCCGGTTGCCGGTCGAGACGCCGGCGGGGATCTTGACGGTCAGCGGGCGGCGGTCGCGCACGCGGCCCTCGCCGTAGCACTCGTGGCACGGGTGCTTGATGACGGTGCCGAAGCCCTGGCAGGTGGCGCACGGCGCCGCCGTGACCACGGTGCCGAGGATCGACTGGACCTGGCGCTGCACCTGGCCGGATCCGTGGCAGACGTCGCAGGTCTCGGGCTGGGTGCCCGCCTGGCAGCAGGTGCCGTCGCAGGTGGGGCAGACCACGGCGGTGTCCACGGTGATCTTCTTCTCCGTGCCGAAGACCGCGTCCCGGAGGGTGACCCGGACGTTGATCAGGGCGTCCTGGCCCTGGCGGGTGCGGGACGCGGGTCCGCGCCGGCCGGAGCCGGCGCCGCCGGCTCCCTGGAAGAAGGTGTCGAAGATGTCGGCGAAGCCGAACCCCGTGCCGGGGAAGCCCCCGCCGAAGCCGGTGTCGGTGCCGTTCTCGTTGCCGGTCGCGTCGTAGACGCGCCGCTTCTCGGGGTCGGAGAGGACGTCGTTGGCGTGGGAGAGGCGCTTGAAGTCCTCGGCGGCCTCCGGGCCGGGGTTGACGTCGGGGTGCAGCCGGCGGGCCTTCTTGCGGTAGGCCTTCTTGATCTCTTCCTGGCTGGCGTCCCGGGACACGCCCAGGGTCTCGTAGTGATCGCTCACCGTGGTCCGTTCTGTCGAGAGGTCTGTGGTGGGTTTCGCTGGTGGGCCCCGGGGGACGGGGCCCGCGGGGGCTCAGCCCCCGAGGATACGGGAGAGGTAGCGGGCGACGGCGCGCACGGCGGCCATCGTGGACGGGTAGTCCATGCGCATCGGGCCCACGACCCCCACCTTGGACTGCGGCCCGTAGCCGGTGGCGACGACGGCGGCCTCGGACAGGGGGCCCTCGGCGTTCTCCGTGCCGATCCGCACGGCCACCCCGCGGGCGTCCTGCTCCATCTCGGAGAGCAGCCGGAGCATCACCACCTGCTCCTCGAGGGCCTCGAGGACCGGGCCGATGCTCAGGTGGAAGTCCCCGGTGGAGCGGGCGAGGTTGGCGGTGCCGGCCATGACCATGCGGTGCTCGGCCCCGCCCGCCGCGAGGGCGCCGACGGCCTCCCCCACGGCGGCGGCGGCCGGCTGCAGCGGCGGGGCGGTGCTCGCGGTCATCGCCGCGAGGGCGTCCGGCACCGCGGTCAGGGAGCGCCCGACCACGGCGGCCAGCACCCGGGCGCGCAGCTCGAGCAGCTGGGACTCCTCGAGCGGCGCCCGCAGCACGGCGACGCGCTGCGCCACCCGGCCGTTGGTCGGGATGAGCACCACCAGCACCCGGCCGGCGCCGAGGTCGACGACCTCGACGTGGCGCACGGTGACCCCGGAGGCGTGCGGGTACTGCACGACCGCGACCTGCTGGGTGAGCTGCGCGAGCAGCCGCACGGTGCGCTCCATGACGTCGTCGATGTCCGCGGCGTCGTCCAGCAGCCGCTGGATGGCCCGCCGTTCCGGACCCGAGAGCGGCTTGACGGCCGCGATCTGGTCGACGAACGTGCGGTAGCCCTTGTCCGTGGGGATCCGGCCCGAGCTCGTGTGGGGGGCCGTGATCAGGCCCTCCTCCTCGAGCGCGGCCATGTCGTTGCGCACGGTGGCCGAGGAGACGCCGAGCCGGTGCCGGTCCACGAGGGCCTTGGAGCCGACCGGCTCGCGGAAGTGCACGTAGTCCTCCACGATGGCCTGCAGGATCTGCAGTCGTCTCGGATGGTTCACGTCGCTCCTCCCCGGTTCGTCCACGCCCCCGAAGATGCCCTGGCACTCGGGTGGCCACAGTGCCAACGGCGTCCAGTGTAGCCCCCGTGTCCGACGGCCGGTCGCCCCCGCGGTTTGGTACGCTTCCGGCTGATCCGCGCCGGACGCGCGGCACCGCGACCCGGGAGGACGACCATGAGCCACCACGGCTGGGGGCCGCGCAGCCTCGACGACGACGCCCTCGCCCGCCGCCGGCCGGTCTCCGCGGAGGTCCCGGTCGCCCCGGGGATGCTCCTGGAGGACGTCACGACCGGCTGGGTCGGCGCGGTCGTGTCCCTGGAGACCATCGGCGGGATGCGCGTGCTGGGGCTCGAGGACCGGAGGGGGCGGGTCAAGGCGTTCCCCCTGGGACCGGGGTTCCTGCTCGAGGGCGAGCCCGTGGTCGTTGTCGAGCCCCGCCGGGCCCCCGCGGCGCGCAAGCGCTCCCGCACGCGCTCGGGCTCCGTGGCCGTCGAGGGGCTGCGCGCGAGCACCGCGAAGGCCTCCCGGGTGTGGGTCGAGGGCTACCACGACGCCGAGCTGGTGGCCAAGGTGTGGGGCCACGACCTGGCGGTCGAGGGCATCGTCGTGGAGCCCCTGCACGGCATCGACGACCTGCCCGCCGCCGTGCGGGAGTTCGGGCCGGGCCCCGGGCGACGGCTCGGCATCCTCGTCGACCACCTCGTGGCCGGCTCCAAGGAGTCGAGGATCGCCGCGGAGACCATGCGCCTGCCCGGCGCCGCGGGCAACGTCCTGGTGCTGGGCCACCCCTACGTCGACATCTGGCAGGCGGTCAGGCCGCGCACCCTCGGCATCGACGCCTGGCCCGTGGTCCCGCGCGGCACGGACTGGAAGACCGGCACCGCCGCCGCCCTCGGGTGGCCGCACCGCACCCCCGGCGACCTCGGCCGGGCCTGGCAGCACATCCTGTCCCGCGTGGACAGCTACGCCGACCTCGAGCCGTCCCTGCTGGGCCGGGTCGAGGAGCTCATCGACTTCCTCACCGCCCCCGGCGCCTGACCCGCCGCCCCCGCGCACGGGCAACGCCCAGCAGATCGTCACAAAGGCACACGTGCGCGGGGCCGATCCTCCGCCCTCCGGGCCGGTCGGTAGGATGGTCGTGTCCCACCCACCCTCCGCGGCCCCGCCGCGGTCCCACCGCCGAAGGACATCCGTGCCCGTGCAGACCGACCCCCGATCGAGCCGCGACAACGCCGGGGCCCCGTTCGAGGGCCTCTCCCCCGTGGCCCAGCCGCTGACCGTCACCGAGGACCACCAGTGGGCGACCCTGGCGCACTTCGGTGGCGTCATCGGCTTCCTCCCCTCGTTCCTCGTCCACCGCGTCTTCCGCGGGCGCGGCCCGTTCACGGAGCAGGAGTCGATGGAGGCCATGAACTTCACGCTGCTGCCGACCCTCGTGGTGGTCACCGGGATCCTGCTCGCCCCGGTGCCGTTCATCGGCTGGTTCTTCGCGCTCGCCGCCGCCGCCGCGTGGCTGCTGCTCGCCGTCGGCTCCCTCATCGGCGGGGTCCGGGTCAACCGCGGCGAACCGCACCTCTACCGCTTCAACACCCGGCTCTACGACCGGCTCGTCGAGCGCCTCCGCGAGCGGTCCCGGGGGCGCGCCGCGCGCGGCTGACCCCGGCCCGCGCCGGGGGTGTCCCTGACGGACGCATCCGTTCCCGACGGGTGCGTCCGTTCCTCGTGCGGGCGCCCCGGCCGGGGTGCCCCCGTCAGGCGAGCAGCCGCCGCACCACGGCGTCGCCGAGGAGCCGGCCCCGCAGGGTCAGCACCAGCGAGCCGCGCAGCGCCGCCGCGGGCTCCACCAGCCCGTCGGCGATCAGCCCGGCCACCGCGGTCCGCCCGCCGCCGGCCAGAGCGGTCGTGGGCAGGCCGTCGCGGATCCTGGCCTCCAGCATCACCCGCTCGAGGTGGCGGGTGTCCGCGTCGAGGATCTCGCGCCCGGCCGCCGGCGACTGCCGGGCGCGCACCCGGTTCGTGTAGGGCACGGGGTGCTTGAGGTTCCACCAGCGCGTCCCGCCCACGTGCGAGTGCGCCCCGGGGCCGATCCCCCACCAGTCCTGGTTGCGCCAGTAGGCGAGGTTGTGCCGGCTGCGGTGGGCGCCGGCGTCCGCGCCCTCGGCGGGCCGGGCCCAGTTGCTCACCTCGTACCACTCGAAGCCGGCCTCGGCGAGGACCCGGTCCGCGAGCTCGTACTTGTCGGCCTGGTCGTCCTCGTCGATCGACGGGACCTCCCCGCGCCGCATCCGCGCCGCGAGCTTCGTGCCGTCCTCGATGATCAGCGAGTACGCGGAGACGTGGTCGGGCTCGTAGCCCACCGCCGTGCGCACCGAGTGCTCCCAGTCGGCCAGGGACTCCCCCGGGGTGCCGTAGATGAGGTCCACGCTGACGCCCAGGCCGGCCTCGCGCGCCCACCGCACGGCCCGCGGCACGTTGTCGGGGTCGTGCGTGCGGTCCAGGACGGCGAGCACGTGCGGGACGGCCGACTGCATCCCGAAGGACACCCGGGTCACCCCCGCCGCCGCGAGCACCGCGAGGGACTCGGGCGTCACGGAGTCCGGGTTGGCCTCGGTGGTCACCTCCGCGTCCGCCGCGAGCCCGAAGCTCTCCGCGGCCTGCGCCAGGACCGCGGCGAGGTCCTCGGCGGGCAGCAGCGTGGGAGTGCCGCCGCCGAAGAACACGCTGTGCAGCGGGCGGGGGGCCACCCCGGAGTCCTCCAGCACCCGGCGCGCCCAGCGGACCTCCGCCGCGGCGTCCCCGGCGTAGGCGTCCTGGGACACCCCCGCCCCGAGCTCCACGGCCGTGTAGGTGTTGAAGTCGCAGTAGCCGCACCGAACCGCGCAGAACGGCACGTGCACGTAGAGGCTGAGCGTGCGGTCGGCGGAGCCCACCGCGGCGGAGGGCGGCAGCAGTCCGTCGAGCGGGCCGGGCAGGCCCTCCGGCTGGGCGGGGGCCACTACTTCTTCTTGTCCTTCGCCCCGGACTCGTCGGAGGACAGCGCCGCGACGAACGCCTCCTGGGGGACCTCCACCCGGCCGACCATCTTCATCCGCTTCTTGCCCTCCTTCTGCTTCTCGAGCAGCTTGCGCTTGCGCGAGATGTCGCCGCCGTAGCACTTGGAGAGCACGTCCTTGCGGATCGCCCGGATGTTCTCGCGGGCGATCACCCGGGAGCCGATGGCCGCCTGGATGGGCACCTCGAACTGCTGCCGCGGGATGAGCTCGCGCAGCTTGCCGGTCATCATCACCCCGTAGGCGTATGCCTTGTCCCGGTGGGTGATCGCGCTGAAGGCGTCCACCGGCTCGCCCTGCAGGAGGATGTCGACCTTCACGAGGTCCGCGGCCTCCTCGCCCTCGGCCTTCCAGTCCAGGGACGCGTAGCCCTTGGTGCGGGACTTGAGCTGGTCGAAGAAGTCGAAGACGATCTCGGCCAGGGGCAGCCGGTAGCGCAGCTCCACCCGGTCCTCGGAGAGGTAGTCCATGCCCTTGAGCTGACCGCGCTTGGACTGGCACAGCTCCATGATCGCGCCGATGAACTCGGACGGGGCCAGCACCGTCGCGGCCACCATGGGCTCGCGGATCTCGGCGATCTTGCCCTCGGGGAACTCGGAGGGGTTCGTGACCGCGCGCTCGGAGCGGTCCTCGAGGGTGACGTTGTAGCTCACGGAGGGCGCCGTGGAGATCAGGTCCAGGTTGAACTCGCGCTCGAGGCGCTCCCGGACGATCTCGAGGTGGAGCAGGCCCAGGAACCCGCACCGGAAGCCGAAGCCCAGGGCCGCGGAGTTCTCGGGCTCGTAGACCAGGGCGGCGTCGTTGAGCTGGAGCTTGTCCAGGGCGTCGCGCAGGACCGGGTAGTCGGAGCCGTCGATGGGGAACAGCCCCGAGAAGACCATCGGCTTGGGGTCCTCGTAGCCGCCCAGGTTCTCGGCCGCCGGCCGCTGGTGGTTGGTCACGGTGTCCCCCACCCGGGACTGGCGCACGTCCTTGACCCCGGTGATGAGGTAGCCCACCTCGCCCACGCCGAGCCCCTCCGTGGGCTTCGGCTCGGGCGAGATGACCCCGATCTCCAGCAGCTCGTGCTGCGCGCCGGTGGACATCATCCGGATCCGCTCCCGCGGGGTCAGCTTGCCGTCGACCACGCGGATGTAGGTGACCACGCCGCGGTAGGTGTCGTAGACGGAGTCGAAGATCATGGCCCGCGAGGGCGCGTCCGCGTCCCCCTGCGGGGCGGGGACCAGCTCCACGATCCGGTCGAGCAGCGCCTCGACGCCCTCACCGGTCTTCCCGGAGACCCGCAGCACGTCCTCGGGGTCCACGCCGATGAGGTTGCCGAGCTCCTGGGCGTACTTCTCCGGCTGGGCCGCGGGCAGGTCGATCTTGTTCAGCACCGGGATGATCGTGAGGTCGTTCTCCATGGCCAGGTACAGGTTCGCCAGGGTCTGCGCCTCGATGCCCTGCGCGGCGTCCACCAGCAGCAGCGCGCCCTCGCAGGCGGCCAGGGAGCGGGAGACCTCGTAGGTGAAGTCCACGTGCCCCGGGGTGTCGATCATGTTCAGCGCGTAGTCCGTGCCCCCCACGTTCCAGGGCATCCGCACCGCCTGGGACTTGATGGTGATCCCGCGCTCGCGCTCGATGTCCATCCGGTCCAGGTACTGGGCCTTCATCTCCCGCGTGGTGACCACGCCGGTGGCCTGCAGCATCCGGTCCGCGAGCGTGGACTTCCCGTGGTCGATGTGGGCGATGATGCAGAAGTTTCGGAGGATCGACGGGTCGGTCGAGGCGGGAACCGGGGCATTGACGGCCAGCGGTGACACGGGCGGTCCTTTCTCCGGGAGAACGTCGCTTCCGGCAGGTCCTGGGGCTACCGGCGGGTGGACCGCGCCGGGGATTCAACTGTCCAGTTTCCCACGTTCGGTCATGGAGAGCCATTTCGGCCCGCGGGGGCCCCGACGGCGCCGGAGGGCCCCTGGCTAGAGTGGTGGCATGAAGCTCAACCTCGGCACGCTGACCCGGCTCGCCGCCCGCGCCGTGGACGCCTACCAGCGCTCTGGGCGGCGCCGCCCGGAGCCCTCCCGGCAGGGCCGGCGCACCGCCTCGCCGTCCGCGCGGCCCCGGCCCACCGTGCCGTCCCGGGCCGGCGACAACCGCCCCGCGGGGCTCTCGCGCCCCTACCCCGGGGACTGGACGGGTCCGGTGCGGCCCGTCTACCGGCCGCTGTCCGATGGCGAGGCCGACCCCGGCGAGATCGTGTGGACCTGGGTGCCCTTCGAGGAGGACCACCGCCGCGGCAAGGACCGGCCCGTGCTGGTCGTGGACCGGGCCGGGGACCACCTGCTGTGCCTGATGCTCACCTCCCGGGACCGCAGCAATGGGCTGGAGCAGGACCCGGACTACGTGGACGTCGGGACGGGGTCGTGGGACCCGCGGGGCCGGCCGTCCGAGGTCAAGCTCGACCGCGTGGTCCAGGTGCTGCCCGCCGACGTCCGGCGGGAGGGCGCGGTCCTGCCCGAGCCCCTCTTCGACCGGGTGGCCGGGCGGCTCCACCGCCTGCGCGACTGAGCGGGCGGCCCGTGTCGGCGCCGCCCGGCGGCGGGGCGCGGTCTGCTAGACTTTTCTGCTGTGTGTCCGCGCTGGTCGTCGGGCACTGCAGGACGGTCGCCACACGGGCGTCCCCACTCCCACTCAGTCACATGGCTGTCCTGTTTGCCCTCACTGACCGAATTCCGCACCCATCGCCAAGGAGTTATACGTGGCCAACATCAAGTCCCAGAAGAAGCGCAACCTCACCAACGAGAAGTCGCGCCTGCGCAACAACGCGTACAAGTCCGAGCTGAAGACGCTGGTCCGCCGCGTCGACGAGGCCGTCGGCGCCTCCGACAAGGAGACCGCCCAGGACGCCCTGCGCGTCGTCTCCCGCAAGCTCGACAAGGCCGTCAGCAAGGGCGTCCTGCACAAGAACAACGCGGCCAACAAGAAGTCCGGTCTGGCCAAGCTGGTCGCCAAGATCTGATCCCGGTTCCCCGCGAACCGCGCCCGCCGCTCCGGCGGGCTGCACGGAGGCCCCGTCCCGCTCAGGGACGGGGCCTCCGTCGTCCCCCGGGCCCGTCAGGCCCGGGGACCGCCGCTCAGCGGCGGCCGGACAGGGCGATGGTCGTGATCGCCCGCTCCACCGCGTAGGCGGGGTCCCGCCCCTCGCCCTTGACCTGGGCGTCGGCCTCGGCCAGCGCCCGCAGCGCCCGCACGAGGTCCTCCTCGGAGAAGCGCCGGGACTCCTCCTGCGCCCGCTCCACCATCCACGGGGCCGCCCCGATCCGCTGGGCGAGCTGACCCGCGCCGCCGCGGGTCCCGTGCACCTGGGCGATCGTGCGCAGCTTCGCGGCCAGCGCCCCGACCATCGGGACGGGGTCCACCCCGGTGTCGAGGGCCTGGCGCCACAGCTTGAGGGCGCTCTCGGCGCGTCCGGCCAGCGCGGCGTCCGCGACCTTGAACGCGGTGGCCTCCACGCGCCCGCCGTAGTACTTCTCCACGTCGTCGAAGCTGATGCTCTCGGGCCCGTCGGACAGCAGCTGGGCGCACGCGGCGGCCAGCTCGGCCGTGCTGCTGCCCACGGCGGCGGCCAGCGCGCGGGCGGCGTCGGGGTCGATGCGGCGCCGGTGGGTGCGGAACTCGGTGACGATGAAGTCGGTCTTGTCGCGGTCGTTCTTGAGGGGCTTGCACTCCACGACGGCGGCGCCGGCGGCCTTGAGGGCGTCGAGGAGCTTCTTGCCGCGGTTGCCGCCGCTGTGCTCCCAGAGCACGACGACGTCCGGGTCGGGGGCCTGGACGTAGGCGAGGCCGTCGGCGAGGCAGTCGTCGTTCATGGCGGCGAGATTGCTGACGTGGATGAGCTTCGCGTCGTCGAACAGGGAGGGGCTGGCGAGCGCGGCGAGCTGTCCGGGGGCGTAGGCGGCGGCGTCGACGGTGGAGAGCTCGACGGGGCCGCGCCGGTCCTTGAGGGCGGTGCGGACGCGGTCGCGGGCGCGGGCGGCGAGGTAGTCCTCGGGGCCGGTGAGCAGGATCAGCGGGGTGGGCTCGACGTCGCGCCAGGTGGGTCCGGCGGTGGGTGCGGGGCGCCTCGGTGGGGTCATGGCCGCGTCCTCCTGTGGTGGCGGCCGGACGGGGCCGCCTGCTGGGTGGGGTGGTCTCCAGCTTCCCACGTCCGGGCGACATGTGGTGGCGCGGTCCCGGGTGGTGGGGTCATGATCGTGGCATGCGGAGGGGTCGCGGGGAACGGGTGGCCGGGCGGGTGCTGACGGGGGCCGCCGTCGTGTTCCTGGTGGCGTGGGCGTGGCCCATCCTCGATCCGGGGCTGGATCCGCGGCTCGTGCTGGCGTGCCGGGTGGTCCTGGGCGCGGTGTGGGCGCTGTTCGTCGCGGACTACGTGGTGCGCCTGGTGCGGGCCGGGGACCGGCGGGAGTTCGTCTCCCGTCATCTGCTGGACCTGCTGGTGCTGGTCTTCCCGGTGCTCCGGCAGCTGGAGCTGGTGCGGCTGGTCGCCCTGGTGCTCGTCGTCAACCGGCGGGCCTCGGCGGACCTGCGGGGGCGGGTGGCCGTGCACCTGGCCGGCGGGGCGCTGCTGCTGGGCGTGGTCGGGTCGCTGGCCGTGCTGGACGCCGAGCGGGGCGCTCCCGGGGCGGGCATCACGAGCTTCGGGGACGCCGCCTGGTGGACGGTCACGACGATGAGCACGGTGGGCTACGGGGACCTGTACCCGGTCACCGTGCTGGGCCGGGGTGTGGCGGTGCTCCTGATGCTGGGCGGTGTGGGGGTGCTGGGTCTGGTCACGGCTCTGCTGGCCTCCTGGCTGGTGGAGGCGGTGGCCGTCCGCGGGGGCCGTGACCTGTCCGCGGAGGTCGCGGCGCTGCGGGCGCAGGTGGCGGAGCTGACCGAGCAGCTGCGCCGGCGGGAGGAGCGCGGGCCGGGTCCCCCGGACCGGGGGGCGGGGGGCGAGGACCCGCCGGGACCCGGGACGGTGGTCCGGGGGCCGGCGGACTAAGGCTCGGCGGGGACGGCACGGAGCCGGTCGCCCTCGCGCAGGATATAGGCGCTGCCGTGCTCGTCCGTGCGCACGAGAGGGATCCCCCGGGTGCGCAGGTGGTCGAGGATCCGAGGGTGGGGGTGGCCGTAGTCGTTGTCCCGGCCGGCGGAGACGACGGCCAGCCGGGGAGCGGCCGCGTCGATGACGGCGGTGCCGCCGTTGCGCGCGCCGTGGTGGGAGACCTTGAGCACGTCGACGTCGACGAGCGGCCCGGCGGTGCGCAGGAGGGCGCGTGCGCCCTCCTCCTCGAGGTCCCCGGTGAGCAGCCAGGAGGTGGACCGGCCGTCCTCGCCGGTGAGCTCGGCGCGCAGCACGAGGGAGGCGTTGTTCTCGTCGGCGGAGGACGGGTCGCTCCAGCGCCCCGGTGCGGTCGGTGCCGGGGCGAGGACGGTCAGGCGCAGTCCGCCCAGCGTCCGGGTCTCCCCCGGGGCCGGTCGGCGGGCCGGGGTGCCGGGCAGGGCGTCGGTCAGCTCCTCCGGCGGTGCCGCGGCCGCCGTGGCGTACCAGACCTCGCCGATCCGCCCGTGCCGGGCGAGGGCGGGCAGGCCTCCGGTGTGGTCGGCGTGGGCGTGGCTGAGGACCACGAGGTCCAGGTGCTCCACCCCGCTGCGCCGCAGGCACCGTGCCAGGGCCTGCGGGTCGGGACCGGTGTCCACGAGGACGGCACGGCCCGGCGCGGTGCGCAGCAGGACGGCGTCCCCCTGGCCCACGTCGCACAGCACGGCCTCCCAGGCCGGCGGCGGACGTCGGGCGTCCACGGCGGCGCGGAGGGCCAGCGCCGCGAGGACGAGCAGCACGGCCGCGGCGGCCGCGATCCGCCGCCGCCGGCGCCGGCGGGACCGCTCCCGCCAGTGCTCCTCCGGGACGGGGACCGGCGCGGGTCCCTCGTGCAGGGTCCCGGACGTCGGCCGGGGGCGCCGGCGGCGCACGTCGAGGGCGTGCACGGCGAGCAGGAGCGCCGCGCTCGCCAGGGTCATCAGCAGCACGCCCGGCAGGCCCTGGGGCCACGGGGCCAGTGCCCCGGGGGCCCCGGCCAGCGCCCGGGCGGTGCCGGCGACGAGGCGCGCCCCCAGTGCGCCGGCGCCCAGGGGCAGCACGGCCGCCGGGGCGCCCGCCCCGTCGGGCAGGTTCAGCAGCAGCAGTCCCGCCAGGCCGCAGACGGTCACCACCGGCACCAGCGGTGCGGCGAGGACGTTGGCCGGCAGCGAGTACACGGGCACGGCGGGCTGGAGGAGCACGAGCACCGGGGCGCACCACAGCTGGGCGGCCGCGGGGATCGCGACCGCCACGGCGAGCACCTCCGGGACCCGGGTACCCAGCCACCGGGTCAGGGGCCGCCCGCTCACCACGATCCCCGCGGTGGCCAGCACCGAGAGGACGAAGCCGTACTCGGCGGCGAGCGCCGGCCGGACGACGACGAGGGCGATCACGGCGCCCGCAAGAGTGGCCAGGGAGACGGCGGTGCGCCCCGTGAGGAGGCTGAGGGCGGCGAGTCCGCCCATCACGGCGGCGCGCAGCACGGACGGGTCGGGACCGACGAGGAGCACGAACGCCGCCAGGGCGCCGAGGCCGGTGGCCAGGCAGGTGCGCCGCCCCGCGCCGAGGGACAGCGCGGCGTGCCCGGCCAGGGCCGTGACGAGGGCGCAGTTGGCGCCGGAGACGGCCGTCAGGTGGGTCAGTCCGGTGTCCCGCATGGCCTGGTCGAGCTCCGGGCTGATCCCGGAGCGCTCGCCGAACGTCATCCCGGGCAGCAGCCCCGCGGCGTCGGGGCCCAGTCCTGCGGTGCCGGCCACGAAGCGCTCCCGGACCTGCTCCCGCCGGCCGGGCTCCCGTGCCGGGAGGTCCGCCGGCGGGGCGGCGGCGCGCAGCACCGGGGGTCCGGGGGACGGGGGCCCGGCGGTGAGCACGGCGGTGATCCGCTGCCCCGGGACCAGCCCGGCCCAGGCGGGCCCGTCCGCGAAGACCGTGACGTCGACGTCGGCGGGTCCGCCGCGGCCCTCGTGGGTGACCTGTTCGAGGCGCAGCCCCAGGACCACGCCGGTGCGGTCCTCGTCCTCGTGGCCGGTCCCGGGGGCGGGCGCCGTCCACCGCCGGGGCGGCTCGGCCACCTCCGCCGTGACGGCCACCGTCCCGCTTGCGGCGAGCGCCGCCCCGAGCGGGCCGTGGGCGGTCTCGCGCTGGGCGGCCGTGGTGCTCAACAGCACGGCCGTGACGGCGAGGGCGCTCAGGGCCACGGCCGACCACGGCAGGGCCCGCCACAGCCCGAAGGCGCGGGGCCGCCCGGGCGGGGGCTCCTCCCGCCGGAGGGCGCGGGCCGCGACGAGGACCAGGGCGGCGCCGAGCACCAGCGCCGCCAGGTAGAGCGCCCCGGCGGCCGCGACCCGTGCCGGGGGCAGGTGCGCGGCGAGCAGACCGGTGAGCCACGCGCCCAGCGCGGCGGGGACGAGCCGCAGGTCCCACGTGCGGCCCGGCGCGCGGGCGTCGCGGTGCTCCTGGTGCTCCAGGGCCCCGGCCCACCACTCGGCGGGGCGCCTCACACGCTCACCAGCGGGCCGAGCGACTCCATCAGGGCGGGGCCGATCCCCGGCACGGCGTCGAGGTCGGCGACGGCGGCGAATCCGCCGTGCTGCTGCCGGAACTCCACGATCCGTCCGGCCAGCACGGGCCCGACCCGCGGGAGGGTCTCGAGCTCGGCCGCGGTGGCCGTGTTGAGGTTCAGCGTCCCGCCCGGGGCGGCGCCCTCCGGTGCCCCGGGCCCGGGCGGTGCACCCGGGACCCCGGGCGGCGCCGCCGCTCCCGGCGCCGCTGCGGCTCCGGGCCCCGGATCTCCGGGAGCAGGGGGTGCGGTCTCGGTGTCCGGGACGAGCACCTGCTGGCCGTCCGTGACGGGGGCGGCCAGGTTCACGGACTCCGTCACGGCGGCATCGGTGAGGCCTCCGGCGGCCTCGACCGCGTCGACGACCCGGGCCCCCGCCTCGAGGGACACGACGCCGGGGCGGGCCACCTCCCCGGTCACGTGCACGTGCAGCGTCGAACCCGCCGCGGGCGGCTGGGCCGCGGCGGACCCCGGCGGGCCCGTCCCGGGTCCGGTCGCCGTGCCCGCACCGGCCACGGCACCGTCCCCGGCCCCTCGCCCGGTGTCGCCCCCGCCGTGCCGGCCGGGGTCCTGGCCGGGGTCGCCGTCCAGCTCCGCCTCGGCGAGGACGGGCCGCCCGGCGGTCTCCGGGACCTCCCCGCCGTCCCTCCCGGGCCCCAGCACCGTCCAGCTCAGCCAGGCGAGCGCGGCCAGGGCGATCAGCAGCAGCGAGGCCGGGACCCGGGTCCGGGCGGCGACCGGCCGGCGGTGGGCGGGAGCGGCCCCCGGTGCCCCGTCCTGGGGCGACGTCGCCCGGCCGGGGCCGGTGGCCTCGCCCCGGGCCTCGGCCAGCAGCGACGCCAGCCGTTCGGCGGGCGGCAGGGCACCAGGCGGCGGGGCAGCGGGCGCGGGAGCACTGCCGGGCCCGGTCCCGGTGGCCGCCGGGACGGGCGCGGAAGGCACGGGCGGGACGACGGGCGCGGGCGGGGTGGGGTTCGCTCGCCGTCGGGCGCGCGGCACGGTACCGGTCATGGCCCCAGCCCACCCCGGCCGGCCGGTCCCGCGCGCCGGACGGGGCCCCGCTGGGGACGCGCGCAGTCCCGGAGGAGGCCTGTGGAGCCCGGACACCGGCCCGAACACCGGCCCGGCCCCCGGTCCGGGCACCGGCTCCCAGGTGCGGGGCGGGGGCCGGGGGCGGCGGGGCGGCGTCGTCGTGCTCCCGTGCGGGAGCGGCGGCTCAGGCCACGATGTTGACGAGCTTGGGCGCGCGCACGATCACCTTGCGGATCTCGGCGTCGCCCAGCTGGCGGCGGATCGTCTCCGAGCCCAGGGCGAGCTCGCGCAGGGCGTCCTCGCCGATGTCGGCGGGCACCTCGAGCCGGTCCCGGACCTTGCCCTTGATCTGCACCACGGCGGTGACGGTGTCGTCCACCAGCAGCTCCGGGTCGACCGCGGGCCAGCCGGCGACGACGACGGAGCCCTCGTGGCCCAGCGCGTGCCACATGTCCTCGGCCGTGTACGGGGCGACCAGCGACAGCAGGACCGCGACCGCCTCGACGGCCTCGCGCACGGCGGGGTCGGCGGGCCCGCAGCCGGAGTCGATGGCCTTGCGGACCACGTTCACCAGCTCCATGGTCTTGGCGATCACCACGTTGAACTTCGCGGCGTCGAGCAGCTGGGCGGCGTCGTCGACGGCCCGGTGGGTGGCCCGGCGCACGGACAGGTCCCCGTCGGCCGGGTCGGCCCCGGGGTCGCCGGTCACGTCCTGGGCCAGGCGCCAGGCCCGGGCCAGGAACTTCTGGGAGCCCTGCGGGGAGACGTCGGCCCAGTCCACGTCGTCCTCCGGCGGGGAGGCGAAGACCATGGTCAGGCGCACGGCGTCCACGCCGAACCGGTCGAGCTGCTCGCCCAGGTCCACGCCGTTGCCCAGGGACTTGGACATCGCCCGGCCCCCGTTGAGCACCTGGCCCTGGTTCAGCAGCGCCTTGAACGGCTCGGTGAAGTCCACGAGCCCCAGGTCGAAGAGCACCTTGGTGAAGAACCGGGAGTAGAGCAGGTGCAGGATCGCGTGCTCCACGCCGCCCACGTACTGGTCCACGGGCAGCCACTTGCGGGTCTGCTCGAGGTCGAATGCCGCGGTCTCGTCGTTCGGGGAGGCGAAGCGCAGGTAGTACCAGGAGGAGTCCACGAAGGTGTCCATGGTGTCGGTGTCGCGCAGGGCGGGGCCGTCGCAGGAGGGGCAGTTCACGTGCACCCAGGACTCGGCCGCCGCGAGGGGGGACCGGCCCTTGGGCGCGAGCTGCTCGCCGCGCAGGTCGTCGGGCAGCCGCACCGGCAGCTGCTCCTCGGGCACCGGCACCTCGCCGCAGGCCCCGCAGTGCACGATCGGGATGGGCGCCCCCCAGAAGCGCTGGCGGGACAGCAGCCAGTCGCGCAGCCGGAAGTTGACCTGGCGGTTGCCCGTCCCGGCGGCCTCGACCAGGCCGATGGCGCGCTCGATGGCCTCGGTCTTCTCCAGCCCGGAGAGCTCGCCCGAGTTGATGAGGGTGCCCTCGCCCGTGGTGGCGGTCCCGGTGACGGCGGGGTCCTCCTCGCCGGTGTCGAGCACCGCGCGCACGGGCAGGTCGAAGGTGCGGGCGAAGTCGAGGTCGCGCTGGTCGTGGGCGGGCACGGCCATGATCGCGCCGGTGCCGTAGTCGGCGAGCACGTAGTCCGCGGCCCACACGGGCAGCTTCTCGCCGTTGAGCGGGTTGACGGCGTGGCGGCCCAGGAACACCCCGGTCTTCTGCCGGTCGGTGGCCTGGCGCTCGATGTCGGACAGCGCCTTGACCTGCTCCCGGTAGGCGGCCAGCTCCGCCGCGTGCTCCGGGGCGACGATCTGCCCGGCCAGCTCCGCGTCCGCGGCGACCACGAAGAACGTGGCGCCGTAGAGGGTGTCGGGGCGGGTCGTGAACACGGTGACCTCGCGGTCCGTGCCGCCCTCGCCGGCGCCCTCGATGGCGAAGCGCACGTGGGCTCCCTCGGAGCGCCCGATCCAGTTGCGCTGCATGGCCAGCACCCGCTCGGGCCAGTGGCCCTCGAGCGCGGCCATGTCCTCCAGCAGCCGGTCGGCGTAGTCGGTGATCTTGAAGTACCACTGGTTCAGGGCCTTCTTCGTCACCGGGGTGTGGCAGCGCTCGCACGCCCCGTTGACGACCTGCTCGTTGGCCAGCACCGTCTGGTCCTTGGGGCACCAGTTGACCGGCGAGTTCTTCCGGTACGCCAGGCCCTTGCGGTGGAACTGCAGGAACAGCCACTGCGTCCACCGGTAGTACTCGGGGTCGGAGGTGTGGATCTCCCGGGACCAGTCCGCGCTGATCGCGTAGCGCTGGAAGGAGGCCTTCTGCGTTTCGATGTTGGCGTAGGTCCACTCCGCCGGGTGGGCGTCGCGCTTGATCGCCGCGTTCTCCGCCGGCAGCCCGAAGGAGTCCCAGCCGATCGGGTGCAGCACGTCGTAGCCGCGCTGGCGCCAGTACCGGGCCACCACGTCCCCCATCGCGAAGGCCTCCGCGTGCCCCATGTGCAGGTCGCCCGAGGGGTAGGGGAACATGTCCAGGACGTAGCGGCGCTCCCGCGAGCCGTCGTCGACGGGCGCGTAGACCTGCTGCTCCGCCCAGAACGACGGCCACGCCGCCTCGATGGCACGGAAATCGTACCCGGTGGTCTCGGTCGTGTGCTGCTGTTCGGTCACGGTCCTCGCCTTCGCGGTCGTGGACCGCCGCCGGCCCCGGAACGGGCGGCGCGCGGTCGCGTGTGCGGCACCCGGGCATCACGGATGCCCGGCGGTGCGCCGACGGTGGTGGAATCCGTCCCATCCTAGCCCAGCGCCGCCCGGCCCCCCGGCCCGCAGGGGCTAGCATCGACAGCGGGCCGGGACGCACCGGGCGCCTGCCGGGCCCGCAGGGAGGAACCATGGCGGCAGCGGCCGGCGCACGGCACGGCACGGCGGACGGCGGCGGGCCCACCGGCACGGGCCGCGACGCCGACGTGCCGGACAGCGCGGTGCAGAACCCCTGGGCCGAGCGGCGCAGCATGGTCCTGGACGGGCACAAGGTGCGCTACTGGTTCTACGACGTCGACCGGGCCCCCAAGCCCCTGCTCGTGCTGGTCCACGGCTTCCGCGGCGACCACCACGGCCTGCAGCTGATCGCCGACCGGCTCCGCGAGCGCTACCACGTGGTCGTCCCCGACCTGCCCGGCTTCGGCCGCTCCGAGCCCTTCCCCGACCGGCCCCACGACATCGCCGGGTACGCGGAGTTCCTGCGCGGTTTCGTGGAGACCCTCACCGACGGCGCGGTGCACGACGGCGCCCCGCACGGGGTCGCCGTGCTGGGCCATTCCTTCGGCTCGGTGGTCGCCGCGCACTTCGCCGCCGCCCACCCGGCGATGGTCGAGCGGCTGGTGCTCGTCAACCCGATCTGCGAGCCCGCGCTGGAGGGCGAGCAGGCGCTGCTGAGCCGTCTGACGGTGGGCTACTACCGGCTGGGCCGGGCCCTGCCCCGGCGGCTGGGCCGGCGGCTGCTCTCCAGCTGGCTCGTCACGGACGCGATGAGCGGGGTGATGACCAAGTCGCAGGACCCCCGGGTGCGCGGCTACGTGCGCCACCAGCACCGCGCCTACTTCTCGTCCTTCGCGGACCGGGACGTGCTGCTGGAGGCCTACGAGGCCTCCGTCTCGCACACCGTCGCGGAGGTCGCGATGCAGCTGAGCATGCCGACCCTGCTGGTCGTGGGCGCGCAGGACGAGCTGGGCTCGCTCGCCGCGCAGCGGACCATGGCCTCCTGGATCCCCCGGCACCGCTTCGAGGTCCTCGACGGCGTGGGCCACCTCATCCACTACGAAGCCCCCGGGCGCACCGCCGAGCTGGTCCACGACTTCCTCTCCTCCCCCGCCCCCGAGCCGGCCCCCGGCCCGCCCCCCGGACCGGACGGCGGGCCGCCCGCGCTGCACACGCAGGCGCCTCCCGCCGACGCCCCCGCCCCCGACACCGCCCCGTTCACCGGTCTGCAGCGCATCGTGCGCCGCGGGCACCGGGCCCGCAGGGACCAGCCCGGAGGACGCCGCCGGTGAGACTGCTCCTGGACGCCCGCTACACCCGTCTCGACCGCCACGACGGGATCAGCCGCTACGGGGCGAGCCTGGCCGAGGCCGTGGCCGGTCTCGCGAGCGCGACCCCCGGCCTGGACGTGGCCCTGCTCGTCAGCGACCCCCGCCAGCTCGCTCTGCTGCCGGGGCTCCCCCACGTCACCGGTCCCTCCCCCGTGTCGGCCGCCGAGGCCGCCACGGCGCTGGTGCTCAACCGGTACGCGCCCGACGTCGTGTTCTCCCCCATGCAGACCATGGGCTCCGCGGGCCGCCGGCACGGGCTGATCCTCACCCTGCACGACCTCATCTACTACGACCACCCCCAGCCGCCCGGGGACCTGCCCGCCGCCGTGCGCGCGGGCTGGCGGCTCTACCACCGGGCCTGGTGGCCCCAGCGGGTCCTGCTGGACCGCGCCGACGCCGTGGTGACCGTCTCGGACACCACCCGCGAGCTGATCGCCGCCCACCGGCTCACCCGCCGCCCCGTGCACGTGGTGCCCAACGCCCCCCAGCCCGGTTCCGTGCTCCCCACCGGGCAGGCCCTGGCGCGGCTGCCCCGGCGCGGCCGGAAGCTGCTCTACATGGGCTCCTTCCTGCCGTACAAGAACGTGGAGACCCTGCTGCGCGCGGCCGGCCGGCTCCCGGACCACGAGCTGCACCTGCTCTCCCGGATCTCCCCCGCCCGCCGCGCCCAGCTGGAGGCCCTCGTCCCGGACGGGGCGCGGGTCGTCTTCCACGACGGGGTGGACGAGACCGAGTACGCCGCCCTGCTCGCCGAGGCGGCCGCCCTGGTGCACGCGTCCCGGGCCGAGGGCTACGGGCTGCCGCTCGTGGAGGCGCTCGCGGCGGGCACGCCCGTGGTGTGCAGCGACCTGCCGATCTTCCGGGAGGTCGCCGGGGGCGCCGCCGGCTACGCCGCGCCCGGCGACGACGCGGGGTTCGCCGCCGCCGTGCGCGCGCTCGAGGACCCGGGCCGGGCCCGCGCCCGGGTGCTGGCCGGGCTCGAGCGGGCCCGGGCCTACTCGTGGGATGACTCGGCGCGCGAGCTGCTGGCGGTCGCCCGCGGCGTCCACGAGTCCCGCATCCGGCGCCGCCGCGCCTAGGGCACCGACCAGGTGTGCACCGGCTCGTTGTCGTCCATGTGCTCGGCGTAGGCCTCCAGCATCCGGCGCAGGGCGGTGGGCCGGTCCGCGCCGTGGCGCTCGAAGTGCTCGACCGCCCGGGTCTGCCACACCGCGCCGTTGACCCCCGAGACGCAGCGGCCCTCGATGATCCCCAGGTAGCGCTCGCGCACCTCCGGGGCCACCCCCCACTCCTCGAGGCCCTGGTGGGCCAGCGGGAGGAGGTGGCGCAGGACGAGCTCGTCGGCGCTGACCTCCCCGAAGCCGGGCCAGTACAGCCGGGCGTCGATGCCGTCACGGGCGGCGCGGGTGAAGTTCTCTGCGCAGGCCGGGAAGCTCATCCGGGTCCACACCGGCCGCTCCTGCCGGGCCAGCACGCGCGCGGCCCCGTAGTAGAACGCGGCGTTGGCCATCACGTCGGTGATCGTCGGGCCCGCGGGCAGCACCCGGTTCTCCACCCGCAGGTGCGGCCGGCCGCCCACGACGTCGTAGATCGGCCGGTTCCAGCGGTAGACCGTCCCGTTGTGCAGCCGCAGCTCCGAGAGGTCCGGGGCGATCCCGGCCCGCAGCTTCGCGGCCGGGTCCTCCTCGGAGCTCTCGGCCAGCAGCGCCGGGAACCAGCGGACGTTCTCCTCGAACAGGTCGAAGATCGAGGTGATCCACCGCTCGCCGAAGAACACCCGGGGGCGCACCCCCTGGTTCTTCAGCTCCACCGGGCGGGTGTCCGTGGCCTGGGTGAACAGCGCGATCCGGGTCTCGGCGTGCAGCCGCCGGCCGTAGAAGAACGGGCTGTTCGCGCCGAGGGCGATCTGCGGGGCGGACAGCGCCTGGGCGGCGTTCCAGTGCGCCGCGAACTGGGCGGGGGCGACCTGCAGGTGCAGCTGGACGCTGGTGCACGCCGACTCGGGGGCGATCGAGTCGCACCAGGTGTCGACCCGCTCGCCGGTGGGCCCCTCGATCTCGAGGCGGATGTCCTCCCCGCGCGCCACGAAGATGGAGTCGTTGAGCGCCGTGTAGCGGTTGTTGTCGCTGATCCACTCCTGCTCGTAGTGCTCGGGCCGCAGGGTGGGCAGGATGCCGATCGTCACGATCCGCGAGCCGACCCCACGGGCCGCGGCGTCCGCGGCGTTGAGCGAGGCGCGCAGGTCCTCCTCGAGCTCCAGGGCGGCCCGTCCGGGCAGCGGGCGGGGAGGCACGTTGAGCTCGATGTTGTACCGCGCCAGCTCGGTCTGGTACCCCGGGTCGGCGATTGCGGCGAGCACCTCGTCGTTGTGGAAGTGCGGGTCGAAGCTCCCGTCGACGAGGTTGAGCTCGATCTCCAGCCCCGTCATGGGCCGGTCGAACTCGAACGAGGCGCGGGCGAGCATCTGCTCGAACACGTCGAGGTCCTCGCGGACCTTCTCCCGGTAGCGCTGGCGCTGCTCGCGCGTGTAGCTGCGGGAACTGACCTCTTCGCCCACGGTGGCCTCCGACTCCCGGCCGCGGCGCGGCCCCAGGACACCAACCAACCACACCGCGGCCCGTGCGCCAACACCCGGGCGCACCCGCCGCTGCGCCGTCCGCGGGTGCACCCCGGCCGGCGCGGTCCTCAGAGCAGGTCGGTGACGTCGCAGCGCACGTGCACCGGGGCGTGCTTGCGCAGCGCGGAGGCCTTCGACCGGGCGGCCCGCAGCCGGCGGGTGACCTCCCCGGCCACGCCGTAGCCGAAGAACAGCAGCGCCCGGTGCGGGGCCGGCTCCCCCTCAGGCCCGGGCTCGTGGTCCTCCAGGGGCGCGGGCCCGATGACCCGCACGGCAGGCGGCAGCTCGAGGTCGGCCAGGAACGCCGCGACCGCCGCGGCCGGGCCCGTCACGGCCGCCGAGCGCACGGCCGGGGGCAGGCCCAGGGACTGGCGCTCCACCAGCTCGCGCTCGGCGTACCCGGCCGGGTCCCACCGCACGAGCGCGCCCACGGCGGCCTCGTGCTCCGCGGTGACCACCACGATCCCGCCGTCCCGGGCGCGGCGCACCAGCGCGGCGGCGTTGAACCACCGGCGCAGCGTCTGCTCCGCGGCGCGCAGGGCGGGGCGCATCAGCATCCGGTTGCCGTCCAGCAGCAGGGCGGCCGCGTAGCCGCCCTCCGCGACCGGCTCGGCGCCCGGGGTGGCCACGACGAGGGCGGGCGTGCCGGGGACGTCCGCGCGCACCGCGTCGCCCGAGGACGCCACGACGGGCACCTTCGGGAACGCCCGCCCCAGCTCCTCGGCGGTGCGCAGCGCCCCGACGGTGACCAGGCGCATCCGGGGGGACCCGCAGGCGGCGCAGGACCAGGCGTGCGCCGAGCGGCCGCACCAGCCGCACCGGGGCACCCCGCGCCGGGACACCACCCCGAGGGGCCCGTCGCAGGCGGTGCAGCGGGCGGGCTCCCGGCAGCGCTCGCAGGCGAGGTGCGGGGCGTAGCCGGCGCGGGCGACCTGGACCAGGACGGGGCCCCGCTCGAGGGCTTCGCGGGCCGCCCGGTAGGCCGTCTCGGGCAGCCGGGCCCGGGAGGCCAGCGGGTCCCGGGCGGCGTGGAAGGAGTCGGCGGTGGAGACGATGCGCGGGGTGTGGACGCGCAGCACGTCCCGCGCGGGGGCGATCCGGCGGGCCCACCCGGAGACGACGAGCCGCTGCGCCTCGGGGCTGACCGCGTGACCGGCGAACAGCGCCGCGCACCCGCTGCGCCCGGCGCGCAGCAGCAGCACGTCCCGGACGTGCTGGTAGGGGGCGCGCTGCTCCACGAGGTTCTCGTCGCCGTCGTCGAAGCACGCCACGAGGCCGAGGTCGTCCACGGGGGCGTACGCGGCGGAGCGGGTGCCGAGGACCACCCGGACCTGCCCGGTGGCCGCGGCGAGGAACGCCCGGTAGCGGGGCGTGGGCCCGTCCTCGGCGTGCAGGCGCACCAGGTGCTCCCCGCCGATCTCGTCCGCGACCGAGCGCTCGAGCCGCGCCAGCGCCTTCTGGTCCGCGACGACGGCGACCGCCCCGCGCCCGGCCCGCCACGCCGCGCCGATCGCGGCGGCCAGGACGTCCGTCCAGTCGTGGGCGGGATGGGCGGGCAGCACCTCGACGACGGCCCGCGGGGAGGCCCCCGCCGCCAGCTCCGCCAGGAACTGCGCACCGCCGGCGTAGTCCGCCAGCGCGGCGTCGTGGGAGGGACCCGGGGCGTGCGGGGACAGCCCGGTCGAGTGGCCGGGCACCTCAGCCAGCCGCTGCTCGACCTCCTTCTCCACGCGGGCGACGCGGGGCGGGACGGCCACCCGGACGACGTCCGCGGCCGTGCCGGCCGAGCGGGCGGCGACGTCCTCGGCCAGCCGCGCGATCTCCGGGGCGAGCACGGGCAGCGGGGACAGGACCCGGCGCAGGGGCTGGATCCGGTGCATGACCTCGGACTCGCCCGTGCGCTCGAGCACGAAGCCTGTCAGCTCCTGCCCGCCGAAGCCGACCTTGACGCGGGCGCCCGGCACCGCCGCCCCGGCCAGCTCGGCCGGCACGAGGTAGTCGAACGGGCGGTCCAGGTGCGGGACGTGGGTGTCCAGCAGCACCCGGGCCACGGGGTCGTGCTCGGCCGGCAGCACCGCGCCCACGCCCTTCGCGTCCTCGCGCGGGGGCCGGGGCGGGAAGCCCGAGAGGAGCGACATCTGCCGCGGGCCCTCCGCGGCGTCCCCGGCGCCCTCCGGGTCCACGGTCAGACCCCGGCGGCCGACCGCAGGTCCGCGACGCGGTCGGTGCGCTCCCAGGTGAACTCGGGCTCGGAGCGGCCGAAGTGCCCGTGCGCGGCGGTGCGCGCGTAGATGGGGCGCTTGAGGTCCAGGTCCTCGATGATGGCCAGCGGCCGCAGGTCGAAGACCTCGCGGATGGCGTGCTCGATCCGGGTGGGGGCGACCTTCTCGGTGCCGAAGGTCTCGACGTAGAGCCCGACGGGGGCGGCGCGCCCGATCGCGTACGCGACCTGGACCTCCACGCGGTCGGCGAGGCCGGCCGCCACCACGTTCTTGGCCACCCAGCGCATCGCGTAGGCGGCGGAGCGGTCCACCTTCGAGGGGTCCTTGCCGGAGAAGGCGCCCCCGCCGTGGCGGGCCATTCCGCCGTAGGTGTCCACGATGATCTTGCGGCCGGTCAGACCGGCGTCCCCCACGGGCCCGCCGCGCACGAAGTTGCCGGCCGGGTTGATGATCACCTGGGTCCCGGAGAGGTCCAGCCCGGAATCCTCGAGCACGGGGCTGATCACGCTGCGGCTCAGGTCGGAGGCGAGCTGGTCGAGGTCGTAGCCCTCGACGTGCTGGGCGGAGACCACCACGGTGTCCACGGCCACCGGGCGGTCGCCGTCGTAGCCGAGGGTGACCTGGGTCTTGCCGTCGGGGCGCAGACCCGGCAGCACGGCGGTCTTGCGCACGCGGGTGAGCTGCTCGGAGAGGCGGTGGGCGATGTGGATCGGCGCCGGCATCAGCACCTCGGTCTCGTTGGAGGCGTAGCCGAACATGATGCCCTGGTCCCCGGCGCCCTGGGCGTCGCGGGCGTCGCGGGCGGTGCCCTCGCGGACCTCGAGGGACTGAAACACGCCCTCGTAGATCTCCGGGGACTGCTCCCCGACGCTGATGGACACCCCGCAGAACTCGCCGTCGAAGCCGTGCACCGAGGAGTTGTAGCCGATGTCGAGCAGCGTCTTGCGCACTACGTTGGGGATCTCCACGTAGCCGCGGGTCTTCACCTCGCCGGCGACGTGCACCAGCCCGGTGGTCACCATGGTCTCGACCGCCACGGAGGACTCGGGGTCCTGGCGCAGGAGGTCGTCCAGGATGGAGTCGCTGATCTGGTCGCAGATCTTGTCGGGGTGTCCCTCCGTGACGGACTCGGAGGTGAACAGTCTCAGGTGCTGGGTCGTCTCGCTCACGGGAGACCACACTACCGGGCGCCCCGGACGGCGCAGCGCCGCACCGGTCGGCGCCGCCGGCCCGGACGGGTCAGGCTCCGGCGCGGACCCCGGCGAGTTCCTGCGCGATCCGCGCCACGAGGCCGCGGGCCACGTCCGTCTTGGAGCCCTCGAGCACCTGCTCGGGGGCCCCGGCCGCGCTGAGCACGGTCAGGGTTGTGGTGTCCTGGCCGAAGACGAGGTTCTCGCCCACGTGGTTGACGGCCAGCAGGTCGCAGCCCTTGCGCACGAGCTTCCGGCGCCCGAACGTCAGGGGGTCGGTCTCGGCGTCCCCGGTCTCGGCCGCGAAGCCGACGAGGAGCTGGCGGCGCCGGGCGGTGTTGCGCAGGTCCACGAGCTCCCTGAGGATGTCGGGGTTGCGCACCAGCTCGAGCACGGGGTTGGACCCGTCCTCGGCCTTCTTCAGCTTGGCGTCGGCGATCCGGGCCGGGCGGTAGTCAGCCACCGCGGCGGCCATCACCACGACGTCGGCCCGGGCCGCGGCGCGCACGCAGGCGCGGCGCAGCTGCTCCGCGGTGCCGACGTGCACGACCTCGACGCCGGCGGGCACCGGCGTCTCGAGGTGGGCGGCCACGAGGGTGACCGCGGCGCCGGCGTCCCGGGCGGCGGCGGCGATCGCCACGCCCTGCTTGCCGGAGGAGCGGTTGCCCAGGAACCGGACGGGGTCCAGCGGCTCGCGGGTGCCGCCCGCGCTCACGAGCACCCGCGTGCCGGCCAGCGGGCCGTCGGGGGCGCCGCCGTCCCCAGCCAGGCGCAGCGCGGCGTCGCGGACGACCTCGGGCTCGGGCAGCCGGCCGGGGCCCGAGTCGGGGCCGGTGAGCCGGCCGTCGGCGGGCTCCAGCACGGTGTGCCCGTGGGCGCGCAGCTGCGCCACGTTGGCCTGCACGGCCGGGTTGAGCCACATCTCGGTGTGCATCGCCGGGGCGAACAGCACCGGGGCGCGCGTGGCGAGCAGCGTGGTGGTCAGCAGGTCGTCGGCGTGCCCGTGGGCGGCGCGCGCCAGCAGGTCGGCGGTCGCCGGGGCGACGACGACGAGGTCGGCGGCCTGGCCCTGGTGGACGTGGTTGACCTCGTCCACCCGGTCGAAGACGTCCGTGCTGACCCGCTGCCCCGAGAGCGCCTCCCAGGTGGGGGCGCCGACGAAGCGCAGCGCGGCCTCGGTGGGGACGGGCACCACCGTGTGGCCGCTCTCGGTGAACAGGCGCAGGAGCAGCGCCGCCTTGTACGCGGCGATGCCCCCGCCGATGCCGAGGACGATCCTCACGCCGCCGCGCCCCGTCGTCGGGGTGCCGGCCGGCTCACAGGTCCTGGAGGTCCCCGGGCTCGCGCCCCGGCTCCTCCGGAGCGGCGTCCGCCGCGTCGCCGGCGCCGTCGGAGGCGTTGTCGGCGGCGATGGCCGCGCCGCTGCCGGGCAGGTCGCCCAGCGGCTCGGCCGGGCTGTCGTCGCCCGAGGAGAAGTCCACCGAGGTGCCGCCGGAGAAGGCGGCGTCCGCGGAGAAGTCCACGGCGCTCTCCTCGGTGCCCTGGGCGAAGAAGTCGGCGCCGAAGACGTCGGCGGCGAGGTCGGCCTCCGTGGTGAGCTGGCCGTTCTCGGCGAACCCGGCGTGCTCGACCGGGCGGCCCTCGATGAGGCCCTCGTCGATCTCGCGGAAGGCGATCGACAGCGGCTTCTCGTTGAGCTGGGTGTCCACGAGGGGACCGACGTACTCGAAGAGGCCCTCGTGCAGCTGCGAGTAGTAGGCATTGATCTGCCGGGCCCGCCGGGCGCCGAAGATCACGAGCCCGTACTTGGAGTCGGACTTCTTCAGCAGGGCGTCGATCGGCGGGTTGATGATGCCTTCGGTGTGGGTAGACAAGCGATTGCTCCAGACGGGGTGGACGGGTCTCAGGATGCCGGCTCGGGGTCGACCCCCATGAGCTGCACGAGTTCGGCGGCGGCGCGCTCGACCCGGTCGTTGATCACGGTGTGGTCGAACTCCGGCTCTGCCGCGAGCTCCAGTTTAGCGGTTTCCAGCCGGACCCGCTGTTCGGCCGCCGTCTCGGTGCCCCGGCCGACGAGCCGGGCGACCATCTCGTCCCAGCTGGGCGGGGCGAGGAACACGAAGTTGGCCTCCGGCATGGTGTTGCGGATCTGGCGGGCGCCCTGCAGGTCGATCTCGAGCAGGACGCTGAGCCCGCGCTCGAGGGCCCGCTCCACGGTGGAGCGCAGCGTGCCGTAGCGGTGCGAGTTGTGCACCACGGCCCACTCGAGCAGCTGCCCGTCGCGGGCCATGGCGTCGAACTCCTCGTCGGAGACGAAGAAGTAGTGGGTGCCGTCGATCTCCCCGGGGCGGGGGTCCCGGGTGGTCGCGGACACGGACAGCCACACCTGCGGGTAGTGGTCCCGGACGTAGGTCGAGACCGTGCCCTTGCCCACGGCCGTGGGTCCGGCGAGCACGGTCAGGGACGGGCGCGCGGCGCGGGGCGCGTCGAGGCTCACGGGCATCCTCCTGGGACTGGGGTGTTTCCCCCAATCTAGCGGATCGCGCCCGGGGCCTCCGCGCCCCGCCCGGCTCAGCGGTCCAGGTGCTCGATGAGCGCCCTGCGCTGGTGCACGCCGAGCCCGCGCAGCCGCCGGGTGCGGGCGATGCCGATCTCGTCCATGATGGCCGCGGAGCGGACCTTGCCGATGCCGGGGGTGGCCTCGAGCAGGTCCGAGACCTTCAGCCGGCTCACGGCCTCGTCCCGGTCCGCGCGGTCGAGGATCTCGGCGACCGTCATGCGGCGCTCGCGCAGCCCCTTCTTCACGTCGGCGCGCGCCGTCCGTGCCCGGGTGGCCTTCTCCCTCGCGGCGGCTCGCTCCTCGTCGGTCAACGGACGCAGTGCCATGTGGTTCCTCCTCGTCGCCACGGACTGCAGCCCCCGTCCCACGAGAGGACGGACAGCCCGTTTGCTAAAGAAACTACATGAAGAACGATGCTTCGCAAGGCGACACGACCGTGGTGTGACCAGGGGTGTCGTCGCCGGGGAGCCGGCGGGAGGAGGCGCGGGACCACCGCGGGGGCTCAGTCCAGGGCTGCCGCCAGCTCCCCTGCCGAGCGCAGGACCGCCTCCCGCAGCGCCGGCACCTCCGGCCCCCGGCGCAGGATCGCCCGGCTCGAGGCCGCGAGCACCTGCCCGGCCGCGGCGCCGAACACGGCCGGGAGCTCCTCGGCGCGGGCGCCCTGCGCGCCGTAGCCGGGGGCGAGCAGCGGCCCGCGCACGGCCGTCAGGTCGATGCCGAGCTCGGTCAGCGCGCTGCCGACCGTGGCGCCCACCACGAGCCCGCAGGAGCCGAGACCGGCCCGGGCGGCAGGCTCTCCCCCGGAACTGAAGAGCCGGTCGTTCTCGGCGGCGGCCGCGGCGCACACGGAGCCGGCCACCGACTCCCGGCCCCCGACGTGCTGGACGGAGCGCCCCTCGGGGTTGGAGGTGAGCGCCAGCACGAACGTGCCGCGGCCGGTGCGGGCCGCCAGGTCGAGGGCCGGGCGCAACGACTCGAAGCCGAGGTAGGGGCTCAGGGTCACGGCGTCCGCCGCGAGGGGGGACCCCTCCCCCAGCCACGCGGCCGCGTAGGCCTCCATCGTGGAGCCGATGTCCCCGCGCTTGGCGTCGGCGACCGTCAGCAGCTCCGCCGAGCGCGCCTGCGCGAGCAGCTCCTCGAGCACGGCGAAGCCGGCGGCGCCGTAGGGCTCGAACAGCGCCACCTGGGGCTTGATCGCGGCGGCGTGCCCGGCGGCGGCCTCCAGGACCGTGAGCGCGAACCGGCGCAGGCCCTCGGCGGAGCGGGGCAGGCCCCACGCGTCCAGCAGGCCGGGGTGCGGGTCGATGCCCACGCACAGGGGCCCGTGCTCGTCCATCGCGACGCCCAGCCGCGCGCCGAAGGGCGCGCGGCCGGGCGCCGGGGTCACCGGGCCGGGCACGGGGGCAGGGACCTCAGGCACGCACGGCCTCGGGCTCGTCGGCGCGCAGGAGGGCCTCCAGGCGCTGCTCGTGCTCCTGCAGGCTCGTCACGTCCCACGAGTAGGCGCGCAGCGCGGTGACGGCCTGCAGGGCGGCGCCCAGCACGGAGACCGTGGTCATCAGGGGCACGCCCACGCTGGTGGCCGCGGCGCGGATCTCGTAGCCGTCGCCGCGGGCGGCGCCGCCGGCCGGGGTGTTGAAGATCAGGTCGATCTCCCCGTCGGCGATGAGGTCCACGATGGTCCGCTCCCCGGGGGCCGTCTCGCGGATCTTGCGGACCACGGTGGACTCGATGCCGTTGCGGCGCAGCACGTCCGCGGTGCCGCCGGTGGCGAGGATCTCGAAGCCGAGGTCGCGGAACATCCGCACGTAGGCGATCGAGGAGCGCTTGTCCTTGTTGGCCACGGACACGAACATCCGCCCGGACGTGGGCAGGGAGACGTTCGCCGCCGCCTGCGCCTTGGCGAAGGCGGTGTCGAAGTACTTGTCCAGGCCCATGACCTCGCCGGTGGAGCGCATCTCCGGGCCGAGCAGGGAGTCGACCACGGCCCCCTCGGCGGTGCGGAAGCGCGCGAAGGGCAGGACGGCCTCCTTCACGGCCACGGGGGCCGAGGCGGGCAGCGTGGACCCGTCGATGCGCTGGGGCAGGTGGCCCTGGGCCCGCAGCTGGGCGATGGTCGTGCCGGTGCCGATGAGGGCGGCGGCCTTGGCCAGCTGCACGCCCGTGGCCTTGGAGACGAACGGCACGGTGCGGGAGGCCCGCGGGTTGGCCTCGATGACGTAGAGGATGTCGGAGGCCACGGCGAACTGGATGTTGATGAGCCCGCACACGCCCACGCCGCGGGCGATGGCCAGGGTGGCCTCGCGCACGCGCTCGACCACGTCCGGGCCGAGGGTGATGGACGGCAGGGTGCACGCGGAGTCCCCGGAGTGGATGCCGGCCTCCTCGAGGTGCTCCATGACGCCGCCCACGTAGAGGTCCGTCCCGTCGTAGAGGGCGTCCACGTCGATCTCGATGGCGTCCTCGAGGAACTTGTCGATCAGCGCGGGCCGCGAGGCGGAGACCTCGGTGGCGTTCTGCAGGTAGCGGGCCAGGGCCGGCTCGTCGTAGACGATCTCCATGCCGCGGCCGCCGAGCACGTACGAGGGGCGCACGAGCACCGGGTAGCCGATGTCGTCCGCGATCCGCTTGGCGGCCTCGAAGGTGGACGCCGTGCCGTTCTTCGGCTGGCGCAGCCCGGCCTCGGCGAGGACCCGGGCGAACTCCCCGCGGTCCTCGGCGAGGTCGATGGCCTCCGGGGTGGTGCCGAGGATCGGCACGCCCGCGGCCTTGAGCTGGGCGGCGAGCTTGAGCGGGGTCTGCCCGCCGAGCTGCACGAACACCCCGAGCAGCCCGCCGGTGCGCCGCTCCGTCTCGACGACCTCCATGACGTCCTCGAAGGTCAGCGGTTCGAAGTACAGCCGCGTGGAGACGTCGTAGTCGGTGGAGACGGTCTCCGGGTTGCAGTTGACCATCACGGTCTCGTGCCCGGCCTCGCGCAGCACCATGGAGGCGTGCACGCACGAGTAGTCGAACTCGATGCCCTGCCCGATCCGGTTCGGCCCGGAGCCGAGGATCATGATGGAGGGGCGATCGTGCCGGCCGACCTCGCTCTCCTCGTCGTAGGAGGAGTAGTGGTACGGGGTGAACGCCTCGAACTCCGCCGCGCACGTGTCCACGGTCTTGAACACGGGGCGGATGCCCAGCGCGTGGCGCACGCCGCGGACCACGTCCTCGGCCAGGTGGGCGAGCTCGCCGATCTGGGCGTCGGAGAAGCCGTGCCGCTTGGCCAGGCGCAGGGTGCGCACCGTGAGGTCGGCGTCCTGGCGCACCACGTCCGCGACCTCGTTGAGCAGCACCAGCTGGTCGAGGAACCAGGGGTCGATGCCCGTGGCCTCGTAGAGCCGCTCCACGGACGCGCCGGCCAGCAGGGCCTGCTGGACCTGCTGGATCCGGTCGGTGGTGGGCGTGCGGGTGGCGTCGACGAGCCGCGCCAGGGCGTCGTCGTCGAGCTCGGGGCGCACGAACGAGAAGCTGGAGCCCTTCTGCTCGAGGGAGCGCATGGCCTTCTGCAGCGCCTCGGTGAAGTTGCGCCCGATCGCCATGGCCTCGCCGACCGACTTCATGGTGGTGGTCAGCGTGGGGTCCGCGGCCGGGAACTTCTCGAACGCGAAGCGCGGGATCTTCACGACGACGTAGTCCAGCGTCGGCTCGAAGGACGCGGGGGTCTTGCGGGTGATGTCGTTGGGGATCTCGTCGAGGGTGTAGCCCAGCGACAGCTTCGTGGCGATCTTGGCGATCGGGAAGCCCGTGGCCTTGGAGGCGAGGGCCGAGGAGCGGGAGACGCGCGGGTTCATCTCGATGACGACGACGCGGCCGGTGTGCGGCTCGATCGCGAACTGGATGTTGCACCCGCCGGTGTCCACGCCGACCTCGCGGATCACGGCGATCGCGATGTCCCGCAGGTTCTGGTACTCGCGGTCGGTCAGCGTCATGGCCGGGGCCACGGTGATCGAGTCCCCGGTGTGCACGCCCACGGGGTCGAAGTTCTCGATGGAGCACACGACCACGACGTTGTCGTTCTTGTCGCGCATCATCTCCAGCTCGTACTCCTTCCAGCCGAGGATGGACTCCTCGAGGAGCACCTCGGAGGTGGGGCTGTACTGGATGCCGGCGCCGGCGATGCGGTGCAGGTCCTCCTCGTCGTAGGCCAGGCCCGAGCCGAGGCCGCCCATCGTGAAGGACGGGCGGACCACCATGGGGTAGCCCAGCTCCTCGGCGGCGGCCAGGGCCTCGGGCATGGAGTGCACGATGACGGAGCGGGCGGACTCGGCGCCGCAGCGCTCCACCACGCCCTTGAACTTCTCGCGGTCCTCGCCCAGGTTGATGGCCTCGACGTTGGCGCCGATCAGCTCCACCCCGTACTTGTCGAGCACGCCGTTGGCGTCGAGGGCGATCGCCGTGTTGAGCGCGGTCTGCCCGCCCAGGGTGGGCAGCAGGGCGTCGGGCCGCTCCTTGGCGATGATCTTCTCCACCACCTCGGGGGTGATGGGCTCCACGTAGGTCGCGTCGGCGAACTCGGGGTCGGTCATGATGGTCGCCGGGTTGGAGTTCACGAGGATGACCCGCAGGCCCTCCTCCTTGAGCACCCGGAGGGCCTGCGTGCCCGAGTAGTCGAACTCCGCGGCCTGTCCGATGACGATCGGCCCGGAGCCGATGACCAGAACGCTGGTGAGATCTGTCCTGCGCGGCATGTCAGTTCTGCCCTTCTTCCTGTGCGTTCGGGGTGTCCTCGGAGCTCTGGGCGCCCTGGGCGCCGCCGGGGACGGCGTTGTCGATGGTCGGGTCGGCGCGGCCGTCCCGGTGGCTGTCCATCAGCTCGATGAACCGGCCGAAGAGGTAGGAGGCGTCGTGCGGGCCGGCGGCGGCCTCCGGGTGGTACTGCACCGAGAACGCGGGCAGGTCGAGGCAGTTGAGCCCCTCCACCACGTCGTCGTTGAGGCACACGTGGCTGACCTCGACGCGGCCGAACTCGCCCCGGGGCGCCTCGACCGGGCCGTCGAGGGGCGCGTCCACGGCGAAGCCGTGGTTGTGGGCGGTGATCTCCACGCGCCCGGTCCGCCGGTCCAGGACCGGCTGGTTGATCCCGCGGTGGCCGAAGACCAGCTTGTAGGTGCCGAAGCCCAGGGCCCGGCCGAGCAGCTGGTTGCCGAAGCAGATGCCGAAGAACGGGATCCCGGCGCGCAGCACCTCCCGCAGCGTCTCGATCTGCCGCTCGGCGGTGGCGGGGTCGCCGGGGCCGTTGGAGAAGAACACCCCGCTCGGGGCCAGGGCCCGGATCTGCTCGAAGCCGGTGTCGGCGGGCACCACGTGCACGCGCACCCCGCGCTCGGCGAAGCGGTGCGGGGTCATCGACTTGATGCCGAGGTCCACCGCCACCAGCTCGTGCAGGACCTCGCCGGTCCAGCCGTGCTCGGCGGGCTCCACGACGTAGGCCTCCGGGGCGGAGACGGTCTCGGCGAGCCGGCGCCCCTCCATCCGCTCGGCGGCGCCGACCTCGGCGACGAGCTCGGCGTCGGGGCGCAGCGCGGCGTCCCCGGAGAAGATCCCGCCGCGCATCGCGCCGCGGTCCCGCAGGTGGCGGGTGATGGCGCGGGTGTCGACGTCCTGGATGCCGACGACGCCCTGCGCCACCAGCTGCTCGTCGAGGGACCCCTCGGAACGCCAGTTGGACGGGCGGCGGGCGGCGTCGCGCACGACGTAGCCGGACACCCAGATCCGCCGGGACTCGGCGTCGGCGGCGTTGACGCCGGTGTTGCCGATGTGCGGGGCGGTCTGCACGACGAGCTGGCCGGCGTAGGACGGGTCGGTGATGGTCTCCTGGTAGCCGGTCATGCCGGTGGAGAACACGGCCTCGCCGAGGGCGGTGCCGAGGGCGCCGTAGGCGCGGCCGCGGAAGACGCGGCCGTCCTCCAGCACGAGCACGGCGGGGTCAGTGGTGATCGAGCTCAAGGTCGTCCTCACGTTCGGGTCTGTGGGTCGGGAAGGCGGGGCGGCGGGTGGCCGCCGGTGGGTCAGGAGTGCGGTGCCGGGACGATCGCCTCCACGGCGTCGAGGAGGCGCTGCTTGTCCTCGGCCCGCTGGGTGCGGAAGCCGGTGTCCACCACGGTGGAGCCCAGCCGCCAGGTCAGCACGGCGAGCCCGTCCCGCTCCACGAACTTGCCGACCATGCCGGAGCTGGTGCCCACGGCCACGAGGTCGGCGGCGGGGACGAACAGGCCCGGGGCGCCCTGCCGGTCCAGGAGCACGCCGTCGTCGTGGACCAGGGCCGTCGCCCGGGCGCGCACGCCCAGTCCGTGGGCCGCGATCCGCTCGAGCGGGGCGCCGGTCTCCGTGGTGCTCACGTACATGCCCGGGACCACGAGCCGGGGCTCGCGCGCCTCGATCCCCTCGGGCGGCCCGGCCGGCGCCGCGATCCCCGACTGGCGTCGCACGCGCGTGCGCCAGCCCCGGCGGAGCAGGGCGAAGAGCACGGCGAGGACGATGACCGTGACGAGCACGGTGCTGAGCTGGTCCATGGGACGGGGGCCTCCGGGCGGTGGAAGGGGGTCGGCGCGGTCAGGCGGCGGGGGTCGGGGCGGGGGTGTTGAGGGCCCCGTCGAGGACGGTGGGGTGGCCGCGGAAGAAGGTGGCGCGGACCGCGCCGGGCAGCTCCATGCCGCGGTAGGGGCTGTTGCGGCCCTTGGACGCGTGCCGGGCGGGGTCCACCACGGTGGTCGCGGCCGGGTCCCACAGGGTGATGTTCGCGGGCTCGCCCTCCTCGAGCGGCCGGCCCTGGCCGGCGAGGCGCCCGATCCGGGCGGGGGTCGCCGAGGTGATCCGGGCGACGTCGCGCCAGGTCAGCAGGCCGGTGTCGACGAGGCTGAGCTGGACCACGGACAGCGCGGTCTCGAGCCCGGTCATCCCGTTGGCCGCGCAGGACCACTCGCACTCCTTGTCCTCGGCCGGGTGCGGGGCGTGGTCGGTGCCGATCACGTCGATGGTGCCGTCGGCCACGGCCTCGCGCAGGGCGTGCACGTCCTCGTCCGTGCGCAGCGGCGGGTTGACCTTGAACACCGGGTCGAAGCTGCGGACCCGCTCGTCGGTGAGCAGCAAGTGGTGCGGGGTGGCCTCGGCGGTGACGTCGATGCCGCGCTGCTTGGCCCAGCGGACGATGTCCACGGAGCCCCTGGTCGAGAGGTGGCAGATGTGCACGCGGGAGCCGACGTGCTCGGCGAGCAGCACGTCGCGGGCGATGATGGCCTCCTCCGCGACGGCGGGCCAGCCCGTCAGCCCGAGCTCGGCGGACACGGTGCCCTCGTTCATCTGGGCGCCCTCCGTCAGCCGCGGCTCCTGGGCGTGCTGGGCCACGACGCCGTCGAAGCCCTTGACGTACTCCAGGGCCCGGCGCATGAGCACCGGGTCGTGCACGCACATGCCGTCGTCGGAGAACATCCGCACGCCCGCGCGGGACTCGGCCATCGCCATGATCTCGGACAGCCGCTCGCCCTTCAGACCCACGGTCACGGCGCCCACGGGACGGACCTCGACCCAGCCCGCGGAGCGGCCCAGCTCGTGCACCTGCTCCACCACACCGGCGGTGTCCGCCACGGGATCGGAGTTGGCCATCGCGAAGACCGCGGTGTAGCCGCCGAGCGCGGCCGCCCGGGTGCCGGTCTCGACGGTCTCGGCGTCCTCCCGGCCGGGCTCGCGCAGGTGCGTGTGGATGTCCACGAGCCCGGGCAGGGCCACGAGCCCGGCGGCGTCGAGGACCCGGGCGTCGCCCGCGTCCGCGGCGAGGTCGGGGCCGATGCGCCGGATCACGCCGTCCTCGACGAGGATGTCGGCGGTCTGCTCGCCGAGCAGCTGGGCGCCCTGGATGAGGTACGAGGTCACGAGAGGTCAGCGCTCCTGGGGGTGCGGGGTGGAGGTGGGGTCGAGGTCGTCGCCGGAGAGCAGCAGGTAGAGCACCGACATCCGCACGGAGACGCCGTTGCGCACCTGGTCCAGGACCGTGGAGCGCGGGGAGTCCGCCGCGGCGGAGGAGATCTCCAGCCCGCGGTTCATGGGCCCCGGGTGCATGATCGCCGTGGCGGCCCCGGCGGCGTCGAGGGCGGCGACCCGCTCGGGGGTCAGCCCCCACTCCCGGGCGTACTCCTGGGCGGTCGGGAAGAAGGCGGCGTGCATCCGCTCCCGCTGCACGCGCAGCATCATCACGGCGTCCGGGGCCGGGTCCAGGGCGTCGTCGAGGGAGAAGACCACCCGACACGGCCAGTCCGCGATGCCGACGGGCAGCAGGGTGGGCGGGGCCACGAACGTGACCCGCGCGCCCAGGGTGGTGAACAGCCACAGGTCGGAGCGGGCCACCCGGGAGTGCAGGACGTCGCCGACGATCACCACGTGCATGCCCTCGAGGTCGAGCCCGCGGGTGCTCTCGCGGCCCTCGGTGCGGGCACGGTGCTGGCGCAGGGTCATGGCGTCGAGCAGGGCCTGCGTGGGGTGCTCGTGGGTGCCGTCGCCGGCGTTGACCACCGCGGCGTCGATCCAGTCGGACTCCGCGAGCTGCTGCGGGGAGCCGGAGGCCGAGTGCCGGATCACCACGGCGTCGGCGCTCATCGCCGCGAGGGTCTGGGCGGTGTCCTTGAGGGACTCCCCCTTCGAGACCGAGGAGCCCTTGGCGGAGAAGTTGAGGACGTCCGCGGACAGGCGCTTGGCGGCCGTCTCGAAGGAGATGCGGGTGCGGGTCGAGTCCTCGAAGAAGAGGTTGACCACGGTGCGGCCCCGCAGCGCGGGGAGCTTCTTGACGGAGCGCTGGCCCACGGCGGCCATCTGGTCCGCGGTGTCCAGGAACGTCAGGGCGGCGTCGTAGGAGAGGTCCTTCGTGGACAGCAGGTGCCTCATGCGCCGGTTCCCGGCACGGTGGTCTCGATGACCACGCAGTCGGCGTTCTCCGCCGTGCGGGGCTCCGGGTCGGTCTCGGCCAGCCGGACCCGGACCTTCTCCTGGGAGGAGGTGGGCAGGTTCTTGCCCACGTGGTCGGCGCGGATGGGCAGCTCCCGGTGGCCGCGGTCCACGAGCACGGCGAGGCGGACCACGCGGGGCCGCCCGACGTCCACGAGGGCGTCGAGGGCGGCGCGCACGGTGCGCCCGGAGTACAGGACGTCGTCGACGAGGACCACGGTGCGCCCGTCGATGCCCTGCACGGGGATGCGGGTCGGCTGGGGGGCGCGGGCGGGGTTCTTGCGCAGGTCGTCGCGGAACATCGTGACGTCGAGCTGGCCGAGGCTCGCGGCGGCGTCGAAGCCGGTGTCGGAGGCGGCGATCTTGGCGGCGATCCGCTGGGCCAGCGGATAGCCGCGGCGCGGGATGCCGAGCAGGACGAGGTCCGAGCTGCCCCTGTTGGCCTCGAGGATCTCGTGGGCGATGCGCGTCAGGGCGCGGTCGATGTCGGCTGCCGAGAGGATGACGCGCGCGGTCGCGGGTCCCGTCGAGGGACCGGCCGCGGAGGTGTCGTCGTTCATGGGTGCCGCCTCCTTCCCCGCCTCACAGGACGGACTTAAAGGTTGCTTGCTCGCCCCAAACTAGCACAGCGGCCCTGACGCCCCGGGCCCGGTGTGACGCCCGCCTCCCCCGGCGACCCGGCCCGGGCTAGGCGCTGTGGTCGGCCCGCTCCCACCAGGCGGCGGTGGCCGCGGCGGAGCCGAGGGCGACGAGCGCGACGCCCAGGACGCCGCCCGGACCGGCGGCGGCGTCCGGGCCGGCCGTCCCGGCGAGCAGGGCGGGCACGGCCCAGGGGAACCACGCGCCGTGGCCGACCGCGGCGAGCACCTGGGCCACGAGGACGGTGAGGAAAAGGACCGCCACAGCGGGCAGGTAGCCACGGCCCACGCTCGCGGCCAGCCCGTAGGACGCCGCCAGGCCCGCCGTGAGCAGCCCGGTGCCGAGGACACCGGCGGCCCCGCGCAGGGCGACGCCGGCCGACCAGCCGGGCAGTCCCAGGGCCGCGCCGAGGGCGAGCACGAGCACGAGGAGGAGCACGGTGAGCGCCGCGCACCAGGCGAGCAGCAGCAGCAGCTTGGCCAGGACCACGGCGGTGCGGGAGGTGGGCAGGGCCAGCAGGTCGGTCGCGGTCCGGTCGGAGAACTCCCGGCCGAAGAGCCAGATCGCGGCGGTCCCGAAGATGATCAGCCCGCCCACCGCGACGGTCTGCGCGGTGAGCGCGAAGTACCCCGGCCAGTCCGCGGTGCCGCCGGTGAGCTGCGCCTTGGCGCCGAGCAGCCCCAGCGCCCGGGCCCGGTCGACGTCCTGGAGCACGTACATGAAGAACGCCCCGACCGCGGCGGCGAGGGCCACGGCCCCGGCGGTGGCCCAGGGCACGCGGGAGCGGCGCAGCTTCAGCGCCTCCGCCCCGAGGGCGGCCGCCGGCTCACCGGTCACCGGGGCGCTCCCGCCGGTGCTCCGCGCCCACCAGACGCAGGAAGTAGGCCTCGAGGTCCTCGCGGACCACCACGAGGCCGGTGGGGGGCACGCCGCCGTGGACGAGGGCGGCGGCCACGGCGTCCGGGCGGTCCGCGGCGCCGGCGTCGCCGAGCACGACCGCGGGCCCCGCGCGGTGCGCGTCGTAGCCGGCGGCGGCCAGGACCCGCACCGCCCGGGCGTCGTCGCGGGTGCTGAGCTCCAGGTGGCGGCGGACCCGGTCGGGCAGGGCGGCCGTGGCGAACTCGTCGAGCAGTCCGCCCCGGTGCAGGACGCCGATCCGGGTGGCGAGGCGGGCGACCTCGCCCAGGATGTGGCTGGAGAGCAGCACGGCGGTGCCGTGCTCGCGGGCGAGGCGTTCGAGCAGGGTGCGGACCTCGACGACGCCGGCCGGGTCCAGTCCGTTGACGGGCTCGTCCAGGACCAGCAGGGACGGGCGGTGCAGCACGGCCCGGGCCAGGGCCAGGCGCTGCAGGTTGCCCCGGGACAGGACGCGGGCGCGGCGGTCGGCGTGCTCGCCCAGCCCGAAGAGCTCCACGGCGTCCTGCACCGCGCTCGTCGACCGCAGCCGGCGCAGCCGGCGGGCGACCTCCAGGTTCTCGCGCACGGTCAGCTCCGGGTAGGCGGAGGCGGTCTCCACGAGGTAGCCGACCTCCGCCCAGACCGACCGGTCGCCGCGCCCGCGGCCGAGGACCGTGACGGTCCCGGCCGAGGGCCGGACCATGCCGAGGACCGTCCGCATGACGGTGGTCTTGCCGGCGCCGTTGAGGCCCAGCAGCGCGTAGACCTCCCCCGGGCGGACCTCGAGGGTGACGCGGTCGACCGCGCGCACGGTCCCGTAGTGCTTCGAGACGCCCTGCAGGCGCAGCGCGGGAGCTGTCATGCGGACCTCCCCGGGACGCACGGTCGTGGTCCCGGAATGGTAGCTCCCCGGGCGGGGTCCGGCGGCCCCGTCAGCCGAGCAGGGTCGGCTTCATCTGCTGCAGCCGGCCCAGCAGGCCGTTGACGAAGCGCGGGGAGTCGTCGCCCGCGAGCTCCTTGGCGAGGCTCACGGCCTCGGCCACGGCGACCCCGTCCGGGACGTCGTCGTTGAACAGCAGCTCCCAGGCCCCCACGCGCAGCACGTTGCGGTCCACCGCGGGCATCCGCTCGAGGGTCCAGCCCTGGGAGTACGTCTCGAGGTACTCGTCGAGCTCACCGCGGCGCATCGTGACGCCGAGCACGAGCTCCTCTGCGTACGGGGAGACCTGCGAGTCGCTGTGCATCCGGCGCCGCTCCATGACCTCGCGGGCGTCCTCGGAACGCTGCTCGGCCTCGAAGAGGATCTCCACGGCGCGCCGGCGCGCCTTGCCCCGGGCGCTCACTCGTTGACGCGGCCCAGGTAGTCACCCGTGCGGGTGTCGACCTTGACCTTGGTGCCCTGCTCGAGGAACAGCGGCACCTGGATCTGGTAGCCGGTCTCCACGGTGGCGGGCTTGGTGCCGCCGGTGGAGCGGTCGCCCTGCAGGCCCGGCTCGGTGTAGGTGATCTCGAGGACCACGGACGCGGGCAGCTCGATGTAGAGCGGGGCCCCCTCGTGCAGCGCGATGGTCGCGTTGAGGTTCTCGAGCATGAAGTTGGCGGCGTCGCCCACCACCTCACCGGGGACGGTGATCTGGTCGTAGGTCTTGTTGTCCATGAAGACGTAGTCGGCGCCGTCCTGGTACAGGTACTGGTACTCGCTGCGGTCCACCGTGGCGGTCTCGATCTTGGCGCCGGCGTTGAAGGTCTTGTCGACGACCTTGCCGGAGGTGATGTTGCGCATCTTGGTGCGCACGAACGCCCCGCCCTTGCCCGGCTTCACGTGCTGGAACTCGATCACGTTCCAGAGGTTGCCCTCCAGCTTCAGGACGGTGCCGTTCTTGATGTCGTTGGTCGTAGCCACAGGTTCTCTCTCTGGTTGTCTGCGAAGTCGGCAGGTCGGCGCGGACAGGGGGTGTCGTCCCGGACCGCGGACCAGTCTAGCTGGGCGCGTCCTCGGCGATCTCCTGGTAGCTCGCGAAGAGGATCGCGGGGTCGGGGACCTCGAGCACGCGGGGCCGGCCGACGGCGTCGAGGACGACGAAGCGCAGCAGGTTCCCGCGCGTCTTCTTGTCCCGCTTCATGACCTCCAGCAGCCGCGGCCACTGGTCCCACCGGTACGCGGTCGGCAGGCCGAGGGAGGCGAGGATGCTGCGGTGGCGCTCGACGACGTCGTCGGCCAGGTTCCCGGCGGTGCGGGCGAGCTCGGCGGCGAAGACCAGCCCCACCGAGACCGCGGCGCCGTGGCGCCACTGGTAGCGCTCGTTGTGCTCGATCGCGTGGCCGAGCGTGTGCCCGTAGTTGAGCATCTCCCGGCGGCCCGCCTCGCGCAGGTCGCCGGAGACGATCTCGGCCTTGACCCGGATGCTGCGCTCCACGAGCTCGCGGACCACCTCGGACTGCGAGTCGCGCACCGCCTCCGGGTGGGCCTCGATCAGCTCGAGGATCCGCTCGTCGGCGATGAAGCCGCACTTGACGACCTCCGCCATGCCGGTGAGCAGCTCGTTCTCGGGCAGCGTCCGCAGGGTGTCGAGGTCGCACAGCACGGCCGCGGGCGGGTGGAAGGCGCCCACGAGGTTCTTGCCCTCGGCCGTGTTGATCCCGGTCTTGCCGCCCACGGCGGCGTCGACCATGCCGAGCAGGGTGGTGGGCACGTGCACCACGCGCACGCCGCGCAGCCACGTGGCGGCCACGAACCCCGCGAGGTCGGAGACCGCTCCCCCGCCCACGGACACGATCGCGTCCGAACGGGTGAAGTCGTTCTGCCCCAGGACCTGCCAGCAGAAGGACGCCACCTGGACGTGCTTGCCCTCCTCGGCGTCGGGGATCTCGGCGGTGAACGCCTGGTAGCCCTGACCGCGCAGCTCCTCCATGACCACGTCGCCGGTGCTGCGCAGCGCCCGCGGGTGGATGACGAGCACGCGCTGGACCCGGTCGCCGAGCACGCGGGGGACCTCGCCGAGCAGCCCGTGGCCCACGAGGACGTCGTAGTTCTCGGCCGGGCGCTCCCCGGTGACGGGGATGGTCGTGACGGTGCGGGGAGCGGACTCGCTCATGCCTGGGCCTCCTGGGTGCTGTCGGTGGTGCCGCCGGCGCTCCGCGCGGAGCGCAGGCGGGTGAGCTCCGCCTCGAGGTCGGCGCCGATCTCGGCGACGGGCCGGTTGCCGCGGCCGTCGAGGGTGATGTCGGCGAGCTCCTCGTAGCAGGCGCGCCGGGACTCGTAGAGCTCCTGCCAGCGTCGCTCCGGGTCCGGCTGGAGCATGGGGCGGGTCCGGTTGCCGCTGATCCGGGGCAGCACGGTCTCGGTGTCCACCTCGAGGTAGGCGACGAGCTCGTGGCGCAGCAGCTCGCGGGTGGACGGGGTCATGGGGGCGCCGCCGCCCACGGAGAAGATCGCGTTGGCGTGGTCCGGGTCCCGCAGGATCTCGGCCACGGTGTCCGCCTCGAGGTCGCGGAAGTACTTCTCGCCGTGCTCCGCGAAGATCTTCGAGATCACGCCGTACCGGGAGACGATGACCTGGTCGGCGTCCACGAAGTCGTAGCCGTAGAACTTGGACATGTGCAGGGCCAGGAAGGACTTGCCGGCGGCCATGGGCCCGATGAGCACCACGGGCCGCTGCGGGGTCTCGGCGGCGTCGGCCGGGGCGGGGAACTGCGCGTTCACGCCTGGGCCTCCCCGGTCTCGGCGGGCGCCACCGCATCTGCGGGGGCCCCGGTCTCGGCGGGGGCCACGAGGGGGTCGCCCATGTGGTCGTCGCGCGCCGCGGCGGCGTCGTCCCCGAAGGCCCCGAGCTCGCCGGCGGAGTGCAGGGACTCCGGGATCGCGGCGAGGTAGGCGTCCTTGTTGCGGGCGGTCTCGGTGATCGAGTCCCCGCCGAACTTCTCCGTCACGGCGTCGGCGAGCACGAGGGCGACCATCGCCTCGGCGACCACCCCGGCGGCGGGCACGGCGCAGACGTCCGAGCGCTGGTGGTGGGCGCGGGCGGCCTCGCCGGTGGCGACGTCGACGGTGCGCAGCGCCTTCGGCACGGTGGCGATGGGCTTCATGGCCGCGCGCACGCGCAGGACGTCACCGATGGACATGCCGCCCTCGATCCCGCCGGCGCGGTTGCTCACACGGCGCACGACGCCGTCTGCGCCGCGGGAGATCTCGTCGTGGGCCTCGGAGCCGGGCCGGGCGGCGGTCAGGAAGCCGTCCCCGACCTCGACGCCCTTGATGGCCTGGATGCCCATCAGGGCCCCGGCCAGGCGCGAGTCGAGCCGCCGGTCCCAGTGCACGTACGAGCCGAGCCCCGGGGGCAGCCCGTAGGCGAGGACCTCGACGACGCCGCCGAGGGTCTCCCCGTCCTTGTGGGCGGCGTCCACCGCCGTCACCATGGCCTCCGCCGTGGCGGGGTCGAAGCAGCGCAGGGGGTCGGCGTCGAGGCCGGGGACGTCGGCCGGCAGCGGGCGCGGGGCGTCCACCGGGGCGCTGACGGCGCCCACGGCCGTGGTGTGGGAGACGAGCTGCACGCCCACGGCCTCGAGGATCTTCGCGGCGACGGCGCCGAGGGCCACGCGCGTGGCCGTCTCCCGGGCGCTGGCGCGCTCGAGCACGGGCCGCGCCTCGTCGAAGCCGTACTTCTGCATGCCGGTGAGGTCCGCGTGGCCGGGGCGGGGGCGGGTCAGGGGGGCGTTGCGGGCGCGGCCCGCGAGCACCTCCGGGTCCACGGGGTCCGCGGACATCACCTCGCGCCACTTGGGCCACTCGGTGTTGGCGATCTCGATCGCCACCGGTCCGCCCTGGGTCACGCCGTGGCGCACGCCGCCGAGCAGGCGCACCTGGTCCTGCTCGAACTTCATCCGCGCGCCGCGCCCGTAGCCGAGCCGGCGGCGGGCCAGGGCGTCGCGGACGTCCTGGCTGGTCAGGCTCACCCCAGCCGGGACGCCCTCGATGATCCCGACGAGCGCCTCGCCGTGCGACTCGCCGGCCGTGAGCCAACGCAACATAACAACTCTTTCCGTTCGGGGTCTCGGCGACAGGGCCCCGCGGGGCGCGGCCGCCGACAGGTCTCAGGTGCGGGGCAGGGACGGGGCGGTAAGGATGGGCCGCCCCACGGCCGCGCACATCGCGGCGACCACGTCCTGCTCGCGGGGCAGGGGTGTGCCCGGATCGCGGCCGGTGAACAGGCGGATCTGGTCCACCGCCTGGAAGATCAGCATATCGAGTCCCGGGGCCACCGCTCCCCCGGCCCGGGACCAGGCCGCGGCCACCGCCGACGGCCACGGGTCGTAGGCGGCGTCCAGGAGGACGCCCGTGGTGGTCGGGGCGGCGGCCTCCAGCTGCGCCGCCAGCTCGTCCGCGCCGTGCGGCGGGAGGGTGGAGATGACCACGTCGTACGCGGCCAGGAGGCCCGGCGCCTCGTCCCACGCCCGCAGGTGCACGGGGATCCCGAGCCGGCGCCCCGCCTCGAGGGCGCGCCCGGCGCGGGTGGCGGAGCGCACGAAGACGTCCACGGAGGCGGCCCCGAGCCGCTGCGCGGCGGCGACGGCGGCCGTGGCCGTGCCGCCCCCGCCGAGGACGGCGGCCCGGGGGACGGCCGGCACGGTGCCCGCCGCGAGCACCGCGCCCACGATGCCGGTGACGTCGGTGTTGTGGCCGAGCACGGTCCCGTCCGGGCGGAAGAGCAGGGTGTTGACCGCGCCGACCGCCGCCCCGAGGACCGTGAGCTCGTCCGCGCACGCGGCGGCCACCGACTTCAGGGGCATCGTCACCGACAGCCCGCGCCAGGCGGGGTCGGACCGGCGGGCGTCGACGAACGGCGGGAGCTGCTCCTCGACCAGGTCGTGGGCGTCGTAGTGCACGTCCTCGCCCAGCACCGCGTACGCGGCGCGGTGCAGGTCCGGGGACCTCGAGTGGCCGATGGGGTGGCCCACCACGGCGGCGCGGGCGGGACTCACCCGCACCGGCCCTCGTTCTCGCTGCACCACTGGTTGTACTCCTCCACGTACCCCAGGTGCTCCGCGTAGGTCTCGGCGAACTTCGTCTCGCCCGTGTCCAGGTCCACGGTCACCCAGAAGTAGTAGTCGTTGTCCTGCGGGTCGGCGGCCGCGACGATGGCGGCGTCGCCCGGGGAGCCGATGGGGCCCACCGGCAGGCCGGGGTTGGCGAAGGTGTTGTACCGGTTGGACTCGTCGCGGCGCTCCTCCTCCGAGAAGTCGTAGCTGCGGCGGTCGAGGCCGTAGGTCACGGACGCGTCGGACTGGATGAACCCGGAGGTCTCGCCGTCGGGGTTCTCGAGCCGGTTCTCGATCGCGCCGGCCACCACGTCGTAGTGCTCGGGCTGGACCTCGAACTCGATGATCGAGCCGATGGTGAGCACCTCGAAGATCTGGTCCTCGTCGCTGATGCCGTTGTCGTCGAGGGTCGTGCGGGTGCGGTCCACCATCGTCTGCAGGATCTGCTCCGCCGTGGCGTCCAGCGGGAACCGGTACTCGCCCGGGTGCAGCCAGCCCTCGAGGGTGGGGAAGCGGTCCGGGATCCCGAACGTCGCCGTGTCCTCCCGGTACGCCTCGAACTCGGAGACGGGGATGCCGGTGGACTCGCTGAGGACCCCGAACACGTCGGTCATCCGCAGGGTCCGGTTGACCGCCGCGTAGTGGGTGGCCTCGTCCTCCTCCATGAGCGCGTCCACGGCGGCCTCCGAGCTCATCTCCGTGCGCAGCTCGTACTCGCCCGGCTGGATGAACTGCTCGGCGTGCTCCTCCTGGTAGGTCTCGACGAACGTCTCGGCGTCCGCCACGATCCCCTGCGCCTCGAGGGCCACGGCGATCTGGCCGGTGGTGGCGCCGTCGGCCACGGAGAAGGTCACGGGGTCCTTGCCGTCGCCGCGGTAGTCGCGGACCTCGAACCACCGGAAGGTGGAGCCGAGCACGGACACCGTGATCAGCGCGGCGAGCAGGAACAGGGCGATGGCCGTGGTCAGGGACACGCGGCCGCGGCGCCGGCGCCGCTTGACCTGCTCGGGGGTGAGCTCCTCGTGCTCGAAGACGCCGCGCAGGCCCGTGGAGGGCTCCCGCGAGGACGGGGCGTCCAGGAGGCTGCCCAGACCGCCGCCGGACGACTCCCGGGGCGCCTCGGGTCGGCGGGGCGCCGACTGGTCGTACGGATCGTCGCTCACGAATGCTCTCCGTCCGGATCGGTGGTCGTCAACGGTGCCGTCCGCGCCCGGTCGGGCGCTCCGGCGGTGTCCTCGGCGGTGTCCTCGGCCGTGTTCCCGGCTCCGGTGGACGACTCCCCGCGGTGCGCCGCGGCGGGACCCTGCCCGTCGCGGTCACCCCCATTATGCGGGACGGCGGGTTCCACGGCGCCGGGGACCGGCGGGTCCACCGGCGCGCCGGGCTCCGCCCCGGTCGCCCTGGCCCGGTCCACGGCGCTCTGCAGGATGGTGGCCGCGGCCACCTGGTCGACCTTGTCCATGTGGTCGCGGCGGGCGACCCCGGCCTCCAGCAGCGCCCGGTGGGCGTCCACGGTGCTGAGGCGCTCGTCGACCAGCCGCACCGGCACGTCGCGGCCCTTCACGCGCAGCCGCCGCACGAGGGCCTCCGCGTAGTCGCGCGCCATCGCGGTCGAGGCGTTCTCCCCGCCGTCGAGGCTGCGGGGCAGCCCCACGTAGACGGCGACGACGTCGTGCTCCTGGACCAGACCGGCCAGCAGCTTCACGTCGAAGCCCTTCCGGGGGTCGCGCCGCAGCGTGGTGAGCGGCGTGGCGAGGATGCCGTCGGGGTCGCACAGGGCGACCCCGACGCGGACGAGGCCGACGTCGACCCCCATCCGCCGTCCCCGGGCGTAGGCGTCGCTCACGCGGCGGCGCCGCCCGTCGCCCGGGCGATGTCGGCCAGCACCGCGTCCAGGGCGTCCCCCGTCCGGGCCGGGTCCTGCCCGCCGCCCTGGGCGATGTCGTCCTTGCCGCCGCCGCCGCCGCCGAGGACCTTGGCGGCCGTGCGCACGAGCCGGCCGGCCTGCACCCCGGCCGCGCGGGCGCCCTCGGTGGTCGCCACGAGGACCAGGGGACGGCCCTTGGCCGTGCCCGTGACGGCGACGACGAACGGCTCCGCCGTCATCCGGCCGCGCAGGTCGAGGGCGAGCGAGCGGACGTCATCGGCCCCGGAGACCTCGCCCATGTCGTGGGTCAGGACCTTCACGGCGCCGACCTCCCGCACCCCGTCGAGCAGGGAGCCGGCCTGCGCCTGGAGCTTCTCCCGGCGCAGGACCGCGAGCTCCTTCTCGGCCGACTTCAGCTTCTCGAGCGTGCCCGCCAGGCGCTCGGGCAGCTCCGCGGAGGACTGCACCTTGAGCATGCCGGTGAGCTGGTGCACGAGGGTCCGCTCGGCCGCGAGGTGGCGGAACGAGTCCAGGCCCACGAGCGCCTCGACACGGCGGTTGCCCGAGCCCACGGACTGCTCGGTGAGCAGGGTGAGCGAGCCGATCTGGGCGGTGCCGCCCACGTGCGTGCCGCCGCACAGCTCCCGGGACCAGGGTCCGTTGAGCTCGACCACGCGCACCCGGTCCCCGTACTTCTCGCCGAACAGGGACATGGCGCCCATGGCCTTGGCCTCGTCGAGGGCCATCTCCTGCGTGACGACCTCGTGGTTGGCGTGGATCGCCGCGTTGGAGACCTCCTCGATCTCCTGGCGCTGGGCCTCGGCGAGCCCCTCGCCCCACGCGAAGTCGAAGCGCAGGTACCCCTCCTTGTTGAAGGAGCCGCGCTGGACGGCCTCGGGGCCGAGGATGTCGTGCAGGGCCGCGTGGACGATGTGGGTGCCGGTGTGGGCGGCCTCGGCGGCGCGCCGCCGGGCGACGTCCACCTGGGCGAGCACCGTTGCCCCGGAGAGGGCCTCGCCCTCGCGCACGACCGCCTGGTGCACGGACAGCCCCTTCACGGGCTGCTGGACGTCGGTGACCTCGAGCACGAAGCCGTCGCCGCTGATGGTGCCCCGGTCGGCGGCCTGGCCGCCGGCCTCGGCGTAGAACGGCGTCTCGTCGAGGACGACCTCGACGTGCTCCCCGGCCGAGGCTGCGGGGACGGTCACGCCGTCCTGCAGCAGGGCGCGCAGCACGGTCTCGTGGCCGAGCCGGGTGTAGCCGGTGAACACCGAGCCGCCCTCGTCGACGAGCCGGCGGAACACCGAGAGGTCGGCGTGGGCGCCCTTCTTGGCGCGGGCGTCCTGCTGCGCGCGGTGGCGCTGCTCCTCCATGAGACCGCGGAACGCCGTCTCGTCGACCGCGACCCCGGCCTCCGCGGCCATCTCGAGGGTCAGGTCGATGGGGAAGCCGTAGGTGTCGTGCAGGGCGAAGGCCTCCGCGCCGGAGACGGCCTGGCCCTGGCGCCGGGCGCCTGTCACCGCCTCGTTGAGCCGGGTGGTCCCGGACTCGATGGTCTTCAGGAACGCCCGCTCCTCGGCGTAGGCGATCCGGGAGATCCGCTCGAAGTCCTCGGCCACGTAGGGGTAGACGCCGCGCATCGCGTCCCGGGAGGCGGGCAGCAGCACGGGCAGGCAGGGCTCGGTGACGCCCATCAGGCGCATCGCGCGGATCGCGCGGCGCAGCAGGCGGCGCAGGATGTACCCGCGGCCCTCGTTGGACGGGCTCACGCCGTCCGCGATGAGCATCAGCGAGGAGCGGACGTGGTCGGCGACCACGCGCATCCGCACGTCGTCGTCGTAGCCCTCCTCCCCCGGCTTCTCGGAGCCGTGGTACCGCTTCCCCGACAGCTCGGACGCCCTGTCCAGCACGGGGCGGACCTGGTCGGTCTCGTAGAAGTTCTCGACGCCCTGGAGCAGCATGGCCAGGCGCTCGACGCCGAGGCCGGTGTCGATGTTCTGCTCGGGGAGGTCGCCCAGGATCTCGTAGTCCTTGCCCGAGCCCTCACCGCGCTGGTACTGCATGAAGACGAGGTTCCAGATCTCGATGTACCGGTCGTCGTCGACGGCCGGCCCGCCCTCCCGGCCGTACCGGGGGCCGCGGTCGTAGAAGATCTCGGAGTCGGGGCCCGCGGGGCCGGGCTGGCCGGTGTCCCAGTAGTTCTCGTCCCGGCCCAGCCGCTGGATCCGCTCGGCGGGCACCCCCACGGTGTCCTTCCAGAGCGTGTAGGACTCCTCGTCGCCCTCGTAGACGGTCACCCACAGCCGGTCCGGGTCCAGGCCGAAGCCGCCCTTCTCGAGCGGGCTGGTGAGCAGCTCCCACGCCATGGGGATGGCCCGCTCCTTGAAGTAGTCGCCGAAGGAGAAGTTGCCGGCCATCTGGAAGAACGTGCCGTGCCGGGCGGTCTTGCCCACCTCGTCGATGTCGAGGGTGCGGATGCACTTCTGGATGGACGTGGCGCGCCGGTAGGGGGCGGTCTCCTGGCCGAGGAAGTACGGGATGAACGGGACCATGCCCGCGATCGTGAACATGGCACCCGGCTGGGAGGAGATCAGCGAGGCGGAGGGCACCACGGTGTGGCCCTGGCCTTCGAAGTAGTCCAGCCAGCGCTTGGTGATTTCCTGAGAGAGCATTACCGGTGCTTTCCTTCGCGTTCGGTCGAGGGGTCGGTGGGCTCCGCCGCGGCCCCGGCCGCGCCGGGGGCGGCGGTGCCGTCGAGCACCGGCGGGGCGGTGCGGCCGGCGGCGAGACGGCCGTCCTGCGGCCGGGGGGCGGCGACGCCGAAGGACTCGCGCAGCTCGGCCTCGCGCTCGTCCATGCCCGCGCGCACGGTGGCGGCGAAGCGGTAGAGCCGGGAGCGCCAGTCCCCGGGGCGGGGGGCGCGCGCGGCGCCGGTGCCGCCCGGCACGGAGAGGTCCTGGCCGGGTGACCGGGCGAGGCGGGTGGCGGCGGCGCCGAGCACGCCGCCGGCGGCCACGAGGGCGAGCCTGCCCCAGAAGCTCATGGCCGGTCCTCCCCCGGGGCGCCGGGGACCTGCTCGTCGGCGTCCCCGAAGCGGTCGGCCCGGTGGGAGCCGTGCGGGGCGGTGTCGCCCGTGAACGCCCGGCGGACGCCGTGCGAGAACGCGGCGACCTTGATCAGCGGCTGGCCCACGGTGGAGGCCACCAGGGAGGACAGCGCGGAGACGTTCGCGGAGGCGTCGGAGACGTTGGTCGTGATCCCGTCCACCTTCTCGAGCTGCGAGTTGGTGGTCGAGACGGTGCGGGTGACCTCGTCGATGAGGGGGACGGTCTCGTTGTTGAGCGAGCGGATCGTCAGCCGCAGCTCGTCGAAGACCTTGCCGAGCTTGAGGATCGGCACCGCGAGCAGGAGCACCAGCACGGCGAACACCCCCGCGGCGAGCAGTCCTGCGATTTCTCCACCGGTCATGGGGCGGCGCGCTCCTTGCTGGTCGGGTCGGGGGGCCGGGGCGGCGGGACCGCCCGGGCGTGCGGGGACGGGCACCGGCGCGGTGCCCGGGGATCAACTGTACCGAACGGAAGAGCCCGCGGCGCAGGCGCCGCGGGCTCTCCGCAGGGAAGGCCCTGCCCTCGGGGTGTCCCGGTGGCAGGAGCCCGCAGGATCAGGCCATGCGGGCGTAGTACTCCACCACGAGCTGCTCCTCGCAGGTCACGGGGACCTCGGCGCGCTTGGGCTTGCGGACCAGCTTGGCCTGCAGCTTCTCGATCTGCACGTCGAGGTAGCCCGGGGTGTCGGGCAGCACGGCCTGGTGCGCGCCGGCGGCGGCGACCTGGAAGGGCACCATCTTCTCCGACTTGGCGTGCACGTGGATCAGCTGACCCTCCTTGACCTGGTAGGAGGGGCGGTCCACCCGCTCGCCGTCCACCAGGATGTGGCGGTGCACGACCATCTGGCGGGCCTGGGCCATGGTCCGGGCGAAGCCGGAGCGCAGGACCAGGGCGTCCAGGCGGGACTCCAGCAGGGCGACCAGGTTCTCACCGGTCTGCCCCTCCTGGCGCTTGGCCTCGACGTAGGCGATGTGCATCTGCTTCTCGCGGATGTTGTACTGCGCCCGGAGACGCTGCTTCTCGCGCAGCCGGACGGCGTAGTCCGAGTCGGCCTTCCGGCGGGCACGGCCGTGCTCACCGGGGCCGTAGGGACGGCGCTCGAAGTACTTCTCGGCCTTCGGGGTCAGGGCGATCCCGAGGGCGCGGGACTTGCGCACCTGGCGGCGCGCACGCGTGTTGTTAGCCACGTTTACCTTTCACAATGCGGTGCCCTCCCCCGTCCGGCGGGCGGTGCGGGGGGAGCGTGTTCTGTTCGGTCCGGCCTCCGAGGACGGGATCGGTCCCGCCGGAGAGGTGAGGATCAGCCGCAATCCTCCTGTCCTGCAAGCGCCGTGGCCGCGCGCCGCGCACCGTGGTTGAGGCGGTGCGCCGGGCGTGCGGGAGCACGGGCCTTGCCGGCCGACGTCCCACTATAGCGTGTGCGGGGCCGTGGCGCGCCCCGGGGTGCTCGCGCCGGGACCGGGCCGGCCCCCGTCCCGGTCCCGGCGCGCCGGAGCGCCGCCCGGGAGTCCCGGACGACGCTCCGGCGCACGAGCCCTCGGCGCGGACGCGGTCAGTCGACGTCCTCGTCCACCCAGTCGAAGGTCTTGGTGACGGCCTTCTGCCAGTTGCGGAACAGCCGGCCGCGCTCGGCGTCCTCCATCTGCGGCTCCCAGCGCTTGTTCTCGGCCCAGTTCGCGGTGACCTCCTCCGTCCCGGACCAGAAGCCGACGGCGATGCCCGCGGCGTAGGCGGCGCCGAGGGCCGTGGTCTCGGTGACCTCCGGGCGGATCACCGGGACCCCGAGCTGGTCCGCCTGGAACTGCATGAGCAGCTCGTTGGCGGTCATCCCGCCGTCCACCTTGAGCTCGGTGATGTCCACCCCGGCGTCGGCGTTCATCGCCTCGACCACCTCGCGGGACTGGTAGGCCGTGGCCTCCAGGGCGGCCCGGGCGATGTGGCCCTTGTTGACGTAGCGGGTCAGGCCCACCAGGGCGCCGCGGGCGTCCGAGCGCCAGTACGGGGCGAACAGGCCGCTGAAGGCCGGGACGAAGTAGGCCCCGCCGTTGTCCTCGACCGACGCGGCCAGGGACTCGACCTGCGGCGCGGAGGAGATGATGCCCAGGTTGTCGCGCAGCCACTGGACCAGGGACCCGGTCACGGCGATGGAGCCCTCCAGGGCGTAGACGGCGTCCTGGTCGCCGATCTTGTAGCACACGGTGCTCAGCAGCCCGTTCTCCGAGTGCACCACCTCGGTGCCCACGTTCATCAGCACGAAGCTGCCCGTGCCGTAGGTGTTCTTGCCCATGCCCTTCTCGAAGCACGCCTGCCCGAACATCGCGGCCTGCTGGTCGCCGAGGATGCCGGCGATCGGCACGTCCTTGAGGAAGCCGCGGGTGCGGCCCTTGCCGTAGACCTCGGAGGAGGAGCGGATCTCGGGCAGCATCGACGTGGGGATGCCCATGTCGGCGCAGATCTCCTCGTTCCAGTCGAGGGTCGCCAGGTTCATCAGCATGGTGCGCGAGGCGTTGGTGACGTCGGTGACATGCACCCCGCCGTCCACGCCGCCCGTCATGTTCCACACCAGCCAGGAGTCGGTGTTGCCCATGAGCAGGTCCCCGCGCTCGGCCCGCTCCCGGGCGCCGTCCACGTTGTCCAGGATCCACTTGACCTTCGGGCCCGAGAAGTAGCTGGCCAGGGGCAGGCCCACCCGGTCCTTGTACCGGTCCGGGCCGACCTCCCCGCCGAGCTCCTCGGCGATCTTCTGGGTGCGGGTGTCCTGCCAGACGATGGCGTTGTAGACGGGCTCCCCGGTGGTGCGGTCCCAGACCACGGTGGTCTCGCGCTGGTTGGTGATGCCCACGGCGGCCAGGTCCCGGGCGTTGATCTCGGCGGAGGCCTCGGCGTCGGCGACCACCTTGCGGACGTTGCGCCAGATCTCCATGGGGTCGTGCTCCACCCAGCCGGCGCGCGGGAAGATCTGCTCGTGCTCGAGCTGGCCGGTGCTGACGATCGTGCCCCGGTGGTCGAAGATGATCGCGCGGGAGCTCGTGGTGCCCTGGTCGATGGCCATGACGTACTTGGTGTCGGTGCTCATGGGTGGTCCCTCACTTCGTTGTGGTGTCGTGGACGGGTCGGTGGTGGTGCGGGCGTCAGGCGGGAACGTTGGCGTACAGCTGGTAGAAGCCGCCGGCGAGCACGGCGCCGATGAGCGGGCCCACGACCGGGACCCAGGCGTAGGCCCAGTCGCTGGAGCCCTTCCCGCGGATGGGCAGCACGGCGTGGGCGATGCGCGGACCGAGGTCACGGGCGGGGTTGATGGCGTAGCCCGTGGGCCCGCCGAGGCTCGCGCCGATGCCGACCACGAGCAGCGCCACGGCCAGCGGCCCGATCTCCGAGGGCGTGTTGCCGAAGAGCAGGATCACGATGACGAGGACGAACGTGCCGATCACCTCGGTGACCACGTTCCAGCCGTAGGAGCGCACGGCGGGTCCGGTGGAGAACACGGCCAGCTTGGTCTCCCCGTCGATGTCCTCGTCGAAGTGCTTCTTGTAGGCGAGGAAGGCCAGCACGGCGCCCAGGAAGGCGCCGATCAGCTGCGCGGCGAAGTAGACGAGCGTGTTGACCAGGGTGACGGCCACCCCGGGGGCGTACTCCCCGGCGCCGCTGGCCCACAGGCCCACGGTCACGGCGGGGTTGATGTGCGCACCGGACTGGAAGGCCACGTACACACCGGCGAACACGGCCAGGCCCCATCCGAAGTTGATCATCAGGAACCCGCCGCCGAGTCCCTTGGTCCTCGGCAGCACGGCGTTGGCGACCACGCCGGCGCCGAGCAGGATCAGCATCGCGGTGCCCGCGACCTCGGACCAGAAGACGGTGGACAGGGAGATGGGCACGGTGGGCGCGACGGCCTGTACCACTGCGTTTGACATCGACAGCACTGCGACTCCTCAGGTGGTGCGGATTGGACGGACCGGCCGCCCGTCGGGGACGGCCGGTGTGGGGGGGGTGGGGTCAGGGGACGGGACTCGGTGGGACGGGTGGGTGCTCAGGCCTCGGAGGGGCGCACGAGCTCCAGGACGTCGGGGGCCGCTGCCCGTGCGGCGGCGGCGGCGGTGTCGTCCGGGGTTCTCGCGGCCTCGTCCTCCGCCGCGCAGCGGAGCCGGTAGGCCTCGACCTCGGCCCCCCGCCGCCGATCGTCCCAGCCGAGGGCCTCGGCCGCGAGGTCCGCGATCTCCTCGACCGCGTCGAGACCGTGGCGGGCCTGCTCCCACGTGAGCCGGGTGCGCGTGTCGAAGATGTCCTCGAGGTGCAGCGCGCCCTCGTGGGTGCAGGCGTGCACGATCTCCGCCCGCAGGTAGGCCGGGGCCCCCTCCAGGGGGCGGCCCAGGTCGGGGCGGTCCTCCACGAGCTCGGCGATCTCGGTGATCGCCGACCCGTAGCGGCCGAGCAGGTGCTGCACCCGCTCCTCGTTCCAGTCGTGCCGGGCGCCCAGGCTGCCGGCCTGGTGGCTGAGCGCGAGATAGCCCTCGGCGCCCAGCAGCGGAGTGCGGTCGGTGACGGAGGGCACGGCCTTGGCCCGCTCCTCGCCCAGGGCGAGGTCCACGGCGTCCTCGGCCATCACCCGGTAGGTGGTGAGCTTGCCCCCGGCGATCGTGATCAGCCCGGGGGCGACCTCGGTCACGGTGTGCTCGCGGGAGATCTTCGTGGACTGCGCGTCCCCGCCGCCCTTCTTCGTCCCGGGCTGCAGCAGCGGCCGCAGCCCGGCGTACGTGCCGATCACGTCCTCGCGGGTGAGCGGCCGGTCGAGGACCACGTTGGCGTGGTCGATGACGTAGTCGATGTCCTCCGCGGTGGCCACCGGGTTGACGAGGTCCTGGTGGTAGGGGGTGTCGGTGGTGCCGATGATCCAGTACCGCGCCCACGGGATGATGAAGAGCACGGACTTCTCGGTCTGCAGGATCAGCCCGCTCTCGCCGCGGATCCGCTCGCGGGGCACGATGATGTGGATGCCCTTGGAGGCGAGCACCTTCAGCCCGCCCTCGGCGTGGGCCAGGTCCTGGGTCTGCTCGGTCCAGACCCCGGTGGCGGCGATGACGGTCTTCGCCCGCACCGTGTGCTCCGCCCCCGTCTCGAGGTCGCGCACGGTGGCGCCGACCACCCGGCCGGTCTCGTCCGTGGGGAAGGACACGGCCCGCGTGCGGTTGGCGGCGAGCGCGCCGTAGCGCACGGCGGTGCGCACGATGGTGACGACGAGGCGGGCGTCGTCGACCTGGCCGTCCCAGTACTTGACGGCGCCGACCATGGAGCCGGGCTTGATGTCGGGGAAGACCCGCTGGACGCCCTTGAAGCTGTAGTGCCGCTGGTAGGGCAGGGTCGCGACCTTGGCGCCGATGTGGGCGAGGGCGTCGTAGAGGCCGATCCCGGCGGTGACGTAGGGCCGCTCCCAGAAGCGGTGGGTCAGCGGGTAGAGGAAGGGCACGGGCTTGACGAGGTGGGGGGCGAGGAAGTCCAGGAGCAGCTCGCGCTCGCGCAGCGCCTCGGAGACGAGCTTGAAGTCGAGCTGCTGGAGGTAGCGCAGGCCGCCGTGGACGAGCTTGGAGGACCACTGCGAGGTGCCGCCGGCCCAGTCCTGGGCCTCGACGATGCCGGTGCGCAGTCCGCGGGTGACGGCGTCCAGGGCGATGCCGGCGCCGGTGATGCCGCCTCCGACCACGAGGACGTCGAGCTCGGGGCCGTCGGAGAACTCGGCGAGTGCGCGGTCCCGTTCGGCGCTGGAGAGGGTGGGGTGGGCCATGGTGGGGAACTCCTCGGGGCGGGTGGTTGCGGTCGGGAAGGTGCTCTGCATCACACTCTGTCCTGGGTTGCACCTATGCTCAAAGCAAATGAACGGACGTGCAGGGAAGGGAGGGTCACATGCACGGTGATGCCGAGCTCCACCACGCGGCGGAGCTGTACTACGTGCAGGGCATGACGATGGAGGCGGTGGCGGACCGCTTCGGGGTCTCCCGCCCCACGGTCTCGCGGATGCTGCAGGCCGCCCGGGAGCGGGGCATCGTGCGGATCAGCCTCGCGGCTCCCCCGGACGCGGGACACGACCTGTCCCACCGGCTGCGGGAGGCCTTCGGGGTGACGGTGCACGTGGCGGGCACGCCGCGCACGGCCACGGAGCCGCAGCGGCTGGAGTCCGTGGCCCGGGCCGCGGCGGGGCTGCTGGGCGACTGGTTCGGGGACGGGATGACGCTGGCGGTCGCCTGGGGGATCACGACCTCGGCGATCGGGGGCCACCTGCAGCCGAAGGCCACGCGGGACGCGGTGGTCGTGCAGATGAACGGCGCGGTCAGCGCCCGTTCCACGGGGGCGGCGCAGTCCTCGGCGCTGCTCGGGCAGATGTCGGCGGCCTTCGGGGCCGCGCTGCTGCCCTTCCCCGCCCCCGCGTTCTTCGACCAGGAGGAGACGCGGCGGCTGATGTGGCAGGAGTCCTCGGTGCGGCGGGTGCTGGCGGTGCGCAACGCGGCGGACCTGGCGGTGTTCAGCGTGGGGGCCTTCCGCGGTCCGATGATCTCCCAGGTGTACACCAGCGGCTACCTGCCGGAGGACGCGCTCCGGGAGTTGTCCGCGCACCGGGTGGTCGGCGACGTGTGCACGGTCTTCCTGCGGGAGGACGGGACCTACGCCGACATCGACTACAACCGGCGGGCGAGCGGACCCACGCCCATGGAGCTGCGGCGGATCCCGCGCCGGCTGTGCGTGGTGGCGGGGGATCACAAGGTGCCGGGCGTGGTGGGCGCCCTGCGGGCGGGCGTGGTCACGGACCTGCTCATCGACGAGCGCACGGCCGCGTCGGTGGTGCGCCACCTGTTCGGCCGCTGAGCCCGGCGGTCACCGGCCCCGGACGATGCCCCGCAGGATCTCGAGGCGGTGGGCGATCTCGCGCTCGCGGCCGTGCTCGGTGGGCCGGTAGTAGTCGGTGCCCACGAGCTCGTCGGGCGGGTACTGCTGGGCGGCCACGCCGTTGGGCTCGTCGTGGGAGTAGACGTAGCCCCGGCCGTGGCCGAGCTGGCCCGCGCCGGGGTAGTGGGCGTCGCGCAGGTGGAGCGGGACGGGTCCGGCCCGGCCGGCGCGGACGTCGGCGATCGCCTCGTTGATCGCGGTGTAGGCGGCGTTGGACTTCGGGGCGGTCGCCAGGTGCGCCACGGCCTGGGCCAGCGGGATCCGCCCCTCGGGCATGCCGATGAGCTGCACGGCGTCGGCGGCCGCCACCGCGGTCTGCAGGGCGGTCGGGTCGGCGGTGCCGATGTCCTCGGAGGCGGAGATGATGAGCCGGCGGGCGATGAACCGCGGGTCCTCCCCCGCCTCGATCATCCGGGCCAGGTAGTGCATCGCGGCGTCGACGTCGGAGCCGCGGATCGACTTGATGAACGCGCTGACCACGTCGTAGTGCTGGTCGCCGTTCTTGTCGTAGCGCACCGCCGCCCGGTCGAGGGCCTCCTCGGCGTGCTCCCGGGTGATCACCGGCACCGGCCGCGCGCGGTCCCCGCCGTCGTCCCCGTCCGTGTCCCCGCCGTCGCCCCCGCCGGTGTCCCCGTCCATGTCGCGGTCGTCCGGCTGCTCCGAGAACGCGACCCCGGCGGCGGCCTCGAGGGAGGTCAGGGCCTTGCGGGCGTCCCCGCCGCACAGGTCCAGGAGGTGCTCGCGGGCCTCCGCGGTGAGCTCCACCTCGCCGTTCAGTCCCCGGGGGTCGGCGACGGCCCGGTCCAGCAGCGCCCCGATGTCGGCCCGCTCCAGGGGCTGCAGCGTGAGCAGCAGCGAGCGCGAGAGCAGCGGCGAGATCACCGAGAAGGACGGGTTCTCCGTGGTGGCCGCGACCAGCACCACCCACTGGTTCTCCACCCCGGGCAGCAGCGCGTCCTGCTGGGCCTTGGTGAAGCGGTGGATCTCGTCGAGGAACAGCACCGTGGTGCGCCCGTGCAGGTCCCGGTCCGTGAGCGCCTCGTCCATCACCTTCCGCACGTCCTTGACGCCGGCGGTGATCGCGGAGAGCTCCACGAACTTCCGGGACACGCCCCGGGCGATCACGTGGGCCAGGGTGGTCTTGCCCGTGCCCGGGGGGCCCCACAGGATGATCGACGACGGTCCCGCCGGGCCCCGGTCCTCCCCCGCCAGCACCTGCAGCGGGGAGCCGGGCTTGAGCAGGTGCTGCTGGCCCACGATCTCGTCGAGGCGGCGCGGGCGCATCCGCACCGCCAGCGGCGCCCGGGAGCGGGTGCGCCGCGCCCGGCCGGCCGGGCGGGCGGCACGGTCCGCCCCGTCCCCGGCGGCGCGGGGACCGGGGTCGGGGGCGTCGAGGTCGTCGAAGAGGGAGCCGGTCACCCCCTCAGGCTAGCGGCTGCACCCGTCGCGGCCTGTCGGACGAGGGGGCACAGGGCGTACGATCAGCACGCTGATCACGTCGGTGCCGGCGGCGGGCGCGCTCCGCCCGGCGACGGCCACGACCGCTGCGGCGCGGGGTCCACCGGGGATCCCGCCCGGCCGTTCCAGGAATGAGGTACCGGTGTTCGAGGCCCCGAGTCTGCTCTTCGCCGCCGCCGGGCTCGCCGTGTTCGCGGCCGCCCTGCTGCCCCGCCTGCTCGTGCGGGCCCCCGTGTCGATGCCCATGGTGTTCCTGGCCGCCGGGGCGGTGATCTTCGCCCTGGCCGACACCCTGCCCGACCCGGACCCGGTGGCCCACAGCGCCGTCACCCTGCACCTGAGCGAGATCTGCGTCATCGTCTCGCTGATGGGCGCCGGGCTGGCCCTGGACCGCCCGCTGGGCTTCCGGCGCTGGGCCACGACCTGGCGGCTGCTGGGGATCGCCATGCCCCTGAGCCTGCTCGGGGCGGCCCTGCTGGGCTGGTCGGTGCTGGGCCTGAGTGCGGCCGGCGCCGTGCTCGTGGCCGCGGCGCTGGCCCCCACCGACCCGGTCCTGGCCTCCGAGGTCCAGGTCGGGGAGCCCTCGGAGTCGCAGGAGGACCTCGAGGGCGAGGACGAGGTCCGTTTCGGGCTCACCTCCGAGGCGGGGCTCAACGACGGCCTGGCCTTCCCGTTCGTCTACCTCGCGATTGCCCTGAGCGTCGTGGGCACCGCTCCCGGCGCGTGGCTGCCGCACTTCCTGACCGTGGACGTGGCCTGGCGGATCGCGGTCGGCTGTCTCGCCGGGGTCCTGGTGGGCCTGCTCCTGCGGCGGCTCTTCTTCCGCTCCCCGCTCGACAGCGTCCGCACGACCGCGCAGACCGAGGGGTTCGTGGCCCTGGCGGCCACCTTCCTCACCTACGGTCTGACCGAGATGGTCGAGGGCTACGGGTTCATCGCCGTGTTCGTGTGCGCGGTGACCATCCGGGCGGGCGAGCGGGTGCACGGCGCCCACGGCGTGCTGCACAGCTACATCGAGCAGCTCGAGCGGCTGCTCACCGTGGTGGTGCTCGTGCTCCTGGGCGGCGCCGTGGCCCGGGGGCTGCTCGCCGGGCTGACCTGGCGGGAGGTGCTCGTCGCGGCGGCCTTCCTGCTGCTGGTGCGCCCCCTCGCCGGCTGGATCAGTCTGCTCGGCGGCCGGACGGGACCGTGGGAGCGCGGCGTGCTCGCCTTCTTCGGCGTGCGCGGCATCGGCTCGGTCTACTACCTCGCCTACGCCCTGTCCGAGGGCGAGTTCGCCGCGGAGGACCAGGCCCTGTGGCGCATCGTGGGGCTGGTGATCGTCGGCTCGGTCCTGCTGCACGGGGTCACCGCGGGGCCCGTCATCGCGGCCCTCGACCGCGCCCGGGAGCGGAAGGCCCGCGAGGAGACGGGCTCCGAGGAGGCCGCTCCCCGCACGGCGATCTGACGGCCCGCGCCGGGCCCCGGTCTCAGCCCCGCCGGGGCCGTTCCAGCTCGGCGCTGTCCAGGACCAGGGTGAACGGGCCGTCGTTGACGAGCTCCACCTGCATCGCCGCCCCGAAGCGGCCGGTCGCCACGCGCGCGCCGAGCTCCCGCAGCGCGGCGACGTACGCCTCGAACACGGGTTCCGAGACGGGGCCGGGCGCGGCGGCCGACCACGAGGGGCGCCGGCCCCGGCGGGCGTCGCCGTAGAGGGTGAACTGGCTGACGGCGAGCACCGGGGCGCCGAGGTCGGCGCAGGACCGCTCGCCCTCCAGGAGCCGCAGCGTCCAGGTCTTCTCGGCGAGCTTCGCGGCCGTCGCGGCGTCGTCGTCGTGGGTCACGCCCACCAGGGCCAGCAGCCCCGGCTCCTCGACGGCCCCCACGACCTCTCCTCCGACGGTCACGGCGGCCCGGGACACTCTCTGCAGAACGATGCGCATGGGCCCCAGTCCACCACAGGACCGGGCCCGCCCGGGGCCCCCGCTAGCCTCGTCCCATGGCCACCGCGCGCAGCACGTCCCGTCCGAGCACCCTGGTGGCCGAGGTGTTCGCGCCCGCCCCGCTGGTGCTGTCCCTGCTGGTGCTCGCCGGCTGGTCGGGGGCCGGGTGGTCCGGGGCCCTGTGGGGTCTGGGGACGGCGGTGGTCGTGGCGTCGCTGCCGATGCTCGTGCTGCGGGTGCTGGCCCGGCGCGGGCGGGTGGACGGGCACTTCGTGCGCACCCGGGCCCAGCGGCTGCCGGTCTACGCCGCCACGGGGGTGCTGACGGCCCTCGTGGTGGTCGCCGAGCTCGCCCTGGGCGCCCCTCCGGTGGTGCCGGTGACCGCGGCGTTCGTGCGGCTGGGCCTGCTGGTGCTGCTGGTCGTGACCCTGTGGTGGAAGGTCTCCGCCCACGTGGCGATGGCCGCGTGCTGGGCCGTGGGGCTCGGCGTCCTCAGCACCCCGTGGGCGGCGCTGGCCGCGGCGCCGGTGCCGGTCGCGGTGGCCGTCTCGCGGGTGCGCACCGGGGACCACACCCCGGCGCAGACGGTCGTCGGGGCCCTGATCGGCGTGCTCCTCGCGCTGGGCTGGGCGTCGGCCGCGCGCACGGTGCTCTGACCGGCGCCCAGGCCGCTTCAGCCCAGGACCGAGAAGCCCGGGGGCAGCGGCCGCCGGCCCGTGAGCGCCAGCAGGATCCCGGGCAGGTGCCCGCCGTGGGCGGCGAGCTCCAGCGCCGTCCGTCCGGCGTCGGCCAGGACGTGCTCGGGGGGTCTCCGGTCCAGCCCGCAGGCCTGGGCGACGTCCAGGCCGTGGACCGTCAGCTCGAAGGTGCGGGTGGGCACGTAGGCGCGCAGCCGGGTGCCGCCCACCAGGGTGCGGATCAGGGGGTCCTCGTCGACCGGCACCTGCGCCAGGGCGTCCCGGGCCCGGTCCAGCGAGGCCCGGACGGTGGCGGCCGGGTGCCGGCCGAGCTCGCGGCCGGCGGCGACGCCCCGGGCCGCGACCTCCGCGGGGTCCGTGGCCGCGGCGGAGAGCGCGTAGTACTGGGCCGTGCCGGTGCAGGTCTCGTCGTCGGCGGGGACGGTGAGATAGGTGCCGAGCGTGACGAGCGCGCGGTGGGTGTGCCCCACGAGCGCCCGGACGTCCCAGGCGCCCAGGCCCGGCCGGGTCCAGTGGTGCGGGCGGATCTCCCCGACGAGCTCGGCGAACCAGGCCCCGGCGTCGAGGAGGGCGGTGCGGGCGGCGGCGGGATCACGGCTCATGGGCTCCCCTGGGTGCTCGGCGCGGGGGCGGGTCCGGTCGGCGGGACCCGGCCCCGGAGGTGCCCGAAGCCTACTGCGCGGCGACGGCGGGCGGGCCGATGTTGCGCCTGGTTGCGCCCGCACCTCCGGCGGCGGGGCGCCGGCGGCGCGCGGGGTCCGGGACACGGGCCGGGGCGGGGCGCCCGGACGGGGCCGGGACGTCGTACGCTCGGAGGACCCCGCACGGGCGGGCCGGGTGCGCCGGCGCCGCCGTGCGGACCGTGCCGGCCGGCCCCGCGCCCGGACCGGCGCCACCGCAGTCCTCGACCGCCCCGTCCCGTCCTCGTCCCGGAAGGCCCCGCATGCCGCCCCGCCCCTCCTCACGGACCATGGCCGCCGCCTCCATCGGCGCCCTGACGATCGCCCTGACCGGCTGCGGGCAGGAGGCCCAGGACGTGCAGGAGGTGGACTCGGACTACGCCCAGATCTGCGTCGAGGACCCGGACGGGGAGGGCGGCGCCGAGCCCGTGCGGGTCGACGACGACGAGTGCGACGACGACCGCGGGCCGCGGGTGGGCGGCTTCTTCCCGATGTGGGTGCTCATGAGCTCCGCCCGGGCCACGGCCGTCCCCGCCGTGGGCTCGCCGGTGTCGTCCGCGGCGGGCTGGAGCACCGGCCGGCCGCCGGGCTCGGCCACCGTGGCCCGCGGTCTGCCCCGCGACGGGGCCGCCGTGGGCAAGAGCGGCGTCTCGCGCGGCTTCGGCGGGTCGAAGAGCGGCTGGGGCTCCTGATGCGGCGCGTCGACGGCCTGGCGCCGCGCCCCGGCTGGGAGCGCACCGTCCGCGCCGAGGGGCTCACCTACGCCCGCACCGAGCGGCCCGACGGCCGGTCCTTCTCGTACTGGAACGAGACGGCCGCCTACGTCTTCTCCCCCGACGAGGTGGACGAGCTGGAGTCCGTCACGGACGAGCTGCACCGGATGTGCGCCGAGGCCGCCCGGTACCTGGCCACCGGCGCCCTGGGCACCCTCGGGCTCTCGGACGCGGCGTTCGAGCTGGCCCAGCACTCCCTCCGGCTGCGGGAGCCCTCGGTCTACGGCCGCTTCGACCTGGCCTGGGACGGGACGGGCCCGCCGAAGATGCTCGAGCTCAACGGCGACACCCCCACCGGGCTGGTCGAGGGGGCGATCTGCCAGTGGAGCCGCATGGAGGCGCTGTTCCCGGGCCTGGGCGAGGACCACCCGGAGTTCGACCAGCTCAACGGGCTGTGGCCCATGCTCGTGGACCGGTGGCGGCAGCGGCTGCCGTACTCGGCCACGAAGACCCTGCACGTGGCCTACACCCGGGAGGAGGAGTCCGGGGAGGACGCGGCCAACGCCGCCGTCATCGCGAACACCGCGGTCGAGGCCGGCTACCGGGCCGTCCTGCTGCCCGTCGAGGACGTCCGCTACGACACCGGGTCCGGCGGCTGGGTGCACGCGACCGGGGACGTGGACGACCCCGTGGTGGTCGGCCCGATCGAGGAGATCTTCGCCCTGCACCCGTGGGAGCACATGGTCGACGACGGCCCCGGCGCGTTCGTGCTCGACGACCCCACCCGGATGCACCACTGGTACGAGCCGGCGTGGAAGATGTTCCAGTCCAACAAGCTCCTGCTCGTGGCGCTGTGGCGGTGCTTCCCCGGGCACGAGAACCTGCTGGCCGCCCACCCGGACGGGCCCGGCGAGCTGCGGGAGTGGGTGCGCAAGCCCGTGTTCGGCCGCGAGGGGGACGGCATCGAGATGCACGCCCGCGACGTGCGGATCCGTTCCGAGCATCCCCACGCCTCCCCGCTGGACGTGTGGCAGGCCTACACGCCCATCCGGAACTTCCCGGGCTCCGACGGCGCCCCCAACCACCCGGTCATCGGCTCGTGGGTGGTGGGCGAGGCGGGCGCGGCCGGCATCGGCATCCGCGAGTCGGACGGCCCGCTGACCGACTACTACTGCCGGTTCGTGCCCAACGTCATCGACAAGAAGGGTCTGCTGTGACCGCCCACCTGCTCCCCCGGTCGATCTCCACCACGACCTCCGCGGTCATCGGGTCCACCTCGATCGCCCCGCTGTACTCGGCCGTGGTCACGGTGGGCCTGATCCACGCCCTGGTCGGCGCCTGGACGCCCGTGGTGCTGGTCGGCGCCGTGCTCCCCATGGTGGTCGTCTCGGTCTGCTTCGCCCGCCTGGACGCCCTCTACGAGGACCAGGGCACCGTCTACCGGTGGGCCCGGGAGGCCTACGGGGCGTTCGCCGGGTTCCTGGGCGGGTGGGGGCTGTGGCTCTCGGCGACCCTCGTGCTCGCCTCCCTCGCCTGGGTCACGGCCGACTCCGCCCTGTTCGCCCTCGGGATCGGCGCCGGGCCCTGGACCACCACCGCCGTGGCCGCCCTGCTCATGGCGGCCTTCGCGGCGGTGTCCGCCACGGGGATCAGGGTCTCGGCCGCCGTGCAGTGGGTTTTGGCCGTCCTGCAGCTGATCGGGGTGGGCGTGCTGGTGTGGGCGGTGCGCACCGCGCCGGCGCTGCCGCCCGGCACGGGCGCCGAGGACGGGGAGTGGACCGGTTTCTACGGCGCCGCGGAGCTCGCCGCCGGCACCGGGGTCTCGGCCGGGGACGTGGCGGCCGCCCTGCTGCTGGCCCTGTTCCTGTACTGGGGGTGGGACTCCACGTTCTCGCTCACCGAGGAGTCCACCACGCAGCGGGCCCCGCGGGTCTCGGCGTGGGTGGCGCTGGGCGTGGTGGCGGCCGCCTACGTCGCCATCGGCTGGGCCTACGCCCCGGGGTCCTCGGTGGCCTCCCCGTTGCTGGCCGCGCTCGTGGCGGTCTCGGCGGGGGCGTCCATCGGCACCACGATGATCCCCACCTCCCGCGGCCTGATGTCCATGGCGCGCGGCGGGCACCTGCCGCGCCGCTTCCGGTCCCTGTCCTTCGCCACGTGGACCACCGCCGCTGTCGCCGCCGCCTGGATGGCGTTCTCCGGGCCGCTCTTCGACGACTCGATCGGCATCATCTCGGTGCTGGTGGCCCTCTACTACGGCCTGGCCTGCGCGGCGGTGGCGAAGCTCGGGCGGACCGCCGGGGCGCGGGCGCTCGGCGTGCTGGGCGCCGCGCTCATGGCCGTCGCCCTCGTCCTGACGGGTGCGGAGTACGCGCTGACCGCCTCGTGGGTGTGGGTGGGCCTGGTGCTCGCGCTGCTCGTGGTCCCGCTGTGGTTCCTCCTGGGCCGGGGCCGCGAGCCGCTGCCGGGCGCCCACGAGCGCACCCCGCACCTGGAGAGCCTGCTCGACTGACCCCCTCGCCGGCTGCTGCCCTGCCGGACCGCTGGTGCCCGGACCACCATGCCCCGGCCGCAGTCGTGCGCGCGGCCGCGAATGCCGTCGACTCCGCACGCCGGTCTCGGTATCGTCGTCCGGGTGACCCGCACGATCAGCCCGGCCCAGGCGCGCCGCGTCGCGATCGCCGCCCAGGGCCTGGACCGCACCCGGCCCCCGGTGGTGACGATGCGGCACGTCACGAGCACCGTGGAGCGCATCGGGCTGCTGCAGATCGACTCGGTCAACGTCCTCGCCCGGGCGCACCTGCTGCCGCTGCTCGCCCGGCTCGGGCCGTACGACACCGCCCTGCTCGATCGGGCAGCGGGCCGGGCGCCGCGCCGCCTCGTCGAGGCCTGGGCGCACGAGGCCTGCTACCTGCCCGTCGCCACCTTCCCGCTCGTCGCCTGGACCCGCCGGCGCTGGGCCGGCATGGACCCCGACGCGCTGGAGGCGCGCCACCCGGGCGTGCTCGAGCTCGTCCGAGACGTCGTCGCCGAGCGCGGCCCGCTCACGGGCCGGGAGGTCGAGGCGTTCGTCGACGCCCGCCACGCGCAGCGCGCCGAGGAGGGCTGGGGCTGGCGGTGGAGCCCCGCCAGGACAGCCCTGGAGATCCTCTTCGACGCCGGGCAGCTCGGCGCCGCCCGCCGCAACGCACAGTTCGAGCGGGTCTACGACCTCGCCGAGCGCGTCCTGCCCCCGCACGTCCGTGGTCAGCCGCCGCCGGACCCGGACGACGCCGTCCGCGAGCTCGTCCGCATCTCCGCCCGCGCCCACGGCATCGGCACCGTCCGGTGCTTCGCCGACTACTTCCGCCTCGGGCAGCGCGTCACCCGCCGCGCTGTCGACGAGCTTGTCGACAGCGGCGAGCTGCTGCCCGTCACGGTCGCCGGCTGGGACCGCCCGGCGTGGCTGCACGTCGACGCCCGTGTGCCGCGCCGCACGGGCGCCCGTGCCCTGCTGGCCCCCTTCGATCCGCTCGTCTTCGAGCGTCGTCGGCTCCTGGAGCTGTTCGGGATGCACTACCGCATCGGGATCTACACCCCGGCCTCCCGGCGCACCCACGGCTACTACGTGCTGCCGTTCCTGCTCGGCGAGTCCCTCGTCGCCCGGGTCGACCTCAAGTACGACCGGGACCGCGGCGTCCTCCTGGTCCGCTCCGCATTCGCCGAGGAGCCGGGTCCCGACGCCGCCGCGGCAACGAGGTGGCCGACGCGCTCCGTCGTCGTCGGGGAGCTGGCGGCCGAGCTGGCGACGACCGCGACGTGGCTGGGCGCGGACACCGTCGCCGTGGACGAGGACGCGAGAGGGGATCTGACCGGTCCGCTGCGGGGAGAGCTCCGCCGACCGTGTCCGCGCTGAGGCCCGAGGATCCGTCCCGACGACGATCGCGGTGGGCGCAGGCTGGATCGGCCTGCGGCGGGGGCTCGGCACCGCCGTGGTGCTGCCGGACCGAGCACCGGCGCACCGGGAGCACATCGGGCCGGGTCCGCCCGGAGCGGGCGGACCCGGCCCGCTGGTGCCCTGGCCTAGTGCGCGGCCGCCTTCTCGGCCTTCAGGTCCTCGTCCTGCTTCGCCCCCGGCCTGGCGTCCACCCCGGCCTCCTTGCGCTGCTGCGCGGTGATCGGCGCCGGCGCGGCGGTCAGCGGGTCGAAGCCGTTGCCGGTCTTCGGGAACGCGATGACCTCGCGGATGGAGTCGGTCCCGGCCAGCAGGGCGACCACGCGGTCCCAGCCGAAGGCGATGCCGCCGTGCGGGGGCGCGCCGTACTTGAAGCCCTCGAGCAGGAACCCGAACTTCTCGTCGGCCTCCTCCCGGCCGATGCCCATGACCTCGAAGACCCGCCGCTGCACGTCCTGCTGGTGGATGCGGATCGAGCCGCCGCCGATCTCGTTGCCGTTGCACACGATGTCGTAGGCGTAGGCCAGGGCGTGCTCGGGGTCCTGGTCGAAGGTGTCCAGGAACTCGGGCTTGGGCGAGGTGAACGCGTGGTGCACCGCGGTCCACTGGCCGGCGCCCACGGCGACGTCGCCGGACTCGACGGCCTCGGCCGCGGACTCGAACAGGGGCGCGTCCACGATCCACACGAATGCCCAGGCGTCCTCGTCGATCAGCCCGGTGCGGTGGCCGATCTCCACCCGGGCCGCGCCCAGCAGCGCGCGGGAGGACTTCTTCTCGCCGGCGGCGAAGAAGATGCAGTCCCCGGGCTGCGCGCCGGTCGCGGCGGCGAGGCCCTCGCGCTCGGCCTCGGTGATGTTCTTGGCCACCGGTCCCGTCAGGGTGCCGTCCTCGCCGACGAGGACGTAGGCCAGACCCTTGGCCCCGCGCTGCTTGGCCCACTCCTGCCAGGCGTCCAGGGTGCGGCGCGGCTGGGACGCCCCGCCGGGCATGACCACGGCGCCCACGTAGGGGGCCTTGAACACGCGGAAGGTGGTGTCCTGGAAGTACTCGGTCAGCTCGGTGAGCTCGAGGCCGAAGCGCAGGTCCGGCTTGTCGGAGCCGTACTTCGCCATCGCCTCCGCGTAGGTCATCCGGCGGATGGGCGTGGGGATCTCCACGTCGATGAGCTTCCACAGCGCGGCCACGATCCGCTCGCCGAGGGCGATGACGTCGTCCTGCTCCACGAAGGAGGCCTCGATGTCGAGCTGGGTGAACTCGGGCTGGCGGTCGGCGCGGAAGTCCTCGTCCCGGTAGCAGCGGGCGATCTGGTAGTACTTCTCGATCCCGCCGACCTGCAGCAGCTGCTTGAACAGCTGCGGGGACTGCGGCAGGGCGTACCAGGAACCCGGGGCCAGGCGGGCCGGGACCACGAAGTCGCGGGCGCCCTCGGGGGTGGAGCGGGTCAGGGTGGGCGTCTCCACCTCGGTGAACCCGTCCTGGTGGAGCATCTCGCGGGCCACCCGGTTGGCGTCGGAGCGCAGGCGCATGATGCGGGCCGGCTCCGGGCGGCGCAGGTCCAGGTAGCGGTGCCGCAGGCGGGCGTCCTCGCCGACCTCCACGTGCTCGTCGATCTGGAAGGGCAGCGCGGCGGCGGTGTTGAGCACGGTCACGGTCTCGGCCATGACCTCGACCTCGCCGGTGGCCAGCGCCGGGTTCTCGTTGCCCTCGGGGCGGCGCTCCACGGTGCCGGTGACCTGCAGGACGAACTCGTTGCGCAGGTGGTGGAAGTCCGCCTCGTCGCGCACCACGATCTGGGCGACCCCGGAGGCGTCGCGCAGATCCAGGAAGGCCACCCCTCCGTGGTCGCGGCGCCGGCCGACCCAGCCGGCCAGCGTGACGGTCTCTCCGATGTGCTCGGCGCGCAGGGCGCCGAGGTTGTGGGTGCGCAGCACTGAAAAACCCTTCGTTGTTCGGGAGGTGCGGACGGGGCCGCGCCCATCGCGCGTTTCCCGGGGATTCACCGGGTGCCCCTACTCTCGTTCCGTGCACGAGTTTACAGCCCGGGCCTCCGCCGCCAGGACGACGACAGTACGACCATGAGCACCTCCCCCGGCCACTCGGCCCTCGCCCGCCGCCTGGGCACCCTCGACGCGACGGTGATCGGGGTGGGCTCCATGGTCGGCGCCGGGGTGTTTGTGGCCTTCGCCCCGGCCGCGGGGTTCGCCGGCCCGTGGCTGCCGCTGGCGCTGCTGCTGGCCGCGGTGGTCGCCTGGTGCAACGCGACCTCCACCGCCCAGTTGGCCGCCGTCCACCCCGCCTCCGGCGGCACGTACGTGTACGCGAACCGGCAGCTGGGCCCGTGGCCGGGCTTCGTGGCCGGCTGGGGCTTCGTGACCGGCAAGACCGCGTCCGCGGCGGCGATGGCGCTGACCTTCGGCCTCTACGCCGCGGAGCTCACGGGGGCCGACGACGCCGGGGCGCGGCTGCTCGCCGTGGCCGCCGTCCTCGGGCTGACGGCGGTGAACCTGGGCGGGGTCACCCGCACCGCCCGGCTGACGAGGCTGCTGGTCGCCCCGGTGCTGGTGGTCCTGCTGGCCGTGGTCGTGCTGCTGTTCGCGGGCACCGGCCCCACTGCGGGCGGGGCCCCTGCGGGGGACGGCCCCGGGTGGGAAGGGACCGGCTGGGGCGTGCTGCCGGCGGCGGGCACCCTGTTCTTCGCGTTCGCCGGCTACGCCCGGGTGGCCACCATGGGCGAGGAGGTCCGGGACCCGGCCCGCACCATCCCCCGGGCCGTGCTGGGGGCGCTGGCGTTCACGCTGCTCCTCTACGGGCTGCTCGGCCTCGGGCTGCTGCGCTTCCTCGGCGTCGACCGGCTCGCGGCGTCGGCCGCCCCGCTCCTGACGGTGGTGCGCGAGGCCGGCTGGGCGGCCGGGCCGGCGACCGCGGGCGCCGTCGTCGTCACCGCGGCCGCCGCCCTGGCCACGCTGGGGGCGCTGCTGGCGCTGGTCGCCGGGATCTCGCGCACGGCCCTGGCCATGGCCCGCGAGCGGGACCTCCCGGGGCCGCTGGGCGCGGTGTCGCAGCGGCACCGGGTGCCGTGGGCGGCTGAGCTGGCCGTGGCCGGCCTCGTGGTGGTGCTCGTGCTGGTCGGCGACGTCCGCACGGTCATCGGCTTCTCGAGCTTCGGCGTGCTCGTCTACTACGCGCTGGCGAACCTCTCCGCGCTCACCCTCCGGCAGCGCCCGGGGTGGGCGCCCCGGGCGGTCAACGCGCTCGGCCTGGCCGGCTGCCTGGTGCTGGCGTTCACGCTGCCGTGGCAGTCCGTGGTCACGATGCTCGGGGTCTTCGCCGTGGGCCTGGCCGGACGCGCCCTGGTCCTGTCCCGGCGGCCCTGACCTCCCCCGCGCCGAAGCCCCACTCTCCCGTCACCCACGGCGCCGAGCCCCCATTCCCTTGCCCTTTCCCCACATTTTTTCTGGGGAATCGCGGCAGGAGTGGGGGCTCGGCGGAGCGGGCGGCAGGGATGTGGGGGCTCGGTGGGGCGGGAGGGGGCGGGGCGGCGGGGTCGGTCGGGAACCGGTCAGGAGCCCGCCGCGCGCACGACCGGGCGCAGGTCCTCGGCCGGCGGGGACCAGGAGGCCGGGTCGGCGGAGACCTGCTCGCCGGAGCGGATGTCCTTGACCTCGTGGGCGAGCGAGCCGTCCTCGCCGCGGACCGTGAACCACACGTAGGGGATGCCGCGGCGCTCGGCGTACTTGATCTGCTTGCCGAACTTGGCCGCGCTCGCCGAGACCTCGCACGCGATGTCGCGCTCGCGCAGCTGCTGGGCCACGTCCTGGGCCGGGGACCAGGACTCCTCGTCCACCAGGGAGATCAGCACCGCGGTGGGGACCTTGCGGGAGGGCGCGGCCATCCCCTGGGACAGCATGCGGGTGACCAGCCGGGTGACGCCCACGGACAGGCCCACGCCGGGGTAGGTCTTCTTGCCGGTGGACGCGAGGGACTCGTAGCGGCCGCCCGAGCACACGGAGCCGAGCTGCTCGTGTCCCACCAGCACGGTCTCGTAGACGGTGCCGGTGTAGTAGTCGAGGCCGCGGGCGATCGAGAGGTCGGCGACCACCGTGCCGGGGGCGCGCCGGGAGGCCTCCCCCACGACCTCGGCGAGCTCGCGCAGTCCCTCCTCGAGCAGCTGGGTGTTCACCCCCAGCGCGCGGACCTGCTCCACGAAGGAGGTGTCCTCGGTGCGGATCGCCGCCAGCTGCAGTGCGGCCTGCGCCTGCTCGGGGGTGGCGCCGACCTCGTCGCACAGGGCCTGGGCGACCCGCTCGGGGCCGATCTTCTCGAGCTTGTCGATGTTGCGCAGCACCCCGGCGGTGTCCTGCAGCCCGATGCCCTGGTAGAACCCCTCGGCGAGCTTGCGGTTGTTGACGCGCAGCACGAACGGCGGGATGGGGAGCCTGGACAGGGCGTCGATCATCACGAGCGCGAGCTCCACGTCGTAGCGGAACGGCAGCGCGCCGTCGCCCACCACGTCGATGTCCGCCTGGGTGAACTCGCGGGCCCGGCCCTCCTGGGGGCGCTCGCCGCGCCACACCTTCTGGATCTGGTAGCGGCGGAACGGGAAGGCGAGGTGCCCGCCGTTCTCCACCACGTAACGGGCGAAGGGCACGGTGAGGTCGAAGTGCAGCGCCAGCTGGTCGTCACCGCGCTCGGCGGGGGCTGCGTCCTCGTCCTCCTGCAGCCGGGAGACGACGTAGACCTCCTTGTCGATCTCGCCCTTGCGCAGCAGCTGGCCGACCGTCTCGACGGCGCGGGTCTCGATCGAGGAGAAGCCGTGCAGCTCGAAGCTCTCCCGCAGGACGTCGAGGACGTGCAGCTCGACCAGACGCTCCTCCGGAAGCCATTCGGGGAAACCGGACAGGGAGGTCTTGCGGGCCATGGGGACGTGCTCCTCGGGTGGATCGGCGGCGGGACGGGTGGACGGCCGGCCCGGACGGGCCCGACGGTTCCGCACTCATCCTAGGGATCCCCGCGCGCCCGGCCCAAAGCCCCGCCCGGACCGGACCCGGACCGGCCCTGGACCCGGCCCCGCGCTCTGCCCCCGTCCGGAGCCCCGCCGGGCGCGGCGCGGGGCACCGGGGAGCGCCCGGCGGCCGGAGCAGGCGGCCTCGGTAGTATGGGCAGGACGATTGTCCGAAGCCGGGCGACGACGCGGGGCACGCTCCCGGGGTCGGCGCCCGGCGAGAGCGAAAGAGTTCCAGCGGTGACAGAACGTCTCGAATCCGACGACCAGCCCACGCCCCGCCCCGTCCCCGCCCCGGGACCCGTGCCGAAGCCGGGGGTCCCCCGGCCGGGTGCCCCCGCGGCGCCGGCGCAGGCCTCCCCCGGCCCGGCCCCCACGCCCGCGGTGGTCCCGCCGTCCGCGGCCCCGGCGGCGACCCCGTCGGTGGCCCCGGCCGCGGCCCCGTCGGCGGCGGCGCCGGCCCTCGCCTCCCCGGAGTCCGTGGCCCGCGCCCGGGCCTTCGGGCGGGTCACGGAGGACGGGCACGTCTACGTGGTCGTCGACGGCGAGGAGGTCCTCTGCGGCCAGTTCCCGGACGCGACCGAGGACGAGGCGCTGGGCTACTTCGCCCGGAAGTTCGACGACGTCGAGGCGCAGGTGGCGCTGCTCGAGCAGCGCGTGGCCGCGGGCGCGCCCTCGGCCGACATGCAGAGCACCGTGGACCACCTCGCCGAGCAGGTCGGCCAGCGCAAGATGCTCGGGGACGTCAAGGCCCTCGAGTCCCGGCTGGAGGCCCTGCGCCCGGCGATCCGGGAGCTCGAGGCCGCCGAGCGGGCCGCCCACGAGGCGCAGCGCGCCCAAAACGTCGCGGCGCGGGAGGCGATCGTGGCGGAGGCGGAGCAGATCGCCGCCCAGGACCCGCAGCGCACGCAGTGGAAGCAGTCCTCGGCCCGGATGGCGGAGCTCTTCGACCAGTGGAAGACCCACCAGAAGTCCGGCATCCGTCTGGGCCGGGCCGCGGAGGACGCTCTGTGGAAGCGGTTCCGCACGGCGCGCACCACGTTCGACCGGCACCGCCGGGCGTTCTTCTCGCAGCTGGACGCCGACAACTCCGAGGCGAAGAAGGCCAAGGAGACCCTCATCGCCGAGGCGGAGGCCCTGTCCGGCTCCACCGACTGGGGCGCCACGGCCGCGGAGTACCGCCGTCTGATGGACCGGTGGAAGGAGTCCAAGCGTGCCTCCAAGAAGGACGACGACGCCCTGTGGGCGCGGTTCCGCGCCGCCCAGGACACCTTCTTCGCGGCGCGCAAGGCCGACAACGACCGGATCGACGAGGAGTTCGAGGGCAACCTCGCCGTGAAGGAGCAGCTGCTCGCCGAGGCGAAGGCGCTGCTGCCGGTCACGGACCTCAAGGCCGCCAAGCGCGCCCTGGGCGACATCCTGGACCGGTGGGAGCAGGCGGGGAAGGTCCCGCGCGCCCACATGCGCCGGGTCGAGGCCGAGCTGCGCACCGTGGAGGACGCCGTGCGCCAGGTCGAGGACGAGAAGTGGCAGCGCTCCAACCCGGAGACGAAGGCACGGTCCAACTCGATGCTCACCCAGCTCGAGTCGAAGATCGAGGACCAGGAGGACGCGCTGGCCCGGGCGCAGGCCACCGGGGACACCAAGCGCGCGGCCAAGCTGGAGGGCGAGCTCGCCACCAGCCGCCAGTGGCTCGAGACGCTGCGCCGTTCGGCGGCCGACCTGCGCTGACCGGGGACGCCCCGGAAGGCCCCGCGGCCGCGCTGTCCACAGCGCGCCGCGGGGCCTTTCCCGTGCCGCGGCCGTGGACGAGAGTGGGCCCATGGACGCCCCGCCCTGGCACCCCGACACCCTGTTCCTGCCCGCACGGCCGTTCTCGCGCGCCGAGCTCTCGGCCCTCGTCACGGACGGGGTGCTCGTGCCCGTGGTGCTGGAGGCGCACGTGCTGCGCGGGCGCCCGGTGACCCGGGCGGTGAAGGTCGCGGCGCTCGAGGCGCAGCTGCCGCCGCACCTGCTGCGGCGCGGGGTGCTCGGGCGGCTCTCCGCCGCGTGGTTCTACGACTGCGCCGGGCGCCCCAGCATCCTGCCGGTGCTGCTGGACAAGCTGCGCCGCACCACGATGTCCCCCGTGCCGGAGGGCCTGGCGCTGCACCAGGTCACGCTGGGCGGCTACGACGTCCACGACGCCGGGCCGGTGCACGTCACCACGCCGCTGCGCACCGCGGTGGACCTGGCCCTGCACGTGCCGGGAAAAGAGGGGACCGCGGCCCTGGAGAAGCTCATGCACGCCCCGCACCTGCACTGCCCGCCCCCGCTGGTGCAGGCCGCGCTCGAGAGCTTCGAGCGGATGCCCGGCCGGCAGGCGGCGCTGCTGCGGGTCCGCCGCGCCGCCCGCGCAGTCGGCCGCCCCCTGCGCTGACGGGGGCGGCCGGGCGGCTCACCGGCCGGAGGGCTCCGAGATGGGGCGGTTGCCCGAGGTGCGGTAGACGTCGTACACCCCGTCGATCCGGCGGACCTGGTTGAGCACGTGGTCCAGGTAGCGGGGGTCGCCCATCTCGAAGGCGAAGCGGGAGATCGCCAGCCGCGACTTCGAGGTGTGCACGGACGCGGAGAGGATGTTGACGTGGTTCTCGGAGAGCACCCGGGTCACGTCCGAGAGCAGGGACTTGCGGTCCAGGGCCTCCACCTGGATCTCGACCAGGAACACGCTGGACTGGGTGGGCGCCCACTCGACCTCGACCACCCGCTCGGTGGAGGTGAGGGCGAGCATGTTGGCGCAGTCCTTGCGGTGCACGGAGATTCCGGCGCCGCGGGTGACGAAGCCCATGATCTCGTCCGGCGGCACCGGGGTGCAGCAGCGGGCCAGCTTGACGTAGACGTCCGAGGCGCCCTGGACCGTCACCCCCGAATCGGACACGCGCGGGCGCACCGGCTGGGTGGCGATCGTGGTCTCCGCGAAGTCCTCCTCCGCGCCGTCGGCCCCGCCGAGGTCGCCCACGATCTTCGCGACCACGTCCTGGGCGCTGACCACGTCGGAGCCGATCGCCTCGTAGAGGGAGCTGATGTCGGTGCGGTGGAAGTCCTGCGCCACCGCGAGCAGGGACTCCTGGGTGAGCGTGCGCTGCAGGGGCAGGTGGTGCTTGCGCAGGGCGCGGGTGAGGGCGTCCTTGCCCTTCTCGATGGCCTCCTCGCGGCGCTCCTTGGAGAACCACTGGCGGATCTTGTTGCGCGCCCGCGGGGACTGCACGAACTTCAGCCAGTCCTGGGACGGTCCGGCGTGCTCGGACTTGGAGGTCAGCACCTCCACCCAGTCCCCGTGCTGGAGCTCCGAGGACAGCGGCACGAGCTTGCCGTTGACCCGGGCCCCGATGGTCTTGTGCCCCACCTCGGTGTGCACGGCGTAGGCGAAGTCCACGGGCGTGGAGCCGGCGGGCAGGGCCATGACCTCGCCCTTGGGGGTGAAGACGTACACCTCGGACGTGTTGATCTGGTAGCGCAGGGAGTCGAGGAACTCGGAGGAGTCCTGGGTCTCCTCCTGCCAGGACACGAGCGAGCTCAGCCAGGCGAGGTCCCCCTCCATGGCCTTCGGGGTCGCGGAGTTCGCCTGGTTGGCCTGGTCCTTGTACTTCCAGTGTGCGGCCACGCCGTACTCGGCGCGGCGGTGCATCTCGTGGGTGCGGATCTGGATCTCCACGGGGCGCCCGTCAGGGCCGATCACCGTGGTGTGCAGGGACTGGTACATGTTGAACTTCGGCATGGCGATGTAGTCCTTGAACCGCCCCGGCAGCGGCCGCCACCGCGCGTGCAGGGCGCCCAGGGCCGCGTAGCACTCGCGCACCGTGTTCACCAGGACCCGGACCGCCTGCAGGTCCTGGATCTCGTCGAAGTCCTTCCCGCGCACGATCATCTTCTGGTAGATCGAGTAGTAGTGCTTGGGGCGGCCGGTGATGGTCGCCTCGATGCCGGCCTCGGAGAGGTCCAGGGCGATCCGCTCGCGGATCTTGGCCAGCGACCGCTCGCGCTGGGGCTGGCGCTCCCCCACCATCCGCACGATCTCCTCGTAGACCTTGGGGTAGAGCGCCGCGAAGGCGAGGTCCTCGAGCTCCCACTTGATGGTGTTCATCCCGAGCCGGTGGGCCAGCGGGGCGAAGATCTCGAGGGTCTCGCGGGCCTTCTTCGAGGAGGAGGACTGGGAGACGAAGCGCCAGGTGCGGGCGTTGTGCAGGCGGTCGGCGAGCTTGATGACGAGCACGCGGATGTCCTTGGCCATCGCCACGATCATCTTGCGCACGGTCTCGGCCTGCGCGGCGTCCCCGTACTGGACCTTGTCCAGCTTCGTCACGCCGTCCACGAGGGCGGCGACCTCGTCGCCGAACTCGGCGCGCAGCTGCTCCAGGGTGTAGTCCGTGTCCTCGACCGTGTCGTGGAGCAGGGCGGCCACCAGGGTGGCGCCCGTCATGCCGAGCTCCGCGAGGATCGTGGTCACGGCCACGGGGTGGGTGATGTAGGGGTCGCCGCTCTTGCGCTTCTGGCCCTCGTGGCACTTCTCGGCGACCTTGAAGGCGCGCTGGAGGACCTCGAGGTCCTCCTCGGGGTGGGTGGCGCGCACGGTGTGCAGCAGCGGCTCGAGGATCGGCGAGTGGTCCATGGGCCGGCCGGAGAGGTAGGACAGGCTCGACCGGGTGCGGTCGCTGCGGCCCGGGAACACGGCCCGCCCCAGCATCGGCCGGGACGCGGGCACCACGTAGTGGGTGCCGGCCATGTCCGAGCGGCGCGGCGGGGTCGGTGCGGCGCTCTGGCCCGTGGGGACGGCCCCGTCGTCGGACGAGCTCATGGCCGGGACTTCCTTCCCAATCGATGCACGCGGGGCGGCGGCCGTGCGGCCGCCGCCCCTGTCGTCGTCCCCGGTCCGGGTCCGACGTGTGCTGCTGTGGCGGTCCGCTCCTGCACGGCCCGCCCTACGGTGGCTACAGTCTAGTGCGCGAGCGCCTCCTCGGCGGCACGCTCGGCGGACGCCCCCGCACGGGCCTCCTGCTCCTGGATGGCGGGCTCCCCGCGGCGCAGCAGTGCGTACAGGGGCGCGGCCACGAACAGGGTGGCGGCGGTGCCCACGATGATCCCGACGAACAGGGACAGGGACAGGTCCTTGAGGGTGCCCGCGCCCAGGACGAGCCAGCCGATGAACAGGATCGAGCCCACCGGCAGGATGCCGACCACGGAGGTGTTGATCGAGCGCACGAGCGTCTGGTTGACGGCGAGGTTCACCTGGTCGGAGTACTTCCGTCCGGCCCGCTCCGGCGGGGCCGTGCCGTCGAGCAGGCCCTCGGTGTTCTCCCGGACCTTGTCGAAGACCACCACGGAGTCGTAGAGCGAGTAGCTGAGCACCGTGAGGAAGCCGATCACCGCCGAGGGGGTGACCTCGAAGCCCACGAGCGAGTAGATCCCGGCGGTGATCGCCACCGAGGCGAGCATGCCGGCGACCGCCGAGACGGACATCTTCCAGGTGCGGAAGTACAGGGCCATCAGGGCGGTGGCCAGGACCACGAAGACCACCAGGCCCTGCAGGGCCTGGCTGGTGACGCCGGCGCCCCAGGTGGGCCCCACGAAGTTGGAGGTGACCTCCTGCTCGCTCACGCCGTAGGCCTCGACCAGGGCGTCCTTGACGGCGAGCGTCTGGTCGTCGTCGAGCTGCTCGGTGCGCACCCGGACGGTCTCCGGGGCGATGTTGGTGACCTCGACCTCCGCGGCGTCCGAGGAGCCGTCGACGGCGCGCCGGCCGGTCTCGATGTCCGGATCGGCCACGGCGGACACGGTGAACTCGGACCCGCCGGTGAAGTCGATGCCGAGGTTGAAGCCGCCCTTGGCGACGGGCACGAGCAGGGAGAGCAGCACGAGGACGCCCACGATCGCGAGCCACCGCTTGGCCCGGCCCACGAAGGGGTAGGAGGTCCGCCCGCTGTGCAGGGCGTTGCCGAAATCTGCGAACCGGGACATCAGGCGTTCTCCTCGGGGGTGCGGGCGGCGGACGACGGCGCGCCGACCGGCGCGCCGTCCGGTGCCGCTGCGGACGGGGGGTCCTGCGGCGCGGTCCGTCCCGCGCGCCGGCGCCGCTCGGCGATGGTCAGCCCGTCGTGCTCCGCCGAGGGCTCGCGCAGCCGTCCGGCGCCCCGGTACAGGGGCACCGCGTCGAGGGCCTCGGGGCTGAGCCCCGAGTGCTTCCCACCGCCGCCGAAGTAGCGGGTGCGGGCGAGCATGACCATTACCGGGTGCGTGAAGAGGAAGACGACGAGGAGGTCGGCGATCGCGGTCAGCCCGAGGGTGAAGGCGAAGCCGCGCACGTTGCCCACGGCCACGAAGTACAGCACCGCCGCGGCCAGCAGGTTCACGGCCTTGGACGCGAGCACGGTCTGGCGGGCGCGCTGCCAGCCGTGGTCGACCGCCGCGGGGATGGAGCGGCCGCTGCGGATCTCGTCGCGGATGCGCTCGAAGTAGACGATGAACGAGTCGGCGGTCTGGCCGATCGCCACGATCAGGCCCGCCACGCCGGCCAGGGACAGCCGGTAGTTCGCGGACCAGCCCAGCAGCGTGATCGCCAGCCAGGTGAGCACGCCCGCGACCACGAGCGAGCTGATGGTCACCAGTCCCAGCAGCCGGTACTGGAAGAGCGAGTACACGCACACGAGCACCAGGCCGATGATCCCGGCGATGATGCCCATCCGCAGCTGGTCGGCGCCCAGGGTCGCGGAGATCTGCTGCTCGGACTGGATGTCGAAGCTCATGGGCAGCGCGCCGTACTTGAGCTGCTCGGCCAGGAACTGCGCCTGCTCCTCGGTGAACTGACCCGTGATCTGGGCCTGACCGTCGGAGATCACGGCGTTCATCGACGGGGCGGAGACCACCTGGCCGTCGAGCAGGATCGCGAACTGGCTGCGGGGGTCGCCGGGCGTGGCGCTGCCGATGCCGTAGAGACGCTCGGAGAGCTCCCGGAAGGTGTCCGTGGCCTCGGGGCCGAACTGCAGGTTCACGGCGAACTGGTTCAGGGAGACCCCGGTGGAGTTCTGCGCCGTCCCGTAGGACGCGTCCTCGATCCCGGTGCCCTGGATCTCGACCGGGCCCAGGAGGTACTTGGTGCCGGTCTCGGGCTCGCAGGCGATGGTCGGGGCGTCGGCATCCTGGGCCTCCCGCTCCTCCGGGGACTGCGGCACGGTGCAGTCGGCCTCCTCGAACTCCCGGAACAGGTCCGGGGTGATCCAGTTCGGGTCGGAGGCGTCGGTGGGCTCGGCCGTGGGCTCGGGCACCTCATCCTCGGCGACACGCTGGTCCTCGGGCACCGGCTCCGCCGCGGCGGTGGTGAGCACGGGGCGGAAGTTCATCTGCGCCGAGGTCTGGATGAGCTCGCGGGTCTGGGCGGAGGGGACGCCGGGCATGGAGACCACGATGTTGTTGCCGGACTGGGTGGCGATCTCCGCCTCCGCCACGCCCGAGCCGTCGACACGCTGGCGGATGATCTCGACGGCCTGGTCCAGCTGCTCGGCGGTGATCTCCTGGCCGGCGTCCTCCCCCTGCAGGGACGGGGAGAGGATCATCTGCGTCCCGCCCTCCAGGTCCAGGGCCAGCTTGGGGCCCCAGCCGGTGCGGTCGGTGCCCGCGCCCCAGGCCAGGAGCCCGGCCAGCAGGGCGAGGAGCACGGCCAGCCCGATCAGGGACCGCCGGGCGGTCGAGAGGGCGGCCCGCACCCCCGAGCGCGCCGGCGCGGTCGAGCCGCCCCGCGCGGACGGGCCGTCCGGGGCGGCGGGTCCCGGGTCAGCGGGGGTCTTGCGTGTGGTCAGTGCCATGGTCTTCCTTATGAACGACGGCCCGGTGGGGCCGGGCCTGTGCATGGGAACGGGCCGACCAGTGGTCGGCCCGTCGTCCCGTGTGGGGGGTCAGTCGTTGCGCTGCCCGGGCTCGCGCCGGGCGTCGTCGTCGAGGGGTTCGACCGGGGTCGATCCCGCGCCGGGGGCGTCGGGCTCGACCACCGACGGCGCCGCCTCGGTCTCGGCGGCGGGGGCCGCCTCGTCCTCGACGACCGTGGTGACGGTCTGCAGGTGCACGGTCACGGCGGTGCCCGGGGCGATCTCGAGGACCACCTTGTTGGTGTCCCGGTCGATCGAGCGCACGGTGCCGTAGAGGCCGTAGTTCGTCATGACCTCGGTGCCGGGACCCATGGCCGCCTGCTTCTCCTTGACCTGAGCCACGGCCTTCTTCTGTCGGCGCATGGGCAGCCAGAGCAGGAGCACCATGGCCACGAGCATCAGGGGCAGCAGCCAGGCGGTGCCGCCTCCCGTGGGCTGGGCGGCCTGGGCGGGGAGGGACTGGGCGAGGAGGAGCGGGCTCACGGACTTCCGTTCGATCGGCGGTGGGTGTCCTCACCATGGTAGGTGATCCGGCCCGTCAGCGTCCTGGACGGCACCCGGGAGGCGGCCCCGGGTCTGCGGCCGCGCTCAGTCCTCGAACAGCGGCGGGACGTCCTCGGCGGCCGGGGCCGCGGCCGTCCCGCCGAAGGCGGCCCGCAGCCCGGGGTCCTTGAACGCGGCGTGCTCGGGCGGGCGCAGGCCCAGGTGGTCCCAGGCGGCGGCCATCGCGATCCGGCCCCGGGGGGTCCGGCCCAGCAGGCCCTCGCGGACCAGGTAGGGCTCGGCCACGGTCTCGACCGTCTCGGTCTCCTCCCCCACGGCGATCGCCAGGGTGGACAGGCCCACCGGCCCGCCGCCGAACTTCGTCACGAGCGCCTCGAGCACCGAGCGGTCCAGCCGGTCGAGGCCGCGGGTGTCCACCTCGTACATGTCGAGGGCCGCGGAGGAGGTGCGGGCGTCGATCCGGGGGATGCCGTGCACCAGCGCCCAGTCCCGCACTCGGCGCAGCAGCCGGTTGGCGATGCGCGGGGTGCCCCGGGAGCGGGAGGCGACTTCGGAGAAGCCCTCCGCGGTCATCGCGAGGTCCATGAGACCGGCGGAGCGGCGCAGCACGAGCTCGAGCTCCTCCACGGAGTAGAACTCGAGGTGGCCGGTGAAGCCGAAGCGGTCGCGCAGCGGGCCGGGCAGCAGACCGGCCCGCGTGGTGGCGCCGACGAGGGTGAACGGCGGCAGGTCCAGCGGGATGGAGGTGGCGCCGGCGCCCTTGCCCACCACGATGTCCACCCGGAAGTCCTCCATGGCCATGTAGAGCATCTCCTCGGCGGGCCGGGACATGCGGTGGATCTCGTCGAGGAACAGCACCTCCCCCTCGGTCAGGGAGGACAGGATCGCGGCGAGGTCGCCGGCGTGCTGGATGGCCGGGCCGGACGAGATCCGCAGGGGCGCGCCCATCTCCTCGGCGATGATCATGGCCAGGGTCGTCTTGCCCAGACCGGGGGGACCGGAGAGCAGGACGTGGTCGGCGGAGCGGCCCCGCAGCCGCGAGGCCTCGAGCACCAGGGACAGCTGCTGGCGCACCCGCTTCTGCCCCACGAACTCGTCGAGGTTCGCGGGCCGCAGCGCCGACTCGAGCTGCTTCTCGTCGGGCTCGTCCTCCCCCGAGACCAGCCGGTCCCGGGAGTTCACGGCGGCGCCGTCGTCGCGGGCCACGTTCAGGCCCCTCGCTCCGCCGGGACCCGGGGCCCGGCCTTGGCCGCGCCGAGCCACCCGAGCACGGTGCGCAGGATCGCGGGCACGTCACCGGAGGCGGCGAGCTCCTCCCGGCCGGAGAGGGCGTCGGCGATGCCCCGGGCGGCGTCCTTCTCGTTCCAGCCCAGGCCCACGAGGGCCTCGAGCACCTGCTCCCGCCACGGCTCCATCGGGGCGGCGGCGGCCGGCTGGGCGGGACGGTCCGGGACGATGAGCTTGTCGGCCAGTTCCAGCACGATCCGGCGGGCGCCCTTGGGGCCGATGCCGGGGACGGTGGTGAACGCCTTGGCGTCCCCCTGCGCGATGGCGCGGTGGACGGCGTCCGGGCCGAGCACGGAGAGCACCGCGAGTGCGGTGCGGGGGCCCACGCCGCTGACGCCGAGCATGATCTCGAAGACCTCGCGCTCGGCGGGGCTGCGGAAGCCGAAGAGCAGCGGGGACTCGTCCTTGCGGGCCACGTAGGCCGTGTCGAGCCGGACCTCCCCGCCGATCCGCAGGCCGGACAGGGTCTCCGGCGTCGCCTGGACCTGGACGCCGAACCCGCCCACCGCCACGACGGCGGTGGTGAGGCCGACGTGCTCGACCTGTCCCGTGATGGACGCGATCACCGCGCAACTCCTTCCCGTGCCCGGCGGGGGCCGTGCACGGTCGATCGAACAGATCTACGAATGACGACCACTCTAGCAGTGGGCGCCGGCTCAGCGGCGCCCGCCCCGCTTGGCGCGGTGCTCCGCCTCGGCCCAGGCCCGCTGGGCGGGGGTCATGCCGGAGCGGGCGGCGGCCAGGGGGCGGGCGCCCTGGTGCGTCTCGGTCCGGGCGGTGGCGTCCACGCCCGTGCCGCCGCCGCGCCAGCCGTGGCAGATGGCGATGGCCAGGGCGTCGGCCGCGTCGGCGGGCCGGGGTGCCTCGTCGAGCCGGAGGATGCGCACCACCATGCGGGCCACGGACGCCTTGTCGGCCCGCCCCTCCCCCGTCACCGCGGCCTTGACCTCGGACGGGGTGTGCCAGGCCACCGGCACGCCGTGGCGGGCGGCCGAGGCGATCACGGCGCCGGAGGCGTGGGCCGTGCCGATGACGGTGTTCACGTTGGTCTGGGCGAACACCCGCTCCAGGGCGAGGGCGTCGGGCCGGTAGCGCTCGATCCACCGCTCGGTGGCCTCCCAGATCCGCAGGACGCGCACGTCGAGCGGGTCGGCGGCGTCCGTGCCGGCCACCCCGACGTCCACGAAGGACGCGGTGCGGTTGCCGGCCATGTCGATCAGGCCGAACCCGCACCGCGTCAGTCCCGGGTCGACCCCGAGGATCCGCTGCGTGGCCGTGGTCAGTCCTCGGAGTCGAGCTGGGCCAGGACCTCGGCGGGGATGTCCGCGTTGGCGTAGACGTTCTGCACGTCGTCGAGCTCCTCGACGGCGTCGACGAGGCGCAGGAACTTCCGGGCGCCCTCGGCGTCGAGCTCCACGAGCATGCTCGGGCGGAACTGCGGGTCGTCGTTGTTGTACTCGAGCCCGGCCTCGTCGAGGGCCGCGCGGATCGCGGGCAGGTCGGTGGCCTCGGAGACGACCTCGAAGACGTCCTCCTGCTCCACGACCTCGTCGGCGCCGGCGTCCAGGACGGCCATGAGGACGTCGTCCTCGGTCAGCCCGTCGGTGCGGGTGACCTCCACGACGCCCTTGCGCTCGAAGAGGAACGCCACGGAGCCGGAGTCGGCCATGGTGCCGCCGTTGCGGGTCACGGCCACGCGCACCTCGGAGGCGGCGCGGTTCTTGTTGTCGGTGAGGCACTCGATGTACAGCGCCGTGCCCTGCGGGCCGCGGGCCTCGTAGAGGATCTCGGTGTAGTCGACGACCTCACCGGTCAGGCCGGCGCCGCGCTTGACGGCGCGGTCGATGTTCGCGACCGGCACCGAGTTCTTCTTGGCCTTGGACACGGCGAGGTCCAGCGCCGGGTTGCCCGCGGTGTCGGGCCCGCCCATGCGCGCGGCCACCTCGATGCCCTTGATGTACTTGGCGAAGGCCTTCGCCCGCTTGGCGTCGATCGCGGCCTTCTTGTGCTTGGTCGTGGCCCACTTGGAGTGTCCTGACATGCGTCCCTCCTCGGGAAGTCGTTCGCGGTCGGCCGGGACGCGTCGTGCGTCGTCCCGGCACGGCCCGCCCCGGCGGTGGCCGGGACGGGCCGGAGAAGTCCTGGTCCATTCTACCGGGTGCGCGCCGCCCCGGCCGGGGCCCTAGCGGGGCCGGGCCTGCGCGACCTCCCGGGCCCGCTCGGCCAGGGTGTCGTCCAGCGGCGCGACGTCGAAGACGCCGAGCCGGCGCTCCACCGCGGCGCGGATGAGGTGGTCGGCCACGGCGGGGTTCTTGGGCAGCATCGAACCGTGCAGGTAGGAGCCCACCACGTGGTGCACGCGGGCGCCCTCGGTGCCGTCCTCGCCGTTGTTGCCCGCGCCCTTCACCACCCGTCCCAGCGGCGTCTGGTCCGGTCCGAGCCGGGTGACCCCGGAGTGGTTCTCGTAGCCGACGACGGTCCCGAACTCCGGGGACTCCAGCACGATGTTGCCGATCAGGCGGGTGGGCCCGCCCACCGTGGTCAGGTCGAGGATGCCGATGCCGGGCAGGGTCTCGCCGGCGCCGGTGCGGAACTCGTGGCCGAAGAGCTGGTAGAGGCCGCAGATCGCGAGCATGGGCACGCCGTCGGCGGCCATGGCCCGCAGCTCGGGGGCGATCCGCTGCAGGTCCTCCTGGACCCGGAACTGCCCCGAGTCCTGGCCGCCGCCGCCCACCAGCAGGTCGGCGTCGGGCGGGAACGGGTCCCCGGGGTTGTGGTCGCTCAGCCGCACGGCGTAGCCGTACTTCTCCAGCCGGCGCTTGAGCGTGAGGGTGTTGCCCCAGTCCCCGTAGATGTTCATGTCCCGGGGGTAGAGCTGGACGAGGTGGACGGTGCGGTCGGTCACGGGGGCTCCGCTCAGATCTCGGCGACCTCGGCCACGCGGGACAGCTCCCGGCGCAGCTCGAGCATGGACGTGTAGGTGCAGAAGACGCGCATCGGCCGGTCCCCGGCCCCGGCGACGAAGCGCCGCAGGGCGTCGCCGAGGCCCGGGACCACCTCGCGCACCGTGACCTCGTCGTAGTCCAGGCGCAGGGCCATGTCCCACGCCCGGGTGCCGGAGACCACGTCCACGCCGCCGGAGCGCAGGGAGTGGAAGTCCACGTCCCACAGCCAGGAGACGTCGCGGCCGTCGGCGTACTCGTCGTTGATGGCGATCATCGTGGCGTAGTCGCCCGGCCGCGCCGAGGCCAGCGAGAGGCGGAACCCGGCAGGGTTCTTCACGAGCAGCAGCTGCAGCGGCCGGCCGTCCACGGTGATGGTCTCCCCGCGGCCGAAGGCGGGGGTGACTCGGGAGAGCTCGTCCACCAGCGCGGCGCGGTCCGCGTCGGGACCGGCCACGGCGAGCGCCAGCGCGAGCGCGGCCGCCGCGTTGTACATGTTGTAGACGCCGTAGAGCTCCACGGTGGTCTCGACGGCCTCCCCGCCCACCGTGAGCCGGACCCGGTTCGCCTCGAAGGACGTCAGCTCCACGTCGGCGGCCGGCCGGGGCGCCAGCTCCGCCTCGTGGTCGGCCTCGGCGTCGGGTCCGCCGGCCGAGCGCATGTCGTCGTCGGAGGGGAACATGGGCCGCAGCGGGGCGGACAGCCCGAACCAGCGGGTCTGCGTGCCCGCGGGGACGTGCTCGGCGAGGGACACGATCCGGGGGTCCTCCCGGTTGAGGACCACGGTGCCCGTGGTGGCCGCGGCGATCTGGGCGAGCATCCGCCGGGTGGTGTCGATCTCGCCGAAGCGGTCGAGCTGGTCGCGCATGACGTTGAGCAGCAGCGCGTGGCGGGGCTTGACCTGCTTGACGAAGTGCACGGCGTGCGCCTCGTCGAGCTCGAGCACGGCGACGTCCGCGTCGAGGCGGCCCGTGAGGCTCATCTCCCCGAGCAGGGCGGCGGCCACGCCGCGCACGAAGTTGGAGCCGGTGCGGTTGGTGAAGACCTTGTAGCCCTGCGAGCGCAGCAGCTGGACGGCCATCTTGGTGGTGGTCGTCTTGCCGTTGGTGCCGCTGATGAGCACCACGCCGTGCGGCAGCTTCGCGAGCTCCTCGGCCACGAACCCGGGGTGCAGCCGCTCCATGACGAGGCCGGGGAAGGCGGAGCCTCCGCCGCGCAGGGTGGTCAGGTACCGGATGCCTTGGCCGAGCAGGCGCACGTGGGGTCTGGACATGCGCTCCATCCTATGGTCTGCGCCCCGGCGGCGGCGGGCACCCGGGTGCCCCTGGGGCGGTCGGTCTGCGCGTCCCTCCAGGCCGCAGGGGGGACGGGCGACGACGACGCACGACATGGTGTCGCCGCGGGGTGCTGTGGACGGGCGGCGCACCGGCCGTAGGGTCGGACCATGAACGCCGCCGGCCCCGCCGTCCCTCCGTCCGTTCCGCCTCGCCGGATGCCGCCCTGGTGGGTGGTCCTGGCGTGTCTCGGCGGTCTCCTGGTGCTGGGCGGGGCGCTGCTGGTGCTGCTCCACCCGGCGGAGGCGTCGTTCGGGTGGTTCGCGGAAGCCCCGCCGGGCGACGCGGCGTTCCCGGCCATGACCCTGGTGACCCCGGAGGCCACGGCGGGGTGGGCCGGTGTGCTGGTCGGGCTCGTCCTGTGGGCCTTCTGCGCCGGCTGGCTCCTGGGCCGGCGCGCCTCGCGGCGGTGACCGGAGGGTCGAGGTCCTCGGCCGCGCCGTGCCCTCAGGTCAGGCCCGGTCCACGAGGTCCTCGACGGCGGCCGCCTCAAGCAGGGCGGCCCGGCTGCTCCGGTCCCTGCGGCGGAGGGTCCAGCGGTGCGTCGACGGCGTGGAGCTCGTTGCTGAGGCCGGTGCCGTCGAGGCCGTCCAGCGGGGTGATGTCCACGACGATGCCCGTCTGCACGTCGAGGTGCACGCAGTAGACCGTGGCGAGGTCGCCGCTGGTGAGGGACGGGTCCTCGCGGCCGTACTCGTGGATCCGGCTGGCGGCACTGTCCAGCAGCGGGCAGCACCCGCACCGCGGGGTGTAGCCGTTCTCCCGGTCCTCGCCGGCACCGAGCCGCGGCCGGCAGGCGGCCGACCAGGTGAGGCGGCCCCGCAGTGTCGTGGCGACGACCTCGCTGACGTCCACTCCCCGGCTCAGCTCGGCCGGGTCGAGCATGGCCGTCCACCGGTAGTCCTGCCACATCGGATCACCGTGGTCGAAGTGCCAGTCCTCCGGGCGCCGGGCGACCAGACCGTCCGGGCGCAGCACCACCTCCGACTCCGGCGACGGCGGTGACGGAACGGCGCCCGCCGCGTCGTCGTCGTCGTCGCAGGTCACCAGGCTCACCGCCGCACCGTAGGGAGGCCCTTCGGCGACCTCGACGCCCCCGGAGGTGCGGACGACCACACGGCCGAGCCGCCGGTCGAGCCAGGCCTCGACCGGTTCGCCGTCCGGAGTGCTCCCGGCGTCCCGCTGCCGCCGGTGGGTGAAGTGCACGGTGGTGAACCGCCACGGCGAGCTGCGCGCCAGTGCGCGGAAGTCGTCGGCCGTGGGGACCTCGGGCAGGGAGTCACCGCTCATGCGACCGAGTAGAGCACATCCCGGTACTGTCGGACCATGACCGGGCAGGAGCTGTTCCCCATCGTCAACTGTGCGGATCTGGTCGGCACCGGGGCCTTCTACGAAGAGGTGTTCCACGCCGTGCAGACGTACCGGTTCCCCGGGACGGGAGAGCCGGTCTTCCTCGTCCTGCGCGTAGGAGACGGTCAGCTGGGCCTGGGCGTCGGCACCACGGCGGCGCTGTACGGCGACACCCCGCTGCCCGCGACCGGCCACGCGGTGGACCTGTGCGTCTACGTCGAGGACCTTCCGGCCGTCCTCGCCGCCGCCCGCCGGGCCGGTGCGGCCGTGCCTGTCGATGCGGAGGCCATGCCGTGGGGCGAGACCGTCGCCTACGTCCGTGATCCCGAGGGCACGATGCTGCTGGTCGTCCAGTCCGGTGCGGGCTGAGGGGCCCCGGTCTTCTGCCCACGGGCCGGCCCCGGGTCCGGAGAACACCACCGACGAGCCGGCAGAGGAGGCAACGCCAGTGGATCGCGACGTCGACCCGGTTCCCCCGGAGGGGTCGGGTCCTCCCCCGCACGCGCGCGCGGCGCCTTCCTCGAGGGCCCCTGCCGCGCCCCGCCCCGCTGCCGGAGCCGACGCGCAGCGGCGGGAGGTCCAGGCCGCCCTGGGCCGGCGGACCGCTCCGCTGTGGCCGGCCCACACGGCAGTGCGGCCGACGACGACGGCGCCGACCCGGCGAGACTGGCAACAGGTGCTCCGTCGGGCCGGACTGGAGCTCCAGCACCACGCGCTGGTGCTGCGCCGGATCACCACCGCCTACGTCGTGGCCGTGGCCGGGCCGCACTTCGAGGCCGGGTGGACCGTCGCCGACGTCCTGCACGCCCTGGACTGGACCCCGCAGGGCGTGCGCTACACCCACGACTCGGTGACCGGGATCGAGAACCCAGGCGCCTGGTTCGCCGCCCGCCTGCGCCCCTGGACCCACCAGGACGGCACCCCGATGCGCTCTCCGGACCAGCGCGCCGCGGCGGAGGCCGAGCAGCGGCGGGCCGAGGCGGTGGCGGCCGCCCGACGCCACGCCTCCCCTCGGACCCGGCAGCAGACCGCCGGGACGGATACCGGGGCCGCGGAGCCGGCCGTCGGGCCGCCGGGGACGACGGACCCGGATCGGCGGCCCTTCCGGGTGCGCTGGGCCGCCCAGATCGCCGCCGGCCGGGCGGAGGCGAGCCGGGGGGCCGGTCGTCCGTGAGCCGGGGGCGCGGCTGCCGCGCCCCCGGGGCGGGGTCCTACCGGACGGGCGGCCCCGTCTCCTCGGAGGCCGCCGGGGCGGTCCGGGCGACGGCGGCGTGGGCCGCGGCGATCTCGTGCACCCGGTCCCGGCACCGGTACCAGCCGAGGACCAGCAGCGGCACGAGCAGCAGCAGGGAGGCGACGGTCCAGGTCCCGATCGGGGAGTCGAAGGCCATCAGCACGACGACGGTCACGAGGAACGCCAGGGTCAGCCAGCCGGTGAAGGGCGCGCCGGGGAGCCGGAAGCCGGGGCGCTCGGCCCTGCCCTGCCGGGACCAGGAGACGAGCCGGAGGTGGCAGAGCATGATCATCGCCCAGGCGCTGATGATGCCGACCGAGGCGAGGTTCAGCACGATCTCGAAGGCCTGGGCCGGCACGAGGGCGTTGAGCACCACGCCCAGCACGGCCACCGCCGCCGTCAGCACGATGCCGCCGTACGGGACGCCGGCCCGGTTCATCCGGCCCGCGAAGCGGGGGGCCGATCCGGCCAGGGACATCGAGCGGAGGATCCGGCCCGTGGAGTAGTGCCCGGCGTTGAGCGAGGACAGGGCCGCGGTGAGCACCACGAGGTTCATCACGGTGTCCATGCCGGCCACGCCGATGGAGCCGAAGAACGTCACGAACGGGCTCTCCCCGGCCTGGTAGGCGGTGTAGGGCAGGAGCAGGGACAGCAGGGTCAGCGACCCGACGTAGAAGACCGCGATGCGCACGATCACCGTGTTCACGGCGCGCGGCATGACCTTCTCGGGGTGCTCCGTCTCACCGGCCGCGGTGCCGATCAGCTCGATGGACGCGTAGGCGAAGACCACGCCCTGGATCACGACGACCGCCGGCAGCAGTCCGTTGGGCAGGAGCCCGCCGTTCTGGCCGATGAGGGACAGGCCCACCTCCTGGCCGTCGGCCGGGGTGCCGAAGAGCACGAGCCAGATCCCGACCACCAGGAAGGCGGAGAGCGCGGCCACCTTGATGAGGGCGAACCAGAACTCGAGCTCGCCGAAGACCTTGACCGAGACGAGGTTCAGCCCGAGGACGAGCAGCAGGGCGGCCAGGGCGTACTGCCACTGGGGGACGTCCCCGATGGGAGCCCAGTACCGGGCGAAGAACTTCATGTACAGCGCCACGGCGGTGATGTCCACGATCGCGGTCATGGCCCAGTTGAGCCAGTACAGCCAGCCGGTGAAGAAGGCCGCCTTCTCGCCGTAGAACTCCCGGGCGTAGGAGACGAAGGAGCCTGAGGACGGGCGGCGCACGACGAGCTCGCCCAGGGCGCGCAGGATGAGGAACGCGAAGAAGCCGCAGACCGCGTAGACGAGCACGAGGGCGGGCCCGGCGCTGGCCAGCCGCCCGCCGGCGCCCATGAACAGGCCGGTGCCGATGGCGCCGCCGATCGCGATCATCTGGATCTGCCGGGGCTTGAGCCCCTTGTGGTAGCCCTCGTCCTCCGCGTGGAGCATGTCGAGGGCGGCGGTCGGTGGCTGGGCCGGGGTGGCGTGGCGCCGGTCCGGGTGGTGGACGGACACAGGGGGCATGGCTCGGTCTCCTGGGTGGTGGCGGGAGTGCTCGTGGACGGGTCAGACGGTGAGGTTGGCGAGGCGCTCCGGGCGCAGGATGCGGCCCAGCTCCTCGGCGGTCAGCAGACCGCGCTCGCGCACCAGCTCCGCGACGCCGGCGCCCGTGGCCAGGGCCTCCTGGGCGATCGCGGTGGCCGTGGCGTAGCCCAGGTGGGGGTTCAGTGCGGTCACCAGGCCGATGGAGTGCTCCACCGACGCGCGCAGGTGCTCCTCGTTGGCGGTAATGCCGCGCACGCAGCGCTCCGTGAGCGTGGTGCAGGCCGCCCGGAGGTGGGCGACGCTCTTGTGCAGGCTGTGGACGATGATCGGCTCGAAGGCGTTGAGCTGCAGCTGTCCGCTCTCGGCGGCCATGGTGATCGTGACGTCGTTGCCGATGACCTCGTAGGCGACCTGGCTGACGACCTCGGGGATCACCGGGTTGATCTTGCCCGGCATGATCGAGGAGCCGGACTGCACGGCGGGCAGGGTGATCTCGCCCAGCCCGGCCCGGGGCCCGGAGGAGAGCAGCCGCAGGTCGTTGCAGATCTTGGACAGCTTCACCGCCACCCGCTTGAGCACCCCGGACAGGTGCACGAAGGACCCGACGTCCTGGGTGGCCTCCACGAGGTCGACGGCGGTGACCAGCGGCAGGCCGGTGACGGCGGCCAGGTGGCGGCAGGCCGCGGCGGCGTAGCCGTCCGGGGCGTTGAGCCCGGTGCCGATCGCCGTCGCCCCGAGGTTGATCTCGTGGACCAGCAGGCTCGCCTCGGCGAGGCGCTGGCGGTCCTCCCGGATCATCACGGCGTAGGTGCCGAACTCCTGGCCCAGGGTCATGGGCACGGCGTCCTGCAGCTGGGTGCGGCCCATCTTCACGACGGTGCGGAACTCGCGGGCCTTCGCCGCGAAGGCGTCCTCCAGCACCTCCAGGGCCGCCAGCAGCTCCTGCACGCCGGTGATCGTGGCGATCTTCACGGCTGTGGGGTAGGCGTCGTTGGTGGACTGCGACAGGTTGACGTGGTCGTTGGGGTGCAGCCGGGAGTACTCCCCCTTGCCGGCGCCCAGCAGCTCGAGGGCCCGGTTGGCGATCACCTCGTTGGCGTTCATGTTGGAGGAGGTGCCGGCGCCTCCCTGGATCACGTCCACGCGGAACTGCTCGTGGAGGCGCCCGTCCAGGATCTCCAGGCAGGCCCCCACGACGGCGTCGGCGCGGGCGGTGTCGAGCAGCCCGAGCTCGTGGTTGGCGCGGGCGGCGGCGAGCTTGACGGCCGCCAGGCCCCGCACCAGGTGGGCGTGGCCGCCCAGGGGAAGGCCGGTGATGGGGAAGTTCTCCACGGCGCGCAGGGTCTGCACGCCCCAGTAGGCGTCGGCGGGGACCTGGCGGTCGCCGAGCAGGTCGTGCTCGGTGCGGAAGGCGGGAGCGGTCATGGTTCTCTCGGTTCTCTCGGGTGTCACGGGGTGGTGGACGGCAGCGGGACGGTGGGTCAGCGGGTCGGTGGTTCAGCGGGACGAGGGGCGGTCTCTCTCGGAGCGGAGGGACAGCGGGCAGCGGCTCAGCGGGCAGTGGCGAGGGCGACGGCGTGCAGCGACCCCACGGTGCGGCCCCCGCCGAGCACGGGGACCCGGCCCAGGCCGGCGAGCGCTGCGGGATCCACCCCGAGCCGCTGCAGGGCCTGCACGGTCACCGGCATCCGGGCGCGGTCGGCGCTGTCGGCGATCTTCACGGCCAGACCGCGCCCGTCCGGCAGGCCCACGAGCTGAAGGCCCTCGAAGCCGTCCTTGGCCAGCAGACCGGGGACCCTGCGCATGAGCTCCGTGACGTCACGGCCCTCGCCGGCCACCTGCTCGGGGTGTCCGGTCATGGCGGACGCGACCCAGGCCTCGGGCGTGCCCGGGGCGGCGGAGGCCAGCCGGGCGAAGGCGGTGGCCATGCCCCGGAGGGTGACGGCGTGCAGGGGGGTGCCGCAGCCGTCGGTGCTGCCGGGCCCCAGCGGTTCGCCGGTCAGCTCCGCCACGACCTCGGCGATCAGCAGCTGCAGCGGGTGGCCGGGGTCGGTGTAGCCGGCCACGGGCCAGCCGTTGACCCGGCAGGTGGCGACCATGGCGGCGTGCTTGCCGGAGCAGTTCTGGGCCAGGCGGGTGGGCCCTTCGCCGGCGCGCAGGGCGGCGGCCCGTTCGGCGGGTCCGTACGGCAGGTCGGGCACGTTCTCCAGGGAGGTCTCGTCCGCGCCGTGGCCGGCGAGGATGCGGCGCGCGCCGTCCCGGTGCCGGGGCGCCCCGGAGTGGCTGGCCGCGGCCAGGGCCAGCAGGGGCCCGGGCAGCTCGAGGCCGGCGCGGAGCATGGCCACCGCCTGCAGCGGCTTGAGGGAGGAGCGGGGGTAGAAGAGGGCCAGGGGGTCTCCGGCCTCGAGCAGGATCCGCCCGGCGGCGTCCGTGGCCACGAGCGAGCCGTGGTGGACGCTCTCGACGACGCCGTCGCGGACCTGTTCGGCGACGGGCACGTGCTGCGGGCGGGCGGTGGACAGGGGTGCCCCGAGGGCTGCGGTGGTCATGCTGGGTCCTTGCTGGAGGTGATTGGTGCGAGCGGGGGCGCGCGCCGGAGGGAGGCGCCGGAGGGCGCCCCGCACGGAACGGAGGGCAGGGTCGAGGGCAGGACCACGGGCGAGCAGAGCGAGGACCGCGGCTGCTCGAGCGGAGTCCGGAGAGGCTGGAACAGTGGCCGGGACGGCCGGCGGGCTACTCGCCGGTGATGGCGCCGAGGGCGCCGCGCACTGCCGCGAGGTGGTCCTGCATGGCGGCTTCCGCCTCGTCGGCCGCGCCGTCGCGGATCGCGTGGAAGATGCGCAGGTGCTCCTCGTCCGAGCGCTTCTGGCGGGCCGCCACCACGTTGAGGGTCTCGGACTGGTGGAAGAGCGCCTCGCGGATGTCGGCGATGACCTTCTCGAACACCCGGTTGTGGCTGATCCGGGCGACGGCGGCGTGGAAGCTGGTGTCCAGCTCGACCCAGGCCTGGGGGTCGTCCTCGGCCGCCATCGCCGCCACGACGTCCTGCAGGAAGCGCACGTCCTCCTCGGTGCGGCGGCGCGCGGCGAGACCGGCCGCGGGGACCTCGATGTGCGGCCGGGCCTCGTGCAGGTCCCGAGCCGAGTACGCGCCCAGGGCCAGGTCCTCGGCCACCCGCTGGGAGACGACGAACGTCCCCTTGCCGGTGCGGCTGACGGTCAGGCCCAGTGCCGCGCAGGAGCGCAGCGCCTCGCGGATCACGGACCGGCTCACGCCGTACCCCTGGGCCAGCGCGGCCTCCGAGGGAAGCTTCTCCCCCACGGCGAGGCGCCCCTCCTGGACCTGCGCGAGCAGGTCCTTGAAGACGGCCTCCGCCGCGCTGAAGCGCTCCACTGGCTGTCCGGCTGTCCGGCTGTCTGACAGGTTCATGTGGTCCAGCATGATACGGGTCACACCGGACTGTCAAGGGGTCACGAGCCGGTTTCCTGCACGACTCGTGCAGGTTCCCGCCAGGTCCGCCTGCTGTGCTGGAGCCGGCATCCCCACACCCCGAGCGGAAGCAGGTGCATCATCGTCGGCAGGACCGCCGTGACCGGCGTCGTCGGAACAGCCGTGGCCCCCGAGGCGACCGCCACCCGGGCCCGTGCGCTCGCCGCACGACCGCACGCGTGAGGACCGCCGGCACCGCGCACCGGGACCGGAGCCGACCCCTGCGCTCGCTCCTGGCCCTGCTTCTCGTGCTCGGGATGCTGGCGGGAGCGCTGGTGCTCCTCGGACCCGGCCTGCTCAGCGGCCTGCGCGGCGGCGACGGCGGGCTGACCTGGGGTGCCGAGTGCGTCGTCGAGACCGCGGACGGAGAGGTCGGGCTCGACCGCGAGGAGGCGAAGCGGGCCACGACCGCGGTGGCGCTCGCCGCCCGCGGGGTGGAGGCCCCGGACACCTCCGGCCTCGACGCGGCGGTGCTGCGGCGCCTGGCCGACGGGCCGCCCGAGGACGCCGGTGCGAGCCTGAGCTGCCGAGGCTCAGCGGCCGACGACCTGCCGCAGCAGCAGCTGACCGCAACCGGCCTGACCCCGCGCGCCGAGCGGGTGCGCGCAGCGATGACCGAGGTGTTCGGAGAGCAGAGTCTGGGCGGGTTCGACCCCGGCGGCGTCGGCCAGGGCCACGGCGAGGAGTCGACGCACTACGACGGCCGCGCCGTCGACGTCTTCTTCCGCCCGGTGACCGAGGAGAACCGGCGCGAGGGGTGGCTGCTGGCCCACTGGCTGGTCGCGCACGCCGAGGACCTGGACGTCCAGTACGTCATCTTCGACGACCGCTTCTGGAGCGCTCACAGCTCGCGGGGGCGGTGGCGGGACTACGACGCGCCCGAGCCCGGCAACGAGATCCTGCGCCACCTCGACCACGTGCACGTGGACGTGCTGCGCGGCGATCCGGAGTGAGGAGCCGGTCGCGGCGCCGGGCCCCGGAACCGGCCTCCGCGTCACGACCGATGACGACGGGAGGGGTGTGCACGGGCGACGCCCGGTCCTAGGGTGAGGAGCGGACCGGGCGGCTCCGGACAGGTCGGACCGCAGCGCCCGGGGACAACGGGCCCGAAGCCCGTCGCTGGAACGCGGTCCGCCGCACCCGTCGAGGAAAGGACCCGCCATGAGCGCCACCGATGACCTCCTGCACCACGCCGAGGCCTACGCCGCCACCTTCACCAAGGGCGACCTGCCCATGCCCCCGGCCCTGCCGGTAGCGGTGGTGGCCTGCATGGACGCCCGGCTCAACCCCTACGGACTGCTGGGGCTGAGCGAGGGCGACGCCCACGTCATCCGCAACGCGGGCGGGGTGATCACCGACGACGAGATCCGGTCCCTGGTCATCAGCCAGCGCCTGCTGGGCACCCGGGAGATCATCCTCATCCACCACACCGACTGCGGCATGCTCACCTTCACCGACGACGCCTTCACGGCACAGATCGAGGCCGACACCGGGATGCGCCCGCCCTGGTCGCCGGAGTCCTTCACCGATCCCGACGACGACGTCCGCCGGTCCATGGCGCGGATCACCGAGAACCCCTTCATCCCGCACCGGGACAGCGTGCGGGGCTTCGTCTACGACGTCACCGACGGCTCCCTCCGCGAGATCCGCTGACTCCCGCGCCGTCCTCCCGCCCCGGGGGCCCGCCACCCGGTGCGGGCGGAGGGGCCCTGTTCGGGGTCCGGCGATCAGTGGGCGACCGTGAAGCGGCGGCGGGAGATCGCCGGGCCGGAGCGCGACACGCGGGAGCGGCCGGTCTCGCAGAAGTCGCTGCCCTGGGCTCCGCGACGCGGCCGGCCCGGGCCGGCGCGGTTCCTTTCCGTCTCCGGGAACGGTCGATCGAGCACAGGGACACGTGTTGTGGGCTATGAATGGAAGGACCATGGACGGACCCCCAGGAGGACACGGTGACGAAGCACGACGACTCCCAGCCCATCACCTCTGTGATCAACACGGGTGAGTTGATGCGGCAGCTGGCGCAGAAGGAGGCCGACCACCGACGCCGGGTCCAGTCCTGGACCGCCGACGGGGTCGAGGAGCTGAGGGACACGGCGGAGCTGCTCGACATCGCCCTGCACCACAGCGACGTCGACGTGGCGGCTGCCGCTGTCGGCAGTGACCACCTGAGCGCCGCCGACCGTCGCCACGCGGCCGAGAACGCCGCCGACCCGCACGTGCGTGCTGCCGCGCGGGCGGAGGCGTCCCGCCGCGGCGAGGACGGGGACGGGCACGGCTGACGACCCGCCACTGGACGCACGACGGACCTCGGAGGCACTGCCCCTCTTGTGCCCGGGCGGCTCCGGCGGGTTGAGTGGGGTCATGGGGAAAGTGATCTACTCCGTCGCCTCCTCGTTGGACGGCTACAACTCGGACGAGCAGGGCAGCTTCTCCTGGGCCGTGCCCGACGAGGCCGTCGTCGCCGCCCTGACCACGGACCTGGCACCGGTCAGCACCTACCTCTACGGGCGGCGCATGTACGAGACCATGGCCGTCTGGGAGACCGATCCGTCCGCGGCCACATGGTCCCCGGAGTCCGCGCGCTTCGCGGAGACCTGGAAGCGCGCCGAGAAGATCGTCTTCTCCTCCTCCCTCGGCCGGACCTGGACCGACCGCACCCGGCTTGAGCGGGAGTTCACCGCCGAGGCCGTCGAGCGCGCGAGGTCCGAGGCGTCCGGGGACCTCACGATCGAGGGCCCGACCCTGGCCGGCAGCGCCCTGCGGCTGGGGCTGGTCGACGTGGTCGAGCTCCTGCTGTGCCCGGTCACGGTGGGCGGCGGCACCCCGGTCTTCCCCGACGGGCTGTCCCTGGAGCTGCGCCTCCTCCGGGAGCGCCGCTTCGACAACGGCATGGTCCAGGTCGGCTACGAGGTCCGCCACCCCCGGTCCCGCGGATAGCAGCGGCGTGGACGGGACGAGACTTCAGCAGATCGCCATGGAGGCGGCCGCCGGACTGCCGGCCGTGACGCACACCTGCCCCTTCGGCCCGGACCACGAGGTGTTCAAGGTCGTGGGCAAGATCTTCCTGATGACCACGGAAGCACCCGGGGAGCCGATCGTGACGCTCAAGTGCGAGCCCCCGCACGCGATGGCGCTGCGCCAGGAGTTCCCCACGATCACCCCCGGCTACCACATGAACAAGCAGCACTGGATCTCTCTCGCCGCCGGCCCGGGGATCACCCCGGAGCTCGTCGGGGAACTGGTGCTGAACGCCTACGAGCTCGTCGTCGAAGGACTTCCCCGGGCCAGGCGCCCGGTGCTGCGCCACACGCGCACCGGAGCACAGCCCTGAGCGGGCGTCCTGCCGTCCGCGTCCGGCGTCGGGGCGCGATGCGAGCACGGGGTCCGTCCGAGCGGTGACGGAGTCAGTGCTCGGACGGTGGTCCCGGGCGGCTCCGTCGAGCGGCGTCGCGCAGCGCCGTCAGGGTCGTGTGGATCAGCCGCGCCCGGGTGGGGTGGGTGCGGGTGTGGGCGACGATGCGCCGGTGGACGGCCGGGTCGACCAGCGGCCTCGAGGTGAGAGTCGCCGGCAGCCCGGTGAGCGCGATCCGGGGCAGCACCGTGATCCCCAGCCCGGCCGCGGCCAGGCTGGTGGCCGCGTGGTGGTCGTCGAGACGGGCGACGTAGTGCGGGGTGTAGCCGGCGGCGTGACAGGCGCGGGTGATGATGCGCCCGGTGGGGCCGTCGTGGATGTCGTGGTCGATCCAGGACTCGTCGCGCAGCTGGGCCATCGTCACCGCGGGGCGTGCGGCCAGCGGGTGGTCGACCGGCAGCACCACGCAGAAGTCCTCCTCGTGCAGGGCATGGCGCTGGTATCCCTCCAGGTGGACGAGGGGCCCGTCGAGGGACTCGTTGCGCACGTCGACGTCGGGGGCACGGCGGCCTCCGGTGGGGTGCAGCTCGTTGATGCTGATCTCCACCACCACGTCCGGGGACCGGGCACGCAGGGCGAGCACCACCCCGGGCATCCAGGCCTGGGCCAGGGACGCGAAGCAGGCGACGGCGATCTGCTCGGCCCGGCCCTGCCGCAGATCCTCCACGGTGCGCTCGAGACGTTCCAGGCTGCTGAGGGTGTCCGCGCTGGCCTCGCACAGGTGCCGGGCGGCGGGGGTGGCCTCGATGCCCCGGCCGCTCTTCTCGAACAGCACCAGCCCGGTCTGCCGGGCCAGGGCGCGGAGGTGCTGGCTGACGGTGGCCGGGGCCAGGTGGAGGTTCCGGGCGGCGGCGTGGATCGAGCCGGCGGCGATGACCGCGCGCAGGATGGTGAGCCGGTGCGGATCGAGCATGCCCCGATCGTACGCCTTCACCTGCCAATGCCACGGAAATCATTGCTGGTGCTGAAGGGTGACGCGGTGGCACGGTAGGGGTCACCGACCACTGACCGACAAGGAGCTGCCGTGGACACCTCGAGCTATCTGGCCCTGCTGGGCGTGGCCGTGGTCCTGGCCCTCACGCCTGGACCCGACACCGTCCTGACCCTGGGCTACGCCCTGCGGCAGCGCCGGGCCGGGATGCTGGCCGCCGCCGGGTCCGCGGTGGGGGTCTTCGCCTGGGCGGGGCTGGTCGCGGTGGGCGTGGCCGCCTTCCTGGACAGCTCCCCGGCCGCCTTCCAGGCTCTGCGGATCCTCGGGGGCGCCTACCTGTTCTACCTGGGCTACCGGGCGATCACCGCCCACGCTCCCGCCCCGGCCACCGCCGTGCCGATGACCGTCGGCGTGGCACGGGCCGCGGGGTCGACCGTCACCGCCGCCCCGGCTCGCCCGCAGCCCTCCGGGCCGAGGGCGCGATCGGCGTTCGCCGCAGGGCTGGTGTGCTGCCTGACCAATCCGAAGACCGGGCTGTTCTTCCTGGCCCTGCTGCCCCAGTTCACCCCGCCCGGGGCCGGGGCGCTGTTCGTCGTGGTGGTGATGGGCGGGACGGTGGCGGCCACCATCGGGGTCTACCTTCTCCTCGTGGCCCTGGCCGCCCACACCGCCGGCACCTGGCTCAACCGTCCCACCGTGGCCCGCAGGATCGAGCTCACCTCCGGGGCGGTCTTCGTGGCGCTGGGACTGATGACCACCGTCCCGGTGCTCGCCACCTGGATCTGAGCGGACTCCCCCGCGCGACCGGCCGGAACGACCGGGGTGGAGGCCCGGGCCACATCGGCGGAACCGGTCCGTGCCGACCACCGGCACCGCCGCGCCGTCACGCTGGTGCCTCACGGCACGGGGAGGTTGACCTGCCGACCGGCCGACCGGATCATCGGCTGTGAACGGGGTACCGGACGCCCCATGGCGCTGCCCGTTCCGCACCTCCCGTCGGCCCCGGGGCACCAGAGAGGCATCCCATGGACGTGATCGACCTGGCCCACATCACCTCGGCGACCACCGCGCTCGTCGGGGGCAAGGCCGTCGGTCTCGGAGCCCTCCTGTCCGCCGGCGAGCGCGTGCCGGACGGGTTCTGCCTGACCACCGCGGCCTACCGCGCGGGCGCCGTCCCCGCGCGGGCCGTCCTGACGGCCTACGAGCACCTCGGCGGTGGTCCCGTCGCCGTCCGCTCCAGCGCCACGGCCGAGGACCTGCCGGACGCCAGCTTCGCCGGCCAGCAGGACACCGTCCTCGACGTCGAGGGCGGGGACGCACTGCTCGAGGCCATCCGGCAGTGCTGGGACTCCGTGCACAGCGAGCGCGCCGTCGCCTACCGGGCCGGTCAGGGGCTGGAGACCGGCGACCTCGCGATGGCCGTCGTCGTGCAGCGCATGATCACCCCGACGGCCGCCGGGGTGATGTTCACGGCCAACCCCCTGACCGGCACCCGCACGGAGACCGTCATCGACGCGGTCCCGGGGCCGGGCACCGGAGTCGTGGACGGCACCATGGACACCGACCACTACGTCCTGCCCGGGCACGGCCCGCTCCCCGGGCCACAGGAGCACGGCTGCCTCTCCCCCGACCAGCTCCGCGAGCTCCAGGCGACCGGGCAGCGGGTCCAGCGCGCCCTCGGCAGCCCGCAGGACATCGAGTTCGCCTACGACGCCGAGGACACGCTCTGGCTGCTCCAGTCCCGGCCCATCACCACGCTCTTCCCGCTGCCGGCCGGGACCGACCCGGTGCAGGGCGACCCGCGGGTCTACATGGAGGTCGGCCACATGCAGGGCCTGCGGCGCCCGGTCACCCCCATGGGCGTGTCCGTGCTGCGGGAGACGACCCGCCGCTGGCTGCAGATCATCGGCGTCGACGACGCCGTGGTCGATCCGTTCCTCGTCGAGATCGGCGGCCGGCTGTTCATGGACCTCACCGGCCTCGTCCGCAGCCCGCGCCTGCACTCCCGCGTCCCCGAGATGGTGCAGGTCTACGGTCCGGCCGTGGCGCGGGGCGTGCGGCGCGTCCTGGCCGACCCCCGCTACGCGCCCCGTCCCGCCCGTCCCGGTCAGCGCGCGTTCTCCGCCGGTGCGACCGCGCGGCTGCTCCTGGCCACCGTGCCCGCCTCGCTGCTGGGCGCGCTGCGGGCCCTGGCACGGCCCGCCGCCGCCCGCGAGCGCGCGTTCCACGAACTCGAACAGGTCCGCCGGCAGCCCCGGACCGAGCCGGCGGACACGGCGGACCGGATCCGTTCCGCCGCCGGTCTGCAGGACGCGACGATGACCGGGCCGATGATGCGCTCCCTGCCGCCCCTGTGGGCAGCGCTCATCGCCCAGGGGGTGGCCGGCTGGCTGCTGGACGGCATCCTGCAGCCCGGCGAGCTGAACGCGACCCTGCGCGGGATGCCCCACAACGTCACCACCCAGATGGACCTGAAGCTCTGGTCGGTGGCCGAGGCCGCCCGCCCGCACCGCGATCTGCTGGTCAGCACCGCCCCGGAGGAGCTCGCCGCGCGCTTCTCGCGCGGCGAGCTGCCCGAGTTCGGCCTGACGGCCTTCCTGGCGGAGTACGGGATCCGCGGCAGCGCCGAGATCGACGTCGGCTCCCCCCGGTGGGCCGACGACCCCACCCCGGTGTTCGCCGCCCTGGCCGGGTACCTGCAGGTGACCGGACCGGACCAGGCCCCGCCGGCCCGGTTCGCCCGCGCCGCCGTCGAGGCCGAGGCCGCCCTGGCAGACCTCGTCGCACGCGCCAGGCGCACCCGGCCGCTGCGTGCCCACCTCGCCGGATCCATGCTGCGCCGCAGTCGGGAGCTGGCCGGCCTGCGCGAACTGCCCAAGTTCCTCTGGCTGACCCCGCTCGCCGAGGTGCGCCGGCAGCTGCTCACCGCGGGGGCCGAGCTCACCGGGCGCGGCCTGCTGGAGCAGCCGGAGGACATCATGTTCCTGACCCTGGACGAGGCCCTCGACGCCTCGCGCGGCGCGGACCTGCGCGCGGTGGTGACCGGCCGGCGCAGGGAGCACCACCGCGAGGCGCGACGGCGGCAGGTCCCCGGCCTGCTGCTGTCCGACGGCACGAACCCCCAGGCCCTGCCCGACGACACCGCGGCCGAGCACGGGCCCGACGTGCTGGTCGGCCAGCCGGCGGCCACCGGGATCGTGACCGGGCCGGTGCGGATCGTCCACCACCCGTCCGAGGCGAGGCTGCAGCCCGGTGACATCCTCGTCGCCCCGACCACCGACCCGGGCTGGACCCCGCTGTTCCTGACCCTCGGCGGACTCATCACGGAGACCGGCTCCACGATCGCCCACGGCCCGACCGTGGCCCGCGAGTACGGCATCCCCGCCGTCATCTGCGTGCCCGACGCCACCACCCTGCTGACCGAGGGCCAGATCGTCACCATCGACGGCGCCACCGGGCTGATCCGGATGCACGACATGGCAGGCGGTGCGCAGCCCCTGGACGGCCCGGACGCTCGAGCACATCGGGCCGGGCGACCGGGCCCGGCCGCACTGGGAGAATAGGCGCATGTCAGGACGGTTCGCATGGGTGCCCGACCTCGAGCCGGGCGAGTGGCTTCGTCCGATGGAAGCTGAGCCTCCGGGCAGCATCCTGTCGGTGGTTCCGCGTGGCTTCGAGGCGTACGCGCGCGTGTTCCACCCTGTCGACCGCGACCGGCCGCGGCAGACGAAGACCTGCCAGGGCCTCGACGAGATGTCGCACTTCGAAGGTGTCGACGACATCGAGGCCTCGCTCGAGACGGAACGCACCACGTGGGCGCAGGCCGCGGAATCGTTCGGCACGACCATGCACGCCGAGGCTCAGTACGCACGGCTCGTGCGGCGTGACCATGGCGACGCCGACGGCGCGATCGCCGCGCACGGCTGGCGCTACAGCGATACGTCCGAGGGCTGTCTCGACGCCGCATCGCTGGCTGCGGTATCCGCGGTGCTGGCCCGTCACACCACGACTCCGGACACCGGCATCGCCGCGATCTGGGAGGGCTGGGGCGGTCTCGTGACTTCGGCGGGGGTTGCGCGCTTCGTGCTCGAGTCCAGCGCGAGTCATCCCGCCCGAGACGACAACGACGCTGGGCGCGTCGTCGTCCCGTCGCTGCGCGAGCGATTCGCCGTGACTGCGCGGCGGGGGATCGCCGGGGCGCAACGGGGGCTGAACGCCCGTCACGGGCTCGCCCACCGTGAGCCGGGGCCGGGCTCGGGGCTGCTCCCCCGAGAGATCGCGGCCGGGCCGCGGTTCGAGCTGCACGGAGGCACCGGGCGCCGCTACGTCCTGTTCGAAGCGGGTGCCCACGACTTCGCGGATGCCGCGTGGCCCGCCCGCGCGCCCTGGGTCGACGAGGTCATCTGGGCCCAGTCGCCCAGCTTCCTGTGGCCGGACGACCACGCATGGGTCCTCGCCACCGAGATCGACTTCGACTCCACGCTCGTGGGCGGGACCAGGGCGCTGGTGCACGAGCTCGTGCGGACCCCGGGTCTCGAGGTGCTGCGCCTTCGCACCGACGCCGACCTCACCGAGGACGGCGACGCACTCAATCGCCCCGAGTGACGTCGTCGCGCCGTGTCCGGCCTGGTGCGAAGGATCCGCGCTCATTCAGCAGCAACGCCCCTCCTGCCACGGGTAGGAACAACAGCGCCGGCAACCACTCGGTGACTGCGAAAATCCCCAGCGCGAGAAGGAGGACGCTCATGGCTGCAACCCGGATCTTGTGGTGCATGACATCTCTTCCGTTGAGTCCGCGCAGACTACCACCAGCGCCCAGAGGCACTTCTGGTGCCGATGAGGGCCAACACGCATGGACTGGATGTGGCCCGGAAAACCGGCTACTCCTCGATAACGTGGAAACACCGGACGACAGGAGACTTTTCATGACAGACATGACCAGCTTCGGAGCACTCCTCGGACTGCTCATCCCGCTGCTCATGCTCACCATCACGTTGTTTCTGTTCTATTGGGTGGTGCGCAAGGGTGTGACTGCCGGCATCAAGGACTACGTGCAGAAGCACGGCGACCGCACGAGCAGCTGGCGCCCATAGGCTCGGTGGAGCGGAGGAGACATCACATGATGAACACCAATAGCTTCGGCGCAGCAGGCATGGCGCTCGGGATCGTCGTGGCAGCCTCCGCCTGCGCCTCCACTGGTCACGGCCTCGCTGTTCTCGACTCCGAGTCCTCCACCCGACCGGTGCCGCAAGTCATCCGGTCCGATGAACAGTTCGCCGGCGACTCCGCCCGCTACCTGGGGGAGATCGACGGTTACTCCTACTTCGCGGCGCGACCGGCCTCGGGTGTCGACCACGAGGCGTGCCTGATCCAGGTCGGCGCCACCTCCGGCGACTGGATCGGTGGATGCTCCACCATCCGGAGCGACAAGGTCGTCGAGCTCTCAGGTGGACTCCCCCGACAGGACGTCGCCCTCGTCACCGACGACCCCTCCACCGACACCCTCGAGGAAGCCGGCTGGGAGCAGCAGGCCGAGAACCTCTGGCAACGTCCGAATTGACCCGTCGTCAGTGGCTGTGCAGATCCTCGGCGAGCATCACGATGATGCCGCTGGGGCCGCGGACATAGGCGAGCTTGTAGGCGTCCCCGTAGGTCCCCACCCCGCGCAGCGGGTGACAGCCGTGCCTCGCGGCGATCTCGAGGGCGTCGTCGATGTCGTCGACGGAGAAGGCGACGCGGTGCATCCCGATCTCGTGGGGCCGGGTGGGCTGTGTCTCGATCGCCTCGGGGTGGATGTACTCGAAGAGCTCGAGGCGACCGCTGCCGTCCGGGGTCTGGAGCATGGCGATGTTGACGTGGTTGCCGTCGAGGCCGACGGCGGTGTCCGCCCACTCGCCGCTGACCGTGTCCCGGCCCAGGACGGTCAGTCCGAGGTCGGTGAAGAAGGCGATCGCCGCGTCGAGGTCACGGACGGCGATACCGACGTTCTCGAACTTTATGGACATGTGCTGCATGGTATCGAGCCGCGGCAATCCGGTCCTGCCGAAGCGTCTTCACGTTCCGAAAGACGGAACCCCATCTGCAACCTTGACGGTGTGGCGCGCCCGACGGCCTAGTAGACAAGGGCTGGTTCGGCGTCCGTGCTGATCTTGCGACCGGGTATCACCGAGTGCCACGACTGCGCGAGGATCTCCACGGCCTGGCGTGTTTCTTCTGCCGGGTAGCTGAAGGGCAGGCGGAGGAAGCGTTCGAAGACCCCTCCTGGGCCGAACCGGGGGCCCGCTCCCAGCAGGAGACCGCCGTCCCGGGCTGCGAGGGCGAGTTGGGAGCTGACCGGCTGTCCGATGTTGACCCAGGTGCACAGGCCTCCCGGAACATGGGGGACGTCCCAGGTCGGGAGGTGTTGCCGGAGCTGGGTTTCGAGGTGGTCGCGTCCCTGGGCGAGCTGCAGCGCCCGGAATCGCAGCAGCTCGTCGTAGTTGCCGAGCATCTCCAGGCCGATGAGCTGCTCCAGGATGGGCGTCCCGAGATCATTGGCGTGACGGGCTTGCTCGAGCCGCCGGATCATCTCCGCATCCGCACGGATCCAGCCGATCCGCAGTCCTCCCCAGACCGTCTTGTTCAGGGAGCCGATGAGGATGGCTGGACCGTAGGCGGCCAGCGGGAGCTGCGTCTCGCCCTCGATCCGCAGCTCAGCCATGGTCTCATCGGCCACCACCACCGACCCGTGGTGTGCAGCCACCGCCATGAGACGCTCACGCTGGTGCCCCGGCATGACCGCACCGGTGGGATTGTGGAAATCGGGCATCACATACGCCAGCGCCGGGCGGGTCCGTTGGAACGCTTGCTCCAGCCCGTCGTCGTCCCACCCCTGTCGCGCGTCCACGGCGACCGGGACGAGGCGGCGGCCGGCGGATTTCAGCGCCTCGTAGGCGTGCGGGTAGCTGGGGGCCTCCACCAGTGCCGTGTCGCTGCGGCGCAGAAGGGTTCTCGCCACCAGGGAGATGGCGTGCTGCGCGCCGAGGGTGACCATGATCTGCCCGGTCTCGGTCGGCACTCCCCGGCCGGTGTAGCGCTCGGCCAGGGCCTGCCGGAGGCGAGGAAGCCCGACCGGGTCGAAGCCGTGGCCGTTCAAGTACGCCGGGAGCTCTTGGGCAGCCCGCGCGACGGCTTCACCGACCTGCGGTGCTGCCGGAAGAGCGGCTTTGCTGAGATCGAGGGTGACAGTGGCCGGACCGTCATCTCCCTCAGGTGTGGTGCCTCGCCCGGGCATGACGACGACGCTGCCGGAGCCACGGGTGCTGTGCAGGTACCCGGCCGTGCGCAGGCGCGTGTAGGCCGCCGCGACCGTGGTGCGGCTGAGACCGAGCTCGGCGGCCAGTTCACGCTCGGCCGGCAGCCTCGTGCCGAGGGGGATCCGGCCGTCGAGGGTGAGCAGGCGGATACGGTCCCCGAGGGCTTCGTAGGCGGGACCGCCCGCACGCCAGGCCCCGAGGTCAGCGGCCAGCCGACGTGCCGAGAGAACCATCATCAGGCCACCATGCCATGATTGGCATCTTGTTGTCAGGCCAATCAGTTGTTGCACTTGGCCTATGACCTTCCTCGGCTCCTGGCGTGGCACGCAACTGTTGATCGGCCTGTTCCTCTACGGGTTCGCCCTGGCCATGATGATCAGGGCCACCCTCGGCGTCGCACCGTGGGATGTCCTGAGCCAGGGCTCCTCGCTGCAGACGGGTGTCCCGTTCGGCGTGATGACCAACCTCATCGGGATGGTCGTGCTGCTGGTCTGGATCCCGCTGCGGCAGAAGCCCGGCGTCGGCACGGTGCTCAACGTCCTGCTCGTCGGCCCCAGCGCGGAGGTCGGTCTGGCGGTGATGGGGGAACCCGAGGCACTGTGGGCGCGGATCCTGCTGTTCTCCGGCGGACTTCTCCTCCTCGCCCTGGCCAGTGGCCTCTACATCGGGGCGCGGCTGGGCCCGGGCCCTCGCGACGGGCTGATGACCGGACTGCACCAGCACTTCGGCCTGCCCATCTGGTTCGTGCGCACGGCCATCGAGGGCACCGTCCTGGCGCTCGGTTGGTTGCTCGGCGGCTCGGTCGGAGCGGGCACCGTAGCCTTTGCGCTGCTCATCGGCCCGCTCATCAACCTGACCCTGCCGATCTTCCGCGTCCCTGAGCGTCGGAACACACCGATCCCGACGTCGCCCGCCCGGCCCGCCATTGATCCCACCCTCTGACACTGTCCCGTGACGGCTTCAGCGGAGGCTCGGTCATGCCGCTTGGGACAGCTGCACGACCAGGTGTCTTCTGAGCTGTGTTGATGGCCGCTGTCCGGGCGTATGTAGAGCGGAGGTACCGTCGACCTCACCTCCACCGCCTCCTCCGGCGCACCAACCAGCGGCAGTGGGCGTCCGGGACCAGCCCCAGGACACCTCCGCCCGCTCGGCCGACAGCAGGGCCGGCCCTTGAAGGTTCGGTGAAGAAGTTCCGCCCAGCCCTCTGATGCCGGAGAAAGCCGCTCCGGCGGAGCTACCGTGGAGGAATCGGACGGCTTCAACCGGAGGCTGACCAGAGCAAACATCACGATGCGCGGGCCTGGCACGGGCTCATGCAAAGGAGAGGTTGGTCATGACTTCGACGTTCAAGCACCTGGTTGCCGGGACGGCCCTGGCACTGGCCCTCAGCGGCGCCGGGGCGACCGCGGCGGTCGCCTCCCCGACCCACGACCCCGCCTCCGCGCCCATGAGCGCCGAGCAGCAGACGAAGCACGACCACCACTTCGCCGTGATGATGATCCCCCACCACCAGGGCGCGATCGACATGGCCGAACTGGCCCTGGAGAAGTCCGAACGCCCCGAGATCTGCGACCTGGCGGAGCAGATCATCGCGGCCCAGACGGAGGAGATAGGACAGTTGCAGGCCGCCGCCGACCGTCTGGCTCCCGAGAGCGACTCCACCCACCACCACGGGCACCACCACGGGCACGGCCACGGACACGGCCACCACCATGGCCATGCTCACGGAGACGGCATGGGCAACGGCATGAGCGGTGGCATGCACGACGACATGATGGGCGAGATGGACGGCATGGCCCTGGAGGAGCTGGCGGAGCTGTCCGGGGACGAGTTCGACCAGGCCTTCCTCGAAGAGATGATCACTCATCACCAGATGGCCCTCGAGATGGCCGAGATGGAGTTGCAGATGGGCAACGACCCCGAGCTGCGGGCCATGGCAGAGAAGATGATCGAGGACCAGCAGGCGGAGATCGAGCTCATGCAGGGTTGGCTGGAAGAGTGGTTCGCAGCCTGAACAGCGGCCAGGGACTGAGCCGCTGGTGAAGGGAACGGGTCGATGACGGGGATCGGCAGCGTGGCCACGGAGAACGCGACCGTGATGGTGAGCCCGAGCGTGCGGCGCAGCGGGCCGCACCTGTCGCGGCGAAGACGTATCAGGCCAGTACTGCGCCCCGGCGATCTCGTCCTGCGGAGCTCCTGATGTCAGCGGTGACGGTCGAGTGCGAGGTCGCCGACCACCCGGGCCACCCGATCGCGCTGCCCCTCGTCGAGGCCCTGCAGGGGCAGCGGAAGACAGGCTCTGGGTGCCAGGCCCAGCTGCTCGGCGATCGCGGCCACGACCCGCAGGCTCCCGAACTCGGCGAACAGCTCCCACAGCGGTGCCAACCGGGCGGACTCGGCGGACGCTTCGTCGGCGCGCCCGTCCAGCGCGGCCCGGGTGATGCGCAGGGCCGGGGCCGGCAATGTGCCGGCGATGACGGAGTACCAGGCATCGCACCCGGCGGTCATCCCGGCGGCCGCCATGGCGTCCCCGGAGACCCCGATGCTCACGTGGGCCGGGACCACCGCGCGGATCTCGCGCACCCGCGCCCGGGCCTGCTGGGGGTCGGCGGGCACCCCGGGGATCTTGATGGAGGCGATACCGGGCAGCTGCCCGATGCGGCCGTAGAGCTCGGTGGTGAAGGTGACGTGGGTGGTGCCCGGGTTGTCGTAGACGATCACCGGCACCGAGGAGTGGGCGGTGACGGTGTCGAAGAGGGCGAACACGTCGTCGTCGGTCAACGGCTGATAGCTCATCGGGGCCAGCAGCACCGCGGCGGCTCCGGCCTGCTGGGCGTGCTCGAGGTGGGTGAGAACGTGGGAGGTGCGCAAGGCCCCGATGCCGACGAACACCGGGATGTCCCCGGCGTGCTCGACGGCCAGGTGGGCGACACGGCGTCGTTCCTCGGTGCTGAGGTAGGCGTAGGAGCCGGTGGAGCCCAGGGCGGTGATGGAGTCCACCTGCGCGTCCGCGAGCCGTCGGATCAGGCCCACGAAAGCGGACTCGTCCACCGCATCGTTGGCCAGGGGGGTGAGGGGGAAGGCGCTCAGACCGGTGAACATCGTGTCAGTCTCCTTCGGTGGAAGGGATGGTGGATCGCGGCGGCACCACGGTGGTGGACGGAAGACGAAGGGTCATGACGGGTCTCCTGGGGTGTGCCGGTCACGGGTAGTGAGCAGGCGGCGGGCGATCCGCACGTCGGGGCCGAGGTCGGCCAGGCGGGTGGCGAGGTCCTCCGCGGCGGCGTGCAGGGCGTCATCGCTCATGGGTTCGAGGGCGTCGAGGATGAACAGGGCCGTGGTGGTGTCCTCGTTCAGTGCGGTGCGCCGTCCCTGGCGCCAGTTCCAGCGCCGGCAGGTCACCCCGGCTTCGTCGCACCACACCACCTCGCCGGGTTCGGGGTGCTCGATCACCGGCTCCCCGCCGGCCACCGTGTCGAAAGCCTCGGCCCCGGTGGCGCGCACCAGTCGCGGCGCCCCGCGGTAGCCGGCCAGGTCCTCCCCGCCGAGTGGGATCTGGTGCAGGACCGAGACGGCGTTGTAGAGATCGGTCAGCCGGTTCACCCGCGGCAGCCCGTTCCCCGCTCGGCGCGTCAGGGCCTCCAGGCTGTTGCGCGTGCGCTGCGGTTTCGCCCCGAAGCCCCGGTAGGCCTCTCGCCACGCGGCCACGTGCGGAAGCTGGTCCACCGGCCGGTCGACCAAAGCGCGGGCCGTGGCGGCCTCGGCTTCGCGCAGCAGCGCCTCACCGTCCGCATCACTGGGGCCCGGGACGAGCCCGTCCACGGCCAGCAGCACGGCCCGGTAGTCCGGGCGCAGCGCGAACACCTCGGCCTCGACCCAGGCGGCCTCGAGCAACCGCTCCAGCGTGTTCGGTTCAGTCATGGGAAGCCTCCTGGTGGTGTCCCGGGCCCACGCCCGGTTCGAAGACGGTCAGCGAGAACCGGGCCGGCGCAGCACCCGGATTGGCGTAGGCATGGGCGACATCGCCGGGGAAGGAGACCGCGTCCCCGGTCTCGAGGGTGATCGACTGCTCGGCGACCTCGACCGTCATGGTGCCGGCCTGGACCTGCAGCAGCTCCTTGGTGCCCCGGGTGTGGGCCTCACTGCTGTGCCGGTCACCGGGGCCCAGGGTCCAGTCCCACAGCTCCACCACGTCCGGCGGTGCGGTGCCGGCCACCAGGAGCCCGCGGCCGCCCGAGTCTCCGCTCCACAGGGCAGCCCCCTCACCGCGCCGGGTGACCTTGACCGATGCCGTCTCAGGCGACTCGACCAGTGCCGGCAGCCCGATGCCCAAGGCGTCGCTGATCCGCAGCAGGGTCCCCACGCTGGGATTGGTGGCGCCCTGCTCCACATTGACCAGCATCCGGCGGCTGACCCCTGCGGTCTCGGCCAGCTGGTCCAGCGTCCAGCGCCGGGCCTGCCGCTGCTGTCTCACCCGGGCGCCGATGGCGGCCGCGAGGGACGTCGTGTTCTGATCCATAAGTGCATCATACTGCACCGATAGTGCATTCTATTCATTCCCGTGTCTGTGCGACCGGCCCCGGTCCCGTGATGGGGACCGGCCCCTGTCGCGATCCACCAGGTCAAGGGGTCGAAGGGTGCCGGACATAGGCTGGCTTCATCATGTCGATCATCAATTTCCGCGCCCAGCAGTCTCCCGCAGAGCCGCGACGCCGCACCGGGAGCACAGCCCCCGCTGAGGCGTGCCACGAGGGCGGCGCCGTCGTCACGGGCCACGATCGATGGTGAACAACTCGGTCTGGCGGGCGCCGGGGATGCCGTTGATGCTGACGATGACCGCCCTGGGCTTCTCGGGGTATGCCGCGCTGCTGGCCGTCGCGCCACTGTGGGCGGTGCACGGCGGCGCCGACACCGCCGGCGCGGGGCTGGTCAACGGCGTGCTCATGCTCTTCACCGTACTCACCCAGCTGTTCGTCCCCAGGGCCCTGCGCCGCTTCGGCTGGGCGCCGGTCCTCGTGGCGGGCATGCTCCTGCTCGGACTGCCCGCCCTGGCCCACGGCCTCAGTGACGCCCTGGGGCCGACCCTGGTGCTCTCCGCGGTGCGCGGGCTCGGATTCGGCGTACTGACCGTGACCGGCAGTGCCTTGGTGGCCGAGCTGGTGGAGCCACAGCATCGCGGGAAGGCGATCGGTGCCTACGGCCTGGCGATCGCGGGACCGCAGATCCTGTTCCTGTCGGCGGGACCCTGGATCGCCGAACAGCTCGGATTCTGGGTCGTGTTCACCCTGGCAGCCCTGCCCGTTGTTGCTGTCGTGCCCGCGATCGGTCTGGCCCGGATGCTGGACGGCGTCCCGGAGGGGGACGAGGAGGAGGAGCGTGCGCCCTACCTGCGCCTCCTCCCTCCGATGGCGCTGCTGACCGGCGTCACCCTGGCCGGCGGCGCGCTGATCACCTTCATGGCCCAGATGAGCAGCAGCGCCGCGCTGACCGCCCTGGCGCTGCTGCTGATGAACGTCGCCGCCGCACTCACCCGTTGGCGGATCGGCGCACTGTCCGACAGGTACGGCCCACGCCGGTTCATCGCACCGCTGGTGCTGCTGACCACGGCCGGCATGACGACCATCGCCTGGGCGGTCCGCGATCCCCAGGCCACCGGGGCCCCGATGTTGATGATCGGAGCAGCGATGGTGGGCATCAGCTACGGCGGCCTGCAGAACCTGACCCTGGTGGTGACTTTCCACGCCGTCAGCCGGCCGCACTACGGTACTGCCAGTGCGGTGTGGAACATCGGCTTCGACATCGGGACCGGTCTCGGGTCGGTCCTGGTGGGCATGATCGCCGCGGGGACGTCGTTCAGCACCGCGCTGCTGATCACGGGAGCGATCTCACTGCTGACTCTGCCGCTGGCGCTGCGGCGTCGCACCGCCGGACCGCGGGTGAACTGATGCCTTGGACACTTCTGGCGTGGACAAGGAACCCCGACTGCAACGTCGATCTCGTGGCCGTGGCCGTGGCCGGCAGCTCGGCCATACATGAAGCGCAGGGGACGGACTTCGCGTTCACCCCACGCTCATGGCTCCATCAGCATCAGCTTGATCAATCCTGAACTGGCGATCCCGCCCAGAACGCAGAACGCCGACTGGGCCACCTCGCCCGCCATCCCGATCTCGTGAGATGACCCCTTCATGATGGCCTGCCGATGGTCAGCTGCTGTCGGTGGTGACCGTAGTGCTGGGTGCCGTAGTGGTAGATCTCGGCCAGGCTCATCCACTCCCGGAAGTACGGGTCCCAGGACACGGGCATGTGCATCCCCCGGGCCAGTGCGGCCGCGGGCTCGGCCTCGAGCTGGGCCTGCAGGACGTCGATGGTGCGGTCGAACCACCGGAGCAGCCGCGGACCGTGGATCACCCGCGCCGCCCCCCTGTCGCTCTGGTAGTTGATGAGGTGGAAGGGCCTGGTGCCGGCCTCCAGCACCCGGGCGAAGGTGCGGCTGACCGACCCGGGGAGACGACCCATCAGGCGCACCAGCGGGATCAGGCGCCGGACGATCAGGTAGCCGAAGAACATGTGGAACAGCAGCTGCCCGTTGGTCCACCGGGTGCCGGACGAGGGCCGGCGCAGATCCGCTGGGGTCGCTGCTGCTACGAGGGCGTGGAAGTCGGCCCGCACGCGTTCGAGCTCTTCGTGGATCTCCTGACAGGTGGGTGCAGCGCCGCTCATCGTGGTCATCCCCTCGTGCGGTGTGCTGGATGTGGAAGGGCTCGGGCTGGAGAAATCCGGCGCCGGGTCAGATGAGCTCGATGACGTCGGCGATCGAGTCCCGGACCCGTCCGGGACGGTACGGATAGGTGGTGATGTCGGCGGCTCGGGTGGACCCGCTCAGCACCAGGATCGTCTCCAGCCCGGCTTCGATGCCCGCGACGACGTCGGTGTCCATCCGGTCCCCGACCATCACCGTGGTCTCGGAGTGGGCCTCGATGCGGTTCATCGCACTGCGGAACATCATCGGGTTGGGCTTGCCGACGAAGTACGGAACGGCTCCGGTGGCCCGAGTGATCAGGGCCGCGACCGCACCGGTCGCCGGCAGCGGCCCCTCCGCTGAGGGTCCCGTGGCGTCCGGGTTGGTGGCGATGAAGCGCGACCCGGACTCGATCAGCCGGATCGCCTTGGTGATGGCCTCGAAGGAGTACGTCCGGGTCTCCCCCAGGACCACGTAGTCGGGGCTGACGTCGGTGAGGGTGTAGCCCACTTCGTACAGCGCGGTGGTCAGGCCCGCCTCACCGACCACGTACGCCGAGCCACCGGGGACCTGGTCGGCGAGGAACCCGGCCGTGGCCAGCGCCGACGTCCAGATCGACTCCTCGGGCACGGTCAGCCCGCTCTTGGCCAGCCGGGCCGCGAGGTCTCGGGGGGTGTAGATCGAGTTGTTGGTCAGCACCAGGAAACGGCGTTCCTGGTCGACGAGGCGCTGCAAGAAGTCAGCGGCGCCCGGAAGGGCCTCGCCCTCACGGACGAGCACCCCGTCCATGTCCGTCAACCAGCACTCCGGGCGGGAACGATCCATGACCACACCTCCTGAGATTCGTCATCAACTGTCGACGATGCTACTGCCGGCACCTGATGCCCTCCCTGCGTCCTTGCCACGCCCTGTGCACGGTGACCGGCACCGTTCGTCATCGACGCCGAGGGCAACTGGCCTGTCGGATCGACCGGTGTCCGTCGGCGTGCAGATGCCGTGCTGTCAGCGCGTGCGGTGCCCGGCAAGGACCAGGCGGCGGGTGAGGCCCGCGCCACGGGCCACGACGCGTTCGAGAGGTCCCTGTCCGAGGGCGCGGTGCCAGGCGGTGGCGAAAAGCGCGGCCACCCCGATCTGGAGGAAGAACCACAGGTAGGGCTGGTCGTAGTGCACCTCGGCGGACAGGGCCAGCAGATGAGCCGAGTACAGGGTGAGGGTCATGGTGCCCATCGCGCTCAACGGCAGCAACCAGCTCCCGAAGCGGCGGGTGAGCAGGAGGAAGCCCCCGAGCACGGCCGCCCCCGAGCCCAGGCCCATCGCCAGGGCCAGGGGCGTGTTGGTGTGCGGGCCGGCGATCGCCAGCCACCACCAGGTGGTGGTCGGCAGCACCGGGTCCGGGCCGAAGACGATGATGTCGTCGATCCCGTCCTCGGTCAGGGCCGGGGTGTGGGTCATGAGCTGGTCGTAGCCGCCGGCCTGGAGGATCAGCACCCAGTAGGCCAGCCACGCCACCACGGCGACCCCGAGGCCGACCAGCAGCAGGCCGACCTGCACCTGGATGCCGGCCAGGTTCAGCCGCCCGATCCCCAGACCGACCAGCAGGTAGGCCAGGTACGGCAGGGCCGGATAGGTGCCGGTCAGCAACAGGTGGGCGAGGGTGGCCCCGGGGGCGGCGGCCAGGTCGGCGAAGCCGAGGTTGAGCTCCGCGGCGGCCGGCAGGGCCTCACGGGTGGCGTGCATGAGCACCGGGGCGGCCAGGGCGAACACCGCCGCCCAGGCGAAGAGGGCCTTGGCGGACAGGTTCAGGAACGGGATGGCCAGGACGAAGAAGGCCCCGTAGTAGATCAGGATGTTGATCGCCGGGATCTCCTCGGCGGTGGCGCCCGGGATCAGCGGGTTGATCGCCAGGCCCAGGGCGGTGATCAACCCGGCCCGGACCAGGATCCCGGCCCGGGTGGCGGTCATCGCCCGGCCGCTGTGGGCGGTGCGTCCTCCGGAGGTGAAGGCCAGGCTCACCCCGGCCAACAGCGCGAACAGGGCGGCGGACCGTCCGGCGAAGAGCGTCCACTGGGCGGTGGGGGCGAAGGTCTCCGGGTCCCAGGCGGGCAGGATGTGGATGGAGACCATGCCGATCAGTGCCAGGCCGCGGGCCGCGTCGATGCCGACCAGCCGCCGCTTGCCGCCGGTGGTGGCCGCAGCTTCCGTGGCGTCGTCGGAGGTTGTGCCCTCGGGAGCCCCCGCACGGGTGGTTGCCCACGGTGTGGTCTCTGCGGAGGTTGCTCCGGCTGCGGAGGCCGGACGGCGGTCGGAATCGGTCATGACAGGTGTGGGCTCCCCCGGGCGATGTGTCGGTGAGCCCCCTGCCCACCGGCCCGGACCGGTGGGCCCAGGACGAACTCAACTGGATCAGCCACCGATATGCCCCAGTTATCAGAACCCTGTGTCGGGGCTGGGAATCAGTCGCTGACCAGGGCGAATCGAGCGGACAGTCCCCTGCGCCTCCGTCGGGCTCCTGTTAATGGCGCAGGGAGCGGGCAGACCGTCATGGGCGTTCTGCATCGGCTGACACCGACCGCGCAACGTGATCATGGCGCGCGAATGCGACCGCAGAGACGGGCGTCCCGGGCACTCCGGGGTGACACACCACACCTGTTGTCCACCCGGTGGCCACCGGGAGGTCATCGACGCGTCGCAGACTGGGGCTGTGCCGGCACGGAGCCAGTGCCAGGACGGGTCCCAGCGGGTGAAATCCGTCTGCGCCCTCCGTGGCGCTGGCACCGCTGTCACAGGGGGATCCGGATCGCGGCGCATTGCCGCACGGTGCGAGGGCACCGCGAGCATGTCGCACCGGCAGTTCCGCGCGGTGACGTTGCCGTGCTGAGACGAACGAGAAGCTGGTGGGCGGCCAGCACGGGGGGATGCCATGACCGAGCAGAAGGCCGATCCACGGGGTCTGCGGACAGGAGTCCGTCTGTTCGTGTTCACGACCCCCACTGCAGTGGCGGTCCTGGCGGTGGCCACCGACACCCCGGCGGTCATGGTCCTGATCGCGGTTCCCGGGGCCGTGGTGGGCGCCGTGCTGCACCATGAGCGACGTCGGATCACCGATCAGCCCGCCCTCGCCGGTACGGTTCCGGGGCCACCCGATCGACCCGGTCCCGGACGGTCGACCACGTCCACCCCGGAGACACACCGAGGGGCGGCCGGAAGTCATCGCCGCGTCGCACACTGGGATGGTGCCGGCACGATGCCAGTGCCAGGACAGGGCCCACCGGGCGGAGCCCGCCTGCGCCCTTCGTGGTCCTGGACAGGCTGTCACGGGGAACCGGATTGTGGCGGATCACCACAAGGTGCCGGCACACCACGACCACATCGGACCAGCGGCTCCGTGCACTGGAGCTGCCGCGCGGCCCGGAACGAGACGCAGGTGGGCGATCAGCACAGGGGGACACCATGACCGAGCAGGAGACGGATCCGCAGAACCCGTGGGTGCTGCACCCACGTGGTCGCCCACCAGGTCGGAGCCCCCGGGGCGCGACGAGCCGGCGTGGGCGCTGAGCCAAGTGGAGCAGGTCCTCCAACGCCGCCGCCAGCAGGAACGCGAACCGGCCAAGGCGCCCTTCATCCCCCGCACCCTGGGCGTGACGGGGTGGGGTTGCTCGCGGCAGGCGGAGTGTCGACGACGGAGGAATACTGACCCGCGGGCGCCGTTGCGCGTCCACCATCCATCCACCCGGTGCTCACCGGCTGGTCATGGTCGTGGCCCAGGCTGAGAGCTCAACGCGACCCAGAAAGGGGGTGGACACCATGGCTGACACCGTGTCGTCCATCGACGACCTCACCACCGTGCACGTCGGGAACCGACTGGAGGCCTGGTCCAACGGGGTGCTGCACCACCTCGGGATCGTGGAGGAGAAACTGCCCGAACTGGGGGTGCTGTGGATCCGCGAATCCGGCACCGGCCAGCGCAAGATGCTCGACGTGTTCAGCTACGACCTCCGTGTGCGCTGACCCCCCGACCAGCAGAGGACCTCTCACCGAGACGGTTTCCGGGTACAAGGGTCGGTTCTCGTTCACCCTGTGGGCCAGGGCCACGGAGAACGCGCCGGGAAGTTCCCGGCCGTCTCCGCGAAAGTTCCGTGCCCAGCAAGAACAGCCTCTTCCGCCACAAGGACACGATCATGAGCGCATCCACCACCCTCACCTCGGATCGGAGCGATCCAGCCCGATCCCCTGGCCCGCACCGCAGGGTGCGCTCCTGCCTGGGACCGGAGGAGGCCTTCCCCGATGAGCTGGGTGGCCTGAGCCTGGCCGAGCTGCAGGTGCTGCACTCCCAGATCTGCCGCCAGCTCGACCGTGAGTACCTCACCACACCGCACGGACCGCACCCCTGCACCACCGACCGGCTCCACGACGTCCTGGGCGAACTCGACGCCCGCGACAACGCCTGAGCCGGCAACCGTGCCGCACGGCACGTGTCAGCTGATCTCCTGCGCGCCGAGGACGGAGAGCAGTTGCAGCTTCTCGTAGCTCTCGGTGCCAGGCACCGCGGTGTACACCAGCAACAGGTGCGACTGCTGCGGGTCCAACAGCGTCTGGCAGTTCAGCTCCAGCGTCCCGACCTGCGGATGCACGAAGCGCTTGACCTCCTCGGGCCGGACACCGACCTCGTGCGCGTCCCACAGGTTCCGCAGCTCCTCACTGCGCGCCAGGGCCAGCTCGGCCAGCGGCGCCGCCCGGGAGGCGGGCCCGCGCCGGGTGACGAGCGTGCGCAGGTGCGAGGCGTACAGGCGCGAGAGAAACGCGTGGTCCTCGGGCGCGTACAGGGCCCGGGCGCCAGGGTCGGTGAACCAGCGGTAGCCCAGACTGCGGGCCGGGCCGGTGTATCCGGTGGCGTCGCCGGTGAGCGCGACGCCCATCGGGGTCTGGCGCAGCGTCTCACCCAGCTCGGTGACGAGATCGGCGGGGGTGTCGACCAGGCGGTCGAGGATGCGCAGCAGGCCAGGGCTGATGTGCTCGCTGAGCGCTCCGCGCGCGGGCGGGTGGTGCCCGGCGAGGCGGAAGAGGTGATCGCGCTCGTCCAGATTCAGGTGGAGGCCCTGCGCGATGGCGGCGATCATCTGCTCGGAGGGGCGCGGGCCGCGCTCACGCTCCAGGCGGGCGTAGTAGTCGGTCGACATGTGGCACAGCGCGGCGACCTCCTCACGGCGCAGGCCGCTGGTCCGCCGGCGCCGCCCCCGCGGCAGCCCCACGTCCTCCGGCTGCAGCGCCCCGCGCCGCCGGCGCAGGAACTCCGCCAGCCCCGCCCGATCAATCACTGCCCTGTCGATTCCTGCCCGGTCGATCATCGGCCCACCTCTCCGTCGACTCAAGGCTCCTCGTCCCTCCCGCTCATTCGTACAGCACAGAACCACCCCTCAGCCACGGCCCGCCGATCCCACCTTGAGCCGGCACAGCGAACGGGACCACCGCGGCGGGCCCGGCGGGTTCGAGCCAGGGGTGGATCGACAGGCCCTGGTTGGGGTCGGCGCCGCGGCCGAGGCTGGAGGCACAGCCCGACCCATCCAGGAGGACACCGTGGCCAATCCATCGCCCGTCGACACCCGTCGGCCTCAGCACCCCCGGCCCGGCAAGGAGCCGTTCAGCCACCCCCGTACCAGCGAGGCAGCACCCAGTGCCAGCGCGCGAGCGCGCCGCGTGCTCGAGCTGCCGGCGCCCGTGGAGCGCTCCGCGGGGCGCGCCGTCGCACACCGGACCCTGGACCGCTTGGGCGGACCGGTCGGCCTGGCAGTGGCCGCGGCCCCGACCATCGCTTTCGTGTCCTCCGAGGCCGTCGCCGGGCTCGGCACGGCACTCGTCGCACTGGCCGTGACCGCGGTGCTGGCCTGCGCAATGCGGCTGGCGCGCCGCGAGCCGCCGGGGGTCGCGGTCGCCGGGGTGCTGGTCGCGGCGGTCTGCGCGGGCGTGGCGGCCCTCGCAGGTGAGGCGCGTGCCTTCTTCCTGCCCACCACGCTCCTGCCCGCGGTCTTCGTCGCGGCCCACGTCGTCTCGCTGATCGCCCGGCGGCCGCTGATGGGCATCATCGTCAACCCGCTGGTCGGCGGGCCCAGCGCGTGGCGCGAGCACCGCGACCTGCGCCGGGTGTACACCGTGAGCACGCTGGTCATCCTGGTCATGGCCAGCGCGAACCTGCTCGTGCGGGTGCTGTTCTACCTCGAGAGCCAGCTCGCGGTCCTGGCCGCGATCCAGGTCGGCGTCCCGGCGCTGTTCGCCGTCCACTTCGCCGTCACCGTGGTCCTCGCCCGCCGCGCGGCGGGCAGGCCCACCACCGGGTCCACGCCCGCGTCCCCCGCCCCGCTCGCCCCTGACACCGTCCGGCCCTGACGCCGTTCACACCCGATCACCACGACCACAGGAGCAACGTCATGCCTCGCACACCCCAGTTCACCGTGCCCGATCTGTCCGGGCGGCGCGCCGTCGTCACCGGAGCCAGCGACGGGATCGGCTTCGGCATCGCGCGTCGACTCGCCGCCGCCGGCTCCGAGGTGGTCCTGCCGGTCCGCAACCGCGTCAAGGGCGAAGCCGCCCTCACCCGCATCCGCACCGAGCACCCGACCGCCCAGGTGTCACTGCGCGAGATGGACCTGTCCTCGCTGCGCTCGGTGGCCGCCCTGGGCGAGCAGCTGCGCGGTGAGGGGCACCCCATCCACCTGCTGATCAACAACGCCGGGGTGATGACCCCGCCGGAGCGCCAGGTCACCGACGACGGGATCGAGCTGCAGCTGGGCACCAACCACCTCGGACACGTTGCGCTGGTGGCGCACCTGCTGCCGCTGCTCGTCGCGGGTCGGGCCCGGGTCACCTCGCAGATCAGCATCGCGGCCAGAAGCGGGGAGGTGAACTGGAGCGACATGAACTGGGAGACCTCCTACGCCGGCATGCGCGCCTACAGCCAGTCGAAGATCGCCCTGGGCCTCTTCGGGCTCGAGCTGGACCGGCGCAGCGGCGCCGGCGGCTGGGGCATCACCAGCAACCTCTCGCACCCTGGTGTCGCCCCGACGAGCCTGATGGCGGCGCGGCCGGAGATCGGCAGGGAGCGGGACACCCCCAACATCGCCGTGATCCGTCGTCTCTCCCGCGCCGGGATCCTGGCGGGCACCGTCGACAGTGCGCAGCTGCCGGCGCTGATGGCTGCTACCTCACCCCAGGCCCGCGGCGGGCTGTTGTACGGGCCGAAGGGACCGGGGAACCTCGGCGGCGGCCCGGGCCGGCACGCCCTGTTCCGCCCCCTGCGCGATCTGCAGGCGGCCGAACGTATCTGGAGGGTCTCCGAGGAGCTCGCCGGGGTCTCGCTCGCCACGTCCGCGCCGGAGCCGTGGTGAGCACTGACGTCGAGGCCGACACCACAGTTGTGGGCATCAATGAGTGATGAGCCCGCTTCGAACCCCGAGCGTGCGTTCTACCGTCCGTGCCCAGAGGATCCTCGGGGAGAGGGAAGGCGCTCCTTCACCCACGCGACGTCGTGCGGCTCATCGAGTAGACGACGGGACCTGCCGGGATCGCAGTGGTGGCGGTGGTGGCAAATCCAAGACGTCGGTAGAGATGCACGTTACGTTCGTCCGAGGTCTCCAGGGCGACGGGCTCACCGCGCCGGTCAATCACTGCCAGGCCCGCTGCGATGACCGCTGTTCCCAAACCTGCGCCTTGCCGGGCAGGGTGAACGCCGACCGTCTCGAGGGTCCATGAGCCCACCGGGGCGGCAGGCAGATCCAGGCCGGTGAGGGCAGTCAGACGTGCCCCGAGGAGTTCGGCGATCCGATGCTGTGTCGGTGCAGGTGGGTCAGCCGCATCCGCCGGGAGGAAAGCGGCGACCGCGCTCACCTGCTCGTCCACGAGCACGAGGCCGTGCTCGAGGGTGTGCGACAGATACAGTCGCTGGATCTCCTCCAGACGCGTGCGGTAGCCGTCTGCGGGAATGGTCCACCGCGTCCACGAGTACGTCTCGAAGGCTGCGGCGAGGACTCGTGCCGCGGCGTCCAGGTCAGAAGTCGCGGCGGGGCGGATGCGGGGACTCATGGCTGGTTCTCCTGGAGGTCGAAGGGCAGCGCCAACAGCCGGCCGACCCCACAGCACAGGTCAGCGGATCTCATGATCGTCACGGGCACGTCCGCGGCTGGCCGCCCAGGCTCGTCGGCTGCTCCCCTCCGCAGAACCCGGTGGCCACCGGTTGTTCCGGGGGCGCCGGGCGCGCCGCGGACGAGCCGCAGCGGTGAGCAACCTCTACCGCAGCACGGTAGGCCGCTAACGGGCCATTTGTGAAGCGGTGGGGAAGAAGCCGCTCTTGACTCCACTGCCCACGAGTCAATCAGCGACTGTTCCGGCCCTGAAGGTGTGGTGTGGCCCTCGCCCTCAGTGCACGGTGATGCGCCTCAGGGTGTCTCGTCCGGGCCCAGGCGGCGGTACCGTCCCTGGAAATACAGCAGAGGTTCGAGCGCGCTCGGGCCCTGCTCATCATGGCCGGTGATGAGCGTGATCCCGGAGGCGTAGAGCCCCAGGGAGTCCCGGAAGGCCCGGGGGTCGATGTCCTGCCGGTCGGCTGCAGCTTGCATGGCCGGGGTCAGCGGGCCGGGTCCGTGAGCCGGGGGTCCACCCCGTACTGCTCGTGGGCTCCCAGGTTCTCGCGCAGGGTGGGGCCCTCGTAGTCGTGGTGGTAGAGCCCGCGCTCCTGCAGGATGGGCACGACCTCGTCGACGAAGGTGTCGATCCCGTCCTCGTAGACGTCGATGGAGACCCAGAAGCCGTCGGCCGCTCCGGCCTCGAACCACTCCTGCAGGTGGTCGGCGGTCACGGAGGCAGGACCCACCGGGGTGGGGTGGTAGTCGATGACCCCGTGGGCGAGAACGTCGCGGATGGTCCACCCTTCGCGGGCCACTTCCAGGGCTCGCGGGGAGCGGGGATCGAAGGGGTTGGGGCGGGCGGCGGCCAGCTGGGCGGGAGTCAGCGGCCGGTCCAGCTGACCGGCCTCCAGCTCCAGTCCCAGCATGGACCCCAGGTACGGGACGCGGGCCGGGAACGTGAGCTCGCCCAGGGCCACGCGGCGGTCCAGGGCGGCGCGCTTGGTGGGGCCGATGGCCGGCATCACCCCGGCGAAGAACTTCACCTCGTCAGGGTTCCGTCCGGCCCGTCGTGCAGCGACCCTGATGGCTTCGCGCTGGACCCGGGCGTCCTCGATGGTGAACACCGCGCCGATAACCGCGCTGGCGTACCGGCCGGCTATCTCGAGCCCGTTCGCCCCGCCGCCGGCGGAGAAGATCACCGGCTGGCCCTGCTCCGAGGGCGGAATGGGCAGCGGCCCCTGGGAGGCGACGTGCTCCCCGCCCAGGTTGATCGCCTGGATCTTGCCCGGGTCCGCGAAGCGCCCGGTGGCGGGGTCCTTGTGCCAGGCGTCGGGCTGCCAGCTGCCCCACAGCGCCTGGGTGATCTGGATGGCCTCGTGAGCACGCTGGTAGCGCTGCGGTCGGGCGGCGATCTGGCGACCGAAGTTGGCCGCGGAGCTGGGGTCGCTGGTGGTCACCGCGTTCCAGCCGGCCCGGCCGTGGCTCATCACGTCCAGGGCCTTGAACTGCCGAGCGAGGTTGTAGGGCTCGTTGAAGGTCGTCGAGCCGGTGGCCACCAGGCCGATGCGCTGGGTGCCCCGGGCGATCGCCGCCAGCGTCATCATGGGTTCCAGGGTCAGCATGGGGGCCTCGTGTTCCAGGTCCCCGCTCAGGGCCAGGAAGTCTGGCAGGAACAGGAACGCGAACTTCCCGCGTTCGGCGGCCTGGGCGTAGCGGACCTGGGCGTCGAAGTCGGTGTAGTTGGACGGGTCCACCCCGGGGGCCCGCCAGGCGGCGGGCTGGGAGCCGTAGCCGTTGCCGAGCTGCATGCCGAGGATCATCTGCGGGCTGGTCATCGAGGAGTCTCCAGTGAGAGGGCACTTAAACGGATCCTTCCTCCGTCTACTCGTTCCAACGATACGGAGAGAGTCTCCGGATTGTCAAAGGGCTGGAAATCCTGATCCGGTAGGCGCATGAGCATTGGGCAACCGCGGGGACGGATGTCGCGGTGAAATCAGTGGGCCACCGTGCCGACCTCCGGCCGGGTCAGAAGGTGCGCTCGGCCACCCGTACCCGCTGCGCACTCTCGAGGGCGGAGACCAGCCGGGCGGCCGGCACGGTCCCGGCGGGGGCCTCGAGCAGGCGCTCATCGGGGGTGGTGGGATCGGCGAGGTAGAGGCGGGTGTAGGCGGCGGCCTCGGGCTCGAACCGCCAGCTCTCGGCCAGGGTGCCGGCGTCGACGGTGTCGAAGCCGAACCGATCGATCAGTGCCGCCACCCGAGTCTTCGCCGCGGCGTCGTTGCCCGCGATGGGCAGTGCGGTGCGGTCGGGCACCCCGGCGGGGCGGGCCAGGGCGGGGATGTGGTGGGCGAGGATGTTGTTGAACGCCTTGACCACCTGGGCTCCGGCGAAGTGGCGCTGGACGAGCTCACCGGTGGTGAACTCGTCCGCGTCGAGGACGGGGACGCGCCCGTCGCGGAACGGGTAGTAGTTGCTGGTGTCGACCACCGTCCTGCCATCCAGCAGGGCCGCCGGGATCGCGGTCGTCGCGGTCAGCGGCACGGACAGCACCACGAACTCCCCGGCGGCAGCCGCCTGCTCGACGGTACCGGCGGTGGCCAGCGGGCCCAGCTCGGCGACGAGATCGATGAGGGTTTCGGGACCGCGGGAGTTGGCGACGACGACCGGGGTGCCGACCGCTGTCGCCAGGCGGGCGATGGCCGCACCGATGTTCCCGCTGCCGATGATTCCAAGGGTGGGCATGACGAGTCCTCGCTCCGGGATAGGTGGAATGGGGTCGGGGTGGTGACGTTCACTGGGGCGCAGGTCCCGTCGTTGGCGGTTCACGACGTGCCGGCGGGCCGATGTCTGGGACTCCCCATGGACTCCGCGGTCGTTGCCGCTTCGTTCCGAGGAACACTGCGCTCGGCGCTGGGTTGCGTGGGCGTCCCCGTGGCTGCCCGTGCTGGTCAGCTCGCAGGGGTGTCTTCGGGTCGGGGTGTGGCCCAGCCGGAGCGGATCATCTCGCGCACGGCCTGGGCCGAGGCCTCGTCGGCCATGGCTGCCCCGCGCACCCAGGCCGTGGCCAGGGCGGCCAGGAACAGGTCCCGCCCGCGCACCCACGACCGGGCTGTGCCCTCGCGCTGGGCCGCGCCGAGGAACTCCTCGGTGGTCGCAATGAAGCCCTGGCAGGTGATCGCCAGCGGGGAGGACTCCTGGGACAGCGCCGCCCGCAGGGGATCGGGCAGTCCGTCGAAGGCGGTCGCCCACTCCCCCAGCGCGTCCAGCCAGTGCTCCAGAGCCACCGCCGCGTCGGTCTCCTGCCGGAGAGCCTCGAGCTGGGCCTCCAGCTCCTCGTTGCGGGCCTGCAGCAGGGCGGCCAGCAGGGCGTCGCGGTTGGGGAAGTGCCGGTAGAGGGTTCCGGCTCCGACGCCGGCCCGCTTGGCCAGCGCGTCCAGGGACCCGGTGATGCCGGCCTCGGCGAAGAACTCTTCGGCGACTTCGAGGATGCGTGTGCGGTTGCGCCGTGCGTCGGTGCGCGGCCGGCGCGTGCCGGTCTCTGCTTCGGTCATGGTCGGGCCCCTCTCCTCGAGTAAGTGGAGACTATCTCCGCATGGTCGTCGAGGGCAAGCGAGGGCGTCTTTTGCATCAAGACCCGCCGTGTTCCGCCCGGCAGGATCCACACCTCCGGCCACCTGCAGAACCAGCTCAGCCCCAGCCACCGCACTGCACCACGGCCGGGGACTCGATCTGGGAACTGCGGCACGCACTCCGGGCATGACCCCCGCACCAACGCCACCCCTGCTGCGCCATTGGCCCGCAGGCCCCAGTCGCCAACCCCCATCCGAGACGTGGCCACGATCACCGGCAGGGCGAGAGGCAACCACTTGCCAACCGGAGTTACTCTCCGCTTTACTGATGCGGAGGCGTTCTCCGTTTGAGGTTACGCCTCTCCCCCGCCATTGACCACAGGGACCCGGGTTGCCCGGGTTGCCCGGATTCCGCCTCGAGACCGAACCACAGCGTGATGAAAGAGAGCCCCCGATGACCACCCGCCAGGCGTCGATCGACCCACAGCCTGACACCGGCCCCCATGTTCTGGGCACTTCCCAGGTCGTGGATGCGCGCGACAAACTGGCCCCCGGTGATGGCCTCGTCCTGGGGCTGCTGATGGCCTCGACCTTCATCGTGCTGCTGAACGAGATGCTGCTGGGGGTCGCGCTGCCCACCCTCATCGAGGAGCTGGCGATCACCGCGACGACCGGGCAGTGGCTGACCACCGGCTACCTGCTCACCCTCGCCGTCCTGATCCCGGCCACCGGCTTCGTGATGCGCAAGTTCCACCTGCGCACCGTCTTCCTGACCGCGATGTCGCTCTTCACTGCAGGGACGGTGCTCGCCGCCCTCGCCCCCGGCTTCGGGGTCCTGTTCACCGGCCGGATCATCCAGGCCATCGGCACCGCCGTCTTCCTGCCGCTGCTGATGGCCACCACCATGCGCCTGGTTCCGGCGGCCCGCCAGGGCCGGTTCATGGCGCTGGTCGTGATCGTCTCCTCCGCAGCACCGGCCCTGGGCCCGGCGGTCTCGGGCCTGGTCCTGTCCCAGCTGAGCTGGCGGTGGTTGTTCCTGCTGATGGTGCCGGTCGCCCTGACCGGGCTCGTGCTGGGCGCGGTGAAGCTGCGCAACATCACCACACCGGAGCCGATCAAGCTCGACGTGCTCTCCCTCGTCCTCTCGGCTGCGGGGTTCGGCGCCCTGGTCTACGGGCTGGCCACCATCGGGGAGTCCACCTCGGGCCACACCCCCGTCTCCCCCTCCCTGCCGATCCTCGTCGGCGTCCTGGGCGTCGCCGCGTTCGTCCTGCGGCAGCGGGCGCTCCAGCGCACCGACGACGCGCTGCTGGACGTGCGGATCTTCGCCGTGAAGTCCTTCACGGTGCCGCTGCTGGTGATGCTGGCTCTGACCATGACGGCCTTCGGCACGGGAGTCGTCTTCCCGCTGCTGCTGAGCAGTGTCAGCGGGTTGGGCACCTTGCAGATCGGGCTCTTCCTCGTGCCCGGTGGCATCACGATCGCCGTGGTCTCGGCCATCGGCGGGCGGCTCTACGACCGCCTCGGCCCCCGGCCCCTGGCGGTCCCCGGGGCACTCATCGTGGCCGCCTCCCTGTGGTTCCTGAGCCGCATCGACTCCGGCACGGCCGTCTCGACGCTGCTCATCGCCTACATCACCATGATCATCGGGCAGGCACTGATGTGGAGCCCGCTGACCACGGCCGCACTGTCGGCACTGCCCGCCCATCTCTACCCCCACGGCAGCGCGGCCTTCGGCACCATCCAGCAGCTCGGTGGCGCGGCCGGCACCGCCGTGCTCGTCTCCGCCTACACCCTCGGGTCCACCGCACACGGCACCGGCCCCTTGGACCTGGCCCAGTCCGTCTCGGCCGTACAAGCCGCCTTCACCGCCGCGGCCGTCGTCGCCTCCGCCTCGGCTCTCGCCACCCTGTTCGTGCGCCGCCCCCGATCGGTCGACCCGCACACCCCCGCGGAACCCACACCCACGGCCCCGGCCGCAACGGCCTGACCCACACCCCCTCGCCCCCATCGGGCATCCACCTGCAGCAAAGGAGACAGACCATGAAGATCGGCATTCTGGGCACCGGACACATCGGCACCACCCTGACCCAGCGGTTGAGCGCAGCCGGACACGACGTCGAGGTCGCCAACTCGCGCGGGCCCGAAACGATCGGGGCCGAGGTGCTGGCCTCAGGCGGACGTGCGGTCCTGGCGGCCGAGGCGGTGATCGATGTCGACGTCGTGATCCTCTCCGTTCCCCTGCACCGTCTTCCGCAGCTCGCGCCGCTGCTCACCGCTCTGCCGTCCGGCACCGTGGTCATCGACACCTCGAACTACTATCCGCAGCGCGACGGCAGGATCGAGGCCATCGAGGCCGGTCAGGTCGAGAGCCTGTGGGTGGCCGAACAGCTGGGGCGACCGGTCGTCAAGGCGTGGAACGCCATCGGCTCCCCCTCCTTCGCAGCCAAGGGTCAACCGGCAGGCAGTCCGGACCGCATCGCCATCCCCGTGGCAGCCGATGACGACCACCACCGGGCCGTGGGCATGGCCCTCGTCGAAGCCACCGGCTTCGACGCCTTCGACGCGGGCCCGTTGACGCAGTCGTGGCGCCAGCAGCCGGGCACCCCGTGCTACTGCACCGACCTCGCCCTCGAAGAGATGCCGGAGCAGTGGGGGGCAGCGGACGCGAGGCGATCGCCGACGCGACGCGACCTGGCCGTCGCCGCCATCCAGGAACGAGTCGGGGACGCCACCACCAACCTCGACGCCGAATACGGCGTACGCCTCAACCGCGCCCTCTTCATCTGAACCCGCAAGACCCTTTGGCCCGCTCCCTGGCAAACACGGTGAAAACCAACCCATTCTGCAACGTCTCCCTCATAGGCCGTGACCGGCAGCCAGGCCATATGCAAAGCGCTCCCTTGGCATAGTGAGCGCTATGACTTTGCTCGACCGCCCACTGACCTACCCGGAGGTCGGCGCTACCGCCGGGCAGCTGCCCGACGGATACACCCATGTGAGGGTTCAGAGGGTCATCGGACACGGGGAGTCGACGTTCCGCCGCGCCACCGAACGCCTGATGAGCTGGCAGATGCACCGAGCAGCCGGCCTGACCGTCGAGGCCACCACACCCCGGGTCGAGCAGGGCAGCCGCGTCCGTCTGCGCCTGGGCCGGCACCTGCTGCGGATCTCCTTCGGATGCCAGGTGGTCTACGTGGTGGAGGAGGAGCGCCGGCGGGGCTTCGCCTACGGGACCCTGCAAGGCCACCCCGAGCAGGGCGAGGAGAGGTTCTGCCTCGACTGGCGGGACGATGACGCGGTCGTGTTCACCATCACCGCCTTCTCCCGGCCAGGCGTCTGGTGGTCCCGCGCCCTGGCACCGATCAGCCATCTGCTGCAGCAGCAATACACCCGGCGATACCTCCACGCCCTGTAGCGTCCCGCCGATACCTGGCGAGCATGCGCCGCAAGGGAACGCGTCCTCGGCGCTGAAGGCCTCAGCCATCAGCACACCGAGGAGATGGTCGTGCTGCTGCAGCAGCCCTGGACCGGGGTCGGGGCGCGATTCCACATCCAGGATCTGTGGCTGTACGTGGCCCCCACGGTCGTGGTCGTCCTGCTGTTCGCCGGCATCATCGACCGGTTCGAAGACCTCGTGCACACCGGTCTGCCGTTCGTCGCCGCGGCCTTCCGGCTCCTCGAGATGTGGGGATTGACCCTCTCGTCGGTTCGCGCGGTCTTCAGTCGGCACCTGTCCCCGCCTCGACCACCACTTTGCCGAGCGCGCGGCCGTCGCCGACGTAGGTGAGCGCTTCGGGCACCTGCTCGAGGGGGAACACGCGGTCGATGTGGATGCGGACATCTCCCGCGACGCATCGGTCGGCAAGAGGCGAGAAATGCGCCGGACCCGGCTTGACGGCGAGAACCCCCAAACGCCGACCCGTCATCGCGCCGATCAGTGCGCCGACCGTCACCACTCGCAGCAGGGCGCGCGTCGTCCCGCCGACGATCAGGTACGTGCCACCGGGGGCGAGCGCACGGCGATACGCGAACACCGACCGCCGGGCGACGAGGTCGATGATGAGGTCGTACGGACCGGTGCGCGTGAAGTCGTCGGCGCGATGGTCGATGACCTCGGCGGCCCCCAGGGATCGCATGAAGTCGAGCTTGCCGGCGTTGTCCACGGCCGTGACACGGATGCCGGAAGCAGCGGCGAGCTGGAGCGCGAACACCCCGGTTCCTCCGCCTGCGCCGTTGATCAGCATCCGCTCACCGGGCTTCGCGCGCGCAACGGCTTGCACCGCGATCGCCCCCGACTGCGGCAGTGTCGACGCCTCGGCAAATGACAGTCCCGCCGGTTTGAGCGCGAGAGCGTGCTCGGGCGCCACGGCGTACTCCGCGAAGCCGCCTTTCAGAGTGAGATTGTCGCCGTAGACTTCGTCACCGCGCCGGAACAGCGTGACCCCTGCGCCCACTGCCTGGACCACTCCCGCGATGTCCGAACCGAGTGTGCGGCGGGCGGGTCTGAACAGGCCGCCGAATCGGGCATAGGCGGGCGACCCGTGCAGCCCCTCCCAGTCGCTCAGATTGACCGAGGTCGCGATCACCCGCACGAGCACCTGGCCTCTCCCCGGCGTCGGCGTGGCGATATCGTCGAGCCGCAGCACATCGGGCGACCCGTAGCGGTCCTGGACGAGCGCTCTCATGCCCGCACGACCATGCGCTAACGCTCGCCCAGCGCGGGGCTCTCGTCGGCGACCCGACGCTCCAGGCCCTCCAGCATCAGCTCCAGCCCGTAGTCGAACTCGTCCGCGAACGCGTAGACGCCATCGCCGAACAGCTCGGCGCGCGAGCGCGCAATGTGCGGATACAGCTCCGCCGACGCCGCGACCTTGACGGCGAACGCCTCCTCGGCGCCGTCTCCCGGTTCGAACGGCAGGCTCGTCCAGGTCAGCGCGAACCCGTACACGTAGGCGTCGATCGCGGAGAACGCGTGTGTGGCCAGCGCAGCGCTGAAGCCCTCGGCCATCAGCACGCCGAGGAGACGGTCGTGGTGCTGCAGCAGCGCGGGGCCGGGATTGGGGCGCGATTCCATCATCCCGAGCGCCCACGGATGAGCGGTGAGCACCGACCGCGCCGATCGTGCCCGGCCGGTCAGCGCCTCCCGCCACGTGGCGCCGACCTGGGGCAGTTCGATCCTCTCGAACACCCAGTCGGCGAGGTCGTCGAGCAGCGCCTCCTTGCTCGGGACGTGATGGTAGAGCGACATCGCCTCGACGCCGAGCTCCTTCGCGACACTGCGCATGCTCACGGCGGAGACACCCGCGCGGTCGGCGACTGCGGCGGCGGCGTCGATGATCCTCTCCCTGCTCAGTGGTGTGCGTCGCGTCATTTTCCCATCCTTGTTTTCCCATCCTTGCGCACTTACGCCCGTAAGCCTACTCTTGGAATTACCCTTACATCCGTAAGTCGAACGTTCGACGAAACCCGAGGACCTGTCGATCCTCACCACTGCAGCGGAGCCCATGATGAGAACACGTCGACACACCACCACGCTGGAGAACCTGCGGACCCCGGTGCAGGCCAAGCTCGCGGCGGCCTGGACCAGCTTGATGTTCTTCTACGTCTACATCGACTACTTCCACCTCTACCAGCCCGGTGCCATCGACCAGATCCGGGGTGGCGGCATCTTCGAGTTCGACATCACCCCGACGTTGTTGACCATGTTCGTCGTGGTCATCGGGATCCCGGCCCTGATGGTGATGCTCTCCATGACACTGCCCGCACGGGTGAACCGCGCCACTAACCTCGTCGTGGCATCGCTCTACATCCCCGTCACGGTGTTCAACGCGGTCGGGACGTCCTGGGACTGGGCCTTCTACTACGGCTTCCACATCGCCATCGAGGTGCTGCTCCTGGCCTTTATCCTGCGCTCCGCCTGGACCTGGCCCCGCATCGCGTCGCCGGCAACCATGGCGACCAGCCCGGACCGTGAAGCCGCTCGCATCCAGCAGCAAGCGTGAACCCGAGAACAGTCCCCGTCCTGTTCACAGCCATCTGCCTCGGTGCCGCGGTGCGGGCCTCCTGGCGGTAGGACACCAACTACCACCGGGACGTCGCGTAGGGGCCTGCCAAGGCCCCTACCGGCAGGTCAGGTCAGGGGATACGCACACAGGCCCACCACCGCCCAGGAAGGTCCCGGTCATGATCCAGGCACACGAGCTCACCCAGCGCTACGGCGACACCACCACCGTGGACACCCTCAGCTTCACGATCGCGCCCGGGACCGTGAGCGGCCGACGTCGGGCACCGTCACGGTCAACGGCAAGCCCTACGGGCAGCACCCTTCCCCGCTGCGGGAGGTCGGCGCCCCGCTCGACGCCAACGCCGTGCGCCCCGGCCGCAGCGCCCACTCACACCTGATGAACGAGATGTCCCAGACCGCGGAGCACATCGGTGCGGTCGCCTTCCGGAACGGCCTGCTCGTCCTGCTGCTCCTGCCCGGCACCCTCAGCTTCATCAGCCTGGACTGGGTGGAGACCATCGTCAGCTGCCTACCGCTGCCGGCGTCCTCAGCACTCCTCACCACCGGAGCGGCCGAGACGCAAGCAAGGTGCCCACCTCTCCGCACAGGCGAGCCTGATCGTGATGGCCGCCTACGCTGTCGTCCCTCTCGCGGCGGCCGCCGTCACGCTGCACCGACGCGACGCCTGACGCCGTGCATCCCGATATCCCCAGGAGCTGAGCACGATGACCGGGGAGATCCTGGCCGTTCCACCTCAGCCTGGTGCTGCCGCACCGGGCCAAACGGATCGTGAACATCGTGCTGCTCGCGCTCGTCGTCGTGCACTCGGTGCGGTGGCGGAGGGCGCCGGTCACGGCTCACCGATGACTGGAACTACACCCTCAATCCCTCCGGCGATGCCCATGAACCGACCGAGACAGGAGAACACCATGAACTCACGCACTCAGCATCCGCGCGGAACGATGAGCGCCATCACCCAGCTGAGATACGGCGGGACCGAGGTGCTCTCGCTCGCCGAGGTCGAGACACCGGTGACCGGCGACGACGAGGTGCTCATCCGGGTGGGCGCAGTCGGGGTCAGCGCCGGCGACATCCTCGTGATGCATGGCGAGCCACGGATGGTCCGCGTCGCATTCGGGCTCCGGCGGCCCAGGCAACCGACCATCGGCCGGGATGTCGCGGGCGTAGTCGAGGCGGTCGGTGCGCAGGTGACCCGCTTCCGCGTCGGCGACGCGGTGTACGCGGAGTCCGACCAGGGCGGATACGCGGAGTTCGCCGCGGTTCCGGAACGGTTCGTCGCGCTGCGGCCGACGACCTTGGACGCCGTTCATGCCTCGGCGGTGCCGGTCTCGGGGACAACCGCGCTCCAAGGACTCAGGCTGGCAGGCGTCGCGCCCGGGCAGCACGTCCTCGTGAACGGCGCCTCCGGCGGCGTCGGCGGATTCGCCGTGCAGCTCGCGAAGGCGATGGGCGCCGAGGTGACCGGTGTCTGTCGCGCCGCGAAGGCCGACCACGTGCGTGCGATCGGCGCCGACCACGTCATCGACTACACCAGTGAGGACTTCACCGTCGGCGGAGGTCGCTACGACGTGATCTTCGACCTCGTCGCCGACCACCCCCTCGGACGCGTGCGCCGCTCACTCACCCGGCATGGAACGCTCCTGGTCGCCGCGGGAGAGGGAGGGAAGGTGTTCGGCCCGTTCGGTCGCATCATCCGCGCATCCACCATGTCGTTGTTCGTGTCGCAACGGCTGCGTCCGCTGGCCACCAAGAGGAACGGTGGCGACCTCGCCGAGCTGACGCGGCGCATCGAGGCAGGCGAGGTCGTGCCCGTCATCGACGAGGTGTTCCCACTCGAGCGCGCCGCCGAGGCGATCACGCGACTCGAGTCGGGCGAGGTGCGGGGCAAGGTGGTCATCACGGTCTCAGCACACGTCAGCGAAGGACCCGGTGGACTCGACCACCCGTAAGCCGGTCCCTCATCGTGACGCCGCTGATGCAAGAACTCCCATGGGTTTCCGGCCAATATCCGGGCCATACGTATAGCGCAGGGTGCCCAGCTACCCCGTGACGCCAAGGGCGGGGGACGGCCTCAAGCCGTACGACGCCCACATGGGAACTCCTACTGCAACGCTTCGTTCGTGCGGCACAAGGGAAGGAATCGGTTGTCGGAGCAACCCCTGTGTGCCCCGCTCCGAAGATGCCTGAACGACGGTGGGCGGGTCGCCGTGGCTGGGGTCACCGAGAAGTCGACGCCCTGATGCCGCGAAGGTGAGGGGGGTGCCGCGCGTGGGTGGTGCGGCGGTAGGCGGTGGGGCTGGTCCCGTAAGCCCGGGTGAAGGCGGTGCTGAAGGTGAAGGCGCTGCTGTAGCCGACCTCGGCGGCGATGGCCGCGGTGGTGGCGGTGGACTCCACCAGCCGGTCGGCGGCCAGGGCCAGTCGCCAGGTGGTGAGGTAGGCCATCGGGGGTTGCCCGACGGTAGTGCGGAACCGCGCGGCCAGGGTGGCTCGGGAGACGTGGACCTGCCGGGCCAGCTCGGCCACGGTCCACCGGGCGGCCGGCTGTTCGTGGAGAAGCGCCAGCGCCTCGGAGGCCACGGGGTCGCCGGTGCCGGTTAGCCAGCTTGGGGTGCTCGTCTCGGAGCGGCGTGCCCAGGCCCGCACAAGATCCAGCAGCAACAGGTCCAGGATCCGGTCCAGGGCACTCTCCTGTCCCAGGTCCGCGGTGGTGAGCTCGCGCTCGAGCAACCCCCGAAGTGTCGGGTCGGTCTCCTGCTCGGTGTACACGGCCAGGGGCGGGAGGGCTGAGGTGACCAGACCCCCTACGGCGGCCTCGGACTGGTAGGTGCCGATCAGCATCACGGTGTCCCCCGCAGCACTGTTGCCCCAGGTCCGCACCCCGTGGGACATGGCCGTCTCCAGATGGTCCCCGGCCGGGGTGCGGCAGGACTGGCCGGGGTCGATCACCACGGTGGGTGCCCGGTCGGCGGTGTCGGCGACCCGGTAGGGTCCGGGGCCGCGAACGGTGGCGGCCTCCCCCGGGCTCAGGCGTTGGGGGGTGGCGCGGTCCAGGATGATCCAGGCCTGCCCGCGCACCGGGATGATCACGGTCAGGGCCGCCTCGTCGCGCACGTCGATGGCGAACGGAGGGTCCATCACCACGCGCAGGGCGAAGGCCGCCCGGGCCCGGGGTCCGGTGAGGAACTGCGACAGAGGGTCCACACCCCTCACCCTAGACGGCAGAAGATGCTCACGAGACGATGAGTCATTCATCGTCCAGCGAATCAGGGGCAGGCTGGAGTCATGATTACAACTTCAGTCCTCGCTCCTGTTCTTGTCACCGGCGGCACCGGGCGCACCGGCGCCCGCCTGGCCCGCCGTCTCACCGAGCGAGGGGTGCGCGTGCGCATCGGATCACGACGCGCCCCGGTGCCGTTCGACTGGCACGACTCCAGTACCTGGGCCCCCGCCTTGGAGGGCGTGAGGGCGGCCTACCTCTGCTACAGCCCGGACCTGGCGTTTCCCGGGGTGCCGGAGGTGATCGCCGGGCTCGCTGAGGCCGCCGTTGAGGCCGGGGTGCAGCGGCTGGTGCTGCTCTCGGGTCGCGGGGAGGACGGGGCACGGGCGGCCGAGGACGCGGTGCGGGCCAGTGGGCTGGAGTGGACGGTGTTGCGGTGTTCGTGGTTCGCCCAGAACTTCAGCGAGCACTTCCTGCTGGGCCCGGTCCGCCGGGGGCGGTTGCTGCTGCCGGCCGACGGGGCCATCACCGAACCCTTCGTGGACCTGGAGGATCTGGCCGAGGTCGCCGCCGACGCGCTCACCGGGGACCGGCACCTGCACCGGGTGCTGGAACTGACGGGCCCGCGGCTGCTGAGCCTGCATCAGGTGGCCGCTGAGCTGTCGGCGGCCACCGGCCGGCCCATCGAGTTCGTCCCCTGCACTCCGGAGCAGTTCGCTGCCGATCTGGGCCAGGACCGGATCCCCGCCGAAGAGGCTCTTTCGCTGGCGGGGTTGTTCACCGAGATCCTCGACGGGCGCAACGCTTCCCTGAGCCCGGATCTCGCCCGGGCCCTGGACCGGGAGCCCACCGACTTCGCCGCCTACGCCGCCCGCACTGCTGCCACCGGGGAATGGGCCGCCCCGGTCACCGAGGAGGTCGGACGGTGACCGGGTGGGTGCCGGTCGCCGCCGGGGTGGGCTCCGGCCTGGCGGGCGGGTTCTACTTCGCCTTCTCCGCCGTGGTGATCCCGGCCCTGCTCCGCCGACCGGCCGAGGAGGCGACCGACACCATGGTCGCCATCAACAAGAAGGCCGTGCGAGCCCCGTTCATGATCCTTTTCTTCGGTACCGCCGCGGGCTGCGGGGCCACCATGATCGAAGAGATCATCGACCCACACCCTCTTTCGTTGCTCCGGATGGCCGGAGCAACGGCCTATCTCACCGGATGGGCCTTGACCATGGCCGTCAACGTGCCGCTCAACAACCGCCTGGCCAACGGCGGCCCCGACCACTGGCAGGACTACCAGCGATCCTGGGCCCGAGCCAACCACCTCCGCGCTGCCCTCTCGGTCGCCGGGGCCCTCGGACTGCTCATCCCCACCCAGCCCTGACCACCACCCATGAATTCCGCACACGCACGGATCAGGACGCCAAGTTCCACGACTGCTTGGTTCTCGCACCGTCGCCATGCACATAAGAGGAACCCCCATGTGCAACGCCGCAGTCCTCACGGTGAAACGGAGCATCAGCAGATCCCTGCGGGAAGGCGGGGGGCACCGAGGCGCGGCCGGAGGCTCTGCTCCGGGGACGGGGTCCACGGCGTGGTCCCCGGTGCCATGGACGGGAACGGGGCGGTCGCCGCGCAATGCATAGGCTTCGTCTCGACCCGCTGAACTCCCGAAGTCAACAAGACTGGGGCAGATCAGGTTTGTGTCGCTGACGGGGTTGGCTCAAGGATGTCGGCTGGATACGTTGCAAAGACAAATACCCCTCAGAAAGCGACAAGCAGATGCGAAAAAGCGCAGCAAGTGCCGCATTCATCACCGCCGCCGGATTCTCAGCCCTCAGTGCTGCCCCGGCGTCGGCCGACGTTTACGGGCCCATCTTCCCCGTCTGTGATGCAGCCTTCGCCGCAGGGGTGTACAACATCCCCCAGGGCAGCCCGGCCTACCACCCCGCTCTGGACACCGACGCCGACGGCGTGGCGTGTGAGAGCGAGACCTACGCCTACGACGCCGCGACGGTGGCCGAGATCGAGGAGCAGCGTGAGCTGGCCCGGGATACTCTGCCCCCGAACACCGGCATCATCGCCGGCCCCGATGGCACCGGCCTGGAAGAGGCACCGCAGATCGAGCAGGTCCCCGTCGGTGGCGCCGACACCGGCGCGGCCGTGGAAACCGCCGACAGCAACGGCGCCGCCGCGGTGACCGGTGGCCTGGCCCTGACTGCGGCCCTCGCTGGTGGTGCGTTCCTGCTGCGACGTCGCGCTCGCACCGCCTGAGCAGCACGCCTACGGCACCGGTAACCCTCCCACAGGGTTGCCGGTGCCATGGGTGTACCTGTCGCAAGCACTGTCCGACACGTCTGTCCCATCTCATGCATCACCGCGCCGGCAGAGCCGGGTCGACCAGACGGACCCATCGTCAGAGATCAGAAATTCCTGAGCTGGGTGTCCGACAATCCGCCATATGCAAGGCGGAAGGGTGCTGAAGTTGGATCGGACGTCACTTGGCGGGGCGGCAGCCCCATTGGTCTTCCCCTCGCACGGCAGGACGGAGAAGAATCTGGTGATGGACCTTCCCCGCATCTTCACCATCCGCGAGAGCACCCACCGGATCCACAACCCGCTGACCGCGGACAAGCTCGCGGCCCTGGGCGAAGCACTCCACCTCTCCCCCGGGACACGGGTGCTCGACCTGGCCAGCGGCTCGGGCGAGATGCTGTGCACCTGGGCGCGTGACCTGGGCTTCACGGGCACCGGGGTGGACATCAGCACGGTCTTCACCGAGCAGGCCCGGGCCCGCGCCGTCGAACTCGGCGTCGCGGACCGGGTCGAGTTCGTCCACGGTGACGCCGCCGGCCATGTCGCGGACCAGCCGGTCGACCTCGCCGCCTGTATCGGCGCCACGTGGATCGGCAACGGCGTCGCCGGAACCGCCGAGCTGCTCGAGCGCAGTCTCCGCCCCGGAGGACTGCTGCTGATCGGCGAGCCCTACTGGCGGCGGACTCCTCCGGACGAGGAGACGGCCCAGGCCTGTCACGCCACCGGCCTCGCCGACTTCCTGCTCCTGGCGGAACTGATCGAGCAGTTCCAGCAGCTCGGATACGACGTCGTGGAGATGATGCTGGCCGACCAGGACAGCTGGGACCGCTACGCCGCGGCCCAGTGGCTCAACCTGCGCCGCTGGCTCGACCAGAACCCGGACGACGATCTGGCCACCGAGGTACGCGAAGAACTCACCACGGAGCCCGCCCGCTACGCGCGCTCCACGCGTGAGCACCTCGGCTGGGGAGTCTTCGCCCTCATGAAACGCTGAGCATCGTCCCGTGCGGGCACCGGACCTCGCACCCTCCGGGACCCGCACAGGTCACGTCGCCGCCGCGGCACAGCGGTCGGCAGCATGAGCGAGCCGGGCATCGGTTCCCTCCAGGCCTTGGCGTGCTGGCGGACCTGTGCCCTGCCCGGCCGCCGAGGCGCGCTCCGGCGCTGACCCTGAACCCTGATCAGCCCTCGCGGTAGCCTTGAGCTCGGTCGGACGGCTCGAGCAGCTTTCCAGTTCGTCCGCCCCAGTACATCGATGAGCGGTCCGGTCGAGCGGCTGGTGTGACCGGTCCCGCTGCGGCCGGCAACGGCACCAGTGCACGCCGCAGCATTGAAGGGACATGAATGACACTCTCCGCGGGCAACCGGATCGGGCTGGCCGGAGCGGCGGTGGTCGGGGTCGCCTTCGGTATGGCCCGCTACGCCTACGGTCTGACACTGCCCGACATCCGGGAGGACCTGGGGCTCTCCGAGCTGGTGCTCGGCCTGGTCTCCAGCGCCACGTTCGCCGGCTACCTGGCCGGCCTATTGCTCGCAGGCCGGCTCGCCGCTCGGCGCGGTTCGCGCGCTCCGACGACCGTGGGCGGGGTCTGCGGCGCTGCGGGGGCGATGCTCGTGACCTTCGCGCAGGCACCCTGGTTGCTCGCCGTCGGTGTCGTCCTGGCCGGCAGCGCCGGCGGCTGGGTCTGGGCGCCCTACTCCGACATCGTGACCCGTGCGGTGCCCTTGCGACAGCAACCCCGAGCGCTGGCGATCATCACGACCGGCACCAGCGGCGGGCTCCTGCTGCTGGGCGGGCTGGCCGTCCTGGCCGCCCTGGGTTCCTGGCGCCTGGTCTGGGCCGGCATCGCCGTCGCCGCGGTGGCCGCCGCGGTCGTGAATCTCCGCCTGGTGCCGCGCACCCGACCGGCCCCACGCCCGGACGGACAAGGCGGTGCCTCCTCCTTGGTCAGAGCGCTGCGCGTCCCGGGCGCCTACTCCGTCGTCTACTTCGCCGTCGTCGTCATCTACTTCACCTACGCCGCCGACGCCCTCGACAGCGGCACCCTCCCGGCGGGAGCCGTCCCGGCGCTGTATGCGGCCATCGGCCTCACCGGCATGGTGGGCGTGACGACCGGGGCCCTCGCACAGCGGATGGGCAGCCTGCGGGTCGCCGCGCTGAGCCTCGTGACGGTCGCCGCTGCGCTGGCGCTGCTCGGGCTGGCCAGCGACTCGTTGACCGCGACGATGGCCTCGGCGTGCATCTTCGGTGCCGGGTACATGACAGGATCGGCGGTGCTCGCCGTCTGGACCGCCGAGCTGGTGCCCGAGCGGGCAGGCGCGGCATTCACGGCCTGCCTGGTCGTGGGGGCCGTCAGCTCGGTCGCAGCACCGGCCCTCGCCGGCGCGATCATTCCAGGCCTCGGGCTGGGGACGCTGCTCGTGCTCACCGCCGCGGTGTCCCTGTCCAGCGGGGCGGCGCTGCTGCTGGGCTCCTCACGAGGAGCGGCCATGGTCCGAACCAGACCATGAACACCAGGACCCTGCATGCCCTCGACGCGCACACCTTTCCCCGTGATGAGCCCGCCCGGCTCCTTCCCACCCGACACAGACGTCGTCGCGCTGGAGTTAGTGGCCGGTAGGCGGCCACATGTAAAGCGAAGGCGTGGTGCCGTCCGGGACACACGCCGTCCGTGGAGCATCCAGAAGTTGTCCGGCGCCCTCGTATCCCTGGCGCGAGCAACCCGGGACGACCTGTGGTGCTGGGTATACCCAACGGAACACCGCGGGCGATGAGTTGACGGACGCATGGGGCTTCTGTGCGCCCATCCGCACCGAAACCGGGCAGGGACTGGGCATACAAGCCTCTGGGTCCAGGTGGCTCTTCGCTGGAGCTATGGACTCACCGGACGGTCGTGGGCTTGTCACCGACCTTGGGCACCCGACCGAGTGGTCATCGGCAAGCTGATGTAAGTCGGGGTGCCTCGGACCGGCGACGAGAAGATCACCAACACTGTGTGTTCACTCCCTACCACCGGGCGCCGCGTGGACAAGTGGATCGGCGTCGGACGGTTCTCCACCCTGGTGATCCTCCGGGGAGAGGTACAGAATGCGGTCATGGACATCACCGACAACGGGCCGAAGCCGAACGCATTCGATATCGAGAGCGCTACGACGGAGAACGCTGACTACCGCCGCGTCGCCTGGACGGGCAAGCACCTGCAGGTGACGCTCATGTCGATCGAGCCCGGCGGAGCGATTGGTCTCGAAGTGCATCACGGCACCGACCAGTTCCTGCGCATCGACGCCGGCAAGGGCCGCGCGAAGATGGGGCCCTCGAAGGACGATCTCTCGTTCCAGCAGGACGTCGAGGACGGCTGGAGCATCCAAGTGCCCGCCGGCACGTGGCACGACGTGGAGAACACCGGGGACGAGCCCCTGCGCCTCTATGCGATCTACGCGCCCACGCACCACGCGCAGGGCATCGTGCAGAAGGCGCCGGAAGACGCCGAGAAGGACGAGGAGCAGGGCCGCGACGAGCCGCCGCCGTGGATCGATGAGGTCGACGACGAGGGCGAAGAGACCGCCTGAGCTGCTACAACGATTACCTGACTGTCCGGCAGCCGGGCCATATGTAAAGCGATGTGAGGAAAGGCCGGTCAATCGTGGCGGCATTCCCGCCGGCGCAGTACCCCCTTGTTCTTCGAGCCCTCGTGCCGTGCGGGGAGGATGGTGCTGTGAATCGGCATCTGGACTTCAGCCCCGGGCCACGGCTGTATCCTCGGCAGGTTCTTGGGGCGGGGGTGTGCGATGTGGGCTACGCCCTGACCACGGGCAGGAGAGAGGACGGCCGGTCGTACAGGATGTCCGGTGTCGACCGAACTCGACTTTGAGGTGCTGATACCGGGCACGTACCCCAGCCCGGTATCCTCGGGAGGCTCCTCGCACCGCTCCGGGACAGGAACGAGACCCGGCTGACGCTGTGGCTCCAGCCCAACCTCTACACCGCTCACTCACCACGCCCGGCCGCCACCCCGTATCGGCGCCACCGGCCCGACCCGAGCAGACAGGGGTCCTTCGGGGGCAGAACAGTTCAGGGCGCCAGAACTCCGGCCCAGCCTTTCCAATCGGGTGACACTGCACGAATACTTGGTCGAACTCGGAGCAACCAGCACCAGGAGTGTTCACATGGCCGCACCTCTCGTCTACCTCAGCTTCCCCGGCACCGCCCGAGAAGCACTGAACTTCTACGCCGACGTCTTCGGCGGTGAACTGAGCCTGCACTCCTACGAAGAGTTCGGCAGGACCGACGGCCCACCTGACGCTGTCGCCCACGGCGTCCTCGACGGCGTGGTCGCCCTGGCAGGATCGGACGCGCCCGAGGGTGCGGAGACGATGCGACTCGAGGGTCTCCTGCTGTCCCTGCTGGGGACGGCCGAGCCGGCCGTCCTGCACGAATGGTTCGAGAGACTCTCGATCGGTGGTTCCCGGATCGATCCCTTGACCCAGCGGCCCTGGGGAGCCTCGGACGGCCAGGTCACCGATCGCCATGGACTGCGCTGGCTCATCGGGTACGAGCCCCAGGCATGAAAGACATAGACCCTTGCCGAGCAAGGACCCGGGTATGCCCGTGCCGCTTCACGGATTGGATGCCCCGGCTCAGGGAGTCACGGTGAGATGGACGAGGGCCTCGTGCACGGCCTTCGCCTTGGGGGTCCGCATCGCCTGGAGGTGCGCACAGATCTGCTGGACGGCCTGCGGGTCCGGGCGGTGACCCTCGGTGGTGTCCCGGCATACAGTCCAGTCCACCGCAGCCGCGTAGCGGTCACTGATCAGCGTCTCGTGGTCGCGGCAGTAGTGGTGCAGGGGCGCCGCTGTGAGCTCCGCGAGGGTGGCCGCTGTCCAGGCCACCACCGGGAGCCGGGTCACAGCAACCAGGCTGCACCCGCTCACCGCACAGAGGCTCTCTGATGTCATGGTTCCACTGTGCAGGGGCGTACCGGTCTCTGAACAGGGGCGCATGCATCTTCATGGGGGATTCGGAGTCTCGTGCTCAGCGCACGCAACGAGGACGGGCTGTCGTGGTCCCGGTGGGCGGGACATTCCTCCGGGCAGCGGCATCCGTCATGGAGGCGCACGTCGGCACCAGGGGTGCCCGCGCTGTGCTGCGGGCAGGGTCGCCTGCCCGTTCAGGACCGGTGGTAGTAGCGTTCCTCAAGCTGACGATTGATGCCCTTGCGCCGGGCCCGGCCCGCCAGCATCTGCAGGGCCGGGGCGAGCAGGCGCCCGGGGCCGGGGAGGTGGATGTCGGACTCCACCAGGATCAGCGCCCCGTGGTAGAGGTTCTTCGGCCGCCCGTCCGGGTGCGTGAGCCCGTCGGTGGCCATGTTCTGCAGGGTCACCAGCCACTTCTCGAACCCGGCGTGGGCGGGGCGGACCTCCAGCACGAAACGCAGCGTGCGGTCCCCGGTCACCTGCCAGCCGTGCACGGTACGTGGGGGCACCACGGCCTCATCGCCGTCGCGCAACCGCACCTGGCGACCGGCGATCTTGCCGTCGAGGGCGCCCTCGAACAGGTGCAGGGTCTCGGTGTAGAGCGTGTGGTAGTGCGAGAACACCTTGATGCCCGGGGAGTATTCGGCGTAGAGCAGGCTGTACTCGCCGGCGGTCTCCTCCCCGGTGCGCACCCAGGTCAGCGCGGTGCCCTGGGTTTGGTCCCGGTAGGTGGTGCGGCCGGTGCACATACCGGTGATCTGCTCGACGGACCAGTCCATCGTCATCGCCCCCGACCACTAGATTACGACCGTTCATGACCCGGTGTCCTAGGTCGTTTCCAGATCGCAATCTGCCCCACTTGGCCTGTGTCACCTCGCGGTTGAAGGGCGATGCCGAGGCCTGGGCGCACCGGGCAGGCGGCCGGTGGCACCGGAGGGGGCGGTCGGTAACGGCGGCGCGGCGCTCAGTCCTCGGTGTGGAGGTGGCGTTGGAGCCACCGGGTGAGCCACAGCTTCAGGCGGGTTTCGTCCCAGTCCGGGGCATCGACGACCAGCACGTCGGACCCGTACCGGTAAACCGAGGTGACACCCTCAGGGTCGCCCAGCTCGAGGATCAGCTGTTCCACCAGTCCGGGGTGCTCAGCGGCGATGTCGGTGCGCGGCCCGACGTCGTAGCAGTCCACCTCGGGGACCACGGTCACCAACGGCTCTTCGACAGCATCGGCCACCGGGGCTCTGCCCGCTCAGCGCGGTGATGGTCCGGTGCACGTGGGCGAGCATTTCGGTCCCGTGGATCGGGTCGCGGCCGTGAGCGGACTGGTAGGCGCTGTAGAGCGGGATCCCGGGCAGGAAGATCTGGTGGCCGCCGGCGGCGAGCACCGGGTAGTTGCGCATCGGGTAGTCATCGATGCGGTGCTCCCCCACCAGCCACCGCGCGTCGGGGACCGCGGCGGTGAGGAGTCGGGCGAGGTAGGAGGTGAACCCGTCGACCAACCCCAGTGCCTGGGCCGGCGGGTGGGGATCCACCGGCATCCCGTGGCGGGCCCAACTGGGCCAGGAGGGGCGGGTCGGGTCTCGGTCCAGGGAGCGGGGATCGACGCCGAGCTCGGTGATCCGCCCGGTGATCCACTCCCACAACGGCGCGACCGATTCGACAGTGCCGTCCAGCACGGCCTCCGGGGATACACCGTGGGCGGTCAGTGCCCGGCGCAATCGTTGGAGGGCCCGGGGACGTTCGGTGAGGAACTCATCCAGGCGTCGGCGACCTGGCGCAGCGTCATCGACTCGTACAGCAACTGCCCCATGGGCGCCACTGTAGTAGGCGGCCATCACCGGGTGCGGACCTCGACGAGCGGACCCCCCGGATAGTGCCTTCTGCTCCCGCAGAGGCCCGCAGGGCACGGGCACCCCCAGGGTGCAGTAAGAGCTTCCCGCCGCGAAAGGAGCCAATTGCGCCGCGGCCTGTGACGCGACGTCCTTGCGGTGGAACCGGATTGTCCGTCGCAACATTGGTCTTTGATACGTTGCCTGACAGCGCTGGCCCCCAGGCCAGTGCCGCCGCCCTGAGGAGTCGTTCCCCAGCGGCTCGGGTGGCGCAGGCGCTACGGCGCCGCGAAGTGCCCCACCCTCTCCCGGGTAGGGGCGCTTCGTCGTGACAGGGGATTGATCAGGTTCCCTCCCTCAGATCACCCGGGACGAGCGGACCGCGGCCCACTCCGGATCCGACCGCCCCAACGGGCAGCCTCCGGAAGCGCAGCATTTCCTTCCTCAGCGCGGATAAGCGTCCGGGGGCATGCTGATGACCTCGGCGATGTCCTCGGCATGCAACCCGGTCAGCTCCGCCAGCTCTTGGAGAGAGGCACCTGCCCGGTAGGCGCGGGCGAGGGCGCGGTTGCGCCTGCGCACCGCGGTACCCCGTTCGAGGGAGAGCACCTGGATGCGCTCGGTCAGCTCAACGACCTCGGCCCGCGACTCCTCCCCCGCGCTCACGGGCACACCACCCTGCTCCGTTACCCTTTCGTTATCCATGGGCGCCAGCTTCTCATTATTCAAAGCGAATCGCCCAGCACCCCAAAACAGCCCACTGAGGTGCCCCCGATCTCGGCGCGGCACCCAGGTGGACGACTCGAGGTAAGCGACCGGCGATCGCCGATCCAACCCGCCCTCAGGCATGGATGGGGACCCGAGCCGGGTGCCTCCGTCCCTACCGCCCCTCCTGCTCGGTCCCTGGAGCGTTTTACTGGGATCGGGGCAGCGGGCCCCGAGCTCGATACCTGCTGCAGTCCCCGCCGAAGACGGTCATCGGCGGGCCTGCTCCAGATTGGGGTGCTCAATCCTCACGGGCACGACCAGCACGGGGCTCTCGCTGTCGTGGAGCACGGCCTGGGAGACGGAGCCGAGCAGCAGCCCCCGGAACCCGCCGATACCGCGGGAGCCGACCACCACCACCTCCGCGGTCCGCGAGGTGCTGGTGAGGATCCTGGCCGGAGGCCCCACGTAGAGGTGATGCTCCACGGACAGCCCAGGATGCTGCTGGACGAGTTCGTGGGCGATGTCGGTCAGCTTCCGATCCGACTCCTGGAAGTACCGCATCGTGTCGAGCTCCTCCTGGAACCAGCTGGGAGTCTCGGAGAGCACCGCGTTGGCGGAGACCAGCGCCAAGGTCCGGCCGTGGTGGTCGGCGTAGTCCGCGGCCGTCCACAGCGCAGGACTACGGGAGCCCAGGGCGTCCAGACCCACGACCACGCGACCGGTCAAGTCCACATCCTCCGCCCTGGCCGAGCCCGCAGGCTCGAGGGCGAAGTCCTCCAACCGGTCCTGGTCATCGGCGGGGCGATCCCTGGCCGGGTCGGGGACGATCATCACGGGGCACCTCGCGTGCGCGGCGACCGCCGCGGAGACCGAGCCGAGCCGACCGCGCAACAGCCCACTGCGTCCCCGCTTGCCCAGAACCACCAGGGCGGCGGAGTGCGAGGCCTTCACGATGGCCTTCGCCGCGTCCCCGGCCACTGCAAACGCCTCCGCCGGCACCCCAACGGCCACCGCCACCGCGCGGGCTTCGGCGAGATGCCCGGCGTTCTCCGTCATCACCGCCCGGGTCGCGCGCATTCCCACCTCGGGGTCCACCACCTCGATGCGGGGATAGGCGCCCAGCAGACGCACCGTCCAGTGGCGGGTGCGGGCCTCCTTCAGGGCGCGGTCCAGGGCGTGCCGGGCCGGCGCGGAACCGTCGATCCCGACGAGCACGACGCCGTGCTCAGCACCGGCGGCCACGGGGCGGTCCTGAGTGCTGAACGTGTCGCCCATGATCAAAGCGTAAGTGATACACGCCACATGAATCGCGGCGAATCCGCCGCCCTGACAGGGCGACCAGGATTCTGTCGGTGTGTCCAGGCAGAACAAGACCACAGTCAGGGCCCAGCTTTCGGACGGGAGGCCCGGAACGCTCTGACCGCGACTGGATGCGGGAGCAGGCCCCTTACTCGAAGAGCCACGGTGGCGGAGGATCCAAGGGAAGAGACATCCCCTTCGGCGCGTGGGCCCTGGAGGCGCATCCATGGAAGAGGCCTCTTTCGTCGAAGAGGGTCCGCATGGTGGGGTCGGCGTAGTCGCGCCACCACACTGCCAACCGGCAGTGGCAGCTGCTGCGAGAACGCCCCGGAGTCGGTGTCCGACAACCGGGCCATATGTGAAGCGGAGGGAGCCCAACTGGGGGCTATCGCAGCAACGGGGTGGGAGCTTCAGTGGCCCGGAGGGGGTTGGAGGATCGACAGGATTGGGAATACCGAGGCACTGGTGGGGGTGGGTCCACCGGTGCCTCGGCGGAAGCAGACGGAGGTTCCCGGATTGTCGCTGTTGCTGGGCTGCTCGGGATGGGGTGTTGGGCCGCTAGTCATTGCGGCGGTGGGTGGGCTTCAGGGCGAGGCGTTGCAGGGGCCGGCAGGCTTCGGTGGCTGCGAGGGTGAGCAGCAGCCCGACGATGACAGTGGCCAGGATGAGCAGAACCCCGGAGAGCTCGAAGCGGAAGACGGTGAGGAAGGGGCTGGCCAGCAGCAGACCCACACCGATGGAGCCGGTCAGGGTCACGGTCAGGGGCATCAGGACGTGGCGGCGGCGGATCGCGGTGAAGAGCTCGCGGGGGAAGCCGGCGTGGTCCAGCGCGATCGCTTCCTCTGCCCGGTCCAGCACGAGAGCGGCCTGGTTGATCAAGGTGGAGGTCGCAGCGATGATCAGGCCCACGGTCAGGGTGATGATCGCGCCGGTGCGCAGGTCCTGGGCCAGCAGGTGGTTCGCTGCGTTGTCGCTGTAGGACTGCGGATCCGTGGGGATGAGGCTGAGGAAGGCGGCGACCATGCCGAGCAGGGCGATGGCGGACACGTTGCGCCAGGCCGTGCGAGGGTCGTCGATGATCCGCCGCATCGCGATCAGTTGCGCCACGGTGCTGGTGGCGGTGCCCGGGCGTGCCAGCAGTTGCAGCAGCCAGGGCCCGAGAAGGTTCACGGCGCTGACCACGAGCACGATCATCACGATGACCACGGCGTAGAACCTCAGTTGGACGTTGAGCACGTCCGGGCTGAAGACCTGCCGAACGATCAGGAACGCGATCACGGCGACCACGAATGCTCCCAGCCGCCAGGCCCGTAGTGCCCGGGGGGTGTGCTGAGCGGCGACTCCCAGGGGGGAGATGCGCACCTGTTGCAGGCCTATCACCGTGGACAGCCCGGCCATCACCAGCAGGGCCACCACCACGGGCAGGATGATCCACCAGGGCGCCAAGAGCTCTGCAGGATCGATCCGCTGGCCCTGGAAGGCCACCAACTGCCAGCCCGGCAGGCTCAGCAGCCACAGCACCACGCCCAGCACGGCGCCGATGGACGCCTGGATGAGGGTTTCCACCACGGACATCACCACGACCTGGCTGCCGCTCATACCGATCAGCCGCAAGGAGGCCAAGCGGCGGGCCCGTCCCCGGGCGCCGAGCCGGGCCGCTGCTGCGCCGAGGTTGAGCACCGGCACGACCAGCAGGGCGCAGGCGATCGCAGCCAGCACCACGTATGCCTCCAGCAGCGGCGGTGCGGTGGGCTGGTTCCAGCGCTGGAAGAACATCCACGTCCCCCCGGCCACCGTGAGGGCGAGCACCGTCGAGACAGTGAAGGCGATCACCGCCAGCACATCGAGGACCGATTCGCTGCGACCACCGCGCAGCCGCTGGATCGCCAATCGGGGCGCCAGGGCCAGGGTGGCCTTCATCGCTGGCTCCCGGTGATGGGACGGTCGGCGTGGACCATGGCATCGCGCAGCTCGATCAGCCGGGTGCACCACCCGGCGACCTGCCGGTCATGGGTGACCAGCACCAGTGTGGCCCCGGCCATGGTGGTGGTCGTGGTGAGGATCTGCATGACCTCGTGACCGGTGGCCTGATCCAGGGCGCCGGTGGGCTCATCGGCGAAGACCACTTTCGGGGAATGCACCATCGCCCGGGCGATCGCCACCCGTTGGGCCTGACCGCCGGACATCTCCCCTGGCCGGCGCCGGCCGGCCCCGACCAGCCCCAGCCGCTCCAGCCACTCGTCGGCGGCCTGCAGCGCTTGCGTCCTCCCGGTGCCGGTGAGCAGCAGTGGCAGCGCCACGTTCTCCCGTGCGGGCAGCTCTGGTAGAAGTTGTCCGTCCTGGAACACGAATCCGAACTGCTCCCGGCGCAGCCTGGAGCGCTGGGAGTCGGAAAGTTCAGAGACGACCGTGTCGCCCAGGTGGACCTGACCGGCATCCGGGGCCAGGATTCCGGCCAGGCAGTGCAGCAGCGTGGACTTGCCGGACCCGGAGGGGCCCATCACGGCCACGGCTTGGCCGGCGGGAATTTTCAGGTCCACCCCGGACAGCGCCCGGACCTGCCCGAAGGACTTGCTCAACCCGCTGGCGTGCAACGCCCCGGGTGCTGTGTTCGTTGTCATGGTCCCCATTCCACCGTTCCCGCCGCCTCCCGCCCATGGTGCCAACTTCCAACCCAAGGTGGAGCCAGCACCACCCCTGGCGGGCACCCCCGTGACTATCGTGGAGGAATGACTGCCACCCCCGGAGCACAGGCGCTGAGCCCACGCGCGCTGTTCTGGTTCCAGGTGGGCCTCGGGGCGCCAGCCGTCGTGGGAACGGCCGTGGGCCTGGGGCTGGCAGACCTCGGTGTTGTGGGACTGTGGACGGCCGGTGCCCTGGTCCTGGCCTGGCTGGGCGGGACCCTGGCGGGGTTGGTGGCCTTGGAACGGCGCAAGCCTCCGCCCGCAGCACGGCACAGCCCCGAGGAGTGGGCCCACAGCGTGCGCCAATTGCGTGCCTCGCGGCTGGAGATCGTCACGGCCTTCGAAATCGAACGCCGCCGCGTCGAGCGTGACCTCCACGACGGGACCCAGCAGCACCTCGTGGCCGCCTCGATGAAAGTCGGAGAGGCCTCCCTCCTCCTGGACACCCCCGATACCGGTGCGCCTGTCCACGCCGTGAAGCTGCTCGGGGACGCCCAGGACGACGTCGAGGCGGCCCTGGCCGCGCTGCGCTCCACCGTCACCGGGATCCATCCCACCGTCCTGTCCGACCTCGGGTTGGAGGCGGCCGTGCGCGATCTGACCGACCGCTCGATGGCCGACGTCGTCGTGCGCGTCCCTCACCCATTGCCGGCAGTGCCCGAGGCCCTCGCAGCGGCCGTGTACTTTCTCACCGCAGAGGCCCTGACCAACGTCACCAAGCACGCCCCCCGAGCCCACGTCACTGTGCTGCTGAGCGCCGATGAACACCTGCACCTGTCCGTCGTCGACGACGGCCCCGGAGGGGCCACCATCCAGCCCGGCCGCGGCCTGGCCGGCATGACGGAACGCCTCGCCGCGTTCGGGGGCACCCTCACAGTGTCCAGCCCACCCGGCGGGCCGACAGCACTCACCGCCCGCGTCCCCCTGCTGCTGCCCCAGGGCCACCCCGGGATCGTCCTGGAGACAGCCACCCACCAGGGGCCCCGATGAGCCTCATCGTCGCTGATGACGCAGCCTTGCTACGGGAGGGCCTCGTCGGACTGCTCGAACGCCAAGGCCATCAGGTCATCGCTCAAGCCGCCACCGCCCCGGAACTCGAAGCCCTCATCCACCGTCACTCCACGCACGGTTCTCTGCCTGATGTCGTGATCACCGACGTGCGCATGCCCCCCCACCATGACCGATGACGGCCTGGCAGCGGCCACCCGCATCCGAGCCACCCACCCCGGCGTCGGCATCCTGGTGCTCTCCCAATACGTCGCCCCGGCCTACGCCGTCGATCTCTTCGCCACCGACCCGACCACCGACAGCCTCGGCGGGGCCATGACCGGTGGCCTGGGATACCTCCTGAAAGAACGCGTCGCCCGCATCGCCGATTTCACCCGTTCCCTGGACATCGTCGCTGCCGGCGGCGTCGTGGTCGACCCCGAGGTCGCCGCCCGCCTGCTCTCCAACCGGCGCACCGCACTGGATGACCTCTCACCGCGCGAACGCGAAGTCCTCGAGCTCATGGCCCGCGGACTGAGCAACACCGAAATCGCCCAACACCTCGTGCTCTCCACCGGCGCCGTGGCCAAACACGTAGCCAACACCTTCACGAAACTCGACCTACCACCCGGACAGGAGAACCGTCGCGTCCGCGCCGTTCTGACCTACCTCACCGCAACCCAGTAACCCCTAGCGCAACACAGCCCGCCGCTAAGCGGGCCATATGTGAAGTAGCGAGGATTTCCCTGTTCTTCTCGCACACGACGCGGTTCCGGCCGATGGCCGCGAGGCTCCCCTCGTCTTCGCGTTGCCGTGCCATGGCTTCGCCTCGACACCTCGCCGCGGGCTTCATACATCCGGAGGGGCGTCTGGATCGTCGCAGATTTACCCGCCCGAACCATAAGTGGGTCGTTGAGGCGTTTTCAGCCGAACGTGTGCCTCTCATCACCTCCCCGAAGGATGTGCGAGCACCGACCCTCTGACCACGCTCGCGACCGGACCCACGCAGGAGGGACCGTTCCACCGTTCTCGGGAGCTTGACCCGGGTTGATTCACAGGCGCTGTCCGAGACGCGCCGGCGCCCGCGCCTTCGTCGCTGGGTCCTGCCGGGCGTCCCCCGCCATCCGGGTCGCGCGCTCACGCAACTCGTCCGGGTACTTCCTCGGTTCGCCCATGACGCTGTTCCTTCCGTGAAAGGAAAACCTCCACAGATCCGTCACGGAACAGTCGCGGCCTTATAGATGAGGTCAGCGACCGCGCGGGGCTGAGCGACGGTGACCCCGTGCGAGGCTTCGATTTCCACCGTGCGCGACCCGGCCCGTTCGGACATGAACCGCATGCTCTGAACCGGGATCGCCAGGTCCTGCATCGTGACGAGCGACCACGAGGGATGTTCTGCCACGCCGCCTTCGTCGCCCGGTCCTCCAGCGCGGACGCCACGATGGGCCGCTGGGTTGCGGCCATCTGCGCCGCGGTAGTCGGATCGACGTCGGCCGCGAAGACCTCCCGGAACAGCTCCGGGCGAATGTACAGATCGTTGTTCTCCCGACCTCCCGGCAGGGGGTGCGGCTCAAGGGCACCACCGAGCTCGCCGCCAGGGAATCGGCCGGCGAGTTCGGCGGTGCTCTCGCCGGGTTCCAGTTGGAAAGAGGCGATGTAGACGAGGGCGGTGACGCCAGGGGCACCGTCGGCGGCCTCGCTCATCACCGAGCCACCGTAGGAATGGCCAGCGACGACGACCGGCCCGGGGATGGTGTCGATGATGCTGCGCAGATAGGCGGCGTCTTCCTGCTGTCCCCGCAGTGGGTTGGCGACGGCCAGCACCCTGTGGCCGCGTGCGTGCAGCTCGGTGATGACGCCGTTCCAGCTGGCGGACTCGGCGAAAGCGCCATGAACGAGGACGACCGTCGGAGCCGAGCTCGACGACGAGGTGGTGGTTGCGGTCATGGGAGTTCCTCTTCTGGAGTGGCGGCCCACGGACCGCCGGCATGGTGGATCCGGGTCAGGGCGCGATGACGAGGTCCTCGATGCCGTCACCGCCGACGCGGAAGCGGAGGCGGAGGTCGGCGACCCCGCCAGGAAAGTCGCCCTCGAGGTGGGCCAGCACGGTCCAGTTGCCGTGGCCGTGCGCGACCTGGCCGATGTACGTGGTCGTATAGGTGTACTGGCTCCCCGCCGTGGCCAGCCAGCGGCGGATCTCGTCGGCGCCCCGGTACTCGGTGTCCTCGTCGACGACGCGTGCGTCGGCGGTGAAAGTCGCAGTGCGTGCCGCGACGTCGTGGGTGGGCAGCTGGTCGTGCAGGTATTGGCTGACGGGTTCGGGCAACAGCTCGGGCCGGTATGGGTCGGTGCCGGTAGTCATCGGTCTCCACTCCTCGGGTTGCGGATGCCACCACGTTCGACCTTCCCCCTGGGGGAAGGTCAAGCACCGTGGTCCGGCTACCGGGAGACACGGAAGACCGGCCAGCCGATCTCCGTCCTCGTCCACTCGTCAATGCCCGGGAAGCCCTCCAGGTACGCCTCCCGGGACGGGGCCTGCACGCCCAGCTCGCGGCGGGCCACGTACTCGCCGAGCGCGCCGTACACCCGTGCGATCTCCTCGTCAGGGCCCTCGCTCGTCGCGACAGCGAGCTCGACCGCGGGCAGCCGGACCGTGGACACGGCCGGCGGCAACGACGCCACGCTCTCCTCGACTGGGGCGTACAGCGTCGCTGTGCCGCGTCCGTCGAGGAACAGCTCGGTGGACCACACCCCGCCGTACGGCCCGGCCACAGCCACGTCACCTGATGCGACGAGCCCGGTGAGCAGGTCAACAGAGCGGCGGAACCACACCCCGAGCTCGTCGCGGTTGATCGTCGCGTGGACTGCGACGGCGTGCATCGGCGGGATGCTGCGGTGGACGACCTCAAGGGTTACGGGGCCGGGGTCGAGCAGGCCCCGGAGCGTGCGCACCGCCGACCGCGTCGCGGCGAGCCGCGTCTCCATCTCGCGCAGGTGGGAGCGGAGCAGGGCCGAGCGCTCGGTGACGTCAGTGGTGGCCATGACCTCGCGGATGAGGTCGAGCGGCGCGTCGAGGGCCCGGAGTGAGCGAATGACCTGGGCGTCAGGCACCTGGTCGGGCGTGTAGCGGCGGTAGCCACTGTGCGGGTCCACGGTCGAAGGTGTGAGCAGACCGGACTCGTGGTAGAACCGCAACGCCTTCGCGCTGAGCCGGGTGGCGCGCGCGAAGTCACCGATGGTCATCACGCCCATGGCGGTCATGGTAGTGCAGACGCCATAGCCCGGTGCGTCGCACCCAGTCAGAGGTCTCGGCGAGCCTCTGCCGCAGCACGGGCCGCCGCTAACCGGGCCATATGTATGGCCGGTCGACTTTTCTGATTCGCGACGAGGGAACTTTCATCGTCCACGTCACCGATCGGTGCGGCCGTCCCGATTCGTGTCGATATTGGTGCTGTGGTGGGTGGTCCGGCGGGCGGACGGAACCGTCAGCTTCTGGAGGCCCTACAGCGATTCCGCTGGCAGCCTGGCGCCGGCCACGCCCTAGGTTCCCGGTCTCCGCCGGGGTTGATGGTGCGGCTCTACTGCTCGGCGGGGTGGGCCGGGTCCTCACCGGGGCCGGCCTCGACATGCTCGGGCCCAGCCGCGGCGTCCTTGACGGCATGGCCACCGAACTGTTGACGCATCGCCGCGATCATCTTCATCGCCGGGGCCTCGTCCTGGCGAGAGGCGAAGCGGGCGAACAAAGCGTTGGAGATGGCCGGAACCGGGACCGCCAGGTCCAGGGCGGCTTCCACGGTCCACCGACCCTCCCCAGAGTCCGCGGCGTAACCGGCCAACCGATCGAGGTGCTCGTCCTCGTTCAGAGCGTTGACCGCCAGGTCGAGCAACCAGGACTTGATGACCGAGCCCTCACGCCAGGAATTGAAGGTCTCCCGCACCGAAGTGACATGACCGGCGGCCTCGAGCAGCTCCCAGCCCTCGGCGTAGGCCTGCATGATGGCGTACTCGATGCCGTTGTGGACCATCTTCGCGAAGTGGCCGGCACCGTGCTCCCCGGCGTGCACGAACCCGAACTCCCCGGCAGGTTTGAGGGAGTCGAAGATCGGCTGGACCTTCGCCACGGTCGCCTCGTCCCCGCCGACCATCAGGGCGTAGCCCTGGGTGATGCCCCACACCCCGCCGGAGACCCCACAGTCGAGGTACTCGATGCCTTTCTCTGCCAGCTTCTTCGCCCGGGGGCTGTCGTGGATCCAGCGGGAGTTGCCGCCGTCGATGATGACATCGCCCTCCCCCAGCAGCCCGGCCAGTTCTCCGATCACCGGGTCCACCACCCGGTCCGGGACCATGACCCACACGACCTGGGGCTCTCGGTCGATCTGGGCCACCATCGCGGCCAAGTCCTCGGCGTCGGAGAGCTCCGGGTTGGTGTCGTAGCCGATGATGGTGTGCCCGGCCCCGCGCAGGCGTTCACGCATGTTCCCGCCCATCTTGCCCAGTCCTACCAGTCCCATCTGCATGGTGGCTCCCACCCTTCGTCTCGCCCGCTGCTGTCGATCACTGGTTGCTGTACGCCCGTCGCTGCTTCGGGGATCACCACCCCGATCAGCTGAACAGTCCCTTCTGCCTCATCATGCCGTGGTGATGCAGTGGGCAATAGAGCGACCCCGGCGCTCTGCTCCTCCTACCGCGAGGTCGCTCCTACGGGCATTGTCCGGTAGCCGGGCCATGCGCAAAGCGAAGGTATTAGTGCGGTTCTTGGCTTAACCGCCCATGAGCTGGCCCTCTACTCGATCATCCCTGGATCGAAGCGGGGATCGCGCGGTGGTTCAGGTGCGCGAGAAGCACTTCCGCCAAGGCGTGGAACGGCGAACCCAAGTGTTCGGGTGCAGGGCACCAAGGGGGCCGATGTCCCCCGGTGGAACGAGCAGTCCCTGACAAGTTAGTCGGCGAGGTGGTCCAGGATTGCCTTGGCGACGGCGGCCGGGGAGTCCTCGGTGGGGATGTGCTTGCCGTTCACCTCCACCAGGTCCGCCCCCGGGATGTCCTCGACGTAGCGGCGGGCGTAGCCGATCTTCTGGAAGTCGTCCTCGCGGCCCCAGACCAGGCGGGTGGGGATCGCCGCCTTCTGCAACGCGGGCACCAGCTCCAGGGTGTACTTCGGGTCCGCGGCGGCGGCCATCGCCGTCCAGGACCGGACCCGGGCCGCATCCCGCCAGGGCGAGAGGTAGTCGTCCAGCTCCTCCTTTCCCAGCTCCCGCAGCATGCTCCCGCGGGTGGAGGTGGCCCGGGCCTCGAGCATGTCCTCGACGCCGGTGGCCTCCCGCACCTGTGGGTCCCGGAACCGCTCGACCGCCGGCACCGGCCAGGAGTCGAACATGACGGAGTTCATCAGCACCAGCTTCCGCACCCGTCCGCTGGTGGCGGCCACGTGCTGGGCGATCCCGCCGCCGATGTCGTGGCCGGCCAGGTCGAACTCCTCCATCCCCAGGGCATCGGCGGCGGCCAGCACGGTCTGCGCCAGGACCGGGACGGTGGCGTGCTCGACGTCGAGCTCCCCGCCGCTGGCGCCGAACCCGGGCAGGTCCAGGGCGACGCACCGGGCGGCCTCGCCCAGGGCAGGTAGCACCGGCTGCCACACCCGGCTCCAGAAGGTGCCGTGCAGCAGCAGCAGAGGCCGGTCCTGCGGGTCTCCGGCGGCCAGGTAGGACAGCTGCGCGCCGTCCACCTCGACCTGTTCACGGGATACGGGGTGGGTCATGCGATGCGCTCCTGTTCCGGTCCACAGATGGCGGGGCGACAGTGCCGAAACCGCTGATTATCCCCGAGTCGTTTATCAGCATGCTTCACACTCTACGGGCATCATCCTGCCGGAACAGCCCGTCAGGATCCAGGAAAAGGCGGGACCAACTTGGGCAAGGGAGGAGCGTCAGTCCGACAGAAGTGCGAGCGGATCAGCACAGAGCGTCTATGTCGGTGCGACCTGCAACTCATGCAGTTCGCTCAGAGCATCAAGCCGTTGACACCCCCACGGCCGGCTGGAAGATTGGGTAACAAGCAAGCTGATGATCCAGTCGACGGAGAGGCATCCCATGTCCGACCAGTACACGATGCAGGACCCCACCACGCAGTACCCCGGCCCCGACGACAGGTTTGAGCAGCAGCAGGAGGGCCCCGGCCTGCAGCGGGACATGGCGCCGAAGCCCGATTCCGGTGAGTCCAGCTACCGCGGCTCCGGCCGGCTGGAGGGTCGCAAGGCCGTGGTGACCGGTGCGGACTCCGGTATCGGCCGGGCCACGGCGATCGCCTACGCCCGGGAGGGCGCTGACGTGGTGCTCTCCTACCTGGCCGAGGAGGAGGCGGACGCGGCCGAGGTCGTGGAGCTCATCGAGGCCGCCGGGCGCCGTGCGGTGGCCGTCCCCGGCGACATTACGGACAAGGCCTACTGTGAGCAGCTGATCGCCACCGCCGTGGCCGAGCTCGGCGGGATCGACATCCTGGCCAACATCGCCGGCAAGCAGCAGCACTGCCCGGACATCCTGGAACTCACCGACGAGCAGTTCGACGAGACCTACAAGACCAACGTCTACGCCATGTTCTGGCTGTGCAAGGCCGCGGTGCCGCACCTGCCCCCGGGCTCGGCGATCATCAACACCTCCTCGATCCAGGGCTACCAGCCGGCCCCGATCCTGCTGGACTACGCCTCCACGAAGTACGCGATCAACGGCTTCAGCAAGTCCCTGGCCGCCCAGCTGGCGCCCAAGGGCATCCGGGTCAACGTCGTGGCCCCGGGCCCGGTCTGGACCCCGCTGCAGATCGTCGGCGGCCAGCCGCAGGAGAACCTCCCCGAGTTCGGCGCCTCCGAGGCCCCAATGGGCCGGCCAGGCCAGCCGGCGGAGATGGCCCCGGCCTACGTGTTCCTGGCCTCCCAGGAGTCCAGCTACGTCAGCGGCGAGACGCTGGCCGCGACCGGCGGGATGCCCACGCCTTGAGGCGCCCCGGCGGGCGGGTCAGGCACCTGCCCGGCCGCGCCTGGTCCGTGGACTGAGCTCGTCCCAGTTTTCCACTTCGGCCCCGGTTCAACGCACGGCCTCCCGCCGCCGCCGCGCACCACCGATGTTCCGGCTCTTCTGCCGGAGGCCCGCCCGACCATCGTTCCCTGTGAGGAGAACCGCGCATGGCTCTGTCCTATCCCACCCAGCCCGGTGACATCGACCACCTGATCGCCGACGACCACGCGATCGTCGAGCGCCAGTTCCAGCACCTCGAGGCCGGCCGCGGCGACCGCCGCACCCTCGTGGACCAGATCAGCTTCGAGCTGTCCCTGCACGCGTACGCGGAGGAGACGGTGATGTACCCGATCTGGCGCGAGCTCGGGATGGACGAGTTCGACGACGACGCCCGGCAGGAGCACGGCGACATCAAGGAGCTGCTCGTCACGCTCGGGAAGGCCGAGCCCGGAGAGGCGGAGTTCGAGACCGCCCTGAACGAGCTGATCTCCGTGACCCGCCACCACGTGGAGGACGAGGAGGGCGAGGAGCTGCCGGCCTTCCGCGCCAAGGTCGGCGCGGACCGGATGGCCGAGCTGGGGCAGAAGTTCCTGGCCGCCAAGCGTCAGGCACCGCCGGCTCCGCACCCGAACGCCCCGGACGAGGGCCGGATCGAGAAGCTGGTCGGGGCCGTCGCGAAGCCGGTCGACGCGGCCAAGGCCGCGGTGTCAGGCAAGAAGAAGCGGCTGGCCACCGACGCCTCCGGCCTGCTGGACGACCAGGCCCAGGCGATCGTCGACGCCCACTCCGCCCTCGGCCCGCAGCCCTTCGAGATCCTCGAGCCCGCACAGGCCCGCGCCCAGCCCGGCCCGGACGACGCGGTCAAGAAGGTCATGGAGGACAAGGGCCTGCAGGGTCCCGAGCCTGTCGGCTCGGCCACCGACCTGAAGATCCCCGACGCGGCAGGCGGAGAGCAGACCCTGCGGGTCTACACGCCAGCCGAGCCCCGGGAGGGCCCGTTGCCGATCATCATGTGGATCCACGGCGGTGGCTGGGTGCTCTTCGACATCGACACCTATGACGCCTCCTGCCGGGGGCTGACCAACAAGACTGGTGCGATCGTGGTTTCCCCCGACTACCGCCGCGCCCCGGAGGCCGTGTTCCCGGCCTCCCACGACGACGTGCTCGCCGCCTGGCGCTGGACCGCGGCCAACGCCGCCCAGATGGGCGGGGACCCGGCCCGGATGGGCATCGGCGGGGAGTCGGTGGGCGGCAACATGGCCCCGGCCACCATCCGCCAGCTCGCCGAGGCCGGGGAGCCGCTCCCGGCCGCCCAGGTGTGCGTGTACCCGCTGACCACCGGTGAGCAGTTCGGGGAGTCCATGGACGACGCCGCCGACGGCCGGCCCCTCAACCGCGCGCTGCTGTCCTGGATGGCGATGCACGCCTTCGACGGCGTCCCCGAAGCGGCGCAGGATCCCAGGATCGACCTGTTGGGCTGGGCCACCGAGTCCCTGGCGCTGATGCCCCCGACACTGGTGATCACCGACGAACGCGACGTCCTGCGGTCCCAGGGCCAGCAGTTCGCGGCGAACCTCGAGGCCGCTGGGGTGCCCACCACTGCCAGCTACTACGAGGGTGTGATGCACGAGTTCTTCGGCGCCTCCGCGGTGCTGGACAAGGCCGAGGCCGCTCAGCAGGAGGCCGGCGCGCACTTCACCGCGGCCTTCCGCACCGCCTGAGGCGGCTCGCAGAGAACCGGCTTGGATTCTCGGCGCCCCGCCGCGCGTCCATGACGCACGGCGAGACGCCGGTCCGGATTCAGGGCTTCCCCAGGGGCCGAGCCACGGCCTCTGACCTGACCCCGCAGCGATCGGTCCACAGTGGTTCTACCGGCCGACAAATCCGACCGCAATGCAGTTCCCCTGACACGACGAAGGAGCTTGATCCATGAAGGCACTGGTATGGCACGGCGAGGGCGACATCCGCCTCGACACCGTGGCCGATCCCGCGATCCAGGATGCGAACGACGCGATCGTGCGCATCACCCGGTCCGCGATCTGCGGCACCGACCTGCACTTCATCCGCGGCACCATGGCCGGGATGCACGAGGGCACGATCCTGGGCCATGAGGCCGTCGGCGTCATCGAGGAGGTCGGGGCCTCGGTCCGCGGCCTGTCCCCCGGGGACCGGGTGATCGTGTGCTCGACCATGTCCTGCGGGGTGTGCCGCTACTGCCGGATGGGTCAGACCGCCCAGTGCGACGTGGCCAACCCCAACGGCCCGGCGGCCGGCACCTGCTTCTTCGGCGGCCCCGCTCCCACCGGGTCCGTGGACGGGCTGCAGGCCGAGTACGCCCGCATCCCGTGGGCCTCCAATACCCTGATCCCGATCCCGGGCAATGTCTCCGACGACGACGCGATCCTGCTCTCCGACATCTTCCCCACCGCCTGGTTCGGCGCCGAGCTCGCCGGGATCCGCCGCGGGGACACGGTGGCCGTCTACGGCGCCGGGATCGTGGGACAGCTGGCGATCGCGGCCGCCTATCGCCAGGGTGCGGGCCGGGTGTGGGCGGTCGACGGCGTGCAGACGCGCCTGGTCAAGGCCTTGGAGCAGAACGCCGAGGTCATCGACTTCAACGCCGAGGATCCGGTGGAGGCGATCATGGACGCCACGATGGGGGTGGGTGTGGACGCCGTGATCGAGGCCGTCGGGGTCGACGCCCAGCGCCCGGCCCGCGGACCCGCGGCCGAGAAGTACGCCGCCCAGGCCGAGAAGTTCGACGCCGAGGTGGCCCAGACCGCGCCCGAGACCAACGTCCAAGGGGAGAACTGGGTGCCCGGCAACGCCCCGTCCCTGTCGGCCCAGTGGGCCGTGGAATCGGTGGCGAAGTACGGGCGGATCGGGATGATCGGGGTGTTCTCCCCGGATTTGACCTCCTTCCCCATCGGGGCCGCCACCAACAAGAACCTCACCATCCGCGCCGGCAACTGCGACCACCGCTCGGTGACCCCGCCCCTGCTGGACCTGGTCGCCGCAGGGCTGTTCGACCCGACCCCCTTCGTCACCCAGCACGAGCCCATCGACAACGTGGTCGAGGCCTACCGCAGCTTCGACCGCCGCGACGAGGGCTGGCTCAAGACCGTCCTCACCACCGGCTGAGAGGCATATCCCTGAGCCTTGCGCGGGCCGGCGGCGGAACAGGGTCCTGCCGCCGGCCCACGATCCGTCGACGACCCATCACCCGTCTCCACACCAGGGACTCCACCCCGGTGCAGCGCAGCGCGGTGGAAGTACACCGTCTCCGGCTCCCGGCGCCGCACCACGAACCGCACATCCGTAAGAACGAAACGCCATGACAGAACTCGCAGCCCTCGCCCTGGTCTGCAACGCTGACCCCGTCCCCTGCGTCCTCCAGCAGCGAGCTGATGGCCCGGCACGTGCTGGAGGCGCTCGAGCAGCACGGGGTGACCACCTCCTCCGTGCGGGTGGTCGACCACGACGTGCGCCCGGGCGTCCAGGTGGACATGGGCGGCGGGGACGAGTGTCCGGCCCTGCGGCAGCAGGTCCTGGACGCGGACATCTTGGTGCTGGCGACCCCGATCTGGATGGGCCACCCCTGCAGCATCGCCCAGCGGGTGATCGAGCGCCTCGACGCCGACCTTGCCGAGACCGACGAGCAGGGCCGGCCGATCATGTACGACAAGACCGCGATCGTGGCCGTGGTCGGCAACGAGGACGGCGCGCACAAGACGATCGCCGACATGACCCAGGCGCTGAGCGACATCGGCTTCACCATCCCCGCCCAGGCCGGGACGTACTGGGTGGGCGAAGCCATGCAGTCTACGGATTACCAGGATCTCGACCAGGTGCCGGAAAAGGTTGCGGCCACCACGGCCGGGGCCGCCCACAATGCCGCCCACCTCGCAGCCCTGCTGCAGCAGAACCCCTACCCCTCAGAGAGCCAGGACAGCAGCCGCCGATCGGGCCAGTAGATATACGGCGAGGACCACCCCCGATGTAGAAACACCCGTGGATTGAAGAGCTTCAAGTCGGCCCTAGGCAAAAAGATCGTCGATCGTGTCTGGCCGGGACGTGCATCGGGCGCTGGGCGGCCGATGCACGTCGGGGCAGCAGGACACGAAATCCGTTCCGCCTCCACAAAATGACAAGTATGCTGTCTATTGGCTAGAATGTACAACATGCTGGTTGCTTGCAGCTCGAACTCGCGGTGGTCGAGACACGAGCGGTGACACTGGCGCCCCGAGGGGACCATGCCGGCCTGCACCGGTGGGGTTACGGCCGGCGCATTGCCTCCCATGACGGCGCGAAGGCGTGTCCTGCACACCCGCGCGGCCTACCGGCTGGCGCAACCGACTGCGGCGCTGCCGAAGGGCTTCGGGGCGGCGCCGGACTAGAGCCCAGCCTTGCCGGCGGGGTCCCGGTCGCACCAGTTATCGCCTCTACCCTGCCTTGTTTGCCAGCCGAAGGATGTCGCCGCCATGCCCTCCCCCACCACACCATCCCCCACGCCGGATCGCGCCCCGGGCCCGTCGCCGGAGACGAGTGGGCCCGCCGGAACCCCGTCGCCGGGGCGCACCGCGGCGGCCACGAGCACCGTCACGGCTCAACGCCGGGCCAGCCGCTGGCGGCCCGGTGACAGTGCGGAGGTATGGATGGGCGGGATGTTGCGCCACCGAGGAGTTGTCGAGGACAGCGCCACCCACCTGGGCGTGGTGTGGATCCGGGAGGTAGGAACCGGCATGCGGATCTTGGTCGACCTGTCCGACACCGACATGCGACCACTCTAGGACCAACCGACGGTCCGCCCTGAGATGGGGGCCACCGGGGTCCCCGGCGGCCCCCCCGCATCAGGGGTACCTTTCTGCTGTTGCCGTCAGCCCCGGGACAGCCTCATCGTCATACCAGCTGTAGCCCCGATGTCATCCCAGGCGCCGGCGCCTGTCGAAAGGTGTATCCCGTGACCGACTCCTCCTCGGTAGCCCACCGCCCGATTCCCTCCTTCCCCTCGATCTCCACCCGGTTGCGCTTGCACGAGGTGCTGGCCGAGAGCCAGGATCTGCGGGAGTTCCTGGAGGAGTTCACCCAGGTGATGGCCGCGCACCTGACCGGCGAGCACACCGCTGTGTGGTGCGCGGTGACCTTGTTGCGCGACGGGCGAGTGGGCACGGTCGCCAGCTCCAACGCCCGGGCCACGGTGCTGGACGAGATCCAGTACGACTACGGGGACGGACCGTGCCTGACCGCCGCCCGCCAGCAGCTCATCGTCCACGCCCCGGACCTGGCCCAGGGGCCCTGGGCCGACTACGGGCAGGCCGCCGCCGCCCACGGGGTCCATTCCGCGGTGGCCGCCCCGTTCGATCTGCCCGGCCCGGACAAAGCCGCGCTGAACGTCTACGCCGGCACCCGTGATGCCTTCGACGAGGACGCGATCGCGGCGATCACCCAGGAGGTCGTGGCCGCCTCTACCGCGCTGCGCCTGGCGCTGCGCCTGGCCCGCCACCAGGACACCGAGATGGACCTGGCCGCGGCGATGTCCTCCCGGACCGCCATTGACGTGGCCGTGGGCATCCTCATCGGCCAGCAGCACTGCACCCAGCAAGAGGCTTTCGACCTGCTCACCGCGGCGGCCGGACGGCGGGGCATCAAATTGCGCGAACTGGCCGTCGAGCTCGTCACTTCCACCACCGGGCAGGCCCCCACCACGCACTTCAACACCTCCGAAGCGCCCTGGGCGGCCGGCCGCACCGTCTGAGACCCTCAGGTCACCCCGGGGCCCCTGTGGTGATGGGTGACCGGGCAACGCGTTGCGTACCGGGGTCGACGATGGATAGGCTCCGCCCTGGTCGAGTAGCTGACCGATCCTTTGATCGTGCCCAGTGAAAGATCCTTTTCATGCCTTCGAGCTTCCCCACCCCGTCCGCATCGAGTTCCCCCGCACCTTGCCCCCGCCACCCCCTGCACCTTGTTCTTGGACCTGGTTCCCGGGCCGGTTCCGCCCAGCAGTCGACGGTGATCCGTTGAGCGGCGCGGCGGAGGCCGGCACCGCCTCACCCTCCCTGGAGCGGCTGATGCAGTTGGGCCCCGACGACCCGTTTCCCGAGGAACTGCTGGGACTGTCCCTGGAGCAGCTGCAGATCCTGCACAGCCGGATCTGCCGGCAACTGGACCGGGAGTACCTCACCGACCCCGAGAGCCGGCACCCGATCACCTGCGACCGGCTGCACGAGCTGCAGATCGAGTTCACCTCCCGCCTACTGGGCTGAACCACCACCGGCCCTCCGGGGCCGGTGGTGACGCCCAGGGGCCGGTGACACCAGGGCCGGTGGGCCGTAGAACCCCGTCGCCGAAGGGCGCACCCACACCCCCTCGTCATCGACAACCCCGGCTCCTGCCCCCTCCCGGGGGTGATGCCGGGACTTCTGAAAGGACATTGTGCGCGTCGTTGTGCTCGGTGCCGAAACATCCCTAGGACAAGAGGTCGTCGAAGACCTCGTCTTCCGCGGACACCACCCCACCCCCGTCCTCGACGGTGAACCCGTCAAGGACATCCACCGGCCGCACCTGATGGATCTCGCCTACGGGGACATCACCGACACCACATGGTTGACTTCCACCGTGGCCACCACAGAGGCCGTCGTGGACGTGCTCAGCTTGTCTCGCAAACAGGTCGCGGCCGCCCGCGCCCGGACCGCCACCAGACAACTGGTAGAAACCATGGCAGCCCACCGGGTGCACCGCTACGTCGGCCTGGCCCCACACCACCTCTACCCCGTCCCCGGTGACAGCACCAGGACCGCCTACGCCCGCCAGCAGCTGCGCCAGACACTGCGCCCAGCCGGTATCGCCCATACCCGCGACCGGTTCCAGATGATCACCGGATCCGGGCTGAGCTGGACCATCGTGCGCACGCCGGCCCTGAGCGCCGGCCCCGCCCGCGGCGTACGCCACGTGCACCTGCGCCCGGGCCCCCAGCGGCGGGCATCCCTCACCCAGCAGGATGCCGCCCGGTTCCTCGCTGCCCAGGTCCTGGAAACCAGCCTGCTGTGGACCAGCCCCCTGATCAGCAACTGAGAGGTGTCCTGCGAAACTCAGGGCGCCATGGTTACCGGCACCCGCGATCATGAACCGATGCTCGGGGGTGGTGACTCGTCTGACATTGCTCCCCATCACCCGGTGTGAGATTTTGGACATGAGCCCGAAACACCGGGTTCCCGGACGAGGGGTGCTGTACCCGGTGTGCGACAAGACGGCCCGCGGGAGGCTGTCATGTCATGGTTCGTTCTGGTGCTCTCTGGGATCCTCGAAGCGGTGTGGGCCACCGCGCTGGGCAAGTCCGAAGGCTTCAGCCGGCTCGGACCGTCCTTGGTCTTCGCCTCGGCGCTGGTCGCGAGCATGGCCGGGCTGGCCTACGCCATGCGAGACCTGCCCGTGGGCACCGCCTACGCGGTGTGGGTGGGAATCGGTGCAGTGCTCACCGTCGTCTACGCGATGGCCACCGGTGAAGAACCGGCCGCGATGCCGAAAATCATCTTCTTGCTGATGATCATCGGCGGGGTCCTCGGACTCAAACTCTCCCACTGAGAACGCAACGACATGCTCCTTGCCACCAGGCAACTCGAGAACCGGCGTGGAGCTCCGTGACTGGGCTGTGCCCGCCGGCTTCTTCGCAGTAGCCCTTCCACGACAAGACCCCCGTCCATCCGAGAAGCTTGGCGAGAGTCTTGGGTTTCACCTCAGGGGCGGGCAGGGTTATTCGTGGCGCAGGGCGGTGATGGGGTCTTTCCGTGCGGCGCGAATCGCCGGGAGCGTGCCGGCGGTGAAGGCGATGGCCAGCACGGCGCCTGCGATCAGGGCGAGGCTGGGGGCGTGGAAGGCGAACAGTGACAGTCCGGGCAGCCCAGCCAGGAATCCCTCGGCCAGGACCTGGGTGAGCCAGGAGCCGCTGGCCACCCCGGCAGCGACTCCCGCGGTCGCCCCGAGCAGGCCGATGAACACCGCTTCCAGGGAGAACAGTCCGAAGACTTTGGGGCCGCTGGTGCCCAGGGCTTTCATCAGCCCGATCTCGCGGGTGCGTTCTTGGACGGACATCAGCAGCGTGTTGACGATGCCCAGGCTCGCTGCCAGCAGCGCGATAACCGCACACGTGTTGAGGATCCAAATCACGGCGTCGATCACGGTGCGGAACATGCCTAGTTGGTCCTCGACCGTGGAGGCGACCATCCCGGCCTGCTCCAACTCCGCCTGCACCGCAGGGGCGTGGTCGGGGTCGTCCATGATGGCCCGGGCCATGATGTAACTGGCCGGGATCTCCTGCGGGCCCCCGCTGGTCTGGTACTCGTAGAGCCGTTCGTTGAAGGAGGTCGAGGGCAGGGGGTTCATCGCGACCCCGGCCAGACTGGCCTGGGACACCCCGGAGACGCGCGCCTGGAATATCCGTTCCGACCCGGCCTGGTTGGTCATCACCACCTCGAGTGCGCCCCCGACCGCGTCCTGAGCCGAGGCGAAGCCCAGATCGGTGACCCAGCTGTCGGGGATCGCGATCTCATCGGCCCCTTCGGTGGCGGTGTGCCCGGTGACCATCTGCAGCCCGTCGCCGTGGACCGGGACACCGAGAGCGAGCTGGAACTTCTCCCCGGCAGCCTGCAGATAGGTGGGGACGACGTTGTAGACCGGTTGCACCAGGGCCACCCCGGGGGTGTCTTCCACGGCGGCGACGTCCCCCTCGGACAGCCCCGCGAAGGACACCCCGAAGCCCGTGGCGACCTGGATGTCGTCGGGATCGAAGCTCCGCGGGCCCCTGCCGGAGGAAAGCTCCAGCAGCGGCTGGGACTTCTGCACATAGAGGGTGTCCGTGTCGCCGAAGGCGGCCACGGTCTCATCGATGTAGTCGTTCACCCCGGTGCCCATACCGGAGGTCAGCGTCAGGGTCAGCGCGCCGATGAACACCGCCACCACGGTCAGCACGGTCCGCATCCGGCCCCGGAAGGTGCTGGCCAGGGCTGAGCCGGCCACGTCCTGCCACTTCACCGGACACCCCCGGCCACACCGAGGGGCAGCTCGTCCCGGAAGACGGAATCGGCACCGACCATCGAATCCGCCCGCATGGGACGCACAAGGGCCGGGGCATCGACGACCGCCCCGTCGCACAGGCGGACCTGCCGGTCGCAGCGCGCGGCCAGGTCCGGGTCGTGGGTGACGATGACCAGGGTGATGCCCTGCTGCTGATTGAGCTCGAAGAGGATGTCCTGGACCACCGCCCCGGTGGCCGAGTCGAGATTGCCGGTGGGCTCGTCGGCGAAGATCACCGCCGGGTCGTTGACCAGCGCCCGGGCGATCGCCACCCGCTGCTTCTGGCCCCCGGACAGGTCGGTGGCCCGGCCCCGGGCCTTGTCCGCCATCTCAAGCCGCTCCAGCACCGCCAGCCCCCGGCCCCGCCGTTCCGCCCGGGACACCCCGGCGATCTTCAGCGGCAGCACCACGTTCTCCAGGACCGTCTGGCCTGGGGTGAGGAAGAACTGCTGGAACACGAACCCGAACATCCTGTTGCGCACGACGTTGAGCTCCCGGGCCGTCAGCGATCCGGCGTCCCGGCCCTGGACCGTCACCGTCCCGGAGGTCGGGGCGTCCAGCAGAGCCAGCAAGTGCATCAAAGTGGACTTGCCCGACCCCGACTTGCCCACGATCGCCACCGACTCCCCCGCCTGGATCGCCAGATCCACCCCGTGCAAAGCGGTGAATCCGGTTTCCCCCCGGCCGTAGCTCTTCACCAGGTCCCGGGCCTCGAGTATCACCGGACTCACGACTATGGACCTTCTTCCCACCCCGACCCCCACAGCGACCCCGGGGCGATCACACGGGCAACTGGCGCGAGACGACGTCTCACCCAACAATCATGTGCATACGCACACAAAATGGGGGAACTGGCGGCTGTCCCCACTAAAGGGGCCCACCACTTGTGCACCAGCGATAAAACGCCACGACAGGCGCGGATCCGCGGTGGAAACCGCCACACCAATCCGTCACGCCGTCAACCGGCAAGGCTCCCGATACCCAGTACCAAGTGTCGACACCCCCTGATGGAGCACCTGCAGTCCTGCCAAGACATGAAGTAAGGTCCCGCCCCTCCGGGACAAAAACACACTTTGCCCCCGACACCACCCCGAATCTGCCCCGACTTGGGACCACCGCATCAGCCGTGGTCAGCAGAGCTGGCTCAATGGCCGCTATCCGGGCCATATGTAAAAGGGCACAGTCCCTTGCTGACCGTCGGTGCAGGTGGCACGTCAAAGACTCCGGTCGATGGGGTCACTTCATCCCATTCTGCAGACGCTGGCATCGTTCCAGCACCATGATGCTGTTTTCGTCCAGGAGGATGCCCTGGACGTGAGCGCACTCCTCCGGCGGCCCACCGGTTGAGGCCCTCATGTGTCACCCCGGCCGATCCTGCCGCCCTGCCGGTTGCTGGCTCCCCAGGTCGCGCTGGGACTGGGTGTGGAGCACGAACAGCGCGAAGGCCGCGGCCAGGGGCAGGGGCCAGACCCGGCCGGAGTCCAGTGCTAGGACCACCATGCACCCGGTGACCACGAGCACGGCCCAGTACTGCCACCTCACCGGGCCGTCTTCCTGGAGTCACCAGGTTGCTCAGCGGTGGCCGCGCGGCGGTGGCCGTTGAGCAGCAGGTGCAGGCCCAGCAGCACCGTGCCCAGGGCGATCAGGCCGGGCAGGTAGGTCTGTTCGGACCAGGGGCTGCCCGCGCCGGTGAACGTCAGCCCGGCCCCCATCACCGCGGCTCCGGCCAGCAGCCCGGCCACCCCGGGCAGCGCCACCACGCGCAGGGCCGTGGCCCACCGGTGCCGCACGCCGACCGCCACCGCGAACCCGGTGATGAGCACCGCGAACAGACCCAGCACCGCCGGAGCCATGGGCACCCCGGAGGCCTCGAGCACGAGCACCGCGATCATCATGCTCCCCGGCACCAGGGCGGCTAACCACCACGACGCGCGCCGGGGGGCGGGGGAAGAACCGGGGGCGGACACGAGGAACACCTCACAGAGGTCGACGACACATGGCGATTACTCCACCGTAGGGGCAGAGGGACCACGACCCCCAGCGACGAAAGTCTGTCTCTGCGCACACCGCACCAGCCATGCCCGTCTGGTACGGCCGGTTCCGTGCCCGCTGCCCTGCGTCGGTGCCGGGTCCTCCCCGGGTTTCAGGAATCGGTGGGCGGCTCCAGGAGGGTGGTGCGGCGGTGGGTCTTCCAGCGCCGGTGGGCGCTGCTGAGAGCCCAGAGCGCGAGCACCATGGCCAGAGCGCCCAGCCCGATGATGTCCCACCGGTGCCGGGTGAACCCATCGGTCATCGTCACGACGGCGACGATGACGAGGATCGGGGTGGCCACGAAGGTGATGCCCACCGTGGGCGGGGTCCTCCTGCGGGCGCGGGTGCGGCGCACGGCTGCCTCTCGTTGTCCGGTGGAGTCACCAACCCTACGGAACCGGCCGGGAGAGCACCGGCGGCGGCACCCGGCACGCACGGTGCACCGCCGCGGCCCCGCCTGCCCGGCCTCGGGGGTGTTCAGGTGCCGGCCGGTGGGTGCTGGCGCAGGGCTGCTTCCAGCAGGGGCAGCAGCGACTCCCCGTCGGGGCCGGTCAGCACGGGTACCCCGTGGACGGATTCGATCTGCCGGTCCGCGCCGCCCTGGGAGCCCGGGGTCACCTGGCGCAGGGCGATGGCCGCCACGTGGTCGGGGTGGGTTTCGGCCATCTCGGTGTAGATCGCCGGGTCGTGCTCGCCGTCGTCGCCGATGAGCACCCACCGGATGTGCGGCAGCTCCTGGACCAGGCGGGTGAGGGAGGAGGACTTGTGCGCCCGGCCGTCGCGGAACCAGCGGTGCGGGGTGATGCCCCAGTCGGTCATCAGGATCGCCCCGGGAGGGAAGTCGTGGCGGTCCAGGAAGCGGGTGATCGGCCCGGCGAAGTTCCAGGCCCCGTTGCTCAGATACACCACCGGGGCATGTTCCTGGCCGGCCACGGCCGCTTGCAGCAGCACGGCCATGCCCGGCACCGACCGCCGGGTCTTACTCGTCCCAGTCAGGGTGCGCCAGGCCGCCCGCAGTGGATGGGCCAGTCCGGTGACCCACACCGTGTCGTCGATGTCGCAGACCACCCCGTGCCCCAGGGCGGCACCGGCCACGTGCACCGTCGCCGACACCGGGCGGCGGCCGTCGGCGCGCAGCAGCGCGGTGGTGGTGCCCGCACCGAGCGGGTGGTCCAGGGCGATGGGGGCGTCGATGAGTCCGGCGTCGTCGCTGGTGAGCGTGGTCGTGGTCCCGTCCAGCTCGACCGTCACTTCCGTGCTGGGGCTCTCCAGGGTGAGCAGGCGCCGCCACCCGGCGATCCCGCGGACTGCGGCCGGGTCGACCGTGGCCGGGGACAGGACCACCCGCCCCAGCACCCGGGCCTGCTCGGGGCCGGCATAGCCGGCGTAGGGGATCACCGCCGGGGTCCACCCCCGTCCGGCCGCCCGGCGGGAGATCCAGTCCCGCACACCGGTCTCGGTGCGGTAGGCGGCCGCGATCGCGGCGCGGCGGACACGGTCGGATACCTCCACAGGCAAGGGCATCACCCCACCGTACCCGCACCCCAGGCACCCCTCCTGGGTCCCGGCGCCGGCAGGCACGGCCCGGGGGTTCTACCCTGGGGAACCGCCCCGTTGCCCGGGCAGCGGCGACGCCGCAGACGAAGGAGGCGCCAGCCATGGCCGCAGTACGACCACGTCCCAGCCACCGGGTGTTGCGGGCCGGGTGGGTCATGGCCCGGGCCTTCACCCCCACCCCCGCAACGGCCGCTCTGGCCCTGCCCTGGACGGTGCTGGCCGTACTGCCCGGGGCGTTGCGCGGTGGGCTGTTCCTGGATCCCACCGGCACCGGGATGGTGTTGCTGAGCCGGCGGCGCCTGGGTGTGGACCTGCTCGTGTTGCTGCCCGTGATGGCCACCGTCACCGCCGGGGCGACCGTAGGGCTCTGGCTGATCGCCGCCGCCGCCCCCGGCGCACTGGCGCCCCTGCTGGTGCTCACCGTGCTGCTGGCGGCTGCCGGCCTTGTCGGGGCGTTGTTCCTGCTGCCAGCCCGAGGCGGCTCCGCAATACCGTTCGGGCCCGAAACGCCCCCGGGCCCGCGGTGGGAGATAGCCGGACTGGCCCAGCTGCCGGGCACCCGTCTCACCGCCCTGCAGACCGCCCGGCGCGCCCTCACCACTGTTCCCCCGCCCGGGGCGGTGGTCGTGGCCGCGGCCAACACGCCGGCCCAGTACGAGCAGTACCAGCGCTTCGGCTTCACCGGCGGCCCCCAGCGCCGGGTCTACCGCGTGCCGGCCTGAGCGGGCCGCGACACGGCCACCGCAGCCCAGCCGGCCGGAGCCGAACGTCTCCCGGTCAGTCTCCGCAGCGGTGACCGGTATGCGTGTCGATCGCGCAACCCGGCGGGTACGGTGTCGGCCGGTCCTCTCGTACGGTCCAGGACGCCCGCCAGGTCAGCGCCCACGACGTCGTCCCGACGATCCCGGAGGCAGGGGATCCCGTCCAGCGACACCCTTCGAGGCCGCCCTGCGGACGGCATCGTCCCGCCGATGGAGGTAACCCGTGTCCACGGTTCCATCAGCAGTGGATCAGCCCTGGAAACGCGATTCATCGCTCAGGTCACGGTTCAGTCCCTGTTCAGACGTCATTGCTAACCTCCTGGCGGCTTGAATCCTTCAGAAAGTAGGCACATGAACAAGAACAAGATGACGGCGACGCTGGCACTGATCGGCTCCCTGTCCATGGTCGCTGCGTGCGGCGCGGAAAATGATCCCGCGGCGCAGACGTCCTCGGGGCAGGAGGCCTCGCAGGAGACCGGCTCGAGTGCGGCCGCGGCGCCGTCACCCGATCTGGACGGGATGCCCGAGGTGGTGGCCACGGTCAACGGCGAGGACATCGGCAAGGACGAATTCGCCCGCGTGTACGAGAACCAGCTCCAGCAGGCCACCCTGCAGGCGCAGATGTCGGGCCAGGAACCGGACCAGGACGCGCTGAAGAAAAGTGCCGCGGAGTCGATGGTCGGCACGGAGTTGCTGATGCAGGAGGCGGAGCAGCAGGGGATCGAGGCCACCGAAGCCCAGATCGACGACGCCCTGGCCGCGGCCGCCGAGTCGAACCAGGTGGGCGAGGAGGAGTTCCTGGCCGCGCTGGAGGAACAGGGCACGGACCGCGAAGAGGTCACCGCCCAGCTCAAGCAGCAGGTGGAGGTGGAAGCGGTGGTCGAGCAGGAGATCGGCACGGTCTCCGCCACCGAGGAAGAACTCCAGGCCGCCTACGACGCGGCGAAGGCCCAGCACAAGCAGATGCCGGCCGAATCCAGCGAGGCATCGGAAATGCCGGCGTACGAGGAGGTGAAGCCGCAGCTGAAGCAACAGGTGGTGCAGGAGAAGGAAGGCACCGCCACCCAGGAACTGGTGGACAAGCTACACGCGGACGGTGACGTGGAGATCAATATTTGACCCGGCGTTGAATCCGCCCGCCGCCCGAGGGTCAGTATTCAGACGGCATCGACACCAGGTCAGGGTGTCACCGATTCGTGAGGCAGTCCCGCCCGGCACAACGCCAGCTGACCCGTTCCGAATCCACCTCGTCCGGACCGCCGCCGAGCCTGGTGCGGCGGTGGGTGGCTGATACCAGGGGGGCGGGCGCGCGCCTGGCCCCCGGGGTGGCGTCGCCACGCGGCCGGACGTGGACGCCCGCACAGTGCTGACCTGGGTGGGTCACTGTTGAGTAGCTTTCGTAGTGGCCGCCGCCCCCCAAGGTAGTCGATCCGAGGGGAGAACCCGATGAGCACTCAACGATCCCGCCGCTCCGCGACCTCGACAGCACCTGCCGCCACCACGCGCCTGGCCGTGATGGCGGCAACGGTCGTGCTGCTGAGCTCTTGCGGCGGCGGTCAGTCCTCGGCCCCCACCGCGCCTCGGGATCGTGAGGCCTGGACCCGCGCCATGGAAGCCGCTGCCCTGGAGCACTTCGGCGGCACCGACTGGTCGGAGGTCTGCAGCAGCGGGGTGGTCTGGGCGTGTGAGCTCACCGAGGTCAGCGCCGCCCAGCGCGGGGCCCTGGTGCTGCGGATGGGCACCGCGGAGCAGCCCCGCCTGGAGCTGCTGGCCGACCGAGCCGTGCACGAGGTCCTGGACGCCCTGCAACCCCAGCACCCCAGCCTGCAGTGGGTGATCGCCACCGATCACGACCACGTCATCCTCGCTCGACAAGCCCGCACCGACACCGCCGAGCAGTGAACACCGCCCGTCCAAGCCACTGGCAGCCCCCCGGGACCGGCGCCCCCAGGGCACCCGCTGGAGTGGCACGGCGCCGACCACCCCAACATCCGGCTCCCTCGACGGCAGTGGCAGGCCCGGCGGTGCCCTACCTCCTCATCGGGGCGGGCGTCGGCGGGAGCCTCTGAGCGCCCAGGCCTCTGCCACCATGGGAGACGAGCCCGAGCACGCACATGCGCCTCGTCCAGTCACCCATCCGCTGCATGGTCGGCCCGGCTTCCACCGACCTGCCCAGGTGCGCGAGAACCGACCACCGGCGGCGCGAGCACCGCGATCGACAGGAAGGACCGTCACTGTGCCAGCTCTGCCCCACCCCCTGGCCCCGCGCGACTCCAGGACCGCCGGCACCGCGGTGGCCGGAGTCGTCCTGCTCCTAGGACTGAGCAGTTGCGCCACCTCACCGGGAAACTCACCAGTTGAGCCCGCCGTCACCGTCACGTCCTCCGTGACAGCGTCCGGTGACCCACGCACCCTGACCTTGCACCAAGACGTGCAGGCCCTGGCCGCTCAAGTGCCCGGAGAGCTCGGCTTCGTCCTGCTGGACCCGCACGGGCGGGAAGCCGCCGCCGTCAACGCCGATCGGTCCTTCACCAGCGCCAGCCTGTACAAGCTCTTCGTCGCCGCAGCGGTCCTGGAGCAGGTCGATCAAGGCCGGATCGCGCTCTCCGACGTCGTCCCCGGGCTGGACATCACCGTCGATGAAGCCCTCGAAGAGATGATCACCTGGTCCCGGAACTACCCTGGTGCCACCATCGGTGAATGGCTCGGGTGGGACGAGATCGAAGCCACCGCTCACACCCACGGGTCCCACGCCACCACCTTCGATCCCGACAACGGCATGGACGATGTCGTGGAGATGACCACCACACCGAACGACGTCTCCCGATTTCTCCAGGCCTTGAACGACGGGGAGCTCCTGGAGCCGTCCTCATCCGGGGTGCTGTTGGGCCACCTGGCAGACCAACACCTCGACTATGCCCTGCCGCAAGGGCTCTCCCCGGACGTCCAGTTCGATCACAAGACCGGCCTGCTCGAAGACGTCTCCCACGAGGCGGGCATCCTCCGGCTCAACGACCAGGACTATGTCGTGGCGATCCTGACCGATGGGTGGAACGGCTACGAGGAGTCCCGCCCCTGGTACCGCGACATGGCCACCAGCATCGACACCTATCTGCACACCCCCACCACAGCATCACCTGCCGGCCCAGGATGACCCCGTGCGCGCTCCACCGGTGCAGCGCCATCACCCCACCGCGTTCGCTCAGATGTGGATCAGCTTTCCTCGGCGCAGTCTTCGTCGTTGTCGATGCTGTGTACTTCCACCACACGGACGCCGCTTCTAGGGAACGTCCATGGCGACATGCCGGTCCATTCACCGCAGGCCCGTCCCGCTCCCCTGATCAGGGGCACGGCTGGTCTCGACCCGGGCGTGACCGATGATCGGGGGATCGGTCACACCCTGCTGAAAGGCGTCCATGATCTGCGCACTCTGGTGCACATTGAAGACGGCGACGACACCCACCGTGACGACCACCAGTGCCATCGATCCTCCGAGCGTCCACCAGCGGGTAGGACGCCCGCAAGCACGCGCCCGCCGCACCATCAGGACAGTGCCCGCAGTCAGGGCCACCATGACCGCCAACACCCACCATGACGGTTCCCCATACACCGACACGCTCAGCGGCGGCTCGGCGAGGCGGCGCCCGGCCGAATCGACCCACTCACCGTTCTGATCGGTGCCGCCGAAGGTCATCCCCACGGACCAACGGCTGCCCAGCCACCAGTAGAACCCGGCGAGCACCACCCCCACGACCAGGACGGGATAGCGAGCCCCCACAGATCTCGAGACGGCTGGCTGCTGGCGGTGGTTCTGGGTGTTGGTCGTCATCGCGCCTTCCGGAACTCGTCGGAGCCGGTCCCGGTCGGCCGGCGCCGGGGTCCGTCCCCACCGTAAGCACAGGCCACTCCTGCACCCGGCGTGGCGGATGCGATCGCAACTGGACCGTGACCCGCCAACAGGCGGAGCAAGAGCCCGTACCTGCGCCGAGCGGGCCCTGGATCCTTCGCGGCACGTTCAGGGACCTTCATCAGCACCCGGCTTCGCGCGTTGGTCTGCTCCCGACTCAGCTCACCACCTCTTCTCGAGGACGTTGTCCGCAGTGGACGGGTCGTCATCCTTGCCGGCGCGGTTCCAGTGTCGGCGGATCGCCACGGCCAGGAGCACTGCTCCCACCAGGACCAGCAGGCGTGGCAGCAGCTCACCCACCCCGGGGGCCCCGCGCGCAACGATGACCACGACCTCGATGCCGACCAGCAGCCCCGTCACCACACAGGTGAGCAGTCCCACCCACCCGCTGTCGTCGCGTTCGAGCTTGATCCAGGCGATGTTGATCAGGACGAAGGCGAGGTCGAGCCCGACCACAGGGAGATTCGGCGAGCCAGCGGATCCCGCCAGCTCGGCCAGGGTCCCGGCGACGGCCAGACCCGCAAACACGGCCCCCAGCGTAGGAGCCCATTCCCGGCCCAGCGCCAACGGCACGAGAACGATCGAGTACAGCGCCAGCAGCAACCCGATGCCGATTCCGGCACCGATCACGGCCCGATCCGAGGGCGAGGCGAAGTAGAGGGTGAATCCCCGGGCGATCAACACCGCACAGGAGAGCACACCCAGCCCCACGAGGGTTCGACGCTGATGAAGCAGTGATGCGGCATTGTCCTCGTCGTTCATCATCCGACGCTATGCCATCTATCGGCCCAGCAGATGGTGCCGACAGGGAGTGTCCCTGCCCCGAGGCGAACCCGCCTCATAACGCCGTGTACTACCGGTGAAAGACGGTGGCTCTCCGATGAACCTCGGCCCCAGAAAAAGTCGGGCCCAATCAGTTGCAGTTGACGCAACGTCAACTGCAATGCTGGTGTCTATCGCCGAGGGGACGGAGGAAGACATGGAGTGGTCCATCCAGGAAATCACCAGGATTACCGGAACCACCAGCCGCACGCTGCGCCACTACGGGCAGATCGGCCTGCTGGAACCATCCCGTACTGGGCACAGCGGGCTGCGGTACTACAACGAGGAAGCACTGGTACGCCTGCAGCGCATCCTGCTGCTGCGCGAACTCGGGGTGTCCTTGGCCGCGATCATCGATGTGCTCGCCGGCGAGCAGGACGTCACTGACGCCCTGCGCACACACCTGGGACTGCTCGAGCAGGAGCGGGACCGGGTGCAGCGCCAGATCGTCGCGGTCCTGCGCACCATCGAGAAAAGGGAAGGAGGTGAACAGCTCATGGCAGAGGAGATGTTCGACGGTTTCGACCACACCCAGTACAAGGAAGAGGTCCAACAGCGCTGGGGCAAGGAAGCCTACGCCGCCGGGGACCGCTGGTGGCGTGGCATGAGCCCCGAGGACCGTCAGGCCTGGCTGGACCGAAGCACACGGTTGAGCACGGACTGGGCCGCCGCGGCCGGCAAGGGCTTTGCCCCCGACAGCGACCAGGCCCAGACGCTGGCCCAGCGCCACGTCCAGTGGCTCGGGGTCGTCCCGGGCAACGGGTCCGCTGGCCCGACGAAGGAGTACGTCGTGGGGCTCGGGGAGATGTATGTCGCCGACCCACGCTTCGGCGCCAACTACGGCGGCGTCGAAGGGGCGAGCTTCGTACGTGACGCGCTGAAGGTCTACGCCGAGCGTCACCTGTAAGGCGGACCTCGACGGCGACAACCGCCAACAATGATCCGCCCCAGGGACAGCCGGTGGCCGGGGCTGCAGACCCGGCCACCATCCTCCCCAGTGGTCTCCGTCCGCCCGTGCCGGCACACACTGCGCCTGGGGGGGCAATTCGTCCCACGGGCGCGCCAGTCCTCTCTCATGTCACCGTTGCGGACACCGTGCGATTCACCGTGGAATCGTGCCTCTAATGCAGGGGATCTACGCTGACCAGTGCCGCGGCAACACCCGGTGATCTATCCGACGTCCGACACAGTCTCGTCAGCCGCAGGATGCCGCGGAACCGGGGCGAAATCGGCCGGGCGGGAGTTCCACCGGTTGCGAGAAACCGGTAATCGGCCATATGTAAACCGGGGTCTCTCGTAGCGTCGTGTATCGAGCGCCGATCGATCCGACCTCCGGAACCTTTCCGTGGTGGTTGTTCAGGGCTCAACTATCCACAGGCGTGGCGACCATGACGAGTGATCCTCTGTCGTCTCTGCCCGATGCTTTTCGGTGTCCGCAGGGCAAGAGTGGCGTGCGAACGCGGCCGCAGGGACGGGCGCCCCGGGCACTACTGCCTGACACATCTCCCCTGTTGTCCATCCGGCGGCCACCGGGAGGTCATCGACGCGTCGCAGACTGGGGGTGTGCCGGCACGAAGCCAGTGCCAGGACAGGAGTACACCGGGTGAAACTGCGTCTGGGCCTTTCGTGGCTCTGGCACCGCTGTCATCGGGGGATTCGGAACGCGGCGCGTTGCCGCAAGGTGCGGGGGCACCGCGAGCATGTCGCCCGGCTGTTCTGCGCGGTGAATTTGCCGTGCTGGGGAGGAACGAGAAGCCGGTGGGCGGCCAACACAGGGGGATGCCATGACCGAGCAGAAGACCTATCTGGAGGGCCCGCGGGTGCTGCACCGGGCCGCCGAGCACCTCACCGAGCGCTGGGCCGGGGTGTTCTTTCCCGAGCTTGTTGAGCGCTGCGTGGCCCAGGCTCACACGGCCCTGGCAGCCACCGCACGTATCCCGACCGAGCTGGCGCCCATTGCCGTGCACGCCGCCGGGAACCGACTGGCGGTCCTGGCCCGGGCCAAAGGAAGCCTCTCTGCACCGGTGCGCCAGGTGCTGTTCGTCGACGCCCACGACACCGGGTGCGCCCAGATCGCCGCCGGGCTGCTGGCTCACCACGCCGGAACCGCCGTGGTCGCCCGCTCGGCCGGGATCGACCCGGGAAGCGCCGTGGACCCGTACGCGGTGGAGGTGCTGGCCCAGCACGGGACCGAACCGACCGGGTTGGTACCGAAGCCGGTGACCGAGGATGTGCTGCGCGCCGCGGACTGGGTCATCACCCTGGGGCTGCAGGATGTCTTGCCCGTGGGCTCCGGCGCGATGGTCCAGGACTGGCCATTGGGGCCATCCTTCGACGGGGACCAGCACCTGGCAGCGGTGGCCGACCTCGACAACCGTGTCCAGGCCCTGTGGGTGGAGATCAGCACCTCGGCCGCTTCCACGCTGCCCCGTCGGGGTCCGAGGTTCTGAGGTGGCTCCGGCGCTGCGGACCGGGGTCCGCTTGTTCGTGTTCACGACCCCTACTGCGGTGGCGGTCCTGGCGGTGGCCACCGACACCCCGACGGTCATGGTGCTGATCGCCGCCCCCGGGGCCGTGGTAGGTGCTGTGCTGCACCAGGAGCGGCGGCGGATCACCGATCTGCCCGCCCTCCCCGGCCCGGTTCCGGGGCCACCCGATCGACCATTCCCCGGACAGTCGATCACCTCCGCCCCGGAGACACCCCGAGGGGCGGCCGGAAGGGACATGGGGTTCGGCGGACAAAGGTGGCACGTGGGTGATCTGCGTCACTTGCTGTCCATCCGTCGGTCATCTGGAAGTCATCGCCGCGTCGCACACTGGGATGGTGCCGGCACGATGCCAGTGCCAGGACAGGGCCCATCGGGCGGAGCCCGCCTGCGCCCTTCGTGGTCCTGGACAGGCTGTCACGGGGAACCGGATTGTGGCGGATCACCACAAGGTGGCGGCACACCACGACCACATCGCACCAGCGGCTCCTTGGGCTGGAGCTGCCGCGCGGCCCGGAACGAGACGCCGGTGGGTAAAGAGCACAGGGGGACACCATGACCGAGCAGGAGACCGATCTGCAGGACCCGCGGGTGCTGCACCGGGCCGCCGAGCACCTCACCGACCGCTGGGCCGGAGTCTTCTTCCCCGAACTCGTCGAGCGCTGCGTGGCCCAGTGCCATGCGGATCTGGCCCGGCAGGCGAGGATCCCGACGTACCTAGCCCCGATGGCCCTGCACGGGGCCGCCGACCGGCTGCGGACCCTGGCCCGCGAGAACGAGGACCGTGGGCGGTCGGTGTACCAGGTGCTGTTCGTGGACGACCACGACACCGGCCCGGCCGCCGTGGCCGCAGCCCTGCTGGCCGAACACGCCGGGGCGGCGGTGGTGACCCGCTCGGCCGGGATCACCCCGGGCACCGCCCTGGACCAGCACGCGGCACAGCTGCTGACCGAGCACGGGGTCGACCCGGCCACCGCAACCCCGAAACCGCTCACCGACCCGATCCTGTCCGCCGCCGACTGGGTCATCGTCCTCGGCGACCACCGACTCGGGCCGATGGGCGAGGGCACCCATCACCAGTCCTGGCCGGCAGTCCCCACCCTGGACACCGACCGGAACTCCGGGGTGACCGCGGAGCTGGAGACCCGGGTGCAGGCCCTGTGGCTGGAGATCACCGCCGGCCCCGCGTCCAGCCCCGTCTCGGAGCGGACATGAGCGAACCCACCGGCCCCACCGGGTCGGCCCAGTCCCTGGACGCTCATGTGCTGGCGCGCACCGCCGAGCACCTGTCGCAGCGGTACGCCGGGGTGTTCTCGCCCGATCTGGTGGAACGGATGGTCTTCGAGTCCTACGCGGCCCTGGCCCGCACCGCCCGGGTGCGCACCCATCTGGCGCCGCTGGCCGGGCACTTCGCCGCCGACCGGCTGGCGGCCCTGGCCCACGCCCGGGCCACCACCACAACCGACCCCCGGCATGCAGGGGTGCCGCAGGTGCTCTTCGTCGGCGAGCACGACACCGGACGCGCCCAGATCGCCGCGGCCCTGCTGACCCACCACGCCGGCGACACGCTCACGGTCCGCTCGGCCGGTCTGCTGCCCGGAACAGCACTGGAACCGCACGTCCGCACGGCCCTGGCAGAGCGCGGCATCGACACCGGTGACCTGTACCCGAAACCGGTCACCGACGACGTGGTGGCCGGGGCGGACTGGGTCATCACCTTCGGCACCCTCGACGGGATCCCGGTGACGGCCGGAGCCAACCACCAGGACTGGGACGTCGAGGACGTGCTCGAGGCCGAACCGGCGGCGGTGGCCGCCGTCATCGACGAGCTCCAGGACCGGGTCCAAGCCCTCTACGAACAGATCCGCACCCACCCACCAGCGCCTCCGGCGCCATAGCGCGGTCACGGCTCCGCTCCGGCGGGAGGAAGCATGCACCGGCACCGGACCCGGCACCGGTGCACCATCGGCGTTGTCGAAGGTGCTGAGCCACTCAACAGGGCCTGGCAGGCGATCCAGCCCCGGGCCGGGGCCTGCCTGCAGCCGGAGGCCGACATCCGTGTGGCGTCGGGGCGGTGTGAGCAACTGCACCCCATCAGCCGCGGTGCAGGCCCCGGAACGGTCAGAGCAAGCCGGTGCCAGATTCTAAGATCGAGGGCATGGCCCTGGATCTGGAACTTCTCACGCTCAGCACCGCCCTGCTGCTGGCAGCAGCCCTGTGGCCGGCGCTGACCCAGGCCGCACGCCGCCGACAGCTGACCACGACCGGCCGGCGGCTCCGGGCCCCGCACACCACGCTGCTGGGATTCCTCGGACCCGTCGCCCTGACCACGGCCGCAATGGCCCTGATGGTGGCGGCCCGCTTCCTCTGAGCCCCTGCCCCCCGGTAATTGACCACCAGGTTAGACCCCTGCTGACCTGCCCCTTCGCCTAACGCGCGCCCGGATCACGGCCGCGGATCTGGGGCAGAATGGGCGTGTGCTGATCGGGATCGTAGGGGCGGGGGCCCTGGTGATAGCGGCGGGATGGCTCGCAGCCCAAGGGGTTCGACGCTGGCTGGCCGCCCGCCGGCAACGCTGGGCGCTGCAGTGCCTGGACGGGCTGCAGGTGGACCTGCAACGCCACTACACGGAGATCTGCGCCCACGTGGCCGCCCACCAGGTCGGAGCGCCGGGGCGCGAGGAGCTGGCGTGGGCGCTGGACCAGGTAGAGCAGGTCCTCCAACACCGCCGCCAGCAAGAACGCGAACCGACCAAGGCGCCCTACATCCCCCACACCCAGGCCGTGGCGGTGGGGCTGCTCGCGGCCGCCGGGACCGGGATGCTGATCCTCTCCGCGCTCTGATCGATGGTCAGGGGCGGACCCCGGCCTTGCCCCAGGAACAGGGCCCCAGCAGCTGGTCGGTGGGGCCGAGGTCCTCCAACTCCTCAGGAGAGAGCAGGGTAGCGGGATTGTGCCCGTCGCTCTCGCAGCGCACCGGCATCACCATGGTGGCCCCGGCCAAGGCGTAGGGGACCCCGAGGATCACCTCGCCCGCGCGAAGTCGCAGCCCCGGACGGTCGGTGTGCATCCGGTAGCGCGACAACCGGGCCGCACCCGGGGTGGTGCTCTGGGCGGGGATGGCCGGCTCGTGCGGGTGGCTCTCGGCGTCGGAGCCGTCAGGGGCGGGGAGCAGAGGGGAAGCGGTCATGGCGGGTCCTCCAGAGAGCGGGTGCACCAAGAGCCCGAACGGACCCCGGTGCCGAAGGTGGAGCTCGACGTCGTCGTCCGCCTCCAGCCTATGGAGGCAGGTCAGCCCCCCGATACCACTGACCACCGTGAGGTCCGCCACGCTCAGGCGCTCTCCGCACCTGAAGGTTGCGGGCGCCGTTGCGCGTCCACCATCCATCCACCCGGTGCTCACCGGCTGGTCATGGTCGTGGCCCACACTGAGAGCTCACCGCGACCGTGAAAGGGGTTGGACACCATGGCCGACACCATGTCGTTCATCGACGACCTCACCACCGTGCACGTCGGCAACCGACTGGAAGCCTGGTCCAACGGGGTCCTGCACCACCTCGGGATCGTGGAGGAGAAACTCCCCGAACTGGGAGTGCTGTGGATCCGCGAATCCGGCACCGGCCAGCGCAAAATGCTCGACGTGATCAGCTACGACCTGCGCCTGCGCTGACCCCACGACCACCAGAGGAGCTCTCACCGAGAGGGTTTCCGGGTGCAGGGGTCGGTTCCCGTTCACCCCCGGGCCAGGGCCACGGAGAACGCACCGGGAGTCCCGACTGTCGCCGCGCAGTTCCGCGCCCAGCAAGAGCAGCCTCCTCCGGCACAAGGACACGATCATGAGCGCATCCACCACCCTCACCCAGCACCGGGTCGATCCAGCCCGGTCCACGGGCCCTCACCGCAGGGTGCGCTCCTGCCTGGGACCGGAGGAGGCCTTCCCCGAAGAGCTGGGTGGGCTGAGCACGGCCGAGCTGCAGGTGCTGCACTCCCGGATCTGCCGCCAGCTCGACCGGGAGTACCTCGCTACACCGCACGGGCCGCACCCCTGCACCACCGACCGGCTCCACGACGTCCTGGGCGAACTCGACGCCCGCGACCACGCCGATCTCGCCACGGCCTTCGGTTCCTATGTCGTTCGCGAGGACGGGCAGCAGACGGCAGCCGACGCCGCCGGTTCCGCCCCGATATCGGAGAACCTGCGCACCACCGCCCAAGAACCCCTCGACCAGATCACCGCCGCCGGCTGACCCCGGCGGCCGATAACGCCTCGGCCAGACCCTGCGGGGACCACCAAAGGACCGGATCCACCCCATGGTGCGGTGATCCGAAAACCCCTCAAGGCACCTATCCGTTCACGGACGAGGCCAGTCTCTGAGACCACAAGGGTCATGAGACAGCCCAACCGCCTCCTATTCGCCCTGAAGGTCGCCGCGCGGCCTCACCACTGGTGGAGGTCCCGATGCTCGACTCTCTCGCCGCCGCACAAGCCCGATCGCTGCACCAGACCATCGCTGCCGCCGGCATTTCGGTGCATCAGCTGTGGTGGCGGCATTTCCGCCTGGGCGGGAACGCCCACCAGCTCGAGGTCGATGCCTACCTCCACCAGGCCCTGCACCTGCCACGGTACGAGCGGGAACTGCTCGACCGCGCCGCCCACGAACTCCTCCATCAGCAGCCGCTACCACCGACGACAACACCTCGGCCAGCAACACCCCCGGGCTGACCTCTACTGCAGCAGCGCTCGGGAGTGCCCAGAAGCCGGTGCCGCAGGGATGGGCGGTGGGATCGGAGAACGTTGACGATCAGCGGCAGTGCCATGCTCGTGATGATCAGCACAGCCGGAACGGCGTACTGCACCAGCCCGAGATCCACCCGGCGCCCCGCGCCGGTAGCCAGAGGATGGCGACGGCTGACCCTGGCCGCCATCGGCCACACCTGTCCCGGCGACACCAGCCGCAGGGACCCCAGGGGCGCCGGCCGCGGGGGTGTTCACCACCCGTCCACCCGCTTGCCTTACTGTCAGGACCGGGTGGCCTACAGAGGGAGGACGAACGGTGCTGCAGGAATGGGATCCAGCGAAGCTGGAGCTGCGGGAGTTCATCGATCTTCTGACCGAGCGCGGCTACACCGTGGGCAACCCCCAGGGCGAGGACGCTGATCTGATCGACCCCGGGGGCTCGGCGGTGCAGACCTGGCAGGAGGACTACCCCTACGACGAGCTCCTGGACCGTGAGGCCTACGAGCTGGAGAAGTATCAGCTGCAGATCGAGCTGCTGAAGTTCCAGTACTGGGCCCAGGACCACGACCTCCAGCACGTCATCGTCTTCGAAGGCCGCGACGCCGCCGGCAAGGGCGGAACGATCAAACGCTTCACCGAGCACCTCAACCCCCGAGCGGCCCGCGTCGTGGCCCTGACCAAGCCCTCGGACAAGGAAGCCGGGCAGTGGTACTTCCAGCGCTACATCGGCCACCTGCCCACCGCCGGGGAGATCGTGATGTTCGACCGCTCCTGGTACAACCGGGCGGTGGTCGAACGCGTCATGGGTTTCTGCACCGACGCCGAGTACGAACAGTTCATGGCCCAGGCGCCCGTCTTCGAGAAGATGCTCCTGGACTCCGGCATCCACCTCACCAAGTTCTGGTTCTCCGTCACCCAGCACGAGCAGCGCACCCGGTTCGCGATCCGTCAGATCGACCCCGTGCGCCGGTGGAAGCTATCCCCCATGGACCTGGCGTCCCTGGATCGGTGGGAGGACTACACGGACGCGAAGGAGGAGATGTTCCTGCGCACGGACACCGACCACGCCCCGTGGATCACGGTGCGCTCCAACGACAAGAAGCGCGCCCGGCTCAACGCGATGCGCTTCTTCCTGGACCAGTTCGACTACGAGGACAAGGACGTCTCCGTGGTCTATCCCCCCGACCCGCTGATCGTCCGGCGCGGCCGCGACGCCGTCGGCGACTGAACCCCGCGGCGTGGAGACGTGGCCGGCCGTGGTCGCCGGAATCGGATCCGCGGTGCTGGGCGGGTTCTATCTGGCGTTCTCGCTGATAGTGATGCCGGCGTTGCGGCGCCGCCCCGCCGGTGAGGCCGCCGCGACGATGATCACCGTCAACCAGGCCACGGTGCGCGCCCCGTTCCTGGTGCTGTTCTTCGGCACCGCCCTCGCCTGTCTGATCGTGGTGAGCACCGGTGTACCAGGCCCCGGCGCCCCGGTCCGCGTGCTGGGTGCCCTAGCCTCCCTCGCAGGCTGGGCCCTGACCATGGCGGTCAACGTCCCGCTCAATACCCGGCTGGCCCGCACCGACCGCAGCACCGTCATCTGGCTCGCCTACGCCCGACCGTGGACACGGGCCAACCATGCCCGGGCCGCACTGTCCATACTCGGGGCGATCGGCCTGCTCTGCCCTCTTCCAGAACCGGTCTGAGAGCCCCTACCGCGACACCGCGGTGGCAGAGCGGGAGGTCCTCGGCGAGCTCGACGCCGAGACGACACCTGAACCCACCGGGCTTCCTCAGGATGGCGTTCTCTCGGTCGGAGTGAGGCTGAGGCTTCTGGCCCGTCCGTCCGTCGCGTGCCATGAATTTCGTCACCGAGTACATCTACGTGACCTCGGGTCGGCGCCATTGGTGGGCCCGTTCCCCGCGCTGGGCCAGTTCCGCCGTTTCCTCCACCCGCCGGGCCCGCGTCTGTGGGCGCTTGGCCTGCACGATCCACTCCAAGATGCCGCGGCGCACCGATCGGGGGAAACCATCCCAGTGCTCGCGCGCCGGGGGCCGGGCGGCCAGGGCCCGGCCCAGGTCCGGGGGCACCACGAGGTCCTCGACCTCGTCCAATGCCGCCCAGGACCCGTCTTGCTGGGCTCGGGCGACTACCCGCAGGCCCGCCTCGGTCATCAGCCCGGCCGCCCGCAACCGCTCCACCCGCTGCTTGTTCGGCCGCGACCACGCGCTGCCGCGACGCCGCGGGGAGAAGTAGAGCAGAGTCCGGTTCTCGTCCAGCTTCTTCGGGACGCTGTCGATCCAGCCGAAGCACAGCGCTTCCTCCACGGCCTCCTCGTACGTCAGGCCACCCCGGCCCGATCCTCGACGCCAGAACACCACCCACACCCCGGCACGGTCGACGGCATGGTCGGCCAGCCACTCCCGCCACTGGTCCCGACCCTGCGGGTGCACCTGTTCCTGGCCCGCCGGCTCTGTCGCCACGGAGATCACCCCTCGATAACTCCTTAGCGGAGCTTCTCGATTTCCGAGCTATCGACATCTAGTGTCGACTACGTGACAGGAGATGCGCAACAGGACCGGATCGAAGACATCGAGCGAGGCCGGGTCAGCGCCCCGGAGCTCTCCTGGGCGCTGCGCGCCCTGCTGCGCGCGGCTGCGGAGGTGGACCAGCAGCTGGCCCGACGACTGGACCTTCGGCCTCTGGACTACTCCGCGATGAACCACGTGATGAGCAGCGAAGACCGCCTCGGTGCGGCCGAGCTCAGCGGGCGGCTGGGCATCTCCACCGGCTCGGCCACCGAACTCGTGGACCGGCTGGAAGAGGCCGGGCACCTGCAGCGCCGTGCCCACCCCTCCGACCGGCGGCGGAAAGTGCTCGAACCCACCGACGCCGCCCTGAAGGCCACCCTGGGTGCGCTGCAGCCCCTGTTCGAACGCCTCGACGGACTCGTCGAGACGTTCTCCCCCGAGGACCAAGCCGTGATCGAACGCTATCTGCGCGCGGCCACCGGCCACTTCCTCGACTTCGCCCACGAACCCCCGGCGCAGGAGCACCCCGCCCCGGGCACGAGCAAGGACCCCACACCATGACCACCACCTCCGACCTCCGGGCCCCCGCCCCGGCCCGCCGCTACCGCTGGTGGCACGCCGCCACGGTCGGACTCACCGCCAATGCCGCCAGTGCCCTGCCGGCCGGCTTCAACGGGGATCCCGCCTTCTACAACGACCTCCACACCCCACCCGGGGCCCCGCCCGACTGGCTGTTCCCCCCGGTGTGGGCGTTCAACAACGCCACCACCTTGTGGAGCAATCTGCGCATCGCCAACCTGCGCCCCGGCACCCCGGGACGCACCACGGTGCTGGTGCTGGAGGGCGTGGACTGGGCCCTGTTCGCTTCCTTCTCCGCGCTGTACTTCGGCCTGCGCAGCCCCGTGCTCGGAGCCGCCGTCACGGTGGCCTCCCTGGGGGTCACCGCCGCCAGCGTCGTGGTCACCGCACGCCTGGACCGCCGTGCCGCCTGGGCGCTGAGCCCCCGGCTGCTGTGGCTGGCCTACGCCTCTTACATCGCCACCGTCACCGCCGCGCGCAACCGGGATGCGTTCCTCGGCTGGGAACCGGGCCGCGCATGACCGGCCCCTCTCTCCGCAGGCCGGCAACCCACCCCCGGGACGAGGGGCCAACCGCGACGGTGGCACGACGGGGGCAGTCGAGTGCCCCAGCTGGACTGAGGCTGCACACCTGGGGCACTCGGCACGGCTGCCCGGGGGTGCATCCGTGCTGGTCAGACAGGACTTGGGGGGTTTCCTGCTGGCCTCCGGCACCGTAGGAAGTAGCTGTGACCGCCCGACCAACAGCCGGTGAACTCCCGGTGTCGATGCCTGCGGTGCTGCCGGGCACCCGACCGGTCGAGTACCGTCGACGGCCCAACGGAGCCGAGGACCAGGTGGACGGTGCGCTCAGCGGGCGAGGAACTCCTGCAGGCCGGGAAGGTCGTCGGTGTTGATGTGGTCGACCCCGGCCGCCTGCAGCTCGGTCCACAGGTTCTCCCGGGCCTGCCCGGCGATGTCGTTGGTGGCCCAGAACCGCACCCGATAACCGGCGGCGTGAGCGGTCTCGACGTAGTCGTGCAGGGCCTCCCGCTCGGCGGCCGGCATATCCCCCACGCCCTGCCAGGTGAACAGTTTGGTCCAGTTCTCACTGATCAGCGGCATGAACTCCGGGGACGGCCCGGTGGCCAGGTCGGTGGAGCGCCCGTCGTAGAAGGAGTACCGGGTCTTCGCGGCCTGCATGTCGGCCAGGGGCCGGTTGCCGCTGATCACCGCTTCCACGGCTCGGTCCTTGATCTGCCCGTGGTGGTAGCCGGTGATGAACTTCTTGTGCTCGGCCAACTCCTCCTCGATCGCCGCCCATGTGGCGGGGCCTTCGCTCTTGATGTCGATCAGCAGCTGGAAGTCCCCGTCATAGCCGGGGTAGAGCTGCTTGCCGTTGGGCGAGACCAGTTCCGCCAGCGGATCCAGGTACGCCTCCTCCAGGGTCGGGGCATCGGCCAGCTCCCAGGCGTCGTGGGCGACCCGCAGCTCCCCCTCGACCAGCCACACGTCGGCCTCCACGGAGGTGAAGCCGTGCTCCAGAGCATCGAGCAGGGGCCGGTCGTGCTCGTAGTCGTTGTGGGCGTGCGCTTGGGCCAACGGTGAGCCCAGCTCCGCTGTCGTCTCGGCGGCCGGGGCGGCTCCGGCCGCCTGCGGGGCCGCCAGCAGGGCGATGACCGTGGTGCCGGTAGCCAAGGTGCGCGAGATCGTCATCATGAAGGTGCTCCTTGCTCAAGAGGGGAGTAATAGACCTCAGGGTGGGCCGTGCCGGTGACCGGGAGTTCTCCCCCGTGTGGCCACCTGGTGAAGGGTCATCGATTAACGCACCGCTCTCGTTCCTGCCGGCCGGAACGGGCGCAGGGGCCGGGGTGATGGCCACCGGAAATGCACCGGCCGGTCACGCGGCGCTCACCCTGGGCTGTCAGGCTGGAGCGGTCACCACCGGCCCGTTGCCTGAGGGGCACTGGAGGTAGCTCGATGACCGCCCCATCCGTCTTGGCCGCCGCGGAGACCAAACTCCTCAAGGCCAAACGCGCCTACGCCAAAAAGCTGCTCGGACTCCTCGCCGCTCATCTGCACCACCATCACCCGCAGGCCGTGCGCCTGAGCGTCTACGCCGACCGGTGCGCCGGCGACTACTTCATCGGCGAGCTGCTGGACGCTGACGGTCAGGCCATCGCCTTCGATCCGGACAGTGTTGTCGTGCCCCTGATGGAGACGGACGGCCCCTTCGGCGAGTCGATCACAGTAGGCCCCCTCAGCATGGCGGACCTGCTGTGCCGGGCCCTGTCCACCCACGATGGGCCGTTGACGAAGCTCTTGCGCGCCGAGCCTCACACCGACGAGCACTACCTGGACCTCACACGGGCCGGCTGACCCCCTCCCGCGATCTCCCTCGGGCCGCCATGAATGGCATGTCGGTCATCACCTTGAGATGGACAGTCCCCTCGGGTCTCACAAAGATGGCCCCGGGCCCTGTTCCGTGTGCCGGTGCCTGGGGTGCAATAGGAGCAGGATCGATCGCCTGAGGCTCCAGCGGCCAGGTGCCGGGTGGTCGGTTCGCCGTGGAGGGGCCAGCAGGTGGGCTCGGGCCAGGTCGTCAACCGCATCGGTGCTCTTGCCTCAGGCGTTGAGCCTGGCTGATTCTCTGCGGGCCCGAGAGACTGTGGCGAGGCCACGAAAGGGGGCGTGTGGTGCTTGATGTGGATCGTGATCTGCCGTGGACGGCGTTGCCGCCCTCCCTCACCCCACTGCTGGCCGGGCATGTGCCCGCCTTCACGGAAGGGTTGTTGGCGGCGGTCCATCGGGACGTCCCGGTCTACGCCGCCTCGCTGGAGGGTCCGTTGCGGGGCGAGATCCAGCAGGGCGTCGAGTCCGCCCTGACCCGTTTCCTGGACCTGGCCGGTACCGCCCAACCGGCTCTGCGCGATGAGGACCGGCTGGTCTACGAGCTGCTCGGCCGGGCCGAGGTCTACCAGGGCCGGCCCATGGACGCCCTGTTCGCCGCCTACCGCTCCGCGGCCCGGGCCACCTTGCGCTCGATGTCGGGGGTCGCCATGGAGTCCGGGGCCGAGGCCTCGGTGCTGATCGTGTTGGCGGAGTCGGTATTCGCCTACATCGAGGAGCTCTCCGCCGCCAGCGCCCAGGGCTACGCCGCCGAGCAGTCCGAACGCGCCGGTGAGCAGGACCGACTGCTGGACACGGTGGCGGAGATGCTGATCCGCGGCCACGCCGAGGAGGACGCCGTGCGCGCGGGCGTGCTCGCGGCCGGCTGGGCCCTGCCCGAACGGGTGGTGGTGGCGACCCTGCCCACGGACCGGCGCACCGGACTCAGATCACGCCTGGGGCCCCGGACGCTGCTCACCTCCCGCCCCGGTGACATCATCGCCATCGTGCCCGAGCCCTCTTCCCCGGCAGCGCACCAGGAGCTGGGGCGTGCCCTCGCCGGGCGGAACGCGGTCGTGGGCCCGGGCCGGCCCTGGCAGGCGGCACCTGACTCTCTGCGTCTGGCCGTGCTGGCCCGGGACCTGCTGCGGCGCGATCCCGAGGCCGAGGGGCCGCTGTGGGTCACCGAGCACCTCCCCCAGTTGCTGCTGCTCAGTGACCGCGCCATGATCGAGGACCTCGCCGCCCAACGTCTGGCCCCGCTGGAACAGCTGCGCCCCGCCCAGCGGGAACGCCTGGGCGCGACCCTGTTGTCCTGGCTCAAGCACCACGGGCACCGCGCTGCGATGGCCACCGAACTGGCTGTCCACGAACAGACAGTGGGCTACCGGGTCAACCAGTTGCGCGAGGTGTTCGGGGAGACGCTCAACGACCCACAGACCCGGTTCGAACTCGAGCTCGTCCTGCGCGCCCTACCCGACCAGAACCCCTCCTAGCCGGCGATCACTGCGGTGCCCCGTCTCTCCAGGCCGTGGTCCCCGGGGACTGATCATCACCGCAAAAACTCCGGAGAACCCCCACTGCAACATCGCCCCCATGGAAAGGGGCCGGTAGCGTGCCATATGTAAAGCCGGTGTTGGGGCCTCCGGGTGGTTTCGACGCCTCGGGTGCTCGAGGGATCTGGGGCATCGTTGTCCTTCCTCGGTCAGTCCTGGTCGACCGGTGCCGGTGGGTGGCCGCGGCGGGCGTCCATGACGCGCGCGTGGGCCATCTCCATCCGCCCGGCCCACAAGAGCGTCGCCCCGAGGATCGGCCAGAACGTCAGCGCGGCCCCCACCCCGACGAAGATCAGCCACGCCAGCGTGGCGACCCAGGTGATGATTCCGAACGCCCACCCCGCGAACACTCCGCCCTGGGCCTGGGTTTGGTAGTCGTAGGGTGCCGGCAGTGGGTCCGGGTCGCCCTCGGTCTCCAGGCGCCGATGCTTGACGTGCAGCCGTTGGATGCCGATGAAGCACCCACCCAGGGAGAGCAGTCCGATGATCGCGTTGGAGAACCCGTACCCGCCGGTGGCCACCAACCAGGCCAGCGCGGCCTCGACCACCTCGTCGGCGACGATGAACCAGATCAGCCACGCGACCAGCCCCCACAGCCATTTTCGGTCCTTCTTCGGGGCGGGCCCCTTACCGGTTCCCGGTGCCACGTCCATCGATTGTCCTTCCCCAGGGTCGGGGGCTCACCGCAACCATGATCGGATCCACGTCCTACCGGCCCGGGGACGCGTCAGGTCCGGCCTCTGGAGGTCGGGACTTTCTGAGCCGGTAGCCCAGCACGGCGGCGGCGACCAGCAGCCCGGCGGCCAGGCGGGGCAGGATCTCTTCGAACCACGGGTGCACCAGCTCCCCCAGCACCACCCCGGTCGGCCAGGCCAGCACCCCGGCGAGGATCAGCAGCCCGATCCGCCGCTTCACCTTTCCCCGCCCGGCGGGATCCTGCGGTAGCGGGGCGGCGCGCTCCTGGTGGCCCTCCCGGTCGAAGAGCAGGAACGGCAGGGACGCGAAGAGGTTGGCGAACATCGTCCGCCAGCCCAAGGAGGCGTTAAAAGTGTCGCTCTCGCCGGCGGGCAGGCCCGCGAAGTAGATCGCCATGCCGATGACCAGCACGGTCATGGCCGCCACGGTGAGGAGACGTTTCCGGTTCCGGACGAAGACGATGTCCTGGCCCTTGGACCGGCCGCGGATCAGCCACGCCCCGCCGACGGCCAACCCGGCGCCCCAGAGGAAGAACACCAGAATAGTCAGCTGCTCGCTGCCCGATGTCGTGGTCAGGTACGGCAGGGACGAGATGACACACACCAGGCTCAGCCCCAGGGTGATGGCCCCGCACAGGGTGCGGAACCACGGGCCCGGCGTGCCGGTGGTGGGTCGTGTTTCGACTGCCATGGTGCGTCCCTGTCGTCGTCATGAAGGGTGGAGGCGGCCCGTGCTCGGCCGCCTCACAAAGGGCTGATTCGTCCCTGCCGGTGTCTCGATGACCGCCGTTGAGAGGGCAGGTGTCAGCTGGTGTAGCGGGGTCGGGTGAACCAGGCGCGCACCGGGGCGCCGAAGGCGGTCACCAGCCAGGCGATGTTGACCGCGATGAAGGCGATCCCGAGGCCGATCAGGACGATCGCCCACTGCCCGTAGAGCCAGAAACCGAAAAGGTTGCCCAGGAAGCCCAGGGAGCTCAGTATCGCCAGCACGGTGCCAGTGATCCGAGCCCAGTTCGCGCCCTTGCGCAGGAACACGTACTCCATGACGTAGAGACCCACCAGCACCACCACCGCGATCCCACCGGAGGCCAGGGAGAACCCCCGCATCTGTCCCATCATGGTGCCGACCTGACCGGCGTCCTCGGCCGGCACACCCATCCGCTGGTACATCGCGGCGAAGTCCATCGTGGCGAAGATGACCGTGACCACCACACCGAAAACCACATAGAGGGCGCCCGAGGCCACGGTCAGACCCAGCAGCCGCTTGAGTTGCCGCGGCGCCGACACCAGCCCACGCTGCTGCCCCGGATCACGCCCCGTTCCCTCGGGCCACCCGCCCGAGGTGTAGCGGGGCGGGATGCCGCGCGAGGGCTCGTACGGGTGACCAGGATGGCCCGGGTCCTGTGGTGGGCTGGTCATGACCGGAACTCCTTCGAGGCGTCGATGGGTTGTCAGTGGGGCCGTGCATGAGCGCGAACGGTCGCTGCCCCGATCCAGGGGACCCTTTGAACAGCACAGCGGATCCACACACCCCTCCCCAATAATGTGCTAACGCACACGTCAAGAGGGGTGCGGCGCGCGTCCCTACTAATGGGGTCCTCACCTCCAGGAGATGCCGCGGCGAAAGATGGCCCCGTCCCTCTCGGGGACCTCAGCCAACCTCGCCTGCAAAGGAACCATTACTGCAAGCCCCCGGGTGCGGCCGCCCAATCGCGGCTCTGCCGTGGTCACGGCGGGACCACGACTATGTGGCTGTTGAGTGGAGATGGGCGGTGATAGGTCTGGGCATCCAGGCCCTCGCCCCAGAAGGCTTGCTCGAATGGACCTACTTTGAGGAGTCCGACGATGCGGCAGACGCGACTCTGGTCCACACGCAGCACCCGGCGGGCCCGATGAGAGCTGTTGTCCTCATCTACGCCGGCCTCCTGGTCGTAGGAGCGCTGGGTGTCATCGCCATGGGCGTCTACAGCCAAACAGGGTTCGTCATCATCACAGGCGCTGCCTTGCTCGTGGGGGCTGTGGTCTTCTCCTGGGCACTGAGACAGGGGCAGCGCCCATCCGGGAACTCAGGTGATGGGACACATACCATCAAAGCGTTCTTGACGGATCTCACCGGGTCCGCCCGCCACTTCGGCCTGACCCTCACCGGGGCCGGTGTCGGTGCCGCCTTGGCCATGTTCGTGCTCATGGAGATCTCCCGCGCCCAACATCCGACGGGGGTCCCGATTCTTCCGGCCGGAGTCTTCATGATCGGATGCGGACTGGCCTTTCTCGGCTCCATCTTCGTCGTCATCGACGCCGTGCATTTCCGCCACACCGGGCGCCGCTTCTAGGAAACCCCCAATAGGGCGTCTGGGTGTTCGCGTCTGCAACTTCTACGCTGGGGTCACGGCGGCACCTGGCGCCGGTGCGAGACGAGAGGCCCCAGCGTGTCCTTCCTCCCGATTTTCATCGTGGCCTTCCTCGCCATCATGGCCGGCAATCTCACCGCGCTGACCCGTGGGCGGATCGCCGCCCGCTTCGCCGAAAGCCCGGAGGAACAAGCCAGACTCGCCACGACGCTGACCGTGACCGTGTTTTTCTGCGTCTTCGTGGTCTTCAGCGCCCTGATGTCGCTGTTCGTGCTGCCCCAGGTGCTCTACGCCGCCCCGGGTCCGGTGACCGTGCTTTTCCCGATCGGGCTGCTCGTGCTCTTCGGTTTCGCCTATCTGCAGGCTCGCCGCTTCCCCTCGGCCATGTCCCGGCAGGCCGCGGCCGGCTGGCGATGGGGCGGGGCCCCGGGGGAAACGGAGCAGATGTGGGAGGACGCCACCCGGGCCCGGTCCTGGATCCTGGCTCTGGGCTTCATCCCGCCCCTACTGGTGCTGGGCGCCCGGGTGTTCTTCTACGGGGCTTTGGGTGCGGAGGCCGATCTGCCGGCCGGGATGCTGATGGGCTGACCTCGAGATGGGATGGATCGCCTTCGGGGCTCTGATGCTCATCGGGCTGACCAACGTGGTGCTCACCCTCCTCCGGGCCCCGGTGGCCGCACGGCTGGCCGCCTCGCCCGAGGACGTCCCGAGGGTCGCGGCCGACCTGGCGGTGACGTCCTTCCACATCGCGGTCCTGGCGATGAGTCTGTTCCTGGCCCTGGTCAGCGGTGTGGGGGTGCTTTACGCCAACCCGGACGCCGAGACGGTGGTCGCCCCGCTGGTTGGGGGACTGTTCTTCACCTACGCCTATCTCCAGGCCCGCTACCGCAGCGGTTACCTGGCTCGCCTGGCTCATCGTCAATGGATTGGCGGCGCCGACGGGGAAACCGAAGAGATCTACGCCGCAGTTTTCCGTGCTCGCGCCTGGATCCTGGGAGCGGCCGTCCTCCCTCCGGTGCTGGTGCTGCTGTTGCGGTTGTTCCTCTTCGGGGCGCTGGGCACTGTCGAGGAGATCCCGACCGGGATGCGCTGGGCCTGAGTTCCTGGCCAGGCACATTTGAAGTCGTGATGGGCCACCAGCCAAGACATCCCGAACGTCCACACCTGCCTGTGCCGATTGAGCAGAGCCCACGTTCGGCAGGGTTGCTCGCGCGAGGTGTCCAACCAAGGCGGGGGCGCGTCAGTCCTAGGGTGAGAACGTGACAAGTGAAGACATCGAGATCGAGAAGCTGCGCACCTACGCCGCCACCGTCGCTGCCGAGGTGACGGATGACGACCTGGCCCATCGTCCGCTGGAGGTCATTCTCGAGGAGCTCATCAACACCCGCGGGCCACAACCGCTTGTTCTCAACGTGGCCGATCGCTACTACGACCACTCTGGGAGCCGGGTCGAGCTGAAGTACCCGTTTTGCGGTGATCTGAACCTGCTCATGGAGGTGAGCGAGATCGTGGGGCGGGGGTGGTCCTCAGGAGGGAAGTCGGTCGCCGAGTTCGCCTTGAATATAGAGAGCCAGTTAGGGGACGACTTCGCCGAGCAACTCGCTCAAGCCCTGGCGCGGATCGAGGGTCAGCTCCTCAAGGACGTCCGCGCGGCTAATGAGCGGATTGAGCGGCGCCAGGCCGCTTTTGCCGAGGTGCTGAGCGCGCAGCTGCAGCCGCGGTGGAAGGTCACCCGCGCATTGCGTGGGGCGATGGAGCAACTGCAGGTGCCACTGACACAACTCACCGTTGATCGTGTGGAAGTGCCCGTTCGCCCTGCGCCGATGTCGATGCGGGTGATCGAGGAGGCAGCGGCGGCTGGGGCTCCAGAATGGTCCCTGGCCGAAGAGATGGCGGAGTCGGTGGCGCAGACGATCGCTTCGTTCTCCAACGCGCTGGAGCGCCTGCCAGGGACAGCCGAGCGGCTGCTGGGCCAGGACGAGGAGACCTTGCGCGATGTGCTGCTGTTCGTGCTCAACGCCAACTTCGAAGGGCAGGTCACCGGCGAAACATTCATCGGGCAGGGCAAATCCGATCTGCTACTGCGCTGGAAAGACCGCGACGCATTCGTCGGTGAGTGCAAGATCTGGAAGGGCCCCAAAGCGCTGTCGGACGGGCTGGATCAACTGCTGACGAGGTACACGCTGTGGCGGCAGACCCGTATCGCTCTGATCGTGTTCATCCGTGACCCCAAGGACGCGACCACCCTGATCAAGTCAGCTCACGCGACGATCCGCGACCATGAGCGCACCCAGCGGGTCCTCAATGCCAGCGACCCGGCCTCCCGCGGCGACTACAGCGTGTCGGGAAGCGGGGACGAGAATCGCCTGGCGCACCTGACGTTCCTGCCCGTGGTGATCAGCCGGTAGGACACCGCAGGGTTACTTGGCGGGGTCGTCCTCGGTGTCGCGTTCGTGGATGTAGACGGACATGGTCAGCAGCGTGATGAAGTGCGCAACGATCACGGCCAGAAACCAGTCGCCCTGGGCAAGGAGGGCGTAGAGAGCCACGGGGACGAGGAGAAACAGCGACAGTGACTGCATGCTGAGGTAGGCCCGCCCCCGAGCTCGCGGGGTGTCGATGTAGCCGTGCCCACCGTGAAAAACCCTTCCTTCGACGAAGTCGGGATCCGCTTCATCGACCTCGTCGCCGGCCTCCGTGGCATCGTCCTGGGCATCAACAGACTGAGCTCGGCGCCGGGCGCGACGGACCATGCTGACCAGCAACCCGGTGTACATCGCGGCGACCAGTCCGGTCATGGCCAGCATGATCCCGCCCTCGTCCCCCGGCGACCTGGTGGTGTGCCACCCGGCCACGACTCCGAAGACCAGGGGCAGCACCCAGACCGCCAGTAGAACCTTCTCAACCCTGGAGAGCACGCCCACCTCCTGTGCTTGCAGGGCCGCCCGCTTGGGAATCCGTGCCGTCGCAACCGGTGATCGTTACCGTCCCGGCTGCGGCAGGACAGGGTGTCCCGGGTGCCGCCATGGGGCCCCGCGGCCTCGGATTCACGGTGAGGACTCATTACGGCCGAGGCCGGATCCGGGATCAGAACCGTCCCGCGGGACACCCGCAGCGAGATCTTTGAGGTCGGCGCGCTGCCCGAGGGCGTAGGTCACCATCATCACGGTGAACCCCACCGCGGTCCCCAACAACCCCAGATCTCCGAGGAAGAGCGTGACCACGCTCATCACGGCAAACAACGCTCCCCCGATGGTCCCGGCGACGATCATGTACCGCGCCCGGTCGGGATGAGCGGTGAGGGAACGGGCGTAGCGCTGTTCCTGTTGCGGTTGCTCGAAGAGGGCCCCGACGGGGAACGCCACCAGGATCGGCAGCAGCGCGACCCCAGCACTCGTGGGGTCGTCCCAGGAACCCGCCAGGATCAAGGCCCCCGCGATCGGCCAGCCGGCCAGCACGATGTAGGTCGACCGCCGTCGGCTCAGCCGCACCGGTCGCCGGCTCAGGGACCAGAGGACGAACCCTGCCCCGAGGAGCACCGCCAACGAGCCACTGAGCACACCGAGCCACGGCATGAACACGCTGGAGCCGGACGGGGAGACCAGATGAGCCACGCTCCACCACAGGGGCACGGCCCCGACACCTGCCATGAACACCCCGCACAGAAACATCAACCGCTTCACCCGGCGCTGGTCCATCCCATCCCTCCGATTGACCGGACAGGGGTCCGGTGCCCCCAGTCTTACCGCCCAGTAAAGACCAACGCTAGGTGTGCATCCGTTAAGGGGACGCTCGGGAGGTATCCCCATGCTTGCCGCAGGGAATTGAAGACAGGACAGATGACGCCGTGACTGTTAGCGAGTTCTCTCCGCGGTGTCTTCCTGGCCTGGTTCGTCGGGTTGGTTGACGAACCAGCTGACGAAGCCGATCGCTAGAGCGATGTAGAGGATCAAAGGAGAAAGGGACCATGGCACTTCGTCCCCTCTCCACAACGCGCTGAGGACCATGGCCAGGAGGTATCCACCGACGGCGATTGCGGTATTGAGGACTTGCCGCCGCTTTGTGGCTTGGGGCGGTCGCTTCGACTCGATGCCCACCAAGAGTTGGGTGAGGAGCAGGAGTGCAACGGCGAGCCAGACACCCCACCAGCCGATCTGCGGGGCCTTGTACAGGGCCAGCACCAGGAGCAGGACGCCGAGCACGGCCAGGATGAGGCGGGCTCTTATCTTGGGTGGCACGAGACCTCCTCTCTGCGGTGGCTCCGGCTGCCCGATGTCCCGGTGTCCCGGTGTCCCGATGTCCCGATGGATGGATCCTTGCAGGGGTTGCTGCACGTCTCGATCCCCACTTATGCGTCGGTGCCTCCCGTCGGTGGTGTCCTGAGCCAGAACATCCCCCTGGCGGGCCTGCGTACCAACGACTCCAGCACAGGAACGGGTACCGCACCTCGGACTGCCGCTGAGCGAAGCGACTGGGTCGCACAGGATGACTCCGGGACGACCGCGGGCCATCGGCAAAAGGAGGATCAACGGCCCGCAGGAGCAGCCGGGTCAGTTCACCGGTCGAACCGGGCGCCTTCGGGTTTGTGCGGCAAGACGGCGAGCACGATGATCACGATCCACCCGACCAGGGGGATCAGGCCGATCAGGGTGAACCACCCCGAGAGGTTCACGTCGTGCAGTCGCCGGATCCCGATCGCCAGCGACGGGATGAAGTGGGCGAGCATGAAGCCGAAGTACACGAAGGACAGCACGACTCCCAGCCCGTTGAGCTCCCCGGAGGGTTCCGTGCCCGGATAGCTGATGAGCAGTTCCAGCGGAAGGTAGATCAGTGCGAGGTAGAGGGCGACCCACCAGTACTCGGAACGGCTGGCGCGCCCGGAGAATTGGGCGTACTTGGCGTAGTAGCGCTTGATCGCGGCACCGAAGCCGACGTGCACCCCCGGTTGGGGACCAACCCGGACAGGCGGCTGGCGCCCATAGGGTCCGGGACCTTGCTGGTGGTACCCGTACGGTCCCTGGGCTTGCCCCTGCTGGGCTCCGGTGTCGCCGCCTGCCGATGGGTACTGCCGGCCGTCGTGCGGATCGCCGCTGCTCATTGCATCTCCCCCTGCGCTGTTCGCATCTGTACACAGGGTAGGGACGGGGTGCCTGCTCCCGCTGTCCCCATCTTGAGGACCAGGCCTTAATGACGGCGTGCGGTGCGGCGGGACACGGCGTCGACGAGCAGGAGGAGCAGGCCGGCGGCAGCGATGGGGAGCGCGAGCATGTAGAAGATGCCCAGGCCGATGGCTACCCCCGTGTTGAAGAGCAGGTCGAGGAGGATCCCGGCCAGGAGCATGGTCACCGCGATGCCGGTTCCGCCTCCGGTGAAGGCCAGCGCCCACTGACGCGACGACGGGCTCCGCGCCCCTCGGCCGTCGTTGGGGTTGGGCTCGTGGCCGGTGAGTGTTTCCTGCCCCGGGGACTCCACAACCTGCGGTGGCCGCCATATGGCCCGGAAGAAGACCGCGGCGCACAGGAGCAGGAACAGGTTCGGCGACATGATGAGAAGGCCTTCGGAGAAGGCGCTCCAGCCCCCGAGATAGACGGCATAGATGATCACACCCAGCGCTGCCACGAGCAGGTAGAGCGCATAGGCGAACATGACCATCCTCCCGGCCGCCCGCGCCCGGGAGGTGCCAGGCCGATGAGGGCCTGCCGCTTCCTGTTGCGAGGATCCGGCCGCGGTGGATCGCAGGGCCTCACCGAGGAGGGTGATCAGCCCACCGGCGGCCACCAGGCCTGCCGGGAACGCCAGCCACCCCACCTGGGCCGCCGGATGCATGTAGTCGATCTTCTCCACGACCCACGTCACGGTGCCGGCGACCACGGTGATGCCACCACTGATGACCGTGACGAGCAGAGCCACCCGACGCAACGATCGGGGAGCTCTCCTGCCGGGCGGACTGCGGCGGCGTGCCGCGAGACGGAGCAGACCGTCGATGGCCAGCAACAGCACCCCGCAGACCACCAGCATCCACCCGGCCCCGTCGATCACCATCGGGTACGGGGACCACGGGCCGAAGAACCTGGAACTGTCCAGCCACATGGGCACGGCCAAGGCGGTGACAGCACCGACCCCGGTGAGGACAAGGCCCCACCACAGCAGTGACCTGTCCGGCTTCATGCCCGCCTCGCCCCAAATGCGCGCCCCGCGGCAGAACGGGGTCTCCGCACTGACCCCAATGCTCGAGGACCCTTTCCCGCAGGGCCCGAGCCGCCCGTTGGGGCGCTCTCCCTCGGTTGCACCTCGGCGCTCTGCTGGCACCCATGCTCCCCCATGGTCGAACGCTAGCGGCGGGGCTGCCCGGGGGGCCACGACGCACAAGAGGGGAACCCTAGGTGCACCTTCCGAGGGCTGACATGAGAAGTGGTGCGCCGCCTCGTTCCTCGCTAGGGCAAGTCGGCACGCCCAAGGGTCATGACCCCTGAACAAGGGTCAAGACCCTGAAGTAGTGACAGCTCGACTGGCCATCTCGCCGTTCCCGGATGCACATGAATATGTAGCGTGGAGCTCACGGGGCGGAGATCATGACGAGTGGTGTGCTCCGTGGCCTAGAACGGCAGGAGAAGCCTCATGGACGGCACCGCGGACCGGCGCACGAAGCAGGTACAGCTGCTGTGTGGGCTGCTGGCCATCGGGATGGGCCTGGTCTCCGTCGTGGCGAACTGGCCCTACGTGCTCGGTGCCACGGGCGAGGACCGGTGGGTGGCCTGGTTCGCGGCCGCCTCCGGGGCGGCAGCCATCGCGGTCGGGGCGTGGCTGCTGCGCGGACCCCGCAGCCACGGCAAAGCCCTCGTGCTCACCCGCCGACAGTGGCGGTACGGATTCGCGGCCCTGATGGTGTCGTTTTGCGCCGTCCTGATGGTCGGGGCCCACAACCTCACGCAGCCGCAAGTGATGACCGGCGTTCCGTCGCTGTTGGTGATCACCTTTCTCCTGCAGCTCTTCGTGGTGGAAGGCAGCGAGGAAGACCACGTCGTGGCGTTCAGCGAAGCCCAACACCGGACCTGGAAGCGTGGCATCGCCTGCCTGATGGCCATCGGCCTCCTGGCCATCGCCGGCGCCATCGCACTGGCCGTGGCCGGCAACCTGATCGGCGTGGGCTTTCTGATCCCCTTCGGGGTGATATTCCTGATCTTCGCCACGATGATGAGACGCCAGCTCATCCGACGTCGAGACGAAACCCCGCGCAAGGCCCACTGAACAGGGATGCGGGACAACAAGCCGGAGCACATTCGGAACCCCCACTGCAACGAGGTGGTCAGGGCGTCAATGAACGCCTCCATGCTCCTCTCGCTCGTTACCTCAGTCGTTCCCCATATATGCGTCGTGCTTTGCGCACGAATCGGGCAGTAGCGTCGAAGCATGGACCAGCCCGCCCTACGCAGCGACGAGGTGCCCGTGCCCTCTGCCGAGCAGGTCCTCGTTCGTGCTCTGCCGGCGGGCGCCGTCATGGCGATCGGCCTCCCTCTGGCCACCTGGTGGTTGCTGGATGCCTCCAGTGACGGTAGCCCGTGGTGGTGGTTGCTGTTCCTGGCGACCACCGTCGGACTGTCCGCGATCATCCAGCGCTACACGAGTCCTCCACGTCCTCGAATCGACCAGCGCATCGGCCAGGCGCAGTGGGCATCGGCTACCACGACCGCTGCGAGAACCGGAGAGCTGCCTGCTTGCCCCGAGGTGCGGACCGCGGTCGGGGTAGCGGCCTGCGCCGGCATCGAAGGGCTGATCGGATCTGCCGCCCTGGTCGTGGCCATCGCCTTCAGCGCGCTGATCCTTCCGGACCTATGGACGGCTCTCCTGCCGGTGACTGTGCTGACCGGGATGGCGGCTTTCCGTGTCCGCCGCTCCTGGGTCTACCTGCGCGCTCTGCACGCCGCCGACCGCGCCGGCTGACGACCCGCTGCTGGAGCTATGGCTGCGCCCGCGACCGCGCCAGCCTCTTCGTCTGCCTCAGATCTACCGCGATGCCGACCGCCCCGGATGGGACGAGCTACGGCTGAAGCTGTGGTGCACGCTGTGGCTGCAGCGCAGCGTGCCGCGCTGAACACGCCACCAGCCAGTGGCTCGCCCGTCCGCACCACCCGCTCCCCCCCTACCGTGGAGGGATGGACCTCGCGACGATGGTTATCAGAGCAACGGTCGACGCCGGGATTCTGGACCAGGCCACCGGCGCCAATCCAATCCTCCCCACGTCCTGGGAGCTCGCCACGCTGCTGCTCGGCGGCGCGCTGATCGCCCTGGTCGTCGGCGCGGTCGTCCCCCTGTCCCGCGACCGCCACTACACCCCCGTCCAGCGGCTGCTGTGGCTGCTGGTGATCCTGGCGGACCCGGTGCTCGGAGCCATCCTGTGGCTGGCCGTCGGCCGCAGGGTCCCAGCGCAGCGGTGATCGACGGAGCCCCCGTTGGTGGCGCGGCCCTGTGGAACAGCCGTCCGATAGCACCGCTGAAGAGTCCACAAGCGTGACCATTCCCTGTCACACCGGCAGCTGATTGGCTGGAATCCCACAGCGACGGAGGGGACCAGTGGGCGAGAGCAGCGCATCAGAGTGGAGCACCCGGTGGTGGGACGTCACGATCTGGGGCACCATCCTTCTCACCGTGCTGATCCACGCCGTGCTGCACGGTTGGACGGACGAGCACACCGTGGCCGCGGTGGCGATGGGAGCCTGGGTAGCACTCAATCTCCTCTGGATTCACCGCAACCGCAGCAGACGTCAACGCGCGGCTGCCGAGTCGATGTCTCCGACAGCCACGGACCAGCAGGCCACCACCTCCAGTACAGCGGGCGTGCATGGCCGTCGGAGGGCGGTGCCCCTGCGTTGGATAGCCCTTGTGTTCCTGGCTGCGATGGTGGTCTTCATCCTGCGCACGGACAACCTCATGGCACCGACGACAGCCCTGGGGGTGTGGATCGCCTTCGCGTGGATCGAACGGCTGGAGCGCAAGGATCCCATCGAGCGACAGCCTCCTGATCCCAGCCTCCACGACTCCACCCGGCGCAACTAGACCCGGGTCCACCGGAAGAACGGGCACCCACGATGACGACACCGAACCCCACTGCGCCGGCTTTCGACGGAACCCGCCGCTCCATGCTCGACATGGGGCTCCAACCCTTCGGTGACTGGTGGTCCACCCTCCCCACCGGGGTCCAGGTCGCCCTCGTGCTGGGCTTCGTCGCGGCGATGGCCGCGGTGATCTGGTGGGCGATCCGCCACGAACGGCGCCACACGCCACCGGGCACGACCTCGAGCATGCACAAGAGGCCGAGACTTGGGCGGAGCAGCCCTCCAGGATCCTGACCGCCAGCCAGAGGCGATCCTGGCCGGCGCTCCGCGCTCGAGCATCGACCTCACTGAGCTGTCACCGCACCCAGCGACGGAGGCCAAGCTCACCTGCTGGCAGCGTGCTTCCGGCGCCGGACCTTCCGCCCGCGACCCAACCACGCCCCGATCACGGCACCGATGGACGAGACGGTCACCAGCAGGACGTTGTCGGTCGCCACGGCGAACCAAATCAGGAACGCGATCATGAGGGTCATCGCGATGAAGGAGCCCAGGACCTTCTGCTCAGCTCGCCGAGTCAGCTCAGACGGCCGCACCCGGTGCCGCGGACCCTCCGCGCTCACCGGCTGCCCCGTCGCCGCTGGCGGATGACCAACGCCAGCATCACCGCGAGCAGCGCCGAAACCGCCAGCAACACCCACCCGCCCCAGCTGCCTCGCAGCAAGAACACATTGCCTCCGAACAGCATGAACACCGCCAACAAGACGATCAGCCACTCGATCCGCTGCGGCACGGACAGCTCCTCCCGGTGTCTCGACCTTCGCATCCTGGCAGGTCTACACCCGCCTCGTCGTTCCCCACTTGTGACCCGGGAGCCCACCGGCACCGGCTGGTAGCGCCACTGCCATGGACCAGCCCCTGCTGCAACGCAACAGGTCAAGGAGTCAAGCGGACCGGGGCAGTCCCTCAAGCCATGAAAAAGAAGTATCTTCCTGCCGCGAACAGGAGCAGGATGGCTCCCACCACAAAGCACCACGCCCCATGCCTCCTCAGCGACTCCACCTGCTGAGGGGTTGTGGGATCTCCAGGGAAGGTCATCCGCGCGAGAAGCCGAGCCGAGTGCTGGGCTTTCGGGCCCGTCCTGCGGAAGGTCACGAACACGAACAGGTACAAAGCCACCCCAGCCAGGGCGACTACGGCCATTTCGTCAGGATTCTCCATCGTGGGCAGGGCAAACAAGATCACGAGTGGCATCAACATGAACCCGATGAATGCAGTGACCAGCCGGGTGCTCGTGCGCACTGACTAACCCCCTAACACTGAATCTGGTCGGCGTCCTTCGACATGCCTTGCCAGTCTGACCCAGGGGGCACACCCCGAGGTGGAGTGACGTGTCACCACTTGTGCTGTCGCTGTTGCTCAATTCAATCCCGACTGCATTAAAAGAGTCAGCTATGGATAGTTGCTACGTAGGTCCCTGCCAGCCTCAAAGAAGTGCAACTGCCATTAGGACTGCTCCAATAAGGAAGAGGACCGCTCCGGAGCGCATCCACTGTCGGACACGAGCAGTCGGTGCTCTATTGCTGTCCCAGCCTGGTTGACGAGATTGTTGGAGTGAGATCACCATGCCCACCAGGACGCACCCTGCTCCTACTATGTACAAAACAATGGCAATGCTCATTGCGCCAGAATCCACGTAAGTTTTCCTCCACTTTTTACTGCACCGCATCTCTGGCGCCCAGTCTGCATTCAGGGGCGGTCCCATCTGCTCGGCTAAGTCTCAGGCATACAGGCCGCACCTTCTAGGTGTGCATCTGTTAAGGGGACAGGCTCGTCCCGCGCCACCCAACCCCGGGGGGCCGGTAGAAGGAACCCTTGTGGCGCCGTGGCCGGTCCCACTTCGTGGGTGCGGCCGGTGCACACCTGTCCATCTGGAAGACAGGTCATTCGGTCGTCGCTTTTGAGTGCACCAGTCGTAGGTATATCCAGCTTCGCCGGAGCCGAAAGGCCGCGACCAGAGCCGCGCCGGTGGCGGCGCCGACAAAGCTCAGCCACAAGAATTCAGGTCGGATGACATTGCCCAGGACACCGCCCACAACGATGCCCACATGAACGATGAAGAACTCGATCTCGGAGCAGGCCGCCAGGGCTGCCGCAGTCCTGACGCCCGGATCTGTCGATACGCTCCGATGCTTGGCGACGTAGGCCAAGGACCAACTCCAGCGTTCTTGGCTAACCTGCTTGTCGAAGCGAGGGCGTGGCGCCTGGACGAGATACAACACCAAGAACGTCGACGCCATGATGGCCAGGGCGCTCAGGAACCACCACCCCTCACCGACATCTGGAGGCAGGAACCGCCCGAGCAGAGGCAGACCGAGCAGGCCTACTGCAGCCGCGGGAATGGACCGGATGACGACCTGACCGGCAGTGGGGATCGAGACGCCCTGGGCCGGCGGCGGGACACGGTCTCCGGTGTCTGGGAGCAGGTCCATACTCGGACGCTATCGGTCGGCCTGAACGGGAGCCACGACGCACAAGAGGGGAACCCCTTCCGAATCGCGGCAACGACAATCGCTTCGACAGTATCCGGGAGGCGAGTGCGGCCGCGGCCACCGCCCGATCGCGCCGGTAGGAGATCCGAGACAAGACCCCCGCCCTCACGCCACCGACGCAAGAGCACATAGACCTGGCGACGCGAGACGCCCAACGCCGCCGCCCCACCATCCACCCGATCTCGGTCAAGCCGGGGAAGAGCTGCAAGCGGGCCTATCACGGCGGCCGCCTGGACGGCGTGCTCCCACGCCTCATCACTCACGGTCAGAAGACCGCGCTCATCTACAGGTTCTCGGACCTCATCCATCACCGACCCATCGCCGAAGTACGGATGACGGTAATGCAGGCGCCCTCGAGCAGCTAGACCCTCACGCAGCAGGGCCGGATGACCATCCCTCAGCGGGCGAATTTCGGTCGTCGTGACCGAATGTGCCCTTTAACCGGACGATCAATGGAGATTCGCCGCGCCCGTGCTTTCGACAGAGTTTTCCAGCGGGATCAGCGGATCGGACCACTAGACAGGCTTGTCGAATACGCCCTGGATGAACACCGTGCGCCCGGCGTCGGCGTTGCGCCCGGAGTTACTCGTCTTGACGGCTGCCTGTTCTCCCAGCACGAGATGCATTCCAAGCGGTGGAGGGGCGCTGGAGCCGCTCGCACCCGACGCTTGCGCCTTCGCCTGCTGTGCCTTGCGCGCCGCCACGATGTCGGCGGTAATGTCGCGCCAGGTGCGCTCCAGGAGACCTGCACCGCGGATTAACCCGCGGAGGGATTCCGCATCGGCCAGATGGCTCTGGTTGGGGCGGCTCGCCCATGGGACCGGAAGCTCGATCGGCTCGCCGTTCCCCGCGCAGATTTCCTGGCAGACGAACAGCCCGCCCGGTCTGAGTACCCGGGCGATTCCGGAATACAGGCGGCGCTTGTCCCGGATGTTCATCTGCATTTGTATCGTCCACACCACGTCGAAGCTGGACGCGGCGAACGGAAGCTCCAGGGCATCACCCGCCTGAAAGCGGGTGCGATCGGACAACCGCGTCATCCGAGAAAGGGCGTTGGCCACCCCGCAGAATTCAGGCGAGAGATCGATGCCTGTCACGTCGCAACCCAAAGTTGCGGCGAGGTAACGCGCCGGGCCGCCCAACCCGCTGCCCACGTCGAGCACTCGCGATCCTGGCGGAATCTTTGCAAGCTCCACCAATGCGCGCGTAGCCGAACGTCCCGCGGAATGAAACTCGTCGGCCGGCGCGAGATCTTCGTGCGTGACCGAGTCCAGGTCCTTGCCGAGAGCTTGCAACCCCGCCACGATTCGCGGCAGAAGTCCGCCCGGCTCGTAGTGACGAAGCATTTCCTCGTGCGAGTCGCCCATGGACGCAAATCCTGCGCGGATTTCGGGGAGCCGTCAAGTATGCGCTTGCTCCCACCACCCCGTCACCTGCCCTCCTCCGGCAGGAGGGAGGGTCTGGCCTGTGCCCTCACGAGGTCTCCACTCGACGCAGAAAGGCATCGCAGACCCCCCTGACCAGCAAACGATCTCTGTCCTCCTAAACGACATCGGAAGGGTCGCGGTCGTGCAATTCTCCCTTCGCCCCAAGGGTCCGTGGGTGGCTGACAACCTGGATCAGCGGATAGCTCGCCTCCCCGCAATCGCTTACGGCTTCGTCGTCCGCTGGACCGTTCCCGAGATGCGATCCATGGCGCAATTCCTACTGGTGCTGTCAGGCGTCTTGCTCGGCACCGCAGCAACGCTTTTTATCGAATTTCTCCTGCCCCGCCGTGCGGCAGAGAAGGCAGAGGCGGCGACGGATGCGTCGCGAGAAATTCAAGAGACGTCGCTAGTGGCCCGTCTTTGAAGTGCTTGGTCGGTTGGCTTTCTTGAGGATTTCGGCGCTTGTCTTGGTCCACACGAAGGGGTGGCAGCGGTCGTTCCACCCGGTGACGAAGGTCCGGATCTTCCGGTTGAGCTCGGGCACGGAGGCGACGTCGGCCCGGTGCAGGGCCTGGCGCTCGATGATCCCGAACCACACCTCCACCAGATTGAGCCAGGATGCCGAGGTGGGTGTGAAGTGCACCTGGAACCGCGGGTTCTCCGCCAGCCAGGCCTTCACCTCAGGGGTCTTGTGCACCGCGTAGTTGTCCATCACCAGGTGCAGCTGCCCCTCCGGGTAGGCCCGGGCGACCTGTCTGAGGAAGGCCAGGAACTCCTGGCGCCGGTGCCGCGGCTTGCACGCGGCGGTGACGTGGCCGGTGGCGATCTCCAGGGCCGCGAACAGGGTCGAGGTCCCGTGGCGGACATAGTCGTGGGTGCGCGCCGCCGGCTTCCCGGGTTGCATCGGCAGTCCCGGGGCGGTGCGTTCCAGCGCTTGAATCTGGGACTTCTCGTCCACGCACAGCACCACCGCGTTCTCCGGCGGTGCCAGATAGAGCCCCACCACGTCGACGACCTTGGCGACCAGGTCGGGGTCCGTGGAGAACTTGAAGGTGCCCTCCCGCCACGGCGCGACCCCGTACTCCCGCCAGGCCTTCGCCACGGTGCTGTGGTCGATCCCCAGCCGGGACGCCAACAGCCGCGAGGACCAGTGGGTGACCCCGAGCTTCTTCGGCGGTGGCCGCAGCGTGGCGGTCACGATCGCCCGGTGGTCGATCCGCCGCGGACGCCCCGACCGGTCGTGGTCGGCCAGCCCCTCGATCCCGGAGGCGTCGTAGCGGGCCCGCCAGGCGATCACCGTGGTGCGGGTGGCCCCCACCTTCTCGGCGATCTCGGTGTTGGAGACCCCGTCGGCGGCCAGCAGCACGATCCGCGCCCGCTGGGCCAGCCCCGCCCGCACGGAAGTGGAGTGCACCAGCCGGGTCAGCTTCTCCCGGTCGCCTTCCCGCAACAGCAACGGGGCCGCAGGATGATTTGCCATAACCCATGATCCCACCCCATCAAGCGTTCAAGCAGTTCGAAGACGGGCCACTAGAACTTCTTCGTGAGACTCAACTCCTGCTCGCCCGCGCGCAGGCCGAGTTGCGTCAACGACCCTGGTGGCGACGGCGGCCGAAAGGTTCAAGGCGATACAAATAGGAACCTTATCTACCTCGACCCTGTCGTCTTGCGGAGGCCAACATCGCCGCTCAGCGATCACAGCGAGCCACCAGCGTTCGTAAGCCGGTGGCTCTGCGCCCGTGCAGACGACTTTGGGAACTTGTGCAGGCGACTTCGAGAATCGACAGCGCCCGCAACCAGGCGTGGTTGTCATGCCCGTTTACCCCGCGCGATGAAAAGCCCGCACAGGTGCGTCATACGCACCACGGTGTCCACAGGTACCGACGGATTCAGATGGTGGTCGCTTGCGGGAGCTCCCGGATCCGCCGGTACAAGGTCGCGCGGGACATGCTGAGATCGCGGGCCACCTGGGTGGCCGGCTCCCCGGACTCGATCAGCCGTAGGGCGTTGCGGATCTGGGAGTCGGTGAAGGTCTGGCGACGACCGCCGAGGTCCTTGCCGGCAGCCCTTCGCTTGGCCACCGAGTCGGTGATCCGCTCCCGCTTGATCTCCAGCTCCATCTGTGCCAGAGCGGCCATGACCGTGAAGACCATCGACCCCATCGGAGTCGCGGTATCCACGTCTCCCCCGCCCAGGTTCAGCACCCGCAGCCCGGCGCCTCTCCCCCGCAGCGCCTCGGCGAAGGTCAGCATGTTCTGTGTCGACCGCCCCAGACGGTCCAGTGTCGTGATCACCAGCGTGTCGCCCGACTCGAGGGCGGCCACCGCCTTGTCGAACTTCGGACGCGATGCACGCCCTCCAGACACACCACTGTCCACATAGATGTCATCGCGCCGCACACCGGCATGCAGGAGGTCAGATATTTGACGGTCCGCATCCTGTTGCCGTGTCGACACCCTGGCGTACCCGATCAGCTTCCCCATGTCCACCTCATCTGTCTCGCAACTGACGTTGAGTATCCGATTCTAGGGGTATGGATAAAGCACAAGGATGCGAGACAGACCCAACCGCGGAAACTCGCGGGTGTGAACCGCAGCGATAAGTGGCGCGCTTCTGACAAAGCTAAACGGCAATGCTGGCCCTGGCATCAGCTAACTTCGGTTGCTATCGCCAATGTGTGGCTAGTGGCGGATCCTCCAGGCTGATAGGTATGAAGCCAGCATGGGTGTCTGAGGGCAACCCCGTCACCCTCGCGTACCAAACAAGGCTCTCCAAGAGTGGAGCCCCTCAACACCCAGTGCGTGGTGCATCGGCCCGAGCCCTGGCTACCAAGAAATGGATGCCCTGCCCCATGAAACCCGCAACAGTCGGTTACGCGATCTACATGCTCATGGGCGGGCTCGGTGTCATCGCCCTAGCAATCTATGTGCAGAACTGGATCGGCATAGTGCTGGGCGTTGTCCTCATTTTCTTCGCTGCCGGCTTCTACCTGGCAGAGAGGCGTTCTCAGCTCCCGCGAGACAAGCGCCGGTAGCCATCCGCGTCTCGCCCTAGAGAGCATCGCACACTAGGTATCGGCCCGGATCAGGTCCCGGTCCCGAGTCTGCCAATGCGGCCGGTGTCACGGTCGCCAATGAAGCCCATCCGACAGGAGAACCCGTGGCTACTCCAAGAGCTCCCATTAGCGGGGGCATCGCCATAGTCTGTGGCCTCTTGTTCGCGGCTGCCGTGGTCTGGGCAATCGTTGAGGGCTCCGGGGACGCATGGTTTAGCAGTTTCATCCTGTTCACTGCTTTCATGTCCACCGTCCTCACTTGGCGGAACATGAAGAAGAGCAATCAGGAGTACCTGGAGCGCCTCGAACGCCTGGACCGCCCGTAGCGCGGGAGGAAGCCCACCCTAGAAAGGCATCCTTGGTGGTTGCCGAGGCCTGAGGGCTCTGAGTCGCACAAGATCGGACAGCCCCGGGTGGCCTGGCCGTGCGACGATCCGCACCATGGAGTCCTCGAGGAACATGAAACCCATGCCGAAGGTCCTGCAGTGGTTGCTGGGGATCTACGCCGTCTTCATGATCGCGGTGTCCTTGCCCCGGGCTATCCGTGAGGGGGACGGATGGGCGTGGGTCATCACCATAGGTTCCGGGCTCTTACTGGTGGGCCTGGCCGTCATGGCACAAGAGATGAAGAAACGCGGTCAAGGCCGCAGGTAGGGCGAGACGCCTCTCGGCATACATCACCACAGCCGTAGGTGGTGGTCAGCGGCCGATGAGGAGTGCGTCGCGGGCGGCTTCGACGACTTCGGGGGTGACGGTGGTCAGCTGGTTGATCTCCAGGATGCGTCTGATCTGGGTGAGGAGGCGGTCAACGAGGCGGAAGTTCCCGCCGGTGATCCGGGCGATGGTGGCGATCGCGACCGTCTGGGTGAACTCGTCATCGTCGGCGGCGAGTCCGTCGGTGTGCCAGCGGCGGGCCAGGACGGCGGTGAGTTCTTCGGGGGTGAGTGGGCGGTATTCGTGCGCGAAGCCGACGCGGCTGTAGAGCTGGGGGTAGCGTCCCAGGCGCTTGTCGATACCGGGCATCCCGATCAGGATCACCCCGATGGTGTGGCGGTCGTAGTAGTCCCGGACCTGTTCCAGGCCGGTGGTCTTGAGCCGGTCGGCCTCGTCGATGATGAGCAGCTCGGTGAGCCCGGAGGAACGCGAGTCTGTGTGCACGAACGGATCGACCCGGCCGTGGCGGTGGTAGTCGATGGCGTAGGAGATCTGCTGGCATGCCCGCGGTAGGGATTGGTCAACCTGGCGTGGGCTGGCGGTGACGGTCGGAGTCCACAGCGCGGTGCGGGCCTGGAGGACCCGCTCGGGGATGGGGCCGGGCTCGCGGTCCTCGCCCAGGTCTCGTTGCCACTGCTCCCATTCCGGGGCCCCGGCGTAGTGCCGGGCCGAGAGGGTCTTGCCGACCCCGGGCGGGCCCCAGCAGAGGCCGATGTAGCGGTGGGCGCGGACAGTGTCGGCGAACTCGGTGAAGCGGCGGTGCTCCCGCGTGGGCAAGAACAGCGGCGCGCCCGGGGGCGGGGGTGAGGTGAGCCCGTTGATCTCCCCGAACGTGCCGGAGAGGAAGCGCCGGCCGTCGTCGTCCTTGCCCAGCAGGCTGCGTGAGGAGTCGGGCTCAGTCGGTGGCATAGGTCCGCAACCGGTGTCGGGGCGCCCGATCCGCCGGCGGGCCTGCCGCCGGTTCACCCGCCGCCGGGGCGGGTGGTGGTGCCCAGCGGTCGTCGGCGGGCAGGGCGTCGGCGAGGCTGCGCCGGGCGCGCAGCTGCTGCTTGAGCGCGGCGCGCCGTGCGCCCCGGGCCTGTTGCAGCTGCTGGAGGGTGATGGTCTCGGCGGCCAGCTCGGGGGCGATCGCCCGGCACAGGTAGGTGTCCTGGTGGTAGACGCGCACCTCGCCGGCGTCGCGGGGGTCGTAGCGGATGGTGACGGTCTCGGAGACGTAGGCGGCCAGCACCGGGGAGATGTAGCGGGTGCCGTGGAAGCGGATGCCGTCGCGTTGGACGATGCGGGTGGTCGCGGCGGTGAGAAGCAGCAGGTCGAGGTCCTCGCTCCGGGCTGGGGTGCGAGGGATCCACCCGTCACTGATCCAGCGGGCAGCTGGGGCCTGACCGGTCTCGGAGTGCACTCGGGAGTGGTAGTCCTCGATGAGGTAGCGCCCCAGCACCGCGTCGAGCTGCTCCAGGGTCAGGGCGGGCGGTGAGGTGGGGGTACCGCCGGTGCCGTGCGGGATGTGGCCGGGCAGGTGCGGGAGCACCTCGGTGGTGATCGTGCCGTAAAAGCGTTCGATCTTGCCCCGGCCCTGCGGGACCCCGACGCGGGAGTGGATGAGCCGGATGTGGGTGTCCAGGCAGACCCGCTCCAGCCGGGTACTGGTGAAGTCGGCCCCGTGGTCGCTGTAGAGCACCTCGGGCAGCCCCTGGACCGGCCACCGCGGGTCGGGCTTGGCCCGCACGGCCTGGTACAGGGCCAGGGCGGTCTGCTCGGCATTCGGGGCACCGGTGAAGACGGTGTAGCCGGCGATCGCGCGGGAGTAATCATCGAGGATCACGCTCAGCCACGGCCGCACCGGGTTACCCCGGTGGTCGAGGATCTCGACGTCGAGCAGGGTATGGTCGGCCTGCCACTGCTCATTGGGCCCCACCGCCGACCGCCGGTGCACCAATTCGTATCGGTCCCGGTAGGCGGTGTCTCCTTCCAGGGCCAGGGTGCGCAGCCCGGGGTCGATGGCGGCGATCACGCTGCGCACGCTCGAGTAGCTCGGTGGCGCCCAGCCGCGCTCCGGGGCCAGATCGCACACCCGGCGGTGGATGAACGTGGTCGTCGGTGCCGGGCGGCGCAGCGCCAAGGCCTCGATCACCGCGATCAGCTCCTGAGGCAGCCGGCGGTGGCCGCGGTCGCTGCGCACCTTGCGCTGCAGCCCGGCCGCCGAGGAGTCCGCCTGGTACTCGGCGGCCCAGCGCTGCAGGGTGCGGACCGAGACGTGGGCGTGGGCGGCGAGCCGGGTCAGCGGCACCCCGTCGTCGAGGTGCTGGCGCAACAGTGCCGCCTTCTCCCGCGGACTCAGCTGCACCACCACCATCACCCCACGTGGATCAGTCCGCCGGACCGGGATCGGGCTCGGCGGCGGTGACCGGTCCGGCCGTCACCGGCTCCGGGGGCCGGGGCGGGAGGTGGCGGTAGAGGCTGGTGCGGGTGATCCCGGTCTTGGCCACGATCTCCGCCATCGTGTGCCCGGACTCGCGCAGATGCGCCGCGTAGGCCAGCTTGTCCGGATCCACCACCGAGGGCCGCCCGATCCGCCGGCCCTTGGCCGTGGCCACCGACCGGGCATGGGCGGCGCGCTCGAGGGTGTAGGTGCGCTCCATCTGCCCGAACAGCGCCAGCAGCACCACCGCCAGCTGAGCCATCGGATCGTTCGGGTTGGTGGAATCCACCTTGATCGGGTCCGCCAGATTGCGCACCCCCACCCCACGCTCGGCCAGGTCGTGGATCAGGTTCAAGGTGTCGCGCACCGTACGCCCGAGCCGGTCCAGGGTGTGCACCACGATCACATCGCCCTTCCGGGCGTAGGCCAGGGCCGCGGTCAGTCCGGGACGCTCCGTGGTGGCCCCGGACTTCTTGTCCACATAGATCCGCTCCGGTGCGATGCCGACCTGCCGGAGGGCATCGATCTGCCGCTCGAGGTCCTGTTTGGCCGTCGAGACCCGCGCGTACCCCAATTCCATGGGTCCACCGTACCGGAAGTTGGTTCCGTACGGCCTGTATGGGTCAGCATTTTTGGTCCAAGTTGTGGCACAGGAATTGCCGATCAAGCACATCGCGTAAGGATCTCGCCGTAGCCCGTCCCACTACCTTGGAAGTGGGACGGCAGGCCGGGCCGGACAAACTCTCAACCATCTCGACCTCGAACGACCCATCGACCCGGATCGGACCGCTCGGCCTTGCTCCCGTCATTTAGCTCTGTCAGAAGCACGCCACTTATCGCTGCGGTTCACATCCGCATGATTCCGCGGATTAGCGTGTCTCGCATCCTTGTACTTTATCCATACCCCTAGAGTCGGATACTCAACGTTAGTTGCGAGACAGATGAGGTGGACATGGGGAAGCTGATCGGGTACGCCCGGGTGTCGACGCGGCAGCAGGACGCAGACCGTCAAGTGTCTGACCTCCTGGCTGCCGGGGTGCGGCGCGACGACCTCTATACCGACCATGGAGTGTCCGGAGGACGTGCTTCACGTCCGCAGTTCAATAAGGCGGTGGCTGCGCTCGAGGAGGGCGACACGTTGGTCATCACGACGCTGGACCGGCTGGGGCGGTCGACGCAGAACATGCTGTCCTTCGCGGAAGCGCTGCGGAGCAGAGATGCCGGGTTGCGGGTGTTGAACCTGGGTGGGGGAGACGTGGACACCGCCACCCCGATGGGCTCGATGGTCTTCACCGTGATGGCGGCTCTGGCGCAGATGGAGCTGGAGATCAAGCGGGAGCGGATCACGGACTCGGTGGCCAAGCGGAGGGCCGCGGGTAAAGATCTGGGCGGCCGGCGCCAGACGTTCACCGACTCTCAGATTCGCAATGCGTTGCGGTTGATCGAGTCCGGGGAGCCGGCCACCCAAGTCGCACGCGACCTCGGGATGTCCAGGGCCACCCTCTACCGGCGCATCCACGAACTTCCAACATCGGGCTGGAAAGGGCTTTAAAAACATGACCAGCGGTAAGAAGGCTAAGAGAAAGCGGCGTGCCCAGAGCACGCTCGGGCAACATAAGCGTCAAGGAAAGAATGTTTTCCAGCCGCCCATGCGAACCATCCCCAACACCACGACTATCCCCTGGCTGCGTGACGTGTTCCCCGACATGCTGTGGATTTGCGCCACGCTCCACCACCAAGGCGAAGCCAAAGGTATGAAGATGGTCGCGACGGTCCTCGACAGGGTGACGGCGCTCATGCCAAAAGCCACCGGCCACGACGGCGCTGAAACACCGGAGCTTCTTACCGGAACCCTGACATCGTTCGACCAAGTTCCGCAGGAATTGAGGAAAGATGTGCTGTCCGCGCTACAGGCCGACGGCCTGTATGAGGAGGCATTCCCGGCCCTTCTTGTGAGGGCTCTGTCCAAGTACAAGGGACTGCCGGGCTCATGGATCTTCGACGGGCGGGATGACCGTGCCGAATTAGAAGGCCTAGGCGACCCCGAGGAGTTCCTCCGAGGAATAGTACGAGCAGCCCCAGGTGGGGGGACTTCCTTGGCTACCAAGTCCAAGGCCATGGTCATCCGCGCGTACATCGTTGCGCGCAAGATGGTCTTTGGCTCTCAACCCGAGTGGGCGGACGCTCTGCCGCGCTACCCCCATGGTGTGACGGAAGATGAGCGGCAACGGCTGGAGTCGACTCTCCGCGCAATGTTCAATGCCCTCGTCGGGATGCCTCCAACGGAGGACGATTCAAACACCTTGATGCTCCAGTGGTCCAAGTCGTTCTGGAGACAGAACTGGTCCCTGTATGACTGCATCGGTCCCGACGCCTCCGGACCGAACCAGGAGATTGACGTCGACGATCCCGCGCCGTGGAAAGAGATCTTGACGAAATGGGTCGACGACGTCCGCGCACTAGAGGAGAAGTTCCTCGAAGCTCAGCGCTCCGCAGATCCGGATCTTTACTTCCCCGACCGCCACGAGGTGCTGTCCGGGGTCACCTATCGACACCTCCGTGCGGTGGAAATGATGGTGCGCTTCCCTGGCTACTGGACGACGGAGCATGGTTCACCCACCTTGCGGAACCTGGTTGAGTCTCGCATCGTCCTCAAGTGGCTCATCAAGCAAGACAATCCAGAGCTGTATCGAAAGTTCAAGGACTACGGGCGCGGAAGACTCAAGCTTTTGTTACTGCACCTTCGTGAGCACTGTGATGACATGGAGAACCCACCTCAGGAACTTCTTGATCAGGTTGAGTACCTCGATGACTTGGTGAACCAGGAAATCTGGGAGGAGTACCAGGACATCAGTATTGAGAAAAACTTCGCCAACAAGGATGTTCGAAGAATGGCCGAGGAAGTTGGGCTCATGAGCGACTACCGTCTCGTGTTCGCCCCGACCAGTTCCAACCTGCATGGAGAATGGGGACAGCTCGATCAGTTTGTCCTCGCACCATGCGGCAATCCATTGCATCGCGGCCACCGCATCCCCAACACAGACCCGAGCGTGGTGGTAGGGCCGGGCATTGTTGAGTCGGCTTTAACCATGCTGCGAGATCTCGTGAATGACTACATCCGCGCCCTCAACGGCTCCGATGCAGAAATCCCCGACGATGATGACCTCGCCAATTCCATCTGACCGCACTGTGTGGCTGTAAGAAACGGTGTGTGAGCGCCGGTGATTGACGTAAGGCCCGGTTAGAGGCCCCGGCGAGGTCATCGGGATGGTTCCAGCCGTGGACCTAGCATCGACCATGTTCCCCGCGGACCGTGTTGCAGTAGGGGTTGGCCGCTGTGCCTCCGCGCCTCCGCGCACCGTGCGGCTGGACCCCTGGGAGCACCGTGCACCCGGAGTGCCCTGGTCCCTCGTCAGCCGTCGAAGTGGGTGGTGGCGGGCCCCTGGCCGAGCTTTCCCAGAAGTACGGCCTCATCGGCGACGGATTCGAGGTCGAGTCGGTACTGCTCTGATCGTCGAAGGGTGCACGGCGCGGGAGAGACGTCCGCGTTCATGCGAGAGTGACAGCGCGCTGCCTGTTGACGTTGCAGGATTAGGCCAGAAGACGTTCCAGGACGATGTCGTTCTCCTTCCGGTCGCCGACCAGGAAGGAACGCAACAGCTTCCGTTACGCCGGTCGACAGCACCGTGACGGGATCGTCAAAGAGCTCAAGCCCGTCTACACCGACCCGTCCGAGGCCGCGGCGAAGGACCGGTTCACCGAGTTCAAGGCCAAGTGGGGCCAGCGGTATCCGGCGATCGTGCAGCTGTGGGAGTCCTCCTGGGCTTCAGTTCGTGCCGTTCGAAGGAGTACGCCGTGGAAATCCGCTTCGGTGATCTGCACGACGAACGCGATCGAGTCGATCAACGCCCGCTACCGGCGGGCGGTGCGGGCACGCGGGCACTTCCCGCACGAGCAGGCCGCGCTGAAGTGCCTGTATCTGGTCACTCGGTCTCTTGACCCCACCGGCGGCGGCAGAGCACGGTGGGTGATGAGGTGGAAGCTGGCGCTCAACGCGTTCGCGCTTCCCCTTCGCCGGACGGTTCGAGAGAACCACTCACTGATGAAAACCGCCGGACCCCGCACACCGTTTATCGGACAGTCCCACTCGCTGCAAGTCGGCCCCTCAGGATCTAATTCGCGGACTTGTTGGGAACCAGGTAGTGAGGACCGATGAGTCCGACATGAACTTTTCGGGTCGAGCCATTCGTATCGTCATGGAAGTAGATCCGAGGCGCGAGACTTCCGCCGCCCTCGGAAATTTTTAGGTGTGCGAGCATTGTGACCGCTCCGGAAGCGTCCACTTCGGTGTCGACCCCGAAGACTCTAGCCCTGGCAAGCTTGTCACTGTTTTGAACTGACTCGCTTTCGGTCATCGAGAGCTTCTTGCTGGTGGCTGGCCAGCCGAGCACGGGGCCTGAAGCGCACCACTCCCAGAACCCACCCTTGTCCCAGCCTCCGGACCGGTCCTCGGCGTAGGCGGCAAGGGCGCGCAGTCCGCGCCATGCGTTGTTGCCCCAGGCGAATGCCGTCGGAGCGGTGTCGATGTCGTCCAGGTCCCGCGGCGCCGATGCGGGGACGACCAACCACTTCGACAAGTACATCTGGGCAGCAAGAACAGCCTCGGAGGTGTCCTGCACCTCATCGGGGACCGAGTCGTCGGTCTCATGTTGGGTGCCCCAGATCAGGTCGCTCAAGCCCCTGGTGATCAGTTCGTCCTTGAGGCGTGCCAGATGCCCATTCGCCCTCGAGAGTCCTTTCTCCAGCTCACTCCGTTCCTCGAGAGCCAGCTCGAGCTCGAATTCCCACTGCTCGCGTGCGCCTTCCAGCTCGGAAGCGGGGATCGTGCCGTCGAGGTCACCAGCCGGCAGGCCGCTCTGCTTGCCGAACACCCGGAACACTTCGGGCACTCGACGTCGAGCTGAGAGCTGTGCGACCGAGTAGACGATTCGGTCAATCGTCGCCGGAGCAGCTTCCTCCAGGCGCGACCGGACGTAGAACCGGTGACGCCAGCCATCAGCTCCGGCGACGACCGCACTGGGAGAGTAAACGCGGATGCCGCCTCCCCAAACAGCGAGGTCGCCGAGGGCTTTCTTGAACGCTGTGACGGCATCGTTGTCGAGGGTAAAGACCACCGCGATGCCCTCCACACGCGACGCGATCTTGTTCACCGGTCGCAGCCACGACCCGTCGTGGTGCCCACTCGGCTCCGAGCACACAATCACGGGCAAGGTGCGGTTGGGATCCGCGAGGAGGTCGGTGAGGATATCGATGCTTGCCGCTGGGATCGCTTGAGGTTCGGTAAGGAGAACGTTGCCATTGAGGCACGGCTTGCCGGCAGTCTTCAACAGGTCGTGCACGATCCTCGGCCTGCCGACCGAAACGCGCCGCGCGAGGTCATCGGACTGCATTCTGTTCTCGACGAGGAGGTGTATCAGCTTTTCGTCGGCGATCGCGCGGATGTCAGTCGTCCACTCGGTCCCATCCTTAGGCGAATGGTCGCTGACGGTGACTTCAAAGGCATGAGAGCTGATCGGTCGATAAATGCTCTTCCGATGCCGCCCCAGCGACACGTTGAGCGTGCTCTCGCCTTCGACCATCGGAGCAGGTTCTGGTGTCTCTTGCACCCACCCAGCGACACGTTGCCGTATGTCGTCAATGACCTGATCGGTGCCTGACGTCACGCTGTCAGACCAGACGGCACGGTATAGCACGCTCATTTCGACTCCTCGCGAATACATTCATGGGTGCGGCTCTCCGCTAGGGACATTGGCCCGAGCAGGTGACCAGCACGTCCCGGCGAGCACACGACCCCGCCTAAGAACAGCTCACGCTCAGCCGCCCCGTTTTCATGATTTTGACTCTAATGCAGGCGACTGACACAAGAGCCAAGTTCGCTGTTGTGGTGCTAGACAGCGACCTGTGCGCGCAGGATGAACTTCAGGCGATCCTCGGTGCCATCCGCGACCTCGGAAATCACGCACTCAGCGAATGAGCCAACTCAGGCGTTGTCCGCCTCTCTACAAGGGGCGGGCACCGTCCGTTACGTGGTAATCACTTGCTTGGGAAGCCGTCCACAGACGGCGGCATAGGAAGTGTCACGGTTGCGCTCTAGGTGACCTGCCGGCTGTGGTCGGGTGGTCGGTTGGGGTCCCCGCTGTCCATCATGGGTGCGGGGAAAGCCGCGGGGCGAGAGAGCTTTTGCCGTGCCCATGTGGGCACGGGGCCAGGAACTCAGCCACGGTGGTCCTTCTCGCGTTCCTCTCGACTCTGGCGTGCTTCACGCCAGATGACGAGCAGCGAGACCACCAGGAGAAGGCCGGAGAACAATCCGATCTTCGAGCCTCGAGTCACCAGGACGATGGAGACGGTCAGGAGCACCCCTTAGCACGTAGTGAGAACCCAGCGACTGGCCGTCACTGCTCCGGCTCGGTGTCGCCGCCGTTCTATGCGGACGGGGAGTGCGTATCCGAGGTGGACTGGGTGGTCTTCCGCCGGCGCTGCACGCGCTGCACCTTATCCGGTGCCGCCAGCCCAATCCTTTTCAGTTCGTCGGCGGTCCAGCCGCCGTTGTTCACGGCGGCCAGGAACGCGGCGGTGTCGTTCTTCTCGGCCTCTTTGAGGGCTTCGCGGGCTTCGTCGAGGGCGCCGCGTGCGGTGATCGCCCGGCGGATGTAGTCCATCCGGTCGTTGAGCAGCCGCTGCGCGGCTTCTTCTGCCTGCTGGGGGTCAGTGAGCTTCGCCATGCCCCCAGGTTAACGAACGCACACCGCCCGTTCCAGAGGAAGCGTCCGCTGAGCCGGCGCTGGGGCACCCGTGGTGCCTCAGCGGAGCAAAGCTATGTTTTATGTGCCATAAAACGAGTACACCGCTGGCCCGCGGGGCTTTGCGGTGGCACACTGGTCCTGTGGGGCCCACTTCAGTGGGGGCGCTGCGCTGGGCCAGGACGGAAGTAGGTGCTGTGGTGGAGCAGAAAAATTCGCGCCACGTGTGGAAGTCGAGGCGGAAGCGGATCGAGGGCAAGACCCAGTACGTCCGGGTGTCCATGTCGGAGTCAGAGCGTGCTCAGTTGATGGTGCTGGAGCAGCAGACCGGGTTGTCACCGTCGGCGCTGATGGTCGAGGCGGTGTTCGGTTCGGCCGATCCGGTGGCGGTGCAGCTGCGGCGGAACCAGCTGGCCGAGTTGTTGGCGATGCGCCGGCTGATGGCCACGATCTCGAACAACGTGAACCAGATCGCCCGGCACGCCAACAGCACCGGCGAGGTCCTTCCCGAGACAGCCGAGACGATGCGCGAGGCCCGGCGGTTCAGTGAGGAAGTGCTGGCCAAGATCGAAGAGTTGATCCCGTGATCCCGAACATCACCAAGGGCGACAAGCCGGTCGGGCTGATGAAGTACCTGGTGGGTCCGGGCCGGGCCAACGAGCACACCGACCCGCACCTGGTGGGCGGCTCCCCACTCATCATGTCCTGGCACGACGACGCGCAGCTGGGCGAGGAAGCCGCGGTGTCCATCGCCCGCGAGATCGACCTGAACCGTCGCGCCTTCGGGGTGGACGCTAACACCAAGCACATCTGGCACTGCTCACTGTCGATCCCGTACCAGGACCGGGAGGTCACCGACCAGGAATGGTCGGACATCGCCGCCCGGTTCATGGACGAGATGGACTTCACCGACGCGCAAGCCAAGGCCCCGTGCCAGTGGGTCGCGGTGCATCACGGACGGTCGACCAAGGGCAACGACCACATCCACATCATGGCCTCCACGATCCGGGAGGATGGCACGAAGTGGGCCGATGGCAACGACTTCTCCCGGGCGCAAAAGGTCGCCCGGGGCATCGAGAAGGACTTCCACCTCATCCAGCTCGGCAACCACTCCGAACGGTGGCTGCAGCAGGGCGAGATACGGCGGGACAGCACCAGGGAACCGACCCGGTTCACGCTGGAGCGCACCGTCCGCGCGTGCGCGGTGGCCGCCGAATCAGAAGCCCAGTACGTCCGTTTGATGCGCCGGGCCAACCTGCTCGTGCACCCCCGCTTCGCCGCCGGCACCGACTCGGTGGTCACCGGGTACTCGGTGGCGGAGCGCCCGCCGAAGGGAATGCGGCCGCTGTGGTTCGGTGGCGGCAAACTCGCCCAGGACCTCACGCTCCCGTCCTTGCGGACCCGCTGGCCGGACACCCCGGTCTCGGCACAGGAGGCGTCGGAGGAGTGGATGGCGGCCAAGCGGCACCGCCGCATCGTCCACCCCGACGCCCCCGGTGCGGTGCTGGACGAGGAGACCGCCCGGCGGTTGGCCGCGGAGCTGAAGGAGGTCCGCCGGCGGCTGGTCAAGATCGCCCCGGACGACCACCAGTCGTGGGCGAACGCGGCCCGGGAAGCCTCCGGTGTGTACGCGGCGTGGTCTCATGCGACCGAGGACGGCCAGGGGCCGCTGGGACGGACTGCCCGGGTGCTGGCCCGGTCCGCGCACCGGTCCGGGGTGAAGATCACCGCCCCCCTGGATGCACCGCTGCGCACCAGCGGCACCACCGCCTTCCTGCTGGCGGCCACCCGTGCCCCGTCCCCGGTGGCGCAGGCGCTGATCATGAATCAGATGCTGCGGATGACTCAGGCGTTCCACGAGATGCACCAGGCCAACAAGGACCTGCGCGAGACCCAGCTCATCAACGACGCCTTCGAGCACCACCTGGCCGTTGTCGCCGAGCCCCTGCCGGAGGTTGAGACCTCCGCGCCGGCGCGCTCGGCCTCCCACGCCGGACCCACCCGTGAGCGCGGGGTACTGCGGGAAACCCAGGGCCCCACCGCCACGGTGCGCCCCTACGTTGACCACACCCGCCCAGAGCACGGAATGGAGCTGTAGCGACATGAGCACACAACCCGATGGCGTAAACGACCTCCTCTCCCGGGACCTCCAAGCGGCGATGGCTGTGGCCGGGCGCTGGGGCGAGATGATGGCCCGGCAGCGTGCCGAGCAGGTCCGCCAACGCTTGATGGAGCAGCAGCACCGGCGGCGTGAGCTGGAGGAACGCTTCGAGGCCGAACGCGCCGTGATGCGAACCGAACTGGCGCCGGTGGACCAGGACCGGTTCTGGGAGACCGCCAAGCCGGAAGACATCGCCGGCCACTACGGACTGGCCCGGCAATGGGAGCAGCACGACGAGGTCGCCCAAGCTGCCCGAGAACGGATCGAGTCCCAGGTGAAGGACCGCCACGGGGTGGCCGTGGAGGACTACCTGCACGACCACGTCCCGCAACAGCAGCGCACCGGATCCCCGGAACAAGAGCTGGCTGCCCGTGAAGCGAAAGACGCGCAGCGAGACCACACCGAGGCCGCCCGCCGCGCCGCAGCGGCCGCACAAGGCGATCTGCAGTACGACACCGACGTCCGTCACGCGGCCGCCGAAGCCGAGGAACTCTGGGACTCCGGAGACCGCAGGGCCCGCCTGGCAGAGTCGCTCATGGCAGCCCTCGGCGGCACGGAGAAAGGTCGCGACGGCGTGCAGGCCCGCCTGGCCGCCGAACGGGATCAGGGCACGCCTCCGGTTGACGCGGTGCGCCCCACGAAACCTGGCCCCAGGGCAAGGAAAAACACCGGGCGCGGACGTGGGCGCGAGAAGGGGCTGGAGCTGGACTGAACGCAACGAGGATAGGGATCGCATCCATGGCGGGGTGCCGACGGCACTGTCCCACTCGGCGCTGATTGCGTTCCCCCAATGCCTCCGCGCCGTCCTTCACCGTCATTCAGCTGCGAGCTTGCAGGTCTATGGCGGCGGGCGGCTGCTGCTCCACCGGGTAGGGATCGCGGTGCCCTCCAACGTGGTGCTGTGTGTCGACGGCGGCTACGCCGGCAAGCTGCTGACTTCCACCAAGGACTAACCGTCTATCACCGTGCAGATCGTCAAGAGGACCGACAGTCGATCCGTTATCGAGGTCCTTCCCCGCCGCAGGGTCATCAAGCGCACCCTGTCCTGCCTGGGGACCCGCTGACGGGCCACGGCACCAGGACGACGACCATGGAAACCAGGCAGCGCCAAATGATGACCTTTCTTATATCCGCTTGGCAAACCATATCCCTATGCATGTATGCGGAGTCCGAGCGTAATTATCGATCCTGGATGCCGACGATCCTTGCAGGATTCCCCAGAGGCACGGACAATCCTTGGACAGATTGAATCCGCGTCGAGCTGACAAGGTGTCAAAATGGCTGACAAGGGAAGAATGAAGGCGGAGCGAACAAAGGCCGATAAATGGGTGGCCTATCGAACTGTCGTCGAAAAAGATGGGTATCTGGCGGTTTTTATGCCAGATCAAAAAGTAGACGTCGGAATGTTTGTAACTTGCGGTCGACACGGGTACTACTTGCCGGAGAGTGAAAGAGAGCATTTAGTGCTCAAATCTGAGGAGTTGGTTAATCCTTCTCAGGAAACGGTGATCCAGGTAGGGGACGATCGGGGGTGGTCGTGGAAAAAAAGGGTGTCCGTAAAGGCAGATGTGCCGACCATCTTATCAGGATCATTGGATTTGTCCGGGGCGCGGGGTAGGCGGGGGGCGGCGTTCCTTCGAGTGCCACGAGCAAGGCGCATCGATGCTCGAAACAAATGGGATGTCCTGTTGCGGGCGCAAAAGCAATTGGCGGATGGCGGGATGTCTGTCAACGACTGCGTGGTCACCTCGGTGACGGAGGCGAAGGAGCCCGGTCTTGCCTGCGTTACGGTGTCCCGAGAGGCCAGAATAGATTTAGGGTTCGACTTAACGGCTGAAGACGCACTAAAAATCGCTGCCATTGCCGCGGGGCTGCCGCCTGTATCCGATATTGGCGCCGGAGTGGCGACCGCCTCGTCAAGCGATGGATACGAAATAGTAAACGTTCAGGAGGGGTTTACCCCGTACATCGCGGAAGCGTGGCAATTAAAGGATAGCCTGGTAAGGCGACTCCTCAACCCGGATGATAAATGCGTTTTCTATCATGTCAACGATCATAAAAAACGTCCGCGAAAGCTAAGCAGCGACGACGTTGAACGTCTTAAAGCATTAAGGGATAGGAGTCTTTCGCTGGAAGATCAGGATAAAGTGTCGAGAGCACTTTTGACTATGGACGAGGCCACCTACAAAGAAAAGGTCAATTCGCGACTGATTTATCGCCCCGAAGCCTCCGAGGTAACACCAGATGAATTACTGAGGATGGATCCGGAAGATATATTCGAACAACTTGATTCCACAAAATCGCCCCGTCTCATTGTCCCGGTGGATGCTCTGCCTGTAGCTCCGCCTTTGCGCCGACTATTGATCGGGGCGGCTGGTGTACTTGTTGCTGCTCAGGCCACAAGAAAAGCTATTAAGAATTCTGAGGGTGAGGTCAAATAAGTGAAGTGAGCAGATCTCTGGCCGTGGCGGGGAGTTTAGGATTGTGTGTAAGTCGTTGCCCGTTGATATTGATGGTGGCCGATTGGTCGGTGCGCATGGCCCGGACAATTTTCTAGATCGAGGTTCCGGTGGCGGACGGCCGTAGGCAGAGTGGGACGAGTTCTCGCATCTACTTCTACTCGTCTTACGTAACCGGTAAGCACGGATGTTGAGGAGGCGGGAGTTGACTACGTCGTCGGAGCCACTGACGCCATCCACCCCTCCAACATGGCCTCGATCACCCGCACATCGGCGCGGAAGAGCCCCACGTCGGCGTCGGTCAGCACGGCGAAGACCTGGCCCGGTACAGCGTCCATCCGAATCTCACGTCACCGTGGAATCGTGCATCTGATGCAGAAGGTTTGCGCTGACCAGCGCCGCGGCAATCCCCGCTGAGCGATCCGACGTCCGGCACAGTCCAGCGAACCACGCTGCGCCGCGGAACCGCAGCGAAATCGGTCCGACGGGAGTTCCAACAGATGCGAGAACTCCCGTGGGTTAATGTCCCATAAGAACGATTACGTAAAGTAGTGGACGTCATGTTGGCGGAATGCGCGAATCCGCCAACATGGACGACTCCCCCGTCACCGACGCCCCGCGCCAGGGGTCCAACGGGTAGGGCCTGCTCCGTCCACGGTCTCAGTTCTGGGGAAACTCCCTCGCGGCAGCATCCCGGCTCTTCCGAGTGGTCTTGTGGTTCACCAAGCCGCCGAGAACGGCTGCGGCCACCAGCACCGTCCACCCGAGGGTGAACTCCACGGAGCCTGCCCCGTTGGTCGTCCCGCCGACGGCGGACACCAGTCCCGGCACGCCCAGTGTGGCGCCGGTGCCCAGTGCCACCAGGATCAGCACCAGACCGAGCAGTACCGCGGCGGCCGCACCGCACACCGCGCCGTGGAGTACCGCTGTCATGGCTTTGGGCATCGAGTGCATCGGGGCCTCCGGCCAATAGGGGTATCTCATCAACGGTATGTCGGGTCAGCCTTCCCAGGCAGCGAAGAAGAAGAAGCTCGAGCGCTGCTCGTACTGGATGAACTCCTGCTGGGGCGCGAGACTAGCGAGGACGTTCTGCTTGGCAGCCGCGAACTCGTGGTCGCTGAGCACCCCGGTGGCGTGCAACCTCCCCAGGTGCTCCAGCTGGGCGATCTGTTCTCCGCCCAAGGTCACCGCGGAGCTCTCCGAGTCGCCAACCACTGCCGCCTCCGGCTCCATCCACGGGGTGGTCTCGCGCAACCGCATGAACGCGGCCGCCAGCTCCTCAGCGCGGGAGCAGTTCACCACGGTGAGGGTCGATCCCAGTGCAGCATGATCGAGCCGGAAGGTCATGCCTCCCTGCCCGCGGCTGGCGATCAGCGACCGGATGTGCTCCAGCGGGACCTGCTTAAACAGCGGCGGGTCACGGCGTTCGTCGGCCAGGAACACGAGCCGGCGGTCGGTCAGTACCACCAGCGCCGGGCGCTTGAGCAGAGTCCCCCATCCGAGTTCAGCGACAGTCTCAGCCGGATCCAGGAGGTGCCTCAGCTGAGGAATCTGGTCGTGGTGGAGGAAACGGGCGTCGCTGCCCATCCGCGTGATTGCCGCAGACAAGCCACTGTCCAGCAACCGGGCACCAGCTCCGAGAGCAGAGGCCAGTTCGCCGAAGACCTCGTGGTGCCGGTCGTCGTTCATCACCACCGACACCTCGGCTACCGCGCCGGTGGTGTCCGGGGGCCAGGTTGCCGAGATCCGGGCGGAGGGGCGGGTCATCCGCCACCCCGAGCTGATTTTCGCCTCGATCCGGGACCCGTCCTCGTGCACCCCGGCGCCCATCGCCTCCAACGCGCTGCGGAGCCGCGTCCGGCCATCGCGGTTGGCGAACTCCACGAGAACGCTCTGCGTTCTGGCCATCGACGTCCTTCCACTCTCGTTCGTTCACGCCCATTGTGCTTCTCCGACCGGCCCGCGTCCCGACGCGCCACGGCCTTCCCCTCCCCTGAGCCCCCAGCTTCGAGCCCGTCCACACCTCTGTGTGCGGAGACCGCGCGCGTCCCGCTATGCGGGGCGTTTTCCTCCTAGATTCGTGGCAGGACGCATCACTGACCTGAGGGAATGATCGAGATGGCAGCAACTGAGGAGCCGGGGGCTCCGGCCGTCCACTACGGCCGCACCCAAGAGCAGTGGGACGCTATGGCCGAGGCGGTCGAGGAATTCTTGATCGAAGTCGCCCGAAGTGAGAAGCAGACCGACTACACCGCGGTCAACGGGAGGATCGCCGAGGAGGGACTCCCGGCGTTCAACTTCTACAAGGACGCTGAGCGGGCTGCCCTCGGCGCGCTACTCGATACCGTCTCGGTGCGGAGCCATCAGAGAAACGGCATCCTGCTCACGGTGCTCGTCATCCATCACGACACCCCGAACGACATCGGCGGGGGGTTCTGGAAGATGGCGGCCCGCCTCGGCAAGGTCCCGCCGAAGCTCTCCGCCGCCGGCAGGCTCGATGCTTTGGTGGTTCTGACCAAAGAAGTGTTCGGCCGCTACGCCGGCTGAGCTGGCAGCTGAGGCGGTATCCCGTGGGATCGGCCGGGACCGCCCCCGTCAGGACATCCAGTGCTAGCTCCCCGGGTGTACCAGTCGAACCGAAAGCTGATCCCGGTGCTCGAGCGGGTGGATCCCATGGCCTCCTGGCACGACGGGCCAGCACGTGGCCCCGGGCGATGAGACTGGCCAGTGGCCAGCCACCGCTGGGTCGTCGACTTGGGCACTGCCGGCGAGGCAACGGCGTGGTTGGCGAGCCTCAGCCATCGAGGTCAGAGCGCACCGTTGCGAAAAGCGCTGCGACCTCAGCGTCCATCCAGTACACGGACGGAGCACCGTCCTCGCCGTGCTTCCAGTGCTGGGGCAGGCCACGGTTCAACTTCAAGCAGTACCGACCCGGCCAGGCGAGCACACCGGCGACGCCGTTCGCACCGTTGGGGATGCTCAGCTTCTCCGCGATCTGATTCCCGGTGAACTCGGTTCCCGGCGCGTCGATCAGCAGGTTGTAGAAGCCTTTGGCACGGCTGGTCATCTTGGACCAGAGCTTCTCAGCATCCTCCCGGTCCTCGTCCGAGCCAGTCCAGCTCCGGCGCTTGCCCAGGTCTCCCGAAGTGTCGAAAAGCATTTCATAACCTCCATCAGAGGGGCTCAGAGACCCTCCTAGCCACTGTCCAAAGAACTGATAGAACTCCGCAACCCGGTCGTCCGGGACCGGAACAGTGATGTCGGGCATGGCGTTTCTCCTTTAGCGACCGGAGGACCACTGCCTCCATGGCGTAAGTGTGACACCTGCCAGAGACCGGAGTCAACCCTCTGTACTTATTCCTTACTTCCCTAAAGGGGCAAGGGTGTTCGCAGACGAGGGTGTAGTCGGTGCTTTGGTGACTTGTGGGGTTGCCGGAGCAGGTGGGACGGGCGTTCCGCGTTCAGCGCTGGGCTCGCACCCTGTCCCATGGCGGGGTCTGCACTCCGGCCTTGGACGTGAGATGCCAGGACCGGCACGATGTGCAGAAATATGCGCCCTTGGGGCCAACGAGGCCGCGATTTGCGTAGCTACGGGCTATCGCTCGCATGGCGCTCACGGCGGTCCGACGGCTGGCGTAAGGGATCTTCGAGCATTCCGACATGTCGATCTTCCTCGACTTGTCGCACTCGGCGGGCTCATATCCTGCCCGGTGCGCGGTTTACGCCTCATAGCGGTCGGCCACGAAGGAACCTTAAGGTTCCGCTTGCTAACCACCATAGCCAAACAAGCGAGTGCATGCCGCTGGCCATGGATCGCTACAAGATTCCATCCCTCAGGCGGTGTCCTGGGGACTAGCTAGTGGGCCGAAGACCTTTGACGCCCGGTGCCGGTGTGCTCCCTGGGGGAACGGGTACCGTCGCTGCTCCGTTTAGTCACTCGAAAAGTCCGGGTGGTGGGGGATCCAGCGGAAGCGGTATGCCCTTGGGGTTGTGTGCCCTCGGTGTGCAGCCGTGGAAGGGCCCCTTCTCGTCGAAAAGCACCCGCATGGTGGGGTCTGCGTAGTCGCGCCACCACACGGCCAGTCCGGTGGTGGGATCGATGCGCAGGTTTTCCCAGGCCCGCCAAAGGCCGGTGAGGCGGCTGACGGCTTCTTCGTGGCGCCACCACTGGGCGCACCAGGTGAAGGTGGTGGCGCGGCCGGCGAGGTCGATGTCGCGCCGGTACTGGTAGGCCAGGTGTTCGATGAGGAACTCGGCCACGTTCGCGTAGACGAGCTCCCCCTCCCCCTGCTCGGGTTCCTCGAGGGGGTCGTCGTCGATGTCGTCGTGGCTGTTGGTTCGGCGAGCCCCGATGTCCATGGGCTACTCCTTCACCAGGGCCGCCCACCGGTTCCCCGTGGGCTCGACCGGGCTCGGCTCAGCAGCCTGAAGCTCTGGCACGGTGGGGGTGTTGGTGGGTGTGTTGTGTGCGGCTTCGGAGGCGGCGGCCGCGTCGGCGTAGGGGCGGGCGCTGACCGGGACGGTGCGCAGCAGCACGGCCCGTGCCCCGGAGCCGAGCATCACGGCCCTGCCCTTGGGCAGGGAGGCGAGGTCGGCCACGGAGAGGATGTCGTCGGTGGCGTCCTGGCGGGAGGTGGACCCGCTGTCCTTCTGCCTCGAGGAGGAGACGGAGGTGTAGGTGTACTTGCCGATCAGCTCGGAGAGCATCTTAAGGAACCCCTCCTCCTTGACGTTGCCGCCGTAGGTGACGACGTTGGCGGTGGAAAACAGCTTGCGCATCCCGGATTCCCCCCACACGTCCACACCTTGGGACCAGGACTGCAAGAACGTGGAGACCACGATGCCGCGGGAGCCGTAGTGGCTGTAGAGGTCGGGCAGGTTCGCCCAGCGGCACACGTTGGCGGCCTCATCGAGAACGCAGAGCATGGGGGTGGCCAGCCGGCCGGCGGCCTGGGTGACGGCGTGCTCCTCGGCGGCGGTCACGGTGGCCACGGTCAGGGCGGTCACCAGGGGCCCGGCGGTGCCGGCGCCTTCCTTGGACAGGGCGTAGAGGGTGTGCTTGCCGGCCACGAACGCCTTCGGGTCGAACTGCGGGCGGTCGTCGTCGGGACGCAAAGGGTTGACCCAGGCGGCGATCTTCTCGTTCTTCAGACACGCCGCCATCTGCAGGGCGGTGGAGTAGACGCTGCCCCGGTACTTCTCGGGCTGACGGATGGTGCTGGCCACCGAGTCGGCTTCCTTGGTCCACCCGTGGGCGTCGAGGAGTTTGGCGGGGGTGTCATCGGTGGAACGGGTCAGCCAGTAGTGGACCCGCTCGATCGGCTCCTCACCCACGGCGGCGGCGAGCAGGAGTCCGGCCAGCAGGTCCTTGCCGGCCGAATCGAAGTGCGCATCACCCATCTTGGCCCCGGCGGGTCGGGAGCCGGTGGAGAAGTTGGTGGCCATCTCCGCGGCGCGTTCACTGTCGGTGACGTAGGTCAGCGGGTTCCACCACCAGGTCGGTTTCTCCCCGGCGACTCCTTGGGGGTCGAAGACCCACACGTCACCGTTGGCGGCGCGGAGGTCGCGGGTCAGGTCGGAGAGGTCGCGTTTGTTGGAGGTGGCGATCACCGGGCCTGGGGCCTCGATGATGGACGGGGCGGCCTGGGAGGTGGTCTTGCCGGTGCGGGTGCCCCAGATGTGCACCAGCGTGTCTTCCCAGGAGGCGTAGAGGGTGTGACCGCCGCGGACCATCTTCCCGAGCATCACCCCGGGGGTGTCGACGCCGAAGCGAGCCGCTTTGGCGCGCGCCTGCTTCTCGGTGAAGGGGGCGACATCGCGGACCGATGCCATGCGCGGTGCGGCGCGGTCGTGCTTGACGACCTTCTGGGCCTTCTGATGGCGCTTCCAGCCCCACAGCACGAACAACGCCGTCAGGAACAGCCCGACGGTGGCGAGCAAGACGAGCTCCGTGCTGCGCCACGAGAGATCGCCGGTGAAGGTCCCCAGGGACCGCTCCCAGTAACCGCCCGGCAGGGGAGCAGCACGCGGGGTCAGCGCGTGGCCGGCGCTAACGACCACGTAGAGGATGGCCGGGACACCGACCAGGGCAAAGAGCAGGGCCAGCAGTAGGGCGACCTCCCCGCCGCCGGTCTTGTACTTGCGGTCCAGGGAGCTCATCGTTCGCCCCTCTCCTGGGCGGCGCGGGACTTGGCTTCGTGCCACTTCTTCTCCGTGTCGTGGACCTGGGACCGGCGCTCGGTGGGGGTGAACTCCATCGAGAACGGGATGCCGGCCCTCGAGCCGACCTTGATGAAGAACTTCCCCTGGCCCGGGGGCGGGGTGGTGGTGCGGTCGTCGAAGTACCAGGCGGCGTTCTCGTCATCGGCCAGCCACTGAGTGAGCTCGTCGTCGGTGAACGCCTGGTCGGTGGGGGCGTAGACGTCGTCGTTGGTGTACTCCAAGGCTTCGTCGCCGCGGCGGTTCCAGGCCGGTGGGTCCTGCCAGATCGCCAGCTGCTCCTGCTCACGCATCGACAGCGGCACCGACTCGGTGAGCAGCGGCATCTCGGACTTGGCCAGCCCGCCGAGGATCTTGATGCCGCAGCGGTCCATGATGCCCTTGGCCTTCGCCCGGTCCTCCTCACCCCGGACTGCCATCAGGTCGGAGGGGGTGTGGGAGGCCATGATCTGCCCCACCCCCCACTCCCGGTTCAAGCGGGTCAGGGCATTGACCTGGTCCACGATGCCGGGCCCGGCCGCCAGGGTGTTCCACAGCTCATCGAGGATCACCAGGAACCGCTGACGCTCGATCACCCCGTCATCAGCGAGCATGTTCGACGTGGTGACAGTCCCGAAGCCGGCCGACCAGCACGCCATCAAGGTCGCCGCCCGCAGGTCCGACTCGGTCTGGGAAATGCGGGAGAGGTCGAAGACCATCGGCCGGGAGGCATCGATCCGGTTGGTGGAGGGGTGGGCGAACATCTGCCCGAAAGCCCCGGAACCGCACAAGGAGTTCAGCGAGGACTCCAACCCCTCGGTGATGTCCTCGTACCGGGCGTCGTCGCCGCGATCCAGGGCGACCTCACGCACCTCGACCGGCTTGTCCTTCAGGACCTGGCGCAGATCCGACATCACCGGCACCGTGCCCGCCTCGGCGTGGCGGGTCTCGAGGACGGTGAGGCACCGGTCCAGGATCGACTCCTCCCGCTCATCCAGCGGCTTCTTGCGCAGGATCGCGATCAACGAGGCGATCAGCGACCGGCGCCTCGAGTGCAGCTCATCCAACAACTCTTCTGCCCTGGCCGGGGACAGCAGCTTCGCGGCCGCCACGGCCCCGCAGTCATCCAGCGGGTTGATGTGTCCGACCCCGCGGCCCAGGGGCAGGACCGCCCCGCCGAGGTGCTCGATCATGGCCACGTGCTCACCCTTGATGTCGCCGAGAATTAGCGGCCACACCCCGAAGGCGGCCAACCCGATGGCCATCCGGCGCAGCAGGGAGGACTTGCCCAGCCCCGGGTTGGCCATCACGAAGGCTGAGGGGTTGGCGATCACCCGCAGCTTCAAAAACCAGGAGATCGGGTCACAGCACACCGGCTCCCCCGACAGCAGGTTGCGCCCCAAAGGGACGCCTTCCAGCGGAGAGCCGCCGCCCATGGGGAAGGGGAAGAGCCCGCAGACCTGGTAGTTGGTGCCGCGCATCTCCCGGATCGGGTGCAGCAGCTGCGCCTCGCCCAGTCCCCGGCCCTTGTGGCCCCGCGGACCCGGGCGACGGGTGGAGGAGGCCGTGACGGAGGTGCTGCCGGTGCGCTTGGGCTTGGCGAACACCTTGCCCAGCTTCGTCCGGGCGAAGGCCCGGTCCAGGACGGTGGTCGAGGCCGCGCCCCGGGAGGCCGGGAGGATGATCTGCTTACGGGCCTTGGTGCTCATCAGAGGGCGTTCCTCACAGTCGACGGCAGGGCCAGGTGGTCCGGGATCACCACACCCAGTGGGAGGCCGGCGGTGAAGGTGGAGTCCTGGGCGCCGTAGGCCTCCTCCAGGCGGATCCTTGCCGAGGTGCCGAGGTTTTCGATGATGGCTTCGGCCTCGTCGATCTCGCCCTTGGAGCGGACGGTGGCGGTGACGACGAGTCCGAAGTTCAGCAGCCCGGCCCCGTCGGCCTCTTCGGCGGCGGTGGCCTGGGCGGCGCGGGTTTCGCGGGTGTCCCGGGCGGTGGCGCGGTTGCGGGAGGAGGCGTTGAAGGTGGCGGTGTTGATGTCGTTCTCCACCATCTGCGCCGCCCTCGCCGGGTCGATGGGCCGGTAGAGCAGCGTGACGCGCTTGCGCACCAGTTCCGGATTCGGGGCGATCAGGGCTTGGAGCACGTTGGCCTGGACGGTCGAGCGCGGGGGAACGGACATCGCCCAGGACTTCGACCAGGAGTTGTTGTGGTGGTAGCAGTCCCAGAAGGTATCGGCGGCCTGCGGGCCGACCTCACTCCAGTCCAGCTCCGGGGCCACCCCCTGGGCGTGGGCCCGGTCGAAGAGCACCGCCTCGGCCGGGTCGTAGGCCACCCGGATGACCTCGCACAGCTGCTGGGTCGTGAGCGGGGCGGCCACCCCGGCCCCGGTGTCGTTGAGCGACAGGGTGAGGTTGGGCAGCCGGGCGGCCAGATCATCGGCGACCTCCTGAGCGTTGCGGATGCGCCCGCCGGCCCGCACGGAGGCTTTGAAGGTGACCGCGATGTAGGCCCTGGTGACGGTGGCGCCGGTGGGCAGCATCTGCACGGTCTCGTTGATGACGTCGCGGGCGAAGGCCGGGGCGTTCTTGGCCATGCGGGCTTCGATCTTGCGGGCCAGTCGGTACCCGGAGTCCGGGGCGGTCTCGATCGTCACCGACGCGGCGGTCAGGCCGGGTTCGTCGGTGAGCATGCCCAGCCAGTGCGCCCAGCGGTCCACCCACCGGTTGATGTGCTCTTGGTCGACCATGCCCCCGCCGTCGGGTTCGGAGGAGAACACCACGGTGTAGTGGTGTTTCTGCGGGACCTCGAGCAGGGCGAAGGGGCGGCCGTAGCCGTCGATGTGCTCGGTGATCGTGGAGCGGGCCGAGATCCCGGGCAGCTTCGTGGTGCCCTCCGGTACCCGGGACACTGGCCCGGCCCGGTAGGCGTTGGCCCCGGAGTAGACGGTGTTGGCCCACCCGGCCCGGCGCACGATGCGCTCGATGAGGGTGCGTCCGTGCTTGTTCTTGCTCATCGACAGGGCGATCAGGACCAGGATCACCGCTTCGAAGGCCAGGGCCACCAGCCACAGGTTGAGCATCATCAGCAGGATCCCGCCGACCACCCCACCGATCAGCAGCACGGTGCCGGCGGTCGACAGCCCGGCCATGCCCTTGGAGGTGGGGGTGCGGAAGTTGCCGTACACCCGCGGGCGGTTCTCGGTTTTAGCTTCGGTCTGCGCCATCAGGGCGGGCCTCGTTTCCGGTCTCGTTGGAGATCTGCGCCTTGAACGCACGTACCTGCTGTTGTGCGGCCTTCCCGGTCTGTCCCGTGCCGGCGGGGCCGGTCGGCCGCACACCGGTACGTGATCCCGTGGGACCGGTGCCGGCACCACTGCTCGGGATGGGTCGGGCCCCGGTGCCGCTGCCCGGGGTGGGCCGTGCCCCTGCGCTGCTGCCCGGAGACGGGTCGGCGCCTGTGCGGGAGGTGGTCGCTCCACTGCCGCTTGAAGCAGTCGCAGGTTGGGCACCTGCCCCGGCTGATCTGCCACTCGAGGAGGTTTCGGAGGGGCTGCCTCCGGCGCTGGACTGAGTGGCCTCGGTGAATGCTTCGCCGGTCTTCTGCGCGGCGTTGGCCGCCGCCATGCCCAGGGCCACCGGAGCTGCGGCCGCGCCGGCGGCCGCTGTACTTGCCGTGCCAGCGGTGCTCGCTGTGCTGGCTCCGGTGGTGCCAGCTGTGCCGGTGGTGCCACTGGGACTAGAGGCCGGTCCAGGGGGCGGGGAGCTCGGTCCGCCCTTGGAAGAGGCGGAGGACTGGGACGGTGGGGTGGAGGAGGAGTCGGAGCCGAAGCCACGCCCCGACCGAGCCAGGTGGGAGGCTCCCTGCGGGATCGCGGCGCCCATCGCGGCGATCCCCAGCGCCCCACCGCTACTACCGCCGGAGGAGGACATGGAGCCCAGGACGGGGCTGAGGAAGCCGATGAGCACGGGCAGGGCGAACACGGAGGCGACGATCATCATCAGCCCGGCGGCGAACTGGATCAGCCCGCTGCCGGAGTCCTCCCACACCCCGGTGGTGGACATCTTGATCGCCAACCCGTAGATCAGGGCCGCGGCCGGTTTGTAGAAGGCGAAGGCCAGGGTCCAGGCGATGACCTTCTGGAAGAAGTTCTTGCCCGTCTCGGTGTTCAGGAAGGCGGCGGAGAGCGGCAGGATCCCGGCCATCAGGAACAGCATCCCGGTGCGCAGCACCATCAGCATCAACTGGATGATGTTCACGATGATCGCCACGACCCCGCCGACGATGATCAGGATGACGTTGCCGCCCAACCACACCGGATCCGCCGCACCGGCGCTGGTGGCGTTGTCCAGGGCCAACAGCTTGAGCACATCGGTCTGGAAGTCCTCGCCGATGGCGGAGTCGATGATCTGTACGGCCAGGGCGTCGGTGCCGGCCACCAGGACGTTGAGGATCGTCACCCCCGAGGCGGTCACCACGGCCAGGGTGAGGAGATTCTTGAGCAGGTCCCGGGCCGGTTCAGCGCGCTGAGTCCAGGCCATCTGGGCCCCGGCGATCATCACGCTCAGCGCGGCCACGGCCAGGGTGAGGTAGAAGGTCTGGTCCTGGATGAAACCCACCGACCCGGACAGGCTTCCCGCCCGGGCCGGGACGAGGAAACCGATCAGGCTGGTGGCCCCACCGATCAGCGCCGCCCCGGAGGCCAGCACGGTGGCCGTGTTCACCAGGCCGGACCCGTCGCCGCGGCGGGCGTTGGTGGCCAACACGATGCCCAGGAACAGCACCCCGAACACGCACACCCCCAGCCCGATCCAGCTCGCGTAGCTCAGCAACAGGTCGATGTAGGCGTTGAACTCCCCACGCGCCGGAGCCTGGGAGGCGGGTGCACTGTTGCTGGTGAGGTTGGCGCTGCCGATCCGAGTCCACATCGACCCCAGGGAGGCGATCGTGTCGACCACGGCAGCGGTTACACCGTCGGCGATCTGATCCAGCGCATCACCGGCCGCTCCGGTGAGTGCGTCGCTGACTCCTTCCTTGACCTTGCAGAAGCCATCGAGTGCGAAGCACTTCTCTTCCTCAGCCATCGTGGGGTCCCCACTCGATGTACCTGTTCAGGTCTGACACCTGGCCGGAGACGGGGCCTGTGTCGCCGTTGTCCTGCAGGGCGAAGCGCCAATCGCCGTCTTGCCACATGAGGTCTGCGCTACTGGTGATGTATGTCTTCTCGGTCCCGTCGTCTCCTGCCAGTACGACCTCAACCGTGGCTCGCTCGCCCGTGTACGAAAGCAGTCGGAAGCCGGCAACCTCGACCGGGACCGTGGAAGCATCCCCTGCGGAGACCCGCTGCTGGACTTGTCCCACGGCGATGTCCTTACCGGGGCCCTCAACGGCAAGCTCCTTGAGGGTGTCCAGCAGAAGCTGGGGATCGTTGCTCGAGGCCAGCATGTTCGCCGTCGTCAGCAACGCCCCTTCAGGAGTGTGGGAGTAGCAGGAGCGCACACCCGTCGACTCGTCCACGGTGCCCGGTCCGTGCTCCTCAGAGGACGGTGCGTAGATCGCCCCGAGAGCGGTCCACTCGACGTCCTCCGGCGCTTTCGTGAGAGTGGTGCCGCTGGTGGCGTCCAAACCACACTCCGACTCTCCGCCCGTCACCGGTTCGGCGGTGGTGGCTGGCGCCGGAGCGGCTTGGGTGGGCTCTTCTCCGTCGGGCCACAGCCACAGGACCACGCCCAGCACGATCAGCATCGCGACGAGAACGGCTGAGATGAGGAAGCGGGGGGTCTTCCACCATGTGCTGTTGTCGTCGGTCTCGATGTGGTCTGTCACGTGTTGCTCCTCGTGTGTGGGGGGCTGCGTCTGGTGGTGGTTATGCCCCGGCGATGAAGGTCAGGATCGAGGCTCCACCGGAGATCAGAGCCACGGCCAGGACGATCTTGATGATCCCGGATACTTCTTCAGTGGTCTCTCCACGGCGGGCGTCGAAGGCCATCTTTCCGCCAACCACCAGCAGGCCCAGCACAGCAATGCCCAGGGCGATCCATTTGCCGACACCGACCATGCGGTTCCAGGTGTCGCCGATGCCGGGAGGGGCCAGGGGGCTGGAGTCGGGCAGGTTGGCCGGCAGCGCCAGCACGGTGTCCTGGGTGGCAAGTACGAGGTCGATCATTGGGGGGTCCTCTCGGAGATGAGTTCATCGACTGCCTCACCGAGGGCGGTGAGGACTTTCCTCGGCTCACGGGCCATGGACTCCCAGCCCGTGGCTCCGGTGAGTCGGAGTTCTTCGATCCACGGCACCACCCAGGTGGAGGGGACACCACCGGAAATCACGCGGGTTGCTGCTGCCAGGGGTTTCGGGGTCTTGCCCGGGGTGCCGGCCACGATCACCAACCCCGCGAGCACTACCTCCGGGTGTTGCCCGGAGGCCCAGTCCTGGGCGGCACGTCGAGCTGCTTCCAACCCGCCATGCGTCTGTCGGGCGAGGAGGACAACGACAGGAGACGGTGCCTCTGGGGTGGGAGAAGGCCAACGGTGATGGCATTCGACACCGCCCAGCAGCTCCCGGAAGGTGGTCTCTCCCGCTCCGCCATGGGCGCCTAACCAGTACGGACCAGCAGAGGACGTGGAGAACCGTTCGAGCCGTCGGTCGCCGTCCGGTGCGGAAACCCCCTGCTGGGGCGCCTGCGCCCCACAAAGCACCGGGGGCGGCTCAGGATGGGTCTCCTCCAGGAGCGAGACCGTCTGGGTCCCCGTGCCGGGTGCGACGAACCCCGTCCACCGATTGCCCATCTAGGCTCCTAAGTTGAATCCAATGCACCGAGGTGCATCCCCGTGGGTCACCCACGGAAACGAATTGAACATGTTCAACTATAGGCGGTTTCGAGCTATGGTGTGCAACCGTAAGCAACTTTTTCCCACTCTGATCTACCGGAGCCGCCGTGATCGCCGGAGCGCTCTCCATGACTGAGTCGCTGGACAGACTCTTCAACGGGCTGCCCGAGCGACTCACCGTGGCCCAGCTGACCGAGGTTCTGGGGCTGTCCAGCACCACGGTGACCTACCGGTGGCTGAGGGATGGGCGGGTGCCAGCCATACAGCTGGGCTCGCACTGGATCATCCTCCGGGACGACGTGAAAGAGCACCTGCGTGCTCACTACAACGTCTCTCAGCAGCCCAACCTCGGAGTGGGGGATACCGACTGATACGAAAGGCATCCCCATGGCGCAGGCCCTCGACCGTCCGCGATGCACCGCAACGATCACCGACGACGACACCGTTGAAGTCTCCATCGACGGTGTGGTGACCCCCCTGAACTCGATGGACGACGCCATTGCCCAGCTAACCGAGACCGCGCGTATCTTGGGTCGGCCCGTCAAAGTCGTAGCCATCGACCCGTCTTCGGACAGCGAACTCGAGACCTACCTGGTCGTTGGGCCTGAAGGGGAGGTCTCCACCGACGGGACGGCCACTCCCCTACCTCGGGCCGGGCGTCGAGGCAGCCGTGCGGTCAGCCTCGATGAGCTCGTGCCCGCCGAGTCGGCCCCGGAGCCACTGCTGACCGAGCCCGAAAGTTCCTCTTTTGACGAAGCTCAGCCGATGCCTTCCACCATCGTCACGCCGACTCTCGAGAACGCGTCGCAGCCCCGTCCCATGCAGGCAAAGTCAACGCCCTCCAGCGCCCCGGCGCTGCAACCATCGGACACGACAGTCTGGGACATCGACTCCGCCCCCAGTTTCATCGCCACCGACAGCTCCCTGGCCGACGCACCAGCCACCCACGGCTGGCGCGGAATGCTCAACCGCATCGGGATGCACCTGCCCCCCGGGCCTGGGGAAGTAGCCGAACGAGAAGACCTGGCCGCGGTCTCACGGCACTGGATCGGCTCCCGCACCATCGCGGTCGTCAACCAGAAGGGCGGTGCCAACAAGACCCCCACCGTTGCACTGCTCGCCGCCCAGTTCGCCCGCCACGGCGGGGCCGGCGTGCTCGCCTGGGACAACAACGAAGCCATGGGTTCCCTGGGCTGGCGCACCGACGGCGCCGGCCACGACTCCACCGCACTGGACCTTCTCCACCACGCCAATCACTTCCTCACCGCCGAAGCCAAAGCGGCCGAGCTGGCCGCCTTCGTCCACCACCAAGCCCAGGATGCCTACGACGTCCTGCGCTCCGACGAATCGCCGTCCAATACCCACGAAATCACCGGGGCCGAGGTGGACGCCTTGCACCGGGTCGCCGAGAAGTACTACCGGCTCGTCATCATGGACAGCGGCAACTCCACCCGGGGCGAGAACTGGGCGCACATGATCGCCCACACCGACCAGATCGTCATCGCCACCACCACCGAGTCCGACAAGGCCCAGGGCGGAGTCAACGCCCTCAAAGCCCTGCACGCCGGAGGCCCCCATGCCGGGGAACTGGCCCGCAATGCCGTGGTGGTCATCTCCGAGCTGATGCCCTCGCACAGCACTAAGGCCCACGCCATCGCCCAGGAGTACGCCCCGTTCGTGCGTGAGGTGGCCATCGTCCCCTTCGACCCGCACCTTGTGCAGGGCCGCATTCACCACCGACAACTGCGCCCCGCCACCCGACGGGCCTGGCTGCACGCCGCAGCCCTGGTCTCCCAGAGCTTCTGATGGCCGGACCCCGCCCCCGAACCCTCGGCGGCGCGGCCCTGCTGCTCCTTGGACTGCCGGTGGGCATGACCATGGCTTTGACCATGCTCGTGGCCACCCTGGCCGAGGATGAAGACGCCGCGGGCTTGTCCACCAGCTGCACGGCCACCGCCGTCGGCACCAACGAGAAGGCCAATGTGGTGTCCGTTCCCAACGGCTGGGGGCCGCTCGTGGACGCGGCCGCCAGACAAGCCGGACTGTCGGCCAGTCTGGTCGCCGCGCAACTGGCGCAGGAGTCCGGGTGGAATCCGGACACCACCAGTCCCGTCGGCGCCCAGGGCCTGGCCCAGTTCATGCCCTCGACCTGGAACACCTACGGCCGCGGCGGCAACCCCTTCGATCCCGAAGATGCCATCGCTGCCCTGGGCCGCTACATGGCAGCCCTGAAAAGCCAAGTTCAGCCCATCGCCGGGGACGATCCGGATGAGCTCGTGCGGCTGACCCTGGCCGCCTACAACGCCGGACCCGGTGCGGTGCAGGAGCACCACGGCGTCCCGCCCTACCCGGAGACCCAGCAGTACATCGAGAAAATCCTCGACGGCGCCCAGGGCAATTTCTCCGCCGGCTGCAAGGCTCCTACCGGTGCCAGGGCCTGGGACGGCGACCTCGGTGACGGGCAATGGACGACCCCGCTGCCCGGCGGTGTCTTCACCTCCGGTTACGGCGGCCGCGCCCTGGCCGGTGTCCCGTCCTGGGCCAACCAGCACGTGGGCGTGGACATCGCCACCCCCGGAGCCGGCAACGGCAGCGGCGGAGTCGTCGTTGCCCCCACCAGCCTGCGAATCACCGGGTTCAACGCCGCCGATGGCTGCGTTATCGCCAAAGAGAACGGGTCCGACCCCGACTTCGGCTTCGCGTTCTGTCACCTGCACTCCTGGGACGTGACCAAGGGCCAGAAGCTCAAACGCGGGGACACCATTGGCGTCGAGGGCAACCACGGACGCTTCGGCATGGCCACCCACCTGCACTTTGAGATCTACAAGCCCGGCGCCCCCGACCTCGTCTTCCCCTACCAAGGGCACAACCTCGACCCCGAGCCCATCCTCAAAGAGAAAGGTGCGTGGCCGAGATGATGCGCCATCAACTCAGCCTTGCCGCAGCACTGCTGCTGTGCGCGTTGCCGCTTGCCGCCTGTGACTCGCCCAGCAAGGCCCAGCAAAGTTCCCCAGAAGCCACTGTCTCTACCGTTCCGCCACAGCTGGGCGAGGGAACTTTCGCCACCCCGGACGACGCTGACCGCACCGACGTGGATTCCACTGCCGAGGTCGCCGCCCTGATGCTCCACTTCTGGGACACCGCCACCGATCGCACCGAGACCGCTGCCGCGGTCCGGGCCAAGCCGCTGATGTCCGCCGACTGGGCCGCGCATCAGGTCGAGCCCGAACGCAACGCAGCAGGTGCCCCGTGGCTCGCGGCCGCTGAGCACCAGGGGTACAGCGCACCCACCATCGTCCCCGTCCACGGCGACGTCAATCAGGACGTCGCTCCGGACAAGGCCATCCGCGCCTACACCGTGGAATGGACCTGGAATACCCGTGATGGGGCCACCGTCCACGAAACGGGTCGTCGGCAGGTCACCCTCTACCTCGAGGAGCACGACGGCCAGTGGGAAGTCGTCGGCCATCAGTCCCGCGACATGGGTGACGCCGAGTAGGTAGATGAACGAAGGAGGCCGACCCTGCCGTTGTGGCGGGGCCAGCCTCCTTTACCTACTGTGTGGAGTCGTCCTGAGAGGAACTTTCCTTCTTCTCGATGACGTCCAGGATCGCCTGAAGCCCTTCAGGATCGATCTGACCGAGGGCCCGGGCGGCGAAGTTGCGGACCTCGGCTCGCCGGAGGGCGCGGACCGTGTGGAGTTCTTGCTCAACCTGCTGAGGGAGCGGCCCATCTTCCTGCACGAGGTATCTCGGGTCCACCCCGAACACTTCCCCCAGCGCCCGGAGCAGTTTCTCGTCGGGACGCACCCGGATGTCGGCGGTTTTCAGGTAGTGCCATTTCGTCCGTGAGATGGCCACGCCGCGGTCTTTGAGGCCTTGCTGGATCGTGGTGAAGTCGTAGGGTTGGCCGGCTTCGGTGCGCAGGGTGTCCAGCAGCAGGTTGATCTTGTCGGCCAAGATCTGGGCTGAGCGTTCCCGGTTGGCGTCCCCCACGTGGTTTCTCCTCATGTCACGATCCAGGCGTAGATGCTGCCCAGGAAGGCCAGCCCGTAGATGAAGCCTGAAATCACCTGCGGACCGGTGTGGTCCTGGAGTCGGATGCGGCTCCAGCACACCGCCAGGCCCACCGGAACAAACAGCAGCCCGACAACACCCCAGGATGTTGCCAGGGCAACAATAGTTCCGCCCATCATCATGCCGTGCCCGGAGATCTTCCACCACGGACTCACCACAGCGATCACCAGCCCGGCCAGGAACGTGGCCACGAGCAGCGCCACGATCTCGATCGGTCCCTGCAGCAGGATCGCCGCCGCGAGGTAGCTGAGGACCAGCACCAGCACCCCGGCCATCACCGGTCGGCGGTGCTCCTTCACGCTCACGTGGTGGTCGGTGAGCACCCCTCGGCGCACCAGCATGAGGACCACGGCCAGCGGAACCCCGCACACGATCAGGGCCGCGCTGATTCCCCACCACAGCGAGGCCGCAGATGGGTTCGCCCCCCAGGGCAGCGCGATGAGCAGTGCCGCCAGCAGCACCGGAGGCTGGAAGGCTTCCGTGGCGGTTCTCTCCCAGCGGGGGACGACGATCGAGGTGCTCATGATGTGAGTTCAAATCTCCTCTCGGCGGCCTGAAGGGCGCACCGTTGCTTTTCCGACAGGCCCGCGTTTTCGGCCCGCAGGGCGTCTTCGACGGCAATGACGGCACTGTAGAGAACCTTCTGGGGATCAGCCGACAGAGCGCTGGACCAGCCCGGAGGGCGTCCACCAGGGCTCCACCGGTCCGCGCCGAGTTGGGCCCACACCGGGGCGATCCTCAGGATGTCCATGCGCAGACCCATCTTCAGGCGCCGGCCTTGGGCGTAGAGACCCAGCCACGCCACGGCCAAGCACACCAGCACGGCCCCGGGCAGGAAGACCGGGCCGAACGAGGCCCGCAGGGCCACAGCTACAGCATCCCACGTGCCTGAATACCCGAGGACTGCGTAGCCGGCCTCGAGCGTGCAGCCGAGCACGAGCAGAGAACCTCCCACACCCAGGCCGAGCAGCCCCGGCCACAGCAGGCGGTCGTGCCCATGCTGGCGCAGGGTGAGTCCCCGGAAGGCGACACGGGCAACATCGGCGGCGTTCCAGGCTCCCATCACCATGATGAGCAGCGTGTAGACCAGGGTGCCGCCCTGGGCAAGGTGGTCCGGAATGAACGCTCCCGAGGTCGGGCCCCGGTCGATCGAGAAGAACGCTGCCGTCAGTCCCAGCAGCAAGGCGCTACCTATGGCGGCCTCCCGCAATGTCCGCGACCGGCTCCAGTCCCTGCGTTGCAGGGACTGGACGAGGGCCGCCCGCAGGCACCATACGGCGCTGAGCGCGAGCAGGTTGCGCACCAGATGGAAGATGTTCTCCCCGCCCAGCCACGCATCCACGGTCTGTTCGGGAACCATGACCCCGTTGGCCGAGAAGGCCAGCGCCGCCAACGCCGTGCCCACCCAGACGAAGTCCACTCGGCGTCGCCGAGCCACTCGTGGCAGACGAACGACCACTGCCACGGCGGCGAAGAGGAACGCCACGGCCTTGAGCAGACTCAACACCGCTCCGAGGCTCATCAGAACGCCTCGAGCAGAGGATCCACCTGCTGGGTCAGTCGGGCGGCCAACCTCGTGGCGGCGTTCTCTGCCGCGATCTCCTGGGCCGTCCAGGTCGAGGAACGCCCGAGAAGGGTCTTGATCCGCCGGGAGCCCCCGATGTGGGCGAAGGCGTTGCCCAGCGTCAGCTCGCATCCACCGTGCATGAGGAGGATGTGTCCGTACTCGTGCAGGATCACGTGCCGGCGCAGCAGCTCGCTCTCTCCGGCAGCATGGAAAATCCAGGACCGCTCAGCCTTCTCCAACCACAACCCCGTGACGTCCTGACCCAACCACGCCGGCGTCGGCTCGATGTGGATGGGCTTGCCGTGCCGACGCTGCACCTCCAGATGAAGACCCTCCCAGGTGAGATGGTCCGGCAGCTCAGCCAGCACATCGGAGTCGGAACGGGAAACAGTTCCCCCTAGCCAAGACATGTCCTCCAGGCTACCCGGAACTTGAACATGTTTATGTTGAACATGTTCAACATGTATTAGGGTGGATGCATGCCGCGCGGCACTTTGCGCCCGGCCGTAGATGACTCAGGCCATCGCTGCTCGCCTCGTGTACCGGAGGGATGAAAAATCACCGAGACACACCTGATACCGCTATCGGTAGCAGTGTCGATATGCCATGATCGACCCATGACCGAGTACCAGCAGCCGAAGTTGCAGGGCCACAAGGTGGCCCTGATGGCGCGTGTGTCTCCAGAACAACACCGCGCGGCGATCGAAGCATCGCATCAGGCGGGGCTCAGCATGGCCGAATACATCGGCGCCTTGATCGACCGCGACGCTGGAAGGTCCAACAAGCTCGACAACAGGGAGGAGCCGCGCCTACCGCTGGCTAATTCCGCTTAAACGACTGACGACCCGCCTGGCAGGGCGGGCCGTCGAAGTCATTCGGCTGTCTCAGGTCGCCAAACTCGCGACAGCCGTTCCAACAGCTAACTGAATCGGAACCTGTCATGAATCCAATACCAGGGGACTGTTGTGTCCCCTAGTGTACCTGAGGCGCGTCCGCAAATGGACCCCTCTTCACTCAGTCACGCCGATTTTCGGTCACATTCCGCCCCTGACGCTGCCCTCGAGGCCGCTGGGGAGTTCCCCTCACATCGCCGGCGGGTGCGGGTGGAGCATGAGCGTTCCAAGGCTGTCGTGCTGCGGGCGGTGCCAAAGGGTTGCCAGCTCGCCAAGCACGTCGCCGCCTGGCGCCGGGCCGTCCTGGAGCACCCCAGCCTGGAATTGATCCGTGCCGATGCCCGGGCGAATCTGCTGGCCGTGGTGGAGATCATCTGCCGCCAGCAGGACCCCGCCTCCCGTACCTGGCGCACGACCTGGGACTGGGTGGCCAACAAGATCGACCGTTCCCGCTCCACCGTGGCGCGGGTGATCCGTCATCTGCGCGACTGCGGGCTGCTGGCCGTGGTGGCCACGGGCCGCAGCGCGGGGCGCACCCCGCGCTCCACCGGCCGCACCCAGGGCGAGGCTCCCGTCTACGCGCTCATCCACAACACCGCCCAGCCGGCAGGTGAGCCTGTGGAACTAACTGACACCCCGGTCCCCACGAAGTGGGAGAGTCTTTCCCCGCACGCGCGCGAAGAGGTTTCCCCGAAGGACGCGGCTACGCCGCGACCCAATCGAAAGCGCGCCGCGCAGCGGCGCGAGGTGGTCGCCGCCCTGAGTCGTCGTACAGCCGCACTGTGGCCCCGTCATGCGACGACGGAGCCTTTGATGAGGCGGGTGACCCGTCGGGCGCGGAAGGAGACTCAGCGGGCGGCTGCCCTGGAGCTCCAGCACGAGGCCATCGTCTTGCGCCAGCTCACCACCGCCCACGTCGTGAGCGTGTGCCGCCCGTTCTTCGAGGCCGGGTGGACCATCGCCGACGTGCTCACCGCCCTGGACTGGACCTCTGAGGGCACCCGCTACGGCTTCCTCACCGTGGAGGGCATCGAGAACCCCGGGGCCTGGCTGGCCGCCCGCATGCGCGCATGGACCCACCCGGACGGCACCCCCCTGCGGTCGCGGGACCAGCGCGTCGCCGCCGAGGCCGCCCAGCGCCGCGCGGCAGCACGCGCGGCAGCCGAACGCTACGCGGCCCGCATCGCTGCCTCCGCGGCCGTCCCAACGTCCTCCCCGGAGCCTGGCCCCCGCCGGCCGTTCCGGCAACGCTGGGCCGCACACATCGCCGCCGGCCAGAACCAGGCGGCTGGTGCGCCCGTCTCGGCTCCGTAGCCGGGCCCTTGGCGTGTCCGGCCGGCCCGGAAGAATCCGCACCATCGACACTAGACACACCGTATATTTGTACGAATCTATTAGGTTTGTGGTCTGAGCTTTAGAATATGTGTTCTATCCTGGCGGCATGAGATACCCGGTACCGCTCACCATTGACCGCCCCGCGCTGGTCTCTGCGGTCCTGGTCCGAGTCCCGGCTGGCTTCCCCTCCCCTGCCCAGGACAGCTTCGACGACGGCCGGATCGACCTCAACGAGGTCCTGATCAGAGACGTCACCTCCACCTACCTCTTCCGCGTCACCGGGGACTCCATGGAAGGCATTGGGATCTACCACGGCGACGAAGTCCTCGTGGACCGCTCCCTCACCCCCAAAGACGGCGATGTCGTGATCGCCGTCCTCGACGGGGACTTCACCATCAAGACCCTCCACGTCCACCCCAGCCGGGTCGTGCTGCACCCGGAAAACCCGGCCTACCCCGACGTGGAGGTCCCGTCCCTGTCGGAGCTGGTGGTCTGGGGTGTCGTGGTCTACGGCATCCGCCACATCAACCAGCGGAAGCTGCACTAGGACGGTGTTCTGCGGTGATCGCCCTGGTCGACGTGAACAACTTCTACGCCTCCTGCGAGGCCCTCTTCGAGCCCTCCCTGGCCGGCAAGCCATTGGTGGTGCTCTCCAACAACGACGGCTGTGTCGTCGCCCGCAGCGCTGAGGCCAAAGCGTTGGGGATCAAGATGGGTGACCCCTGGTTCCAGCTGCGCGCCGACGCGAATCGCTGGGGACTGGAAAAGCGGTCCTCCAACTACCAGCTCTACGCCGATCTGTCGGAGCGGGTGATGCTGCTACTGGCCCGCCACGCTCTGGGTCAGGAGGTGTACTCCATCGACGAGTGCTTCCTCCTCCCACCCGAAGGCACCCCGGCCGAACAGGCGCGATGGGCCCGCCGGCTGAAAGCCACCGTGGCCCGCAATGTCGGACTGCCCGTAAGCATCGGGATCGCCAGCTCCAAGACGCGGGCGAAGATCGCCACCGAGACCGCGAAGAAGCTGCCCGCCACCGGTGGGGTGGTCCACTGGGACCAGGCCCCGGACGGGTACTGGGACCGGCTCATGGCGGTCCTGCCCGTCACCGAGGTCTGGGGGATCGCCGGGCGGCTGGCCAAGCGGCTGGAGGCGATGGGGATCGAGACCGTTGCCGACCTGCGTGATGCCGACCCGGTGGTCATCCGGCAGAAGTTCTCCGTGGTGCAGATGCGCACCGTCCTGGAGCTCAACGGGTTCCCCGCCATCCCCGTCGAGGACGAGGTCGCGACCAAGCAGCAGATCCTGGTCTCCCGATCGTTCCCGGACCCTATCTGGGACCCGGAGATCGTCGGGGCCGCGGTGGCCGAGTTCGCCCAACGCGCCTCCCGCCGTCTGCGCAAGGAGGGCGAGGTGGCCGGGCGTCTCACTGTCTTCGCCTCCACTTCCCCGCACCGGCCCGGACCTGCACACCACGTCTCCACCCACGTGCGCCTGGCTGTGCCCACCAACGAGCCCACTCCCCTGGTGGCCGCGGCCCGGGCGGCCCTGGTGCCCAAGCTGATGCATGGCATGTCCTACATGCGCGCCGGCATCCTCTGCACGGACCTCGCTCCCGAGGGGTCCGTGCCGGTTCTGCCGGGGGTGCTCGAGCATCCCGCCCCGATCGGGGAACTGGTCGATGCGGTGAACCGCCGCTTCGGCACCGGCACCCTCGCCCTGGGCCGACTCGGCGCCCACTCCCCCGCCCCCTGGACCAACCGCCAAGCAGACCTCTCCCCGCGCTACACCACCGACTGGAACGAGCTCCGCACCGTCTCCTGAACACGCACTTGTTAGCTGGGCCGCATTAGAACTGACCTACTCCCCCGGCCGATCAAGGCGACAGTCCTCCTTGGGACTGGGTTGGCGGACGATGGCTGCCGCACATTTCCTCGGCCCTGGCGGGCCTCTGAAATGATTGCCGAAGGGAAGCCGCGGGAACCTCCGAGCCCGGACTGGACCGCGATCACTACCAGCACCTTGCTTGCGGTCAAGGTGGCATACAACAGTGGTGGAATAAAAGGATGTTTTGGAATAAATGGACGTGAAAGCTCCGATGGGATGGTGTAGGGGCTATAGCTGTCCAGGGAGAATGCGAGCCTTGGGCGTCCGCTCAGCCCTCTGGGCGCCGGCGACTCAGTCGCTCTGTGGGCACCGGGGTCCACGAGAAGCAGCAGACTGGGGTGAGCCGGCATCCGCGCGCTTCGACGCATGTGTGCCCTGCTGAGGTTTTAGCAGGGTGTGCATGTCGCTGCACGAAGAAGGAGCCCAACATGAAGATCGTCTGCATGATCAAATCCATGGCGGCCCAGGAGGTTGAGGCGGAGGGTGAGGGATACGTTGCCGCCCGCGAGAAGCTGCTCGCTTCCATCCCCGAGGGACTCGAGCCACTCCACGTTTGCAGGGACTCTTAGGCGGCCACCCTTCCATGTGGTGTCCCCGCGGATGCTGACGCCCCTGCCGACTGCTCGTCTGTGGGGACCTTTGTCCGCCTGACCATTCCCAGCCTCTCCTTAAAATCATCCATTCACGCCATTTACTCCATTCATGTAATGGAGTAAATTGATGGCAGAAGTACCGAAGTCAGACCTGTTGGCGAGGATGGCCTCACTACTTCGACATCGCCCACGTGCTCTATCCCCAGAGTGTTCCCGGTGTCGGCACCGCCGGAGTCTTTGCCGTCCTCGAAGACGACGGTGCGGTGGCCGGGCACAGCCTCTACGTCCAGGACCTGCTCTTCCATTGAGCCCAGGAGGGCATCATGACCACCATCACCCTTTACACCCTCCCCGGGTGTGTGGATTGCCAGGCCGCCGGCCAGGCCATGGACCGGAAGGACATCCCCTTCGGCCTGATCAATGTCGCTTCCCTGCCCGCGGCCGCCGACTTCCTCCGCGGCCTGGGCTACCAGGGAGTGCCCGTGACTGTCGTCCGCGACGGCGACGGTACGGTCCAGGACCACTGGCACGGTCTGCGCCCGGACAAGCTCCACGCTCTGGTGCGACAGCGCGCCGAGCTGACCTGACCGATCACCCGCAGGTCCACGGCACCCCGCATGCTCGGTCCCTGCGAAGTCCACCCGCCCCCAGGAGGACGCCATGATCATCCAGCCTGAACACCCAACCAGCAAGCACCGGGCAACCGCCCAAGAGGCGGCCCGCGCCGCCCAGGCGGTCCTGGCCGGGATCGAGATGCTGCGCGCGGCCGCCCAGGCGGCTGCCGTCAGCGAGAAGTTCACCGAGTGGCTCACCCGCCACGCCCAGCGCCTCGAGGTGCTGGCGCGGAAGGCCCAGCACCTCGCGGATGCCGCCACCGAGGCGTGCCTCAACGCCGGCCACCTCGACGGGGAGCACCTGGTGGAGGTCACCGCCACCGCCTGCCGCGCCCGGGACGACCTCTACCGCGTGTACTTCTCCATCACCGCTTGAGACCCGTCGACACACCTCTGCATTCCATTTACTCAACGACTCCATTTACTAAACTGAGGCAAACACTCAAAGGAGGCACCGTATGGACATCCTTGCCACCGTGCTGCAGAAGGGTGGCGTGGGCAAGACCACCACGGCCTACCACCTCATCCGCGCCGCCCAGCGGGCGGACAAGCGCGTGCTCGCCATCGACATGGACCCGCAGGGCAACCTCACCACCGCCCTGACCCCCGAGCGGCTGCCCCTGGATGAGGTCAGCCTGGCCGACGTCATCAATCCCCAGCAGGCGCCGGGGGAGGAGCCCGTCACGCTGGTCGACGTCATCGTGCCGACCATCTGGCCCGGGGTGGACCTGGCCCCCACCGTGGGGCGGGCCCTGGCGATCATCGAGCAAGACCTCACCCAGGCACCCCGCACCGAGGAACGCGCACGGACCCTTCAGCGCGCCCTTCAGGGGGTGGGGGAGCGCTACGATCTGGTCATCATCGACTGCCCGCCGAACCTGGGCATGCTCACCGTCAACGCCCTGGTGGCCGCCCACGGGGCCGTGCTGGTCACCGAGGCCGGCCTGTTCGCCGCCGACGGGGTGGCCCTGATGCGCGACACCATCGGCTCCGTCCAGCAGCACTACAACCCCGACCTCACGATCCGCGGGGTGCTGCTCAACAAGTGGGAGCCGGCGACCCTGGCCGGACGCGAATGGCGACTGACCCTCCAAGAAGCCCTGGGGGAACAGCTGCTGGACCCGCCCATCCCCAAGCGCGCGGTGATCCGCGACGCCATCGAGACCGGCGACGCCCTGGACCGCATCAAGGGCGGCCAGTCCATGGCCGAGCTCTACACCCGTCACCTGGCCCGGATCACCCGCCGCTAAGCCTGGCCGGCACGAAAGGAATAACCCCCACATGAGCACTGCAGGACGCCGCCGGAAATCCACCTTCCTCACCGGCCAAGACGCTGTCGCCCCCTCCATCACCGACACCACCGCCCCCGCCGCACCCGCACCAGCGCCGGAGGCCGCAGCACCCGCCACACCACAGGAGACGGTGCCGGCCCCCGTAGCTGAGCAGCAGAAGGGCGAGCAGAAGAAGGGGAACGCCACGGACACCCGCCGTCGCCTCCAGGTCCAGATGGACATTGACGACCTCGCCGAACTGCGCTCGGCCTACAACCACGTCGCCCAGCGCGGGCAGACCCTCAGCGACTTCGTCGCCGGCATCATCACCGACCGAATCCACCAGTACCGCGACGAGGTCAACAACGGGCGGCCCTTCGGCGGTGCAGGCACCGTGACCCGGGGCCGACCTCCCAAGTACTACTAGGCCGGCGTGGTTCCAGGCCTTACGGGATCAGGCGGGTCAGTAGACTGGTGGCACCCAGATGGACAGAATGCTCCCCACTCCCCCAGCCACGGCACCTCCGCCCACCAGGGCCAGGTCCCGCAGCGCGTCCTTGGCGGATGGCGGAGGGAAATAGGGGTGCGGCGACACCCGCTCCGAGACATTGCCGATCTCCGCGATCAAATCCTCGAGGGCGAACTCGTCATGCTGGGCCAGCCAGTTCGGGAGCATGTCGTGCTGGGCCTGGGCCACCGCCTGGCCGTACTGCCGGGACGCCGGGACGGTGACGAGCAGGCCGTGCATCACGCCGGCCACCGGACCGATGATCGCCAGTGAGTACAAGGCGGTAATAAGCCAGATCATGGTGCTCAACGTACCTGTGACCAGGCAATACGAGTGCGCCGCCGCTAGACTGAGCTGAATCCCCGCACGAGTGACACCAACGCCATGGGTACACCGGCACGCCTTGGTCCAGCCTGCCCGACACTGGGACCCGTGCTCTGCCGAGCGTGCCCGACGAAACTCCTGTAAGACGACGCAGGAGAGCCACGGATCCCTGGAAGAACAGGCGGTGGAAGGCATTCTCTGCCGATACCGGTGCAGGATTGCCTGGCGCGATGTGCCTGAGCAGTTTGGGCCATGGCAGACCGTGTGGAAGCGGCACCGCCGCTACAGCGGTGACGGGACCTGGGACAAGTTCCTGGCCGCGCTGCTGACCGACGCGCAGAAGGTCCAACTGATCGACTGGGCGGTGTCGGTGGACTCCACCGACAACCGGGCCCATCAACACGCCACGAACTTCGCCCGTGACACAGGGGGCGGGATCGAACTACTCGAATCTGCACGAGGAGCCGGCTGACCACGACGTGGGGCGCTGCCGCGGCGGGCTCGCCCCGAAGATCCATTCCCTGGTCAACGGGGCCGGGCGCCCCCTGGTGGTGCTGGCCGGGCCCGGCCAGGCCGGAGACGCCCCGATGTTCGGCCACCTGATGAATCACCTGCGGGTCGCCCGCCACGGGCCCGGACGTCCTCGGACCCGACCGGAACGGCTGCGGGCGGACAAGGCGTACTCCTCCCGAGCGATCCGGGCGAATCTGCGATCCCGTGGCATCACCGCGGTGATACCGGAGAAGGACGACCAAGCCGGGCACCGGGCCCGCCGCGGCTCCCGTGGTGGGTGGCCGCCGTCCTTCGACGCCGAGGACTACAAGGCCCGCAACGTCGTCGAGCGGTCCTTCAACGTCTTCAAGCAGTGGCGAGGCCTCGCCACGCGCTACGACAAACTCGCACTGACCTACCGTGGTGGGGCCGTGCTGCGCGCCATCACCGTCTGGCTCAAGGACATATTGGGAGACATGCCCTAGCCGAGTAGCCTTACACCCCATTTACCCCATTCAGTCAATGGGGTAAATGGGGTGTATCTGTGGGGGTGCCCACGTGGTCCAGCTGGCGGCCCGGTGTCGGATCAGGACGAGTAACCCGTCACCGGCTGCTCACCGTGCGGAGAAACCGCGGTGACGGACTCTGTGCTCGAGCCCTGCCTCGAGGCGTTCCGCTGTGATGTTGCAGCGGTGGCCGGCCAGCATCGGGCCTGCCGTCACGGAGCCCTCGAAAGACCGAATGCAGTCCGGTGGGGGAGTGGGGCCTACTGGGCGGCGTAGTAGGCGTCCTTGACGGACTGGTGGATGCGGCCGCGGTCGGAGACCTCGTAGCCGTTCTCCTTCGCCCAGACCCGGATCTTCGCCGTCTCCGGGTTACCACCAGTGGAGGAACGGGGCCCGGTGGCCCGGGTGGACTTGGACTGGGCCCGCCGGCCAGCGGTTGCGTAGGGGCGCAGGGCCTCCCGCAGCTTCTCCGCGTTAGCAGTGGAGAGGTCAATCTCGTACTGCCGGCCGTCCAGACCGAACTGGACGGTCTCATCAGCAGGACCACCCTCGAGGTCGTCCTCCAAAATGATCTGCACGCTCTGGGCCATCACAACACCTTTCCGTTGGGGTCATCGTTGTTTCGCGGTGGTGCGCCCACGGTCCGGAACACCGGCACCGACCTGTCTTCCCGCAGGTTTTGAAAGAAGCAGAGGAGATAGAGACCGGAGATTGCCGTGAGCGCCTTCGCCGACCGGTCCACCTTATCGGTAAATTCCAGCCTTTGGTCTCGGCAGTAGCGAAAAGGGTCTGAATAGATCTGTCTACTGATAGGCCTAAGAATCACTGTCTTTCCCGGGGTCAGGGAAGCGAGGGTGCCAGTGGGAAGTGTCCAGGTGGGGTCGGCAAGGGATGAATGCGCATGACGTGCGCGGCAGGCCACGCGGATATTGCCACTGCCTACACCCGTAATGGCGGTACGTTGCCCGGTTGCCAATGAACAGCGAGATACTGATGCAGTTGATAAATATCACGCAGCTTCAGCGGCCGGGATGGGATCAGCTACCCAGGGTTTACGTAGCAAAGCGATCGCCACCCCGCCTATGGACAGGATGGCGATCACGTCAGTGGCGGCGGTGCATCGGCGCCACCACCGAGAATCTCCGCGGGGAGATCTGTGCGGTTAGGGGATGACGGTGACGTTCGCAGCCTGGGGGCCCTTGGGGCCGGCCTGGGTCTCGAACTCCACGTGGTCGCCCTCGTTGAGGGAGCGGAACCCGCTGGAGGCGATGGCGGAGAAGTGCGCGAACACGTCCTTGGAGCCGTCGTCGGGGGTGATGAAGCCGAAGCCCTTGTCGGCGTTGAACCACTTGACCACACCAGTAGTCATATCCAGTACCTGCTTCTTTTCTGCGACCTGTCGAGCCTCCCCGAGGTTCGGAGGGGCCGTGCACGTCAGGGACGTACGCTCCCCACCCTGGCAGAAAGTGCTCTTTCCGGACAGCATCCCGGGGCCCTGCCCGGCGGCCATGGCAGAGTAGCGGCGCTGAGAACGTTGGGCGTCCAGGTGCGGATGTCACGGCAAGTGCAGGGCAGTGAGGCCCGCACGGGCTTCGGCGGCGAACAGGATCGCCGCGATCAGCGGTACCCCGTCGTCGTTGCCCAGCAGCAGGTCCGAGTCCATCGCGAGGGATGAGTGCCGGGCGGGGCGGTCGTTGGTGACCCTACGATGAGCCCGGTCGCCCCCGTGGATGCCGGTACGGTGTCCACCCATTCCACCGCGGGGACCTGCACCTCGGGCAGCTCCCACCCAGTGAGCCGTGTCCAGAATTCCGGTCACGCTCCTTGGCCGTGGGACGATCGAGGCTTAGGACTTGTGGATCGAGATCGTGGCTGTCCCGCCCGAGAGACTCCAGTCGCATCCAGGAAAGCTGGTCCGTCAGTGCTGTCAATGCTGTCGGTGGCCGGTGACAGGCTGTGCTCATCGACGTGGTAGCAGTCCCCGAGCTGCAAAGTCGGGGTGGCGAGCCCGATCGTCGATCGTTTCGGAAGTAAATTGGGAGAGGGAGTGTGTGCGTCCGAATGATGAAGAAAGAAGCGAATGCTGTGATCTATTTGGATGCCGCCGCCTCCAGCCCCCTGGCTCCGTCGGCTCGTGCTGCCATGTTGGCTGCCCTCGACGGTCCTCCAGGTAATCCAGGGGCTGCTCACAATTTTGGACGTCACGCCCGTGACATCGTGGCTGCAGCCAGGGAACAGATTGCGAACCTGATGGATGTGGGGCCGGGTTCGGTTCTGTTTACCGCCAGCGCGACTGAGGCGAATAATCTAGCGATAACCGGCCTCCTCTCATCAACAAAACGGAACCGAATAGTGACTATCGCCACGGAGCATCCGTCCGTGCTGCGGACTGTTCATGCCCTCGCTGCTGCTGGCGCAGATGTTCGAGTAGTTCCGGTTGATTCCCATGGACAACCGGTGCTGGAGGTATTGGCAGCAGAAATTGATGAGCACACGGCGCTCGTGTCCGTTCATTCCGCCAATAATGAAACCGGGCTAATGCCTGACCTTGGTGCAGTAGCCGAACTAGCGCACGCCGCCGGTGCGTGGCTGCATACCGACGCGAGTCAACTAATGGCTTGGGGAGACGCCCGCGGAGTCGCCATGTCTGACCTCGTAACAGTCAGCAGTCACAAGATGCACGGCCCGCAGGGAGCCGCGGCGCTCATCGCCTCGCGCCAGGTGCAACGTCAGCTGCAGCCGATGCTATTCGGCGGCGGACAAGAGCGGGGCCTGCGTAGCGGAACCGAGAACGTCGCGGCGCTTGCCGGATTCGGGGCAGCGGCGGACCTTGCCCATGACAGCGGAGCAACGGCGGCAACGGAAGTCGCCGAACTACGTGACCGTCTCCTGGCAGGCATACGGACTGCTGGTGTGCCGCTTCGAGATCACGCCGCCGATGCCGTGCGGTTGCCGAACATTTTGAATGTAGGTTTGCCAATCGGGTTTGAGGGGGATGTGGTGTTGGCGCAGACTCCTTCCGTCGCTGCCTCGACTGGGAGTGCTTGTCACGTGGGCACTCCTGAGCCGAGCCCGGTCCTGCGGGCCATGGGACTTAGTAGCGAGGAGGCTGCGGCGGCGCTGCGGCTCAGCTTGAGCCGATTTACGACGGAGACCGAGGTGGACGAAGCGGTCGTGGCCCTCACCACCACGCTGCGTCGGCTGAGTGCCGTGCTTTGCGGCAACTCTAAAAATGAACAGGAAGAGAGCTTTTCCGCATGAGTGGCGCATTACTCAAGGCCAATGCTCAACCCGCCTTCGCCCGACACGAGACGTTTCATCTCCGCTTCGGTTGGCTGCGTAAGGCGTTCACCGAGGCGGAGAAGGATCGGGCTGTCTTCAGCAATCCGGAGGCGACCGTCCGTCTTGGGGTGGGTAAGAACATGGTTAGCGCCATTCGGTATTGGGCGCAGGCTTACAAGGTGTTGGAAACCGCCGAGAACCGAGAGCGACCGCGCATGCCGCACCTAGTGCCGTCCGAGTTCGGGCGGGCTCTGCTGGCTGATGAGGGTTGGGACCCGTGGCTTGAGGATCCCGCAAGCCTGTGGCTCCTGCACTGGAAGTTGCTCGCTCCGCCCTCGCTGGCGCCGGTGTGGTGGACCGCGTTTCACTTGTTCGCGCCTCAGCAGTTCGAGGAGCACCAGCTCACCAACCATGTCGTCGAGCTGACGGCGTCAACTGGCTGGCCAGCGGTCATGGAGTCCTCGATCAAGAAGGACGTCGACTGCATGCTACGGACGTTCGCCTTTCGCCGCTATGGGCGTCAGACCATGGACGATTTGCTCGATTGCCCGACCCGGCAACTGGGATTGTTGGCCCCGGCAGCCGGTGATACCAAGAGCTGGCGGTTTGTGACTGGCCCGAAGGCGACCCTTCCGCCGCTTATTGTGGCGTACGCCTGCCTGGACTACCTCAATGAGAAGGCAGCCGGTGACCGCACCATTAGCGTTGCGCGACTTACAGGTGACCCCGGCAGTCCGGGACGAGCTTTTAGGTTAACTGAGACGAACCTCTACGACGCGCTACGGGAGGCAGCGGCATCGCTGCCTGGCATCAAGGTGGCCGAGCCCGCTGGGCTTAGGCAACTTGTCCTCGAGGCCCCAGCGGCGGAGCTCGCCGACGCAGCTTTGAACCGTTATTACCCCTCAACGAACAGGTCCGCGGCATGACCGACACGCTAATCGATCAAATCAAGCCTCGTCAGAGTTACCTGCGGGCAGCGAATTTGGAGCTGCATCAGGAGCAGGTGGAGCACTACATTCCGACCGGTCGAGCACTTGAGGTATTGCGCCGGCTGGTGGAGGCCATCGAGGACCCAAGTGCTGGCCGGGCTTGGTCGCTCACCGGCCCGTACGGAGCCGGCAAGAGTTCATTCGCGTTGTTCCTGCGCGCTTTGCTGGGGCCAGCCAGCTTAAGGCGTAGCCAGGCGGAGGCGACGCTGGGGGATGCAGATGCCCCCCTGTTGGCTGGTTTACGTAAAGTCCGAGAGGGCCTCGGCGCGGAGGAGTCGGGCTTCGTGCTGGCGACGACTACCTGCCAGCAGGAACCGCTGATTGACAGCCTGGTGCGTGCGCTGGAGCACGGGGTATCGGGTTACTGGACCGCAGAGCCTGAGGTCGGGGTTGGCGAGGCCGTTGAGGCTGCGCGCGCAGCTCGGTCGGCACGTACGGTGGCGACTGCGGTCAAAAAAATTGCTGCGCATGCGCCGGTATTGCTTATTCTGGACGAGTTCGGCAAGACGCTGGAACACTTCGCGTCGGCAGCCCATGGCGAGCAGGCGGGCGCCGATCTGTTTGCCCTCCAGGAATTAGCGGAACTAGCAACCGGCTCAGGCGCCACGCCTTCGTTCATCTTCACACTGCAGCACCTCGCCTTCGACGACTACGTTCGACAGGCGTCAGCCGCTCAGCGACGCGAGTGGGGCAAGGTCCAGGGGCGGTTCGAGGACGTGCCCTTCCTCGAATCAGCCGAGCAGTCACTGAGATTGGTTGCTGGTGCACTAGAGGACGCGAGCCTTTCGCCGTCTCTGCATAAGCGGCGAGGCACTTGGGCATTGCATGCCTACGAGCGAGCTACCGATGTGGGCGTGGCGAACCATCTACCCGGTGGTGCCGACACGTTGGAGCGTTGCTACCCGCTCCATCCCATTGCGTTATTGGCTCTGCCGGAACTGTGTGCGCAGCTAGGTCAGCACGGTCGGACGTTGTTCACGTTCCTGGCGAGCACGGAAGACCACACGGCACGGGCGTTCCTCGCTCAGACCCCGGTTCCTGATGCCCGGGCTAGTTTGCCGAGCATGCAACTAGCGGAGTTGTATGACTTTTTCGCTGGTCCCGGGCAGGCCATGGCGGCGGGCATTGGGGGCAGTCGCTGGCGGGAAGTTAATGAACGCATCCGCGAAGCGAGCTCTTTGGCGTCTAAGGACGTGGCAGTTCTCAAGACTGTGGGACTGCTGAACTTGATGGGCAACGTGGTGGGGTTGCGCGCGTCTGCGGATCTCATTTCGTACGCCCTGGCTCCCGCGGATGCTTCACCCGATGCCACGTGGCGTGAGCGGCTTAGTGATCTAGAGGCACGGGGGTGGCTAACCTATCGCTCCTTCGCGGATGAGTACCGTTTGTGGCAGGGCAGTGATGTCGACCTCCGCGGTCGTGTCGCGGACGCCCGTGAACAACTGCGGAGCACAAGTGCAGCGGAGCTACTGACGCGGTTGCAGGCAGAACAGCCCCTTATCGCGGGACGGCACAGCCAACGCGTCACGATGCTTCGGTATTTCTCCGTTGCCTACAGCGATGGTGCAGCGCCCCTGCCTGCCTTGGGACACAACGATCCTGCGGATGGACTCCTTGTCTACTTCCTCGGCGCTCCAGAAGGTGCGGCCACTTTGCGGGCCCCAATGGGGGCCCGGCCCACAGTGGTGGCGTGTAGCGCCCAATCCGAGTTAGTCCGAGACGCCGCCGTTGAGGCAGCTTCCGCCCTCGCCGTTTTGGACCAGCAAGAAGTGATGGACGACCGTGTAGCTCGCCGGGAGCTCCAAGACCGGGTAGCGGATGCGCGCAGCCGCTTGAATCAAACCTTCACGGAGACATTCCGGCCAGGCGCCGAAGGGGTGGATTTCTGGCTGCTGAATGAGTCCAAACCTGGCGAGCTACTGCCTCCCACGAACAGCCTGTCACGGCTGCTCTCGGACGTCTGCGACTCCGCATATAACAAGAGCCCCGAAATCAAGAACGAGATGCTGGGACGCCGCGAACTCACCAGCCAGGGCGCCAAGGCGCGGCGCAACCTCATTCAGGCGATGATCGCTCATCGGGATGACCAGCAGCTCGGATTCGAGAATTACGGGCCCGAGCGGTCTATGTATGAGGCCGTGCTGCGCTTTACTGGTGTCCACCGCGAGTATGGGGGGGTTTGGGATTTCAGTCCCCCGAAGGCGGAGAGCAACCTGAGCCGTGTCTGGGGCACCATGTCGCAGTTCGTGGACAGCTCTACGGAGGAGCCGGCCGGCATTGATGAGCTGTATCGACGGCTGGCAGCCCCTCCAATTGGCCTTAAAGACGGACCGATTCCCGTGCTTCTCACGGCCTTCCTGCTGCATCGCGATCAGGAAGTCGCCATCTATGAGGACGGCTCCTATCAGCCCGCATTAACAATCGATCTCATGGAGCGGTTGATCAAGGCACCCCGGCGTTTTGCCCTGAAGTCCTTTAGCACGGCTGGCGCTCGGAACCGACAACTAGCAGCTATCAGCGACGCCACCACAAAGCTGCAGGGTGCCGGAAAGTCCCTCTCAATGAACCTTTTGAGGAACCGGACGGTATTGGCAGTCGCCGCACCACTTCTGCGCCTCGCACGAGGACTGCCTGACTACACCCTGCACACGACCGCCCTAGAACCGAACACCATCGCAGTTCGAGCAGCCTTGCTGGAAGCGCGTGAGCCGGATCGCCTTCTGTTTGAGGGCCTCCCGGCCGCGTGCGGCATAGATCTCAACAACCATACGCGCGCTATCAACGACGCTGATTTGCCGCTCTTCATTAAACGTCTCCAGCGCGCGCTCGACGAACTGCAGGGCGCATACGAAGACCAGCTCCGGAAAATTGGGTCCGCCGTTGCCGCCGAGCTCGAGCAGCCGGACGACCTCGCCAAACTGCGCCCTGCCCTACAACACAGAGCCCAGTCGCTGGAAGAGAAGGTCATCAACCCCAAGTTGCGGACCTTCCTCTTCAACGCCGCCAACGACACCGACAGTGATACGGCATGGCTCAGCTCCATGGGCCTAGCCGTCAGCGATAAGCCGGTTGAACTATGGCGCGACGAGGATCGAACGCGATTCGCCCACAACTTGCGAGAGCTGGTCGCGGCTTTCCGCAGGGTGGAGGCCTTGCACTACGATGCCGAGGCCCGCGATAGCAGCCCCTTCATGGCGCGCCGCATGGCGATTACGACTCCAGAGGGACAGGAAAGTAACCGAGTCGTCTACTACACGCAAGAAATGTTGGACGACCTTCGTCCGTTGGCCGAGGAGTTGCTCCGACAGGCTGAGGAACGGGTGGGACCCCAGGGCAGAGACGGTCTCGCAGCTCTGGTAGCAGACCTGGTGCTTAATACTGCGGATCAGCCATCATTAACTAAGACTGACGTACCGTCCACCAAACAGAGGAAGGCAAATAATGCCTAGCGAAGCCACAAACATTACAAGCGTCACAGTCGATGTGGCGCTGGCTGATGAGGGCGCGCGTCACGTTTTGGGTATTAGTGGCGGGAAGGACAGCGCAGCGCTTGCCATTTACCTTCGCGACCGGGTACCTCAGCTGGAGTACTTCTTCACTGACACTGGCGCCGAGCTTCCGGAAACGTACGAGTACCTTACGCGCCTTGAAGCAGTCCTTGGGAAGCGAATCGTGCGATTGAACGCCGACCGCGATTTTGATCACTGGCTGCAGGTCTATGGCGGCGCCTTGCCGAGTCCGCAGATGCGGTGGTGCACTAAGAATTTGAAAATCAAGCCACTCGAGACGTGGCTCGGGGACGCCAAGACCTACACCTACATCGGCATCCGAGCTGATGAGCGCCGGAGTGGCTACATCAGCACTAAGCCGACGATCAAGCCGGTCTTCCCGTTCAAAGAAGACGGTATTGATAAGGAGCAGGTCTTCCGCATTCTCGATGACGCCGGCGTGGGTCTACCCGAGTATTACGAATGGCGTACGCGCAGCGGGTGCTCTTTCTGCTTCTTCCAGCGAAAATCAGAGTGGATCGGTCTGGCTGAGCGGCACCCCGACCTGTTCGAAGAGGCCATTGCCTACGAGGAGAAGGAAAACTTCCAAGACACCGCGATGCAAGGTCGCCAGTACACGTGGTCCCAGGGCGAGACACTACGTGAGCTACGGGACCGGGCCGACGAGATCAAGGAGAAGCAAGCCGCAGCCATGGCACGGGCTGCCAGCAAACGCGTGAACCTGCCCTTGGTTGACGCATTGGAGGACGTTCTTGACGATGAGGACGACACGCCCCCTTGTGTGGCCTGCCACATCTAGTGGTTCCAGGTAAGTTGCTAACCGAAACCACTGTCAAGCGCTCTGGAAAGACTTAAGTGAGCCAGCAGCTGCAAGAGCTAGTCCACAGGCACCGCGATGCGCCGAGTCCGGCCCTGAGCATCGACTGGGCACTTCTTCGGCTGCTTGATCAACCGGCATGCCAGCAACTCATGGCAGACCTCCATGAGGGAGGGAACGCCTGGGAGGTTCAGACTGCCACTCCGAATGCGTGGCAAACCATCCCAGACGAGCCCGGTCTATACATGTTCGTCTGGCGCCCCTATCTCTCGTTCGAACTAGAAGAGAACTGTCGGCCAGGTGGTCTTACTCAAGTCTTATACGTGGGCAAGGCAGGTGCTGGTGACGATGGAAGTCCCAACTCAAGCACGCTCAGAGCTCGCTACCGGAGTTATGAAAAGTATCTGCGAGGCAACCCAGCTGCCCTATGGCAGAAAGGAATTCCCCGAACGCGTGATCACTTACTGAGTCGATACCTCACCCTGGAACCTCTGGAACATTGGTTCATTACAGTCCCTCAGTGTAGTGAAATTCCGCATTTAGAAGATAGACTTATTAAGTTTTTAAACCCTCCATGCAATCGGCAACGCTTACCGAATTTGGTTCTAGGCTCCCCTCGACCTGCATTTTAAAACGATTCCACATATCGACCGATTGATAGGAAAATTGATGCCATCAAAAACTTTCGTTCCGGCCTTCAAAGCTAAGGTCGGGGAGTGGAACTATTACTTGGCATTGATGAGTTATGCACAGGTGGCGCGAGAAATAAACTTTGCTTACGAACTGGGCGTAAATAAAGATTTAGGTTCGATGATTCAGCGGGGCATTGGCGTGCGCACCGACGAAATCACAAAATATCTCCTCACCAATGACAGGCGTTTCCTAGGGTCCCTTATTGTCGCTGCTTGGGGAGGTGACCCCGAATACATGCCCCTACGAATGGAGGCAAGCGAGGACCAGGGAGTTCTTGAGGGAGTGGATCGCGAGTTTGGGGTCCTCGCCTTTGACGGTACACATCAGTTCTTTGCCTTGGACGGCCAGCACAGACTGCGAGCAATCAAGGACGCATGCAAGCAGAAGCCTGAACTGGGTAGCGAGGACATCGGAGTCATCATTGTTCCTCATCAGAACACCCCTGAGGGCCGACAGATAACTCGTCGTCTTTTCACGAACATCAACCGTAACGCGGTCAAAACTACCATTCAGGAGAACATCGCACTCGATGAAGATGACGGGTTTGCCATTATTACCCGTCGCTTACTGGATGATCACTCCTTTGTGAAGAAAGACGGTGTCGTTCAGGTTTTCTCCAAGGTGGGAAGTGAGGGAGAACTTAAACTCGCAACACGTCAGGTGGGAGTTAGTTCCTCCTCTTGGACTACCATCGGTGTGCTGTACGACCTGTTAAAGATTCTAGGGTGGGATCTGGATGGGCGAATGCATAAGCTCACAGAACGTACAACTGATGAAATTTTGGAGCAAAGCTATAATTCGCTCACAAAGCTGCTAGATGATCTTCTAGATGCTTCGGGAAACCTTCCGAGCCGTTACGAATCTGCCATCAGCGGGAAGGAACTGCGAGCCCCCAAGGGGCGCGAAAATGAGGGTCACCCTTTTATGCGGCCCGTTGTGCAACTCGCGGTAGCTAAGGCAGTTTGCCACGTCGTACAGCAGGGATTGCTTACTTGGGACGAGGCGTTGGCCAAGCTCAAAGCCCTTGATTGGAACATCGCCAGCCCGCCTTTCCTGGCAGTTTGGCAACTTACTCCGCATGCGCCGCGCGCTCAAGGCAAGATGGCGACTGGTAAAGATAATACGGATCTACTTTTTGAGTTGTTAGTTGTGCATCTCGCCCCGACCACTAAGGCGCAGATCGACCGAGCTCTGAACACCTACAAAGGCGTCAAGGGCACGCGTTATCCGATCACTAAGGAAGAGTTGCAACAGGGGATCGTTACGGCCTCAACTGCGCAGCCAACCACAACCGCACCTGTGATAGACATTAGCCTCGATGAGGTTGCCGCAGCGAGTGAGGATGAGGAGTCATCGGCTACCGAGGAAAATGTTCAGCTTTTCCCAGCGTTGCCGCACGAAATGTAGCGGGCATCTATGTGCGCTTCAGCCTAGCGTGCTTGGATTTTCCAATAATGTTTATGTTTTACCCGATCAGGTTTACCGGTTCTGCCATTGATCGGACTCATGCCGTTCACCTGGAATCCTAATTTCCTGCATTGCCCTAGGTTGCTCGAAACTCGACCGTGTTTCGTGGTGGCAGATCATGATGCCGGAATGTTAGCGCCAGAGCACGCGTAAGACCCACGGCGGTAGCGGCTCGCTGTCGCCGTGGGCTGCCGACCTATGAGACCTTCGCATCCCAGATGGGGGAGGCGGCTTGGCGCGATTCTTCGTCTGGCGGCGTGCCGTGTGTTTGGGGCGTCTTATCAGGGCCGGTGTGATCCGTGTTCTGCGATCGTAGCCCGCATGGGGGCCTCGACGTCGATCAGTTCTTCATCGGTGTCATCGTCGTGGCTGGACTCGGGGGCGTCGTTCGCCATTGCTTGCTCGCCCCAGTCATTGAAGGATAGGCCGTACTTCTCAGCAAGGTAGCGGACCCGGTAAATACGGGACGCGTTCCTCAGGGCGCGATCCAGCATGTCGTAGCTCAGGCCCGCGGAGACCAATCCCAGCGTCTCTCCCCGGGCAGTCTCTCGCCGGACCTCACTAGAAAGCCGTTTTTGTAACGGATCCATGTCGTCCGGCGTCATCTATCCGCTGCCTCACGAGACCATCCCTACTGATGAGTATATTTGTGATTGCAAACATGGTGATATGGGCGAGGGGTGTACGGGATGGTCCATCAACCGGGGAAGAAGACCAGGGGCGAGCTTCCACATCAGCAGAAGCTGCACATCTGGGCCGATGAAGCAGTCCGCATCTTGAGGGATGAGGTCGCCACGAAGTACGGCGGCTACATCACCTATACGCAATTGGCCGAGCGGGTAGTCGAGAACACTGGTCGTACCACCAAAATGCAGCAGCGGTACTGGATCGGCAATGTCCTGGGGAAGGTGCTGCAGCGTTGCCGCAGGCGTAGCCTGCCGGCGCTGTCCTCACTCGTGGTACGCGCTGACACCGGAATGGTCGGGGAGGGGTTCGGTTACTGGCTGGAGTTAACCGGGGAACCGCCACAGGAGACCCAGCTGGGACTGGAGTACGTCGCCGCCGTAGAGCGATTGAAGTGCTATCGCGCTTTTAGCCCTGATGTCCGCGAGGATGCGGAGCCGAAGTTCACCCCCATTTATGAGGCCACGCTCAAAGAAAATTGACATCTCCCGAGTTCGGCGCCGAAGCCAAGTCGTACTCGTTGATCTCGACCCTGTGCGCCCTCCACCAAGTGGTTCGAGTTGCAGTCCTCGGCGGAAGGAGTGCACGTCGGGCGAATCCTGGGCGATGGGAACCCTAAAGGCTGGGCCGAGGATAAGGTCCTCGACCCCGGCGGCAGGCCGTCCGCCCGTCGCCGGGGTCGAACCTTCCCTGCCCTGTCCCACAGTGTGCCGCCGGGCGGACGGGGAATTCCGGCTACATGATGGAATCACGCCCCAACGACCCAGGAGCGACCGTGACCCACCGACCTGACCTGTCCGAAGGCGTGAATGCCGTCCCTGCCGTGCGCCGCTCGGTGCCGGTCTATTGCCTACAACGCGCCCGCCCCGACGGCACCGTGGAGGAGGACAGAACCATTGGACTCGACGTCGTCCTGTCCGGGGACTCCTGGGTCTCCTGCGGGGTCGCGGTGCTCTCCGGGTCGATCTGCGAAACGCACGTCCCGCCCTGCGTCACCGTCGAACGTAGCGTGATCGACAACGTCGATCTGACCGGGTTCCGTGGCACCCTCACCGACGTGGCCGCCTGCGGATTCGGGAGGGCCTCGGTGCTCGCCTCCTCCTGGGCCACCAACCTGCGCGGAGCCACGAGCCACAATAGAGATCGCCGACGACACCGTAGTCCTGCCGGGTGGGAGCTGGGTGTGGGTGATGATCAACTCCCGCGCCGATATCGTGATCGACACCGCGGCGCCGTGCGCGTCGCCACGGCACGCCTGGCCGACTCGGTGGAGGTCGAGATCGTCAACCTCACCCACGACGAGTTCCGCAACCTGCTGGTCCAGCTCCTCGACCGCGCCCAGCTGGCCAAGCTGATGGCTACCCTGTCGGACCGCTTCCACGCTCCCGAGGGAGCCACCGAGCAGGAGGCCCTGGCCCTGCTCGAGACCGCGGTGTGGGAGATGCTGCGATGAGTCGGTCCCCGAACCCGCGCGACATGGCTATTCGAGCCTCCTACAGGGCGTCCGAACCCAGAGCCACTACCTACCGGCTGGCCGCAGCCCGCGACGTCTTCCGGTCCGTATGGCGCCAGCTGGATGACCCTGCCGCTGAGGCTCCGACCGTCGAGGATCTGTGCCAGCGGCTGACCGAAGCACTGGGCCACCCGGGGGGCCACGTCGAAACACTGCTCATGGTGGTAGGCATCGGCGCACCACTGCGCGAGGCGCTGACAGAAGAACGAGTCTCCCGCTTCATCACCACGGCCCGATCCCTGCCAGCACCGACTGAACGAGAAGAAAGCTCGCGCCGCACCGTCAGGGAGATGGCGGCAGCGAGGCAGGCTTTTACCTCTGGGGGTCCCTTCAGGCGCCTCGAACAGCACAGCTCCGTGGTCCGGAACCTGACCATTGAGAAACTTCTCCCACGGCTTTCCAGAACACTGGGCCTGCCCGAATCCGTGGTGACTGAGCTGCTGAAAGAGGCCGGGATCGCGCGTTCGCTGCCCGGATGCCTGACCGATGAGGACGTCGACCGCTTCATCGCCGCGGCCTATCTAGTCCCCAACCCGCAGTCTCCACAGGTTTCCGCCCCGGATGAGTCAGTGCCTCGACCAGCCGACCTGCGTCGAGCCAATGAGGTGGTGGAAGCCGCCTACCGTGCTCTGAACCGAACCGACATCGCTGATCCCACCTTGGCCCAGCTCACTCGGACCCTGACGGCCGTGCTGGGATGCGACCCGGAACGTACCGCAGGCCTACTCGACCAGGTTGGCATCACAGCGCCGTTGCGCATTTCGCTCACTCCGGCCCGGATCAAACAGCTCCGAATCGCCTGCCGCCGCGACCCCGTGTTGGCCCCCGTCCCGCGGAAGCGCACGAGACCCGCAACCGCCGGGCAGCTACGCGAGGCCCGTTCCGTGCTCGAGTCCGCGTACGAGGAACTGAGCCGGACGGAGCACTTTGCGCCCACCGTGGCGGAACTGGCGCCTCGGCTGGCTAACGCGCTGACCTATAAGCTTGCGCACGTCCACGAGTTGCTGGACCGGGCGCGCCTGTACGACCCGCTGTCCCAGTCCCTCGACCGGGCCGGAATCGAGCGGTTTCTTGCCGCCACCACAGAGTCCCCGGCGCACTACGCGCCTCCCGCCCCGGTGGGCGACCGGACACGAGCTGCGGACCGGAAGCCCGCGCCGCTTGCCGTCTCTACACCGCCGCGCCCGGAGACCGCTAAGCGGCAGGTAGAGCGGCTCAGGAGGGAACGGGAAGAGCGGCTGCGGGAGAAGTTGAAACGTGCCGCGGCCAGAGACCTCCGGACTACAGCGACGTCTCGGACGGCACCACACCAACGCGTGGAGCTGCCGATCGAGGCTTGCCGGCGGCTGGTGCACGGCAACGCTTCCGGTGTACCTGCCCGGCTGACGGCCGACCTCTACTTGGCGGTCACGGAACTGACAACTTACGGGGCTACTGCCGATGAGCGGGACGCAGGGCGGATCGCCGCCGAACGGTTCGGGATCCATGCCGACGCGGACACCGCCGCCCATGTCCACGCCCGTGCCAAGCGGGCTTTCTCGCGGGAGACCGGGGGAGAGGCGCTGGACCACCTCTCCCGTCTGGCCCGCCGCCCCCGCGGACTGTTCTACGACGGGCACCTGGACCGCCTCACCCTGTGGGAGACCGAGGACGGCACGATGGCCCTCTACACCTGCGGGGTCGGTCAGTTGCGCACTGCCGCCGCCACCGCCCTGGAGCTGGGGGACCTCGCCTTGCCGCGGATGACCAAGCGCGTCGTCACCGACCGCACCTTTCCCCATCGCGCCGACGACCCGGCGCTGATTCTGGCGATGATCGCCGAGCAACTAGGGCACCAGGCCGAGGCCGCCCGCTGCCATGCAGAGTCCCGGCCGGCCCGCGACGCAGAAGACGCGCACTTGCCCCCTCAGGTGCTTGACCTCGGCAGGTCTCTGACGAGGTCGACATCCGGGAACCCCAGCAGGCCGGGCGTGACGTGGGTCGTGCCGGTGGCCGGCGCACACGAAGACCTCGAGGTCGGCAGGATGGACGCCTCCTACACCCGGCACGTCCCCGGCCCCCGATCAAGAGCGGCGACCACGGTGCGCGAGCACATGCGGCGCCGGGCCGGGTCCAGCCCCTACGACCAGCCCACGATCAAGGTGCGCTCCCACCCTCGCCGCGGCACCTGAGCTTGGCCCGCTAAGTCAGGTAAACCGGGGGCAGTCCCGCCGACGTGGGGCTAGCTAGCACCAGGAGGCTGGTGTATCCCATGCGGGCGAGGCGATCTAGCGTGAGTTCCCGTCCGACAGCGCGTTCTCGGCTCCAGCCGCTTCGTCGGGGCCGGTGTGCTCATGCTCGTGGATCGTTGCCTGCATGATGGCCTCGACGTCGATCGGCTGCTCGTCGGTAGCGTCGTCGCGGCTTGACTCTGCCGCGTCATGTGCCATGGCCTGCTCGACCCAGTCATCGAAGGACAAGCCGTACTTGTCGGCGAGGTACCGCACCCGGTAAACGCGGGTGGCGTCTCTCAGGGCGCGGTCGAGCAGGTCGTAGCTCAGGCCCGCAGAGACCAGTCCTCCGGCAAAGGGCACTACTTGGGCCAGACGCTTGTGCGTGAGGCGCAGGCCGATGCTCTTGAACGCACTTTGGATGACCTTAACCAGGACGTCCTTCTCCAGCTCCTTCCACACCGCGCGCCGCATCATCTGCTGGCTCAGCCGCGAAAGCGCGGCGAGGGCGGCCGTCTTCCCCTCCAGGGTTGCCGCTGTGCTGTAGGACAGCACCCCCATGAGGAAGATTTCCTCTTCGGGTTCGTTCGGGTCGAAACCGTAGTGGACCGCGACCTCCGCGACCGCGCGGCCTAGTAGTGCCAAGGACGCGCTGACATCGCCGACGATCGCCAGGGCTACCGCCCCGGCGGTGGCCCCACCGCTGACCGTCGTCGACACCTGGAGTCCCGTGATGGTCAGTGACGCTGCCGTCGACTCGGCCATGCCAATGAAGGGAAGCAGCTGCTTTGGTCTGCCCTTGTCGAGGGCTTGGAGGTCCAGGACGTCGAACGGGGAGGCCTCGCCGATCCCGGGGTGTTGTTTGCGCAGTCCCCTGATGCGACGTTCCATCGAGACCGATGAGATGGCCGGCATGAAGACAGCCTTTGCCGCTCCGTTGAGCGCGGCCTTGATGCTGTCATCCATGACCTCGCCCACCCGCTCGGCGCCAGGGATCCTTTTTGCCGCATCGCCAGCGGCGGAGACCATCCCAGAGACCTTGGCGGCTCCGCGTGCCCGCCAATTGGCGCGGCGGGATCGCTCGGCAGCGATGAGCTTTTCCCACGCCTGCTGCTCGTAGTCCGTCATCTTTATGGTCATTGCGCCCTCTGCTCTCCATGCTCCGAGGCCAGTAGAGCACCTGCGGCCCGCGACGGGTCGCTCAGCGCGCGGATCGAGGAGCGTGTCATTGCAACCGCTGTCGTCTCGGAAGCCAAGGGATGCGAGACGTCTCGTCCGTGAAATTTGCGTCCGCATGATGTGAACCGCAGCGATAAGTGGCGCGCTTCTGACAAAGCTAAACGGCAATGCTGGCCCTGGCATCAGCTAACTTCGGTTGCTATCGCCAATGTGTGGCTAGTGGCGGATCCTCCAGGCTGATAGGTATGAAGCCAGCATGGGTGTCTGAGGGCAACCCCGTCACCCTCGCGTACCAAACAAGGCTCTCCAAGAGTGGAGCCCCTCAACACCCAGTGCGTGGTGCATCGGCCCGAGCCCTGGCTACCAAGAAATGGATGCCCTGCCCCATGAAACCCGCAACAGTCGGTTACGCGATCTACATGCTCATGGGCGGGCTCGGTGTCATCGCCCTAGCAATCTATGTGCAGAACTGGATCGGCATAGTGCTGGGCGTTGTCCTCATTTTCTTCGCTGCCGGCTTCTACCTGGCAGAGAGGCGTTCTCAGCTCCCGCGAGACAAGCGCCGGTAGCCATCCGCGTCTCGCCCTAGAGAGCATCGCACACTAGGTATCGGCCCGGATCAGGTCCCGGTCCCGAGTCTGCCAATGCGGCCGGTGTCACGGTCGCCAATGAAGCCCATCCGACAGGAGAACCCGTGGCTACTCCAAGAGCTCCCATTAGCGGGGGCATCGCCATAGTCTGTGGCCTCTTGTTCGCGGCTGCCGTGGTCTGGGCAATCGTTGAGGGCTCCGGGGACGCATGGTTTAGCAGTTTCATCCTGTTCACTGCTTTCATGTCCACCGTCCTCACTTGGCGGAACATGAAGAAGAGCAATCAGGAGTACCTGGAGCGCCTCGAACGCCTGGACCGCCCGTAGCGCGGGAGGAAGCCCACCCTAGAAAGGCATCCTTGGTGGTTGCCGAGGCCTGAGGGCTCTGAGTCGCACAAGATCGGACAGCCCCGGGTGGCCTGGCCGTGCGACGATCCGCACCATGGAGTCCTCGAGGAACATGAAACCCATGCCGAAGGTCCTGCAGTGGTTGCTGGGGATCTACGCCGTCTTCATGATCGCGGTGTCCTTGCCCCGGGCTATCCGTGAGGGGGACGGATGGGCGTGGGTCATCACCATAGGTTCCGGGCTCTTACTGGTGGGCCTGGCCGTCATGGCACAAGAGATGAAGAAACGCGGTCAAGGCCGCAGGTAGGGCGAGACGCCTCTCGGCATACATCACCACAGCCGTAGGTGGTGGTCAGCGGCCGATGAGGAGTGCGTCGCGGGCGGCTTCGACGACTTCGGGGGTGACGGTGGTCAGCTGGTTGATCTCCAGGATGCGTCTGATCTGGGTGAGGAGGCGGTCAACGAGGCGGAAGTTCCCGCCGGTGATCCGGGCGATGGTGGCGATCGCGACCGTCTGGGTGAACTCGTCATCGTCGGCGGCGAGTCCGTCGGTGTGCCAGCGGCGGGCCAGGACGGCGGTGAGTTCTTCGGGGGTGAGTGGGCGGTATTCGTGCGCGAAGCCGACGCGGCTGTAGAGCTGGGGGTAGCGTCCCAGGCGCTTGTCGATACCGGGCATCCCGATCAGGATCACCCCGATGGTGTGGCGGTCGTAGTAGTCCCGGACCTGTTCCAGGCCGGTGGTCTTGAGCCGGTCGGCCTCGTCGATGATGAGCAGCTCGGTGAGCCCGGAGGAACGCGAGTCTGTGTGCACGAACGGATCGACCCGGCCGTGGCGGTGGTAGTCGATGGCGTAGGAGATCTGCTGGCATGCCCGCGGTAGGGATTGGTCAACCTGGCGTGGGCTGGCGGTGACGGTCGGAGTCCACAGCGCGGTGCGGGCCTGGAGGACCCGCTCGGGGATGGGGCCGGGCTCGCGGTCCTCGCCCAGGTCTCGTTGCCACTGCTCCCATTCCGGGGCCCCGGCGTAGTGCCGGGCCGAGAGGGTCTTGCCGACCCCGGGCGGGCCCCAGCAGAGGCCGATGTAGCGGTGGGCGCGGACAGTGTCGGCGAACTCGGTGAAGCGGCGGTGCTCCCGCGTGGGCAAGAACAGCGGCGCGCCCGGGGGCGGGGGTGAGGTGAGCCCGTTGATCTCCCCGAACGTGCCGGAGAGGAAGCGCCGGCCGTCGTCGTCCTTGCCCAGCAGGCTGCGTGAGGAGTCGGGCTCAGTCGGTGGCATAGGTCCGCAACCGGTGTCGGGGCGCCCGATCCGCCGGCGGGCCTGCCGCCGGTTCACCCGCCGCCGGGGCGGGTGGTGGTGCCCAGCGGTCGTCGGCGGGCAGGGCGTCGGCGAGGCTGCGCCGGGCGCGCAGCTGCTGCTTGAGCGCGGCGCGCCGTGCGCCCCGGGCCTGTTGCAGCTGCTGGAGGGTGATGGTCTCGGCGGCCAGCTCGGGGGCGATCGCCCGGCACAGGTAGGTGTCCTGGTGGTAGACGCGCACCTCGCCGGCGTCGCGGGGGTCGTAGCGGATGGTGACGGTCTCGGAGACGTAGGCGGCCAGCACCGGGGAGATGTAGCGGGTGCCGTGGAAGCGGATGCCGTCGCGTTGGACGATGCGGGTGGTCGCGGCGGTGAGAAGCAGCAGGTCGAGGTCCTCGCTCCGGGCTGGGGTGCGAGGGATCCACCCGTCACTGATCCAGCGGGCAGCTGGGGCCTGACCGGTCTCGGAGTGCACTCGGGAGTGGTAGTCCTCGATGAGGTAGCGCCCCAGCACCGCGTCGAGCTGCTCCAGGGTCAGGGCGGGCGGTGAGGTGGGGGTACCGCCGGTGCCGTGCGGGATGTGGCCGGGCAGGTGCGGGAGCACCTCGGTGGTGATCGTGCCGTAAAAGCGTTCGATCTTGCCCCGGCCCTGCGGGACCCCGACGCGGGAGTGGATGAGCCGGATGTGGGTGTCCAGGCAGACCCGCTCCAGCCGGGTACTGGTGAAGTCGGCCCCGTGGTCGCTGTAGAGCACCTCGGGCAGCCCCTGGACCGGCCACCGCGGGTCGGGCTTGGCCCGCACGGCCTGGTACAGGGCCAGGGCGGTCTGCTCGGCATTCGGGGCACCGGTGAAGACGGTGTAGCCGGCGATCGCGCGGGAGTAATCATCGAGGATCACGCTCAGCCACGGCCGCACCGGGTTACCCCGGTGGTCGAGGATCTCGACGTCGAGCAGGGTATGGTCGGCCTGCCACTGCTCATTGGGCCCCACCGCCGACCGCCGGTGCACCAATTCGTATCGGTCCCGGTAGGCGGTGTCTCCTTCCAGGGCCAGGGTGCGCAGCCCGGGGTCGATGGCGGCGATCACGCTGCGCACGCTCGAGTAGCTCGGTGGCGCCCAGCCGCGCTCCGGGGCCAGATCGCACACCCGGCGGTGGATGAACGTGGTCGTCGGTGCCGGGCGGCGCAGCGCCAAGGCCTCGATCACCGCGATCAGCTCCTGAGGCAGCCGGCGGTGGCCGCGGTCGCTGCGCACCTTGCGCTGCAGCCCGGCCGCCGAGGAGTCCGCCTGGTACTCGGCGGCCCAGCGCTGCAGGGTGCGGACCGAGACGTGGGCGTGGGCGGCGAGCCGGGTCAGCGGCACCCCGTCGTCGAGGTGCTGGCGCAACAGTGCCGCCTTCTCCCGCGGACTCAGCTGCACCACCACCATCACCCCACGTGGATCAGTCCGCCGGACCGGGATCGGGCTCGGCGGCGGTGACCGGTCCGGCCGTCACCGGCTCCGGGGGCCGGGGCGGGAGGTGGCGGTAGAGGCTGGTGCGGGTGATCCCGGTCTTGGCCACGATCTCCGCCATCGTGTGCCCGGACTCGCGCAGATGCGCCGCGTAGGCCAGCTTGTCCGGATCCACCACCGAGGGCCGCCCGATCCGCCGGCCCTTGGCCGTGGCCACCGACCGGGCATGGGCGGCGCGCTCGAGGGTGTAGGTGCGCTCCATCTGCCCGAACAGCGCCAGCAGCACCACCGCCAGCTGAGCCATCGGATCGTTCGGGTTGGTGGAATCCACCTTGATCGGGTCCGCCAGATTGCGCACCCCCACCCCACGCTCGGCCAGGTCGTGGATCAGGTTCAAGGTGTCGCGCACCGTACGCCCGAGCCGGTCCAGGGTGTGCACCACGATCACATCGCCCTTCCGGGCGTAGGCCAGGGCCGCGGTCAGTCCGGGACGCTCCGTGGTGGCCCCGGACTTCTTGTCCACATAGATCCGCTCCGGTGCGATGCCGACCTGCCGGAGGGCATCGATCTGCCGCTCGAGGTCCTGTTTGGCCGTCGAGACCCGCGCGTACCCCAATTCCATGGGTCCACCGTACCGGAAGTTGGTTCCGTACGGCCTGTATGGGTCAGCATTTTTGGTCCAAGTTGTGGCACAGGAATTGCCGATCAAGCACATCGCGTAAGGATCTCGCCGTAGCCCGTCCCACTACCTTGGAAGTGGGACGGCAGGCCGGGCCGGACAAACTCTCAACCATCTCGACCTCGAACGACCCATCGACCCGGATCGGACCGCTCGGCCTTGCTCCCGTCATTTAGCTCTGTCAGAAGCACGCCACTTATCGCTGCGGTTCACACATGCGGGCGTAAATTTCTGCGACGAGACGTCTCGCATCCCATGCTTTCCAAGACGACCACTTCGCCGTTATCGGCTCCATTGGGCACCGGATCTGATCCACCGCAATTTGCGCGCGGTTACGGCGACCTTGCCGACAGGGCGTCGCCGTAGCGCCTCCCGGCCTGGGCCGGATATGTCATGATCCCGGTCGCTCTTGACCCGTTGGCGCATCGGACCCATCCTGGCGTGACCAGGGGATACGCCGGGTGGTCGTGGAGAATCTCCGTCACTGCGCCCTTCGGCCGTACCCGCTTCCGGGGGATGACGGGCCACCGGCCGCACAATCCGGGAGCACGGCGGGACGGGGCAGCTGAGAAGCTGTCCCACCCCGATTTCCTCACCGACCAGCCGCAGCCTGCCGGCGTTCCTACCTGCGGGGCTTCTGGAGCCACCCCACCTGCGGGTCGGGGGCGCTCCGGCCGAGCGATCACCAGGCGGGCGTCACGCCGCAGCATTCACCCCAATGGTCCGGGAGCCGTGTGCGACCCGGGGTCTGAAGCACCGAAGGAGCCGATCATGCCCCTGGAACACCCGATCGAGATCAAGATCACCGTCGGCGGCGATCCTGCTGAGTCTCCCCCGGGCACCGTCGATCAGGCTGTGCAGGACCTGGACCTTTCCGGCGGCCGGGTCCGGCGGATCTGGTTCCTCGAGGACCTCACCCCCGGCCTGCCCCAGCACCTGCCGATGCTGGAGACCGGACAGATCTTCCGGGTCCGCTTCGACGAGAAGAAGAACGGCAGCTGGGAAGCCGACGCCACCGTGAAGCTGCGCCCAGCACGCCGCACGCAGCTGCCCCATCCCTGGGACCGGGCGCACTCGGCAGACGGCGCAAAGGACGAGACGGACGGCTACGAGTACCGCATCGAGGAGGACTGGGCGGGGACACGACGGTCCCTGGCCGCCTCCCTGAAGGTCGACATCGCCCCCGATCGGCTCACACCAGGGCACGCACCCCGAGACAGTCGCCGGGGCGGTTTTGCACCCCAGGAGGTGTTCAACGAGCACCACCAGCAGTTCCTGGCCGCCTGCGCCGATCGTCGTGTGGTCCTGGACGCGCTCACTGCCCTGGGCCCCATCGAGGCCACCCGGTGGAAAGACGTGGAGGTCGGGAAGTTCATCACGATGGTGGAGCGGTGGGCCCTCGAGGGGTTGGACTTCCTCGAGCTGTCGATCCAGCTCGAAGCAGGCAGCACGGAGGATCCCCTCGATCACCTGATCGCCTTCTCGACCGCCGTAGCTGCCCGCGGGCTGAACCCCTTCAGCCGTCAGGAGACCAAGACCCGGCGCGTTCTCGAGCACCTCGCCCACCGCGCCGGCGCGTGAGCGCACACCCACTACCCCGCCAGGGTCCACCGAACCCCAGGCGTGCGCTACGTGGGCTCTCCCCCGCTCCCGAACAGCCACGCAGCCCACGGTGGTCATCAGGTGCTCGTCGCCCCCCACGGTGTGGCCGCCGCACGGGAGGACGTGGTGTGCCCGGGGGTGAGAAGGAAGCGCCCGGACCAGCGTGCCGGGACCAAGAGGCGCCTGCGCCGATCCGCGACATGGATGCCCGGGCTCAGGGGGTCCCGGTGATGCGGAGGAGGGCGGTGTGCACCGCCTGGGCCTTCGGGGTCCTCATCGCCTGGAGGTGCGCGCAGATCTGCTGGAGGGTCTGCGGGTCCAGGCGGTGACCTTCGGCGCTGTCCCGGCACACCGTCCAGTCCACCGCGGCCGCGTAGCGGTCGCTGATCATCGGCTCGTGGACGGGACAGTACTGGTGCATGGGCGCTGCTGTCAGTTCTCGAAAGGTCGCCGTCGTCCAGGCCACCACCGGAAGGACGGTCACGGCCTCCTGACCGCACCCACTCACCGCACAGGCCATCCCCGACGTCATGGCGCTACTGTGCCGGGACGAGCCGGCCCACCGGTAGGGGTCCGTGCATCTTCATGCGTTTATGAAGCCGTCCCCCCCCCAACGGGGAGAAGAAGACCGCCTTCACCTCCAACGGTGACCGCTGGAACGGGTGCTCGCGGATTCCCCGGGTGAGAACCCCCGGGGGTGCGCAACTGATCTCGCCCACGCACCATGACACCCCGTGATCTCTCACCCCGAACGTAGCCGCAGCTTCCGATCCATAAGTATTCGTGGAGCGACAGTGGAAAGAATCACTGGGGAACCCAACGAGCAAAGTGAGATCTGGGGATTTGAAGGCTCCGGCGCGAGGGATCGAACCTCGGATTGCTGATCCAAAGTCAGCCGTGTTGCCGCTACACCACGCCGGAATGGTGTTGAGCGGGACGCGAAGGAGTTAGCGCCGTCGCCGCTCAACAAGCAGCACGCGTTGGCGTTGCTCTGAGTGGTGGCGGCAGAAGTTCACGGCCCCAATATACAAGGGGAACCCACGGCTTCGCCGGTGGCTCGTATCGCCCCCTGGCCCGAAAGCGAAAAAAGCCTCAATCGACCCAGAGGGCTATCGTCTCGGGCAGCCGCAGCGCGCCCCACCCACTCGTCGAGGTCACCACGCCCGGGCGGAGCCAGATCGTGATGCGGCCCCGGTGGTGGGGCGTAGTGGGTCCGGAGGACGATAGTGAGGATGCAGAGCAACCATGGCAGCGATCGCGATACCGGCTGACTCCGGCCGATGGCTGACACGGTGCTGTGGAAGGAGTTCCGGGAGGAACTGATGGACATCATCGCTGATCCCTTCGAGGCCGCGCAGGCTTCCGTGCAGGCGCGGATCGAGCAGTTCCTGGATGCTGCGACAGCCCAGGACTTCGACCGTCTGGCGTCCTACCATCTGGCGGGACCGAAGTTCACGAAGTTCGACGACGTCGAGCCGTTGGACCGTCAGGACGCCGAAACCGGTATGCGGCTGGAGATTGAGCAGCTCACCGGGATGGAGGACTTCCACGGCCGGTTCGATGACTTGAAGATCGATGTGTTCGGCCCCGTGGCCATCGCCACCGGGATCTTCGTGTGGGACTGTCAGGTCGAGGGGGAATTCGTCTCGGGCCGGTCCCGGTCGACCTTAGTCTTCGTGGACAGCAACGAGCAGTGGTTGATCGCCCACGAGCATCACTCCCCGTTGCCCACCAACGGCTGAGAGATGGTGGCAGCCGGCTGTCGAAGCCGATCACCTGCGACAGCATCTCTACCTACTGGCCCTCAACGGAAGTGACCCCCGTCAGGCCCTCGCACCGGGATCGGGATCGGCGACCATGACCGGCCCAGCGGTCACCGACTCCGGGGGCCGGGGCGGGAGGTGGCGGTAGAGGGTGGTGCGGGTGATCCCGGTCCTGGCCACGATCTCAGCGATCGTGTGCCCAAACTATCGCAGGTGCGCGGCGTATGGCCAGCTTGTCCGGGTCCACCACCGAGGGCCGCCCGATCCGCCGGCCCTTGGCCGTGGCCACCGCCCTCGCGTGGGCGGCCCGCTCGAGCGTGTAGGTGCGTTCCATCTGCCCGAACAACGCCAGCAGCACCACCACCAGCTGCGCCATCGGATCACTCGGATTGGTGGAGTCCACCTTGATCGGGTCCGCCAGGTTGCGCCCCCCTCGCTCGGCGAGGTCGTGGATCAGGTTCAGGGTGTCTCGCACGGTGCGTCCGAGCCGGTCCAGGGTATGCACCACGATCACATCACCCTCCCGGGCATAGGCCAGGGCCGCGGTCAGCCCGGGACGGTCGGTGGTGGCCCCGGACTTGATATCCAGATAGATCCGTTCAGATGCGGTGCCGACCTGCCGGAGGGCATCGACCTGCCGGTCCAGATCCTGTTTGACCGTCGAAACCCGCGCACAGCCCGATTCCATGGCTCATGCGCATTGACCATCGTTTCTGCACGCTGGATGAGACGACTCGCATCCCATGGCTTACGCAAGAGCCTCAACACCCGTGGCGGGGCATGGTGCCACTACGCCGGGTGCCCGCAGCGATCCTCTTGCCCTGTGTCGAATCTGTTGCGACCGCGTGCCGAACGTTGGTGTGCCGGTTCGCCCGGACAGGAGGTGGAGATGACGGGCTCAGATCCATAGACGTGGCTGCAGGAGCATCGTGACCGGCATGGACCCGAGCAGCCCCCGTTCCTGTACGAAAGTGGTTCGCTCGTCGAGGAAGTCAAGGACGAGATCAGCATCCCCGGAGGTGAACGCGGCTTTCATGAATTGCACCGCGCGTTCGGGATCGTGCTCCCACATCTTGAGCACGGGTCTGTCGTACCAGCGGAAGCGTGCGGACGGCCGGGGAGCGTCTGGTGAGCCGGTGGAGGCCAGCGTGGAGGCGAGGTGTTGGGTGTGGCGAAGGATTCGGGTGAAGCCGTAGCCTGTGGTGGCCTTGACGGCCCCGGCGGGACATCCGACGCGCACATGGCGGCCGCGGGGAGGACTGGGGCGGATGCCCAAGGGGATGGAGCCCCGCTCCACGGACAGCAGGGAGAACTCGCTCACACCCCAGACCTTGCGCAGGTAGTCCGACGTTGCCTGTTCGAACGAGAATTCCGGGGTGTGAGCCTTCTCCGGCATGATCCGGGTGATTTCGACGACGGCTTCTCGGGCTGAGATCGGCAGGACGCAGTGGAAATGCACGGGGTCGTGTTCGCCGGACCGAAAGTCGATGAAGGTGGCAACCGATGGGTCGAAGGAGTCGTGCGCAGTCCGCACCCGACGAACCTCACCCGACATGAGCAGTGGTGCCTTGATCCCGGTGGGGGGCACGGTGCTGTCGAAGCAGTGGGACGCCGTGACGAGCCGGCCATCGGAGAGGGCCACGTCCACCGAGCCGGCATGGACCCGTACGCGGGAAACTCGTGCGTCAAGCCGGGTGATCTGAGGGTTGGCATCGATGACGTCGTCGAAGCACCGGAAAACCGCCCGTGACGAGGTGAGGCACAGGCGGTGGCGCTCGAGCGGCAGCACCCGCTGGGCAGGTCCTGTGTCAACCGCGAGGCTCGTGAACGTGGCTGCGGGCGTCAGGGGCAACGGGAGGGCGTCGTCGTGCCAGTAGATCAGTGAACGGTGCGGGTATCGATCTCCGGCGTCGTCGATGATGAGGATCCGCGCCCCGGACAGCCCTGGTTCGCGGCTCAGGAAAAAGGCGAGGCTGCGCCCGGCAAGTCCACCGCCGGCAATGACGACGTCGTACTCCCTCGCGGGGTGGGTCATGAGCAAGGCACTCCTTCTCCGGACGCAGGCATCTCTGCGGCCATTCCCAGAACGTCAGTGGCCCTCGGGGCGAGGTCCAGTCTGGCCGATCCGTCAGGGGTCGTCGACGTCGTCTTCGGCGGCGACACCCGCGTCCACACCCGTTACACCGGGAGGCTAGTCTTGGTCGCACCCGTCCGCCCACCACGACAGAAGCCGGCCCTTGGACAACCCACTCCTGCGCCCCAGCCCGCTCCCCTACGAGCTTCCCGACTTCGGGCGGATCAAGGAGGAGCACTTCCTGCCGGCCTTCGAGGCGGCGATGGCCCAGGACCTCGAGTGCGTGCGGGCGATCCTGGCCGACCCGGACCCGCCCACCTTCGCCAACACCATCGAGGCCCTCGAGCGCGGGGGTCTGGCCCTGGACCGGGTCGAGTCGGTCTTCTTCACGCTGACCGCGGCGCACAACACGGAGGGCATCCAGCGGATCTACCAGGAGCTCGCCCCGCGGCTGTCGGAGCACAAGGCGGACTTCACGCTCAACAAGGAGCTCTACGCCCGGGTCCGGCGGGTGGACCGCACCGACCTGGAGCCGTGGCAGCTGCGCGCACTGGACGAGTACGTCTCCTGGTTCGCGAACTCCGGTGCGGAGCTGACCCTGGACGACCAGCGGCGGCTCCGGGAGATCAACGACGAGCTCTCGGAGCTGAGCATCGGCTACGGCAACGACCTGATCCGGGAGGTCAACGCCTCCGCCGTGGTCGTCGACGACCCGGCGGAGCTGGACGGGCTGTCCCCCACGGACGTCGAGGCCGCCGCCTCCGCGGCCGCCGAGAACGAGATGCCCGGCCGGTACCTGCTCACGCCCTCGCTGTTCACCGTGCAGCCCGTGCTGTCGGTGCTCACGGACCGCGCGCTGCGCCGGCGGATCCACCTGGCCGCCGTCAACCGCGGCACCGGCGAGCACGGCGGCGAGGGCTCGCAGAGCCGCACGGACCTGGTTCCCGTGGCCGCCCGGATCGCCCGGCTGCGCGCGGAGCAGGCCGGGCTGCTCGGCTACCGCAGCCACGGCGACCACGTCATGGCCGGGAACACGGCCCCGTCCCAGGAGGCGGTGCACGAGATGCTGGAGCGGATCACCGGCCCCGCCGTGCGCAACGCCCTCGAGGAGCGGACGGAGCTCGAGCAGCTGGCCGGGCACCCGATCGAGGCGTGGGACTGGCCGTTCTGGGCCGAGCGGCTGCGCCGGGAGCGCTACGCCGTGGACGCCTCCGCGCTGCGGGAGCACTTCGAGCTGGAGTCCGTGCTGGAGCACGGGATCTTCCGCACAGCCCGGGAGCTCTACGGGCTGGTCTTCACCGAGCGCCCCGACCTGGACGGCTACCTGCCGCAGGTGCGGGTGTGGGAGGTCACCGACGAGGCGGGCCGCGGCGTGGGGCTGTTCCTGGGCGACTGGTTCACGCGACCCACCAAGCAGGGCGGCGCCTGGATGGGGTCGCTGGTGCACCAGAACCGGCTGACCGGTCAGCGCCCCGTCGTCGTCAACAACGCGAACTTCACCCGGCCGCCCGCGGGCAGGCCCAAGCTGCTGACCCTGGACGAGGTGGTGACGGTCTTCCACGAGTTCGGCCACGCGCTGCACGGGCTGCTCTCCGACGTGCATCTGCCCTCGTTCTCCGGGACGAAGGTGCCGCGGGACTTCGTGGAGTACCCCTCCCAGGTGCACGAGATGTGGGTGCTGCACCCGGAGGTGCTCCGGCACTACGCCCGCCACCACCGCACGGGCGAGCCGATCCCCGAGGAGACCCTCGCGGGCCTGCGGGAGGCCTCCGCGCACGGGCAGGGCTACCGGACCGTCGAGTACCTCGCCTCGACCTACCTGGATCTCGCGTGGCACGGGATCGAGGACCCCGCCGAGCTGCCGGACCCCCGGACCGTGGAGCAGGAGGCGCTCGCCCGCGCCGGGGTGGACGTGGACGGCATCGCCCCGCGCTACCGGACCGGGTACTTCAAGCACATCTTCGCCGGCGGCTACTCCGCGGGCTACTACTCCTACATCTGGTCCGAGATCCTCGACGCCGACACGGCGCAGTGGTTCACGTCCCGCGGCGGACCGACCCGGGAGAACGGGCGGCGCTTCGCCGAGGAGGTGCTCTCCCGTGGCAATGAGACCGCCCCGATGGAGGCCTTCGAGGCCCTGCTGGGACGCCGCCCGCACCTCGGTGCGCTGCTGGAGCGGCGCGGCCTCCAGCCGCGGGAGGAGTTCGTCCACCGGCGGCGCGGTGCTCCCGCCCGGGACGCCCGCGGCTGAGCGCCGCGGCACCCGGGGGCGGACGGCTCGGGTGTGACGACGACGCGGATCAGGCCGCGGGCCAGGCGTCGGCGATGTCCTGGCGGGTGTCCCCGAGGGTCTGCATGATGGCCTTGGTCCCGGCGAGGACGGGCATGAAGTTGGCGTCCCCGTTCCAGCGCGGCACCACGTGCTGGTGCAGGTGTCCCGAGAGGGAGCCGCCGGCCGCGGCCCCCAGGTTGATGCCCACGTTGAAGGCGTGCGGGGACGCGACGCTGCGGATCGTGGCGACCGCAGTGCGGGTCAGGTCCGTCAGCTCCCGCAGCTCCGCCGGCTCGAGCTCCGTCAGATCGGCCACGTGCCGGTACGGGCAGACCATGAGGTGGCCGGGGTTGTACGGGAACAGGTTGAGGATCACGAAGCAGTGCTCGCCGCGGTGGACGATCAGCGACTCCTCGTCCGCGCGCTGCGGGCCGTTGCAGAAGGGGCACCCGGGGTCCTCCCGCACGGACGGGTCCTCGCCGCGCACGTAGGCGAGCCGGTGCGGGGTCCACAGCCGCTGGAAGCTGTCGGGCACCCCGGGGATCTCGAACTCGTCCTGGCGGATCCAGTGGTGCGGGGGCCCGGCGTCGGGCGCCGTACCGGTCACTGCCCCACCCCGGCCGTCTCCGCGGCGGCGCGGGGGTCCTCGGCGGCGGCGGCCGTCGGCTCCTCGTTGATCCGGCCCTGGATGTGCGCCACGATCCGCTCCACGGCCTCGCCGACCGGGACGCCGTTGTCCTGCGAGCCGTCGCGGAAGCGGAAGGACACGGCGTTCGCCTCGGCGTCCTCCCCGCCCGCGATGAGCACGAACGGGACCTTCTCCTTGGAGGCGGTGCGGATCTTCTTGGGGAACCGGTCCGAGCCGGCGTCGAGCTCCACGCGCACGCCGCGGGCCCGCAGCGTGTCCACCACGCCCTGCAGGTAGTCGTTGAAGGCCTCGGCCACCGGGATCGCCACGACCTGGACGGGGGCCAGCCACGCCGGGAACGCCCCGGCGTAGTGCTCCACCAGCACCCCCATGAACCGCTCCACGGAGCCGAACAGGGCACGGTGGATCATCACGGGCCGCTGCCGGGTGCCGTCGGCGGCCTGGTACTCGAGGTCGAAGCGCTCCGGCAGGTTGAAGTCGAGCTGGATGGTGGACATCTGCCAGGTCCGCCCGATCGCGTCCTTGGCCTGCACCGAGATCTTCGGGCCGTAGAACGCGGCGCCGCCGGCGTCCGGGACCAAGTCCAGCCCGGACTCGGCCGCGACCTCGGCGAGGGTGTTCGTGGCCTCCTCCCAGAGCTCGTCCGAGCCCACGAACTTCTCGGGGTCCTTCGTGGAGAGCTCGAGGTAGAAGTCGTCCAGCCCGTAGTCCTTGAGCAGGTCCAGCACGAAGCCGAGCGTGGTGGTCAGCTCCGCCTTCATCTGCTCCCGGGTGCAGTAGATGTGGGCGTCGTCCTGGGTCATGCCCCGCACCCGGGTCAGGCCGTGCACCACGCCGGACTTCTCGTACCGGTAGACCTGCCCGAACTCGAACAGGCGCAGCGGCAGCTCCCGGTAGGAGCGGCCCCGGGAGCGGAAGATGAGGTTGTGCATCGGGCAGTTCATGGGCTTCAGGTAGTAGTCCTGGCCCTGCTTGGTCAGCTCCCCGGTCTGCGGGTCCCGCTCCTCGTCCACGTGCATCGCGGGGAACATGCCCTCGCGGTACCAGTCGAGGTGGCCGGAGACCTCGTAGAGGTGGCCCTTGGTGATGTGCGGGGTGTAGACGAACTCGTAGCCGGCCTCCGTGTGGCGCTCCCGGGAGTAGTCCTCCATGGTCTTGCGGATGATCCCGCCCCGGGGGTGGAACACCGGAAGGCCGGAGCCGAGCTCGTCGGGGAAGGAGAACAGGTCCATCTCCGAGCCGAGCCGGCGGTGGTCGCGCCGCTCCGCCTCGGCGAGGCGGTTCTTGTACGCGGTGAGGTCCTCCTTGGACGGCCACGCGGTGCCGTAGATGCGCTGGAGCTGCTTGTTCTTCTCGGAGCCGCGCCAGTAGGCGGCGGCCGAGCGCATCAGGGCGTAGCCGTTGCCGATCAGCTTGGTGTCCGGCAGGTGCGGGCCGCGGCACAGGTCCTTCCAGACCGTCTCCCCGGTCTTGCGGTCCACGTTGTCGTAGATCGTCAGCTCGCCGGCGGCGACCTCCACGGAGGCGCCCTCCGCGGCGGCGTCCACGTCCGCGCCGGAGCCGGGGCCCTGGGACAGGGCGATGAGCTCGAGCTTGTACGGCTCGTCCGCCATCTCGGCCCGGGCCTCCTCCTCGCTCACCGCACGGCGGCGGAAGGACTGGGTGGAGTTCACGATCCGCTGCATCCGCTTCTCGATGGTCTTGAGGTCCTCGGGCGTGAACGCCTGCTCGACGTCGAAGTCGAAGTAGAAGCCGTCGGTGATGTACGGGCCGATGCCGAGCTTGGCGTCCTCGTGCAGCTGCTGCACGGCCTGGGCCATGACGTGGGCGGCGGAGTGGCGGAGCACCTCGAGGCCCTCCGGATCGGAGATCAGCACCCGCTCCACGGCGTCCCCGTCGGCCAGCCCGGTGGCGAGGTCCTTGAGCACGCCGTTGACCCGGGCCACCACCACGGAGCGGTCCTCGCGGTACAGGTCCGCGGCGGACGTCCCGGTCCCCACCGTGCGCTGCTCGCCGTCGACGGTGATCGTGAGGGGGGCGGACTCGGGCTGGTGCTCGGGCACGGTGGTCATGGGGAAGGTGCTCCTCGGGTCGGGATCGGCACGCACCGGTACGGGGGGCGCGTGGCAGCGGCACCGGCGGGCGGCGCGCACTGCATCGATGGTACCTGTCGGCCGGTGGGGGCCGCGGCGGTGAGATGATGGCCGGCGGAGGTGAGGCCACCCGATGCCCGCAGACGTTCCCGGACCGCCCGACCCGCCCGCACCGGGAGGGGAGGTGCCCTCTCCCCCGCCGCACCGGCTGTGGACCGCCGGCTTCGTGCTGATGTGGGCGGGCCAGTTCCTCATCTCCATGAACTTCTACCTGCTGATGACCGTCATGGCGCTCTACGCCATGGAGCGCTTCGGCACGGACGAGGCGCTGGCCGGGGTGGCCACGAGCGCGTTCATCGTCGGGGCGGTCCTGGCGCGGCTGCTCACCGGCAAGTACATGGAGCTGCTCGGGCGCCGGCGCGTGCTGCTCGCCGCGCTCGTGCTGCTGGCACTGTGCGCCGCCGCCTACCTGCTCGATACCGGCTTCTGGGGCCTGCTGGTGGTGCGGGTGCTCAACGGCGTGGGCTTCGGCATGGCCACCACCGTGCTGCCCGCGTCCGTCCAGGCCCTCATCCCCGCGCACCGGCGGGGCGAGGGCACCGGGTACTTCATGCTCTCCACCACCCTGGCCGCCGCGCTGGGTCCCCTGGCGGGACTGAGCCTGTCCACGGCGGTGGGCTACGACACGCTCTTCGGGGTGTGCACGGCGGTCGCCCTGCTGGGCCTCGCCGTGGGAGCCGTCACCCGGGTCCCCGAGCTCAGTCTCTCCGCCGAGCAGCGGGCGGGGCTGCGCTCCTTCTCCGTGGGGCAGTTCGTGGAAGCGCGGGCCCTGCCCGTCTCGGCGCTCATGCTCTTCGTGGGCGTGGGGTACTCGGCGGTCCTGTCCTTCCTCAACCCGTTCGCCGTGCAGGCGGACCTCGTGGGCCCCGCGGGCGCGTACTTCGTGGCCTACGCCGTCACCGTCCTGGTGAGCCGCCCGTTCGCGGGCCGGCTGCAGGACCGGCGCGGGGACAACGCGGTGCTGTACCCGTCGCTGCTGCTCTTCGTGGTGGCGCTGCTGCTGCTCGCGGCCGCGGACTCGCCGTTCCTCGTGCTCGCCTCGGGCACGGTGCTGGGCGTGGGCTACGGGGCGGTGCTCTCGGCGGCCCAGGCCGCCGCGGTCCGCTCGGCCCCGCTCACCCGCGTGGGGCTGTCCACGTCGACCTACTTCCTGTGCATGGACGTGGGTGTGGCGCTGGGCCCGATGCTCATGGGGGCTCTGGTCCCCGCGCTCGGCTACCGGGGGATGTACGTGGCGGCCGCGGCGGTGGTCGCGCTGGGCCTGGTCTACTACGCGGCCGTGCCCGGCACGCGGGCCCGGCGGGCAGCGGGGTGAACAGCGTCCGGCACGACGACGGGGCCCCCGTCACCGGAACGGTGACGGGGGCCCCGGAGTCGATCGGGTGCGATCAGATGCGGTCGCGGCGATCGTCGTCGGTCAGGCCGGTGCCGCGCTCGGCGTCGGTCTCGACCTCGACCTGCTCCTTGCGGACCTCGGCGTCGACGCGCTCGGTGTCGCGGACGGTGTCCTTCTCGAGGCCGACCTTCTCGACGCCCACGGTCTCCTTGGCGACGACGGGGCGCTCCTCGTGGAGGGTCACGTCGACGTCCTCCTCGCCGATGGTGCCGGCGGTGGCCTCGGTGCCGCTCAGCGGGGTGCGCTCGACACGGACCTCTTCGCGCTCGAGGGGCACGTCCACGGTCTCGTTCTCCGTGACCACGTACTTGCGCAGACGGGCGCGGCCGGTCTCCTGACGCTCCTTGCCGACGTGCAGCTGCTCCTCGTGGCGGACCACGCCGTTGTCGACACGGTCGGTGCGGTCGCGGTCGGTGTCGGTGAGCCCGGCGGTGCGGTCACGGTCACGGTCGACGTCGGCGATCCCAGCGGTGCGGTCACGGTCACGGTCGGTGTCGGTGAGCCCGGCGGTGCGGTCACGGTCACGGTCGGTCTCGGCGTAGCCGGCGGTACCGGTGACCCCGGCGGTGCCGGCGGTGTCGGTGGCCGGGACGGCGTTGCGGTCGGTGTCCGCGGCGTAGCGGTCGTCGCGGTCGGCGAGACCTGCGGCGCCGGCGGTCCCGGCGGCGCCAGCGGTGCCGGCAACGCCGGCGGTGCGGTCACGGTCGGTGCGGTCGCGGTCGTCGGCGTCGTTGCCGGAGTAGTTCATCTTGTAGTAACGGTAGATCTCCTCCTCCTCGGCCGGGGAGAGGTGCTGGTCCGCGTCCACGTTCGGGGCGTCCTTGACGACGTCCTTGGTGTAGGGAAGGACGAGGCGGTCGCCGTCCTGCTGGGCGCCGTCGGCGGGGACGAAGCTCTCCTTGGTGCCGAACAGACCGGTGTTGACGGTCACGAAGGTGACCTCTTCGGTGTTGTCGTCCAGGAAGACCTGCTCGACCTTGCCGATCTTGTCGCCGTCCGACCCGTAGGCGGTGGCGGACAGCAGTGCGTTCACGTCGTACGTAGCCATGAGAACTCCTTCTCTATTCTGCGAGGCAACGGGCTCCCCTGGACGGGGGGCTCGCCGCGGACGATCTCCGCCCGGGGAGGCGGGGTGCAGCTCGTCCGCTGTTATTAGTAACCATACTGGCAATCAGTTCGCTGGCCAATGGCTTCACCGAGAGTGAAACCCCTGGATCCGGGCGGTTTCCCGGCTCATCCTGCCCCTGATCCCCGGAGGATCGGCGGGGCCGCGGCGCGCACTGCGGCCGGGGTTCCGGGGTCGGCCAGGTCCCAGGCCTGCTCGGCGCTGATGCTGATCCCCCGGGGCCCGGTGCGCCGCGTCCGGCCCCGCACCAGCAGCATCCGCGTGCCGAACAGGTGCTGCCCCGAGCGGGTCTGGGCGTCGGAGAAGAAGGCGCAGTCCACCGCGCCCGTGCCGTCGTCGAGACTGACGAAGACCACCCGCCGGCCGCTGCGCATGGGCGGGGTCATGGTCGAGACCCGCACCCCCGCCACGAGCACCTCGGACCGGTTGCGCAGCTCCAGCAGCCGCTCCGCGGGCGTGACCCCGAGCTCGCCGAGCAGGGGCGCCCAGCTCTCCAGCAGGTGCGCCGAGACGTCCACCGCGAGCAGGTCCAGCTCGGTGCGGACCTTCTCCGCCAGGGTGGGCTCGGGGCGCTCCGCGGGCAGGGCGCGCAGCTCGAGGTCCCCGAGCGGAAGGGCCAGCTGCCCCTCGACCTCCCCGTCCGGCCGGGCGGGCCGGCCGCTGTCCGCCCGGATCCGCAGGGCGTGCACCAGGTCGGCGCGGGAAGCGGGACCGCCGGAGCGGCGCAGCAGGCCGTCGAAGGCCCCCACGGCGGCGAGGCGCTCGAGGGTGCGCCGGGCCGGACGGGCCCGCTGCCGCAGCTCGGCGAGCGAGGCGTAGGGCTGCCCCGCCACGATCCGGCGGACCTCGGCCCGGGAGACCCCGTGGATCCCGGTGAGGGCCAGGCGCACGCCCAGGCGGGCGGGGTCGTCGTCGAGCCGTTCCACGCGGTAGTGCTCGTCGGAGCGGTTGACGTCCACGGGCAGGACGGGGATGCCCATCCGCCGCGCCTCCCCCACGAGCAGGCGCTTGGGGTACATCCCGGGATCGTGCTCCCACAGCCCCGCGAGGAACGCCTCCGGGTGGTGGGCCTTCAGCCACGCGGACTGGTAGGTGGGCACCGCGAACGCCGCTCCGTGGGCCTTGCAGAAGCCGAACGAGCCGAACGCCGCCAGGGTCTCCCAGACCCGGTCCACCACGTCCAGGGGGTAGTCCCGCGCCCGGGCCCGCTCGCGGAAGAACTCCTCCACCTCGAGCTGGCGCTCGGAGCCCAGCCGGCGGCGCAGCTCGTCGGCCCGGGCGAGACCGCACCCGGTGAAGGTGTCGAGGATGCGCAGGACCTGCTCGTGGAAGACGGTCACGCCGTGGGTCTCGGCGAGGATCGGGTCGAGGGACGGGTGGATCGAGACGGGCGCGGACCAGCCGTGGCGGTGCTCCAGGTAGGGGCGCACCATGTCCGAGTGCATGGGCCCGGGACGGAACAGGGAGATGTCCACGATGAGGTCGCGGAAGCTCGTGGGCGCCATCTTGCCGATGAGCTCGCGCTGGCCCGGGGACTCGATCTGGAAGCACCCCAGGGTGTGGGTCGAGCGGATGAGCTCGAACGTCCTCCCGTCGTCCACGGGGATCGCCTCGAGGTCCAGGCGGGGCCGGTCCGGGTGGGTGCGGGCCACCTCGTCGACGGCGTGGGCGAGCGCCGACTGCATCCGCACGCCGAGGATGTCGAGCTTGAGCATGCCCATGGGGTCCATGTCGTGCTTGTCGAACTGGCTCATGGGCATCCCCGTCCCGCTGGACTGCACCGGCGTGCGGTCCAGGAGGCTCAGGTCCCCCAGGATCACCCCGCACGGGTGCATGGAGATGTGCCGGGGCAGCCGGTCCAGGCGCTCGGTGAGGTCCACGAGGAGGTCGAGCTGCTTCTCCTGGGCCACCTGCTCGGCGAAGTCCCGCAGCTCCGGCTGGCGGGCGATGGTCTCCCGCAGCGCCGAGGCCGGCAGGTGCCACAGCTGCTTGGCGGCACCGTCCACGGTCTCGGGGTCGATGCCGAGCGCCAGCCCGGCGTCCCGGACGGCGCCGCGGGCCCGGTAGGCGTTCTGCATGCTCATGAGACTCACCCGTTCGGGGCCGAAGCGCTCGAAGATCCGCCGGTAGACGCGGTGGCGCTCGGCCGACTCGACGTCGATGTCGATGTCCGGGAGGGTCGAACGGTCGTTGGAGAGGAAGCGCTCGAAGAGCAGCTCGTGCTCGAGCGGGTCCACCTGGGAGACGTCGAGCAGATAGTTGACGAGCGAGGACACCCCCGAGCCGCGGGCGGCGTGGCGGACCCCCATCTGCCCGATCATCGCGGAGACCTCGGCCACGGTGAGGAAGTAGGAGGCGAAGCCGAGGTCCTCGATCACCCCCAGCTCCTGCTCCAGCCGGTCCCGCACGGCCCGCCTCGCGCGGCGGCCCGGGTAGCGGCGGCCCAGTCCCGTCTCGCACCGGGCCCGCAGCTCCGCGGGCGCCGGCCGGTCCAGGCCCAGCACGGAGGCCTCGGGCACCACCGGCCGCCCCCAGCCGCAGTCGGCCACCGGGTCCAGCCGGCACCGGTCGGCCACCCGCTGGGTGCCCGCCAGCAGGGCCGAGGTCCCGGCGACGCCGAGGTCCGCGGCCCGGGCGATCTCCGCGGCGAGCGCGCGCATCTGCCGGGCGGACTTGAGCCAGCCCTGGCCGTTGGGCTGCAGCGGCTCCGGCGCCGCCGTCCGCCGGGACGTCCCGGTCCGTCCGGCGCCCCTGCCGCCGGGGGCGTGGCCGGCGCGCGCCCCGAGGGTCTCGAGCGGGGTGAGGGCGCGGGCGGCGTCGAGGACGTCGGCGGTGGCGGCCTCGGCGGGGGTGGCGTAGCGCACCGCGTTGGTCAGCACAGGGGTCAGCCCCGCCTCGAGGGCGGCGCGCAGCATCCGGGCCGCGTGGGAGGTGCTGCACGCCGTGCCGGGGGCGGCGAGGTGCGAGACCACCTCCACGGCGAGCGCCGGTGCGGGGAGCAGGGCCCGCCAGCGGGCCAGGGCGGCGCGCCCGGTGCGGTAGCGGCGGGCCGCGAGCTCCTGCCCGACGTCGGAGGCGGGCCCGAGCAGGACGGTCAGGACCGGCTCCCCGTGCCGGGGCGAGTGTGCGGAGGCCGCGATCTCGGCGGCGGTCACCCCGGGCGGGCCCGCTGCGGCGTGGGCGGTGGAGACGAGCCGGCACAGGGCGGCGTAGCCCGCACCGGCGGTGCCACCGGCCGCCAGGACCACCACGCGGCCGAGGGCGCGCTCGCGGCCGGGGTCCAGCAGGGCGAGGTCGACCCCCAGGACCGGGTCGATGCCGTGCTCCCGGCACGCGCCCAGGTGCTTGATCGCGCCGTAGAGCCCGTCCCGGTCGGTGCAGGCGAGCGCGTCCGCGCCGTCCGCCGCGGCGGCGGCCGCCAGGACGGCAGGCCGGCTGACCCCGAAGTGGGCGCTGAAGGCGGTGGCGACGTGCAGGTGCGGAAAGCTCACGCCCCCATTCGAATACGTGTTCGAATCTTAAGTCAATTGCAAACTGCCGAGGCCGCGAGAATCCCGGCTCCTGGGCGTCCGTCGCGGCGCACGCGGGCCCGGGACGACGCCGAGCCGGGCGGGACACGATCCGCCCACGGCCCGCAGGGGCGCCGCGCACGGGGACGCCCTGGTTCCAGGACGGGGGAGGCCGCACTTCTGTGGCATGTTGTTTCCTGCACCCACGGGCAGGACCGAGGGGTCCGCACCCCCGGGGCGGGTCGGGGCCGCACGGACGCGGCCCCACGGCAGGACGGGGCGGTCGGGCCCGTACGCCCCGCCGCACGGACGCAGGAGGAGACGACGATGGACGTCCGGCAGCTCACGTACTTCCTGGCCGTGGTGGACCACGGCGGCTTCACCCGGGCCGCGGAGCAGCTGCTCATCGCCCAGCCCTCCCTGTCCCAGACCGTCAAGGGCCTCGAGCGGGAACTGGGGGTGCCGCTGTTCCACCGGATCGGGCGGCGGGTGGTGCTCAGCGAGGCCGGCGAGGAGCTGGTGGGCCCGGCCCGGGTGGTGGTCCGGGACCTGGAGGCCGCCCGGGCCGCCGTCGACGACCTGCGCGGGGTGCGCAGCGGCCGCCTGGACGTGGTCGCCATGCCCTCCCCCGGCGTCGAACCGCTCACGTCGATGATCGCCGCCTACGCGCGGGCCCACCCGGCCGTGACGGTCAGCGTGGACGCGGCCTTCACCCCCGAGGAGGTGGCCGACGCGGTGCGCACCGGCCGCGCCGAGATCGGCGTCCTGGGCTCGGAGCACCCGTTCCGCTCCGCCGAGGTCGAGGTGATGCACCTGGGGCAGCAGCCCCTGGTGCTGATCGTGGCACCGCAGGCGGACACCTTCGGTGGCGGGGACGCCATCCGCCGGGAGGACCTGGCCGGGCACCGGGTGGTCGTCTCCCAGCAGGGCTCGCTGATGCGGCGGCTGGTCGACGACGCCCTGGCCGGCGGGGTGCCGGTCGAGATCGCCGCCGAGGTCGCCCACCGCACCTCGGTCCTCCCGCTGGTGCTGGCAGGGGTCGGGCACGCGGTGCTGCCCTCCTCCTGGACCCCGCTGGCACGCCAGGCAGGGCTGCGGGTGCTGCGGATCGAACCGGTCACCGTGCTGCACGTGGCCGCGCTCAGCCGCCCGGCGCACCTGACCCCGGCCGCCCGCGCGTTCCTGGCGGTCGCCGCCGAGCACGCGGCCCGGCACGCCGCGGACCACCCCCGGGCACCGGAGCGGGCGGCGCCGGGCCGGGCCGAGGGGGCGGGCCGGCAGGAGGGGACGGCGCCGCAGGACGTGCCGCGGATCGTGTCATAGGGAATCCCTATCCGGGGGATGGGATTCCGGTCTTGGACCTCACGCTGCTCGGAGCGCTCTACTGGAACCCGGTGCCGCGCTGCGCTGCGGACACCACGACCGGAGCACCCGAGAAGGAGAGCACCCCATGGCCGAGCACCAGGTCTTCACGATCGCCTCGATCCCCGCCGACGGCGTCGGCCAGGAGGTCGTCGCCGCCGGCCGCACGGTCCTGGACGCGCTGGCCGCCCAGTCGAACGGGGCGTTCTCCTTCGACTGGACCGAGTTCCCCTGGGGCAGTGCGTACTACGCCCAGCACGGGGTCATGATGCCGGCCGACGGGCTGGAGACCCTCCAGGACTTCGACGCGATTCTTTTCGGCGCCGTGGGGTGGGAGAACGTCCCCGACCACGTCAGCCTGTGGGGGCTGCGGCTGAACATCACCCAGAACTTCGACCAGTGGGCCAACATCCGCCCCGTGCGCTTCCTCCCCGGAGTGGTCTCCCCGCTGCGCAAGGCCGACGACACCGAGCTGGACTGGGTCGTGGTCCGGGAGAACAGCGAGGGCGAGTACGCCGGACTCGGCGGGCGCAACCTCGCCGGCCGGGGTCCCGGCAACGAGGTCGCCGTGCAGTCCTCCCTGTTCACGGAGAAGGGCTGCGAGCGCATCATCCGCTTCGCCTTCGACCTCGCCCGCACCCGCACGGTCCAGAAGGTCTCCAGCGTCACCAAGTCCAACGCCCAGCAGTACGGCATGGTCCTGTGGGACGAGGTCTTCGCCCGCGTCGCCGCCGACTACCCCGACGTGACGACCGAGTCCGTGCTGGTGGACGCGATGAGCGCCAAGTTCGTCCTGCACCCCGAAGAGCTCTCGGTCGTGGTGGCCTCCAACCTCAACGCCGACATCCTCTCCGACCTCGGCTCCGCCCTGGCCGGCAGCCTCGGCCTCGCCGCCAGCGCGAACCTCAACCCCGAGCGGCGGTTCCCCTCGATGTTCGAACCCGTCCACGGCACCGCTCCGGACATCGCCAGGAAGGGCATCGCCAACCCGATCGGCACCATCGCCAGCGCCGCCCTGATGCTCGACCACTTCGGGCTGCACACCGAGGCCCGCCGGGTCGAGGCCGCGATCGAGGCCACCACCGCCGCCGGCCACCTCACCCGCGACATCGGCGGCACCGCCGACACCGACGAGATCACCCGGGCCGTCGTCGACGCCCTGGCCGCCTCCCTGACCTCCGCCTGAGGCTTCCCGTCCCTCCGGCCCCCGCCCCGCCCGGGGCGCCTCCGGGGACCGGCCGGCACCGCGCCGGGCACGGCGGTCAGCGTCCCGTGGCGCAGATCGCCCGCTCGATCAGGGAGGCGCTGCGGCGGTCGACCTCGTCCTCCACGAGCCTGCCGGGCGCCTCGGGGTACCAGCCCAGGTCGTCCCGCACGTCGGCGGAGACCTCGGACCCACCGCCGCGGCGGGCCACCCGGAAGGTGGCCCGCAGGGGCAGGGCCCGCCACCCGAACTCGGAGGCCGTCCCGCGCCGACGGAAGGTGACGTCCGAGCCCACCGACACCTCCACGCAGCACTCCTCGGAGCGGACCGCCGGGCCGAGGTCCTCGAACGCCGTGCGGATCCGCTCGAGGGCCTCCTCCGGGGGCATCGGGCACGTCCACGCCCGGGTCGTGGTGATGCGCGGCCGGTTCGGGGACCGGCGCGCCAGCCAGGGGACGAGGAACCGCTGACCGAGCACCAGCGCGACGACGACGAGCGCCGCCGCTCCGAGCGCGAGCTGCGCCACGGAGATGACGCCCCGGAGGAGGAGCTGGACCACGACAAGGACGACCACGGCCGACCCGGCCGGCCCGGCCAGCCGGTACCGTCCCCCGGCGGAGCGTCTGGCAGACACGCGACCTCCCTCCCCCATCCGGACCACGGTGCCCCGCGGCTGTCCTCCGTCGTTGTCATTCTTGCCCTCGCGCACCCCGGGACACCAGGTGTGCATCCGTAAAGGGGACAGGATCGCGGGCCGCTCCCCGGGTGCAGGGAAGAGCGGGGCGGCGCGGCCCGGCGCCCCCGGTGTCGTCCGCCCTGCCTATGCTGAGGTCCGGCGGCAGCGAGGCGGCGCCGGACCGGCGGCCGCGACGACGGAGGGGTGTGGGGCATGACGGCGACCTATCGGTACGACGTGGAGGTCCTGCACCTGCTCGTGTCCCCGGCGCACGCCTACTTCGGCCGCGCCCGGGACGGCGCGGCGGACGTCCCCACCACCGACGCCGAGCGGGTGGAGCTGGTGGCCGGCAAGGGCGTGGTGGGCGACCGGTTCTTCGGCAAGGCCGCGCACATGGACGCCGCCGTCACCCTGCTCGCCGTCGAGGCGCTCGAGGCCATGGCCGCGGACCTGGGCACGGGCCCCTTCGACCCGCTCCTGACCCGGCGCAACGTGGTCCTCCGGGGCGCCCACCTGGCCCCGCTGCTGGGCGAGGAGTTCGCGCTGGAGTCCCGGGGCGCCCTCGTGCGGCTGCGGGGCGGGCGCCCGGCCCATCCCTGCGCCTGGATGGACCGGGTCCTGGCTCCGGGCGCGCACGCCGCCATGCGGGGGCGAGGGGGCCTGCGCTGCCGGCCGCTGTCCAGCGGCGACCTGCACCGCGGACCGGCCGTGCTGCACAGTCCGGTCCCGCTCGAGCCGGAGCTGGCCGGCGCGGCCGTGCTGCGGCGCCCGTCCCGGCTGCCGTAGCCCGCGCTCCCGGGACCGGCGCCCGGGGCCGCCCCGGATCAGGCCTGCGCCAGCTGGGGCAGCACCGTCCCCCCGAAGGCGTCGAGGAAGCGGCCCTGCTCCTGCCCCACGTGGTGGAGGTAGATCTCGTCGAAGCCGAGGTCGGCGTACTCGTGCAGCCACTGGGCGTGCCGGCCGAGGTCGGCGGAGACGTTGACCGCCCCGGCGATCTGCTCGTCCCCCACGTCCTCCTGGACCGCCTTGCGCAGGTAGTCCTGGGGTGAGGCGAGCTCGGCCATGGTCACGGGGTCGAAGACGTTGGTGCGCCACTGGTCGAGGGCGATCGCGCGGGCCTGCTCCGGGGAGGGCGCCCAGCTCAGGTGCACCTGCAGCGCGGTCCGCCCGGTGCCGCCGGCCTCGCGCCAGGTCTCGAGCATCCGGCGCAGGTCCTCGAGGGGCTGCTGGACGGTGATGAACCCGTCGGCCAGGGGGGCGAAGCGGCGGACCGTCGCCGGGGTGAGCGCGGCCACGCGCAGGGCGGGCAGGACCTCCGGCGGGTCCCAGACCCGGGCGCGGTCGGCGTGGAACGGCTCGCGGCAGGACACCTCCTCGCCCGCGTGCAGCCGGCGGACGGCGTCGAAGCTGCCCTCGAGGAACCGCTGCCGGTGCTCCTTGGCCGGCCAGTCCGGGGTGACGGCCCGCTCGTTGAGCTTCTGCCCGCTGCCCAGGGCGGTCCAGATCCGGCCGGGGAACATGCGGGCGAGGGTGGCCGTGGCCTGGGCGGTGACCACGGGGTGGTAGCGCCGGCCCGGGGCGTGCACGAACCCGAAGGGCAGGTCCGTGGTGGCCAGGGCGGCGCCCAGCCAGGACAGGGCGAACCCGGAGTGGCCCTGGTGCGGCGACCACGGCTCGAGGTGGTCCGAGCACATGGCGGCGCCGAAGCCGGCCTGCTGGGCGTGCCCGACGTCGCGCAGCAGCTGCTCGGGAGGGATCTGCTCGTGGGAGGCGTGGAAGCCGATCGTCGCCATGGGGTCCTCCGGTCGAAGGCGGGAACAGGACAGTGGGATCAGGACAGCGGGATCAGGACAGCGGGATCAGGTCAGCGGGAGAAGGGCGACGGGACCGGGTGGGGACGGGTGCCGGGTCAGCCGGCCGCCGCCCGGAGGTCCTCGGCGGGGGTGCAGACGTTGCGCAGCTCGCCGATGCCCTCGATCTCGGTGACGACCTCCTGGCCGTCCCGCAACCAGATCCGGCGGGGCTTCTGGGCCAGGCCCACGCCGGCGGGAGTGCCGCAGGCCACGAGGTCCCCGGGCTCGAGGGTCAGGAACCGGCTGAGGTACTCGACCAGCTCCACGGCGGAGAAGATCATCCGGTCGGTGCCGGAGTCCTGGTGCCGCACGCCGTCCACGGTGCAGCGGATCGCCAGTCCCGCCTCGGGGTCGATCTCGTCGGGGGTGACCACCACGGGGCCCACCGGGGTGGTGCGGTCGAAGTTCTTGCCCTGGAACCACTCGGAGGTCCGGCCCTGCCAGTCCCGCACCGAGATGTCGTTCATGATGGTGTACCCGGCGATCGCGGCCCGTGCCTGGTCCGGCGTGGCGTGGCGCAGGGGCGAGCCGATCACCACGGTGAGCTCGGCCTCCCAGTCGATCTTCTCGGACTCCTCCGGCATGGCGATGGGGTCGGTGGGGCCGATGAGCGCGGTGGGGTACTTCGCGAAGATCGTGGGGTGCTGCGGGATCTCCTGGCCGACCTCCTCCGCGTGGTCGTAGAAGTTCAGCCCGGCGCACAGGATCTTGCCCGGGCGCAGGACGGGCGTCGCCAGGTCCTCCGGGGCCGGCGCGGGGCCCGGCTCCCCCGGCAGCCGCAGGTCGCCCCCGGCGAGGAGGGCCCCGACGTCGGGGACGGGGAGGTAGACGGTCCGCCCGTCCTCCTGCCGGAAGGCCTGGGTGGTGCCGTCGCGTCGCACGGTGCCGAGTCTCACGGGTGCTCCCTCACGTTCTGCGGTGCGGTCTCCACCGACGATCCTATGCACCTCCGGCGGGACGGTGCACCGCGGCGGCCCTACGCGCAGCGCACCACGCGGATCCCCGAGGCGCTCGTGGCGGCGAGCAGCCGCCAGCGCCCGGTGTCGAGGGTGTGGACGAGCTCGAGGGTCAGCAGCTCGGAGCGGGTGTTCAGCTGCACCTGGACCCGCCACATCTGCTGGTCCACCGCACCGATCCCCCGGTCCTTGGGCAGCCGCGCGTCCTCGGACCACCAGGCGCGGCGCTCGTACCAGCGCACGGGGCCCTGGGCCACCAGGTAGTCCCGCCCACGCCAGTGCACACCCACCGGCACCCCGTCCGTGTCGCAGTCCACGTCGACGCTCTCCGTCAGGAAACCCACGACGGCTCCTCTCTCCCTCGGCCCGGCGCCCGTCCCTGGTGCGCCCTGTTCCCTGGAAGCTAGAACACCTGTACGACACGCTAACCCGGAGGAGCGTGGAAAAGGAACAAGTGTTCCCTTGAAGTTCCCGCTCCGACCTGGCCGTTCACTTTTGCGATCGAGAACGGCGAAGCATGGACAAGCCCAGCGAAATGGATACGCTGAATGCACGGAGGGCCTGCCCTGCGCGGCCCTCCCGGACGTCCCCTGTCCCTCGTCCGCCCCGCCGGAGCAGCCGGCGTCGACCTCACGGAGGCCTTCCATGACCGGAACCATCACGCTGATCGCCCACACCGCGGCGAACGCCAAGAAGCCCGCGGTGAATCTGCGTCCGTCCGGCCCGGAGGACGCCGAGAGCCTCGCCCAGCTCTACTACTCCTCCTACGAGCAGGGCGGGGTCTCCAGCCTGGAGGAGGCCCGCCAGGTGATCCGGGGAGTCTTCGACGGGGAGTACGGGCCCTTCCTGCCCGAGGCCTCGCCGGTGGTGGTCGACGACGACGGGACCGTGGTGGCCGCCGCGCTCGTGCTGTCCCGGCGGGTCGGCGACGACCTCCCCGACGTCCCCTACATCTTCGAGCTGTTCACGGCGGCCTCCCGCCGCCGCCAGGGCCTGGCCGAGCAGCTGGTGCGGTGCGCCATGGGCACCCTCTACGACAACGGCTACGACCAGGTCAGCCTGCGGATCGCCGAGGACAACGCGGCGGCGCTCGCGCTCTACCTGACGCTCGACTTCAACCGCTGGGTCCCCGAGACGGACTACGTCTGAGCCCGGCGGGCGCTCCGGACCGGGGGACGCCGGAGGGGACGCCGGCACGAACAGGGCCCGGCACCAGGCCGTGGAAGAGGCCCGGGACCCGCGATGCGGGTCCCGGGCCTCTTCTGTGACCGGCTCAGAGCGAGAACTCCTCCCGGACGGGGGGATCGGCGGCGATGTCGACGAACCGCGCCCAGCGGGGGCGCACCGCCACGAGCCGGGTGCTGTCCTTGCCCGTGGCCCCCGGGTGCCGGGACTCCAGCACCTCGCCGGCGTCCCGCGCGGCGGAGCCCTCCAGCACGCCGGCCTCGCCCTCGAGCTGGAACTCCTGGCCCGTCCCGGAGACCACCACGAGGGAGACCCGCGGGTCGGCGAGGAGGTTGGCGTACTTGCGGCTGCGCTCGTTCGTGCCGAAGACCAGCCGCCCGTCCCCGAGGGCCGCGAGGTTGATCCACGCGGACTCGGGGCAGCCGGCGCCGCTGTTGGTCGCCACGACCCCGCCGCCGTGGGCGCGGACGAAGTCGGCGACCCGGTCCGCGGGCTCCCGGGGGCTCAGAACAGGCTCCGCTGCGGCTCGACGAGCTCCGGGGAGTTGTTGCGCACGTTGCCGACCGCCGGGCCCACCGGGTCGAGCACCCAGCGGGCGGCCGTGCGGTGCGCCTCGGCCCGGACCAGGTCCACGAGCTGCGGGGCGTCGTCCTCCCCGGGGCGCAGCCAGTCCCCCACGTGCTCGGGCGCCAGCGGGATCGGCATCCGGTCGTGCAGACCGTGCAGCTCCGTGAGCACGGGGTGCTCGTCGGAGGGCTCCGGGGAGTCGGTGGTGAGGATGGAGCAGGACAGCAGCCACGTGCTCCCGCCGCCGTCCCTGCCGGGCTGCAGGGCCGCGGAGTGCAGCTCCGTGCCCTCGGGCACCCGCCACCACTCGTAGATCCCGGCGAACCAGATGGTCTCCTCCGGGTCGGCCGGGTGGACGTAGTAGGGCTGCTTGCGCCCGCCCTTCCCGGCGCCGGGCTCCTTCTTCCACTCGTAGTAGCCGTTGGCCGGGACCGCGCACCGGCGGGCCCGGACCGCCTTGCGGAAGGACGGCTTCTCGAGGACGGTCTCCGAGCGGGCGTTGAACATCTTCGACCCGACCGCCGGGTCCTTGGCCCAGCCCGGGACCAGTCCCCAGCGGGCCACGTGCAGCTCGCGCACCAGCTCCCCGTCGTCGTCCCGGCCGTCCCCGCCGGTGAGGCGTTCCAGGACGATCGGCACGTCGGTGGTGGGCGCGGTGTTCCAGTTGGCCCGCAGCCGCTCGGAGTCGGCCTCGCCCAGGCTCTCGTCCGGGACCGCCCCGGTCGCGGCGACGAGGTCGCCCACGGCCCGGGCGATGACGTAGCGTCCGCACATCTGCTGCCTCCTCGGTCTGCCCGGCCCGCGGCCGGGGCTCAGTCGGTGAGCGGCCCGTACCCCAGGTACCGGGAGTACATGCCGTACACCTTGCGGATCCCGCGCTCGACGTCGGCCACGGTGGTGCCCGGGCGCAGGTCGTCCACGGCCCCGGCGGTGGCCGGGTCCCAGTCCAGGTCGAGGGCCGAGTAGACGTCGGTGAGCACCGAGCGGATGGGCTCGGACTGCTCGACCACCAACACGGTGCTGAAGTACCAGGCGCCCGCGACCACCCGCTGGGCCGTCCCGGCCAGCTTCACCTTCCGGCCCGGGGTCGACGACGACGCCGGGTGCGTCCCGTGCACGCTGTGCTCGCCGGCACAGTACTCGCCCGGGATCTCGCCGACGTCGGCCTCGACCTCGAGCTCCTCCAGGGCGGCCACGATCATGTCGCCGAAGAGCCGGTAGCGGTCCTGGATGCCCGAGGTGGGGTCCTCGGCGGTCTCGAGGTGGTCGATGATCAGGCACCCGCCGTGGTAGGCCGCGGCGCGGCCCCCCACCTTGCGGACCAGGGGCTCGAACCCGCTCTCGCGGGCGGCCCGGGCGGCGTCGGGGAACCCCGGGCGCAGCTCGTCCCGGCGGCCGAAGGCGACCGTGGGGGCCGGTTCGTACAGGCGCAGGACGGGCCCGCTGCGGCGCACGTCGGCGAGGAGGGTCATGGCGCTCTCGTAGTCCTGCTGGGCGCCCAGGGACTCGCGCTGGCGGAGAAGTTTCATGCTGGCCCCAGTCTAGTGGCGGATCCGGACGGTCCTGCGGCAGGTCACGCCCCGGTGATCCCGCTGCCGCGGAACCAGCGCCCCAGGGCCAGGGCGCTGAGCTCGACCTTCTCGGCCCACGCGACCGCCTCCTCGTCGGCGGCGTCGGAGACGTGCTTGACCATCCGCAGCGGCACGCCCAGGTGCCGGCAGGCCACCGCGATCGCCCAGCCCTCCATGTCCACGAGGTCCGCCCGGGCGGCCAGGGCGTCCCGGGCGGGTCCGCCGGCCACGAAGGAGTCCCCGGTGGCGAGCACGGGGCCGTCGCCGCCGAGCTCGATGACGTTGTCCACGGGGATCCCGGCCGCGCGCAGCAGCTCCTCGTCCACGTCCCGGTTGATGATCCGGGAGGGCTCGAGCACCCCGGTCAGCCCGTGCTTCAGGGCGCCGGCGCTGCCGATGTTGAGCACCGTCAGCTCCGCCCGGCGCGCGGGGTCCGGGCAGCGGGTCAGCACCGCCTCGGTGGTGCGCACCGCCGCGGACGACATCCCGACACCGGTCAGGACCAGGTCGATGTCCTCCGGGAAGTACTTGGTCTCCAGGGGGTGGGCGGCGAGAACGAGCAGCTGTGGCACCCCGTCACTCTATCCGCACTCCCCTCCTGCCCCCGCTCCTGCCGCCGAGTCCCCCACCTGGTCGCAAATCCCCATGATCAGACGGGGGGAATTGCGATCAGATGGGGGACTCGGTGGGACGGCGGGGGGAGGTCAGGCCGGGCGGGTGGTGAACAGCGCGGCGAGCCGCCGGTCGGAGTCCGCCTGGGCGTCGAGATCGTGCGCGCCGCCCGTCACGAGCAGCTCGTCCGCCCCGGTGCGCGCGAGCAGCCGTTCCAGCTGGTCCCGGACCTCCGGGGCCGTGCCGTGGACGGAGGCCGTGAGGGTCTCCTGCACGAGGGCCCGCTCCCGGGCCGTGAGCCCGTCCGGCTCCGCGGGCCGCGCGGGCGCCAGGGGCGGGAACTCGCCCCGGGTGCGGGAGGCGGCCAGGGCGCGGGCCTCGGGCAGCAGCAGTTCGCGGGCGGCCGCGCGGGTCCGCGCCACCGCGACGTTCGCCGAGACCACCGCGTAGGGCTCCGGCCACCACGACGACGGGCGGAACTGCGCGCGGTACCGCTCGAGCACCGCGGCGCCGCCGCCGGGGCCCTCGCGGAAGAGCGCCGGGCCGCCGAGCACCACGGCCAGTCCCGCCCGGGCCGCGGTCTCCACCCCGGCGCCGGTCGCCAGGACGAAGACCGGTGTGGCGGCGTGGTTGCGGGGCCGGGCGGTCACCGGGGCCGCGCCGGAGAGGTGCGCGAGCAGCTCGGCCAGGTCGTCCCCGAAGCGGTCCGCGGCCTCCTTGCCGGTGCGCAGCGCGTCCCGGACCGCGGCGGTGAAGCCGAGGGAGCGGCCCACGCCGAGGTCGATCCGGCCGGGGTGCAGGGCCTCGAGGGTGGCGGCCTGTTCGGCGACCACGAGGGGCTGGTGGTTGGGGAGCATGATCCCGCCGGAGCCGATCCGGAGGCGGCGGGTCCGGGCGGCCAGGGCGGCCATCAGCACCGCCGGTGCGGACCCGGCGATCCCGGGCACCGCGTGGTGCTCGGCCACCCAGAACCGGTGGTAGCCCAGCTCCTCCGCACGCTCGGCCCGCTCCAGGACGCGGGCGAGGTCGTCGGCCTCCGTGGAGCCGTCCCGGGTGTTGGCGCGGTCGAGGAGGGAGAGCGGAACGTCGGAGAGGGCCATGGTGCGCACAACCCGGGCGGCGCCGGAAGCATTCCGGGCCGCTGCCGGGGTCCGGGGTGGTCAGGGCCGGCGCCGGACCTGGATCCGTCCCTCCTCGACGCGGGTCTCGTAGCTGGGCTGCGCGGCGGTCGCCGGTCCGCGGACCACGGCGCCGTCCGCGAGCCGGAAGGTGCTGCCGTGCCAGGGGCAGGTGACGCAGCCGCCGTCGACCGTCCCCTCCTCGAGCGGGCCGCCCAGGTGGCTGCAGACGCTGTCGAGGGCCTCGACCCGGTCCCCGTCGCGGACGAGCAGCACCGAGACGCTGCCGGCCGGCACCCGTCGGTGCTCGCCGGCGGCGAGGTCGGCGTCGGCGAGGACGTCAGTCCACCGCTGTGGGCCCCTCCGCCAGGCGGTGCGGTTGACGTTGACGCCCCGCGCGAAGACGAGGTGGCCGCCCAGGTAGCCCCCGCCCGTGACGCAGCCGTAGCCGACCAGGGCGAGGGCCCTGCCGGCGCCGCGCCGGCCCCGGAGCCGGGCGGCGAGCGAGGCCGCGTAGAACGTCAGGGCCACGCTGTTGGCGGTCGCGTGCACCAGGCCGATGCGCCGGTCGGCGCCCTGGGTGTCGGACCAGTCGTTGAGCCCGGTCGCCGCCGTGGGGACGGCGGCGGCCAGCCCCGCGGCCACGAGCACGTCGGCGGCGCGGGCCGTGCTGGGGCCGCCGGTCAGGTCCAGCACCGCGGCCATGGTCCACGCGCCGATCGGGACGTCGGTGAGGAGGGGGTGCAGCGGGTGCCCGATCACCGTGCCGCTCAGCACGTTGCGGACGGGCGCGGGCCGCACCGCCCGGCCCACGGCGCGGGCCAGGGGCTCGGCCACCCGGTCCAGCGCCTTCCACGTCTCCACGCGGGCCACCAGGTCCTCGAGCTGTGTCATGACCGCCTCCTCAGCGCCGGGGCGGTCAGTGTCCCATCCCGCGCCGGGCAGGACAAGGACGTCCTGGTGTGTGAAGACCGGTGGCGCCGGGTGCCGTTCAGCCGGCGCGTTCGAGGGCCTCCTCGGCGGCGACCCAGCCGAGCATGGCGCACTTGACGCGGGCCACGAACCGGGAGACCCCGGCGAAGGCGGCGGCGTCGCCGAGGACCTCCTCGTCGGGGACCACGGTGCCCCGCGAGCGCAGGAGGTCCCGGAACGCGCCGATCAGCTCCACCAGCTCCGTCCGCGTCATCCCGGGAGCGGTCTCGGCCAGCACAGAGGCCGCGGCCATGGAGATCGAGCAGCCCTCCCCTTCCCAGCTGAGCCGGGCCACCACCGGCTCCGCGTCCCCGGGGACGGCCGCGAGCTCGACCCGCACGGTGATCTCGTCGCCGCACGTGGGGTTGTACTGGTGGGACTCCCCGGCCCCGTGTCCGGGTGCCGGGGCCGCCAGGCCCTCGCCGGAGCGCCGCTTGGCGTGGTCGAGGATGACCTCCTGGTACATCCCGTCCAGCGCGCTCATGGGGTCCTCCTCGGTGGGTTCAGCGGGTCCTGCGGCCCCGGCAGCTGCGGTGCGGCGGTCACGGTGCTCAGCCGGCCACGCGGAAGTAGCTGCGGACCCCGGCGAGCTCGGCCAGGAACCGGTCGACGTCGGCGGTGGTGTTGTAGAGGTAGGCGCTCGCCCGCGTGCTGGCGGTCAGCCCCAGCGCCCGGTGCAGCGGCTGGGCGCAGTGGTGGCCCACCCGCACGGCCACCCCGGCGGAGTCCAGCACCTGCCCGACGTCGTGGGCGTGCACCCCCGCCACGTCCACGGCCGCCAGACCCACCCGTTCGGTGCCCGGGGGCGGGCCGATCAGCCGGATCCCCTCCAGCTGCCCGAGACCGGCCGCGAGCCGCTGCCCCAGCTCGTGCTCGTGGGCCGCGACCCGCTCCATCCCGATCGCCTGCAGATAGCGCACCGCCTCGGCCAGCGCCACGGCCTGGGCGACCCGCTGGGTGCCGGCCTCGAAGCGGGTCGGGGCCGGCAGGTACCGGGCGGACTCCATCGTGACCTTCGTGATCATGGACCCGCCGGTGAGGAACGGGGGCATCGCGTCCAGCAGCTCGGACCGCCCCCACAGCGCCCCGATCCCGGTGGGCCCGAGCATCTTGTGCCCGGAGAACACCGCGAAGTCCACTCCCAGGGCGGGGAGGTCCACGGGCAGGTGCGGCACCGACTGGCAGGCGTCCAGCACGGTCAGCGCCTCGGCCGCCCGGGCCAGCTCGACGAGACGGGCGACGTCGGTGATCGCGCCGGTGACGTTGGAGACGTGGCTGAAGGCCACCACCCGGGTGCGCTCGCCGATGACCTCGGCGGCGGCCCCGAGATCGAGGGCACCGGACTCGTCGACGGGGATCCAGCGCAGGACGGCCCCGGTGCGGGCGGCCAGCTCCTGCCACGGGATGAGGTTGGCGTGGTGCTCGGCCTCCGTGGTGACGATCTCGTCGCCGGGGCCCAGCCGGAAGCGGGCGGCCGTCCCTCCCCCGCGTCCGGCCGAGGCGTTGGAGAAGGAGTAGGTGATCAGGTTGATCGCCTCGGTGGCGTTGGAGGTCCACACCAGCTCCCGCTCGGTGCCGCCCACGAAGCCGGCCACCACCCGGCGGGCCTCCTCGTAGGCGTCGGTGGCCTCCACGGCCAGGGCGTGGGCGCCGCGGTGGACCGCGGCGTTGCGGTGCAGGTAGAAGTCCCGCTCGGCGTCCAGCACCGAAAGCGGCTTCTGCGAGGTCGCCCCGGAGTCCAGGTAGACCGACGGACTGTTCGCCAGCAGCGGGAAGTCCTCCCGCAGCGCACGCACCTCGGGATCGGTCAGGGGCAGCACGTGGTTTCCTTCCATGCTCCGACACTGTACGGCCCGGGCCCGGGGGTTCTCCGGCCGGGCGCCTCCCGGCGTCACGGGCGGGCTACCGGTGGCGGGGGCGCAGATAGGTGTTGCCGTTCGCGTCCTTCTCGACCACGAACTCGTCCTGCAGGTCCTGGTACCACTGCTGCGTCTGCTCGCTGGGCTGGTCCTGGCCCCGGAGGTCGCGGGGGCTGCGCACGGCGGGCCCGTAGAACCGCATGGCGAAGTCGTCGAAGCGCCGGAACAGGCTGCGCCGGGGCTCGTCGTCGTCGGCGTGCTGGTGCTTGCGCATGGTGTCCTTCCGGGTGGCGGGCCGGGCCGTCTCCCCCCATGATCTCCCGCCGGTCCGCGGAAGGCGAACCCGGAACGGTGCGGGAGGAGCCACAGCCGGCGGTACGGGGGGGCGACGGCGGCCCACGGGGCGACCGGGTGGACGGCCCGCCAGGAGAACGCCCGGACGTATTGACGACCATCGATGTTGGTGGCACTCTTCCACATAGACGGACGTCGATACCAAGGAGCGTTCGTCGCACCCGAAAGGAACCCGTCATGTCCAGAGTCCAGCTCGCCCTGCGTGTGGCCGACCTCGAGCGCTCCATCGAGTTCTACTCCACCCTGTTCCGCACGGCCCCGGCCAAACGGCGCCCGGGCTACGCCAACTTCGCCATCGCGGAGCCGCCGCTGAAGCTCGTGCTGCTGGAGGGCGAGCCCGGTGACGACACCCGCATGGACCACCTCGGCGTGGAGGTGGAGAGCACCGAGATCGTCGAGGCGGCCGCACAGCGCCTGGCCGACGCCGGCCTGGCCACCCGCCCCGAGGAGCAGACCACCTGCTGCTACGCCGTCCAGGACAAGGTCTGGGTGACCGGACCGGGCCGGGAGCCGTGGGAGGTCTACACCGTCACCGCCGACGCCCGGCCCGACCTCGAGGGCAGGACCGGCCGGGAGCTCTCCGAGGTGGGCGGCGACGGCTCGTGCTGCACCTCCGACCCCCGGCCGGAGCCCGTCAGCCCGTGACGGTCCCGCCGCGGTCGGCGACTCCGGCGGGTGCCGCCGACCGCGGCGGGCGCAGGACCACCCTCGCCGCACGGCCGGAGCGGTGACCGGGACGGTGGCCGAGGTGGTGGCCGGGACAGCCCCGTGACCCCGGCCGTCCGGCGACGTCACGAAAGGGAACGCTCCTGGTGACCACCTGGTTGCAGGAGTAAATTGAGCTCCCTCAGCTGTTGCGCCTCGGCACCGGGACGTCGTTCCCGGTGCCACCGGTTCCCCGGAGGCGCACCGCGTCCCGGGGGACGTCTCCCGGTCGGCCGGGGGCCGACCGAGGACTCCGGCACGCGCCACCGGCGCCCGTGCCGACGATCCGTCTCACGACCTCGGGGACCCGCCATGAAACACCCACTCCTCTCGCGCGTGCTCACCGGCGCGTCGGCCACCGTGCTGGCGACCGCCGGGCTCGCCGTGGGCGCACCCGCCCACGCCGCGACCGCGCAGCCCGTGTTCTCCTACGCCCAGGGCTGGCGCACCGACCAGCACGTGCGCGAGCTCGCGGACGTCAACGGCGACGGCCGCGCCGACGTGGTCGGCTTCGGCAGCGCCGGCGTCCAGGTCGCCTTCGGCCGGGCCGACGGCACCTTCGGCACGCCGCGCATGAGCGTGCGCGACTTCGGCACCGCGCAGGGCTGGTCCGGCGCGCGGCACGTGCGCACGCTCGCGGACGTCGACGGCGACCGCCGGGACGACATCGTGGGCTTCGGCGACGCCGGCGTCTACGTGGCCTACTCCCAGGGCGACGGCAGCTTCACCGCGCCGCAGCTCAAGGTCCGCGACTTCGGCTGGAACCAGGGCTGGCGCGTCGACCGGCACCCGCGCGAGCTCGCCGACCTCAACGGCAACCTGACCGCCGACATCGTGGGCTTCGGGCACTCGGGCGTCACCGTCTCCCACGGGCTGTCCAACCGGACGTTCACCGGGACCGGCAAGCGCATCGACAGCTACGGATGGGACCGCGGCTGGCGGGTCGACAAGAACCCGCGGATGCTCGCGGACGTCGACGGCAACAGCACCGCCGACATCGTGGGTTTCGGGGACGCCGGCACGTACGTCTCCTACTTCTCGGCGCTCGGGGACACGTTCACCCAGCCCGCCCTGGAGATCCGCAACTTCGGCTACGCCCAGGGCTGGCGCGTGGGACAGCACCCGCGGATGCTGGCCGACGTCAATGTCAACCCCGCCGGCAACGCCGCGGCGGACATCATCGGCTTCGGCTACTCCGGGGTCTCCGTCGCGCACTCGCTGAACGGAGGGAACTACACCGGCGTGGCACTGCGGGTGAACGACTTCGGCCAGGCCCAGGGGTGGCGGGGCGACCGGCACCTGCGGACCCACGCGGACATCAACGTCGACGGCATCCAGGACCTGGTGGGCTTCGGCAACGCCGGGGTCTACGTGGCCTACGGCCGGGCGGACGGCACCTTCGGCCCGGTGTACCTGAAGGTCGCCGCCTTCGGCTACGACCAGGGGTGGACGGAGGACCGGTATCCGCGCCTGCTCGGTGACGTCAACGGCGACGGCCGCGACGACGTCGTCGGCTTCGGGCACTCGGCCACGTACGTGCAGCTCTCGTGAGCCCGCCGGCCGCGATCCGTCGCGGCCGGGCCACGGCTCCGTCCCCGTCCGCACGGACGGGGACGGAGCCGTGCTAAGTCACGGGCTTCGGCTCCGCACCGCGCTCGTGCACGTAGGCGGCCATGGTGATCACGGTGACGAGCTGCACGGCGACCACCACGAAGGTCCAGCCGCCCTCCGCGACGACGTAGACGGCGGCGGAGACGGCGAGCACCAGCGGCAGGACGCGCGACGCGGCGAGCGCGCGGCCGGACTCCCCGGGGGCCCCCGGCGGGTCGGGGCCGTGTCCGGCGGCCGGCTCCGCGTGCCCAGGGGGCTCCGGGGCGGGCGCGGCGGCGGGTTCGGTCCGTCGGCGCCGCGCGGAGTGGACGGTGCTGACCAGCACCGCCAGGTAGAGGGCCGCGACGAGACCGGTGACGAACAGCATGACGGTGCCGTCGTCGTCTCCGACGCACAGCCCCACGACGAGACCGAGGGCCACCGGCAGGAGCCAGAGCCCCAGGAGCAGCCTGTCGCGCACGGTCAGCACGAGGCCCTCCCCCCGTTCGACGATCCCCGTGACCGCATCCTCGCACCCGGCGACCCCGCGTGTCTGACCCCTCATCCGGGGATGGCGCGGTCACCTCCGGCGTCACACACGCGGGGGTCGCCGCCCTCTGCGGCGCGCCGTGCGGTGCCGGACGGGCACCGGACGTAGAACAGGAGGGTGCCTCGCGCGATCCCCCGACGCGTGCCCTCCCCCAGGCGCACTTCCTCTCGTCCCCCCAGGAGCACCATGCGCAACACCCTCTTCCCCTCGCCCGCCCCGGGGGCGGACCCGGCGTCCCGCCGCGGTGTCGCCGGGGGCAGGTGGACCGTGGCGGGGCCGCTGCACCTCGTCCTGGCGATCGGGCTGATGGCGGGCTGCGCGTCCAGCACCGCTTCCACCGACCCGGCCGCCGGCCCCGTCCCGGGGACCGTGACGACGGTGCCCGCCGCCCCCTCCCCGAGCGCCGAGCCCGGCAGCACACCCTCGCCCACGGCCTCGAGGACCCCGGGGACGGTCACCACGGTCGCCCCGTCGCCGAGCTCCGCCCCGGAGCCGTCGGAGACCCCCGTCCGGGCCGTCGCCCCGCCCTCGGGGGCGTTCCTCGCCCTGCAGGACCTGCCGGTCGCCGCCGCCGGGACGATGTCCGACTACGACCGCGACGCCCAGTTCGGCGGGTGGATCGACGCCGACGGCGACTGCGAGGACTCCCGCAACGAGGTCCTGGCCCGGGACCTGACCGGCATCAGCTCCGCCGACGGGTGCAGGGTCGACACCGGCACCCTCGCCGACCCGTACACGGGGGCGTCCATCGACTTCGTCCGCGGGGTCGCGACCTCCGCCGACGTCCAGGTGGACCACGTGGTCTCGCTCGGCAACGCCTGGGTCACAGGGGCGCGCCGGCTCTCCCCGGCCGACCGCGTGGCCCTCGCCAACGACCCGCTGAACCTGCTGGCGGTCGACGGCCCGGCCAACGGCTCGAAGTCCGACCTGGACGCCTCGCGGTGGCTGCCCCCGAACCGGGCCTTCGCCTGCGAGATGGTGGCCGTCCAGATCGCGGTGAAGACCCGCTACGGCCTGTGGGTCACCGCCCCGGAGAGGACCGCCATGGCCGAGGTGCTCTCCGGCTGCCCCGACCAGCAGCTGCCCGGCGGCACGCCGTTCGGCGACATCCCCGGGGGCGCCGGGGCCGCCCCGGCCCCCGCCGAGGAGGCCCCGGCCGGTCAGGCTCCCGTGCCCACGGACGTGCACTACGCCAACTGCACGGCCGCCCGGGAGGCCGGCGCCGCACCGCTGCTGCGCGGGGAGCCCGGCTACCGGGAGGCCATGGACGGCGACTCCGACGGCGTCGCGTGCGAGTAGGACGACAGCGGGACGGGGACCGGACGACGGACGCCACCCGCTGCGCCGCCGCCCCCGCCGTCCCCGCTGCCCCCGCGGCCGCCGCCGGCCGGCGCCGCGGACGTGCGGCCGCGCTCAGCCCTGCCAGGCGGTCCGACCACCGGCGCGGCGGGCGAACTCCGCGGCGCGGCGGTGCGGCAGCGCGTCCCACAGGGACCCCGCCGCCATGCCGACGAACCACAGGCACGGGAACCACCAGCGCCCGCCGCCCAGGTGCAGATAGCACGACACGACGAGGACGAGGGTCAGCGCGATGTTGAGGAACATCAGCGTCATCTGGTGCGGCACAGCGGCCCCCTTCACAGTTCTGCGGCATGCCCTCCGCATCGTGGCACGGCCCGCCCCTCCCCGTCTGACCCCTCTTGGGTGGGCAACTCTCCGGCGGGCCACCCCGGTTCACCGCCCGGCCCGCCTACAGTGGGAACCCCGCCCCCCAGCGAAGCAGAGGCACCCCATGAGCACGAAGGCCGTCGTCACCAGTCTGTTCCTCGCGTCCGGTCTCGCCCTGGCCGGCTGCGCCGGCGACCCCCAGGTCCAGGAGGACACCCCCGCCGCCCGGACCTCGCCCTCCCCCTCGGGCACGGCCCCGGAGGCGACGCCGGAGCCGACCCCCGAGCCCACGGAGCCCCCGGCGTCCGCGGAGCCCGCGGAGCAGCCCGACGACGCCGACGAGGAGTCTGACGAGGAGTCCCCGGCGCAGCCCGCGCCCGCAGAACCCGTCCCCGCCGACGCGTGGTCCGTGTTCTCCACGACGCCCGAAGGGCAGCCGTACGCCGGGACCGTGTCCGGGATCGAGCAGCAGGCGGCCCCGGGCGGCGGTCTCGTGCACCGGCTCACCGCGGACACGAACGACCGCGCCGTGGCCGTCGAGATCTGCCGGGCCTACCAGGCCGCGATGAGCACCGGCCAGGACCGGATCGACGTCGTCGACACCGTCGGGCAGCTCCTCGCCTTCGCCCCGGGCGGCCCCGGGACCTGCCAGGTGCAGGTCAGCACGGACGTCGGGGCCGTGCCCTTCCCGGCGAAGTTCAGCTACGAGGAGGCACTGGCCGCGTGGCGGAGCGGGGTGCCCTACTACGACGCCTTCTGCATCAACTACGACCCGGTGACGGAGGCCGGCGCCGCCCAGTGCACGGGCATCGAGAACGGCACCGTGGACAGCGTGACCGGCGAGTACATCGGCGGCTGACCGCGGGCCGGCGCCTCAGGTCCCGCAGTAGGTCGTGTAGGCGCCGAAGTCCTCCGGGGGGCCGGCGGCGTAGCGCTCCAGGCCCGGACGCTCCTCGTAGGGGGCGGTCACCGCCTCCAGGAGCCGTCCCAGCGGGTCGAGGTCGCCGTCCACGGCGGCGGCGAGGGCCTCCTCCACGAGGTGGTTGCGGGGGATGTGCACGGGATTGACGCGGTCCATCGCCTCGGGGTCCGGCCCCACGGCGAGCCAGCGCTCGGCCCAGGCGTCGAAGGCCGGCAGGTCGAGGACCAGGTCGCGCGCGGCGGTCGCGCCGGTGCGGGCGGTCCCGGCCAGGGCGCGGAAGAACGAGGTCCAGTCGACGCGGTTCTGCTGGAGCAGCACGAGCAGGTCGTCGACCAGGAACGAGGCGACCTCGTCGTCGAGGTCCTCGGGCAGGCCGAGCTTCGAGCGGATCCCGGCGGACCAGGCCGCGCTGTACTGCGGCGCGAACGCCCCGAGCGCCCCCTCCGCCAGGGACACCGCCCGGTCCTGGTCCTCGTCGAGCAGCGGCAGCATGGCCTCGGCGAGCCGGGCCAGGTTCCACTGGGCGGCGACCGGCTGGTTCCGGTAAGAGTAGCGCCCGCCGTGGTCGATCGAGCTGTAGACCGCGGCCGGGTCGAAGGCGTCCAGGAACGCGCACGGCCCGTAGTCGATGGTCTCCCCCGAGATGGTCGTGTTGTCGGTGTTCATCACCCCGTGCACGAACCCCATGAGCATCCACCGGGCCACGAGCGAGGCCTGGGCGGCGACGACCGCCTCGAACAGCGCGAGGTACGGGTGCTCGGCGCCGGCGGCGCCGGGGTGGTGGCGGCTGATGGCGTGGTCGGCGAGCCGGCGCAGGAGGTCGAGGTCGTCCGTGGCGCGGGCGTACTGGAAGGTGCCCACGCGCAGGTGGCTGCTCGCCACCCGGGCGAGCACGGCCCCCGGCATCAGGGTCTCGCGGCGCACCTGCCGCCCGGTGGCCACCACGGCGAGGGACCGGGTGGTGGGGACGCCCAGGGCGTGCATCGCCTCGCTGACGATGTACTCGCGCAGCATGGGCCCGATCGCCGCGAGACCGTCGCCGCCGCGCGCGAAGGGCGTCCGCCCGGAGCCCTTGAGGTGCAGGTCCCGCCGGCGGCCGCCGGCGTCCACGATCTCGCCCAGCAGCAGGGCGCGCCCGTCGCCGAGGCGCGGGGAGAATGAGCCGAACTGGTGCCCGGAGTAGGCCTGCGCCACCGGTGTCGCCCCGGGCGGCACGAGGTTGCCGACCAGCAGGCGTGCGCCCTCCGGGCCGCGGAGCCACTCAGGGTCCAGCCCCAGGTCGGCGGCCAGGGGCTCGTTGAGCACCAGCAGCCGGGGCTCGGCGACGTCGTCGGCCCGCCAGGGCACGGACAGCTCCCCCAGCTCCTGGGCGAAGCGGCTCTCGAAGGTGACGGTGGACAGGGCTGCGGTGCTCACGATGTCCACGCTACCCCGCCGACCCGGCGCCGCCGAGGGGTCGGCGGGATCAGGAGTGCCCGGCGGTCCGCAGCACGGCCACGAGGAAGTCGCTGTCCTCCCGGAACGGGCGCAGGTCCCAGGTGGAGAGCAGCACATCGGGCACGAGCCCGGCCCGCTCGGCGTCCTGCAGGAACTCCGCGAACGGGTAGCCGCGGCCGGCCCCGAAGCCCACGGCCGCCCGGCCGTCGGCGGCCAGGTGGAGGCGGAAGCGGCGCAGCACCTCGAGGCGCGTGCTGGGGGCCAGGAAGGCCATCACGTTGCCGGCGCACACCACGGCGTCGAAGGGCTCCGGGACGCCCCGGGCGGGCAGGTCCAGCTCGGCCAGGTCCCCCACGAGCCACCGGGGACCCGGGTGGTCCTCCCGGGCTGCGGAGACCAGTGCGGGGTCGACGTCGACCCCGACGACGGTGTGCCCGCGGCGGTGCAGGTGGCCGCCCAGCCGGCCGGGACCGCACCCGGCGTCGAGGATCCGGGAGCCGGGCGGGACCATGGCCTCGACCAGCCGCGCCTCCCCCACGACGTCCTCACCGGCGGCCGCCATGGCCCGGAACCGTTCGACGTACCACGACGAGTGCCCGGGATCCGCGCGCACCTTCTGCATCCACATGCTCTGCTCGACCACACGGCCAGGGTACCGCCCGCCGGTCGGGTGCCCGTGCGACGGCGCTGCGCTGCGCGCCGGCTCGTTCAGTCCGCGACGACGGCCTCGACGTCGACCGGTTCGCTGATGAGTCCGTGCTCCCGCATCTGCTCCTCGATGAACTCCAGGGACTCGACGTCGATCTCGGACTTCCACTGCGGGAGGGTCATGGACCCGGCGACCTCGGGCGTCACACGGGCCAGGTCGGGCAGCGCGGCGCGGAACGCGTCCGGGTCCTCCGTCACGGACGCGGCGGTGGCCTCCAGTCCGTTCCGGAAGGCCTCGATCACCTCGGGGTTCTGCTCGCGGTACTCCTGGGTGGCCAGGAAGGACCCGACCATCAGGCCGGGGCGCGCCTCCACGTACGGCCACAGGACGGGCCGGGCCCCGGACTCCGCGCCGATGGTGACGAACGGCTCGATCTCCCACGCCGCGTCGATCTGTTCTCGCTCGAGAGCGGGGATCATGTCGGGGAAGCCGATCTCCACGAACTCGACGCCGGCCGGATCCACCCCGTGCTCCTCCAGCGCGGCGGAGATGGTGACGTCGCCGATGTTCTCGAGGGTGTTGACCGCGATGGTGCTGCCGGCCAGGTCCGCCGGTTCCCGGATGTCGCTGTTCTCCGCGACGAGCACGGCCGAGAAGTCCTCCCCCTCGGTCTCGGAGCCGAAGGTGCCCGGAGCCACCATGGTGATGGGCAGGCCCTTCTCCACGGCCAGCAGGGCGCTGACCGTGTTGGAGCCGGCCAGCTGCAGCCCGCCGCTCATCAGTCCGGGCACGGCCGCCGCCCCGCCGGCGCTGACGTCGACGGTGACGTCGAGGCCCTCCTCCTCGAAGAAGCCCTGCTGCACGCCGTAGTTCAGGTAGGCGGAGGGGACGCCGGCGGTCTCGGCGACGTTGACGGCGACGGGTGCGGCCGGGTCCAGCCCCTCGGCCTCCGGGGACTCGGCCCCGGCCCCGCATCCGGCCAGCAGCAGGGCTGCGGCGGCCGCGCTGACGAGTGGCATGCGCTTCATCGTGGACTCCTTCGTCGTGTGGTCGTGTGGTCGTGAGGTGGTGCGGTGCATCGCGGTGGTGACGTGCCCGGTGTCCGGGGCGCACGGGCGCTCAGCGGGTCGGGTCCGGGGCGTCCGCGGCCCGGAGCTCGTCGAGGCTGTAGCCGGCGATCTGCTGGTACCGGCGGGAGATCGCGACGATCTCCTCCGCGCTGATGACGTCCTCGATCCGGTCGAAGGGCCGGTCCCCGGTGCGCTCCCACACCTCGCGGATGATGGTGTCCGGCGGGGACGTCCGGTTGGCCAGGACCACGGCCGACGTCCGGGGCAGCCGCTCGGCCTCGTAGTCGGCGAGCGCCTGCAGCGGGCCGGTGCCGGCGGCCAGCAGCTCGGCGAGCCGGTGCGCGTCGAGGACGGCCTGGCCGGCGCCGTTGGACCCGCGCGGCACCATGGGGTGGGCCGCGTCGCCGAGCAGGGTCACCCGGCCGAAGGTCCAGCGCGGGAGCGGGTCCTGGTCCACCATCGGGTACTCGAGCACGGTCTCGGCGCCCGTGATGAGCGCGGGGACGTCCAGCCAGTCGAACGTCCAGTCCTGGAAGACGCCCAGGAAGTCCTCCAGGCGGCCCTCCCGCGTCCAGTCGCGGCGGGCCCGCTGCGGGGCCTCGAGCTCCGCGACCCAGTTGACGAGCTGGTTGCCGTCGTCGTCGACGTCGCGGATGGGGTAGACCACCATCTTGCCGCTGGCGAGCCAGCCGATCCGCGCCATGCTCGCCCCCGTGAGGAAGGGCGGCGCCACGGTCGTGCCGCGCCACATCGTGACCCCGGAGTACCGCGGCTCGCCCTCGTCCGGATAGAACTGCCGGCGCACCGCGGAGTGGACACCGTCACAGGCGACGACGACGTCCGCGCGGACGTCGGGCAGCTGGGCGCCGTCGCTGGTCCGGGTGAAGCGGGCGACGGCGCCGGCGCCGTCCTGGTCCACGGACTCGCACCGGTGGTCGGTGACCACCGCGTCCTCGCCCAGGCGGTCATGCACGGCGTCGAGGAGCACCTGCTGCAGGTCGCCGCGGTGGATCGAGAACTGCGGGCTGTCGTACCCGGCGTGACGCCCCGCCGGCTCGGCGTGGACGAACTGCCCGAACCGGTTGTAGAAGACCGCCTCCCGGGTGGTCACCCCGACGGCCGCGAGCGCGGGTTCGAGGCCGAGGCGGCCGAGCACGGCCGTGGCGTGCGGGAGCAGGTTGATCCCCACACCGAGCGGCCGGAGCTCCGGGGCTGCTTCGTAGACGCGGCACGGGATGCCCACCCGGTGCAGCTCGAGGGCCAGGACCAGGCCCCCGACACCGGCGCCGATGACCGTCACCCGGGGTGCCGGGCCCTGCCCGGGCCCGGTGGCCGCCGGGCTCTGCTCCGCTCGTGTCATGTCCTGCTCTCCCTGCCCGCACCGGGCGCCGCCGCCCGGTGCCCTGGGGAGCAACGCTAGGCAGGTGTTGCGCAGAGAAGGATCGTTCCGTCAGTCTTTCTTCCATGCAGAACAAACCGGAGCTGCCGCCGTACGCCATCGAGTCCGTCTCCAACGCCCTGCGGCTGCTGCTGATGCTCCGCGACCGCGACTCCCTGCGGGTCACGGACGCCGCCGCGGAGCTGGGCGTGGCCCGCTCCACGGCCCACCGGCTCCTCATGACCCTGGCCCACGAGGGCTTCGTCCAGCAGGAGCGCAACTCCCGCGCCTACCGGCCGGGTCCGCAGCTGCTCGAGTTCGCGCTCTCCTCCGCCGGCATCCCGGAGCTGCGCCAGGTCGCGCACCCGCTCCTGGAGACGCTCTGCGCCGCCCTCGAGGAGACCGTGAACCTCATGGTCCTCGAGGGGCCGAGCGTGCGGTTCGTCGACAGCGTGGAGTGCGACCGTCCCGTGCGGGTCAGCGGACGGACCGGCGCCCTGCTCCCGGTGCACGCCACGGCCGGCGGCAAGGTCCTCCTGGCCGTGGCGGACCCGGCGGCGGCTCAGGCCCTGCTCGAGGCCGGCCTCCCCCGCATGACCGGGCGCACCACCACGAGCCCCAGGATCCTGCGCGAGGAGCTGGCGGACATCCGGCGGTCCGGCTACGCGCTCAATCTCGGCGAGAGCCTGGACGGCCTGCACGCGGCGGCCGTGCCCGTCACCGACGCCGCGGGCAGGGCCCTGGCGGCGCTGGCCGTGAGCGTCCCGGCCGACCGGGGCGGCCTCTCGGGTCTGCGGCGCCACGTGCGCGCACTGCAGGAGACGGCGGGACAGATCGGCGGGCTGCTCTGACCGGCGGTGGCCGGGCCCGTCCGTTCCCCTCCGTTTCCAAGCTATAGCGCTCCCGGGGGCTTGTGGCAAGACCCCCTGCGCGCCGCAGAATGCTCGGGCCGGGACCGGGAACTGCGGACAGAGGAGCAGCAGATGGACGAGCACGCGGTGGTGGTCGTCGGCGGCGGGCCGACAGGACTCATGCTGGCGGGAGAGCTGGCGCTGGCGGGGGTCGACGTCGTCGTCCTCGAGCGGAGGACCGGTCAGGAGCTCGTCGGCTCGCGCGCCGGCGGGCTGCACGCGCGGACCATCGAGGTCCTCGACCAGCGCGGCGTCGCCGACCGGTTCCTCACTGAGGGCACGACCGCCCAGGTCGCCGGGTTCGCCGGCACCCCCCTGGACATCAGCGACTTCCCAACCCGACACCCCTACGGTCTCGCGCTGTGGCAGAACCACATCGAGCGGCTCCTGGCCGGCTGGATCGGCGAGCTGGGGGTGCCGATCCGCTACGGGCACGAGGTGACGGGCGTGGTCCAGGACGGCACGGGCGTCGACGTCGAGCGGCCCGACGGCCGGCCGCTGCGGGCGCAGTACGTCGTCGGGTGCGACGGAGGGCGGAGCCGGATCCGGAAGGCGGCGGGCATCGGGTTCCCCGGGTGGGACCCGACGACGAGCAGTCTGCTCGCCGAGGTGGAGCTGGCCGAGGAGCCGGAGTGGGGCATCCACCAGGACGCCGTCGGCAAGCACGCCTTCCGCCGGCCCCAGGACGGAGGGCCGGCGGGGGTCATGGTGACCGAGCGCCACGTAGGGCCCGGCCGCGAGCCCACCCTGCGCGATCTCCGCGCGGCGCTCGTCGCGGTGTACGGGACGGACTTCGGGGTGCACAGCCCCACCTGGATCACGCGGTTCACCGACACGACCCGGCAGGCGGCGTCCTACCGGAGCGGGCGCGTCCTGCTGGCCGGCGACGCCGCGCACGTGCACGCCCCGGACGGTGGGCAGGGCCTCAACACCGGGGTGCAGGACGCGGTGAACCTGGGCTGGAAGCTGGCCCAGGTCGTCGGAGGAACCTCACCGGAGGACCTCCTGGACAGCTACCACGCCGAACGCCACCCGGTGGCCGCCCGCGTACTGCGCCTCACCATGGCGCAGGTCGCACTGCGCCGCCCCGACGACCGCGTCCGCGCCGTGGGCGAGACGGTCGCCGAGCTCCTGGCCATGGACGAGCCGCGCCGGCGGTACGCGGCGACGATGTCCGGCCTGGACATCCACTACGACCTCGGCGCGGGACACCCGCTGCTCGGGCGGCGCGTGCCGGATCTCGACCTCCGCACGGCCGGCGGCCCGGCGCGGGTCTTCGCCCTCCTGCACGCGGCACGGCCGGTGCTGCTCGAGCTCGGCACGCCCGGCGGTGTCAACATCGGGCCCTGGGCGGACCGCGTGCGACTGGTCACCGCCGCGCACCACGGCCGCTGGGAGCTTCCGGTGCTCGGACCGGTCACCCCGCCCACCGCGGTGCTGGTCCGGCCGGACGGGCACGTGGCCTGGGTGGGCGAGGGCGACACGTCAGGGCTCGAGGCCGCGCTCACCACCTGGTGCGGTCCGCCGGCCGGGGCCCGTGCCGTCAGCGCAGATCGAACCGGTCGAGCTCCATGACCTTGACCCACGCGGCGACGAAGTCGCGCACGAACTTCTCCTGTGCGTCGTCGCCGGCGTAGACCTCCGAGATCGCCCGCAGCTGGGAGTGCGAGCCGAAGACCAGATCGGCGGCGGTGGCCGTCCACCTGAGCTCGTCCGTGGCGAGATCGCGGATCTCGAAGACGTCCTCCGAGGACTCCGCCGCCCTCCACTGCGTGCCGGCGGCGAGGAGATTGACGAAGAAGTCGTTGGTCAGCGCCTCCTTCCGGTCGGTGAGGACGCCGTGCTCCGACTGCCCGTGGTTCGTCCCCAGGCTCCGCATGCCGCCGACCAGGACCGTCATCTCAGGAGCGGTGAGGTTGAGCATGTACGCGCGGTCGAGCAGCAGCGTCTCGGGCGAGAGCCGCGCGTCGGACTGCACGAAGTTCCGGAAGCCGTCGGCCTGCGGCTCGAGCACCGCGAAGGACTCGACGTCGGTCTGCTCCTGCGCGGCGTCCGTGCGCCCGGGCCGGAACGGGACCTGGACCGGGTGACCGGCGTTCCGGGCCGCGTGCTCGACGGCCGCGCAGCCGCCGAGCACGATCAGGTCGGCCAGCGAGATCCTCGTGCCGTCGGACCGGGCGCCGTTGAAGTCCTCCCGGATCTGCTCGAGGACGCGCAGCACCTCGGCCAGCCGCTCCGGCTCGTTCACCTCCCAGCCGCGCTGCGGCTCGAGCCGGATGCGGGCGCCGTTGGCCCCGCCCCGGTTGTCGGTGCCCCGGAAGCTCGCCGCGGAGGCCCACGCGGTGGAGGCCAGCTGCGCCACGGTCAGCCCCGAGCCGAGGAGGGTCTCCTTCAGGGCGGCGACGTCGTCGTCCCCGACCAGGTCGTGGTCGACCGCCGGGACCGGGTCCTGCCACAGCTGCGGCTCCGGGACCCACGGCCCCAGGAAGCGCGTGACCGGGCCCATGTCGCGGTGCAGCAGCTTGTACCAGGCCTTGGCGAACGCCTCGGCGAACTCGTCCGGGTGCTCGTGGAACCGCCGCGAGATCTTCTCGTACACCGGGTCCGCCCGGAGCGCGAGGTCGGTCGTCAGCATCGTCGGCCGGTGCTTCCGCCCCGGGTCGAAGGCGTCCGGGACGGTCTCGGTGGCGTCCTCGGCGACCCACTGGTGGGCCCCGGCGGGGCTCTCGGTCAGCTCCCACTCGTGGCCGAACAGGTTGCCGAAGAAGCCGTTGCCCCACTGGGTCGGGGTGCTGGTCCAGGTCACCTCCAGACCGCTGGTGATCGTGTCCGGCCCCCTGCCCGTCCCGTAGCTGCTCCTCCAGCCCAGGCCCTGCCCCGTGACCGGGCACGCCTCGGGCTCGGGGCCCACGTGGTCGGCGGGCCCGGCCCCGTGGGTCTTCCCGAAGGAGTGCCCGCCGGCGATCAGCGCGACCGTCTCCTCGTCGTTCATCGCCATGCGGCCGAAGGTGTCGCGGATGTCCCGGGCGGACGCGAGCGGGTCGGGGTTGCCGCCGGGGCCCTCGGGGTTGACGTAGATCAGCCCCATCTGGACGGCGGCCAGCGGGCCCGAGAGCTCGCGGTCACCGGCGTAGCGCTCGTCGCCGAGCCAGGTGTCCTCCGGGCCCCAGAACATCTCCTCGGGCTCCCACACGTCCTCGCGCCCGAAGCCGAAGCCGAACGTCCGGAAGCCCATCGACTCGAGCGCGACGTTCCCGGCGAGCACCAGCAGGTCGGCCCACGAGATCTTCCGGCCGTACTTCTGCTTGACCGGCCACAGCAGGCGCCGGGCCTTGTCCAGGTTGGCGTTGTCCGGCCAGCTGTTGAGCGGGGCGAACCGCTGGGCGCCCTCCCCGGCGCCCCCGCGGCCGTCCGCGATCCGGTAGGTGCCGGCCGAGTGCCAGCTCATCCGGATGAACAGCCCTCCGTAGTGCCCGAAGTCGGCGGGCCACCAGTCCTGCGAGGTGGTCATGAGCTCGACGAGGTCGCGCTTGAGCTCTTCGACGTCGAGCGTGGCGAACTCCTTCGCGTAGTCGAAGTCGGGGCCCAGCGGGTCGGTCGTGGTCGAGTGCTTCCGCAGGACGTTGAGGTCCAGCTGGTTGGGCCACCAGTCCTGGACCGTCCGCGGCTGACCGGTCTTGGGGGTGGGCGCGTCGATCGCCGGGTTCTCGCTCTCGCTGCCGTGCACGGGAGCATCAGGCGTCTGGGACATGGGTCTTCCTTCCAGGATGGCGGTACCGGTCCGGGGCCGGCGGTGGCCGGGTGGGGTGCTGGGCCAAGGGGCGCCGCTCGGGTGACCGAGCCGGTCCCGCTCCGGCTACCAGCACATGATGGCGGTGTCCCCGGACTGTCCTGCCCATGCGAGCCTGACGCGGACGACGTACCGCCTCCCCCGGAAGAGCTTTGCCGACAGGGTGGAGCTGCGGTCCTCTCCGCTGTCGTCGTCGCCGGCGAGGAAGCGCAGCTCTCCGTCGACCTCCTCGAAGAGCACCAGGGTGGTGTCCGCCGTCCCGAAGGTGGCGATCTGGTGCTTCCGCGACAGGTCGGGGGTGATCTCGAAGTCCGCCTGCTGCCCCGGGACCAGGGTCAGGGGCGTGGACCGGAACGGCTCGAGCGTCGGGAGCACGTCCGGCAGGACCGGGTAGAACTTCCGCACCCAGTCCTGGTCCTTGGCCGACAGGCCGCCCGGAGGGCTGATGCCCGGCTGGTAGCGGGCGGGCTCCTTGATGAGGCCTCCGGGGAAGGAGTACTGCATCACCGAGTCGGGGTCCCAGGTCGAGCCCTCCACCTCGTCCTGGCCCAGTTTGCGCAGGACGTTGTGGTGCGTGGTCTCCGGGGACCAGTGGTTCGGTGCCCCGGCGAAGAACGCGTAGACCTTCGCCTCGTCCCAGACGATCCCGGCGAACGGGTTCTGGTGCTCGTGCGGCAGGCCCATCGTGTGGCCGATCTCGTGCAGCGCCGTGGTGCGCCCGTACTCGTCGGTCAGGTCCCAGCCGAAGTTCATGGTCGCGTCCTGGGTGCCGATCGTCAGGACGTCCCTGCCCAGATAGGACCACGACCCGTCGGCCTGGTCGAAGGAGATCCGGACCTCGGCCTCCCCCGGCTCGTCCACCTCCTGGAACCCGAGGCCGATCTCCAGGTCCTTCCACTCCCGGAACGCGCTGCGCACCGCCTGGCGCTGAGGCTCGGGGCCCTCCCGGAACGCGTAGCGGAGCACTGTCCCGTTGACCCACTTCTGGGCCATCACCCGGACGAGGCGCTGTCTGATGCCCACCAGCCCCTCCGGGAGGGGACGCACGATGCGCGGCTTGGCAGCACAGTAGGGACGAACTGAGGAATTCATCGTTCTCGGCTCCTGGGCAAGCGCCTGTCGTGTGATCTCGACTCCCGCACGTCCCGTTCGGGGTGGCAGGAGGACCCCCGGCAACCGTTCTCCAGCGCTTTCTTGCGGCGTACGGAGAATACCGGCGGAGTGATGTGCATCGACATAATCACGGGTGGGTCGCCCGTCAAAGCAGACGGACGTTCCCGTGCTGCGGCTGTGACCATGTGACGCCGAGATGAAGAATTCCTGTGCACGGGTTCGTCCCCAGGTCAGCGCGTGTTTCGATGTGCTGACGGAAATACCGGGGATTTCCGCGATCGCTGATTGTTGTCCGGCGAATTCTTTCCCGTCACACGGGGCCCGATATCGGGCAGCCGTTCCGTGCCCGCACGGCATTTGCTGTACTGACCTCGGGGATCGAACCTGCCGAAGGAGCGTGGACAGCATGGAACGGTATGCCGACCTGGTGCTGGAGGGCGGGGGTGTCAAGGGCATCGCCCTGGTCGGGGCCATCGAGGTCCTCGAGGAGCACGGCTACCGCTTCAAACGGGTCGCCGGCACCTCCGCCGGAGCGATCGTCGGGGCCCTGGTCGCCGCCGGCGCCCCGGCGAACAAGCTGGTGGACATCATCGGCTCCGTCCAGTACCCGGACTTCCGCGACGGCTCCCGCCTCACGCGCTACACCGCGGGCAAGGCCGCAGGGATCCTCGCCCGCAACGGCATCTACCTCGGCGAGCACCTCCGATCCTGGTTGCAGTCCCAGCTCGACGAGTACGGGGTGCGGACCTTCGCCGACCTGCCCTACACCGACGACGAACGGCCCCCCGCCCCGGAGCGCTCCTACCGGCTGGTGGTCACCGCCTCGGACATCAGCCGGGGGCGGCTGCGCTACCTGCCCTGGGACTACGACGACTTCGGCCGTGACCGGGGCGCCCAGCACGTGGTCGAAGCGGTCCGGGCCTCGATGTCCATCCCCTTCTTCTACCGGCCCGTCCGCTGGGACACCGCCGACGGGAAGAAGGCCTGGCTGGTCGACGGCGGCATGCTCTCCAACTTCCCGATCGCCGCCTTCGACGCCCCGCCGGGCACCGTTCCGAGGTGGCCGACACTGGGCATCAAGCTCTCGGCCCATCCGGATGCGGTCCAGGGCACGGGCTACCCGATCAAGGGGCCGGTGAGCATGAGCCGGGCGATGCTCAAGACCATGACCGGCTTCTACGACCAGATGCACATCGAGTCCCCCGACGCCCAGGCCCGCACGATCTTCGTCGACACCGGCACCATCCGTGCCACCGACTTCAACCTCACCGACGAGGACCGGGACTTCCTCTACCGCAGCGGCCGGGCGGCCGCCGAGAAGTTCCTCGACGGCTCGCCCACCCGCCCGCCGTGGGACTTCGACGCCTACATCGCCGCCCACCGCTGAGGCGTGCCCGGGCCTGCCGATCCGGTCGAGCCGGAGTGCCGGCACCGTCCCGCCCGCCGGCCGGAAGCCCGGGCTCACCGGGCCGGCCGTAGGACTCGTTCATCCGGATGACGGGGAGGCAGTGACGCCGTCCTCGGCGTCCTCCGCCGCGACCTGGGCGTACGACGCCGAGACCCGGCGGTAGACCGGGGTCAGGAAGGCCAGCAGCGCGGCAGCGACCATGACGATGCCGGCCACCAGGAACACCAGGGCGATGCCGCGCGAGGTGCCCTCGCCGAGCAGCGGGGCCAGCTGGACGCTGCCCTCCGCGGACCGCGCGTACGGGATGATCCAGAACTGGGCGATCGGTGCGATGAGGAACGCGGTGACCGGCGCCGCCGCGGACTCGAACGCCATGGCGAAGCCGAAGACACGCCCCTGCCGCTCCAGCGGCACGACCCGCTGGATGACCGTCTGTTCCGCAGCCTCCACGAACGGGAAGAGCACCATGTAAAGCCAGATGCCCAGGACGTACAGCCAGGCCCACTCCCGCACAGTGAACACCGCGCCGAGCACGCCCATCGCCATCACCGCGAACAACATGGTGCGCAGCGGATTGGACCCCAGCCCGAACTTGCCGATCAGCGCCCCGCCCACGATGAAGCCGGTGGCGCCGAGCGCGAAGACCGCGCCCCAGATCTCCACGGGGAACATCTCCAGACCGTACGGGTCCATCAGGGCCATGTAGACGCCGCCGATGAAGTTGTTGAACGTCGAGAACAGGATCAGCGCGAACAGCCCGGACACGGCCAGCACGGCGGCGAACGCCCCCCGCAGGTCGAAGCTGCCGTGGGCGTCCGTGGCCGCGGCGCGCACCTCCTCGGGCATGCGCAGCGTCAACAGGTGCGCGAAGGCCACGGCCGTGAGCGCCACGGCGACCACGACCGTCCAGCCCATGCCCAGCAGTCCGACCGACAGCCCGGAGAGCACCGAGGTCACGATGAACATCAGGCCCTGCACCATGCCCACCAGGCCGTTGGCGTTGGCGCGCCGGTCCGGCTCGATGAGGATCGTGACCGTGGTGGACAAAGCGATGTTGCGCATGTTCTCCACCACCGCGCCGATCAGGACGACCAGGGCGAAGACCCAGATCCACGGGCGGGTCAGGTCCGCCATCGAGGCCGCCGGCGCGAGGAGGAACAGGATGCCCGCCAGCACGAACATCACCAGGGTGAAGGCTGCGGCGAAGCGCATCACGGCGAGCTTGCGGTAGCGGTCCACGAAGGTGCCGAAGCTGATGCTGGAGAGCGCGATGAGCAGCATGTAGGCGCCGCCGACCACCCCGGTGGCGATGACGTTGCGCGTCTCCAGATACACCCAGAACGTCAGGGCGAACCAGAGGTAGCTGGTCGTGATGTTGGCGAGGGCGGTGTTCACCAGGATCCCGGCGAAGGTGCGGGACCGCTGCGCCGGGCTGCGCACCGAGGTGTCCACGGCCTCGGGATCGACCAGCCCCGGCCCGTCGACGGCATCGATCGGAGCGGACGTGGCGGTCGCGTCCGCGGGAAGTGCCGCACGGCCTGCGGGTGCCGAGGCGGCCCGGGACCGGCCCGGTTCCTGCTCGTTCATGCGGCTCAGTCTAGTGACGGGCGCGGACAGGCTAACGGCTCGGAGCCGACGGCAGAACACCGCCGTGACCGCCCGGACCCTCCACTCCCGGGTCCGGCCGAGCACGCCGCACCGGACGATCCCCCGCCGGACCAACCCGCCGTTCCGAGGCCGACGAGCCCGCGCTTCGTGCTGAGGACGCACGAGGATTCCCGCTCGCCCGTGGGCGCGCCGTCATACGGGGGCAACGGGTTGACCCCCGGATCCCGTGGCGAAAAACTGGGCACCACGGATGTCGTCGGAGCACACCGAAGGACCACGTCATGGGCATCATCCAGGTCGACCTCTTCCTCACCCTCGACGGCGTCTACCAGGCCCCGGGCGGGCCCGACGAGGACCGTGCGGGCGGCTTCGAGCTCGGCGGCTGGCAGGGGGCGTACTTCGACGACGAATCGGGCGCGACGATCGGCGCCGGGATCGAGCGCATCGACGCACTGCTGCTCGGTCGCCGGACCTACGACATCTTCGCCGGCTACTGGCCGGACCACGGCCACGCCGATCCGATCGCCGCGACGTTCAACACGGTGCCGAAGTTCGTCGTGTCCCGCACGCTGACCGACCCGTCGTGGGAGGGAACCACGGTGCTGACGGAGGTCGCCGCCGAGGTGCGCGCCCTCAAGGACCGGTTCGACGAGATCCACGTCATCGGCAGCGGCGACCTCGTGCGGACGCTGCTGAGGGAAGACCTCGTCGACCGGCTGAACCTGCTCCTCTATCCGCTGGTGCTGGGCTCGGGCAAGCGCGTCTTCGGCGACGGCACCGTCCCGGCCGCCTTCACCCTGGCGCAGCCGCCGCGGGCGTTCCCGAAGGGAGCGGTCTCGCTCGTCTACGAGCGGGCCGGCGACCCGGTCACCGGCGTGGACGTCTCCCAGCCGGCGCAGGAAACGACTCCGTGACGCCCTGATCTCCGTATCCCTCTCACCGGCAACCGGGCCTCCGGGTGACCGGTGCCGCCGCCGCGTCGATCACGTGGAGGAAGACATCCAGAGGGATCCGCTATAATGCGGCCGTCCGAACCCGCGAAGAAGGGCCTGGGATGGACGAGCTGGAGGCACCGAGGTACCGGGTGCCGTTGCGGCTGCAGGGTGTGGAAGGCAGGATGGCGACCTTCGTGGTGCCGCCGGAGTTCGCAGAGCACATCGCCTCGGCCACGCCGGCGAAGAACGCATGGACCCGCGATTTCAACACCGGTCTCGTCGGAGGGGTCCGCATCGATCGCTCCACCACGCCGCCGACGGTGGTCAGCTACCTCACCCGGCCCTTGAAGCAGATCGATGTTGCCGGCGAAGGATGGGTGGCGCTGCTCCGGCGTGACACGCGGCCCCGGGCCAAGAGGCCCTACCAGTTGGTCTCCGTGACTCGCAGCATCGGTCAGGGCAAGGCCAAGAGCTCGGACGGCGGTCCGGCGCAGGTTCCGGTCCACATTGCCCCGCCCATGGCCCTGGACGACCGGATCTGATGTTCTGGTGCCACGGGCGAACCACCCAGGAGACCCGGTGGAGGGGGACGGCGATGCCCAGCGAGGAGGTCTTCGTACCCTACGGCCCCACTCACTGGGCTGCTCTGGGCGTCTGCGTCCTCGGGGCTGTGCTCGTGGTGATGCTGGGCCGCCGCCTTCGGGATTCCGCGGCCGAGGTGGTTTTTTCCCGGGCCTTCGCCGCGGTGCTGACCACGTACACGGTGACGATGCTCGTCTACCGGTCGGTGCCGGACAATTTCGACGTCCACATCTCTCTGCCGGTCCACCTCTCGGACCTCGCGTGGATGGTCGCTGTCATCGCCCTGTGGACACGGGCCCACTGGGCGACGGCGCTCACCTACTACTGGGGACTGACTCTCAACCCGCAGGCCATCCTCACCCCGGCACTCGACTCGCCGGACTTCCCCCACATCGACTTCATCGACCTCTGGGTCCAGCACATCCTGGTCCTCTGGGCCACCCTGTACCTGATCTGGGGACGCCGCGGCCGCGTCGACTGGGGCAGCTACCGCCTGGCCATGGTCGTCACCGTCACGTGGGCCATGGCTGCCTTCGGGCTCAACAACTGGCTGGGGACCAACTACGGCTTCCTCAACGGCAAGCCGGACAACCCCTCGATCCTCGATCTGCTCGGGCCCTGGCCGTGGTACCTGCTGGTCGAGTTCCTCATCATCGCCGTGGCCTGGGCGCTCATCACCTGGCCGTGGACGAGCCGGCGACAGAGCACGGCCGAGCCCCGGGTCGGTGCGGAAGGCTGAGGCTGCACGGCACCACGGCATCGAGCCATGCCTGTCGACGACGGCGGTCCGGCCCACCTCGGGAAGGTGGACCGGACCGCCGTCGTCGTCCTCATGGCTCAGGCCGGGATCAGAAGTCCCAGTCCTCGTCCTCCGTGTTCACGGCCTTGCCGATCACGTAGGAGGAGCCCGAGCCGGAAAAGAAGTCGTGGTTCTCGTCGGCGTTCGGGGACAGCGCGGACAGGATGGCCGCCGAGACGTCCGTCATCTCCTTGGGGAACAGCGCCTCGAAGCCCAGGTTGTTCAGAGCCTTATTGGCGTTGTAGTGCAGGAACTTCTTGACGTCCTCGGTCCACCCGACACCGTCGTAGAGGGACTCGGTGTAGCGCACCTCGTTCTCGTAGAGCTCCTCGAGCAGCTCGTAGGTGTAGAGCTTCAGCTCGTCCTGGCGCTCCTGGGACTCCAGGGCCATGGCCCGCTGGAACTTGTAGCCGATGTAGTAGCCGTGCACGGCCTCGTCACGGATGATGAGGCGCACCAGGTCGGCCGTGTTCGTCAGCTTGGCCCGGGAGGACCAGTACATGGGCAGGTAGAACCCGGAGTAGAAGAGGAAGGACTCGAGCAGGGTCGAGGCCACCTTCTTCTTCAGCGGGTCGTCGCCCTTGTAGTACTTGATGATGATGTCGGCCTTCTTCTGCAGGTACGGGTTCTCCCGTGACCAGCGGAAGACGTCGTCGATCTCCTTCATGGAGGACAGCGTCGAGAAGATGGAGGAGTAGGACTTCGCGTGCACCGACTCCATGAACGCGATGTTGGTGTACACCGCCTCCTCGTGCAGGGTGACGGCGTCCGGGATCAGGGAGACGGCGCCCACGGTGCCCTGGATGGTGTCCAGCAGCGTGAGACCGGTGAACACCCGCATGGTGAGCTGCTGCTCCTCCGCGGTGAGGGTCTTCCACGAGGGGACGTCGTTGGAGATCGGCACCTTCTCGGGCAGCCAGAAGTTCGCGGTCAGCCGGTCCCAGACCTCGTCGTCCTTCGGGTCCTCGATCCGGTTCCAGTTGATGGCCTGGGCCTGGTGGTGGAGCAGCTGCACCTTGTCGATGCTCTCGCTCTTCTCCAGAGTCATGATCTGTCTCTTCCTCGAACGGGGTGGACCCCCGCGCGCGTCCTGCGGACGCGCGCGGGGAGTTGTGGGGTGGTCGCCGGGGCTCCGGCGGTCAGAGCATGCAGGAGACGCAGCCCTCGACCTCGGTGCCCTCCAGCGCCAGCTGGCGGATGCGGGAGTAGTACATCGTCTTGATGCCCTTGCGCCACGCGTAGATCTGCGCCCGGTTGATGTCCCGGGTCGTGGCCGTGTCCTTGAAGAACAGGGTCAGCGACAGGCCCTGGTCCACGTGCTGGGTGGCCGCGGCGTAGGTGTCGATGATCTTCTCGTAGCCGATCTCGTACGCGTCCTGGAAGTACTCCAGGTTCTCGTTGTTCATGAAGGGCGCCGGGTAGTACACGCGGCCCAGCTTGCCCTCCTTGCGGATCTCGATCTTCGAGGCGATCGGGTGGATCGAGGACGTCGAGTTGTTGATGTAGGAGATCGACCCGGTCGGCGGCACGGCCTGCAGGTTCTGGTTGTACATCCCGTGCTCCATGACCGAGGCCTTGAGCTGCTCCCAGTCCGCCCGGGTGGGGATGTGCACGCCCGCCTCGGCGAACAGCTCCCGCACCCGCCCGGTGGCCGGGACCCAGTCGCGGTCGGTGTACTTGGTGAAGTACTCCCCCGACGCGTACTGGGACCGCTCGAAGCCGGCGAACACCGCCTTGCGCTCCTTCGCGATCTCGTTCGACGCGCGGACCGCGTGGTACGTGACCGTGTAGAAGTAGATGTTCGTGAAGTCGAGGCCCTCCTCGGAGCCGTAGTGGATGTGCTCCTTGGCGAGGTAGCCGTGCAGGTTCATCTGCCCGAGGCCCACGGCGTGGGACATCTGGTTGCCGCGCTCGATCGAGGGCACCGAGGTGATGTCGGACATGTCCGACACCGCGGTGAGCCCGCGGATCGCGGTCTCCACGGACTGCCCGAAGTCCGGGGACTCCATGGTCAGCGCGATGTTGAGGGAGCCGAGGTTGCAGGAGATGTCCTTGCCGACCTCGTCGTAGTTCAGGTCCTCGTGGTACGTGGACGGCTCGGAGACCTGGAGGATCTCGGAGCAGAGGTTGGACATGATGATCTTGCCGTCGATCGGGTTGGCCCGGTTCACCGTGTCCTCGAACATGACGTACGGGTAGCCGGACTCGAACTGGACCTCGGCGAGGGTCTGGAAGAACTCCCGGGCGTTGATCTTCTTCTTGGTGATCCGGCCGTCCGCGACCATCTCGTGGTACTTCTCGGACACGTTGACGTCGGAGAACGGCATGCCGTAGACCCGCTCCACGTCGTACGGGGAGAACAGGTACATGTCCTGGTTCTTCTTGGCCAGCTCGAACGTGATGTCCGGGATGACCACGCCCAGGGAGAGGGTCTTGATCCGGATCTTCTCGTCCGCGTTCTCCCGCTTGGTGTCCAGGAAGCTGTAGATGTCCGGGTGGTGGGCGTGCAGGTACACCGCGCCCGCGCCCTGGCGGGCGCCCAGCTGGTTGGCGTAGGAGAACGAGTCCTCCAGCAGCTTCATGATGGGGATGATGCCCGAGGACTGGTTCTCGATCTTCTTGATCGGGGCCCCGGCCTCGCGGACGTTGGTCAGCGCGAACGCCACGCCGCCGCCGCGCTTGGACAGCTGCAGGGCGGAGTTGATCGACCGCCCGATGGACTCCATGTTGTCCTCGATGCGGAGCAGGAAGCAGGAGACGAGCTCGCCGCGCTGCTGCTTGCCCGCGTTGAGGAACGTGGGGGTCGCCGGCTGGAAGCGCCCGGAGATGATCTCGTCGACCAGCTGCGTGGCGAGCAGCTCGTTGCCGTCGGCGAGGTAGAGGGAGACCATGACCACGCGGTCCTCGAAGCGCTCGAGGTAGCGCTGGCCGTCGAAGGTCTTCAGCGTGTAGGACGTGTAGAACTTGAACGCGCCCAGGAAGGTCTCGAAGCGGAACTTCTGGGAGTACGCGCGCTTGGAGAGCTCCTTGATGAACTCCATGCTGTACTTCGCCAGGACCTCGGGCTCGTAGTACTGGTGCGAGACCAGGTAGTCGAGCTTCTCCTCGAGGTCGTGGAAGAAGACGGTGTTGTTGTTCACGTGCTGCAGGAAGTACTGCCGGGCGGCCTGCCGGTCGGCGTCGAACTGGATGTGGCCGTCGGCGTCGTAGAGGTTCAGCAGGGCGTTGAGCTCGTGGTAGCCCAGGCCCCGGTACTTCTCGGGGACGCGCGTGTCCTCGTGGCCGGGCTCGACGCTCACGCCCGGAGCTGCGGAAATTGTCGCCAAAACTGTTCCAATCCTTGATTTACCTGGTGGACATCCTCGGGGGTGCCCATGAGTTCGAACTTGTAGAGGACGGGGACGCCGCACTTGGCCGCGATCTTGTCCGCGGCCAGGCAGAACGCCGACCCGAAGTTGGTGTTGCCCGCGCCGATGACGCCGCGCAGGAACCGCCGGTTGGTCTCCTTGTTGAGGAACTTCACGACCTGCGGCGGGACGGCCCCGCTGCCGTTGGGCCGCCCGTACGTCGGGGCGGCCAGCACGAAGGGCTCGGTGATCTCGGGGGGCTCCTCCCCGGTCAGAAGAGGAAGGCGCAGCACGCGGGCGTCGAGCTTCTCGACGAAGCGGTGCGTGTTGTTGGAGACCGAGGAGAAGTAGACCACCAGTGGGGCGTGGCTGTCCGGTGCCGCGGCGGTGTCGCCGTGGTCCTGCTGAGCGGTCCCGGGACGGGTGCCGGGGTGGTGCGTGCTCATCGCTTCCGCGCTCCGAAATGGGGTCGGTGGTGGATGGACCGGGGCGCCGCGGGGAAGCGGGCGGCGCTCCGGCCTCAGGCCGAGAGGAGGACGGCCAGGGAGGTGATCTTGTCCGGGCGGTAGCCGGACCAGTGCTCGGTCGCCGTCTCGACGACCGGGACCTGCTGGTAGCCGAGGGCCAGGACGTGGGCCAGGGCGGCCTCGTCCTCGGTGACGTCGACGACGTTGTACTCGATGCCCTTCTTGCTCAGGGCACGGTAGGTGGCATTGCACTGGACGCAGGCCGGCTTGCTGTACACGGTCACGGACATCGCTGTTTCCCCTTGGTCGATCGGGTGGTTTGTGGGGGAGATCCGGGACTTCCGCAGGGTCTGCGGCGGTGTAGGGGTCTCTCCGGGTGGCTGATTTCAATACTACATCTAGTGCCAGGAAGGGGAAGCGACCCCTAGATGCAGTGGTGAGGGTTGTCCACAGCTCCTCTCTCGCTATCCCCAGAACCACCGCCGGCCATCCACAGGCGGCCTCCGCGGGGGGTCGCGGAATCCCGCCGCCGGGGTCCCGTTGTGCACAGGCTGTGCGCACCGCGGGACCCCCGGCCGGTGGACAGGATTAATTTTCGGACACGGCGTGTCGGGTCCGGCGGCGGGGCCGGCGCAGCCCGACCGCCGCGGCCGCCAGGCGAGCCCGCAGACCTCGGTAGGGCGGGTAGACGACCCGCAGCGTGTCGGGGGCGAGCGGCTTGTCCAGGACCGCGCGCGCGTGGGAGAACGTGGTGAACGAGAACTTCCCGTGGTAGGCGCCGGTGCCGCTCTCCCCCACGCCGCCGAACGGCAGCTCGGGGCTGGTCAGGTGCAGCAGCGGGGCGTTGAAGGACAGTCCGCCGGAGGACGTGCGCCGGCGGAACAGCTCCTTGACCGACCGCTCCTCGGAGAACACGTAGAGGGCCAGCGGCTTGTCCCCGGCGGCGATCAGCTCGACGGCGTGCTCCGCGGAGGCGACCGGGACCAGGGGAAGGACGGGACCGAAGAGCTCCTCGGCCATGAGCGGGCCGTCCGGGGCGGAGCGCACCACCGTGGGCGCGAGGTAGCGCTCCCCCGGCTCGGCGGTCCCGCCGCAGACGACGTCGTGGGCGGGGACCTGCTCCAGGAGCCCCACCAGCCGGTCGAGGTGGCGCGCGGTGACGATCCGCCCGTAGGAGTCGCTGCGGGACGGGTCCTCGCCGTAGTGCTCCTCGACGGCCCGCAGGAGCTCCGGTTCGAGGGCGGCGAGCGTCTCCGGGGTGCCGAGCACGTGGTCCGGGGCCACGCAGGTCTGGCCGGCGTTGAGGAACTTCCCCCACACGATCCGCCGGGCGGCGGTGCGCAGGTCGGTCGAGCCGTCCACCCAGACCGGGGACTTCCCGCCCAGCTCGAGGGTCACCGGGGTCAGGTGCCGGGCCGCGGCGGCCATCACGATCCGGGCCACCGTCCCGTTGCCGGTGTAGAAGACGTGGTCGAAGCGGTGCTCGAGCAGCCGCGTGGTCTCCGGCACGCCGCCCTCGACCACGCGCACGCAGTCCCCCAGGTAGCGCTCGAGCAGCTCGGCCAGCACCCCGGAGACGGTCGCGGAGACCTCGGAGGGCTTGACGACGACGGTGTTGCCGGCGGCGAGCGCTCCCGCCAGCGGGCTCAGGACGAGCTGGACGGGATAGTTCCACGGCGCCATCACGAGCACGGTCCCGAGCGGCTGGTGCTCCACGCGGGAGCGGGCCGGGGCCAGGCTCAGCGGGACGGGGACGCGGGCCGGGGTCATCCAGCGGCCGAGCTCCTTGCGGATGCCGGCGACCTCCTCGAGGGTGAAGCCGAGCTCGGTCAGCCACGCCTCTGCCGGGGGCTTGCCGAGGTCGGTGGCCAGCGCCTCCTCGAGCACCGTCCGGTTCTCCCGCACGAGGTCCTCGAGCCGGTGCAGCCGGTCCAGCCGGGTCGCGAGATCGACATCGGGCACGAAGGCCGCCCGGGCACCGGCGACGGCGGCGTCCACGGCCGGGAAGTCCGCCGAGGTGTCCGCCGGGACGTCTGCCGAGTCGACTGCCGGTGCGGGGGCGGGGAGGGTGCTGCGGGTGCTGGTCATGGGTCCAGGGTAGGGCCCGGCTCGGACGCCGCAGCCCGCCGGGTCCCGACGGACGGTCCGGGGCGGGCCGTCCGCCGGAACAGGCTCTCGGTCCGAGCAGGCCCGCGGTCGGAGCGGGTCGCCGGTCAGGGCGGGTCGCCGGTCAGAGCAGGCCGTGCTCCGCGAGCTGCCGCGAGATCGAGGCGCCGTCGTTGCCCTCGATCCACAGCGTGCCCTCGGGGATGGTGACCCGCCGCTCCTCGTTGACCAGCGGGGTGCCGGCCAGCACGGCCTCCGCCGGGGACAGGTTGCGGATCACGATGGCGGCCACGTGCTCGGGATAGCGGTGCACGAAGCCGCTGTAGATCTCGGGGTCGTGCTGGCCGTCGTCGCCGATGAGGATCCAGCGCACGTGGGGGAAGTTGCGGGCCAGCCGCTCCAGGTTCTGCACCTTGTGCGCGGCCCCGGCCCGGAACCACCGGTCCGTGGTGGGTCCCCAGTCGGTGAGCAGCAGGGCCCCGGCCGGATAGGCGTTGCGCGTGAGGAAGCGGCGCAGGGTGGGCGCCACGTTCCACGCTCCCGTGGAGAGGTAGAGGAACGGCGCCTCGTGGTGGCGGTGCAGCAGCCGGTCCATCATGACCGCCATCCCGGGGGTGGGCGTGCGGGCGTGCTCGTTGAGCACGAACGAGTTCCAGGCGGCCAGCATGGGCCGGGGCAGGGCCGTGACCATGACGGTGTCGTCGATGTCGGAGACCACCCCGATGCGCTGCTCGTCGGCCACGATGAAGACACGGGACTCGACCGTCTCGGAGCCCTCCGTCTGCATCCACACGGTGTGCTCGCCGGGGGCCAGGGACACCTGCAGGTCGACGTCGACCACCCCGCCCTTGTCGGCCACCAGGTGGAACTCGAACTCGTCGATCCAGATGTTGACGTGGGCGAAGGCGATGGGCACGGAGGTGAACGAGCGCCAGCCGCGGATGGACTCGGCGCTCTCGTCGGTGGACTCGATGAGCCCCCGGGTCTTCAGCAGGGCCCGGCCCAGGACCCGCACGTGGTGCTCGGAGCCGTAGCCCTCGAAAGCCACCATGACCGGGATGTCCCCGCGGGCCTCGGCGCGCCGCTGCCGGAACCGGTGGAGCCGCTGCTCGAGGCGGTAGCCCACGTTGGTGGCTTCCTCGGTGACCTGGTCGACGGTCTGCTTGAGCTCCGAGCTGCTGGATTTCTTGGCCATGCGCCCAGTCTTCCACAGGGCCCACCGCGGACACGGCGGCGCCCGCGGGGCGGGCCGCGCCGGAGGTCCGGTGCGGCCCGCCCCGCGGGCGGGCGGGGTCCGCGGGCTAGTTCTTGATGTAGCCGTTGGGGTTGAGCACGTACTTGGTGGCCGCCCCGGCGTCGAACTCGGCGTAGCCCTGCGGAGCCTCCTCCAGCGGGATGGCCTTGGCGTTGACGGCCTTGGCGATCTGGATCTTGTCGTGCAGGATCGCCATCATCAGCTGCCGGTTGTACTTCATCACCGGGCACTGCCCCGTGGTGAAGGCCAGGGACTTCGCCCATCCCGTGCCGAGGCTGATCGACAGGGACCCCTTCTTCGCGGCCTCGTCCACGGCTCCGGGATCCCCGGTGACGTACAGGCCCGGGATGCCCAGCGCCCCGCCGGCAGCGGTGATGTCCATCAGGGAGTTCAGCACGGTGGCCGGGGCCTCGTGGGAGGCGTCCTTGCCGTGCCCACGGGCCTCGAAGCCGACGGCGTCCACGCCGCAGTCGACCTCCGGGACACCCAGGATCTGCTCGATCTGCTCGGCGGGCGAGCCCTTCGAGACGTCGACGGTCTCGCAGCCGAAGCTGCGGGCCTGGGCCAGCCGCTGCTCGTTCATGTCCCCCACGATGACCACCGCCGCCCCCAGCAGATGGGCCGAGGCCGCCGCGGCCAGGCCCACCGGCCCGGCACCGGCGACGTAGACGGTCGAGCCCACGCCCACCCCGGCCGTGACCACGCCGTGGTAGCCGGTGGGCAGGATGTCGGAGAGCATGGTCAGGTCCATGATCTTCTCCAGGGCCTGGTCCCGGTCCGGGAACTTCAGCAGGTTCCAGTCCGCGTAGGGCACCAGCACGTACTCGGCCTGCCCGCCGACCCAGCCGCCCATGTCCACGTAGCCGTAGGCGGAGCCCGGCCGGTCCGGGTTCACGTTGAGGCAGATCCCGGTCTTGCGCTCCTTGCAGTTGCGGCACCGCCCGCAGGAGATGTTGAAGGGGACGGAGACGATGTCCCCGACCTTGATGAACTCGACGTCCGGCCCGCACTCGATGACCTCGCCCGTGATCTCGTGACCGAGGACCAGGTCCGTCGGGGCCGTGGTGCGCCCGCGCACCATGTGCTGGTCCGAGCCGCAGATGTTCGTGCTCACCGTCCGGAGGATGACCCCGTGCGGGACCTTGCGCCCGATGTTGGCCTGATTGATCCCCGGGGCGTCCTTGAGCTCGAACTCCGGGTACTCGGTGTCGATGACCTCGACCTTGCCGGGACCCTTGTAGGCGACCGCTCTGTTCCCTGTCATCATGACCTCTTCCGTGGTGGATGTCCGTCACGGGAGTCCACGGCGGGTCTCCACCGTCGACGCCCTTGTCCCCCGACGGAACTCCCCACGCTGTGGCCTCGAGCTCGCTGTGACCCGGGTCACGGAGGACGGCCGCCGGTGGTGCTGACGCTAACAGGACGCGTCAACGAGCGGAAGAGAAGGAAGCTGAGAAAAAGCGAAAGAGCCCGCTCCGCGCAATGCGGAACGGGCTCTTTCGTCCTGGTGGAGCTGAGGGGACTCGAACCCCTGACCCTTTGCATGCCATGCAAATGCGCTACCAGCTGCGCCACAGCCCCAGGTCGTTACCTCGGAGACATTATCACAACCTTCACGGGCTCCTTCTCAGTCACCCTTTTCCGGTTGTTCCAGCGCCTCGCTGGGCAACGCATTCATAGTAGACAGCCGATCAGGCTCCAGGCAAATCGTCGGTGGCGGGGGCCGCGGCGGTCTGACCGGTGAGCGGTCCGAGGTCCACCACGGGGCTGTCCCGCCACAGCCGCTCGAGGGCGTAGAACGCCCGGTCCTCGTCGTGCTGCACGTGGATCACGACGTCGCCGTAGTCCAAAAGCACCCAGCGCCCCTCGGAGCGGCCCTCGCGGCGGATCGGGCGCAGCTCGAGGCGCTCGACGAGCTTCTCCTCGATCTCGTCGACCACGGCGTTGACGAGCCGCTCGTTGGAGGCGGAGGCGACGAGGAAGGCGTCGGTGATGCCCAGGGCCTCGCTGACGTCGAGGGCCACGATGTCGTGGGCCTGCTTGGCGTCCGCCGCGGCGGCGGCGACCTGGAGGATGGAGAGGGAGAGATCGTTGACAGTCAAGGAGGATCCTTTCCCGGCGAACCGGAGGTCCCGTCCCGTGGGGACGGATGGAGTGGACGAGTCGTGCAGGAACGGGTGGTGCAGGAACGGTCGGTGCGGTGGAGCCGGCGGGGTGCTCAGAGCACGAACAGCACGAGCACGACGGCGAGGGCCGCGAGCACCGCCAGCAGCAGGAACCACCAGGCGCCGCTCGTGCGGCGGCGGTACTCCCGGGGCTCCAGCAGCTCGAGCCCCTCGGCGGTGCTGGCCGGCACGGGGGCGGCCGGCGGATCGTCCTCGGCCGCGGGCCACGACGCCGCGGGCCCGGGCGGGACGGCCCCCGGCGGAGCCGCCGGTGGGTCCTCCGCGTGCCCGTGCTCCTCGTGGTCGCCGGCCGCGGCGGGCGCGACCGGCGTGGAGCCGTGGTGCTCGGGGTCCCGGGGCGCGACGATCTCGATGTGCGTGAGCGCCGCCAGGTCCTCCGGGGCGAGCCGGTTGCTGAACAGGGCCGGGTCGACGTGCACCGGGTCGTGGGACACGTGCCCGTCCGGCCCGTCCGGGCCGCCGCCGGGGAACACGATGGTGATCTGCTCGAGCGGCTCCTGCGGGTCCTCCGGCGCCCCCGCGGGACGCGGGGCCGGAGCGGGCTGCCCCAGGACGGGCGGTGCGGAGCCGGGCGCCGGGGCCTCCGGAGCCACCACCGACTCCCGGACCGCGGTGCCCGCGCCCGGGTCGGCCTGCGCGGCACCGGCCTGGGCGGCGAGCTCCGCGAACCGGCGCTGCTTCTCGAGCAGCTCGGGGTCCGCGGGGCCGGCGCCGGCTTCCTCGAGCTCGCGGGCGCGCTCGGCCAGCTCACGCTGGAGGCGGGCCAGCCGCCGCGGCCCGAGGGGCTTGACGGGACGGACCGGCACGCCGTCCCCACCGAGGTCGATGATGGGCGCCGGTCCGGAGGGCACCGGCGGCGGCGGCGCCGGGGCCCGGTCGGGGTCCGGTGCGGCGCCGTCCCGCACGTCGTCCTCGCCGGCCATCAGGGTGCCTTCGCCGAGACGCCGCGGGCGCCGACGTGGTCCGTCGTCGTCCCGTCCTCGGGTCCGAGGTAGAGGCCGTACTTGTTGATGTACTGCACCACGCCGTCGGGCACGAGGTACCAGACGGGCTTGTGCTCGGCCACGCGGGCGCGGCAGTCCGTGGAGGAGATCGCCATCGCGGGCACCTCGAGCAGGTTCACGCCGCTGGAGCCCACGGGCGCGGCCAGGTCGTGGCCCGGCCGGGTGACGCCGACGAAGTGCGCGAGCTGCCAGAGCTCCTCGGCGCCCTTCCACGTCAGGATCTCCGCCATGACGTCCGCGCCCGTGATGAAGAAGAGATCCGCCTCCGGGCGCTGCCGCTTCAGGTCCCGCAGGGTGTCGACCGTGAACGTGGGACCGTTGCGCTCGATGTCCACCCGGCTGACCGTGAACCGCGGGTTGGAGGCCGTGGCGATCACCGTCATGAGGTAGCGGTGCTCCGCGGGGCTCACCGCCCCGGCGGCCTTCTGCCAGGGGTGCCCGGTCGGGACGAACACGACCTCGTCGAGGTCGAACTCCCCCGCCACTTCGGAGGCGGCCACGAGGTGGCCGTGGTGGATGGGGTCGAACGTCCCGCCCATGACGCCGAGCCGGGTGCGGCCCGGCCTCCGGGGCGGGACGGCCGTGCCCGTCAGGGGCAGGTCCCGGGTCCGGGCGGCGGTGTCCTGCGGAGCGGTCGTCACGACGGTGGGGTTCCCCGGCTCAGCCGTGGCGCTTGGCCGCGTACTCGTCGAGCATGGCTCGCTCGTCCGCGGGCAGCTCGGCGGGGTCCTGGTGCTGTCCGACCTCCGGGCTGAGGCCCCGGTTCGCGAAGGAGAGCGTCACCACCATGAGGCCGATCAGCACGACGAACACGGAGGCGCCCCAGACCCACGGGGGAACTCCGGCCTCGGCGGCGGCGTGCCCGCCCTCGGCGGCTGCGAGGACGGTGGTGACGGTCTGCTGGAACATGGGGATCCCTTCTGTCGCCGACGTGGCGGCGGGTGGTCGGTGGACGGCCCTGCCGCCTCGGCCGGCTGGCCCGGACGGCTCTCATCGTACTGAATCCGCGGCGGGCCCGCCGCGTCCGGGGCTCAGGCGCGGACGTGCCCGTCGCCCTGGACGATCCACTTCGTGGTGGTCAGCTCCTCCAGGCCCATGGGTCCGCGCGCGTGCATCTTCTGGGTGGAGATGCCGATCTCGGCGCCGAGGCCAAGCTGGCCCCCGTCGGTGAAGCGGGTGGAGGCGTTGACCATGACCGCGGCGGCGTCGATCTCGGCGACGAACCGCTCGGCGGAGGCGAGGTCGTTGGTCACGATCGCCTCGGTGTGCCGGGTGGACCACCGGTCGATGTGCTGGAGCGCCTCGTCCAGGGAGTCCACCACCTTCACGGCCAGGTCCATGGACAGGTACTCGGTGCCCCAGTCCTCGTCGGTGGCGCGCAGGTGGTGGCTGCCGGCCGGCAGCAGGGCCTCGGCCCGCTCGTCCACGTGCAGCGTGACGCCGGCCCGGTCGAGGGCCGCGAGCACCGCGGCCCCGTGCTCGAAGCCGCGGTGCAGCAGGAGGGTCTCCGTGGTGTTGCACGTGCTCGTGCGGTGGGTCTTGGAGTTGACGACCACGTCCACGGCCATCTTCTTCGACGCCGAGTGGTCGACGAAGAGGTGGACGTTGCCCTCGCCGGTCTCGATGACGGGGACCTTGGCGTTCTGGACGACGGACTGGATCAGACCGTGCCCGCCGCGCGGGATGAGGACGTCGACCTTCCCGCGGGCCGCCATGAGCGCGTTCGCGCCCTCGCGGCCGTACTCGTCGACGCTCTGGACGCAGTCCACGGGCAGCTTCACGTCGGCCAGGGAGTCCCGGATGATGCCCACGAGGGCCCGGTTGGACTCCTCCGCGGCCGAGCCGCCGCGCAGCAGCACCGCGTTGCCGGACTTCAGGGCGATCCCGGCGATGTCCACGGTCACGTTGGGGCGGGCCTCGTAGATGGCGCCGACCACGCCCATCGGCACGCGCACCTGGCGCATCCGCAGGCCGTTGGGCAGGGTGCTGCCGCGGACGAACCCGCCCACGGGGTCGGGCAGCGCGGCGAGCTCGCGCAGGCTCTCGGCCAGGCCGGTGATCCGCTCGGCGTCCAGCTTGAGCCGGTCCAGGAGGGCCGTGGAGGTCCCGTTCACGCGGCCGCGCTCGAGGTCCTTGGCGTTCGCGGCGAGCACCACGTCCTGCTTGCGCTCGATGCGGTCGGCGATGGCGAGCAGCGCCCGGTCCTTCCAGGCCCGGGTGGCGCGGCCCAGGACGCGGGCGGAGTCCCGGGCGTCGTCGGCCATCGCGGCGACGCCGGCGACGGGGTCCTCCCCGAAGGTGGCGATGACGCCGGTGTCGGTCACGACCGCCTTGCCGGTCGTGCGGGTGGCTTCGTCGGTGGTCACGGAATCGTGTGCGGCGGAAGTCATTTCTTCAGTTTAGTCCGTGCGCCGCGGGCGCGCAGGACCACGAGGTTGTCCACGTGCACGAGCTCCCGGCTGTAGTCGTCCCCGAGCTCCTCCGCCAGCACGGAGGTGGACTTGCCGAGCATCGGCGGGATCTCGTCCGAGGAGTAGTTGCTGAGCCCGTGGGCGATCTCCTTGCCCTCCTGGTCCCGCAGCGAGACGGGCTCCCCCGCCTCGAAGGTCCCGGACACGCCGGTGACCCCGGCGGCCAGCAGGGAGTTGCGGTCGCGGATGGCCTCGACGGCGCCCGGGTCCAGGGTCAGGGAGCCCTTGATGTCCGCGAGGTGGGCCAGCCACAGCAGCCGGACGTTGCGCCGCCCGCCGGAGGTCGCGAACCAGGTGCCGACGTCCTCGCCGTCCAGGGCGCGGGTGATGTTCTGCGCCGAGGTGACGAGAGCGGGGATGCCCGAGGCCGCGGCGATCCGGGCCGCCTGGACCTTGGTGACCATGCCGCCGGAGCCGACGCCGGCGCGGCCGACCGACCCGATCTGCACGCCCTCGAGGTCCTTGATGGGGTCGTTCACCACCGGGATCCGCTCCCCGCCCTTGCGGGGGTCCATGGTGTAGAGGGCGTCGACGTCGGAGAGCAGCAGCAGGACGTCGGCCTTGATCAGGTGGGCGATCAGCGCGGCGATCCGGTCGTTGTCGCCGAACTTGATCTCCTGGCTGGACACAGCGTCGTTCTCGTTGACGATGGGCAGCACCCCGAAGTCCAGGAGCCGTTCGATCTGGCGGTGGGTGTTCTTGTAGTGGCTGCGCCGCATCAGGTCCTCGGCGGTGACCAGCACCTGGCCCACCGTGACGCCGTAGCGGGCGAAGGACTCGATGTAGCGGCCCATGAGCAGGCCCTGGCCCACGGCGGCGGCCGCCTGCTTGCCGGCCAGGTTCTTCGGCCGCCGGGACAGCCCCAGGGGCGCCAGACCGGCCGTGATGGCGCCCGAGGACACGAACACGAGCTCGATGCCGCGGGCCTTCGTCTCGCCGAGGGCGTCCACGATCATCCGCACGGCCTGCTCGTCGATCGAGCTCTCGATGGACGTCAGCGAGGACGAGCCGACCTTGACCACCACGCGGTGGGCGCGCGGGATGTCCTCGCGGTGCTCGATGGGGCTGCGCCGGTTCTTGCCGCGGTTCTCGCTGCTGAGCTGGACCGCGGACTTCTCCGCGACCTCCTCGAGCTGCTCGACGTCGATCTCGTTCGTCTGCTCGTTCATCCTGGGCGTCTCCCTCGTCCGGTGGGCGTCGTCGGTGTGTCGGGTCAGTCGGTGTGTCGGGTCAGTCGGTGTGTCGGGTCAGTCCGGTGTATCGGGTCGGTCGTCGGGCGGTGGCCGCGGGGCGTCCGGCACGGGCGGTCGCGGTCCGCCCCGCGGGCGGGCTCAGTCGTCGGTGCCGGCCGGGGCCTCGCCGCGCCGGGCGTCGACCGACTCGGTCCACACCCCGGCGGAGCGCTCGGCCTCGAGCTCGGCGCGGGCGGCGGCCTTGGCGTCCTTGCGGTCCTGGTACTGCTGGCGCTTCTGCTCGCGGGTGGGACGGTCGATGTCCGCGAAGCGCAGGTCGGTGCCGCGGGGCCCGGCCAGCAGCTCGGCGCCGCCGACCATCGTGGGCTCCCAGTCGAAGACCACGCCGTCGTCCTCGGGACCGATGAGCACGGCGTCGCCGGGCCGGGCGCCCTGCTTGAACAGCTCCGTCTCGACACCGAGCTTCGCGAGCCGGTCGGCGAGGTAGCCGACGGCCTCCTCGTTGTTGAAGTCGGTCTGCAGGATCCACCGGTCGGGCTTGTCGCCGCGCACGTGCCACAGCGGCTCGAGGTTGCGCTCCTCCCGGGTGATGGTGAACTCGGGCCCGCGCACCCCCTTGGGGCGCAGCACGACCCGCGGGGCCTCCGCCGGGGCGGGACGGGCGGCACGGGCCTCCTGCACGACCTCGCCCATGGCGAAGGTCAGCTGCCGCAGCCCCTCGTGGGAGGCGGTGGAGATCTCGAACACGCGGTAGCCGCGGGACTCGAGCTCGGGCCGCACGAACTCGGCGAGCTCCCGGGCCTCGAGGACGTCGATCTTGTTCAGCACCACGAGCCGGGGCCGGTCGTTGAGCGGCACCGCCTGGCCGCCGTCGAGGTCGCCGTCGACGGCGTAGCCGGCGAGCTCCGCCTCGATCGTCTCGAGGTCGGAGACCGGGTCCCGCCCGGGCTCGAGGGTCGCGCAGTCGAGGACGTGCACGAGGGCGGCGCAGCGCTCGACGTGGCGGAGGAACTCCAGCCCCAGGCCCTTGCCCTCGGAGGCCCCGGGGATCAGGCCCGGGACGTCCGCCACGGTGTAGCGCACGTCCCCGGCCTCCACCACGCCGAGGTTCGGGACGAGCGTGGTGAACGGGTAGTCGGCGATCTTGGGGCGGGCGGCGCTGATCGCGGCGATGAGGCTGGACTTGCCGGCGGAGGGGTAGCCGACCAGGGCGATGTCGGCGATGGACTTCAGCTCCAGGACCACGTCCCGGGCCGAGCCCGGCGTGCCGAGGAGCGCGAAGCCGGGGGCCTTGCGCTTGACCGAGGCCAGCGCGGCGTTGCCCAGCCCGCCCTGCCCGCCGGGGGCGGCCACGAACTCCGAGCCCTGGCCCACGAGGTCGGCCAGGACGTTGCCGTCCTGGTCCTTGACCACGGTGCCGTCGGGGACGGACAGGACGAGGTCCTCGCCCTTGTGCCCGTGGCGGAGGTCGCCCTTTCCGGGTCCGCCGTTGGGGGCGGACTGGTGCGGGGCGTGGTGGTAGTTCAGCAGCGTGGTGGTCTGGCCGTCCACGCGCAGCACCACGCTGCCGCCGTCCCCCCCGTTGCCGCCGTCCGGACCGCCGAGCGGCTTGAACTTCTCGCGGCGGATGGACACGCAGCCGTGCCCGCCGGAGCCGCCGGAGACGTGCAGGACGACGCGGTCGACGAAACTGGCCACGGGGAACTCCTCTGGTTCAAGAACGGACGGGCCACGTTAAGACTGTAGAGGGCGGGCGCTGGACGCACCCACCCTCTACAGACCAAACATGGGTGGTGCGGGTCGTGACCCGCACCGGGGCCGGCAGCGCCGGCCCTGTGGACTACTCTGCGGCAGCCTGGATGTTGACGACCTTGCGGCCCCGGCGGGTGCCGAACTCGACCTGACCGGCGGCCAGGGCGAACAGGGTGTCGTCGCCACCGCGGCCGACGTTGAGGCCGGGGTGGAAGTGCGTGCCGCGCTGCCGGACGAGGATCTCGCCGGCGTTGACGGTCTGGCCGCCGAAGCGCTTCACGCCGAGGTACTGCGCGTTGGAGTCGCGACCGTTGCGAGTGGAGCTCGCGCCCTTCTTGTGTGCCATGAGGTGTGCCTACCTTCGGGTCTTTACTGGCTGGTGGAGTCTGGACGGGGACCGGGCCGGTCAGGCGTCGATGCCGGTCACCTTCACGGTGGTCAGCTCGGCACGGAAGCCCTGGCGCTTCTTGTAGCCGGTCTTATTCTTGAACTTCTGGATGGAGATCTTGGGACCGCGGAGGTTCTCGACGATCTCGGCCGTGACCTTGACGCTCGCCAGGGTCTGGGCATCCGAGGTGATCTTGTCCCCGTCGACCAGCAGCAGGGCAGGGAGCTCGATGGTGCTGCCTGCTCCGCCGGCGACGCGGTCAAGGGTAACGAGGTCTCCGACGGAAACCTTTTCCTGGCGGCCGCCAGCGCGGACAATCGCGTACACCACTTGGGAACTCACTTCTCTCGACGTCATGTGTAAACAGTGTGGGTCGAGCGCATACCTGTCAGGACCAACGACGTTGAGACGAGCTGACGGTGACCGGCCCGTGGGACTAGGCCGAGGTCAGCGCAGGTTCGCCGCAATTCAGGAACTGCACCCGCATGTGCCGCCAGGTGGGGTGTCGAGTTTTTACACGCGCGCACCGGCAGGGCACCGAAGATCAAGACTACTCGATCCGGTCAGCGCCCGCCAACCGGCGCTCCGCCACCGGCGCGGCGAAGAAGTCCCGCTCGAGCGCGCAGGCCTCCAGGAACACCTCCCGCATCCTCGCCCGGACGTCCGCCGGGGCCGCCCGGGCGGCGTCGTCGAGCAGCCGGCGGGCCGTGCGGGTGGCCTCCTGGAACCCCTCGTCCGCGTACGTGGCCAGCCAGTCCGCGTAGGGGTGCCCGTCGGTCCCGTCGGCCGCGGCGAGCTCGTTCAGGTGCCGGCCCACGTCCGCGTAGACCCAGTAGCACGGCAGCACGGCGGCCAGGCCCACCGGGTAGGGCTCCGCGGCGGTGGCCGCGAGCAGGAACGTGGTGTAGCGCCGCGTCACCTCGCCGAGCCCGTCCCGGGCGCCGCCGGCCCGGGCGCCGCCGTCCGCGGCGTGCCGCAGCCGGGCCCGGTGCAGCTGCGCCTCGGTCTCGGTGCAGGACACGGCGCCGGCGGCGAAGAACAGCCGCTGCTCCTCGTCGGGCGCCCTGGCGGCCAGCAGGGCCAGCGCCCGGCTGTAGCCGTCGAGGTACTGCAGGTCCTGGTCGAGGTAGGCGAGGAAGCGGTCCGGCTCCAGCCGGCCGTCGCCGAGGAGGCGGACGAACTCGAGCTCCTCGATCTCCCGCCGCACGGCCGCGGAGGCCTCCCACAGCTCGTCGGTGAACCGCTCCGGCGCCGTGCCCCAGCTCTCGAGGGCGTCCTGGACGTGGTGGAAGTGGTGGACGGGCCCGCTGCCGTGGCCGACCTCGAGGTCCCCGGCGGCTTCGAGGGCGCCGCGCAGCCAGTCCCGGGCGATCCGCAGGCTCCGGGGCCAGTCCCCGTGCCGGGCCTGGAGGGTGGCCAGGGCCGAGGAGAGGGAGCACCCGGTGCCATGGGAGTTCTCGGTGGGCACGCGGGCGCCGTCGAACGCCACGAGGGGCTCGGGGGCGTCCGGGCCCACGAGCGCGTCGGGCGTCCGGTCCCCCCTGAGGTGCCCGCCCTTGACGAGCACCAGGGTGCCGTGGGCGCGGGCCACGCGGTGGCCCTGCGCGAGGGCCTCGTCCCACGACGACGCCGTGTCCTCCCCGGCGAGCACGGCGAGCTCCTGCAGGTTCGGGGTGATCAGGTCGGCGAGGCCGAGCATCGAGCGCAGGGCGTCCTCGGCCTCGCGCTCCAGCAGGCGGCCCCCGGAGGTCGCGACCATGACGGGGTCCAGGACCACGACCGGCGGCCGGTGGGTCCCGAGCCACCGGGTGACGGCCTCGATGACCGGCACGGACCCGAGCATCCCGATCTTGACGGCGTCGATCTCGACGTCCTCGGCGACCGCGTCCAGCTGTGCCGAGAGGAACTCGACCGGCGGGACGTGGATGTCGCGCACGCCCACGGTGTTCTGGACGACGACGGCGGTGACGGCGCTCATCCCGTAGCCGCCCATCGCGGCGATCGACTTGAGGTCCGCGTGCTGGCCGGCCCCGCCCGTGGGGTCGGTGCCGGCGATGGCCAGGACGCGGGGCACGCGGGCGGTCACGGGGCCACCTCCCCGGCGGGTACGGCGGTGAAGGCCCGCAGGTAGCGGGCGGCCGCGGCCGCGGGGTCCGGGTCGGCGCAGATCCCGGAGACCACGGCCAGCCCCGCGGCGCCGGCGGCGCGCAGGCCGGGGGCGTCCTCGACCCGCACCCCGCCGATGGCCAGGCAGGGCAGGGCCGTGCGGGCCGCGGCGCGGGCGAAGCCCTCGACGCCCAGCGGCTCGGGGTGGTCGGGCTTGGTGCGGGTCGCCCGCACCGCCCCGACGCCCAGGTAGTCGACCGTCCCGGCCGGCAGCGCGGCGGCAGTATCGAGCTCCTCCGCCGTGGCGGCGCTGAGGCCGAGCACGGCGTGCGGGCCGCAGATCTCCCGGGCGAGGACCACGGGCAGGTCCGACTGGCCCACGTGCACGCCGGCCACGGGGGCGCCGGCCGCGCGGGCGGCGAGGTACACGTCGGCGCGGTCGTCCACGAGCACGGGCACCTGCCGGCCCACGCGCTCGGCGACGGCCGTCAGCAGGGCGACGAGCTCGCGGACCGGGGCGTCCTTCTCCCGCACCTGGACCATGGTCGCTCCCCCGCGCACGGCGGCGGCCACGACGTCCGGGACCGTCCGGGGGGCGCTCAGGGCGGTGTCCGTCACCAGGTGCAGGGCCAGGGCGGCGGGGTCGAGGCGCGGGCTCACCGGGCGCCCTCCTCGCGCACGAGCTCCGCCCGGGCGGCGATCCCCTCCGGGGTGACGGCGTGCAGCCGGTCCAGCAGCGCCACGGCGAAGGAGCCGGGCCCGGCGGAGTCGGCGGCCGCGTCCTCGGCCGCGAGGGTGTACACCGTGGTGGCGGCCACCGCCGCGGCGGCCGGGTCCGTGCGCACGGCGGTGAACGCGGCCATGAGGGCGCCCAGGGCGCACCCGCCGCCGGTGATGCGGGTCAGCAGGGGCGTGCCGTGCGGCACCCGGACCACGGTGCCGTCCGGGGAGCGCACGAGGTCCACGGGCCCGGACACGGCCACGGCCGAGCCGGCCCGCGCGGCGAGCGCGGCGGCGGCGTCCCGGGCCGCGTCGACGCCGTGGGTCGTGTCCGTGCCGCGGCCGCCGGCGCCGCCGGCGAGGGCGATGACCTCGGAGGCGTTGCCGCGCACGATCGCCGGCTCGAACCCGAGCAGGTCGCGGGCCAGCGCCGTGCGCACGGGCAGGGCACCCACCGCGACCGGGTCCAGGACCCAGGCCCGGCCCGCGCGGCGCCGGGCCCCGACGGCCTCGTAGGCGGCGCCGCGCTGCTCGGCGGTGGGCGTGCCGGTGTTCACGAGCAGGCCGTCGGCGAGCTCCGCGAAGACCCCGCCCTCGCCCTGGATGTCGGTCATCGCCGGGGAGGCGCCCACGGCGAGCAGCACGTTGGCGGTGAAGTTGGTGACCACGGCGTTGGTGATGCACTGCACCAGCGGCGCCGCGGCGCGCAGGTCCTCCAGGGCCGCGGCGGCGTCCTCGGCGAGCGCGGGGTCCGGCGGCACCGGCCTCCCGGGTCCTGGTGTGCGGTCGGACGGGGGTACGGCATCGCGCATCTGCGACATCCCTTCGCTAGTACTGGCTAGATCAGGTTCGACGGGTGTGTTCTCAGCCGCTCGTGCGGCACCCCGTGTCTGGTGTGCTGCCAGTCTAGTCGTCGTGCGGGAGCCGGCACGGACCCCGCACGGGATCAGAACATGCCGTTGGCGTGCGCCATCCGCTGGGGCACCGGCTGCGCGACGCCCCAGTGCTCCACGATCCGGCCGTCGTCGAGGCGCCAGAGGTCGTAGCAGGCGACCGTTCCGGTGGATCCCCCGTCGCGGTTCTCTCCGGGAGCGGCCTCCGCGACGGTCAGCACGAAGTTCCCCTCGCCGACCACCCGGCGCAGCCGCTGGTACGCGGGCTGCGGGCCGTCCGGTGTGCCGCCGGTGTGCTCGGTGCAGCCCCGGGGGCTCATGTGGTCCTGGACGGCGTGGCGGTCGCCCCCGATGAGGGCGGCCTCGACCCACTCGGCGGCGATGCGCTTGTTGTCCTGCGTCCGCTCGTGGTCCGTGACCGCGACGGGACCGTCGAGCTGGGGGCGGGCGCCGTCGGGGCCCGTGCGCAGGGGCTCGAGGACGTCCCAGTGCTCGGCGATCCGTCCGTCCTCCACTCGGAAGACGTCGAAGCCGACCAGCGGCTCCGGACCGAGCCCTTCGTACACCGAGTGGACGGCCACCGTCCCGTGGTCGTCGAGCATCCGGACCATGTCCACGCGGAAGTCGTCGGGCATGCTCTGCACGAAGTGCCTGAGACCCTCGCGCCCGTCCGGCGCGAGCGGCGAGTGCTGGATGAAGTCCTCCGTGTAGTGCCGGTCCACGGCCGACGGATCCCGGTGGACGAACAGTTCCGTGCCGGTGGTGCGGATGGTGTCTGCACTGGTCATGGCGATGCTCCCTGGAACGGGCGGCCGCTCTCCCGGCGGACGGGACGGCGGCCCCGGGTGTGCTTGTGGTGCGCACCACGGTACGCCGCCGTGCGGAGGGCGGGCAGGCCGGGACGGTCCGTGACGGTCCGCGACGACGGAGGACCCCGACCGTGCCGGTCGGGGTCCTCCGTGGTGCTGCTCGGCGGGGCGGGTCAGCCCCGGTCGGCGGGCCGGCCGCTGGTGAGGTCCTCGGCCTTGACGCCGACGCCGACGACGGTCGGCGCCCGGCGGGAGGGGTCCTCCGGGGCGCGCTGGGCGACGGTCTTCGCCTCGTGCCGGGCGCCCTCCGCGGCGGCCGCCTGGCCGGCGGTCACCTCGGCCTCGCCGGGCCGCGCCGCCGGGGCCGAGGCCCGCCGGGAGCGCCGCCGGGGCCGCACGGGCTCGGCGTCCGCCTGCTCCGCGACGACCGCCGCGGCCGGGGCGGGCGCCTGCCGCTCCGTGCGCTCCTGTGCCACGGGCTCCTGGGCCGGGGCCTCCGCCGCGGCGGCGGCCCTCTCCGCGGCGTCATCCGCACCGGTGACCGCCTCGGCGGCGGCCTCCGGGGCGGCGGAGCCGGCGTCCGGCCCCCTCTGCCCGAAGACCTCCGCGAGGGAGTCCAGGCTCAGCGGCCGGGCCTCGGCGGGCTCGACGACCACGGCGTGGCCCTGCGGCAGCTCGATGACCTCGCCGTTGATGGTCAGGCGCGAGCCCTGCTCGCCCGGCGCCCCCTCGGCGGGGATCTGCTCCGGGGCGGCCGGGGCGGTGTCCTCCCCCTCCTCCGGCTGCTGCTCGGCGGCGGTGTCCCCGCCCTGGCCGCGGCCCCGGCTGCGCTTGCCGCGGCGCTTCTTCCGGGAGCGCCCCGAGCCCTCGGGCCGGGACTCCGCCGGCTGGGCGGCCTCCTCGGCGCGCTCCGGCTCGTCCGCGGCCGCCTCCTCGTGGTGGGTGGCGGCGGCGATCGTCGCGAACGCCGTCCGCGCGGCCTCGGCCTTGGCCTTCTCGGCGGGATCGGCCTCGGCGGAGCGCTGCTCCGTCCGGGCGGGCTGCTGCTCGTTGCGGCCCCCGCGGCCGCGCTTGCGCTCCGTGCGGTTCGGCCGCTGGTCGCGGGACTCGCTCGTGGCGCCGCCGGAGCGGCCCTCGAGCGGGTGGTCGTGGACCACCACGCCGCGGCCGGCGCAGTGCTCGCACGGCTCGGAGAACACCTCCAGCAGGCCGGTGCCCATGCGCTTGCGGGTCATCTGCACGAGGCCCAGCGAGGTCACCTCCGCCACCTGGTGCTTGGTGCGGTCCCGGCCCAGGCACTCCACCAGCCGGCGCAGCACGAGGTCCCGGTTGGACTCGAGGACCATGTCGATGAAGTCGATCACGATGATCCCGCCGATGTCCCGCAGCCGCAGCTGCCGGACGATCTCCTCGGCCGCCTCCAGGTTGTTCTTGGTGACGGTCTCCTCGAGGTTGCCCCCGGAGCCGGTGAACTTGCCGGTGTTCACGTCGACCACCGTCATCGCCTCGGTGCGGTCGATGACGAGGGAGCCGCCCGAAGGCAGGAAGACCTTGCGCTCGAGTGCCTTCTGGATCTGTTCCTCCACGCGGTAGTTCACGAACAGGTCCTCGTCCTCGTCCCACTTCTTGAGCCGGTCGAGCAGGTCCGGTGCGACGTAGGTCACGTACGCCTCGATGTTGTCCCACGCCTCGTCGCCCTGGACGACCATGGTGGTGAAGTCCTCGTTGAAGACGTCGCGCACCGTCTTGATCGTGAGGTCCGGCTCCGCGTAGAGCATCTCGGGCGCGAGCGTCCTGGTCGACCCGGCCCGCTCCTGGATCTGCTCCCACTGGGCGCGCAGCCGGTTGATGTCGTGGGTGAGCTCCTGCTCGGAGGCCCCCTCGGCGGCGGTGCGCACGATGACGCCCGCCCCGTCCGGCAGACGGTCCTTGAGGATCTTCTTCAGCCGGGCGCGCTCCACGTCGGGCAGCTTCCGGGAGATCCCGGTCATCGACCCGCCCGGGACGTAGACCAGGTACCGGCCGGGCAGGGAGATCTGGCTCGTGAGCCGGGCGCCCTTGTGCCCCACCGGGTCCTTGGTGACCTGCACCAGGACCGAGTCCCCGGACTTCAGCGCGACCTCGATCCGGCGCGGCCCGCCCTCGAGCCGCGACGCGTCCCAGTTGACCTCGCCGGCGTAGAGCACGGCGTTGCGGCCCCGGCCGATGTCGATGAACGCGGCCTCCATGGACGGCAGCACGTTCTGCACCTTGCCCACGTAGACGTTGCCGATCAGGGAGTCCTGCTGGGTGTGCGAGACGAAGTGCTCGGCCAGGACGCCGTCCTCGAGGACGCCGATCTGGATCCGGTTGTCCTTCTGCCGGACCAGCATCTGCCGCTCGACCGACTCGCGGCGGGCCAGGAACTCGGCCTCGGTGATCACCTGGCGGCGGCGGCCCGTCTGGCGGGACTCGCGCCGGCGCTGCTTCTTGGCCTCGAGCCGCGTGGAGCCCTTCACAGCCACGACCTCGTCGACCGTGGCGGTCTCCGCGGCGCGGGGCGCCCGGACCCGGGTCACCGTGTTGGGCGGGTCGTCGTCGCTGCCGCCCACGAGCTCCATGTCGACCTCGCCGCGGCGGCGGCGCCGACGGCGGCGGCTGGTGGCGCTCCCGCCGGTCCCCTGGCCGGCCTCCTCGCCCTCGTCGGCGAGCTCCGCCGTGTCCGGCTCCTCGGGACCGTCGACCGGGTCCTCGGCGGAGGCGTTCTCCTCCTGCTGGCGGCGCCGCGCCTCCCGGCGGCGGGCGGCGCGCTGCTGAGCGGCCTCGCGCAGCTCGTCGAGGTCCGGGGCGTGGAACATCAGCGAGGTCGCCGTCACCGCGGCGGCCGGCGCCGTGCGCGGCTCCCCGTCGTCGTCGGTGTCCTCGTCATCGGTGTCCGCGCGATCGTCGGAGTCCGCCTCGTCGTCCTCGGCGGACGGGGCGGGGTCCTGCCCGGCTCCGGCCGGCGCGTCGACGGCCGGCGCCTGGGCCCCGGGGCCCAGGTCCTCGGTCTCGCCGGCGGGCTCGACGCCCTCGGCGGCCTCCTCCGCACCGGGCGTGCCGGGCGCGGGGTTCGCGGGCGCGGCCGCCTCCTCGGCCACCGCACCGGGGCGCTCGTCGCCGGGGACCGCGGTCCCGGGCGCGACGTCGAGGGTGTCGGTCCCCGCGGCGTCGCCGGTGGCCGGCGCGGACGGCGCAGCCTCCGACGGCTCGCCGGGGACCTCGCCCGGCGTGTCGGGCCCGGCCTCCGGGACGGCGTCCGGCGCGGGATGCGCGTCCTCCGACGGCTCCTCGGGCACGTGGCCCGAAATCTCCGGGACGGTGTCCGGCACGGCCGGTGCGTCCTCCGACGGCTCCTCGGGCACGTGGCCCGGGGCCTCGGGGGCGGTGTCCTGCACCGTTGCCTCCGCCGCCGGGAGGTCCCGGCGGGCGTCGTGCGATGTGTTCTGCTGACCAGCGTCCAGGGCGTCCTGCGCCCCGGCCTGGTTCACCTGTTCGGCATCCATATACAGCTGTGCTCCTGCCGCGGTACGCCGTCCGTACCCGGTCCCCGCAGCTGCTTGGTCGGCGTATCGCCGGTGGGGGTCCACGCGGCGGCCAGAAGTCCTGTGCGTACCCGTCGCGTCCCGCACACCTCGCGAACGGGCGGGGACGGCAACGAGCCAGTCCGGGGCTTCGAGCCGCTGCTCACGAGGGCAACGGTCTTGGGCCGGCGGCGGACGCGCTCAATCCGATGAGAGCCGCGGGTCCTGCCGACCTGGGGTCGAAGTCCGACTGGGCCGAGATCCCGCGTACGGGCGGGCTCGACCGTGGCCAGTATCTCACAGACGCCCCGGTGCGGGCCGGATTGGCCTCGTCACGGCCCGCAACCCGCGGGCACGGGGCCGGGAGAGCCCCCGGGGCGCATCGGGGCGCATCGCCTAGGATCGGCGTGTGACCTCCACTCCGCCCACCCTCGACGACTCCCCCGCCGTGTCCCGCGGCCCGGACGCCCGCGCCGACCGGCGCTGGGGCCTCGTGGCCCTCGTGACCGGGCTCCTGGGCTTCTACGGCGCCGCCACGCTGGTGTACGAGCGGCTCCAGCTCTTCCTCGACGCCGGCCACCGCACCAGCTGCGACATCAACTCGTGGCTGTCCTGCGGCACCGTCATGCGCACGCCCCAGGCGGAGGCCTTCGGCTTCCCCAACCCCTTCATCGGCATCGTCGCCTACGCGGTCGTCGTGGCCGTGGCGCTCGCGGTGCTGGCGGGTGCCCGGTTCGCCGCCTGGTACTGGTGGGGGCTGCAGATCGGGGTGACCCTCGGCTGGGTCTTCGTGCTGTGGCTGTGGTGGCAGACCACCTTCGAGATCAACGCCCTGTGCCTGTACTGCATGCTCGTATGGGTGATGCAGACCGTCCTGCTGGTGCACACCACGACCCGCAACCTGCGCGGCGGGGTGCTGCCGGCGCCGGCCGGCGTGGCGCGCGGCGCCGAGCAGTGGGCGTGGTTCGTCTCCGCCGCCCTGCTCGTGCTGCTCTTCGGGACGGTCCTGGTCCGGTTCGCCGGGGTCATCTTCCCGGCCTGAGCCCGCCCGGTGCCGTGCGGCTCCGCCGGACGCGGCACGGCACCGACGACGAACGGCCTCCGCCCGTGCTGGGCGGAGGCCGTCGTCGTCGGTGCGCACCGGGTTCCGGCGGGCCCAGGGCTCAGGGCTCAGGGCTCAGGCGAACCAGATGCCGATCTCGCGCTCGGCGGACTCCGGGGAGTCGGAGCCGTGCACGATGTTCTGCTGGACCTTCTCGCCCCAGTCCCGGCCGAGGTCGCCGCGGATCGTGCCCGGCGCGGCGGTGGTCGGCTCGGTGGTCCCGGCCAGGGACCGGAAGCCCTCGATCACCCGGTGGCCCTCGACGACGGCGGCCACGACCGGGCCGCTCAGCATGAACTCGACGAGCGGCTCGTAGAACGGCTTCCCCTGGTGCTCGGCGTAGTGCTGCTCCAGCACGGAGCGCTCCGCGTGCAGCAGCCGCAGGTCGACGAGGCGGTAGCCCTTCGCCTCGATCCGGGCGAGCACCTCGCCGGTGAGGCCGCGGGCCACGCCGTCGGGCTTGACGAGGACGAGGGTGCGTTCCGTGGTCATGGGGGTCCTTCCGAGGTGCGGGTCCAGGATGTCGGTGCCCAGCCTAGCCGTCCGGGTGCTCCCGCTCCCACTGCGCCTGGGCGGCGTCGCGGGCGGCGTTCTCCCGGTCCAGCCGCGCCCCGGTGCGCACGGCGTACCACCAGGCGAGCACGGACAGCCCGCCCACGAAGAACATCGTGGGCAGCACGAAGCCGGTGGCCAGGAACACGGCCTGCAGGACCCAGCCGACCGTGTACCCCCAGGGCCGGCCCAGCACGGCGGGGGCCAGCCCCAGGAGCAGCGCGAGCGCGGTCCCGCCGGCCAGGATCGCCGTCCGGGCCCCGTCCCCGAGCTCCCGGCCGAGGACCCCGTAGGCGGTGAGGGCCGCGAAGAACGCGATGAACGCCTCCATGACCAGCACGGAGGAGGCGAACATCGTGCGGATCGAGCGCCGCGGCCGGGGCTGCCCGGGGCGCCGGTCGCGCTGGGCTCTGGTCATGCGTGCCACGTGGGACGGGTCCTCTCGTGCGGGGGGTGCGGTCGGTGCGGGGCGCGGGGCACGGTCACAGCCCCAGCAGCGCGCGGGCCTCGCCGACCACGGTGATCGAGCCCGTGACCAGCACGGCGCCGTCGAACTCCGGGCGGGCTGCGGCGTCCTGGACGGCCTCGGTCATCGCGTCGTCGAGCTGCGGGACGGCGTGGACCACGTCCTCCGGGAAGCCGAGGTCCACGGCGAGCTCCACGAGCTCCTGCGGGTCGACCGCCCGGGGCGAGGAGGACCGGGTGAACCAGAACTCGGTGTGGAACTCCTCGTACTCGTCGAGCAGGACCCGCAGCATCGCCTCGGCGTCCTTCTCCCGGAGCATCCCCACCACGAGGTTGAGCTTCCCGAACGTGAAGGCCTCCTTGAGGGCGGCCGCCGCGGCCGTGAGCCCGTGCGGGTTGTGCGCGGCGTCGAGGACCACCGGGGGCGCCTTGCGGGCCAGCTCCAGGCGTCCCGGGGACTCGACGGCGCCCAGCCCGGTGCGGACCAGCTCGGGGTTGAGCTCCTTCTCCCCGCCGCCCAGGAAGGCCTCCACGGCGGCGAGGGCCAGGGCCGCGTTCTCCGCCTGGTGGGCGCCGAACAGCGGCAGCAGGACCTCGGGGTACCGCCCGGCCAGGCCCTGGAGCGTGAGCACCTGACCGCCCACGGCCGTGGCGCGGGCCTCCACGCCGAACTCGACGCCGCCGAAGCGGAACGGGACGCCGAGCTCCCGGGCCCGGGCGAGGAGCACCTCGGCGGCCTCCGGGTCCTGCGCGGCGGAGACGAGGAACCCGCCCGGCTTGAGGATCCCGGCCTTCTCGGTGGCGATCTCCCCGAGCGTGTCGCCGAGCAGGTCCGTGTGGTCGAGGTCGATCGGGGTCACCACGGACACCGCGGCGTCCGCCACGTTCGTGGCGTCCCAGGAGCCGCCGATGCCCACCTCGAGGACGACGACGTCGACCGGCGCGTCCGCGAAGACCGCGAACGCGAGCGCCGTGACGGTCTCGAAGTAGCTGAGCCGGGGCTCCCCCCGCTCGGCCAGCTCGGCGTCCACGAAACCCAGGTACGGGGCGATCTCGCCGAAGACGCGCACGAAGGTCTCGTCGTCGACGGGCGCGCCGTCCACGCTGATCCGCTCGGTGACCCGGGAGAGGTGGGGGCTGGTGTAGCGGCCCACCCGCAGGTCGTGGGCGAGCAGCAGGGCCTCCACCATCCGGGCGGTCGAGGTCTTGCCGTTCGTGCCGGTCAGGTGGATCACCGGGGCGGCGCGCTGCGGCTCCCCCAGGACCTCCATGGTCCGGCGCATCGCGTCCAGGCGCGGGGCCATCCGGTTCTCGGGGGCGCGCTCGAGCAGCCGGGCGTAGACCTCCTCGACGGTCCCCGCCCCACCGGTCCCGGCGAAGGGGGCGCTCACGCCCGCACCGCCCCGGTGCCGGCGGAGGTGCCGGCGGAGGCCCCGGTCGGGGCGCCCACGACGGACACGGCCACGGCCGGTTCGCCCACGCGCAGCTCGAGCTCGGCGGAGAGCGTCTCGCCGGCCACGAGCCCGCGGTTGGCCTCGAGGGCGGCGACCGTCCGCTCGTCGGCGGTGACGACGGTGCGGATCCGGTCGGAGACCTGGAGGGCGGCGTCCTTGCGGGCCTGCTGGATCGCCCGGACCATGTCCCGGGCGGTGCCCTCGGCCTCGAGCTCGGGGGTGAGCTCGGTGTCGAGGACGAGGAAGCCGCCGCCGGGCAGGACCGCCACGGCGCGGGACCCGGCCGCGGCGTCCTGCGCCACGACGGTCTCGAGCTCGTACTCGCCCTCCTGCAGCGCCGTTCCGCCGGCGGTGACGGTGCCGTCCTCGGCCGTGCTCCAGTCCCCGGACTTCGCGGCCTTGATCACGGCCTGCACGCCCTTGCCCAGGCGGGGTCCCGCGGCGCGGGCGTTGACCTTGAGCTGCTGGGAGATGCCGAACTGCTCCGCGGAGGCCTGGCCGGCATCGAGCAGGGTCACCGACTTGAGGTTCAGCTCGTCCGCGACGATGCGCTCGAAGGTGCCCGCGAGCTCGTCGCCCCCGGGCACCACCACGGTCATCCCGGCCAGCGGCTGGCGCACGCGCAGCTGGTGGGCCTTGCGCAGGGCGGAGCCGTTGGAGCAGATCGTGCGGGTCGTCTCCATGCGCGCCACCAGGCCGGCCTCGGCGGGGAACAGCGAGGCGTCCGGCCAGTCGGTCAGGTGCACGGAGCGCCCGGCGGTCAGCCCGCGCCAGATCTCCTCCGCGACCAGGGGCAGCAGCGGGGCGGCCACCCGGCAGACGGTCTCCAGGCAGGTGTACAGCACGTCGAAGGCGACGGTGTCCTCGTCGAAGAACCGGTCCCGGGAGCGGCGCACGTACCAGTTGGTCAGGGTGTCCATGTAGGAGCGCAGGCGCTCCGCGGCCCCGGAGACGTCGTAGCGGTCGAAGGCGTCCTGGACGTCCGTCACGAGCCGGCCGGTGGCGGCCAGCACGAAGCGGTCCATCACGTGCTCCGAGTCGTGGCGGGTCCGGGCCTCGTAGCCGGCGCCGCCGTTCGCGGCGTTCGTGTAGAGGCCGAAGAAGTGGTACACGTTCCACAGCGGCAGCATCATCTGGCGCACGCCGTCGCGGATGCTCTGCTCGGTGACCACCAGGTTCCCGCCGCGCAGGATGGGGCTGGACATCAGGAACCAGCGCATCGCGTCCGCGCCGTCCCGGTCCAGGACCTCGTTGACGTCCGGGTAGTTGCGCAGGGACTTCGACATCTTCTGCCCGTCCGAGCCCAGCACGATGCCGTGGCTGATGACGTTGCGGAACGCGGGCCGGTCGAACAGCGCGGTCGCCAGGATGTGCAGCGTGTAGAACCAGCCGCGGGTCTGGCCGATGTACTCCACGATGAAGTCGCCCGGGTTGTGGGTCTCGAACCACTCCCGGTTCTCCATCGGGTAGTGCACCTGGGCGTACGGCATCGACCCGGAGTCGAACCACACGTCCAGCACCTCGGGCACGCGCCGCATCGTGGCGGCGCCCGTCGGGTCGTCGGGGTTCGGGCGGGTCAGCTCGTCGATCCAGGGCCGGTGCAGGTCGACCTCGCCCCGGTCGTTGACGGGCAGCCGGCCGAAGTCGGCCTCCAGCTCCGCGAGGGACCCGTAGACGTCGCGGCGCGGGTGCTCGGGGTCGTCGGACTCCCACACCGGGATGGGCGTGCCCCAGTACCGGTTGCGGGAGATCGACCAGTCGCGGGCGTTCTCCAGCCACTTGCCGAACTGGCCGTCCTTGACGTTCTCCGGGATCCAGGTGATCTGCTGGTTGAGCTCGACCATCCGCTCCTTGATCCGGGTGACCTCCACGAACCAGGAGGACACGGCGCGGTAGATGAGCGGGTTCCGGCATCGCCAGCAGTGCGGGTACGGGTGCTCGTAGCTGGCCTCCCGGACCAGCCGGCCCTGGGCCCTGAGGTCCCGCACCACCGTGCGGGCCACGTCCTTGTCGAAGACGTTGCGCCCGGCGATCCCGGCCAGGGGCGCGCCGGGGGCGAGCCGCTCGTCCTCGAAGAGCCGGTAGAACACCCCGGACTCGTCGAGGGAGAGCACCACGGGGATGTCGTAGCGGGCGCAGACGTTCTGGTCGTCCTCGCCGTAGGCGGGCGCCTGGTGCACGAGCCCGGTCCCGTCGGTGGTGGTGACGTAGTCGGCCACGACGAACTGCCAGGACGTGCCCGTGCCGAAGCGCTCGGCGTCCGCGAAGTAGTCCCACAGCCGCTGGTAGCGCAGCCCCTCGAGGTCGGCCCCGCGGTGCCGGGCGGTCACCGCCGCGGCCGCGGCCGCCGCCGGGTCCTCGGCCTCGCCCCAGCCGAGGTCCTTCGCGTAGGCGCCCAGCAGCTCCTCGGCGACCAGGAAGCGCCGGCCCTCGAGCTCGCCGGCGCCCGGGACCACGGCGTAGACGATCTCGGGGCCCACGGCGATCGCCTGGTTGGTCGGCAGCGTCCAGGGCGTGGTGGTCCAGGCGAGGGCCTCCACCCCGGCGAGCTCGGCGGCCAGTTCGGGCCGGACCGCCCACGAGGCGTCGTCGAGCACGGGGAAGGTGACGGTCACCGTCTGGTCCTGGCGGTCCTGGTAGACGTCGTCGTCCATCCGCAGCTCGTGGTTGGACAGCGGGGTCTCGTCCTTCCAGCAGTAGGGCAGGACGCGGTAGCCGGAGTAGACGAGGCCCTTGTCGTCGAGCGCCTTGAACGCGGCGATCACGGACTCCATGTAGTCCGGGTTGAGGGTCTTGTAGTCGTTGTCGAAGTCGACCCACCGGGCCTGGCGGGTGACGTAGTCCTGCCACTCGGAGGCGTACTTCATCACGGAGGACCGGCAGGCGTCGTTGAACGCCGCGACGCCCATCCGCTCGATCTCCTGCTTGTCCGCCATCCCCAGTTGCTTCATCGCCTCGAGCTCGGCGGGCAGGCCGTGGGTGTCCCAGCCGAAGCGGCGCTCCACCCGGCGGCCCCGCTGGGTCTGGTAGCGGGCCACGAGGTCCTTCACGTAGCCGGTGAGGAGGTGCCCGTAGTGCGGCAGTCCGTTGGCGAAGGGCGGGCCGTCGTAGAAGACGAACTCGTTGGAGCCGTCCCGGCCGGGGTCGCGCTGGTCCACGCTGGCCTGGAACGTGCGGTCCTGCGCCCAGTAGGCCAGGACGCGCTCCTCGACGGCGGGGAACGCGGGCGCCGCGGGGACGCCGCGGGCCGCGGGGTCGGTGGTCGCCTTGGGGTAGACGGGCTGGTCTGACACGGGGTCCATCCTCGTTCTGACGTCGGTGCTGCTCGTGCGGGTCAGGGTGCAAGGACGCTGCCGGCCGGTCGCCCGGGGCGGAACGCGGTACCACCTCGCTTGCGCCCCGGTCCCCGGGGGGACACGGGCCGCCGCTCGTGACTGCTGTGACGGGCTTACCCGTTCGGTTCTACTGGGGGCCCAGGGGCCCTCTTCTTCCGAAGGCTCCCCGGTGATGGCCGGATCGACGCCGTGATGACTGCCCCCATCTTAACCCACCCGGGACGTCGCCGAGATTGCGGCTGTCGGCGACCCGGCGGTCTCCGGTGGCCGACAGCCGCGACCTCGGCGGGGGTGGGTGAGTTCGCGGGGAGGGCTACCGGCCGCGGATCAGCTTGTGCGGGGCCGCCTGGGCGACCGGCTTGATGGTCACGGTGTCGAGGTCCACGTGGTGGGGCAGGTTCACCGCGAAGGCGCACACCTGGGCGACGTCCTCGGAGGTGAGGGGCTTGTCCACGCCCGCGTAGACCTTCTCCGCGGCCTCCTGGTCCCCGCCGAGGCGGTTGAGGGAGAACTCCGGGGTGCGCACGAGGCCCGGGGCGATCTCGACGACGCGCACGTTGTGCTCGGCCTCCTCGAGCCGCAGCGCCTCCGTCATGGCCCGCTCGGCGAACTTCGCGGCGTTGTAGCCGCCGCCGCCCTCGTAGGCCCGGTGCGCGGCGAGGGACGTGAGGTTCAGGACGGTGCCCTCGCCGTTGGCACGCAGCGCCGGGAGGAAGGCTCGGGTCAGGCGCATCGTGCCGAGCACGTTGACCTGGTACATCCACTCCCAGTCCTCGGTGCTGGCCTCGGCCACGCGGTCCGTGCCGCGGGCGCCGCCGGAGATGTTGAGCAGCGCGTCCACGCGGCCCTGCTCCTCCAGCACCTGGTCCCGGAGGGCCTCGACGTCGGCGTCCGAGGTGATGTCGCACGGCGCGGGGACGGCCCCCGTCTCGCGGGCCAGGGCCTCGAGCCGTTCGGCGCGGCGGGCCACCGCGTAGACGGTCCAGCCGGACCGGCGCAGCTCGCGCGCGGTGGCCTCCCCGATGCCGGTCGACGCGCCGGTGACGACGGCGACCCTGCCGGTGTGCGTGGTGGAGCTCTGCTGATCGGTCATGGGCCCCACGCTAGCCGGGCGCCGGGCGCCGCCCAAGCACCGGGACGTCGGGGCGCGCGCCGGGGCTCGTGAGAGACTGGTCGGCATGGCTGACAACACGCAGGGCACAGACACGCCCGCAACCGCACCGGAGACCACGCCCGAGACCACGCCCGTGACCGTTCCCGACAAGCCCGCGCTGGAGGGCCTGGAGCAGAAGTACGCGCGCAGGTGGCGCGAGGAGGGCACCTTCGCCTTCGACGAGGACACCACGCGCGAGCAGGTCTACTCGATCGACACTCCCCCGCCGACCGCCTCGGGCTCCCTGCACGTCGGCCACATGTTCTCCTACACCCAGACGGACGTGATCGCCCGCTTCCAGCGGATGAGCGGCAAGAACGTCTTCTACCCGCTGGGCTGGGACGACAACGGCCTGCCCACCGAGCGCCGCGTGCAGAACTACTACGGCGTGCGCTGCGATCCCACGAGGCCCTACGTCGAGGACTACCGCCCGCCGGAGAAGCCCGCGAAGAACCAGCGCGACTGGGACGTGGTCTCCCGCAAGAACTTCATCGAGCTCTGCGAGGAGCTGGCCGTCGAGGACGAGAAGGTCTTCGAGCAGCTGTTCTCCACCCTTGGCCTGTCCGTGGACTGGACCCGCACCTACCGCACCATCGACGCCCGCTCCCGGGCCGTCTCCCAGCGTGCCTTCCTCCAGGACCTCGCGGCCGGCAACGCCTACATGGCCGAGGCCCCCACCCTGTGGGACGTCACCTTCCGCACCGCCGTGGCCCAGGCCGAGCTCGAGGACCGGGAGCGCGAGGGCACCTACCACCGGGTCGCCTTCCACCGTCCCGACGGCGAGCCGGTGCACATCGAGACCACCCGCCCCGAGCTGCTGCCCGCGTGCGTGGCCCTCGTCGCCCACCCGGACGACGAGCGCTACCAGCCGCTGTTCGGCACCACGGTGCGCTCCCCCCTGTTCGACGTCGAGGTCGAGGTGCGGGCGCACCCGCTGGCCAAGCCGGACAAGGGCTCCGGGATCGCCATGATCTGCACCTTCGGCGACCTCACCGACGTCACGTGGTGGCGGGAGCTGGACCTCCCGACCCGGGCGCTGATCGGCCGTGACGGCCGCTTCGCGAGCGAGACGCCCGAGTGGATCGCCGCCGGCGCCCCGGCCGAGCGCTACGCCGAGGTGGCGGGCAGGACCGTGTTCTCGGCGCAGCAGGCCGTCGTGGAGATGCTCCGGGAGTCCGGGGACCTGGTGGGCGAGCCCCGGAAGGTCATGCACCCGGTGAACTTCTACGAGAAGGGCGACAAGCCGCTCGAGGTCGTCACCTCCCGCCAGTGGTACATCCGCAACGGCGGCCGCGACGCCGACCGGCGCGAGGCGCTCATCGGGCGCGGGCGCGAGATGGACTGGCACCCCGCGTTCATGCGATCCCGGTACGAGAACTGGATCGAGGGCCTGCACGGCGACTGGCTGATCTCCCGCCAGCGCTTCTTCGGGGTGCCCTTCCCGGTCTGGTACCGGCTCGACGGCGACGGCAACCCGGACTACGACGACCCCGTCCTGCCCGCCCTCGACCAGCTGCCCGTGGACCCGGCCGCCGACCCGGCCCCCGGCTTCGACGAGACCCAGCGGGACCAGCCGCACGGCTTCACCGGCGACCCTGACGTGCTCGACACCTGGGCGACGTCCTCGCTGTCCCCCCAGATCGCCACCGGCTGGGCGTTCGACGAGCGCCTGCACGCCAACACCTTCCCGATGGACCTCCGGCCCCAGGGCCACGACATCATCCGCACCTGGCTGTTCTCCACGGTGGTGCGCTCCGAGTCGCTGGCCGGCACGGTGCCCTGGACCAACACCGCGCTCTCCGGGTGGATCCTCGACCCGGACCGCAAGAAGATGTCCAAGTCCAAGGGCAACGTGGTGGTCCCCACCGAGGTGCTCGAGAACTACGGGGCCGACGCGGTGCGCTACTGGGCCGCCTCCGCCCGCCTGGGCGCGGACACCGCCTACGACGAGGGACAGATGAAGATCGGCCGCCGGCTGGCCATCAAGCTGCTCAACGCCTCGAAGTTCGTCCTCGCCCAGGGCGTCACCGAGGCCTCCGTGCTCGGCGCCGGGGCGTCCGCGGACGTCGTGACCGACGCGGTGGACCGTGCGCTGCTCGCCCAGCTGGCCACGGTCGTGGAGCGCGCCGGCCAGGCGTTCCGGGACTACGAGTACGCCCGGGCCCTGCAGCTCACCGAGCAGTTCTTCTGGACCTTCACCGACGACTACGTCGAGCTCGTGAAGGACCGGGCCTACGGGGCCCGCGGAGCGGCCGCGCAGGCGTCCGTGCACGCGGCGCTCGCCACGACCCTCGACGCGCTGCTGCGCCTGTTCGCCCCCGTCCTGCCGTTCGCCACGGACGAGGTCTGGTCCTGGTGGCGCACCGGCTCCGTGCACCGGGCCTCGTGGCCGGGCGTCGAGGGCTTCGCGGACGCCGTGACCGACGCCGACCCGGAGGTGCTCACGACCGTGGGCGAGGCCCTCTCGGGGCTGCGCAAGGCCAAGTCCGAGGCCAAGGTCAAGCAGCGCACCGAGGTGCGCTCGGCGACCATCACGGCCGCCGCCGAGGACGTCGCCCGCCTCGAGGCGGGCCTGGGCGACCTCAAGGCCGCGGGCAACGCCGCCGAGCTCGTGCTCGTCGCCGGGCCCGAGGGCCTCGCCGTGCGCGACGTCGAGCTGGTCCCCGCGGAGGAGCCGGCCCGGTAGCGCCGCCCCCGGCACGCAGCACGAGGGCCCGGCCGCCGCGGCGGCCGGGCCCTCGTGCGTCCGGGTCCTCGCGCGTCCGGGCCCTCCGGCGTCCGGGATCCCGGACCCGCCGGGAACGGGTCAGGAGAAGTCGGGGCCCTGCTCCCGTCCGCGCTTGAGCTCGTAGAAGCCGGGGTAGGAGGCCAGGGCCAGGGAGCCGTCCCAGATCCGCGCGGCGTCCTCGCCCGTGGGGGCGGGGGTGAAGACGGGGCCGAAGAAGCCGACGCCGTTGACCGCGATGCACGGCGTGCCGACGTCCTCGCCGGCAACGGCCTGGGCGGCCTCCGTGGAGGCGCGCAGCGCGTCGTCGAACTCGTCGGAGTCCTTGGCCGCCGCGAGCTCCGCCGGCAGACCGGTCTCCTCGAGCGACTCGCGGATGATCTGCTCCAGGTCCTCCACCCCTCCGGGGTGGCGCCGGGTGCCCATGGCGTCGTAGAGCTTCTTCAGGTACTCGTCGCCGTGCTCGCGCGCCGCCGCCTCGACCACCCGCACCAGCCACATCGACTTCTCCCGGCCGCGGTGGTGGTTGTCGGGGTTGTCCTCGTTGAGGATGCCCAGCGAGATGATCCGCCAGTCCACCTCGACGTCGCGCAGCCGCTCGACCTCCTCCATCCACCGGGAGGTCATCCAGGCCCAGGGGCACAGGGGGTCGAACCAGAACTCCACCTTGTCCGTCATCAGCTTCCTCTCGTCAGGGCGTCCGCCGGAAGTGGCGGACGCGTCACCGAGTAGAAGCCACGGCTCAGGCGGTTTTGTTCCGGTTCTGCTCCTCGCGGATCATCTCGTGGGTGATGATCTCCGGCTCGGCCTGCTTGGCCACGGCCTCGGCGGTGACCAGCACGGCGGCGATGTCCTCCCGGCTGGGGAGCTCGAACATGACGGGCTGGAGCACGTCCTCGAGGATGGCTCGCAGCCCCCGGGCGCCCGTGCCCCGCTGGATCGCGAGCTCGGCGACGGCGGTCAGCGCCTCGGGGTCGAACGTCAGCTCGACGCCGTCCAGCTGGAACATCTTCTTGTACTGCTTCACGAGCGCGTTGCGCGGCTCGGTGAGGATGCGGGTGAGGTCGGCCACCGACAGCTCGCGCAGCGTGGTCACCACCGGCAGGCGGCCGATCAGCTCGGGGATCAGGCCGAACTTCAGCAGGTCCTCCGGCATGACGTCGGCCATCACCTCGTGGCGCGGCCCGCTCTGCTTGAGCTCCGCGCCGAAGCCGATGCTCGTCCGGCCCGCCCGGGAGTCCACGATGTCCTCGAGCCCGGCGAAGGCGCCGGCCACGACGAACAGCACGTTGGTGGTGTCGATCTGGATGAACTCCTGCTGCGGGTGCTTGCGCCCGCCCTGCGGGGGCACCGAGGCCACGGTGCCCTCGAGGATCTTCAGCAGCGCCTGCTGCACGCCCTCGCCGGAGACGTCGCGGGTGATCGAGGGGTTCTCGGACTTGCGGGAGATCTTGTCGATCTCGTCGATGTAGATGATCCCCGTCTCGGCCCGCTTGACGTCGTAGTCCGCGGCCTGGATGAGCTTGAGCAGGATGTTCTCGACGTCCTCGCCGACGTAGCCGGCCTCCGTGAGGGACGTGGCGTCCGCCACCGCGAAGGGCACGTCGAGCTTGCGGGCCAGGGACTGGGCCAGGTACGTCTTGCCGGAGCCGGTGGGGCCGACCAGCAGGATGTTGGACTTGGCGATCTCGACGTCCTCGTCACCGGCCGCCGTGGCCAGGGACAGGGGCTTGCCGTTCTCGCCGGCCCGGACCCGCTTGTAGTGGTTGTACACGGCCACGGCCAGCGCCCGCTTGGCGGTCTCCTGGCCGATCACGTACTGGTGGAGGTGCTGGTAGATCTCGTGGGGCGTGGGGAGCTCCTGCTGCTCGAGGTCCTTGACCTCGCTCAGCTCCTCCTCGATGATCTCGTTGCACAGCTCGATGCACTCGTCGCAGATGTAGACGCGCGGGCCCGCGATGAGCTTGCGGACCTGCTTCTGGCTCTTGCCGCAGAAGGAGCACTTGAGCAGATCCGCGGTCTCGCCGATGCGCGCCATGAAACAGTCCTCTGGTCGGGGTACGGGAATCCTCGTCCAGGATAGGCGAGGACCGGGTCCCGCCCCAACACCAGGGCGCCCCGGTGCGCCGCGACCGGTCGGGTCGCGGCGCACCGGGGCCCTGCGGCTGGGCTGCGGCGGGTCGCCCGGGTCAGGAGGTGACGGTCGCGGGCTTGTGGATCTTCCGGGACTCCAGGACGTGGTCCACGATCCCGTACTCCTTGGCGGCGGACGCGGTGAGGATCTTGTCGCGCTCGATGTCCCGGTTGACCTCCTCGGCGGTCTTGCCGGAGTGCAGGGCCAGGGTCTCCTCCAGCCACTCGCGCATGCGCATGATCTCGTTGGCCTGGATCTCGATGTCCGAGGCCTGGCCCCCGCCCTGACCGGACATGGCCGGCTGGTGGATGAGCACGCGGGCGTTCGGCAGGGCCAGGCGCTTGCCGGGGGTGCCGCCGGCGAGCAGCACGGCCGCCGCGGACGCGGCCTGTCCGAGGCACACGGTCTGGACCTCGGGGCGGATGAACTGCATGGTGTCGTAGATCGCGGTCATCGCGGTGAACGACCCGCCCGGGGAGTTGATGTACATCGTGATGTCCCGGTCGGCGTCCTGCGCCTCGAGCACGAGCAGCTGCGCCATGACGTCGTCGGCCGAGGCGTCGTCGACCTGGACGCCCAGGAAGATGATCCGGTCCTCGAACAGCTTGGTGTAGGGGTTCTGCCGGCGGTACCCGTAGGGGGTGCGCTCCTCGAAGTCGGGGAGCACGTAGCGGCTGGTGGGCATGGCGGCCGCGGAACCGGCCGTGGACGAAGGTCCGTGGGTGAAGGTCATGGTTGAGTTCCTCGGAGGTCTGGAAGAGCGTGCCTGATGACGTGGTGGGACCGCCGAGGTCCTACTCCTGGTCCTTCATGGTCCCGCCGCCGCCGGTCATGGAGCCGGCCGAGCTGGCGATGTGGTCGAAGAAGCCGTACTCGAGGCCGCGCTGGGCGTCGAACCAGTTGTCGCGGTCGTTGTCCCGGAGGATCGTCTCCAGGGACTGGCCGGTCTGCTCGGCGGTGAGCTCCGCGAGGCGCTGCTTCATCGACAGGATCAGCTCGGCCTGCACCCGGATGTCCGAGGCGGTGCCGCCCATGCCGCCGGAGGGCTGGTGCATGAGGATCCGGGCGTTCGGGGTGGAGTAGCGCTTGCCCTTGGTGCCCGAGGACAGCAGGAACTGGCCCATCGACGCGGCCAGGCCGGTGGCCACGGTCACCACGTCGTTCGGGATGAGCTGCATGGTGTCGTAGATCGCCATGCCCGCGGTGACGGAGCCGCCCGGGGAGTTGATGTACAGGAAGATGTCCGCCTGGGGGTCCTCGGCCGAGAGCAGCAGCATCTGCGAGCAGATGAGGTTCGCGTTGTCGTCGCGCACCTCGGAGCCCAGCCAGATGATCCGCTCCTTGAGCAGCCGGTTGTAGACGTAGTCGTCCTGGCCGCCCATGGGGCCGCCGCCCTGCAGGCGCGGTCCGGTGGAGGTTGCGTGGGTCGAGCCGAACGGCGACTCGTGAGCGGAGGTCATGTAACAGTGCCTCTTTCGTCCGTGTGGTCCGGTGATCTCTGAACAGAACACTAGTGCCCGCCCCGGGTCCCGGCCGGTCCCCGTCCGGGTTGTTCGCTGATGGCGCATGGTCGTAGGGCGCGCCCGCCGCACACGACGACGCCGCCGTCCCGGGCGGGACGGCGGCGTCGTCGGGAGCGGTGTCAGGACGTCACTTGGCGGAGTCCGGGGAGTCGGCCGAGTCGGCGGACTCCGGGGAGTCGGCGGACTCCGCGGACTCGGGCGAGTCGGCGGACTCCTCCTCGGTGCCGGGGGTCGGGGCCGCGGTGGTCTCCTCGGGCTCGACCTCCTCGGCGGGCTCCCCCGCCTGCTCCTCGCCCTGCGGGCGCACGAACTCGGAGAGGTCCACCGTGTTGCCCTCGGTGTCGGTGACCGTCGCGTACTCCAGGACCTTGGCCAGGGCCTTGCGGCGGCGCACCTCGCCCACCATCAGGCCGGCCTGGCCCGAGGAGTCGAGCAGCTGGGCGAACTGGTTCGGGTCCATGCCGTACTGCTGGGACATGTTGACGATGTAGTCGATCAGCTCGGACTGCTCGACGCCGATCTCCTCGGCCTCGGCGACCGCGTCCAGCACGATCTCGTTGCGGAACGCGTCCTCGGCGTTCTTCTGCACCTCGGCCCGGTGGTCCGCGGTGTCGTGGTCCGCCTCGGCCTGCGGGTTGTCGAAGTGCTGGGCGATCTGCTCGTCGATCACGGCCTGCGGCACGGGGATCTCCACGAGGGCCAGCAGCTTCTCCAGGACCTTGTCGCGGGCCTCGACGCCCTGCTCCACCACGGTGCCCTCGGCGGCCTGCTTCTTCAGGTCCTCCTTGAGCTCCTCGATGGTGTCGAACTCGGAGGCCAGCTGGGCGAACTCGTCGTCGGCCTCGGGCAGCTCGCGCTCCTTGACGGCGGTGACCTTGACCTTGACGACGGCGTCCTCGCCGCTGTGCTCGCCGCCGGCGAGCTTGGTCTCGAAGGTGGCGTCCTCGTCGGCGGACAGACCGGTGATGGCCTCGTCCATGCCCTCGAGCATCGTGCCGGCGCCCACCTGGTAGGACAGGTCGTTGGCGGCGTCGACCTCCTCGCCGTCGACCAGGGCCTGCAGGTCGAGGGTGACGAAGTCGCCCTCGACGGCGGGACGGTCCACGGACTTGAGGGTGCCGAAGCGCCCGCGCAGCTCGTCGAGGGCCTTCTGCTCGTCCTCGGCGGAGGCCTCGCGGGCCTCCACCTCGACCTCGAGGCCCTTGTAGTCGGGCAGCTCGATCTCGGGGCGCACGGCCACGTCGATCTCGACCTTGACGTCGGCCTCGCGGTCCGTCTCGTCCGGCTTGGCGAGGACCTCGACCTGGGGCTGGGTCAGCGGGGTGATCTCGTTCTCCGCCAGCGCCTGCTGGAAGAAGGTGTTCAGGCCCTCGTTGAGCGCGTTCTCGACGACGAAGTCGAAGCCCACGCGCTGCTCGATCAGCCGCGCCGGAACCTTGCCGCGGCGGAAGCCGGGGACCTGGATCTGGTTGGCGAGCGAGGTGTAGGTCTGGTCGATGAACGGCTTCAGTTCCGCGAACGGGACGTCCACCACGATCTTGACCTGGGTGGGGTTGAGTTTCTCGACGGCGCTCTTCACTTCCGCTGCACTCCTGAGTGGTAGGTCGGTTGGGTCTTCCGGTGCCGCTCTCCGGCCCGGGACAGTCGGGAAGGCGGCTGCCCGGCAGGACCGGGCAGCCGCTCCAACGTCGGGGCGACAGGACTCGAACCTGCGATCTCCTGCTCCCAAAGCAGGCGCGCTAGCCACTACGCTACGCCCCGGTACCTGCAGCCTCAGCTGCAACGACTGCGGTCCGGTGCACGAGCACGGACCACCGGCGAGTCTACCGGCTGGGCGGACGGGGCCGCACCTCGGCCCGCCGGACCCCGCTCCGCACGGCCCGCCGGCGTTCTGCCGGCCGCGCTCCGCGGGTGCGCCCGGGCCCCGGGATTTGACACCGCGCGCGCCGGGCCGGTTAATGGGAAGGCCTCGACAGAGCGCTCCGCGGGGATGTAGCTCAATGGTAGAGCCTCAGTCTTCCAAACTGATTACGCGGGTTCGATTCCCGTCATCCCCTCTCCGCGCACGAACGCCCCGGTCCCGCTGGACCGGGGCGTTCGTCGTTCCGCCGGCACCCCGGCCCGGCTCCCGGCGCATCTCAGCGGCGCAGCCCGACCACCCGCCACACCGCGCCCCGGTCCGCGTGCACGGGACGCAGCCCGTGCTCCTGCAGGACGGCGAGCATGGCCGCCGGGGAGTGCACGTAGGTGCGGAAGGGCGTCCCGGCGGCGCGGAGGCCGAGGTTCTCCAGGGCGGCGAGCGCCCGCAGGAGGCGGTGCCCGGGCGGGTGGCTGAACACGAGCAGGCGCGTCGCCCGGTCCGCGGCGGCGCCCAGGAGCCGTTCGTGATCGGGGTAGCAGCACACGACCCGGTGCAGCACCACGACGTCGTGCGGGGCGACCGCCTCCGGGTCCGTCGCGATGTCGAGCTGCCGGCGCACCACGCGGCCGGACACCCCGGCGGCGGCGGCCAGCTCCGCGGCCTCGGCCTCGTAGGAGTCCACGAGTTCCAGGTTCGTGGTCCGCGCGGCGCCCCGGCGCAGCAGCTCGAGCTGGATCCCGCCCACGCCGCCGCCGATCTCCAGCACGCTGGCCCCCTCGACGCCCTGGGCGGCGAGGAACTCCACGACCCGCAGGGAGGCACGGTCGAGGCCCCGCCGCCGGTACCGGCGGGCGAGGCGCCGCGCGAAGCGGGGCCCGAAGACGCGCCGGTAGCCGGGCGCGCCGCAGCAACTGGACACGGCTCCAGGCTACGCCGCGAACCCCGGCGCGGTCAGCGCTGGCAGGAGGGGCACCAGTAGAGCGTGCGCCCCTCCAGCTCCCCCGCCGCCACGGGCGTCCCGCACCGGCGGCACGGCAGGCCCTGGCGCTTGTAGACGAGGTGGGCGTGCCCGGGCCACGCCTGTGCCTCCGAGATCCCCGGGCGGTCCGCGGCGTCGGTCGTCAGGATCCGGCCCAGCCGCACGCCCGTGCGCATGAGGGCCGCGTTCTCCGCCCACAGCTCCAGCAGCACCGGCTCGTCGAGGGCGCGCCCCGGCGTCATCGGGTCCAGTCCGCGGCGGAACAGGGACTCCGCCCGGAAGATGTTGCCCACCCCGGCCAGCACGGCCTGGTCCATGAGCAGCGCGCCCACCGGGCGGCGGCTGCGCCGCACGGCGGCCACGAAGGGCGCGGGGTCCGCGTGCGGATCGAGCGGGTCCGGGCCCAGCCGCGCCCGGGCCGCCTCGGCCTCGGCGGAGCTCTCCAGCACGCACAGCGTCGGCCCGCGCAGATCGGCCCAGCCCTCGTCCCCGACCAGCCGCACGCGCACCGCCCCCACGGGGGCCGGCGGCAGCAGCGGGCCGGCGGGGGCGGCGGCGTCGTCGTCGTGCGCCTCCCGCTCCCCGATCCGGCGCGGGGCCCCGATGGAGGAGGCGCCGCGGAAGCGGTCGGTGCCGCCGAAGCTCCACGCGCCGTAGAGGCCGAGGTGCGAGCGCAGCACCCGGTCCCCGGCGAAGTCGAGGAACAGCTGCTTGCCGTGGGCCCGCGCCCCCTCGAGCACGGCGCCGTCCAGGGCGTGCGCCCCGGCGGCGAAGCGCCCCTGCGGGGAGCTCACGGCCAGGGCCTGTCCCACGAAGCAGTCGGCGAACTGGCGGGCGAGGCGGTGGACCGAGTGGCCCTCCGGCACTCAGGCCTCCCGGGCGGCCGGGAACTCGCGCGGGCGCAGGTCCTCGAGTTTCCCCGCGACGGTGCCGGTGGACTCGTACTCGCCGATCTGGGCGATCCGGCGCTCGTGGCGCTCGTCCCCGGAGAAGGGCTCCGCGAGGAACGCCCGGACGATCGCCAGCGCCTCCTCCTGAGGGTGCTGGCGCCCCCCGACGGCCACGACCTGGGCGTCGTTGTGCTGGCGCGCGAGCCGGGCGGTGTCCAGGTTCCAGGCCAGGGCGGCACGGATGCCCTCGACCTTGTTGGCGGCGATCTGCTCGCCGTTGCCCGACCCGCCCAGGACGATCCCGAGGGAGTCGAGCCCCGCCTCCCGGTCCGCCCGGACGGCGCGCGCGGCGCTGATGCAGAACGCGGGGTAGTCGTCGAGGGCGTCGTACCCGGCGGGCCCGTGGTCGACGAGGTCGTAGCCGGCGGCGACGAGCTCCTCGACCAGGTAGCGGGAGAGGTCCAGGCCGGCGTGGTCGGTGGCGATGTGGACGCGCATGGGCGGCGTGCTCCTGGGGTTCGCGGGAACGGGGCGGGATCGAGGCGCAGGGCCCGCGCGGGCGGACCGGCCGCCCTCCAGCGTAGTGCGTGCCGCGCACACCGCAGGGCCTCCCCGGGCGGCCGGGACCCGGCTGACATAATGGGACGATCCCCTGCGGCCCACCGGTCGCGGACGCCCCGATCCCGAGCCATCCCGACCCGACCCCGACCCCGACCCCGACGAGAGGACGGCACTGAAGTGCCCGGAACCAACCTGACCCGCCAGGAGGCGGCCGCGCGGGCCGAGACCGTGGCGGTGGACGCCTACGAGGTTGTCCTCGACCTGACCCGCGGCGAGCGCGTCTTCCGCTCCACGACCACCGTGCGCTTCCGGGCGACCCCGGGCGCCTCCACGTTCATCGACGCGATCACCGACGCGGTGCACTCCGTGGTGCTCAACGGCACCGAGCTCGATCCCGCCGAGGTCTCGGACGGCGTGCGGATCCAGCTGCCCGGGCTCGCCGCGGACAACGTGCTCACGGTCGAGTCGGACTGCCGGTACATGAACACCGGCGAGGGCCTGCACCGGTTCGTGGACCCGGTCGACGACGAGGTCTACCTCTACACCCAGTTCGAGGTGGCGGACACCCGGCGCGTGTTCGCCGTGTTCGAGCAGCCGGACCTCAAGGCGCGCTTCGCGTTCACGGTCACGGCCCCCGCGCACTGGACGGTCGTCTCGACCCAGCCCACCCCGGAGCCCGTCGCCGCCGGCGAGGGCGCCGCCACGTGGTCCTTCACCCCCACCCCGGTGGTCCCCTGCTACGTCACGGCACTGATCGCCGGCCCGTACGCGTCCGTGCACGACGAGCTCACCAGCGCCGACGGCCGCACGATCCCCCTGGGCCTGTACGCCCGCCGCTCGCTCGTGGAGCACGTCGAGGCGGAGGAGATGTTCGGCATCACCAAGCGCGGCTTCGAGTTCTTCGAGGCGCAGTTCGGGGTGCCCTACCCGTTCGAGAAGTACGACCAGCTGTTCGTCCCGCAGTTCAACGCCGGGGCCATGGAGAACGCCGGCGCGGTGACCTTCGTGGAGCTCTACGTCTTCCGCTCCCGGCCCACGCAGGCCCGGGTGGAGCGGCGGGCCATCACGGTCCTGCACGAGCTGGCCCACATGTGGTTCGGGGACTTCGTGACCATGCGCTGGTGGAACGACCTGTGGCTCAACGAGTCCTTCGCCGAGTTCATGTCCACCCTCGCCGCGGCGGAGAACACCCGGTACACGGAGGCGTGGACCACGTTCGCCGCCGGGGAGAAGTCCTGGGGCTACGAGCAGGACCAGCTGCCCACCACCCACCCCATCAAGGCCGAGATCCGGGACCTCGAGGACGTGCTGGTGAACTTCGACGGCATCACCTACGCCAAGGGCGCCTCGGTGCTCAAGCAGCTGGTGGCCTGGGTGGGCCAGGAGCAGTTCATGGCCGGGCTGAACCGGTACTTCCGGGAGCACGCGTGGGGCAACACCGAGCTGCGCGACCTCATGGTCCGGCTCGAGGAGGCCAGCGGCCGGGACCTCGACGAGTGGGCCGCGAAGTGGCTCGAGACCGCCGGGGTGAACACACTGACCCCGGAGCTCGAGACCGACCAGGACGGGATCATCCGCTCCTTCCGGATCCGGCAGACCGCCCCCGACGAGCACCCCACGCTGCGCCCTCACCGCCTGGCCGTGGGCTTCTACGACCACGACGGGGCGCAGGGCAAGCTCGTGCGCACGCACCGGGTCGAGCTCGACGTCGACGGCCCGTCCACGGAGGTGCCGCAGCTGGTGGGCCGGGAGCTGCCGGACCTCGTGCTGCTCAACGACGACGACCTCGCCTACGCGAAGATCCGCCTCGACGAGTGCTCCTTGGACACCGCTCTGACCCACCTGAAGAACTTCGAGGACACGCTCCCGCGCGCCCTCGTCCAGGCGTCCGTGTGGGACGGCGTGCACGACGGCGAGACGCCCGCCCGCCGCTACGTGGAGCTCGTGCTCGGCAACATCGCCCACGAGACGTCCTCGACCGGCATCCAGGTGCAGCTGCGCCAGCTGGACACCGTGCTCGACGGCTACGTGGCCGAGCCCGTGCGCGGGGCCACCGTGCGCGCCGCCGCCGACCGGCTCCGCCGGCTCACCGAAGAGGCGGCGCCCGGCTCCGACCAGCAGCTGCAGTTCGTCCGGGCCTTCGCCCGGCACGCCCGCACCGACGGGCAGCTGGACGTCCTCGAGCAGCTCCTCGACGGGCGGCGCACCCTGGAGGGCCTGGCGCTGGACACCGACCTGCGCTGGAGCCTGCTCACCGCGCTGTGCGCCGGCGGGCGTGCCGGCGACGCAGAGGTGGACGCGATGCTCGCGCAGGACAACACCGAGAACGGCGCGATCGCGGCCGCCCGCGCCCGGGCCGCGATCCCCACGGCCGAGGCCAAGGCACGGGCGTGGCAGCAGATCATGGTGGACGGGTCCCTGCCCAACTCCATCCAGGACGCGGCGATCGACGGCTTCCGCACGGCCGCCGACACCTCCCTGCTGGCGCCCTGGGCCGAGCAGTACTTCGCGGCGATCCCCGGCGTGTGGCGCACCCGGACCCACGAGCTGGCCCAGCAGATCGCGACCGGCATGTACCCGAACATCCCCGCCCAGGAGACGGTCGACGCCGCGGACGCCTTCCTCGCGGACCTGCCCGAGGACCTGCACGGACTCCGCCGGCTGGTGCTCGAGCAGCGCGACGCGACGGCCCGCGCGGTCCGCGCGCAGGCCGTGGACGCCGCCTACGAGGTGGTGCGCGCATGAGCGACGAGCAGCAGCGCCCCGGTCCGGCCGGGCACGGTCCCGACGGGGCCGGCTCGACGCCCCCGGCCGGCCAGGACCCGCGCACCGACCCCGCCGCGGCGGCGCCGCCCGGGGCGCGCTCCTTCGCGGTCGGGGCGCCCCTGTCCCAGCTGCGCCGCCCCGTGCCGCAGGTCGGCGACGAGCGGGAGCAGGCCGAGGCCGGCACGGCGTCGTCGTTCTACGACCAGGTGGGCGGGCACGAGACGTTCGTGAAGCTCGTGCACGAGTTCTACGCCCGGGTGGCCGAGGACGAGCGGTTCCGGGCGCTCTACCCGGAGGACGACCTCGGCCCCGCCGAGGAGCGGCTGCGGATGTTCCTCGAGCAGTACTGGGGCGGGCCGACCACCTACTCGGAGCAGCGCGGGCACCCGCGGCTGCGGATGCGGCACATGCCGTTCCCCGTGGACACGTGGGCGCGCGAGACGTGGCTGACGCACATGCGCGCGGCCCTGGACACCCTGGAGCTCTCCCCGCTGCACGACGGGATCATCTGGGACTACTTCGACCGCGCCGCCCACGCCATGATCAACCGTCCCGGCTGAGGCCCCGGGAGTCTCAGCGCTTGGCCAGGACGTGCCCGCCGGGGGTGCTCAGGCGCACCCACCGGCCGTTCTCCGCGACGGCGACCTCCGCGCCCGGGCGCAGGAAGCCGAGCGAGTACGCGGCGAACGCCGCACCGTCCGGCAGCGGCGCCCCGGTCAGCCGCCCCGCGAGCGGCTCCGCCCACCCGGACGACCGGCCCCAGACCTGCGAGCGCACGGTGTCCACGACGGCGGCGCCCGCGTCCGTGGGCACCGCCCGGGCGACCTCGGCGATCCCGGCCCGGGCGACCTCGCGCAGCGCGTCCCCGGCGACGGACCCCACCGGGGTCCACCCGCCCAGGGGCGGGGCGATGCCCGCCCACGAGACGTTCGCGTCCACGGGGGGCAGGCCCACGTCCGTGGCGTCCTGGTCCTGGCGCGGCATCCGGTCGAGGACCCCGCCGAGCGGGACGGTGACGTCCAGGGCCTGCTCCCCGGCCAGCGCGGCGGTGCGCAGGCCCAGGACCGTGGGCGTGGTGTCGAGCAGGCCGTGGGGCTCGAGCACGCACACGTAGACGCCGAGGGCCCGCCCGCGCGCCTGGAAGCGCGCCGCGCCCTGCGGGTCCACCCCGCGGGCCCGGGACAGGTACGTCCGCAGGTCGGCGACGTCCCGCGGGTCCGTCAGGGGGAGGGACCGGCCCACGGGGCTCAGGCCTCCGCCGGCGCGGGCCGGCGGGCGAAGCGGGTCGGGGCGTCCTGCCACTGCTCGAGCAGGCCCCGCTGCGTGTCGTCGAGGCGCACCGGGCGTCCGGAGGAGCGGTCGATCACGACGACGACCGTCTGGGCCACGGCGTAGACGCGCGAACCGTCCTCCTCCTGGACCGCATAGTCCAGCACGAAGCTCGACCCGCCCACGGAGGAGACCCACACCCGCACGGACACCGGGTCGTCGCGGTACAGCAGCTGCTGCGTGTACTCGACCTCCTGCCGGCCGATCACGGTCATCAGGTCCCCCAGGAGGGTGCGGAACGTCGCGCCCTCCGGGACCCCCGCGGCGGTGTCCTCGGGCAGCGGGCGGGCCATGAGCCGGACCCGGGCGTCCTCGAGGTACTGGAGCATGGTGACGTTGTTGACGTGGCCGTAGCTGTCGATGTCGCCGAAGCGCATCTGGATGGGGATCAGCAGCGAAGACATGCCCCCCATCCCATCACACCCGGGCGCGCCGGACGCGCCCCGGCGCGACCGGCGGCTTGGCTAGAGTGAAGACCATGACCTACAGCCCGATCCCGGACCCCACGCAGGCCCTGCTCGACATGCTCGACCTCGCGGACGGGGGTGGCGCGCGCACCCTCGAGGACATCTACGTGGGCCACTCCATCTCCCCCGCACGCGGCCGGGTCTACGGCGGGCAGGTCCTGGCGCAGGCCGCGACCGCCGCCATGCGCACCGTGGAGCCGGAACGGATCATCCACTCGATGCACGCGTACTTCCTGCGCGCCGGGGACGTGTCCCAGCCGATCACCTTCGGGGTGGAGCGGATCCGGGACGGGCGGTCCTTCTCCGCCCGCCGCGTGCACGCCTACCAGGACGGGCGCGCCATCCTCTCGGCCATCGCGTCCTTCCAGGTCCCGGCCCGGGGCCTGGACCACCAGGACGAGTCCCCCCGGAACCTGCCCGAGCCGGAGTCCCTGCCCAGCGCCGTGGAGCTGCTCGGCCACGTCGACGCCCCCGAGGCGCAGGCGATCGCGCACGAGCGGCCCTTCGACATGCGGTACATCACGGAGCCGATCTACTTCAAGCCGGACTCCCGGGGAGAGCCGTTCAACGCGGTGTGGATCAAGACCCTCAAGCCGCTGCCGGACGACCCGAACATCCACCGCGCCGCGCTCGCCTACGCGAGCGACTACACGCTGCTCGAGCCCATCCTGCGCCTGCACGGCAGGACGTGGATCGAGCCCGGCATGAACATCGCCTCCCTCGACCACGCGATGTGGTGGCACCGGGAGACCCGCGCGGACGAGTGGCTGCTCTACGTGCAGTCCTCCCCCAACGCCTCCTCGGCCCGAGGCCTCGGGGTGGGCCGGATGTTCTCCCGGGACGGCCGGCTCGTCGCCACGACCGCCCAGGAGGGCATGATGCGCTTCCCGGAGTTCTCCTGACCGCACCGGAGCACACCGAAGGGGCCCGCCGGGCGGGAAGGAGCTGCTCCTTCCCGCCCGGCGGGCCCCTGCGGCCGCACGGGCTCCGGGCCCGGCCCTGCGTCAGTCGCGGGTGAGGCGGCGGTGGGTGACGCGGTGCGGCCGCGCGGCGTCGGCGCCGAGGCGCTCCACCTTGTTGGCCTCGTAGGACTCGAAGTTGCCCTCGAACCAGTACCACTGGTCCGGCTCGTCCTCGGTGCCCTCCCACGCGAGGATGTGGGTGGCGACCCGGTCGAGGAACCACCGGTCGTGGGAGACGACCACGGCGCAGCCCGGGAACTCCAGCAGCGCGTTCTCCAGGGAGCCGAGGGTCTCGACGTCGAGGTCGTTGGTGGGCTCGTCGAGGAGCAGCAGGTTGCCGCCCTGCTTGAGGGTCATGGCCAGGTTCAGCCGGTTGCGCTCTCCGCCCGAGAGCACCCCGGCCTTCTTCTGCTGGTCAGGGCCCTTGAAGCCGAACGCGGAGACGTAGGCGCGCGAGGGCATCTCGACGTTGCCGACGTTGATGTAGTCCAGGCCGTCCGAGACGACCTCCCACAGCGACTTGCTGGCGTCGAGGTTCGCGCGGTTCTGGTCCACGTAGGAAATCTTGACGGAGTCGCCGATCTTCAGCTCCCCGCCGTCCAGCTCCTCCATGCCGACGATGGTCTTGAACAGCGTCGACTTGCCGACGCCGTTGGGGCCGATGACGCCCACGATGCCGTTGCGCGGCAGGGAGAAGGACAGGCCCTTGATGAGGGAGCGGTCCCCGAAGCCCTTCTGCAGGTCCTTCGCCTCGATCACGAGGTTGCCCAGGCGGGGTCCCGGCGGGATCTGGATCTCCTCGAAGTCCAGCTTGCGGGTCTTCTCGGCCTCGGCGGCCATCTCCTCGTAGCGGGCCAGGCGAGCCTTCGACTTCGCCTGGCGGCCCTTGGCGTTGGAGCGCACCCACTCGAGCTCGTCGGCCAGCCGCTTGGCCTGCTTGGCGTCCTTCTTGCCCTGCACCTCCATGCGGGCGCGCTTGGTCTCGAGGTAGGCCGAGTAGTTGCCCTCGTAGCCGTACAGCCGGCCGCGGTCGACCTCGCAGATCCACTCGGCCACGTGGTCGAGGAAGTACCGGTCGTGGGTCACGGCCATGACGGCGCCGTGGTAGTCCTTCAGGTGCTGCTCCAGCCACAGCACGGACTCGGCGTCGAGGTGGTTGGTGGGCTCGTCGAGCAGCAGGAGGTCCGGCTTCTGCAGCAGCAGCTTGCACAGGGCCACGCGGCGGCGCTCACCACCGGAGAGGACCGTGACGTCGGCGTCCGGCGGCGGGCAGCGCAGGGCGTCCATCGCCTGCTCCAGCTGGGAGTCGAGGTCCCAGGCGTTGGCGGCGTCGATGTCCTCCTGGAGCTTGCCCATCTCCTCCATGAGGGAGTCGAAGTCGGCGTCCGGCTGGGCCATCTCCTCGGAGATCGCGTTGAAGCGGTCGACCTTCGCCTTGATCTCGCCCACGCCCTCCTCGACGTTGCCCAGGACGGTCTTCTCCTCGTTCAGCGGCGGCTCCTGGAGCAGGATGCCGACGGTGTAGCCGGGGCTGAGCCGGGCCTCGCCGTTGGACGGCTGGTCGAGGCCGGCCATGATCTTGAGGATGGTGGACTTGCCGGCCCCGTTGGGTCCCACGACGCCGATCTTCGCGCCGGGGTAGAACGACATGGTGACGTCGTCCAGGATGACTTTGTCGCCCACGGTCTTGCGGGCCTTGGACATTGTGTAGATGAATTCCGCCATGCCCTCAAGGCTACCCCGCCCGGCGGAAGCCGAGGGGCGGCCACCGGGCGGGGACGGACCGGTGACCGCGACGCCGCGGCCACCGGCTCCGTCCCCGCGCCGCGACGGATCGGCCCGGGGAGCTCAGGCGGTGGCGGGCTGGCGGCGCGGGCGCCGGCCCGGCCCGGCAGCGGCCCCGAGGAGCTCACCGGTCTCCGGGTCGACGTCCTCCGGGACCGCCGGGGCCCCGCCCCCGCCGTCGGGGTCGCCGCTCGACTCCGACGGGTCCCCGTCCGGGGCCGTCGGGGCGTCCGCGGCCCCGGTCGCCGCAGCGTCCTCGGGCTGCCCGGCGGGCCGTTCCCCCGTCTGCTCGGCGGGCGGCGAGGAGCTCACGGTGCGCTGGAAGCAGGCCGTGCCGAGGGCGAGGTCGTGCCCCAGGGACACAGCGTCCACGTCCACGGCCGTGTTGCGCCCGTGCTCGCCCTCCCAGAAGCGGACCTTGAGCTTGCCGACCACCACCACGGGCTGGCCCCTCTTGATGCTGGCCAGCGCGTTGAGCCCCAGCGAGCGGAACGCCTGGACGGAGAACCAGTTGGTGTGCCCGTCCCGCCACGCACCGGCCTGCTGATCGAACCAGCGCGGGGTGGAGGCGAGGCGGAAGGTCACCACCACGGTGCCGTCGGGCAGGCTGCGGGACTCGGGATCCGTGGCCACGTAGCCGCGGACGGTGATCTGCTCGGTCATCGGGAACTCCTCTGGACGGCGGCCGGTGCGGCCGGTGCTGGCCCCGGTGGCGGGGTGCACCCAGCGTCCTGCCGGAGCCGGTGCCGCCGCGGCGGGCGGGCCCCGATTGTGGACGGCCGCGCCCCTCGGGTGCGGAGACCACGTGCTGTGCAGTGCGACCGCCGTGCGACGGGCGTGAGACCGACTCACGGTCCGCGAGCGCCCATCAGTCGATGTCGACGGCGTTCCAAGCGATGACGGCGAGGGGCTCCCGGTGCCGCTCCTGCTCGTGGGAGCACGCCCAGCACCACGGGCCGTAGAGCGGTGGGGCGCCGCACTGGCAGAGTCGGATCCGGGCCATCGGACTCACCTCGATGTTCGTTGCAGTGGCCTGACAGGTGACGGCCTGCCGGACGACATCCTGCGCGGGTGTCCTCACCCCTACTACCGGCCCAGTGGCTCCTGTGGATGCACCGCGGACCGGTTTTCGGGGCCGGCACGGCACCCGGACCACCGGAGCGGGTGCCGCGCCCGCCCGGGCCCCTCGCGTCCCCCGCGGCTCGGAGCCGACACCCCGCCACTCCGAGTCGTCGCTCCGCGCAGCGGGGCGACGACCGCGGACGTCAGCCACGGGCGTCGGCCGCGACCTCGCCGCGGCAGGCCGGTGCCGGTGCAGTGCGGGCGCCCGGACGGGAGGCGGCGGTCGGCCTCGCGTGCGACGACCTCACGCAGTCTCCCGGGCACGGCGCGTCAGCGCCGTGCCCGGTTCGCCGCCGACCCCGTGCGTTCCGCTCGGCTAGGCGGCGTGCCCCGGCTCGACCACGATGCAGTCCTCCCGGAAGTCGAGGTTCATGCAGTGCAGCGCGACGACGCCCCGGGTGATCGCCTCCAGCTGCTGCGGATCGATGTCCGGGCCGACGTTGCGGACGATGAAGTCACGGGTGTCCTCCGTGGCCTCCTCCACCGTGTCGTAGTGGTAGTAACGGGCCCCCCGGCCGGTCCACTGCCTGATGATGGTGACGCTCATGGTTCCTCCCCCTGAATCGGATCCGGACGCGTGGTCCGTGGCCGCCCCGGGCACCCCGTCCGGGAACTGCGGCCGTCCCGGCGGGCTGCCGCCGGGGTCGTCGCGGAGGTGCTGCTCCGGCTCCTCGTCCGTCCTGGCGCGGAGCTCAGGTGGCCGGATGACCGCACCCCTCGATGTGCTACTTAACGTATGCGAATTCACACGGTGGTGCTTGTCCACACTTTCGCGACCGCAAACTATCCAGAGGGGTTGCGGCTCGCGGAGAGGCATCGGCGGGACCACCCGGGAGGGGACGGCCGGGCCGTGCCCGCCGGGGGCCGCCGAGGGGCCGGTCGTCCGGGGCGCTGCGGGAAGGAGCTCCGGCTCCGGGCGCCTGCCGGGACGCCGCTCAGCACCTGCCGGCTCCGCCACCGACGAAAGATGGCCCGCCCGGTCCAGTAAGACCGAGCGGGCCGCGGACACACAGACGGCGAGATCTGCGTGCCCACCGCACAGCCTACCCCGCCCCCGCTGCGGCCGGGGAGGCTGTGGCACCGAGCGGGCGCCGGCACCCTGGCCCGGTCCATCGGCGCGGCCGCGTCCGGAAGGCCGTCCACCTCGCCGCACCAGAGCACCCGCCACGCACCGCAGCACGACGTGCCGTCGGATCTGCCGTCGGAGACGACGAGATCCCCGTCGCCACGGACCGTGAGGCCCGGGACGGCGGGGACCTCGAGTGTGCCCCAGGAGGGAGTCGAACCCCCGACCAAGAGATTAGAAGGCTCCTGCTCTATCCACTGAGCTACTGGGGCGTGCCGCCCGGGACCGCGTCCCGGGCGCCGCGATCGAGTTTATCAACTCGCGGGGGCCGCACCGGCTCCTCAGATCACGGCGCTCTGCACCGGGGGCTGGTAGCGGCCGCGGAAGAGCCGCCGGGTCGCCGGGTCGATGAACCACAGGTACACGCCGTAGGAGAGGGCGACGACCGCCGCGATCAGCCGGCCGGAGCTGAGGTCGAGGTCGAGGTACGGGAAGACGTCCAGCTGGTCGGAGACCGCGTAGATCATGAAGAAGACGGTGAGGAAGAACAGGATGTCGACCTGCCAGTCGCTGCGGATGCCCGTCACGGCGAACAGCGGGATGAGCCACACCACGTACCAGGCCTGGATCATCGGGGAGAACAGCACGATCGCGGCGAACGCCCAGGTCAGACGGCGGACGATCCGCTCGTCCCGGCCCACGAACATCAGCCAGAGGATGACGGGCACCGCGAGGGCCTGGCCCGCCGTGTGGACCACCTCCCGCCACTGGCCCGCGTCGGCGCCCACGGCCGCGGCCAGGGTGGTGGCGAGCACGCCGGCGAGACCCACCGGGGCGTACCAGATGGACACGGAGCCGGGAGTGGACATGGCGGAGACCCAGCCGAAGCCGAAGCCGTTGAGCAGCCCCATCAGCCCGAGCAGGGCGATCGCGTAGACGAGGACCAGGAACCAGATGACGAAGCGGCGGGTCCACGACGCGTTCCGGCCCGCCCACAGCAGGCCGATGAAGGGCAGGAAGACGAGGGTGATGGGCTTGATCGCCACGGACAGCGTGACGAGCGTGGTCCCGAGGAGACCGCCCTTCCAGTTGCGGTGCGCGGCGGCCGCGTAGGTGCCGCCGAGGGCGAGGGCGATCATGATGGCGTCGTTGTGCACGGAGACGATGAAGTTCGTGAGGAACAGGGGGTTGGCCACGCTGAGCCACAGGGCCCGGGCCGGGTTGATGCCGTGCAGCCGCGCGAGCCGCGGGATCAGCCACATGCAGGCGATCACGGCGAGCACGCACATCCCCCGGAACCAGAGCACCGCGGCGTCCGGGTCCGCGCCGGTGACGGCCACCACGAACTGCTCGAGCCACAGGAAGAGCGGCCCGTAGGGCGGCGGGGACTCCGACCACATCTGGTCGGCCCCGAGCTGGAAGAAGTTGTCGATCGTGGAGACGCCGTGCTCGTAGGGGTTCAGCCCGCTGGCCATCACCCGGCCCTGGCCGATGTAGGAGTACACGTCCCGGCTGAACAGGGGGATCGTCACGAGCATGGGGGCGGCCCACGCCGCGATGGCGATGAGCACCCACCGGCCGCTGCCGGGTCCCCACGTGTTGAGCTTCTGCCCCAGGCGCAGCCACTCGCGGATCAGGAGCATCCCGCCCACGGCGAGCAGGAGGATGGAGACGATCACCCCGGTGGTCGTGAAGCGCATGCCGATGATGACCGGCGCCTGCCGCAGCGGGGAGACGGAGGCGAGCCAGCCGACGCCCAGGGAGCCGACCAGGAGCATGAGCGACCCGAGCGTGCCCATGAGCACCGTCCGCAGGAGCGAGTCGGAGTCGTACCACGAGCTCCCGGGATCCGCCGGCGGCCGGACGCCGTCGGGTCCCTCGCCCGGCGCCGGCGTCGTCGAAGTGGTCTGCACTGCTCTCCCGATGCGCCCGTCCGGTGGCTGCGGGCGCCCCGGCTGGGCGCAGCACGGACCCGTGGTCGCCCCGATCCTATCCCCGGCTCCTCGGGGAGTCTCCGACCGGCCCCGGCGGCGACCGGCGGCGTCGGGGCGGCACGGTAGATTGTCCGGGTGGCTAATTCGAACGGACGCATTGTGTGGATCGACTGCGAGATGACGGGGCTGTCCATCGAGGACGACGCCCTGATCGAGGTCGCGGCGCTCGTCACCGACGACGAGCTCAACGTCCTCGGGGAGGGCGTCGACGTCGTGATCCGCCCGGACGAGGCGGCGCTGGCGCAGATGGGGGACTTCGTGCGGAACATGCACACCTCCTCCAAGCTGCTCGACGAGCTCCCCTCCGGCCTGACGATGGAGCAGGCGCAGGAGCAGGTCCTCGCCTACATCAAGGAGTGGGTGCCCGAGCCCGGCAAGGCCCCGCTGGGCGGGAACTCGGTGGGCACGGACCGCACGTTCCTGGTGCGCGACATGCCGGAGCTCGTGGCGCACCTGCACTACCGCGTGATCGACGTCTCCACCATCAAGGAGCTCTCCCGCCGGTGGTTCCCGCGGGCCTACTTCCAGGCCCCGCCGAAGACCGGCAACCACCGGGCCCTGGGCGACATCCGGGACTCGATCGACGAGCTGCGGTACTACCGCCGCGCCGTGTTCGCCGCCGAGCCGGGGCCGGACTCGGAGACCGCGAAGGGCATCGCCGCGGAGATCGCCGCGTCCCGCACGGGCGCCTGAGTCCCCCGTCCGGCGCCGGGACCCCGGCCCGGACGGGCGGGGGTCCCGGCGTGGTCCGGAGCCCTCCGGGAATGCGGTACACTCGTATGCGTTGCCCAGCGGAAGCACGGTCTTCCGGCGGGCGTTCATGGTGGGCGTAGCTCAGTTCGGCAGAGCGCCTGGTTGTGGTCCAGGAGGTCGCGGGTTCAACCCCCGTCGCTCACCCACTGTGAAAGGCCGTCCCGTTGACTCGGGGCGGCCTTTCGTCGTTCCCGAACCGGTTCGAAGGGGCGCAGGCCCCGGCAAGTCGAAGGAAGTGCGTCATGGCCGTCCGTCCCGTGGTGATCACCGGCGATCCCGTCCTCCACCGCCCCGCCGCCAAGGTGGTGCGGTTCGACGAGGACCTGCGCGCCCTCGTGGCGGACATGTACGAGACCATGGACGCCGCCCACGGCGTGGGGCTCGCCGCCCCGCAGATCGGCGTGGGGCTGCGGATCTTCACCTACACGTTCCAGAACGACGACGACGTGGCGCCGCGCGGCGTCCTCGTCAACCCCGTGCTGACCCCGGGGAAGGTCTCCCAGGAGGCGCCGGACCCGGACGAGGAGTCCGAGGGCTGCCTGTCCGTGCCCGGCTACAGCTGGCCGCTGAAGCGGGCGGACTGGGTCCGGGTCGCCGGCTTCGACGTGGAGGGCCGGCCGGTCGACTTCGAGGCCACCGGGTGGTTCGCCCGCGTCATGCAGCACGAGTACGACCACCTGGACGGCAAGCTCTACGTAGACCGGCTCAACGACAAGTGGTCCCGCAAGGCCCGGAAGGCGGTCAAGGCCGAGGGCTGGGGCCGCGGCGGCCACACCTGGACCCCCGGCGTCGACGAGGACCCGTTCGGCCACTGATCCGTCCGCGCACCGGCCCCGGCGCGCCCGCTCAGTCCTCCGTCAGCACGACGACGAGCTCGCCCGCCGAACGGGCCGTGGGCTGCGTCAGTTCGGCCTGCCAGCGCTCCTGCGCCGCCGAGAGCAGGTCCAGCGGCGTCTCCAGGCGTTCGCCGGCGGCGGCGCGCTCGACGAGGTGCCGGGCCAGCAGGCCGCGGGTGTGCTTGGCCATGTGCGAGACGACCCGGCGCCTCCCGTGCCGCTCCCGCACCACCTTCACCCCCACCGTCCGGGCCCGGGGGCCGCGCCACGCCGCCGCGTAGGCGGCCGACCGGCAGTCCACGACGAGCCCGTCCCCGGCCGCCGGCTCCAGCACCCCGGGCAGGTGGTGCTTCCAGTGCGCCGCGAGCCTGCCGAGCCCCGGCAGCTCGGCGCCCATGGACAGGCGGTAGGCCGGGATCCGGTCGTCGGGGCGCACCGCGCCCCACAGCGCCGAGACGACGACGAGGGAGGCTGCCGCGGCGGCCCGCTGCGCCCCGGTCATCCCGGCCGGGTCGAGGGCGTCGTAGAGCACCCCGGTGTAGACGCTGAGGGCCGGTGCGGCCGGCTCGGCGCCCAGCCGGGTGTTGCGCTCGACCTCGCCGCGCAGCCGCTCCCCCACGCCCAGCACCTCGAGCGCGTCCTCGCGGGCGCTCGTCGCGGCCAGCTCGGCGAGCACCTGCTCCCGGGCGGCCGTGAGCTCGGGGAAGGACAGGACGGCGGGGTCGACGGGGGCGCCGGCGCCGGGGGCGGTCTTGGTCTCGGAGGGAGGGAGGAGGATCAGCACTCGCAGCAGTCTAGTGACCCCGCGGGCCGGTCCGGGCGCCCCGGACCGGCGGGTAGGATGGGCCTCGGACAGGTCGGCCGGGTGACCGCGGGCCGCGCAGCTCCGGCTGTCGCGGCGCGAGGAAAGTCCGGGCTCCGCAGAGCAGGATGGTGGGCAACGCCCACTCGGGGAGACCCGCAGGAAAGTGCCACAGAGAACAGACCGCCCGTCCCCGGTCCGTCCGGGCGGCGGGTCAGGGTGAAAAGGTGGTGTAAGAGACCACCAGCGCGCCGGGTGACCGGCGCGGCTCGGTAAACCCCATCCGGAGCAAGGCCAGACAGGGTGCGTCCGAGGGCTGCTCGCCCGAGCACCCGGGTAGGCCGCTCGAGCCCACCGGCAACGGTGGGCCTAGATGGATGGTCACCGGCACGGCACGGGCGACCGGCCGTGCGCACAGAACCCGGCTTACAGGCCGGCCTGTCCCCCGCTCCCCCTCACCGCGCACTCCGGGCTCGAGCGGCACCGGGAAGCCTCAGGAGCGGACGAGCAGCACCCCGCACTCGGGGCACGTGAGCACCTCGTCCGGCGCCGCCGCCCGGAACGTCGCGGCGTCCGTGGGGCTGAGCGCCGTTCCGCAGGACCCGCACGCGGTGCCCCGCAGCTCCGCGGCCGCCGGCCGGTCGGTGCCGCGCCCGGTCCGGATCTTCTCGTACCGTGCCAGCAGCCCGGGGTGCCCCACGCCCTCCGCAGCGGCGGGGCGCGTGCCGGCCAGCTCGTCCCGCTCGGCCGTCAGCGCGCGACCCTCCGCGTCCCGGGCCTCGACCCGGCGCCGGGCCTCCGTGTCGGCCTCCTTGAGCCGCGGCGTGATGCGGGCGCGGTGCGCCACGGCATCCTCGAGCTCCTGCATGACCTCCAGCTCCGCCTCCTCCGCCTCGGCCAGCTGCCGGGTGCGGGTGTCGATCTCGTGCTGCAGGCCCATGAGGTCCTTGGCGGAGCCGCCCTGCTCGAGGCGCCGGCGGTCCTTCTCGATCGAGGCCTGGACGCGGGCGACCTTCTGCTCGGCGGCGGCCAGCCGGTCCCGGACGTCCTGCTCGGCAGATCCGAGCTCCTTGGCGGTGGCGATCGCCCGGGCCCGGAGCTGCAGCGCGGCGGCGACCTCAGGGTCGGTCTGCAGCTCCGCGATCCGGGCGGCGATCCGGCGCAGCCGGGCGTCCACCCGCTCGAGCTCCAGCAGGGCTCGTTGCTGCTCGGGCGTGGCGGTGCTCATGCGGGTCCTCCTGCGGTCGGTGCGGCGGGGTCGGGGGCGGAACGGTCGTGGCCGGAGCGGACGGGGTGGTCGAGGCGGAAGTCCCACGGGTCGGAGCACCGCTCGGAGACGTCGACCTGGACGTCGTGGCCGCGCGCCGCGAGCGCCTCCCGCAGCGCGGCGGCGCCCACGGGCAGCCACAGCCACTCGCTCGCGAAGTGGGAGAGGTCCACGAGGTACGGGGTGCCGCCGGCGCCGGGGCCCAGTGCGGCCTCGCGCGCCTCGGACGCCGGGTGGTGGCGCAGGTCCGCGGTCACGTAGACGTCGGCCCCGGAGGACCGCACCTCGTCGAAGAGCGAGTCCCCGGCTCCCCCGCACACGGCGACGCGCCGGACGAGGGCGTCGGGGTCCCCGGCCACCCGGACCCCGTGGGCGGTGGGCGGCACGGCGTCGGCCAGGCGCCGGGCCAGCTCCCGCAGGCGCACGGGCCGCGCCAGGTCCCCCACGCGCCCGATGCCCACGGCCGGATCGGCGGGGTGCGGCGCGAGGGGCGTCGTCGTCGTGAGTCCGGCGGCCCGTGCCACGGCGTCCGAGACGCCGTCCGGGGCGGAGTCCGCGTTGGTGTGGCAGGCGAGCAGGGCGCACCGGTGCTCGATGAGCTCGTGCACCACGGCGCCCTTGAAGCCGTCGGCGGCCACGGACGTCACGCCGCGCAGGAGCAGGGGGTGGTGGGTGACCAGCAGGTCGGCGCCGGTGGACACGGCCTCGGAGACGACCTCGGCCACGGGGTCCACGGCGAACAGGATCCGGCGCACGGGCTGGTCGGGGCGGCCGGTGACGAGCCCGCTGGCGTCCCAGGGCTCCTGCAGGTGCATCGGCCACAGCCGCTCGACGGTCTGCAGCACCTCCGACAGGGTGAGGGCGGGCCGGGGCGGGGACGTGCTCTGCTCGCTCATGCGCCCCAGTCTAGGAGCCCGTTCCGCGCCGGCCGCCGAGGCGGGCGCGGAGGCGCCCGGGGCTGGTGCGGGAATGATGCGGGCCGCGCGGTGTTGTACGGGTCATGGCCTTCTCCGCGCACGACGACGCACGCCCCGCCCCCGATCCCCGCCCCGCCGCGGCGGACCCCGCCGCGACCGAGACGTTCGTGCTCGCGGGCGGGTGCTTCTGGTGCCTCGACGCCGTCTACCGGATCACCCGGGGCGTCACCTCCGTGGTCTCCGGCTACACCGGCGGCGACCCCGGGCGCGCCGACTACTACGCGGTGTGCACGGGCACCACCGGCCACGCGGAGGCGGTCGCCGTGACCTTCGACCCGTCGGTGGTGCCGGCGGACGTGATCCTGGACCTGTTCTTCACCGGTCACGACCCGACCACTCTCAACCGGCAGGGCTACGACGTGGGCACCCAGTACCGGTCCGCCATGTTCTGGGCCGACGGGGCCCAGCGGGAGCTGTTCGAGCAGTCGATCCGCCGCACGCAGCCGGCGTGGGACCAGCCGATCGTCACGACCCTGGAGCCGCTGGGCCCGTTCTGGGAGGCGGAGCCCGAGCACCAGGACTTCTACGCCGCGCAGCCCTGGAACGGCTACTGCCAGGTGATCATCAACCCCAAGCTGGCGAAGGTCCGGAAACGTTACTCCGCGTGGCTTACCGCGTAGTAGCGCTTGCGGGGGCTGGCTAGGCTGAGCTAGGACCGCGCCGCCGCGGGCCCCCCAGAGCGCCGGCGGCCGCAGCACGACCCGAGCAGCACCCAGATCCGACAGAGAACCGACCACGCAGAAACCGAGGTACGCACATGCCGAAGATCTACAACGACGTCACCGAGATCGTGGGCCGCACCCCGCTCGTCCACCTCAACCGGCTCGACGAGGGCCTGCCCGGCAACGTCGCCGTGAAGCTGGAGTTCTACAACCCGGCGAACTCCGTCAAGGACCGGATCGGCGTGGCCATCATCGACGCCGCCGAGAAGTCCGGCCAGTTGAAGCCGGGCGGCACGATCGTCGAGGGCACCTCCGGGAACACCGGCATCGCGCTGGCCATGGTCGGCGCCGCCCGCGGCTACAAGGTCATCCTGACCATGCCGGAGACCATGTCCACGGAGCGCCGGGTCATGCTCCGCGCCTACGGCGCCCAGATCGTGCTCACCCCGGGTGCGGAGGGCATGCGCGGCGCCGTCGAGAAGGCCCAGGAGATCGTCGACACGACCGACAACGCGGTTCTCGCCAGCCAGTTCGCCAACGAGGCCAACCCGGCCATCCACTACGCGACCACGGGCCCGGAGATCTGGGAGGACACCGACGGCCAGGTCGACGTGTTCATCTCCGGCGTGGGCACCGGAGGCACCATCACGGGCGCGGGCCGCTACCTGCGCGAGCAGAAGCCGGACGTGCGCCTCGTCGTCGTCGAGCCCGCCGACTCGCCCCTGCTCACCGAGGGCAAGGCCGGCCCGCACAAGATCCAGGGCCTCGGCGCGAACTTCATCCCCGACATCCTGGACCGCGAGATCTACGACGACGTCTACGACGTGACGGTCGAGGACTCCGTGCGGGTCGCCCGCGAGCTCGGCACCAAGGAGGGCATCCTCGGCGGGATCTCCTCGGGCGCCATCGTGTGGGCCGCCCTCCAGGAGGCGGCCAAGGAGGAGAACCGGGACAAGCTGATCGTCGCCATCGTGTGCGACTTCGGCGAGCGCTACATCTCCACCCTGCTCTACGAGGACATCCGGGGCTGAGCCGCGCCGCTGACCACGACCCGTCCCCGCCGGGAATAGCGCCGCCTGCCGGTGACGTTGCTCCCGGTGGTGGGCGGGTCGTTCCCGTCCGCGCCCCAGCACGTCCCGCCGGTCCCGGCGGGCCAGGACCCCCGCCCCCGGAAGAACAGAGGAAGACCGTGAGTTTTTGGAGCAGACTCGCCGAGGACCTGCAGACGGCCCGGACGCACGACCCGGCCGCGCGGTCCAGGGTGGAGATCGCCCTGAACTACTCGGGTCTGCACGCCATCTGGGTCCACCGCCTGTCCCACCGGCTGTGGCAGCACCCCGACCGGCGGCTGCTGGCCCGCACGGTCTCCCAGCTCGGCCGCTTCCTCACGGGCGTCGAGATCCACCCGGGGGCGACCATCGGGCGCCGCTTCTTCATCGACCACGGCATGGGCGTGGTCATCGGGGAGACCGCGGAGATCGGCGAGGACGTGATGATCTACCACGGGGTGACCCTGGGCGGGCGCTCCCTGGAGAAGGTCAAGCGGCACCCCACCGTGGGCGACCGCGTGGTGATCGGCGCCGGGGCGAAGATCCTGGGCCCCGTGGAGATCGGCGCCGACTCCGCCGTGGGCGCCAACGCCGTGGTGGTCAAGGACGTGCCGGAGGACTCGATCGTGACCGGGATCCCCGGCAAGGTCCGCCCGCGGACCCCCGAGAAGCAGCAGCCCCTCGTGGACCCGTCCAGCTACATCGACCCCGCGATGTGGATCTGAGCCCCGTCCGACCCGGCCGTCCGCACGTCGTCCGCGCCTCCGGCCGCTGACGGGCTCCCGCGCCGCGAGCCGCCCGCGGCCCGCCCCACCGCGACGCCGGCCGGCCGCCCCCGCAGCGGGGACGGCCGGCCGGCGTCGTCGTGCGGGGTCCCGGTCAGGAGACGACCTCGGAGCGGTCCCCGCTCCACAGGGTGTGGTAGGTGCCCTCGGCGTCGTCGGTGCGCCGGTAGGTGTGGGCGCCGAAGAAGTCGCGCAGCCCCTGCGTCAGGGCCGCGTTGAGCCGGGGCCGGCGCAGCGAGTCGTAGTAGTTCAGCGTGGTGGCGAACACCGGCGCGGGGATGCCGCGCTCCACGGCCCGGGCCACGACGCGACGCCAGGACGGCAGGGCCTCCTCGACGGCGGCGACGAACTCCGGGGCGAAGAGCAGGTTCAGCGGCTGCTTGTCCCCCTTGTACGCCTCCATGATGACCTCGAGCAGCTCCGCCCGGATGATGCAGCCCTCCCGCCACAGGCCCGCGATGGTCGCGAGGTCCAGGTCCCAGCCGTACTCCCGGCCGGCCATGGTGAGCATGTCGAGTCCCTGGGCGTAGCTGACCAGCTTCGAGGCGTAGAGGGCCTTGCGCACGTCCTCCACGAACTCGGGGTCGTGCACGACGTCCTCGGTGGTGCCGCCGATGCCGGCGGGCAGCACGCGCTGCGCCTCGAGGCGCATCTCCGGCTCCGCGGAGGACAGCGCCCGGGCGAAGACGGACTCGGCGATCGCGGTGACCGGGGAGCCGAGCTCGAGGGCCTCCTGGACGGTCCAGCGGCCGGTGCCCTTCTGCCCTGCGGCGTCCACGATCACGTCGATGAGGGGCTGGTCCGTGCGGGCGTCGACCTGGCGCAGCACGTGCGCGGTGATCTCGATGAGGTAGGAGGCCAGCTCGGTGCGGTTCCACTGCTCGAAGACGTCGGCCTGCTCGGCCGGCTCGAGCCCGGCGACGGAGCGCAGCAGCTCGTGCGCCTCGCCGATGACCTGCATGTCGGCGTACTCGATGCCGTTGTGCACCATCTTCACGAAGTGGCCGGCGCCGTCCGTGTCGATCCAGGCGCAGCACGGCGTGCCGTCCTCCGCCTTGGCCGCGATGTCCTCGAGGAGGGGGCCGAGGGAGTCGTAGGACTTGCGGGGTCCGCCGGGCATGATGGAGGGCCCGAGCAGGGCGCCCTCCTCACCGCCCGAGACGCCGATGCCCACGAAGTCCAGGCCCTTCTCGGCGAGCTCGCGCTCGCGGCGCCGGGTGTCCTGGAAGTAGGAGTTGCCGCCGTCGATGATGATGTCGTCCTTCTCGAGCAGCGGCACGAGCTGCTCGATGACGGCGTCCACGGGGGCGCCGGCCTTGACCATCACGAGGATGCGGCGGGGGGTCTCGAGGGCGTCCACGAGTTCCTGGAGGGTCTCCGTGCGGATGAACGTCCCCTCGTCGCCGTGGGCGTCGAGCAGGGCGTCGGTCTTCTCGACCGAGCGGTTGTGGAGGGCGACGGTGTAACCGTGCCGGGCGAAGTTGCGGGCGAGGTTCGCGCCCATGACCGCGAGGCCGGTGACCCCGATCTGAGCTTTCTGTTCTGCTGCCATGCCCCCAGCCTACAAACTCCGGGAGGGCGCTCCGTCCGGTGCGCACTTGTTGCCGCGATCCCCAAGGGAAGGAGGGCCTGGGAGGGCCGACGGCGACATCCGGAAAACGAGCCCCGTCACAATCTCCGTTCGCCCCCGGAGGCTCCTACATTTACATTAGTGCTGGAACACGATGAGCCGGGGGGCCGGGATGGACGCGTGGAAGAGCGCACTGACGGTGGCCGTGGCCGGTGCCGCACTGTGGTCGGGCGCCGGGCTCGCACCTGCGGCGGCCGCCGAGGGCAGTGTCGACCTGGTCCTCGGCACCAAAGTGGTGCTCGACGAGGCGACGATCGCCCAGGTCACCGAGGGGGCGTCGCGGCTGTGCGGGGGCACGGCCTCCAGCTACGCGGCGCGGGCCCGGAAGGCCGATCGCACAGGCAGCATCGTGGTCCTGTGCACCCGGCCCGGGAACAAACAGGTTTACTTCCGCTGACCGCGCTCCGCGCCGGCTCCCGCGGGCGGTGCGACCGGCTCGTGGTGGGTCCTACCGGGATCGAACCGATGACATCCACGGTGTAAACGTGGCGCTCTACCAGCTGAGCTAAAGACCCTGACAACCGGGTGGGCGGTTTTCGCAACCGCCGGCACCCGGTTCCCGAACAGGCTACCCGCCGGGGCGCATCGGTGCCGACCGGGTGCGGGCCCGGCCCGGCGTGACGTTCGCCATATTCGCGGTCCGCCCTACGGCCGGGCGAGTCGCTGCTCGAGCCCCACCAGGAAGGCGGTCGCGGACGCGTCGACCTTCAGCCGCGCCGCGGCGTCCCCCCGGGTGCGCCCGTGGTTGACGATCACCACGGGCACGTCGGCGCGCACCGCGTGCCGGACGAAGCGGCGCCCCGAGTTCACGGTCAGGGACGAGCCCACGACCAGCAGGGCGTCGGCGGCGTCCACCATGCGCAGCGCACGCAGCACCCGGTGCCGAGGCGCGTTCTCCCCGAAGAACACGACGTCGGGCTTCAGGACCCCGCCGCAGACCGGGCAGTCCGGCACCCGGAACCCGGCCGTGCGCGGCACCACCGCGTCGGCGTCCGGGGCGAAGTCGATGTCGTCCGGGGACGAGATCGAGTCGTAGAAGCCGGGGTTGAGCTCGTCGAACAGGTCGGAGAGCACCGCCCGGGGGATGCGGGTGGCGCAGCGCATGCACCCGACCTGCGTGTAGCGTCCGTGCAGGTCCACGACGTTGAGGGACCCCGCGGCCTGGTGCAGGCGGTCGATGTTCTGGGTGACCACGCCCGTGACGGACCCCGACTCCTCGAGCCGGGCCAGGGCCGCGTGCCCGGCGTTGGGCCGGGCCCGCGCCAAGTGGCGCCACCCGTACTGGTTGCGCGCCCAGTAGTGGCTGCGCATGGCGGCGCTGCCCATGAACTCGTCGAAGGTCATGGGGGTGCGGGGAGTCGAGCCGGGGCCGCGGTAGTCCGGGATCCCGGACTCCGTGCTGATGCCCGCGCCCGTCAGGACGGCGGTCCGCCGCCCGCCCAGCAGGGCGGCCGCACCGGCCAGCCCCGCCTCGAGCCCGGCGGCGTCGGGGTCCGGGAACTGGTCGGGGTGCACGGGGGCGCCGTAGCCGGCGCGGACGGTGGGCATCGCTGCTCGCTGGGGACCGGGCCGGCCGGGCTCAGCCGTGCAGCTTGGTGAGGGCGGTGCGGTAGGCCTCGAGCTCCCGCGGCGTGCCGCGCTCCGACCGGAAGGCGTCGACGACGACGCCCTGCGCGTCCAGCACGAAGGTGGCCCGCTCCGCCAGACCGGCCACCGGGTCGAACACCCCGTAGCGCTGGGCCACCTCCCCGTGGGGCCAGAAGTCGGACAGCAGATCGAAGTCGAAGGACTCCTCCCGCGCGAACGCCCGCAGCGTGTACTTCGAGTCCACGGACACCGCGAGCAGCTTCACCCCGGCGTCGTCGAACACGGAGAGGCTGTCCTGGAGCCGGCACAGCTCGCCGGTGCAGACCCCGGAGAACGCGAACGGGTAGAACACGATCGCCACGGGGCGGCCGCGGAGGGCGCTCAGGGTCACCGGCTCGCCGAACTGGTTCTTGAGGGTGAAGTCCGGGGCGGGCGCGCCGATCTCGAGCATGCGTGGTCTCCTCCGCTGGGGTCCGGGACGCCCGGTCAGACGTTGCGCTTGGGCATGAGCCGGGTCGCGGCCCAGTCCGCGCTGACGCGTGCGGTCGTGGTCACGTGCAGGCCCGCCGTGGGCGCGGCCTCCTGGACCTCCGCGGGCGGCACGTAGCCGTCGCGGCCCGCCTTGGGGGTCAGCACCCACACCACGCCGCCCTCGTCCAGGGTGGTGGTGACGTCCACCAGCGTGTCGACGAGATCACCGTCACCCTCGCGGAACCAGAGGAGCACCGCGTCGACGACCTCCTGGTCGTCCTCGTCCAGCAGGTCCGACCCGATCACTTCCTCGATGCCGTCCCTCAGGTCGAGGTCGACGTCCTCGTCGTATCCGAACTCCTGGATGTAGTCGCCATCCTTGAAACCGAGCTGGACTACCGCGTCACCCGCGGTGGTCTTGGCCTCGCTCACTGTTCTTGCTCCTTCTGGGATCGGGCCGACGAACGACGACCACGCACTGCGTACCGGTGCTGGGCTCCGCCTGCCCGTCGGCGGACCGCGGGGGCACGGTGGCGGGCCGGATACCGGCTTCACCGTCCAGACAACACCGGATCAGGGACTCTTTCAAGCTCCCGCACGGTGAGCGCCTCCGAATCATGGGGGTGACGCGTGGGCTGACACGCCGTGTGACGGCCCGCCCCGGGTGTGGAAGCATGGTCCCCACAGACACCCCGTACGCCCGAGACGGCCCCGGCGGCGCGATCCGCACGACGGGCCCGGTTCCCGGACGTCCGCCCGTTCCGGGTGGCGTTCGGACAGCGGAACGGGCAACGGGTATTTTGAGACTGTCGGACGTCCCGGCCGCGCCCTCGCGCGCGCACCCGCCCGGGATCCGTCGGGCAACTCGACGAAGAGAGGTTGAACGTGCCTTCATCCAGCAACCACCACATCCTCAGTGGCTTGACCAACAACCTGAAGGACTCCGACACCGAGGAGACCCGGGAGTGGATCGAGTCCTTCGAGGGCCTGATCGAGACGCAGGGCACGGAACGGGCGCAGTACATCATGCGCGCCCTCCTCCAGCACGCCGGCGCGAAGAGCGTGGGCGTGCCGATGGTCACCACCACGGACTACGTGAACTCGATCCCGGTGGACCAGGAGCCGGAGTTCCCGGGCGACGAGGAGATCGAGCGGCGCTACCGTGCGTTCCTGCGCTGGAACGCCGCCGTGATGGTGCACCGGGCCCAGCGCCCGGAGATCGGCGTGGGCGGTCACATCTCCTCCTACGCCGGCGTGGCGACCCTCTACGAGGTGGGCCTCAACCACTTCTTCCGCGGCCCGGAGCACCCCGGCGGCGGCGACCAGGTGTTCTGGCAGGGCCACTCGGCCCCCGGCAACTACGCGCGCGCCTATCTCGAGGGCCGGCTCACCGAGGAGCAGCTGGACGGGTTCCGGCAGGAGAAGACGAAGGCCCCGAACGGGCTGCCCTCCTACCCGCACCCCCGCTCCATGCCCGACTTCTGGCAGTTCCCGACCGTGTCCATGGGCATCGGCCCGATGAACGCGATCTACCAGGCCCAGTTCAACCGCTACCTGCACAACCGCGGGATCAAGGACACCTCCGAGCAGCACGTGTGGGCGTTCCTGGGCGACGGCGAGATGGACGAGCCGGAGTCGCGCGGCCTGCTGCAGCTGGCCGCCAACGACAAGCTCGACAACCTCACGTTCGTCATCAACTGCAACCTGCAGCGCCTGGACGGGCCGGTGCGCGGCAACGGCAAGATCGTCCAGGAGCTCGAGGCCTTCTTCCGCGGCGCCGGCTGGAACGTCGTGAAGGTCCTCTGGGGCCGCGAGTGGGACCAGCTGCTCGCCAAGGACGAGGACGGCGAGCTGGTCCGGATCATGAACGAGACCCTCGACGGCGACTTCCAGACCTACAAGGCCGAGTCCGGCGGGTTCATCCGCGACCACTTCTTCGGCAAGTCCCCGGCCACCAAGGAGCTCGTCGCGGACATGACCGACGACGAGATCTGGGAGCTCAAGCGCGGCGCCCACGACTACCAGAAGGTCTACGCCGCCTACAAGGCCGCGACCGAGCACGAGGGCCAGCCGACCGTGGTCCTGGCGCAGGGCGTGAAGGGCTACGGCCTGGGCAGCCACTTCGAGGCGCGCAACGCGACCCACCAGATGAAGAAGCTGACCCTGGAGGACCTCAAGGCCTTCCGCGACCACCTGCGCATCCCCATCTCGGACGAGGAGCTGGAGAGCGACCTGTACGGCGCGCCCTACTACCACCCCGGCAAGGACTCGCCGGAGGTCAAGTACCTCCTGGAGCGCCGCAAGGAGCTCGGCGGCTTCGTCCCGGACCGCCCGCACGAGCAGCACGAGATCGCGCTGCCCACCGACGCCGCGTACAAGTCCGCGAAGAAGGGCTCGGGCAAGCAGATGGCGGCCACCACCATGGCCTTCGTGCGCATCCTGAAGGACCTCCTGCGGGAGAAGGACTTCGGCCACCGGATCGTGCCCATCGTCCCCGACGAGGCCCGCACCTTCGGCATGGACTCGTTCTTCCCCACGGCGAAGATCTACAACCCCAACGGGCAGAACTACCTCTCCGTGGACCGCGAGCTGATGCTGGCCTACAAGGAGTCCCCGCAGGGCCAGATCCTGCACGCGGGGATCAACGAGGCCGGCTCCGTGGCGGCGTTCACCGCCGCGGGGACCGCCTACGCCACCCACGGCGAGCCGATGGTGCCGGTCTACATCTTCTACTCGATGTTCGGCTTCCAGCGCACCGGCGACTCCTTCTGGGCCGCCGCCGACCAGATGACCCGCGGGTTCATCATCGGGGCCACCGCCGGGCGCACCACGCTCACCGGCGAGGGCCTCCAGCACGCCGACGGCCACTCGCCGCTGCTGGCCGCGACCAACCCGGCGGTCATCCACTACGACCCCGCGTACGGCTACGAGATCGCCCACATCGTCCGGCGCGGCCTCGAGCACATGTACGGCACGGGCGACGAGGACCACAACGTCATGTACTACGTGACGGTCTACAACGAGCCGTACCAGCAGCCCGCCGAGCCGGAGGACGTCGACGTCGAGGGCATCCTCAAGGGCATCTACCTGCTCAAGCCCGCCGAGAACGAGGGGCCCCGGGCGCAGCTGCTCGCCTCCGGCGTGGCCGTGCCGTGGGCGCTCGAGGCGCAGAAGCTGCTCGCCGAGGACTGGGGGGTCTCCGCCGACGTGTGGTCGGTGACGTCGTGGGTCGAGCTGCGCCGCGACGGCGTGGCCGCCGAGAAGGAGGCGTTCCTCAACCCCGGCGACGGGACGCGGACCCCGTTCGTGGCCCAGCAGCTGGCCGGGGCCACGGGCCCGGTCGTGGCCGTCTCGGACTTCAGCGCGGACCTGCCGGACAAGATCCGCCAGTTCGTCCCGAACGAGTTCGCGTCCCTGGGCGCCGACAGCTTCGGCTTCTCGGACACCCGCGCCGGCGCCCGCCGGTTCTTCAAGATCGACTCCCACTCCATGGTGGTCCGCGCCCTGGAGATGCTCGCCAAGCGCGGCGAGGTCGACTGGCGCGCTCCGGGCGAGGCGATCGAGAAGTACTCGCTCAAGGACGTCACCGCCGGCACCTCCGGCAACGCGGGCGGCGACGCCTGAGCCGAGCCCTCCGGTGCACCACGGCGCCCCGCCCACCCGCGTCCGGGTGGGCGGGGCGCCGTCGTCGTCCCCGGGCCCGGGGCGGCGATCCGGTGCTCTAAGCTCGGAGGCATGGCTGGACAGGACGGGAACACCACGACGCGCTGGCTGCGCCCCTCGCGCAGACGGTCCACCGACCGGCACCGTCCCGTCGCCCCGCCCCACCCCAGGACGCTCGAGAACCTCAAGGCCAACCTGGGCGCGATCTCCACGGTCGCGACCCGCCGGCTCGAGACGGACCTCGGCTGGTTCGAGGAGCTGCGCGCCGACGAGCGCTCCGAGCTGGGTCTCGTGGCCCAGCGGGGCATCTCCTCGTTCGTGCGCTGGTACGAGGACCCGGAGGAGCCCCTGTGGGTGCTCACCCAGGTCTTCCGGGGCGCCCCCACGGACCTGACCCGCTCCATCTCCCTCCAGCACGCCCTGCAGCTGCTGCGGATCGTCGTGGACGTCGTGGAGGAGAAGGTCCCGGAGCTCGCCAAGCACCACGACGAGGCCGCGCTGCGGGAGGCCGTGCTGCGCTACTCGCGGGAGATCGCCTTCGCCGCCGCGGACGTCTACGCCCGCGCCGCCGAGAACCGCGGGTCGTGGGACGCCCGGCTGGAGTCCCTCGTGGTCGACGGGATCCTCCGGGGGGAGCACTCCGACGCGCTGCGCTCCCGCGTCGCGGCCCTGGGCTGGGCCTCGACGGGCCCGGTCACCGTGCTCACGGGCTCCGCGCCCGAGGCCGCCGGCCCGTCCACCGTGGCCCGGCTGCGCAGGCTCGCCGGCCGCCACGCGCAGGACTCCCTCGTCTCCATCCAGGGCGACCGGCTCGTGCTCATCCTCGGAGGGCTGTCCGACCGGGACCTCGCCCTCGAGAAGCTCGCCGCCGCGTTCGGGCCGGGACCGGTGGCCTACGGCCCGGAGTCCCCCACGGTCTTCGCGGCGGGACGCTCCGCCCGGCTCGCCCACGCCGCCCTGTCCGTGGCGCCGGCCTGGCCCGCGGCGCCCCGCCCGGTGCACTCCGAGGACCTGTGGCCGGAGCGGGCCATGGCCGGGGACGAGAGCGCGCGCACGGCGATGGTCGAGTCGGTCTACCGCCCGCTGACGCGCTCCGCGACCGGGCTCGTGGAGACCCTGTCCGCCTACGTCTCCGTCGGCCACTCCCTCGAGGCCACCGCCCGGGAGCTGTTCGTGCACGCCAACACGGTGCGCTACCGGCTGCGCCGGATCAGCGACCTCACCGGCTGGGACCCCCTGGTCCCCCGCGACGCGTTCGTGCTGCACTGCGCCCTCGTGGCGGGCCGGCTCGCGGACTCGTGCGCCCCCATCGACACCTCCACCCCCGCCGTGGGACCGGTCTTGTAGCATCCCTACAAACACCGCCGCCGGGCTTGGTGGCCTCCGGGCCACCGCGCGGGGGCCCATCCTTGCGAAGCTGTAGCGGTGATCGCGATCGTCTGCCCCGGACAGGGCTCCCAGAAACCCGGCTTCCTCACCGAATGGCTCGCCCTCGACGGCGTCCGCGCCCACCTCGAGGAGCTGGGCGAGGCCGCAGGACTCGACCTCGTGCACTACGGCACCGAGGCCGACGAGGACACCATCAAGGACACCGCGGTGGCCCAGCCCCTCATCGTGGCCGCCGGCCTCGTCGCGGGCCGGCTGCTCGGCGACCGGATCGGCCCCGGCCGGGACGACCTGGTCTTCGCGGGGCACTCGGTGGGTGAGATCACCGCCTCCGCCCTGGCCGGCGCCCTCACCGAGGCCGACGCCATGGCCTTCGTGCGCACCCGGGCCAACGCCATGGCCCGGGCGGCCGCCGCCGTCCCCACCGGCATGAGCGCCGTGCTCGGCGGCAAGGAGGACGAGGTCCTCGCCGCCATCGAGGCCGCGGGCCTGACGCCCGCCAACGCCAACGGGGGCGGGCAGACCGTGGCCGCCGGCACCCTCGAGCAGCTGGCCGCCCTCGCCGCGGCCCCGCCGGCCCGCGCCCGGGTGATCCCCCTCAAGGTGGCCGGCGCCTTCCACACCGAGCACATGGCCCCGGCCCTGGAGCCCCTGCACGAGCTGGTCCCCCGGCTCTCGCCCGCCGACCCCGTGCACCCGCTGCTCTCCAACGCCGACGGCGAGCCCGTGAGCGGCGGCGCCGCGAACCTCGAGTCGCTCGTGGCCCAGGTCTGCCGGCCCGTGCGCTGGGACCTGTGCACGCGGACCCTCCTGGAGCGCGGCGTCGAGCAGCTCGTCGAGCTCCCGCCGGCGGGCACCCTCGTCGGCCTGGCCAAGCGGGGCATGAAGGGCGTCCCGGCCCTGGCCGTGAACTCCGCGGCGGAACTGGAGCAGGCCAGGAGTATTCTTGACTGACGTCCGCGCGCGCACCGCGTGCGCCGCCCGTCCCGAGGCCGGAGCAGCCGTTCCGCCCCGCCCAGCCGGCCCGTCCGTCCCGCCCGGCCGCACGAAGGAGCAACGACCCCTGTGGTGACCCTGAAGCAGCAACAGACCAACGCGCACTCCCGGATCCTCGGCCTGGGCGTCTACCGCCCGGACGTGGTCGTGACCAACGACGACGTCTGCCAGTGGATCGAGTCCTCGGACGAGTGGATCCAGCAGCGCACCGGCATCAGGACCCGGCACCGCGCCGCCGAGGACGTGAGCGTCCTCGACATGTCCGAGCACGCCGCCCGCGAGGCGCTGGCCGCCGCCGGCATCGAGGCCTCGCAGCTCGGGGCGGTGATCGTCTCCACGATCTCCTTCCCCTACCTCACCCCGTCCGCCGCCGCGGCCCTGGCAGACCGTCTGGGCGCCACCCCGGCACCGGCCTTCGACATCTCGGCGGCCTGCGCCGGCTACTGCTACGGCGTCGCCCAGGCCGACGCGCTCGTCCGCTCGGGCGCGGCCGACTACGTGCTGGTCATCGGCGTGGAGAAGCTCTCCGACGTCATCGACAACAGCGAGCGCTCCATCTCCTTCCTGCTCGGCGACGGCGCGGGCGCCGTGGTCATCGGCCCCTCCGACACCCCCGGCATCGGCCCGTCCGTGTGGGGCTCCGACGGCTCCAAGTGGGACGCCATCCGGATGACCCACCCGCTCACCGACATCCGGGCGGTGGAGCAGGGGCGCGACCGGGCCCAGTCCCCCGACCTCCTCGACCCGGAGACCGGCGCGGTGCGCGAGGACGCCACCCTCTGGCCGACCCTGCGCCAGGACGGGCAGACGGTCTTCCGCTGGGCCTCGTGGGAGGTCGCCAAGCGCGCGCAGGAGGCCATGGACGTGGCCGGGGTGCGGCCCGAGGACCTGAGCGCCTTCATCCCCCACCAGGCGAACATGCGGATCATCGACCAGATGGCCAAGACGCTCAAGCTCCCCGAGTCCGTGGTCATCGCCCGGGACATCGCCGACTCCGGCAACACGTCCGCCGCGTCCGTGCCCCTCGCCACGCACCGCCTGCTCGCCGAGCACCCGGAACTGTCCGGGAAGCTGGCCCTGCAGATCGGTTTCGGCGCCGGCCTCGTCTACGGAGCGCAGGTCGTCGTCCTCCCCTGACCGCCGCCGGGACGCGGACCGGGCCCCCGGGGGTCCTGCCCACGTGTCGGTGCCACCGCGGGGCCCTGCGAGTCGTCGTAGGGTTGAACCGCACACCCGATGTCCCCCGGTCCGGGCCCACGGCCCGACCGGGACAGATGCACCCGGCACCTGCCCGGGGCGCACGTCACCACCGGCTGCTCCGGCAGCCGCAGAGAAAGGAAGCCACCATGGCGAGCAAAGAGGAAATCCTGACCGGCCTGGCCGAGATCGTCAACGAGGAGACCGGCCTCGAGACCGAGGCCGTCCAGCTGGACAAGTCCTTCACCGAGGACCTCGACATCGACTCCATCTCGATGATGACCATCGTGGTCAACGCCGAGGAGAAGTTCGACGTGACCATCCCCGACGAAGAGGTCAAGAACCTCAAGACCGTCGAGGACGCCGTCAACTTCATCGACAACGCCCAGGCCTGATCCGGCCGGTCGGTGCGGGGCGCGGCGGACCGCAGGATCCGCCGCGCCGCACCGACCCGCGACCGGGCGGGCCGCCCGCCGCATCACCCCAGGACACGAGGAAGTGCAGTCATGACCCGCAAAGTAGTCGTCACCGGTCTCGGTGCCACCACCCCGATCGGTGGCACCGTCCCCGAGCTGTGGCGCAGCGCCACCACGGGCGTCTCCGGTGTCAGAGCCATCGAGCACGACTGGGTGGACACCTACGATCTGGGCGTGCGGATCGCCGCGCCCGTCTCGACCCCCGCCAGCGAGGTGCTCTCCCGGGTCGAGGCCAAGCGTCTGGACCCCTCCGGGCAGCTGTCCGTCATCGCCGCCCGCGAGGCGTGGGCCGACGCCGGGTTCTCCGGCAACAACGCCGAGACCTCCGAGGAGGTCGACCCGGACCGCTTCGCCGTGGCCTTCGGCACCGGCATCGGCGGGGTCTGGACCCTGCTGGACGCCTACGACACCCTCCAGAAGCGCGGCGCGCGGCGCGTCATGCCCCTCACCGTCCCCATGCTGATGCCCAACGGCAACGCGGCGGCCGTGGGCATGGACCTCAAGGCCCGGGCCGCGTCCATCACGCCCGTCTCGGCGTGCGCCTCCGGCACGGAGGCCTTCTACCAGGGCATGAACCTCATCCGCTCCGGCAAGGCGGACCTCGTGGTGGTGGGCGGCGCCGAGTCCGCGATCCACCCCGTGACCATCGCGGCGTTCGCCTCCATGCAGGCGCTGTCGAAGCGCAACGACGAGCCGGAGCGCGCCTCCCGCCCCTACGACACGGCCCGCGACGGGTTCGTGATGGGCGAGGGCGCCGGCGCCGTGGTCCTCGAGTCGGAGGAGCACGCCCGCGCCCGCGGCGCACGGATCTACGCCGAGCTCGCCGGCGCCGGCCTCACCTCGGACGCCTACCACATCACCGCGCCCGACGAGGAGGGCCGCGGGGCGGCCCGCGCCCTCGCGGAGGCCATGGAGACCGGTGAGTTCGGTCCGGCCGACGTCAAGCACGTCAACGCCCACGCGACCTCCACGCCCAAGGGCGACGCCCCGGAGGCCGGCGCCCTGCGCCGGGCGTTCGGCTCGGCGGTGGACGACATGTGCGTCTCGGCGACCAAGTCGATGACGGGCCACATCCTGGGCGGCTCGGGCGCCGTCGAGGCCGTGCTCACCGTGCTCGCCGTCCACCACCGCACCGCGCCCTGCACCATCAACCTGGAGAACCAGGACCCGGAGATCGACCTCGACGTCGTCACCGACGCCCGCGACCTTCCCTCCGGGGACTTCGTGGCCGTGTCCAACTCCTTCGGCTTCGGCGGCCACAACGCGGTCGCCGCGTTCCGCACCGTCTGAGCGCACGCCCGCCGCGCCCGCACCGTCGGGCGCAGCCCGTCCGGGCGCGGACCGTTCGGACGCACGCAAGAGGGCCGTCCCGCTGATCGCGGGACGGCCCTCTTGCGCGCTGCGGGCCCCGTGCCCCCGGAGGCGGGGCGGGGCCGCGGGGCTCAGCCGACGCGGTGCAGCCAGCGCACCGGGGCGCCCTCCGCGGCGTGCCGGAAGGGCTCGAGCTCCTCGTCCCAGGCCTCCCCCAGGGCGAGGGAGAGCTCGTTGATGACGAGCAGCGGGTTGCCGGCCGCCGTCTCGTAGGCGTAGCGGATCCGGTCCTCGGAGACCATGATGTTGCCGGCGGCGTCCGTGGTCGCGTGGAAGATCCCGAGGTCGGGGGTGAAGGACCAGCGGGCGCCGTCGTGGCCGCGGCACGGGTTCTCGGTGACCTCGAACCGGAGGCGGCCCATCGTGCGCAGCGCCGAGGCGAGGAGGGCGCCGGTCCCCGCGGGTCCGGACCACTCCAGCTCGGCGCGCACGGAACCGGGCTCGGCGTTCTGCTGGGTCCACTCGAGCTCCGTGCGCTGGCGCGCGACCGACTCCAGCGCCCACTGGATGTGCGGGCACAGCGCTCGCGGAGCCGAGTGCACGTAGAGCACTCCGCGCGTGGTGGGTGCAGACATGACCTGTTCCTCCGTCGTGTAGGTACGTCTTCCCCAACGCCCTGCACGGAAGCGGTCCCACCCGTCGGGCCGCGGCGAGCGTGCCGCGACCGGACGATGCTGTTGTCCGGGCTCGCGTCCCGCCGCGGGGATTCGAGGCCCGCGCGGCGTCCGGTAGCCCGGGTGCCGCACCCGTCGTTCCGGCCGGCTCCGAGCGTGTTGCCGAGTCCGGGACGTCGAGTACAATACGCCACTCATTCAACTGCAAACATTCCACGGGCGTCAACCCGGGACGCCGTGTTGCTCCGCGATCCTCCGCCCCGGCGCACGTCAGGCCCGGGGGTGGGCCTGTCGGTAGACGGTTCCCAGGCGGTCCACGGAGACGTGCGTGTAGATCTGGGTGGTCGCCACGGAGGCGTGCCCCAGCAGCTCCTGCACCGTGCGCAGGTCGGCGCCGCCGTCCACGAGGTGCGTGGCCGCCGAGTGGCGCAGGGCGTGCGGCCCCCGGGCGGCGGTGTCGGGGACGGTGCCGAGCTCCCGCTCCACGACGCGCCGGACCTGGCGGGCGTCGATCCGGCCGCCCCGGGAGCCGAGGAACAGCGCCGGCCCGCTGCCCGCCGCGGCCAGCACGGGCCGGCGGGCCAGCCAGAGCTGCAGCGCGTCGTCGGCGGGGCGGCCGAAGGGCACCGTGCGCTGCTTGTCGCCCTTGCCGATCACCGTGAGGACGCGCCGGGAGCGGTCGACGTCGTCGACGTCGGCACCCGTGAGCTCGCCCACCCGCGCACCCGTGGCGTAGAGCAGCTCGAGGAGGGCGCGGTCCCGGGCGACGAGCGCGCCCTCCGCCCCCGCGGCCCCGGGCTCGGTGGAGCGGGCCGCGAGATCGTCCAGCAGCTCGCGCATCCCGTCGGCGGGCACGACGTCCGGGAGGTGGCGCCGGCGGCGCGGGGCGACGAGCCGCAGGCTGGGATCGGCGCCCACCAGGCCGGTGCCGGCGGCCCAGCCGAAGAACCCGCGGACCGACGCCGTCCAGCGGGCCATGGACGAGCGTCCCGCCCCCTCGGCGTGCCGGACGGCCAGCCAGGCCCGGAGCATCTCCAGGTCCACGGCGGCCGGCGCGGCGACCCCGTACCGGGCGTGCAGCCAGGTGAAGAGGGCGCGGAGGTCACCCGTGTAGGCGTCCACGGTGCGGGGACTGCGCGCCAGCTCGTGCACCAGGTGGTCCGTGTACCGCTCCAGGGCCCGGACCACGGCCGTGGGCAGCGGGGCGGCGTCGGAGGTCATGCGGCGATTCTAGCGGCGGCGCCACCCCTCCCCCGCCCCCTCCGCCAGGCCGCGCTCCTCGAGCCGGCGCAGCCCGCCCAGCACCTCGCGGGCGGACAGGCCGGCGACGCGGGACAGGTGGTCCGGGCGGCTGCGCACCCTCAGGGGCAGCGCGTCGAGGAGCACGCGGTCCCGGTCAGAGAGCCCGTCGACGACGGAGACCGGGGCGGGCCGGTCGGGCGCCGGCGCCGTCCCGAGGGGCTGGACGAGCTCGAGCACCTCGTCGACGTCCGTGACCAGGACGGCGGTGCCCTCCCGCACCAGCCGGTGGCAGCCGGCGGAGGTGCCGGCGTGGACGCTGCCGGGCACCGCGCCCACCGGGCGGCTGAGCCCGTCCGCGTGGTGGGCCGTGTTCTGCGCCCCGGACCGCCACCGGGCCTCGACCACCACCGTGCCGGCCGAGAGGGCGGCGATGATCCGGTTGCGCTGGAGGAAGCGGTAGCGGCTGGGCGTGCACCCGGGGGCGGCCTCGGCCAGCAGCAGCCCGGCGGCCTCGACCCGGTGGAGCAGCTCGTGGTTGCCCGGAGGATAGAGGCGGTCGATCCCGCACGCCATGACAGACACCGTGGGCGGGTGCGCGGTGCCGGTGGCCAGCGCGGCCGAGTGGGCGGCCTGGTCGATGCCGTGGGCACCGCCGGAGACCACCGTCCAGCCGCGGGCGGCCAGGGCGCCGGCGATGTCCAGGGCGACCTGCCGGCCGTAGGTCGAGCAGTCCCGGGAGCCGACGACGGCGACGGAGCGGGCGGCGGGGAAGCCGAGGAGCCGCCGGTCGCCGCGGCCCCACAGGCCCACCGGCTGGAACAGGCCCAGGTCGGCCAACGCCCCGGGCCAGTCGGGGTCCTCGGGGATCGCGAACCACGCTCCCGCCCGGGCGGCGACCCCCAGGTCCGCGGAGGGGTCGAGGTCCGCCGCCCGGGGGGCCCAGCGGGCCAGGGCGCGCCGGAGGTCGACCTGGCGGGGACCGTACCCGGCCTCGGCGGCCGCCCGCACGAACACCGGGTGCTCCCCGGCGCCGATGGGGCGCGTCCCCGTGGCGATCTCGAGCGCGGCGACCGGTCCGAGCGCCGCCAGCAGCAGCATGGCGGTGGCGTCGGTCGGCTCCACGAGCCGGGACAGCCCGGCGCGGGCCAGCAGCAGCGGGTCGTGGCCGGAGCGTGTGCCGGGCGGGGCGGGGTGCATGGCGGGGCCTTCCTGTCGCGGACGGGTCGGACTGGACGGGACGCGGCGGACCGGGCGGGACGGGGTGGACACGGCGGCGCTCAGGCCGGGACGAGGGAGCGGAAGTACAGCGCGGTGTCGACGTCGTCGAGCACCGGGACGCCCCGGCCCTCCAGGTCGGCCAGTGTCCAGGCGACCCGGAGCACCCGCTGGTGCCCTCGGGCGGTCAGCGAGCCTCGGTCCATGGCCCGCTCCAGCGGGGCGGTGACCGGGCGCGGGGGACGCAGTGCGCCGTGCAGGAGACTGCCCCCGAGCTCGGCGTTCGTGCGCAGCCCCAGGCCGCGCAGACGCTCCGCTTGGGCCGCCCGCGCCCGGGCGACGCGCACGGCGACCTCCGCCGTGCTCTCCCCCTGTCCCGCCCCGGCGGCGAGCTCGCCGTAGGAGACCTTCGGCACCGCGATCTGCAGGTCCACCCGGTCCAGCAGCGGACCGCTCAGCTTGCCGAAGTAGCTGCGGCGCATCCGTGGGGTGCACGTGCAGTCGGCGCCGCGGCCCCCGGCCTGCCCGCACGGGCAGGGGTTCGCCGCGAGGACCAGCTGGAAGCGGGCCGGATAGACCGCCGAGGCCGTGGACCGGTCGATCACGACCCGGCCGTTCTCGAGCGGCTGGCGCAGCGCGTCGACGACCCCGCGGTCGAACTCGGGGGCCTCGTCGAGGAACAGGACGCCGCGGTGCGCCCGGGAGGCGGCACCAGGGCGCGGGATCCCGGACCCGCCCCCGAACAGGGCGGCCGCCGAGGCGGTGTGGTGCGGCGCCTCGAACGGAGGGCGCCGGATCAGGGCGGTGCACCGCCCGGCGGCCCCGTTGAGCGAGTGGACGGCCGTCACCTCCATCGCGGCGTCGTCCTCGAGGTCCGGCAGGAGGCCCGGGAGCCGCTCGGCGAGCATCGTCTTGCCGGATCCGGGCGGGCCCACCATGAGCAGGTGGTGCCCGCCGGCGGCGGCGATCTCCAGGGCCAGGCGCCCGTCGGCCTGCCCGGCGACGTCGGCGAGATCCGGTGCGGCGCGGGGCGCGGGGTGGGTCGCCACGCCATCCGTCCCGGGCCCGTCCGGCACTGCCCCGGCCGGGACGGACCCGGCAGGTGCCGGCCGGCACAGACCGGCGGGATCGGCCCCGGCGCCGGCGAGCACGTCGGCGAGGCAGCTGAAGCCCTCCACCCGTGCGCCGGGGACCAGCCCCGCCTCCGCCGCGTTGGCCGCCGGGACGACGATCCGCTCGTGCCCGGCGCGCACGGCGGCCATGACCGCCGGCAGGATGCCGCGCACCGGCCGCAGCGCCCCGTCCAGGCCCAGTTCGGCCAGGAAGACGGTCCGCCCGGTCGCGGGCACGTCACCGGCGGCCTGCAGGGCGCTCATCACGATGGCGAGGTCGAAGAGGGATCCCCGCTTGGGCAGCGTCGCGGGGGTCAGGTTGACCGTGAGCTTGCGCGGGCTCAGGGGCATCCCGCTGTTGCGCGCCGCCGCCCGCAGCCGTTCCCTCGCCTCGTTGAGCGCGGCGTCCGGCAGCCCCACGATGGAGAAGGCGGGCAGGGTCTGCCCGATGTCCGCCTCGACCTCCACCATCGACCCGTCGAGCCCGATCAGGGCCACCGCCCAGGTCCGTGCGAAGCCCATCAGCGCGCCCCGGTGGCGGGCGCGACGGGATCCCGGGGACAGCGCCCGGGGAGGGGGAACGGAAGGGAACGACGACGGTGCATGGGAACCTCCTGGTTCCCAGACTGCGCCGTGCCGGCGGAGCGCGGCGGTGCCGCCCGCCCCACGGTGGAGAAGTCCGCCGACTCAGGCCAGTTCGGTCCCGTTGGGGAGCGAGGGTGGAGGCCCGGGCGTCGCGGCCGGTGACGGAGCGGGTGATGGAGCGCCCGTGGAGGCCGTGGGGGTGGGCGTCGCCGTGGGGGACGGAGCGGGCGACGGAGTGGTGGTCGAGGCCGACGGCGCGGGCGTGGGCGTCGGCGTGGGCTCCGGGCGCGGGGGCCAGTTCCAGCGCCTGGAGGGGCTCGGCGAGGGCGAGGCCGACGCGCCGGCGGTGGCCCCCGGGGTGGCGACCTCGCCCCTGTCGGGGTTCTCGGCGGGAGGCATCGTCTCCTCCGGCGGTGGCGTGACCGGGGGAACGGGCGCCGGCGTGGGCTCCGGTGTCGGCTCCGCGGGAGGGATGACGGGAGGGATCACCGGATCCACCGGCTGCTGGGGGTTTGCCGGTTCCACCGGCGGCTGCGGCGCCGCCGGCTCGGGCTCGGGGGCCGGTGCGGGTTCGGCCGGCACCGGCGCGGCAGGCACGCGAGGCGGCTGCGCCGCGGGACGGGCGGGTTGCGGTGCCGCCGGTGCCGGCGCCGGTTCCGCCTCGATCCGCTCCCGGGGCGTCGGGCTCGGCACGCCGGCCCGGTACTGGCGCTGCTCGGGTCCGTGCCCGACCGGGGAGGGGTCCTGCGACCGGTCGTTGGGGTACGGGGACAGCTCGATGTCGTCGAAGGTCTTCGGCAGCTTCTCGAAGTCGCCGACCATGAGCTCGCGACCCGTGGTGCCGACCGGGACGGCACCGGTGTACTGGGCGATCAGCTCGTGCGTGCGGGCGTCGAGCCGGGCGCCCTCCTGCGGGTCGAGGGGGGAGCCGTCGGCGGCCCAGAAGCCGCCCTCCCCGGAGCGGTTGGGGTCCCAGTCGGAGAGGGCCTCGGCGACCGGCTCGAACGGGAACTGCCCGCCCTCGTGGCTGATCACCTTGAGGTCGTCGATCTGGACGGTGCGGGTGCCCTCGGTGTTGTCGATGTGCAGCTCCACGTAGACCACCGGCTCCACGTTCAGGTCCCGCCGCAGCTGCTCGACGTCGTCGTCGGGGGCCGGCACGGTGGGGAGGTCGAAGGTGACGACCGCGCCCTCGTCGGTGGTGAGGGCGTACGGGCCCGGGCTGAGACCGCTGGGCGCGGTGGTCACGGTGCCCGGCTGCGCGATCGCCTCGGGCTCCGGGGCCTTCAGCACGCCGCACCCGGTGGCGGTCAGCGCGACAGCCGCCGCGAGGGCCGCGGCGCGTCGGGGAGCGGCGAGCGGTCCCGCAGCGACCACAGCACACCTCCGTCGTTCTCCCGGTCATCGACGGTTCAACATTGGCACGTCGCACGAGGCATGTCACGCGGGCCGGGGCGCGCCGCGTCTCATTGGATCTGCCGCAGGACCTCGATCCCCGGCACTCCGTCGTGTGCGAAAGTAATTGCAACGGCATCGACCCTGACCACCCGGGGGTCGCGGTCGTGGGCCCGCGCCCAGGCAGCCGCCAGGCGGTGCAGACGGACGATCTTCTGCCGCGTAATGGACTCGAACGGATGCCCGTACCGCAGGCTCGAGCGGGTCTTCACCTCGACGACGACCACCCAGCCCTCGTGCTCCGCGACGAGGTCGGCCTCCCCCCGCAGTCCGTCCCGGGAGGGCCGTGCGCGCCAGTTGCGCTCCAGCACGCGGTACCCCCGCGCCTCGAGGTGGGCGGCCGCCAGCTGCTCGCCGCGCGCGCCCAGCCCCTCGGACACGGGACACCTCCCTGCTCGGCGGCGCCGTCCCGGCGGCGGCCGGGCGGGTGTCCCCATCGTGCGCCGCGCCGGTCCTGCGCCGAGGGACCTCAGGGGGCGTGTGCAGGGCGGATCAGGGGGCCGCGGGCCCCTCCGGCACGGGCCCGGCGGCGCCCGGCACCGCGAAGGGGTCCGCGTGGGCAAGCTCCTCCACGTTGACGTCCTTGAAGCTCATGACGTGCACGTGCTTCACGAACCGGGCGGAGCGGTAGACGTCCCACACCCATGCGTCCTTGAGCTCCACGTCGAAGTACAGCCCGTTCTTCGTCTCGACCGGCTCGACCCGGACCGAGTTGGCCAGGTAGAAGCGGCGGTCCGTCTCCACCACGAACTGGAAGAGCCCGGCGACGTCCCGGTACTCGCGGTACAGCTGCAGCTCGAGGTCCGTCTCGAAGTTCTCGAGTTCTTCGGCGCTCATGTCGTCCCCTCTCCGATCGTGCTCGGCGCGGCCGCGGGCGGCGCCTGCGTGAGCCGCCAGCTGAGCCGGTGGTGCGGCGTCGTCCCGTGCTCCTCGAGGGCGCGGCGGTGCCGGACGGCGCCGTAGCCCTTGTTGCTGCCCCAACCGTACTGCGGCCAGCCCGCGGAGAGATCGCCCATGATCCGGTCCCGCTCGACCTTCGCGAGCACACTGGCGGCGGCGACGGACGCGCACGTCAGGTCGGCCTTGACGCGGGTCACGACCTGCCCGTCCCACCCGTGCACCGGGAGGTCGTCCGCCGCGGGCGGGAGGTCGCCGAAGAGCGTCCCGGCGCCGGGCTCCGAGAGCCAGTCGTGCGCGCCGTCGAGGAGCACGACGTCGGGCGGCGTCCCCCGCCGCGCCGCGGCCGCGATCGCCCGGTGTCCGGCGAGGCGCAGCGCGGCCGTCAGCCCGAGTCCGTCGATCTCCTGCGGCGAGGCGTGGCCGACGCCGGCGGCCGCGCACCAGGCGAGGATGCGCGGGACGAGCGCTTCGCGCCGTGCAGGGGTGAGCAGCTTGCTGTCCCGCAGCCCAGGGACGCCGCGCTCGGTCCCGGGCCGCAGGACGACCAGCCCGGCGGTGACGGGTCCGGCGAGGGCTCCGCGGCCCACCTCGTCCATCCCGCCGACGAGGCGCCCGTCCGGCTCCTGCAGGGACCGCTCGACGACGAGCCCCGGGGCCCCGCCCCGGGGCGGCGCCGCGCGCCGTCCCGGCCGGGGCTCAGGAACCACCGGTGGACCGGTCGGCGACGTCCGCGAAGACCTCGTCCGGGTTCTGCAGCAGCTGGAACCGGTCGAGCGGCCAGGCGATGACGAACGCGGTGCCGACGACGTCGTCGTGGCTGATGAACGCACCGTTGTCCGCGATCTCGGCCAGGTGCACCCGGGCGTCGGCGGACGCGTCCCGGTGGTCGCCCAGCACGAAGTAGTGGTTCTCGGGGACCTCGACCTCGAACTCGAGCTCCGAGGGCGCGGACCCGGGGTGGAGGTACGCGTCCTGCTCCTCGAGGGCCTCCCCGTTGACGGTGACCCGCCCCGAGGCGTCGCAGCACGCCACGGTGTCGCCCCCGACCCCGATGACGCGCTTGATGAGGTGCTGGTCGGTGCGGTCGGGCAGCACGCCGACGAAGGCCAGGGCGTCGTAGACGGCGTCGGTCGGCCCGCCCCCGCTGTCGGGCTGGGCCGGCAGCCAGCCCTTGGCGTCCTCGAAGACCACGATGTCCCCGCGCTCGAGCGGGCCGAAGGTGGGCTCGAGCACGTTGACGAAGATGCGGTCGTTGAGCTGGAGGGTGTTCTCCATCGAGCCGGAGGGGATGTAGAACCCCCGCACCAGCAGGGTCTTCACGACGAAGGCGATGAGCACGGCCCAGACCAGCACGAGGAGGATCTCCCGCGCCGAGCCCCAGAAGGTGTCGGGGCGCTTCTTGCGGGAGCGCCGGTCGGAGGAGCGCCGGCCCGCGCGGCGCGACGACGCCGGGTCCTGCCCGTCCTCGGCGCCGTCGAGGGGTGCGGTGGCGCGCTCCGCGTCGGCGGTGGGCGCTGCCGGGACGGGAACGGCGGCGTCACCGGGGACGCCGTGGTTCTCCTGGGGCACGCCGTCGCCGGCGGGCTGGGTCCTGTCGGCCACTGCTCTCGTCCTTCCTGGGCGGACGCCTGTGGGCGTCCGGATCCGGATCCGTGCGGATCGCGTCAGAGCTGCCCGGCCCGATCCCGGGGCCACAGAACAGCAATGGGTTCTCCGATGACCTTATCCGCTCGGACCAGTCCGCCACCGGGCGCGCCGAGCAGGCTGCGCGAGTCCACCGACACCGACCGGTGGTCGCCCATCAGCCAGAGCCTGCCCTCCGGGACCACCGCGGTGAACTCGACCTCACTGGGCCGGTCCCCGTCGAGGACGTAGTCCTCGACGATCTCCTCGCCGTCGACCTCGAGGCGGCCGGAGGGACCGCAGCAGGCGACGGTGTCCCCGGGGGTGCCGACGACCCGCTTGAGGTACACGCTGTCCGAGCCGGCGAGCCCGCTCCACCGGCCGAGGGTCTGCAGGACCTGCGCGGGCCACGGGTCGTCGCTGTGCAGCGGGGCGAAGCTGCCCCGCCCGTCGAAGACCACGAGGTCGCCCCGTTCGAGACGGCCCTCGTCGACGAGCTTGCCCACGAGCACCCGGTCCCCCGGTTCGACCGTGGGCTGCATCGAGTCCGACCCGATCCAGTAGACGTCCAGCACGAAGGCGCGCAGCAGACCGGTGACCAGCACGGCCACCAGGAGGGCGAGGACGACGGAACGCCAGCCCCGAGCACGGGGCTGGCGTTCTCGCCGAACGGCGTGGGACCCGGTGGCGCGGGGGTCCCGTGCGCGGGTTCCGGTGGACACCGACGCGCGCGCTGTCCTACTTGCCGGACTTGCCGGACTTGACGGCCTTGCCGGACTTCGAGGACTTGGCCGTGGTGTTGTCGCGCTTCTCGCGGATGCGGGCGGCCTTGCCGTGGCGGTCGCGCATGTAGTAGAGCTTCGCGCGGCGGACGTCACCGCGGGTGACGACCTCGATCTTCTCGATGACCGGGGAGTGCACCGGGAAGGTGCGCTCCACGCCCACACCGAAGGAGACCTTGCGGACGGTGAAGGTCTCGTGCACGCCGGCGCCCTGGCGGCCGAGGACGAAGCCCTTGAAGACCTGGACGCGGGAGCGGCTGCCCTCGACGATGTTGACGTGCACGTTGAGGGTGTCGCCCGGACGGAAGTCGGGGACGTCGCTGCGCAGCGACTTGGCGTCGAGCTGGTCGAGAATGTTCATGGTGACTCTCCTGGTGAACGCCGCAGGTCGCTCACGTGGGTCGGCACGGATCCGTGGTCGCGGGGCGGTGCCCGGTCCGGGTGCGGGATCCGCAAGACGTGGTGACGGGAGCCCTGTTCGGGGTCCCGGGTGTCCGGCTGTTGGTCGCTCATCCCCCTGCGGCAGGGGCGTGCCCAGCAGACACACAGCTGAACATTATGCCACAGGTTCCCCGGAGGCGCCGTCCCCGGCGCGCACCACGTGTCCGCCCGAGACGACCCACCCGGCCTCGGCCAGGACGGCGCGGTCCGCGCGGTCCAGGCCGGCGGGGTCCAGGGACGCGACGAGGTCGGGGCGGCGGGCGGCGGTGCGCTGCAGCTGGCGGTCCCGCCGCCAGCGGCCGATCCGGCCGTGGTGGCCGGAGAGCAGGACCTCGGGGACCGGCCGGTCCCGCCACAGCGCGGGCTTGGTGTAGACGGGGTACTCGAGCAGGCCGTCGGCGTGGGACTCCTCCACGAGGGACTCGGGGTTGCCGACCACGCCGGGCACGAGGCGCCCGATGGCCTCGACCATGGCGAGCACGGCGACCTCCCCGCCGTTGAGGACGTAGTCGCCGAGGCTCATGGGGCGGACCTCGAAGTGCTCGCGGGACCAGTCCACCACGCGCTCGTCGATGCCCTCGTAGCGCCCGCACGCGAAGACGAGGTGCTCCCGCAGGGCCAGCTCGCGGGCGGTGGCCTGGGTGAAGACCTCACCGGCCGGGGAGGGCACAACCAGCACCGGCCGCTCCCCCGCGGGCGCGGGTCCGCCGCCGAGGACGGCGCCGAGCGCCGCGGCCCACGGCTCCGGCTTCATCACCATGCCGGCCCCGCCGCCGTAGGGGGTGTCGTCCACGGTGCGGTGCCGGTCGGTCGTGAACTCGCGCAGGTCCGTCACGGTCAGCTCGAGGAGGCCCTGCTGCCGGGCCTTGCCGATCAGGGAGAGGTCCAGGGCGGAGAGGTACTCGGGGAAGATGCTGACGACGTCGATGCGCATCAGCGCCCGCCCTCCGGCGCCCCGTCCGCGGGGTCCCCGCCGCCGGGGTTCCCGCCGCCGGGGTTCCCGTCGTCGCCGTTCCCCTCATCGGGCCTCCCCTCGTCCAGGCCGAGCTCGAGCAGCCCCGGCGGAGGGGTCACCACGACGAAGCCCCCCTCGGGGTCGACGACCGGGACGATCTCCTCGACGAAGGGGAGCACGGCCTCGCGCCGCCCCTCGTCGAGCTCGATCTCCAGCAGGTCCTGGACGGGCAGGGTGCGCAGCCCGGTGACCACGCCGATCCGCGGGCCCGACCCGTCCTCGGGACCGGTGCGCACCTCGAGGTCGACCAGCTCGTGCTCGTACCACTCGTCGGACTCGGGGTCCTCCTCCAGCGCCTCGGCGTAGAGGCGGGCCCCGCGCAGGGTCTCGGCCCCGTTGCGGTCGGGGACCTCCTCGAGGGCCACCACGAGCACGGCCTTGTTCCAGCGCGCCCCGCGCACGGTGACCACGCCCTCGGGGGCGAGGGGGACGGACGGTTCGAGCAGCAGCCGGGCGCCGGGGGCGAAGCGCTCCTCCGGGGCGTCGGTGAACAGCTGCACGGTGACCTCCCCCCGGATGCCGTGGGGCTTGCCGACGCGGGCGACCTGGACCTTCATGGATCTCCTGGGGGTCGGCGGCCGGGTGGCCGCGGGGAGGGGTGCGGTGGCGGGGAAAGCCGACGGTCCCCGCATCCGGTGCGGATGCGGGGACCGTGCGGGCGGCGGGACCGGACGCCGGGGCGCCCGGTGCGCGCCTCAGCGGGTGCGGTCGGTGTCGACGACGTCGATCCGGACCGGGCCGTCCTCGGCGAGTGCGCCCACGACGGTGCGCAGCGCCTTGGCCGTGCGGCCCTGGCGGCCGATGACCCGTCCGAGGTCGTCCGGGTGCACCCGGACCTCGAGGGTCTCCGACCGGCGCCCGCTCTTGACACGGACGTCGACGTCATCGGGGCTGTCCACGATCCCGCGGACCAGGTGCTCCAACGCGTCGGCGAGCATGACTACTCGGCCTTCTCGGCGTCAGCCGCGGGGGCGTCGTCGGACTCGGCACCGGGGGCGGCCGGCTCGGCCTTCTCGCCCTTGGGGGTGATCGCCTCGGGGACGACCACGGAGCCCTTGTCGGGGGCGACGAACTCGGCCTTGGGCTCGCGCGTCCGGAGGGTGCCCTCGGCGCCCTCCTCGCCCTTGAACCGCTGCCAGTCGCCGGTCACCTTCAGGATGGCGGCGACGGCCTCGGACGGCTGGGCGCCGACGCCGAGCCAGTACTGGGCCCGGTCCGAGACGACCTCGATGTAGGAGGGGTGCTCGGTCGGGTGGTACTTGCCGATCTCCTCGATGACGCGGCCGTCGCGCTTCTTGCGGGAGTCGACGACGACGACGCGGTAACGGGGATCGCGCATCTTGCCCATGCGCTTGAGACGGATCTTAACAGCCACTGGTGTGGACTCTCCTGGTTCTTGGATGAGGTGAACGCCCTGGTCTCGCTCCCGTGGGGCGGGCCGGTCACAGGGGTTCTGTGGACACGAGAAACGTGCGGCGAGAGGGACCGCACGCATCGAGTACCCGTCCAGTATGCCAGACGCCGTCAAGTCCGGCGTCCCGCGGCGCGCTGCCCGCTCACTGCTCGAGGCGTGCGGCCTCCCGCCACGTGAGGGAGCGTCCGCCCTGGAACACGGCGCGCTGGTAGATCCGCTCCCCGAGGCGCAGCAGCACCCAGGCCGCGGCGAGGGCCAGCGCGAGGGACAGCACGGGCTGCCACCAGGCGACGCCGCCGTCCAGCATCCGGACGGGCATCGCCACCGAGGAGACGACCGGGACGAAGGACGCGGCCGTGAGCCACGCGCCCTCGGCGTAGAGGCCCACGAAGAGGGCTCCGATGAGCACCGTCATGATCGGCCCGGTGTTCGTCTGCAGGTCCTCGGAGCGGGAGGCCAGGGAGCCGAGGACCGCCCAGACGGAGGCCTGCGCGGCGAAGCCCGCCACGAAGAAGGCCACGAACCAGCCGGACGCGGCGAGGATCCAGCCGACGTCCGCGGCGGCGCCCGTGACGTTGACGCCGACGAGGCCGACGGCGGCGTAGAGCCCGATCTGACCGAACGCGAGCAGGGAGTTGCCGAGCACCTTGCCGTAGAGCAGCTGCCGGACGGGGACGGCGGTGGCCAGGATCTCCACGACCCGGTTCTGCTTCTCCTCGAGCACGGAGTTGGCGATGGCCATGCCGAAGAGGATGGCGGCCAGGTAGAACAGGAACGCGAAGACGAGGCCCACCACGAGCCGTGCGGGGCCGCGGTCCTGGCCGCCGGACAGCAGCTCGGTGCGCACCTCGGCACCCGCGGTCAGCTCCTCGGCGGTCGTCCCGGCGGCCCGGGCGCCGGCCGCCAGCGTCTCCGCGGCCACCGCGTCCTCGAGGACCCGGGCGAGGGCGGGGTCGACGTCGTCCTGGCCGACCACCGTCCACCCGTCGAGGTCCCGCAGCAGCGCGGCGTCGGCGGTCCCGTCGGCCACCGCCTCGCGGGCCGCGTCCGGGGAGTGGGCGGAGTGCACGGTGAGGGTGTCCTCGCCGCGCTCCGCCAGTTCCTGCGCGGCCCGGGCCGCGACGGGCGCCGCGTCGGGCGCCGCGGTCGCCAGGACGTGGTCGGCGGCCCGGCCTCCGAACAGGGCGGAGGCGGCGATCGAGGCGGCCACGAGGAGCACCGTGACCACCGTGGAGAGCAGGAAGGACCGGTCCCGCAGCTTGACGGAGATCTCGCGGGACGTGACGATCCACCAGGGACGGGCTGCGGGCGGGCGGGCGCTCATCGGGTGACCTCCCGGTAGACGTCGGACAGGGAGGGCACGATCTCGGCGAACTCCAGGAGCCCGCGGGGCACGGCGGTCTCGAGGACGCGGCGGCGGGCGGCGGCGTCCTCGAGCTCGAGCACCGCGGCGGGTCCGTCGACGTCGACGACGCGCACGCCCGGCAGGTCCCGCACCCAGCCGGCGTCCTGCTCGCAGCGCAGCCGGTGCCGGCGGGGACCGGTGCGGCGCAGGTCCTCGGCCGTGCCGGAGGCCAGGACCCGGCCGCCGGAGAGGACGACCAGGGAGTCGCAGAGCCGGTCGACGAGGTCGAGCTGGTGGCTCGAGAAGAGCACGGGCACGCCCTGGGCCGTGTGCTCGCGCAGCAGCTCGACCATGGAGTCCACCGCCACGGGGTCCAGGCCGGAGAACGGCTCGTCCAGCACCAGGGCGGCGGGCCCGTGCAGGAGCGCGGCGGCGACCTGCACCCGCTGCTGGTTGCCGAGGGAGAGGGACTCCAGCCTGTCCTTCCCGCGCTCGGCCAGGCCGAAGCGCTCCAGCAGCCGCCCGGCCTCCGCGAGGGCGTCCCGGCGGTCCATGCCGTGGAGCCGGCCGAGGTAGCCGAGCTGGTCGAGCACCGGCTGCTTGGGGTAGAGCCCCCGCTCCTCGGGCATGTACCCGAAGCGGGCCCGGTCCGCCGCGGTGGCGGGACGGCCGTCCCACAGGACCTCGCCGGCGGAGACGCGCAGCACGCCCATCAGCATCCGCATGGTCGTGGTCTTGCCCGCGCCGTTGGCGCCGACGAAGCCGGTCATCCGGCCGGGCTCGACCCGGAAGGAGACGTCCTCGACCACGGTGCGGCCCCCGAAGGACCGGCTCAGGCCCCGCGCCTCCAGGACGTGCCCCTCGGGGCGGCTCCGGAAGCGGGTCGTGGTCGCGGCGGGGGTGGTGCTGGTGCTCATGGGCCCGGGTCCTCTCGGGGTGCGTCCTCCCGGTGGGTGCCGGGCGGCTCGTGGTCAGCCTACGAACGCGGGGGCCCCGGCGGATCCCCACCCGGGCGGAGTGCGGGCGCCCCGGGGAGCGGGTCGCGGCCGGCGGCCTCCGTCCCGGGGCGGAGCCCGCTCAGTCGACCAGGCCTGCCCGGTGGGCGAAGACGACGGCCTGCACCCGGTCCCGGGAGCCCGTCTTGGCGAGGATGTTGGACACGTGCGTCTTGACGGTGGCGGGTCCGAGGAACAGCCGCTGGGCGATCTCCGCGTTGGACAGCCCGTCCGAGACCAGCAGCAGCACCTCGTGCTCCCGCTCGGTGAGGGACTCGACGACCCGGCGCCGCGCGGGGTCGGACGGCGGGGGGTCGGCCGGCGCGGGAGCGGCCTCGGGGGCGGGTGCCGGGGCGTCCGCGGTCAGGGCCCGGATGACGCGCAGCGTGGCCTCGGGGGCGAGCAGCGCGTGGCCGCCGGCCACGGCGCGCACGGCCTCCACGAGGTCGTCCGGGTCGGCGTTCTTCAGCAGGAACCCGCTGGCCCCGGCGGCGAGCGCGTCGAAGAGGTAGTCCTCGCGGTCGAACGTGGTGACGATCACGACCTTCGCGCACCCGGTCCCGACGATCCGGCGGGTGGCCTCGATGCCGTCCATGACCGGCATCTGCACGTCGAGCAGGGCCACGTCCACGGCCCCGTCGCGGGCGGCGGCGACGGCCTGCGCGCCGTCGGAGGCCTGGGCCACGACCTCGATGTCGTCCTCCACGGACAGGACCATGGCGAAGCCGGAGCGCACGAGGGCGTGGTCGTCGGCGAGCAGGACACGGATCATGCCTCCGATCCTCGCAGAATCCCGTCCGGGGCGCCGGGGACGGCGCCGGCGGCCGCGTCCGGGCCGTCGTCCCTGGTGCCACCGGAAGGCAGGGGGCAGCGGGTGCGGACCCGCCAGCCGGGCCGGCCGGAGCGCGGCCCGATCTCCGCCTCCCCGCCGTGCAGGCGCACGCGCTCGCGCAGCCCCTGGAGGCCGAACCCGGTGCCGGCGGTGCCGCGGCGGGGCGAGCCGTCGTCGAGGACCTCGAGCTCGAACCACGGCTGCCCCTCCGGGCCGCGGCCGGTGCGCAGGGTGACGGACGCGGTGCCGGCCGTGGAGTGGCGGATCACGTTGGACAGGGACTCCTGGGCGCACCTGAAGACGGACAGGCCGAGGGCCGGCGGGATCCTGTCCAGGTCACCCGGGACGGCCTCGACGGTGCGGACGTCCACCGCGAGCCCGTTGTTCGCGTGCCGGCGGGCGAGGGCCGCGATGTCGGCGAGGCCGGGGTCCGGCCGGCGCGCGGCGTCGGAGACGTCTCCGCCCGGGCCGGGGACGCCTTCCTCGCCCTCGGCGCGGAGCACGCCGAGCAGCTGGCGCATCTCCCCCACGGCGGTCCGGCTGGACGCCTCGATCGTGCGCAGGGCGGTGGTGGCGGCGGCGGGGTCACGGTCCAGGACCTTGCGCGCCGCCCCCGCCTGGATGCCGATGACGGACACGTGGTGGGCGACGACGTCGTGCAGCTCCCTGGCGATGCGCAGCCGTTCGTCGACGACGGCGCGGCGGGCGATCTCGGCGGACTGCTCCCGGATCCGCTGCGCCTGGGCCGCAAGGCGGTGCTGCTGCAGCGCGGCCCGCCAGGACGCGCGCCCGGCCAGCACCGCCCCGCCGAAGTACACGGCGTTCACGATCAGGGTGAACACCGCGTAGGACGGCAGCTGGGGCAGCGGCCCGTCGACCTCACCCAGACCGGAGAGGAAGTCCGCGTAGGCGTTGGTGATGGTGAAGGCGCCGAGCAGCCACAGCCCCATGGTGCCCACGACCACCGACATCGCGACCCACAGGGCCTGGCGGTCGCGGGACCAGGCGACGGCGGCGTAGAGGGCCGCGAAGTAGGCGCCCTGGAAGGGCAGCGTCATGGCGGCCGTGGGGCTCGCGTACGTCAGGCCCAGGAACAGCGCGGAGGACGCGACCACGACCGGCAGCGGGAAGCGACGGCGCACGGCGAGGGGCACCACGATGAGCACGGTGCTGAGGTAGAAGCGCCAGGGCTCGTCCCCCTCCGCGAGCCCCGCGTAGCTGTGCAGCAGCACGGAGGCGAGGAGGGAGACGAGCAGGAAGCCCAGGGCGGCCAGCACGTCGTTGCGCCGCTGGGCCGCCGTGGGCGCGGGCCGGGACCAGAACGGGTCCTCGGGGTCGTTCAGCCAGGCGGTGACGCGCACCGCGAGCGGAGCGCGCCGGACGGGGGCCGGGTCCGGGTCGGTGTCCGGGTCGGTGGTGGATCGGGTGTGCACGCCCCCACGGTAGCCCGCGGCGGCGGCGCGGGACTTCCGCCCCGCGGGGGATCCTGCCGGGGCGCTCAGCCGCGGTGCAGGCCGAAGAAGCGGCGCAGGCGCGCTCGCGAGCCGGGGGCGGCGGACGGCTCGGGGAGCTGGGCGGTGGGCCCGGGGGTCGCGGGCCGCTCCTCGTTCCGGCGGCGGCGCGCCCCGCGCAGGGCGGCGTAGTAGGCGCTCTCCGCGGCGGCGTCCGCGAGCAGCGCCGCGGAGAGGGTGCCGAGCACGCGCGCCCCGGCCCCGCCGCGCCGGGCCGCCCCGGCGAGCCCCACGCCGAGGGCCGTCTCGGTGCCGGCCACGGCCAGCAGCAGCTCCGGGCGGCGGACGAGGGCCCGCTGGTACCGCGCGAACAGCCCGTCGCCGGTGGGCTCGGTGGTCATCCCCCGCAGGAGGGCCGAGCCCACGCCCGTGGGCTCGTAGTGCTCGGCGCCCTCGGTGGCCGTGAGCTCCCGGTGGCCCTCGACGACCTTGGCGGCGAGCACGGGCAGGCCCAGCAGCTGCAGGACGGACTCCAGGACCAGGTCGGTGGACTCCCCCAGCACGTAGTTGCGCAGCCGGTTGGTCTCGGCCGGGTCCAGGTCGAAGACGGAGGCCACGGACTCGATCTGCAGGTCCGAGGTGCCGCCGGAGCACAGCCGGACGAGGTCGCGCTCGAACCGGGCGGCCGGCGTCTGCTCGGCCTCGACGGACACCCCGCCCGCGGGGAGCCAGTCGGGGCCCCACTCGAGGGCGCACACGGCGTCGGCCGCCTCGAGATCGGTGACGGACGCCGGGTCCTCCCCCGCGAGCAGGACCTCGAAGGAGCGGGTGGCCCCGTCCGAGGACAGCGCCACGGCGGTCTCGGCGAGACCGGTGCGCACGGCCCAGAAGTCGACCTCGGCGTCGAAGACCACCACGGACCAGCCGTGCCGGGACACGGCGGTGAAGCCGGTGCCGGACAGGGCCGCCAGCACGGGCAGCTCGGGGGCGTCCAGGCGCACCAGCAGCACCCGCCGCAGCCCGGGGTGCTCGGGCTGGAGCTGCTGGCCGGTCATCCGCACGAAGGTCTCGGAGAGCTCGTCGAGGGTGCAGCCGGGCTGCACGGAGCCGTCCTCGGCCCCCTGCGCCAGCCGGCCCTCGGCGTCGGCGAGGAACATCAGCTGCGTGGCCCGGGGGCCCTCGGCGTAGGCGCTGATCAGGCGGTGGTGGGCGATGACCTTGCGCATCCCCTCGCAGGTGGGGCGCGGCCCGGGTCCTTCGGACGCGGTGGACTCCGTCGCGCACAGCACCGTGGCCGGGACCAGGTCCCACGCGGAGGTGGGGGATGCGATGTCGTCGGCGGGGAGTGAGGTCATGGCGTCCATGCTACGCCGTCGCCGGGGCCGGGCCGGGGGCCCGGGGCGTGCGCCCGGTGGCTCCGGGGCGCTCAGCGGGGCCCGTCGACGAGTTCGGCCGTGGTGCCGTCCTCGAGGGCGGCCAGGCCCGCCCGCAGGCGGCGGGCCAGCCCGGGCCGCAGGTACCGTTCCAGGTCCTCCGGCGCCGTCCAGCGGTGGCTGCGCAGCTCCTCCTCCTGGATCGTGATGGGCGTGTCGGCACCGATGACGCCGCCGTCGTAGACGAAGGAGACCGAGTCCCCCCACAGGCCCATCGCCACGCCGTGGTGGACGACGAGGAGCCGGCCCTCGGGCAGGTGCAGGCCGACCTCCTCGACGACCTCGCGGAAGCACCCGGTGCGGGGATCCTCCCCCGCCTCGACGGTGCCTCCGGGAACGGTCCAGTCGGACTTGTAGTTGGGCTCCACGAGGAGCACGCGGCCCTCGGGGTCCCGGATGAGGGCCTCCGCGGCGAGGCGGCGGGTGGGCAGCGAGTCGACGAACTGCTTCAGCTCGGTCTCGGACAGGTAGGAGCTCACGGTGCGATCACTGCCCCAGGAACTTCTCGAAGCCCTTGGGCAGGTTCAGGTCCGCGGGGTCCGGCTGCCCCGGTGCCGCGCCGAACGCCGATCCGGCGGGCGCCTTCTGCTTGCGCTGCTGCTCGAGGGCCGCGTTCTCCTGCGCCCGCTTGGCGGGGTTGCCGGAGCGGGACCCGCTCTTCTTCGCGGAGCCCTTGCCCTTGCCCTTCTTCGGGCCGCCGCCCGCGCCGGGCATGCCGGGGATGCCGGCGGGCATGCCGGGCACGCCCTTGCCCTGGGCCAGGCGCTTCATCATCTTCTGCGCCTGGGCGAAGCGCTCCATGAGCTGGTTCACCTCGGAGACGGTGACGCCCGAGCCCTTCGCGATGCGGGCGCGGCGGGAGCCGTTGATGATCTTGGGCGCCACCCGCTCGTGCGGGGTCATGGACCGGACGATGGCCTCGACGCGGTCGATCTCGCGCTCGTCGAAGTTCTCGAGCTGCTCGCGCATGCCGGCGGCGCCCGGCATCATCATGAGCATCTTCTTCATCGACCCCATCTTGCGCAGCTGCTGCATCTGCGCGAGGAAGTCCTCGAAGGTGAAGTCCTCCTGGTCGGTGAACTTCCGGGCCATCTTCTCGGCCTCGTCGCGGTCCCACTGCTTCTCGGCCTGCTCGATCAGCGTGAGGACGTCGCCCATGTCGAGGATGCGGGACGCCATGCGGTCCGGGTGGAACTGCTCGAAGTCGTCGACGTTCTCCCCGGTGGAGGCGAACATGATGGGCTTGCCGGTCACGGAGGCCACGGACAGCGCGGCGCCGCCGCGGGCGTCGCCGTCGAGCTTGGACAGGACCACGCCGGTGAAGTCGACGCCCTCGTTGAAGGCCTGGGCCGTGTTCACGGCGTCCTGGCCGATCATGGCGTCGATGACGAAGAGCACCTCGTCGGGCCGCACGGCGTCGCGGATGTCGCGGGCCTGGTCCATGAGGGCCTCGTCGATGCCGAGGCGGCCGGCGGTGTCCACGATGACCACGTCGTGCAGCCGCGCGCGGGCCTGGGCCACACCGTCCCGGGCGACCTGCACGGGGTCGCCCGTGGGGTCGTCGAACTCCGAGGTGGTGCCCGGGTGCGGGGCGAAGACCGGCACGCCGGCGCGCTCGCCCACGACCTTGAGCTGGGTGACCGCGTTGGGCCGCTGGAGGTCGGAGGCCACGAGCAGGGGGCGGTGGCCCTGGCCCTTGAGCCACTTGCCGAGCTTGCCGGCCAGGGTGGTCTTGCCGGCGCCCTGGAGGCCGGCGAGCATGATGATCGTGGGCCCGGTCTTGGCCATCCGGATCCGGCGGGTCTGGCCGCCGAGGATGTTCTGCAGCTCCTCGTTGACGATCTTCACGACCTGTTGGCCGGGGTTCAACGCCTCGGAGACCTCGAGCCCGAGGGCGCGCTCCTTGACCGCGGCGGTGAACTCCCGCACGACCGGCACGGCGACGTCGGCGTCGAGCAGGGCGCGGCGGATCTCCCGCACGGTGGCGTCGACGTCCGCCTCGGTCAGGCGTCCCTTGCCTTTGAGGTTCTTGAAGGTGGCGGTCAACCGGTCGGACAGTGAATTGAACACGGGTCGAAAGCTGCTTTCGTCGAGGGAGGCGGCCGGTGCCCCGCGGTCTGCGCCGCGGGCCGCGGCCCGGCCCGGTGTGGCGGGTCAGTGTCCAAGGTTAGCAACTCCGGGCGGCGCGGGGCCCGCCCCGTCGCCGTGCGGGGACGACGACGGCCGGCCCCCTCCCGTGGAGGGGGCCGGCCGTCGGGACGGGTGGGGTCAGAGCGCCGTCTCGTCGCGCTCGCCGGTGCGCACGCGCACGGCCTGGTGCACGTCGGTGACCCACACCTTCCCGTCACCGGCGCGGCCGGTGTTCGCGGAGGAGACGATGACGTCGACGATGTCCGTGGCCTGGTGGTTGTCCACGAGGATCTCGACCCGGACCTTCTCGAGCAGGTCCACCGTGTACTCCGCGCCGCGGTAGACCTCGGTGTGCCCGCGCTGCTGCCCGTAGCCGTGCACGTTCTGGACCGTCATGCCCTGGACGCCGTAGGACTCGAGGGCGGACTTGATGTCCTTGAACTTCTCGGGGCGCACGATCGCGGTGACGAGTTTCATGGAAGGGATGCCTTTCGTGAGGGTGGGATGGGCCGGCGGTCGCCGCACGGCTCAGCTGTGCACCGGCTCGGAGCGGCCGGGCTCGAAGGACGAGGCGTCCTCGCCCGCGGCGTGCCGGCCGGGGCTGAAGGAGCCCGTGGCGTCCCCGGCCAGGGCGTAGCCGGACTCGGCGTGCTGGGTGATGTCGATGCCGTCGATCTCGTCCCGCTCCGTGATCCGGAAGCCGATGGTCTTGTCGATCACGAAGGCGATGACGAAGGTCAGCACCGCGCAGTAGACCACCGAGACGAGCACCGCGACGACCTGGGTGAGCAGCAGGCCGAAGCCGCCGCCGTAGAACAGGCCCGCGGTGCCCTCGGAGGGCAGCGCCACGAAGCCCAGGGCCACGGTGCCGACGATGCCGGAGACGAGGTGCACGCCGATGACGTCCAGGGAGTCGTCCATGCCCATCCGGTACTTGAGGCCCACGGCGAGGGCGGAGCAGATGCCGGCGATGAAGCCGATCCCGATCGCCCAGACCGGGGAGACGTTGGCGCAGGCCGGGGTGATGGCCACGAGCCCCGCCACGACGCCGGACGCGGCGCCCAGGGACGTGGCGTGCTTGTCGCGGATGCGCTCGGTGAGCAGCCAGCCGAGCATCGCGGCGGACGGGGCCACGAGGGTGTTGATCCAGATGAGCCCGGCCTGCTCGGCGGTGCCGGCGGCCCCGGCGTTGAAGGCGAACCAGCCGAACCACAGGATGGCGGCGCCGAGCATCACGAGCGGCAGGTTGTGGGGGCGCTGGCTCGGGTCCTTGCCGAAGCCCTGGCGGGCGCCGACGATCAGGATGAGGATCAGCGCGGCCACGCCGGCGTTGATGTGCACCACGAGGCCGCCGGCGAAGTCGATGGCCTCGCCGATCGCGGAGCCCACGGCGCCGTCCTCGGTGAGCAGCCCGCCGCCCCAGACCATGTAGGCCAGGGGGGCGTAGACGAGCGTGGCCCAGACGGGCACGAACACGGCCCAGGCGCCGAAGCGGGCCCGGTCGGCGATGGCCCCGGAGATCAGGGCGACGGTGATGATGGCGAAGGTCCCGCCGTAGGCGGCGCCGAGGAGGTCCTCGGTGCCCATGATGTCGGCCAGGGCGAAGGACGGCACGGGGCTGCCCGTGAGCCCGCCCAGCAATGGGTCCCCGCCGCTCATGGAGTACCCCCACAGGACCCAGACGATGGAGACGATGGCGATGGAGATGAAGCTCATCATCATCATGTTCAGGACGCCCTTGGCGCGGGTCATCCCTCCGTAGAACAGGGCCAGCCCCGGGGTCATGAAGAAGACCAGGGCGGCCGCGACGATCGTCCACACGTGTCCAGCTGTGATTTCCACGATGTGCACCTCTCTCTGCAGGTTGTCAGGTCACCGGTGCCACTGGCCCGTTCCCCGAGGGGCCGTCCGGTGCTCACCGTTCACTGTCGAGTCTCCGAGAGAGATGTTTCGCCCGCCGCCGCGCGGGGTTGCGGGCATGTTTCACGCCCGCCGCAATGGTTACGAGCACGTAAACTGCGGCGGGCGTGTGGGGGAAAAGGGGGACGGATCAGTCGAGCAGGGCGTCCACGAAACTCTCGGGCTCGAAAGGCGCGAGGTCGTCGGGCCCCTCGCCGAGGCCGATGAGCTTGACCGGCACCCCGAGGCTCTTCTGGATGGCGACCACGATGCCGCCCTTGGCGGTGCCGTCCAGCTTGGTGAGGACGATGCCGGTGACGTCGACCACCTCGGCGAAGACCCGCGCCTGGGTCATGCCGTTCTGCCCGGTGGTCGCGTCGATGACGAGCAGCACCTCGTCGACGGCGGCGGCCTTCTCCACGACCCGTTTGATCTTTCCGAGCTGGTCCATCAGCCCCGCCTTGTTCTGGAGCCGGCCGGCGGTGTCGATCATCACGACGTCCACCTCGTGCTCGATGCCGGCGGTCACGGCGTCGTAGGCCACCGAGGCGGGGTCGGCGCCCTCGACGTGCGAGCGCACGGTGGGCACGCCCACGCGGGCGCCCCAGGTGGAGAGCTGGTCGGCGGCCGCGGCGCGGAAGGTGTCCGCGGCGCCGAGCACCACGTCCTTCTCCTCGGCGACGAGCACGCGCGCGAGCTTGCCCACGGTGGTGGTCTTGCCCACGCCGTTGACGCCCACCACGAGGACGACGGCGGGGACCGGCCCCTTGCGCTCCACGGCCAGGGACCGGTCCATCGACGGGTCGACCAGCGCGAGGAGCTCCTCCCGGAGCATGGCCTTCACGTGGGCGGGGTCGTTGGTGCCCTCGACCTTGACCCGGCGCTGGAGGGCCTCGACGAGGGCCATGGACGAGTCGGTGCCGAGGTCGGCGAGGAGCAGCGTCTCCTCGATCTCGTCCCACACGTCCTGGTCGATGCGGTCGCGCGAGAGCAGGGCCAGCAGGCCCTTGCCGAAGACGTTGTTGGACCTGGCCAGCCGCCCGCGCAGCCGCGCCATCCGGGACGCTGCGGACTCGGGGCGGTCGAGGGCCGGGCGGGTGTCGGCGGGCGGGACCGGGGCGGTGCCGGGCTCCAGGTCCCCGGGGGCCGCGACGGGGCCGCCCTCGAGGTCGTCGGGGTCCCGGGTGGAGGGGTAGCCGCCGCGGGGCGCCTTGGGCCCCCGCAGCAGGACCAGCCCGAGCAGACCGAGGACCACGACGGCGATGAGCACGTAAGCGAGAACGGGTATCGAATCCACGTCGCCCAGCTTCTCACACCGCCCGGTCCCCGGGTCGGGGCCGCGGGGCCGGGCCGCCGCCCGGGGTCCTAGACTCGACGGGTGCCTGTCCAGCCCGCCGCCGCCGCGCCCGAGCGCGACCGCGTTCCCCAGCAGATCACGGTGCTCATCGCCGCCGCCTTCGTCATCGCGATCGGCTACGGCATCGTGGCCCCGGTGCTCCCCCAGTTCGCCACGACCTTCGGGGTCGGGGTGGCCGCGGCCTCGGCCGTGGTCAGCGTCTTCGCCGTGGCCCGCCTCCTCTTCGCGCCGGCGGGCGGGCGGATCCTGAACCGGATCGGCGAGCGCCCGACCTACGTGACCGGCGTGCTCATCGTCGCGCTGTCCTCCGCGGCCACCGCCTTCGCCCAGACCTACTGGCAGCTGCTGCTGTTCCGGGGTCTCGGCGGGATCGGCTCGGTGATGTTCACGATCTCGGCGATGGGGCTGATCGTGCGGCTGGCGCCGCCGCGGATGCGCGGGCGCGTCTCGGGCTACTACGCCTCCGCGTTCCTGGTGGGCGGGGTGCTCGGCCCCGTGGTCGGCGGCCTGCTCGCCGGCTTCGGCATGCAGGCGCCGTTCCTGATCTACGCGGTGTCGCTGCTGGTGGCCGTGGCCGTGGTGCACTTCCGGCTCAAGGACGAGGTGCTCGGCGCCGGCGCGGACCGCCGGAACCAGCCGGTGATGACCGTGGCCGAGGCGCGCCGGGTGGGGGCCTACCGCTCCGCCCTGGTCTCCAGCTTCGCCAACGGGTGGACCGCCCACGGGATCCGGGTGGCCCTCGTGCCGCTGTTCGCGGTGGCCGTGCTGGGGGCCGGCCCGGCCGTGGCCGGCCTGGCCCTGGCGGTCTACGCCGCGGGCAACGCGATGACCCTGCCGGTCACCGGCCGGCTCACGGACCGGTTCGGGCGCAGGCCGCTCGTGCTCTCGGGCCTGGTGCTCAACGGGATCGCGACCATGGGGCTGGGCCTGGTCCAGGACGTCCCGTGGTTCGTGGTCCTCTCGCTCGTGGCCGGGATGGGCTCCGGGACCCTGAACCCGGGTCAGCAGGCGACCGTGGCCGACGTCATCGGACCGGACCGGGCCGGCGGACCGGTGCTGGCCCGTTTCCAGATGAGCGCCGACGCCGGGCAGATCCTCGGCCCCGTGGTGGCCGGTGCGCTGGCCGACGCCGCGGGCTTCGGCTGGGCATTCGGGGTCTCCGGGGCGATCATGCTGCTGGCCGCCGGGGCCTGGCTGCCGGTGCGGGACACGATGGAGCGGCCCGAGACCCCGCCCGTGCGCGGCGCCGGGCAGTAGCAGCACCGGGCAGGAGCACGGCGGGCCCGGCGCCGGGCTCAGCGCAGCTCGGCGAGCCGCTGCCCGATCACGGTGGTCACGCCGTCCCCGCGCATCGCGACCCCGTAGAGGGCGTCGGCGATCTCCATGGTCCGCTTCTGGTGGGTGATGATGATCAGCTGCGAGGTCTCCTGCAGCTGGCGGAAGATGCTCAGCAGCCGCCCGAGGTTGCGGTCGTCGAGAGCCGCCTCGACCTCGTCCATGACGTAGAAGGGCGAGGGGCGGGCCTTGAAGATCGCCACGAGCAGCGCGATCGCCGTCAGCGACCGCTCCCCGCCGGAGAGCAGGGACAGCCGCTTGATCTTCTTGCCGGCCGGGCGCGCCTCCACGTCGATCCCGGTGCTGAGCATGTCCGTGGGGTCGGTGAGGCGCAGCCGGCCCTCCCCGCCCGGGAACAGGGTGGCGAAGACGCCCTCGAACTCCCGGGCGGTGTCGGCGTAGGCCTCCGCGAAGACGCGCTCCACGTGCTCGTCGACGTCGCGGATGATGCTGCGCAGGTCCTGCCGTGAGCGCTTGAGGTCCTCGAGCTGCTCGGCCAGGAAGCGGTGGCGCTCCTCGAGGGCGGCGAACTCCTCCAGCGCCAGCGGGTTCACCCGCCCCAGGGAGGCGAGCTCCTTCTCGGCCCGGCGCAGCCGCGCCTCCTGCTGGGCGCGCACGTAGGGGGCGCCTCCCGCGGCCTCGGCCGGGTCGCCGGACGCGACGCCGAACAGGGCGTCCTGCCCGGCCTCGGCCGCCGCCGGCGCGTCGTCCTCCGGCGCCCCGGAGCCGCGGTCGGCGCCGGGGTCGAGGTCGGGGTCGGGGATCAGCAGGTGCGGCCCGTAGTGCTCCACGAGCGCGTCCGGGGTGAGCCCCAGCTCCTCGAGGGAGCGGTCCTCCAGGGCCTGGATCCGGGCGCGCTGCTGGGTGCGGGCCAGCTCGTCCCGGTGCACGGAGTCGGTGAGCCCGGCGAGCCGCGCGGCGAGCCGGTCGTTGGCGGCGCGCAGGTCCGTCAGCTCCGCGTCCAGCCCGGCGCGGACGGCCTCGGCCCGGTCCCGCTCCGCGGCGGCGACCGCCGCGGACGCCGCCACGAGCTCGAGCAGCTGCTCGGCGCCGGCGAGCACCGCCTCGGCGTTGCGGGCCTGGGTCCGGCGGCGCCGGGCCCGCCGCTCCGCCTCCTCCCGCGCCCGGCGCTCGGCGGCGGCAGCCCGCTCCTGGGACGCGGCCCGGTTGCCGAGGGCCCGGGCCTGCTCCTCGAGGGAGCGCAGGGCGAGCCGGGCCTCCGTCTCCGCGGTGCGGGCCGTCGTGGCGGCCCGGTGCAGCTCGTCGCGGCGGGCGGCGGCCTCGAGCTGGACGGTCTCGGTGTCCTCCTCGCCGTGCTCCTCGGCGGCCCCGAGCCGCTCGGCGGCCTCGCGCAGCCGCTCCTGCTCCCGGGCCAGGTGCTCCCTCGCGGCCGCGACCTGCTCGTCGTAGCGCCGGGTCTCCGCCTCGGCCGAGTCCAGCACGGCCCGGACCCGGGAGAGCTCGGACGCGGCCCGGTCCGCGGTGCGCTCGGCGGCGCGCAGCAGCCCCGCGGTCTCCTCGGCGGCCCGGCGGGCGGCGTCCCGCGCCGCGGCCGCCGCGCCGGAGGCGGCCCGCGCCCGGTCGAGGGCCGCGGCGAGCTCGGCCCGCTCCGCCTCGGCGGCCTCGGCCGCGGCGCGGGTCTCGAGCGTGCCGGCCGCCTCCGCCGCACCGCCCCAGGCGCTGCTGCCCGTGAACACGTCGCCGCCCCGGGTGACGGCCGTCAGCTCGGGCCGGTCGGCCACGATCCGGGCGGCCGTGGCGGCGTCCTCCGTGAGCACGGTCGCGGCGAGCAGGGACCTCACGGCGTCCGCGCCGCGCCGGTTGTCGTCGTCGCCTGGGCCGGCGCCCTCGCCGGCCCCGTCCCGCAGCACGGCCGCGGCGGGCCGGACCCCGGGACGGTCGGGGAGCGCCGGGGCGGGGCCGGACCGGCCGGGGGCGCCGGCGGCCACCAGCAGGTGCACCCGGCCCACGCCGTCGGCGCGCAGGGACTCGAAGACGGAGACGGCCGCGCCGTGGGAGCGCACGGCGAGGGCCTCGGCGAAGGGGCCCATGGCGGCGGTGACCGCCCGCTCCCAGCCGGGCTCGACGTCGACGAGGTCGACGACGGCGCCGAGCACGGCGTCGGCGTGCCCGTCGAGGACCGCCGCGGAGCCGTCGGGCTGGCGCAGGGCGGCGCGCAGGGTCTCGGCGCGGGCGCGCTGGGCGTCGTGGGCGCGCAGCAGCTCCTGGGCCGCGGCCTCGGCCTCCCGTGCGGCGGCGCGGGCCCCGGCGGCGGCCTCGGCGTCCTGCTCGTGGCGGGCGCTGGCCCGTTCGGCGGCGCCGGCCGCGTCCTGGGCCGCGAGCGCCAGGCTGTCCGCCTCGGTGCCGGCCTGCACCCGGCGCCGCCCGGCGTCCGCATGGGTGGTGTGCAGGCGGGAGAGCTCGTTCTCGGCCGCCTCGACCCGGGAGCAGGCCGCCGCGACCGCGCCGGTGAGCCGGGCCGTGCCCTCCCGGCGGTCGGCGGCCGCCCGGAGCAGACCGGTGACCACGCCGTCCTGGTCGCGCGCCGCGGCCTCCGCGTCCTCGCGCTCCTGGATGGCCTCGGCGAGGGCGTCGACGGCGTCCTCGACCTGCTCGAGGAGCTGGTGCTGCTCCTCGCGGGTGCGGGCCGCCTGGGCGTCGAGCCGGTCCGGGTCCCGCCCCGGGTCCGCGGGCTCGGCGGCGGCGCCGAGCAGCCGGCGCCGCTCGGCGGCGAGCGAGGCGAGGGACCGGTAGCGCTCCTGCACGGCGGTGAGCTGGTACCACGTGTCCCGTGCGGCGTTCAGGGCGGGGGTCGCCTCGGCGGCGCGGGCCTCGACGTCGGCCTGCCGGGCGCGGCCGGTGTCGAGGGCCTGCTCGGCCTCGGCGCGCTCGGCGCGCAGCCGGCGCTCGGCGTCCTCGTCGACGGCGAGGCTCGTGCGGGCCTGCACGAGGTCGTCGGCCAGCAGCCGGGCGCGGGCGTCGCGGACGTCGTGCTGGATCCGCTGGGCGCGCCGGGCCGTCCGGGCCTGGCGGCCCAGCGGGGTGAGCTGGCGGCGGATCTCGGCGGTTAGGTCCTCGAGCCGGTCGAGGTTGGCCTGCATCGCCTCGAGCTTGCGCAGCGTCCGCTCCTTGCGGCGCCGGTGCTTGAGGACCCCGGACGCCTCCTCGACGAAGCCGCGGCGCTCCTCCGGGGTGGCGTGCAGGATGCGGTCGAGCTGGCCCTGGCCCACGATGACGTGCATCTCCCGGCCCAGCCCGGAGTCGGAGAGCAGCTCCTGGATGTCGAGCAGCCGGCACGGCCGGCCGTTGATCGCGTACTCTGAGCCCCCCGAGCGGAAGAGCGTGCGCGAGATCGTGACCTCCGAGTACTCGATGGGCAGCGCGCCGTCGGCGTTGTCGATGGTCAGCGACACGTGGGCCCGGCCGAGCGGGGCCCGGCCGGCGGTTCCGGCGAAGATGACGTCCTCCATCTTCCCGCCGCGCAGGGACTTCGCGCCCTGCTCCCCCATGACCCACGCCAGGGCGTCCACCACATTGGACTTGCCCGAGCCGTTGGGGCCGACGACGGCGGTGACCCCGGGCTCGAACTCGAAGGTGGTGGCCGAGGCGAAGGACTTGAACCCCCGCACGGTCAGGGTCTTCAGGTGCACGGGTGTCCGGTCTCCTGGGGTGGGCGTGGCGGGCAGGGGGTCGCCACCACTGTACTCGCGCGCCCCGACGGCCCCGCGGCCGACGGCCGGGCACCGCGCACGGCGGGGCGCACCGACCCGCCCGAGGCGTGCACGGGCGGAGCAGAGGAGCGGAGAAGATGATCAGCCTACAGAGAAACGGCCGAGCCCGGGCCGCCACTGCGGAACCGGCCGGTAGACTGACCGCGACCAGCACGACCTGCCCTCCCCGCGACCTTGCCCTCCGCGGGCGGGCCGGGGCGTCGGCGAGACCCTAACGAAAGCCAGAGACCTTGACCGGTAATTCCACGATCCGCCACCGCAACGCCGCCCTCCTGGCCATCACCAAGAAGGAGGCCGACGAGGTGGTCCCCTCGTCGCGAGCCGACGAGATCCTCGAGGAGACCTTCGCGAGGCTGAAGATGCCGAAGGGGCTGCTCGAGCGCCTAGCCGGCGTCAAGGAGCGGCGCGAGTGGGCCCCGGGGCGCCATTTCACCGACGGCGCCGTGGAGGCGGCGGAGGCTGCGCTGGCCCAGGCGGGCGTCCGCCCGGACCAGGTGGGGCTGCTGATCAACGCCTCGGTGACCCGCGACGGCTACGAGCCCGCGGTCGCCGTCGCGGTCCACGACCGGCTCGGCTTGCCCACCTCCGCCCTGAACTTCGACGTCACCAACGCCTGCCTGGGCTTCGTCAACGGGCTCACGATCGCGTCCACGATGATCGACTCGGGCGCGATCGACTACGCCGTCGTCGTCGCCGGCGAGGACCCGAGCCCGTGGCACCGGGAGACCTACGAACGGCTCCAGGGCCCCGACGTCACCCGTGACCAGGTGGTGCGCGAGTTCGCCACCCTCACCCTGGGCGCCGGCGCCGCCGCGGCCGTCGTCGGCCCGGCCGACCGGCACCCCGAGGGCCACCGCGTCACCGGCTCCGTGGCCCGGTCCGCAACCCAGCACCACGGGCTGTGCATCGGCGGCTTCGACGGCATGTACACCGATGCCACGGGGCTGCTCAAGCACGGCGTGGGCCTACTCGTGGACGCCTGGCACGACGCCCACGAGGACGGCTGGGACTGGACCGACATGGACCGCTACATCGCCCACCAGGTGTCCACGTCCCACACCGACAAGCTGCTGGAAGACACCGGGATCATCCCGGAGCGCTTCCCCCGGACCTTCCCCTTCTGGGGCAACGTGGCCGCCGCGGCCCTGCCCATGACCCTGGCCATGGAGGCCGAGCAGCTCGAGGCCGGCCAGCGCGTCCTGCTGCTCGGGGTGGGCTCCGGGCTCAACGCGACCTACATGGAGATCGACTGGTGAACCGCCGGCGCTGACGCCGCGCCCGCCCGAGACACCCCGCACGAGACGCACCCTCGAGGAGCCCCACGACCATGGCACGCACACGACCGTCCACGACCCAGCAGCGCGGAGGGCCGGACGCGGCGCGGCTGCCCATGACGGAGGTGCCCCTGCCCGGGGTGGACCCAGCGTGGTCCCGCACGGTCACGGTGGCCTCGACCGCCCCCGTGGAGCCGGTCCCCGGCCGGCGGCGCCGCTGGCACGTCCTCGACAACGCGGCCTCCCTGGAGGCCGCCGGGCTCACCCCGCGGGGCACGGTCCTCGCCGTGCACGGCAACCCGACCTGGTCCTACCTGTGGCGCGACGTGCTGGCCGCCGGGACGGACCCCGCGAACCCCTGGCGGGTGATCGCCGTGGACCAGCTCGACATGGGGTTCTCCGAGCGGACCGGGCTCTTCCGCCGCCTCGACGACCGGGTCCGCGACCTGGGCGACCTCACGGCCGAGCTCGGCCTGGACGCGAGCGAGGCCCCCGTGGTGACCCTCGCCCACGACTGGGGCGGGCTCGTGTCCTCCGGCTGGGCCCTGGAGCACCAGGACGTCCACCGCGCCACGATCCTCACCAACACCGCCGTCCACCACGACAACGCCGAGCGGATCCCCGCCTCGCTGCGGCTGGCTCTGGCCCCGGCCGCGCACGGGCTGCTCACCGAGCGGACCACGAGCTTCCTCGACGTGGCCCTGGCACTGGCGGAGCCGTCCCTGTCCCGCGAGGTGCGGGCGGCCTACCGGGCGCCCTACGCCACGCGCGCCCGGCGGGAGGCGATCCGCAACTTCGTGGCCGACATCCCGGCCGCCCCGGACCACCCCTCGCACGCCCGCTACGAGCAGATCGCCGCCGGCGTGGCCGCCCGCGAGGTCCCCGCCCTGCTGCTGTGGGGCATCGGCGACCCCGTGTTCCAGGAGCGCTACCTGCAGGACCTCGTGCGCCGCATGCCGCACGCCGACGTCCACCGCTACGAGGGAGCCCTGCACCTGCTGCCCGAGGACCGGGACGTGGCGACGCCGGTGATGGCCTGGCTCGCGGACCGCTTCGGCCCCGGCCCCGGCCGCCGCGAGCTGCACCTGCAGCGGCGCGCCGTCTCCCGCGGCGAGCACGTCCCCTTCCCCGCGGAGCTCGACGCGCGGCGGGCCGACCTCGCCCTCGCCGTCGTGGACATGGCCCCCGCCTCCGCGGGCGCGGGGGCGCACGCGGCCCCGGTGCGGGCGAGCCTGAGCTGGGCGGAGCTCGCCGACCGCGTGGACCGCCTCGCCGCCGGGCTCACCGGCATCGGGGTGCGCCCCGGGGACCGCGTGAGCCTCATGGTGCCGCCGGGCTCCGACCTCACCGCGCTGCTCTACGCGTGCCTGCGCATCGGCGCCGTCGTCGTCGTGGCGGACTCCGGACTCGGTCCCAAGGGCCTCACCCGGGCGCTGCGGGGGGCCGCCCCGGCCTGGCTCGTGGGCATCCGCAGGGCGCTCGTCGCCGGCCGGGCCCTCGGCTGGCCGGGCACCCGGATCTCGCTCGAGGCCCTCGACCCCGTGTCCCGCCGGGCGCTCGGCGTGGCGCACGACGTCCCCGCGCTGCTGGACTCGGCCCCGCGCGCCGACCTGCCCGCGCCGGACCCGGACGCGGACGCCGCGGTGCTGTTCACCTCCGGGTCCACGGGCCCGGCCAAGGGCGTCGTCTACACCCACCGCCAGCTCTCCGCGATGCGGGACGCCGTGCGCGGCACGTACGGGCTCACCGCCGGCACGGGGCTCGTGGCGGGCTTCGCGCCCTTCGCGCTGCTGGGGCCCGCCATGGGCACCGCGTCCGTGACCCCGGACATGGACGTGACCGCGCCGAAGACCCTCACCGCCCGCGCCCTGGCCGACGCCGCCTCGGCCATCCAGGCCACGGCGGTGTTCCTGTCCCCCGCGGCGATCGCCAACGTCCTCGCGACCCGGCACGAGCTCGACGAGGGGCAGCGGCGGGCGCTCGAGCTCGTGGAGCTCGTGCTCTCGGCCGGGGCCCCCCTCCCGGAGCCGCTCCTGGAGCAGCTGCAGGAGCTCCTGCCCGCGGCGACGCTGCACACCCCCTACGGGATGACCGAGGGGCTGCCCCTCACGGACGTGACCCTCGGGACCATCCGACAGGCCGGCCTGGATAGCGCGGGACCCGCCGTGGCCGGCGCCGGCAACGGCGTGTGCGTGGGCACCGCCGTGCACGGCGCCGAGCTGGGGGTCACCGCCCTGGGCCCCGACGGCGTCCCCGACGACGGGATCACCACCGAGCCCGGGGTCACCGGTGAGATCGTCGCCCGCGCCCCGCATGTCAAGGACCGCTACGACCGGCTCTGGTACACGGAGCACCTCAGCACCCAGCTGCCCGGATGGCACCGCACCGGGGACGTCGGGCACTTCGACGCCGCCGGGCGGCTGTGGGTCGAGGGCCGCCTCGCCCACGTCATCGTCTCCGCCGGCGGCGTGCTGACGCCGGTCGCCGCGGAGCACGCGGCCCGGACCGTGCCCGGCGTCGGCCGCACCGCCGTCGTCGGGGTCGGCCCGGCGGGCACGCAGGTGCCCGTGGCCGTCGTGGAGACCGTCCCGGCGGCCCCGCGCCCGGGCCCCGCGGACCCGCTGCTCTCCGGCGCCGTGCGCGCCGCCGTGCGCGAGGCCACGGGCCTGGACCTCGCGGCCGTGCTCGTGGTCCCCGAGCACCCCACCGACATCCGGCACAACTCCAAGATCGACCGAGCCCTGCTGGCCGGATGGGCGGAGAACGCCCTGGCCGGAGGAAGGATCAGGAACCCGTGAACGGCAAGCACCGCCAGGACGGCACGCACGACGACAAGGTCCCCGCCTATGACGCCTCCGTGACGGAGGGCGCCCCGCCGGCCGGCACCGGCAGCCACGAGGTGGAGCGCGGGCGGCAGGAGCTGTCCGGCGACGGGCGGACGGTGCTCGTCACCGGCGCCTCCGGGATGCTCGGGGAGCACGTGGCGCGGCTGCTCGCCGCCCGCCACTGGACGGTCCGGCTGCTCCAGCGCCGGCACGCACCGCTGGCCGACCAGCCGAACGTCGAGGAGGTCCTGGGCTCCGTCGCGGACCCGGACGCCGTGGCGCGGGCCATGGAGGGCGTCGACGACGTCGTCCACCTCGCCGCCAAGGTCTCCTTCGCCGGGGACTGGGACGAGTTCGTGCTGACCAACGTCACCGGCACCCGCGTGGTCCTGGAGACCGCCCGGCGGGCCGGCGTGGACAACGTGGTGTTCGTCTCCTCGCCGTCGGTCGCCCACACGGGCCACTCCATCGTGGGCGAGCCCGCCCGGACGGCCGACCCCGTGCACGCCCGCGGCAACTACGCCCGGTCCAAGGCCGCGGCCGAGCTGCTCGCGCTCGAGGCCGACGGCCGCGGGATGCGCGTCACGGCTGTGCGCCCGCACATCGTGTGGGGCCCCGGGGACACCCAGCTCGTCGAGCGGCTCGTCGACCGCGCCGCGAAGGGGCGGCTGCCGCTGCTGGACCACGGGGCGGCCCTGATCGACACCACCTACGTGGACAACGCGGCCGAGGCGGTCGTGCGGGCGCTGGAGCGGATCGAGTGGGCGCACGGACGGGCGCTGGTGGTCACGAACGGCCAGCCCCGCACCGTGGGCGAGCTCGTGGCGGGCTTCTGCCGGGCGGCCGGCGTGGAGCCGCCGACCCGCAGGGTCCCCGGCGTCCTGGCCCGCCTCGCGGGCAGGGTCATCGAGAAGGTGTGGGCGGTCCGCCCGGGAGCGGACGAGCCGCCCATGACGGCCTTCCTGGCCGAGCAGATGTCCACGGCCCACTGGTTCGAGCAGCAGAGCACCCGCGAGGTGCTCGACTGGACGCCGTCCGTGACGGTCGAGGAGGGCATGGCGCGGCTGGCCGACTACTACCGCACCCATCCCCTGGGCGCCCACGACGCCCCGATGCCCGCCACGGGGTCCACCGCCGCCCACTGATCGCCCGCCGCGTCGCGCGGCGGGCCGCCCCGGCGGTCTGCGGCCCGAGCGGCGCACCCCCGGGGCGGCCGCACGTGCGGCCGCCCCGGGGGTGCGCGGGGCCCGGGATCAGACCAGCGTGGCGGTGTCGATCACGAACCGGTAGCGCACGTCCGAGTTCTGCACCCGCTCGTAGGCCTCGTTGATCTGCTCGGCCGAGATGACCTCGATCTCGGCGCCCACCCCATGCTCGGCGCAGAAGTCGAGCATCTCCTGGGTCTCGCCGATGCCGCCGATCATGGACCCGGCGAAGGTGCGGCGGTTGGCCAGCAGCGAGAACACGTTGACGTCCAGCGGCTCCGCCGGGGCGCCGACGTTGACCATGGCCCCGTTGACGTCGAGCAGCGACAGGTGGGCGTCGAGGTCGATCTTCGCGCTGACCGTGTTGAGGACCAGGTCGAAGGTCCCGGCCAGCTCCTCGAACGTCTGCGGGTCGCTCGTGGCGTAGTAGGCGTCGGCGCCCAGGGCCAGCCCGGCCTCCTTCTTGCGCAGCGACTGGGAGAGCACCGTCACCTCCGCGCCCATGGCGTGGGCGATCTTCACGCCCAGGTGCCCCAGCCCGCCCAGACCCACGACGGCCACCTTCTTGCCGGGGCCCGCCTTCCAGTGGTTCAGCGGGGAGAAGGTGGTGATCCCGGCGCACAGCAGGGGCGCGGCGACGTCGAGGTCGATGCCCTCCGGGATGCGCAGCACGAAGTCCTCGGTGACCACCACGTGGGTGGAGTAGCCGCCCTGGGTGACGGTGCCGTCGCGGTCCTCGGCGCCGTAGGTCATCACGGCGCCGTCGAGGCAGTACTGCTCGTCGCCGGCCCGGCAGTTGGCGCACTCGCCGCAGGAGTTCACCATGCACCCGACCCCGACCCGGTCGCCGACCGCGTGGCGGGTGACGTCGGCGCCGACCTCGGTGACGATCCCGGCGATCTCGTGCCCGGGGGTCAGCGGGTACTGCTGGGGGCCCCAGTCCCCCTGGACGGTGTGCAGGTCGGAGTGGCAGATCCCGGCGTACTTGATCTCGATGAGGACGTCGTGGGCGCCGAGGTCCCGGCGCTCGAGAGTGGTCGGGACCAGCGGGGCGCCGGCGGACGGGGCGGCGTAGGCGTTGACGGTGCGCAAGAGGTGCTCCTCGGAGGGTGTGGGTGCAGAAGTGCGGGTGCTGAAGAATGCGTGCAGCAGCGCGGGTGCCGCGGGAGGGGTCCCCGGGGTGCCCGCCCGGGCGCGCGGCGGCCTCCGGAACCGGGTGCGGCTCCTGGTGCCGGCGGTGACCGGGGGAGGCGACCGCAGGGGCGGCCGCCACGGAGGGTGGAGGACGGTGCGGGGCCGGCGCGGGGTCTCCCCCGACGGGATCATGGCGGGCCGCACGTCCTCGACGAGCCTACACGCGCAGGAAGTTGGAAAGGAAGCTGATCGATTCCGGGCCGCCGGCGCCCCCGCGCCCCGCGGGGGCACGGACCGTGACCCGCACGCCCGCCCGGGGGCCCGGTCTCAGAACCGGGCGTTGCGGGGGGTGCGCTGGCAGACCGGGCAGCGGTAGGAGGAGCGGTTCATGAACTGCTCCCGCACGATCAGGGTGCTCCGCCCCTCCTCCGCGCAGCGCGGGCAGGGCAGGGAGGCCCGGCCGTAGGCGGAGAGGGAGCGGGCGAAGTAGCCGGACTCGCCGTTGACGTTGACGTAGAGGGAGTCGAAGCTCGTCCCGCCGGCCGCCAGCGCGCGGTCCATGACCTCGCGGACGGCCGCGAGGAGGCGCAGGGTCTCGGGCCGCCGGAGCGTGTCGGTGGGCCGCGCCCAGTGCAGGCGCGCCTGCCACAGGGCCTCGTCCGCGTAGATGTTGCCGATCCCGGAGACCAGCGCCTGGTCCAGCAGGGCGCGCTTGAGCCCGGTCCGGCGCCGGCGCAGCCGGTCGTGGAGGCGCTGCGCGTCGAAGGCGGGGTCCAGCGGGTCCCGGGCGATGTGGGCGGCCCGGGCGGGCACCAGCGGGGCGCCCGTGGCCGAACGGCCGCCCGGGGCGCCGTCGTCGGTGGGGACGAGCCGGTCGAGGAGCATGCCGCCGAAGATCCGCTGGTCCACGAAGCGCAGCTCCGCCGGGGTGCCGGGGCGCTCGGACAGGCCCAGACGCACCTTCAGGTGCTTCTCGTCGGGCAACCCGGCGTCCTTGACCAGCAGCTGCCCGCTCATCCCCAGGTGCACCAGCAGCGCCTCCTGCGGCGGGGCGCCGTCCGCCCCGGCCAGCGGCAGCCACAGGAACTTGCCGCGGCGCACCGCGTCGGCCACGACCGCGCCGTCGAGCTCGTGGCCGAAGGAGACGGGGCCGGTCTCGTGGCGGCGCACCGAGCGGGGGTCCAGGACCTGCACGGACTCGATCCGGCGGCCGACCACCCAGCGCTCCACCCCGCGGCGGACCACCTCGACCTCGGGCAGCTCAGGCACGGGCGCTCCGGGGCGCGCGCTCAGCCACCGCGGCGGGCCACCAGGGTCGCATAGGCCTGCGCCGCGGCGGAGCGCTCGGCCTCCTTCTTGGTGGTGCCGGTGCCCGTGCCGTGGTCCTGACCGCCGACGAGCACGTGCGCCTCGTAGCGGCGGTCGTGGTCGGGGCCCGTGCCCTCCACGGCGTAGCGCACGGGGCCCAGGGCGCGGGCCGCCGCGAGCTCCTGGATCTCGGTCTTCCAGTCCCGGCCCTCGCTCATCACGAAGCCGTCCTCGAGCAGGGGCACCACGAGCCGCAGCACGAAGGCCCGGGCCGCGTCGAGGCCGGTGCTCACGTACACGGCGCCGATCAGCGCCTCCATGGTGTCGGCCAGGATCGAGGCCTTCTCGTGCCCGTTGGTGCGCACCTCGCCCTTGCCCAGGCGGATGTGGGGGCCCACGTCCAGGGACCGGGCGAGGTCGGCGAGCGTGCGGGTGCTGACCACGGCCGAGCGGATCTTCGCGAGGTTGCCCTCGGAGTCGTCGGGGTAGCGGTGGAAGATCTCGTCGGTGACCGCGAGACCCAGCACGGAGTCCCCGAGGAACTCGAGCCGCTCGTTGTGGCCCTGTCCCTCGTGCTCGTACGCGTAGGAGCGGTGGGTCAGGGCAAGACGAAGCGTCCCGGCGTCGATGTCGACGCCGAGACGCTCCAGCAGGTCCTGAGGTGTCGCGGTGGAGGTCACCGTGGTCAGGCGTCGGCCACCTTGCGGCCCTTGTACTCCAGGAACAGCGCGGTGCCGGCGGAGTCGGTCACGACCTTCGCCTGGTGCGGCAGGCTGTAGGTGACCTTGCCGTTCTCGACGGTCTTGACCAGCTTGGGCGCGGTCGCCTTCCACTGCGAACGGCGTGCACGGGTGTTGGCACGGGACATTTTCCGCTTCGGAACAGCCACGGCTATCTCTCTTCTCTCGGTTCGGTCGTCTGGGTCGAGGTGTCCTGCTCGAGCAGCCCCGACAGGGCGCTCCAGCGAGGATCGAGCACCTCGTGGTGGTGTCCCGGGTCGTCCTCCAGGCGCGCGCCGCACTGGGCGCACAACCCCTGGCAGTCCTCCCGGCACACCGGTTGGAACGGCAGCTGCGTGATCACTGCGTCCCGAAGCATGGGCTCGAGGTCGATGGTCTCGTCCTGAACTTCATACATCTGGTCGTCCTCGGAGTCCTCCCCGCCGTCGGCGGCGGGGTCGAAGACGTAGAGCTCCTGCACGTCGACGTCCAGATCGTAGTCGATCGGGTCGAGGCACCGGCTGCACTCGCCGTGGATGGCCACGGCGGCCGTGCCGGACACCAGGATCCCGTCGTGGACGGATTCCAGCCGGAGGTCCAGGTCGATGTCCGAGCCCTCCGGGGCGCCGATGAGTGCGTTGCCGAAGTTCTCCGGCGCGGGCACAACTTCTTCCAGGCGTCGCATCGTCCCCGGGCGGTGCTCGAGGTCCCGGACACCGATGGTGAGGGGCGAACTGTTCTCGCGACTGATGACTGACTCCTGGTGAAATTCTGACCGACAGACCATGTTAGCGTGCCGCCCCGCGCGTTCTCAAACGGGCCGGGTCCGGGCGCGCCGGGACGGGGCGCGCCCGCTCAGCCCTGCAGGGCCCGCAGCACGGGCGCCGGCACGAACCCGGAGACGTCGCCGCCGAGGCCCTGGACCTCCTTCACGAGGGTCGAGGACAGGTGCAGGAACCGGGGGTCGCCGGGCAGGAAGACCGTCTCCACCCCCGTGAGGTGGCGGTTCATCGTGGCCATCGGCACCTCGTACTCGAAGTCCTCGCCCGAGCGCAGCCCCTTGACCAGGGCCACCGCCCCCCGCTGCGCCGCGTACTCCGCGAGCAGGCCCGTGCCCATGGGCTCCACGACGACGCCGGCGACGTCCGCGAGGCTCTCCGCCACCAGGGCCAGCCGCCGGTCCGCGTCGAAGCGGTAGCGCTTGTGCGGGTTGGTGGAGACCGCGACGACGACCTCGTCGAAGAGCGCCGCGGCGCGCGCGACGACCTCCACGTGGCCGTTGTGCAGGGGGTCGAAGGAGCCGGGGCAGATCGCTCGGTGCATGGGTGCCATCCTAGGGGCGCCCCGTGCCGGGGCGGCGTACCGTGGTGGACGAGGGAGTCCTCCGGCCAGAGCGGAGCACCGACATGGGCATGCAGTGCCGCCGGGCGCGGACCGGGGAGCGGATCAGCGCCCTGGACGAGGCCAACCTGCGCGTGGAGCGGCGCGGGGTGCCCATGCACGTCGCGGCCCTGGCCCTCCTGGAGGCCGGTCCCCTGCTCGATGCCGGCGGGCGCGTCCGGCTGGCGGAGGTCCGGGAGCACGTGGAGCGGCGCACCCGGGACGTCCGGCGGCTGCGCCAGCTGCTCGCCCGCCCCGGGGGCGGACGCCCCGTGTGGCTCGACGACCCGGTCTTCGACGTCTCCCGGCACGTGCGCAGCCGTCCGGTGCCGCCGCCCGGGGACGAGGAGAGCCTGCTCCGGGTGTGTGCCGGGATCGCCGCCGTCCCGCTGCCCCGGGACCGGCCCCTGTGGGAGCTGTGGCTGCTCCCCGGCCTCGCCGGCGACCGGGTCGGCCTGCTGATCCGGTGGCACCACGTGCTCGCCGACGGTCTCGCGGCGCTGACCCTGCTCGCGCCCCTGTTCGATCCCGCGCCCGGCGGCGCCCCGCGCGCCCCGGACGCGCCGGGTGGCCCGGGGACGGGCGGCGGCCCGCCGCCCGGGCCTGCCCCGGCCCGCGCTCCGGCCCGCGCCGCGGCCCGCCTGCTCGGCGCCGCGGCCCAGGTCCGCGGCGCGCTCGCGGAGGGCCGCGCCCCGGCGCTGTCCCTCAACCGGCCCGTGGGCCCGCGGCGCCGGGCCGTGCTGGTGCGCGCCGACCTGGCGGCGGTCCGGGAGCTGGCCCACCGGCACGGCGGGACGGTCAACGACGTGGTGCTCACCGCCGTGGCGGGCGGCGCGCGGCGGCTGCTGGCCGCGCGCGGCGAGCTGGCCGGCGTGCCGGAGCTGAAGGTGTCGGTGGCCGCCTCCGTGCGCGCTGCGGGGGACCCCGCCGGCGGCAACCGGGCCGGCGTGCGCGTCGTGGCCGTGCCCGTCGACGAGCCCGACCCGGTGGCCGGGCTGCGGCGGATCGCGGCCACGACCGCCGGGCAGCGGGCCCGCCCGCCGTACCGGCCGGGCGGCCGCCTGGCCCAGCGCTGGATGGTCCGCGTCATGGACCGGCAGCGGCTCGTCAACGTGCTGCTCAGCAACGTGCGCGGCCCCGCGGCACCCCTGCTCTTCGCGGGGGCGCCGGTGCTCGAGCTGTTCCAGCTCGGCGCCGTGCAGGGCAACCTGGCCCTCGCTGTGGGCGTCGTCTCCTACGCGGGGACCCTGGGCATCGACGTGGTGGCCGACGCCGACGTGGTGCCGGACCTCCCGGTGTTCGTCGAGGGGCTGGCCGGGACCCTCGTGCGGCTCGGCGCCGGGCCGCCGCCCGGAGCCGCCGCGGGACCCTAGACTGGCGGCCATGGATGCCACCGACGCCGCCGTCCCGTCCACGCACACGTCCGGCCCCCCGTGGGAGCGGATGGCCCGCGGGGGCGGTCTGCTGACCGGCGCCGGGGAGCTCACCGGGACCGTCTTCGAGGAGATGTCGCGGCTGGCCGCGCGCACGGGCGCCGTCAACCTGGGCCAGGGCTTCCCGGACGTCGACGGTCCGCGGGAGATGCTCGACGCCGCGGCGGCCGCACTGCACGGCGGCGGCAACCAGTACTCGCCGGTGGCGGGTCTTCCGCTGCTGCAGGAGGCCGTCGCCGCGCACCAGCACCGGTTCTACGGGATCGACCTGGACCCGGCCTCCGGGGTGGTCGTGACCGTGGGCGCGTCCGAGGGCCTGGCCGCGAGCCTGCTCGCGTTCCTGCGCCCCGGGGACGAGGTGGTCGTGTTCGAGCCGCACTACGACCTCTACGGCGCCGTGGTGGAGTTCGCCGGCGCGCGGCTGGTCACGGTCCCCCTCGAGCCGCCGCGCTTCTCCCCCGACCTCGACCGCCTCGCCGCGGCCTTCGGGCCCCGCACCCGCATGGTGATCCTCAACGACCCGCACAACCCGACCGGGACGGTGTTCGACGACGCCGTCCTGGCCCGCGTGGCCGGACTCGCCGCCGAGCACGACTGCGTGGTGGTGACCGACGAGGTCTACGAGCACCTGCGCTACGCCGGCGGGCACCGGCCGCTCGCCGCGCTGCCGGGGGCCTTCGAACGGACCCTCACCGTCTCCTCCGTGGGCAAGTCCTTCTCGGTCACGGGCTGGCGGGTGGGCTGGGTCAGCGGGCCGGCGCACCTCGTGGGCCCGGTGCGCGCCACGAAGGCCTATCTCACGCACAGCGCCGCCACGCCGCTGCAGATCGGGGCGGCCACCGCCCTGGGCCTGCCGGACGGGTTCTACGACCGGCTCACAGAGGACTTCCGGCGACGGCGCGACGTGCTCGTGCGGGGCCTGGCCGCGGCGGGCGCCGAGCCGTTCGAGCCGCAGGGCACGTTCTTCGTGGTGGCGGACGTCCGCGGACTGTGCGAGCGGCACGGGGTCGAGGACGCCGCGCACCTGGCCCCGGTGCTGGCCGAGCGGGCCGGTGTGGTGGGCGTGCCCGTGCCGGCCCTCGCCTCGGCGGAGCACCGGGAGCTCTACGCGTCCTGGATGCGCTTCTCGTTCGGCAAGCGCCTGGACGTCCTGGAGCGGGCCGGGCGGCAGCTGGCAGGCTGAGCCGGTCCGCACGGCGGGCGGGAAACCGGCGCGCGGGACGCCGTCCTGCGCGCCGCGCCTCAGACGGCGCTCGCCCGGCGGCCCAGGGCCCGGTAGGTGAAGCCGGCCGCGGTCCAGCGGTCGGGGTCGAGCACGTTGCGGCCGTCGAGGATCTGCGGGACGGCCACCAGCGGGTCGAGCTGCTCCGGGGTCATCGCCTTGAACTCGGCCCACTCGGTCAGCAGCACCACGACCTCGGCCCCGGTGACGGCGGCCTCGAGGGAGTCCACGTAGTCCAGGCGCGGATAGCGCTTGGCGGCGTTGGCGTTGGCCTTGGGGTCGTAGACGGCCACCTCGGCGCCGATCGAGTGCAGCCGGGCGGCGATGTCCAGGGCCGGGGAGTCGCGCACGTCGTCGGAGTCCGGCTTGAAGGCCGCCCCGAGCACGGCGACGTGCCGGCCCACCACGGTCCCGCCCAGCATCTGGGTGACCGTCTCCACCGTGTGGCCGCGGCGGCGGACGTTGATGTCGTCGACCTCCGCGAGGAAGCGCACCGACTGCTCCACGCCGAGCTCCGCGGCCCTGGCGCGCAGGGCGCGGATGTCCTTCGGCAGGCAGCCGCCGCCGAAGCCCACGCCGGCGTTGAGGAACTTGCGCCCGATCCGCTCGTCGAGGCCGATCGCGTCGGCCAGGGTGCGGATGTCCCCGCCGACCGCCTCGGTGAGCTCGGAAAGAGCGTTGATGAAGGAGATCTTGGTGGCCAGGAAGGCGTTGGCCGCGACCTTGACGAGCTCGGCGGTCTCGAAGTCGGTGACGATCAGCGGGACGCCGGCCTCCAGCTGCCGGGCGTAGACCCGGCGCATCACGGCCTCGGCGGCCGGGTCCTGACAGCCCAGCACCATCCGGTCCGGGGCCAGGGTGTCCTCCACGGCGTAGCCCTCGCGCAGGAACTCGGGGTTCCACACCAGGGACACGTCCACGCCCTCCCGCGCCGAGGCCTTCGCCAGGTCCGCCAGGCGGCGGGCGGAGCCCACGGGGACCGTGGACTTGCCGGCGATCACACAGTCCTTCGTGGCGGCCGCGGCGATGGAGCCGACCGCGGCGTCGACGTAGCGCATGTCCGCCGCGAAGCTCCCGGCCCGCTGCGGGGTGCCGACCCCGACGAAGTGGACGTCGCCGAAGGCGCCGGCCTCCTCGTAGCTCGTGGTGAAGCGCAGCCGGCCGGTGCCCACGTGCTTGCGCAGCAGCTCGCCCAGGCCCGGCTCGTGGAAGGGCAGCTCGCCGCGGGACAGGGCGTCGACCTTCTCGGGGTCCACGTCCAGCCCCAGCACCTCGAAGCCCATCTCCGCCATCGACGCGGCGTGCGTGGCCCCCAGGTAGCCCGTTCCCAGAACCGTGATCCTCATGGACGTCCTCCGTCTCTCCCGGGCCGGGGCCCGTGCTCGATGCTGCCTGTCGAATCTTGTCAAAGGGGGTGCGCCCAGCGGCGCAGGTGTCAGTCCGGCGCGCCGGGGGACGCGGGCGATGTGACGTCCGTCTCGGCGAACCACACGGTGGTCTCCCCGTGCCGCTTCTGCTCGAAGCGGCGCAGCCCGGCCGGCCAGCCGGGCTCCGGGGACCGGGTGGAGCGCTCGACCACGAGCACCCCGCCCTCCCGCAGCCGGCCCACCAGCGGGGCGAGGACCGCGGCGAGCTCCGCCTCAGGAAGGGGGTAGGGCGGGTCGGCCAGCACGAGGTCCCACGGCCCCTCGGCGGGATCCGCGAGGTAGCCGCCCACCGCCCCGTGCCGGACCGTGACGACGTCCTCGCGCCCGAGGGCCCGGTGGACCGTCGCGGCGTTGGCGCGGCAGACCCGCGCCGCGCCCGCGTGCCGCTCCACGAGGGTCACGGCGGCCGCGCCGCGGCTCGCGGCCTCGCAGCCGAGGGCCCCGGAGCCCGCGAAGAGGTCGAGGACCCTGGCGTCCCGGAGCATGCCCCACGCCTCGAGCCGCGCGAAGAGGGACTCCTTGACCCGGTCGGTGGTGGGCCGGGTGTCCCGGCCCGGCACGGACTGCAGGCGCAGCCCCCCGGCGGCCCCGGCGATGATCCTGCTCATGCGTGCTCCTCTCGGGTGCCCGGCGGCACGCGGCTCGTCGGCACGGGGGCTCAGCCCCGGTCCAGGAACGCCTCGGCGTCCGGGTCGAGGTAGCGCTCGATGGCCTCAGCAAGCTCGGGGTGCTCCAGCAGCTGGGGGTCCTCGCCCAGGATCGTCACGGCGTCCCGGCGGGCGCGCTCGATGAGCTCGGCGTCGTCGAGGGCCCGCAGCAGGCGCAGGGTGGAGCGGCCGCCGGACTGCGCGGCGCCGAGGATGTCGCCCTCGCGGCGCAGCTCGAGGTCCGCCCGGGCCAGCTCGAAGCCGTCCGTGGACCCGGCCACCACCTCGATCCGCTCCCGCGACGGGTGCTCGGCGGGGCGCCGGGTGACGAGCAGGCACGTCCCGGCGTGCCCGCCGCGCCCGATCCGGCCGCGCAGCTGGTGCAGCTGGGAGATGCCGAACCGATCGGCGTCGACGATGATCATCAGCGTGGCGTTGGGCACGTCCACGCCGACCTCGACCACGGTGGTGCACACGAGCAGCTGCACGTCCCCCGCCGCGAACTCCTCCATGAGCCGGGACTTCCGGTCCGTGTCGAGCCGGCCGTGCAGCACCTCGGCGCGCACGCCGGCCAGGACGGGCTCGGCGGCCACGAGCTCGGCGAGCCAGGTGACGGACGCCATCGTCGCCTCGGACTCCTCGTCCTCGGAGGCCGCCGCGAGGGCGGACTCCGCGAGGGAGGCGTGGGGCGGGGGCTCGTCGTCGTCGCCGATCTTGGGCGCGACCACGTAGACCTGGCGGCCCGCGTCGATCTCCTCCCGGGCGCGCCGCCACAGGCGCCGCTCCCAGCCCGGGTGCTCCACGAGCCCCACGGTGTGGGTGGCGATCGGCTGCCGGCCGGCCGGGAGCTCGTCGAGGACGGAGACGTCCAGGTCGCCGAAGACGGTCATCGCCACGGTGCGCGGGATGGGGGTGGCGGTCATCACCAGCAGGTGCGGGGGCCGCCCGGCCTTGTCCCGCAGCCGGTCGCGCTGCTCGACGCCGAAGCGGTGCTGCTCGTCCACCACGACCAGTCCGAGGTCGGCGAACTGGACGACCTCGGAGAGCAGGGCGTGGGTGCCGATGACGATCCCGGCCTCCCCCGACGCGATCTGCAGCAGGGCCCGCTTGCGCGCCGCGGCGCCCATGGACCCCGTGAGCAGCACGACCTGCGTGCCGTCCGGGTCCCCGCCGAGCAGGCCGGCCTGCGCGAGCGGGCCCAGGGAGCGGACCACGGAGCCGTGGTGCTGGGCGGCGAGCACCTCGGTGGGGGCCAGCAGCGCCGCCTGCGCGCCGGAGTCCACGACCTGCAGCATCGCGCGCAGGGCCACGAGCGTCTTGCCCGAGCCGACGTCGCCCTGGAGCAGCCGGTTCATGGGACGGGTGCCCGCGAGCTCCGCGGCGAGCTGCTCCCCCACGGTCCGCTGCCCGGCGGTGAGCTCGAAGGGCAGCCCGGCGTCGAACCGCGCGAGCACCCCCGCGGGGACGCCCGGGCGGGCGGTGGTGGGGTGGGCGGCGAGCTCGGCGCGGCGGCGGGCCAGGGCGCACTGGAGCAGGAACGCCTCCTGGTAGCGGAACCGGCGGCGCGCCTCCCCGTGCGCCCGGGTGTCCCTCGGGCGGTGGACCTGCCAGTACGCCTCCTCGAGCCCCATGAGCCCCTCCCGCTCCCGGATCCCGTCCGGCAGCGGGTCCGGGACGGCCCCGAAGTCCACGACGGGCAGCAGCGAGTGCACGGCGCGGGCGATCTTGTCCGTGGTCAGCTTGGCCGTGGCCGGGTAGATCGGGATGGGCCGGCCGGCGCGCTCCTCGGCGGTCTCCCCGGCCTCCGGGGCGTCCGGGTCGAGGATCGCGTAGTGCGGGTTGGTCATGGTCACGCCGCCGTTGTACAGCCCGACCTTCCCGGAGAACAGGGCGTGCGTTCCGGGGGGCAGGTCCCTGGCGGCGGTCCAGGCGTTGAAGAAGCTCAGCCGCATCGTCCGGCCGGGGCCCGGGTCGCCGTCCGCGAAGAGCCGCTGCGGGTCGGAGGAGACGCGGTCCGTGATCACCACGTCCGTGATGGACCCGCGCCGCGAGCGCATCTGGCGGGTGGAGGCGTGCACGACCTCGGCCACGATGGTGACCTGCTGGTCGATGCGCAGCTCCGAGAACGGGGTGAGCTCGCCCCGCGGCATGTACCGGCGGGGGAAGTGGTCGAGCAGCTGCCCAATCGTGGACACCGAGAGCTGCCGGGCCAGCTGGTCGGCCGTGGTCCGCCCCAGCAGCCGGGCCAGCGGCTGGTCGAGCTCGGAGACCGGGTCGGGGAACGCCCCGCCGCCGTGGGTGGGGGTCATCTCAGGGGTGCCTCATCCGTCCGCCTCCGAGAGGGAGGTCACCGTGAGGTTGACGGCCTTGCCGCGGGCGCCGATCACCGTGAGGGCGTCCTCGGGCCGCGGCACGTGGACGTGCACGCGCCAGCGGTAGCCGTCCCCCGTCTCGGTCACCGCGCTCATGATCACGCTGGTGCCCACCTCGCTGAGCTCATGGCGCAGCTCCGCGGCGTCCAGCGGGGTGAGCTCCACGGTGCACATCACCTCCACGCCGCCGTGCACGGTGTGCGGGGCGTCCTCGGCGCCGGCGGCCCGGGCCGCGGCGGCGTCGATCAGCGCGTCGAGGGCGTTCTCGTCGCCGGCGTCGTCGCCGCCCACGGTGCGGGCCAGGGCGTCGAAGACCACGAGCATGCCCAGGGCGCCGGCGTCGACCGTGCCGGTCTCGCGCAGGATCTCGAGCTGGTCCGGCGTGACGAGGACCGCGGCGCGGGCGGCGGTGCTGACGCCGGCCAGGAACTCCTTGAGCTGCTGGTTGGACCCGTCCTCCACGCCCTGCGGCACGGGCACGGCGGCGGCGGCCTCCAGGACGGAGAGCATGGTCCCGTCCACGGGGTCCGTCAGGACGCTCCAGGCGCGCACGTGGCCGGCGTGCAGGGCCAGCCGGACGGACTCGGCGCTCATCCTGGTGCTCCCCTCGAGGGAACGGCCCACGGCCGTGAGGAAGACGGAGAACAGGGTGCCCGAGTTGCCGCGGGCCTCCTCGAGGGCGGCCTGGCCAGCGAGGGAGAGCAGCTCCCCGACGTCGCCGGTCTCGAGCACGGCGGCGGCCTCGGCGGCGGCGCGCACGGTGGTCGCGAGGTTGGTCCCGGTGTCGGCGTCCGCGACCGGGAAGACGTTGAGGGCGTTCAGGACGGGGCTGTGGCGCACGAGATCACGGTGGGCCAGGTCGAGCCACCGCCGCATGACGGCCGCGTTCGATCCGATCCTATGGTTCAAAGTGATCCCATCCTTCGCCGACCGGGTGCCCGAGGGCGAGGTGCGGCGCTCGTCCGTCGAGCAGCACCCGGGGGAGGGTGTCGTCGTGCGCGGGGGGCGCGGGCGCACACGAGCCTATCGCACGGAACATCCCGGGCAGCGGCACGCCCCGGGGGAAGACGGCGAGCAGCCCGTGGTCCTCGCCCCCGGTCAGCACCCAGTCGCGGGGGTCCGAGCCGAGCAGCCGGGCGGCCGGGCGCAGGGGCTCGGCGAGGCCGGCCACGGCCGCGCCGTCGAGGTCGACGACGACGCCGCTGGCGGCCGCGACCCGCCCGGCGTCGCGGAGCAGGCCGTCGGAGAGGTCGATCATCGCGGTGGCGCCGGCGCGGGCGGCCGCGGGGCCGGCGGTCACCGGGGCGCACGGCCGCAGCTGCGCCGCCGCGAGCCCGTCCAGGAGCGCGTCCCGGCCGGGCCGGTAGCGGCGGTCCTCGAGCAGCGCCACGCCCGCGGCCGCCCGCCCGGTGGTCCCGGCGAGCGCCACCGTGCCGCCCTCGCCCGCTCCGGAGCGGCGCACCGGGTCCCGGCCCTCGAGGTCGCCCGTCACCGTGGCGGTGACCGACAGCTCCCGGCCGGCGCCCATGTCCCCGCCGACCACGGCGCAGCGGTCCGCGCCCATGGCCTCGAACCCGGCCACGAGGCCGCGGGCGAAGTCCTCGGGCCAGGACACGGGCGTGCCCGGCGGCAGGGTGAGCGAGACGACGGCGGCCGACGGGACGGCGCCCATCGCGGCGACGTCGGCGAGGTTCTGCGCCGCGCACTTCACCCCGGTGTCGTAGCCCGTGGTGACCGCGCCGCCGGTCCAGGCGAGCCGGAAGTCCTGGTCCTGCACCTGGGTGTCCGTGGTGATCACGTACCGCCCGTCCGGGGCCGCGACCACGGCGCAGTCGTCGCCGGGGCCGAGCAGCACCAGGTCCGCTCCGGGGCGGGGGGCGGCGGGGCGCAGGAGCAGCGGGAGCACCCGGGCCAGCAGCTCGGCCTCGGAGAGCTCCCCGACGGTGGGCCCCGGACCGGGCGGGGCGTCGGGCACGGGGGACGGCTCCGCTGGGGGTCGGGTCATGGCGCTCATCCTAACGACGGCCCCGGACGCGGGAACGGGCTCCCCCGAGGATTACGCTGGGGGCATGCCCTCCCCCTCCCTGTCCCGATCCGCCCGTGCCCTGCTGGGGGCGGGAGCCCTGGTGGCGGTCCTCGCGGGGTGCTCCCCCGCCGTCACCGTGGACCCCGCCGAGAACGCCGCCGACCCGGGGTGCGCCCCGGCGATGCTGGCCATGCCGGAGACCGTCGGCGAGCACGAGCGGCGCGAGACCACCAGCCAGGCCACCACGGCCTACGGCGAGCCCACGGCGGCGGTCGTGCGGTGCGGCGTGACCCCGCCCGGGCCCACCACGGACGCCTGCTCCTCCGTCAACGACGTCGACTGGCTGATCCGCCAGGACGAGGACGGGAGCACCTGGACCGCCACGACCTACGGCCGGGACCCGGCCGTCGAGGTGGTCTTCGACAGCACCGCCGTGGCCTCCTCCACCCTGCTGGTCGAGCTGGGCTCCGCGGTGGAGCAGATCCCCGCCGAGCGCCGGTGCCTGGACCTCCAGGACACCGTGGAGGGCCTCTGAGCCGGGGCCGGACGGAGGGGTCCGTCCCCTCCCCCGGGACGTCCCGGAGGCTCGGGAATAGGCCCGTGCCCCGCCCGGTTGTGGCGTGGACACGCACGCGAGCCCACCACGCCCCACCACCACGCCAGAAGGAGGCACATCCGTGGCCACCGATTACGACGAGCCCCGCGTCAAGCCCGAGGACGAGCCCGCCAACGAGTCCCTCGAGGTGATCCAGGCGCAGCGCAGCGCCACCGCGCAGAGCCCGGCGATCGACGTCGACGACTCGGACACAGCGGAGGGCATCGACCTGCCGGGGGCGGACCTGTCCCAGGAGGAGCTGCTCATCCAGGTGGTGCCCGAGCAGGACGACGAGTTCACCTGCATGTCCTGCTTCCTGGTCCGCCACCGCAGCCAGCTCGCCCGCGAGCAGGACGGCGCCCGGTACTGCATCGAGTGCGAGGGCTGACGGCCGCGGCACCCGCCCCGGGCCCGCCCGGTCACTCGTGGCGCAGGGAGGCGATGGGGTCCTTCCGCGCGGCCCGGACGGCGGGGATCGTCCCGGCCAGGAACGCGATCCCCATGACCGAGAGCACGATCAGGGCCACCCGCCACGACTCGAACGCGAACAGCGACAGTCCCGGCAGCCCGGACAGGAACCCGTCGGCCAGCGCCCCGCTCAGGGCCGAGCCGCCGACGACGCCCGTGACGGCGCCGACGACCGCCCCGAGGAACCCGATGAAGACGGCCTCGAGGGAGAACAGGCCGAAGACCCGGCCCCCGCTCATGCCCATGGCCTTCATCAGGCCGATCTCCCGGGTCCGCTCCTGGACCGACATCAGGAGGGTGTTGACGATGCCGAGCCCGGCGGCCACGAGCGCGATGACGGCGCAGGCGTTGAGGATCCACACGATGGCGTTGATGACGGCGCGGAACATGCCGAGCTGGTCCTCCACGGTGAGCCCGAGCATGTCCTGCTCCTCCAGCCGCGCCTGGATCCCGGGGGCCAGGGCCATGTCCTCGACCGTGACCGTGGCCATCGCGAAGCTCTCCGGGACCTCCTCCGGGACGCCGCTGACCTGGTAGTCGTAGAGCCGCTCGTTGAACGTGTCCGACGGGATGGGGTTCAGGGAGGTCCCGACGAGACTGGCCTGCGTCACCCCGGAGATCGTGGCGGGGAACGCCCGGTCCTGCTCCGCCATGTTGGTCATGACCACGTCGACGCGGCCTCCGACGGCCTCCTGCGCGGAGGAGAAGCCCAGGTCGGCGACCCAGCTGTCGGGGACCGCGATCTCGTCCCGGCCCGCGGCGGGCGCTCCGCCGGCCACCATCTGCAGGCCCACGGCGTCGACGGGGATCCCCGGGGAGAGCTGGAACCGGCTGCCGTCGGCGGCCTCCAGGTAGGTGGGGGCCACGGAGTACATCGGCTTCACGGAGCGCACCCCGTCCAGGTCCTCGATGACCTCGATGTCCTCGGGGGTCAGCCCTTCGAAGGACACGCCGAACCCCGTCCGGATCCGGGTGGTGTCCGGGTCGTACTCCCGCGGGCCCGAGGTCGAGGACAGCTCGATGAGGGGCTGCGACTTCTGGACGTAGAGCGCGTCGGCGTCGCCGAACGCCGCCACGGTGTCGTCGATGTACCGGTTCACCCCGGTGCCCATGCCGGAGGTGAGGGTCAGGGCGAACGCACCGATGAAGACGGCGAGCACGGTCAGGGTGGCGCGGATCCTGGCGCGCGCGGTGTTGGCGACCGCGGAGGCCAGCAGGTCGGACCACCTCACCGGGCACCTCCGACCGCTCCGACGACGACCTCGTCGTCCGCGCCGGCGTCGTCCCCTCCGGCGTCGTCCGCCCCGGCTGCGGGGGCCTGCCGGGGTGGAGGGGCGTCCACGACGAGACCGTCGTGCAGGTGCACCTGGCGTCCGCAGCGCCGGGCGAGGTCCTCGTCGTGGGTGACGACGACGAGGGTGATGCCGCGCTCCCGGTGGAGCTCGAGCAGGAGGTCCTGGACCACCGCGCCGGTGGCCGAGTCGAGGTTGCCCGTGGGCTCGTCGGCGAAGATCACGGAGGGGTCGTTGACCAGGGCCCGGGCGATCGCGACCCGCTGCTTCTGCCCGCCCGACAGGTCGGCGGCACGGCTGGAGGCCTTCTCCGCCACGTCCAGGCGCTCCAGCACGTCCAGGGCGCGGCGCCGGCGCGCTCCGGGACGGACCCCGGCGATGCGCAGCGGCAGCACCACGTTCTCCAGGACCGTCTGGTCCGGGGTCAGGTAGAACTGCTGGAACACGAACCCGAACGCGGCGTTGCGCGTCTCGTTGAGCTCACGGGCCGTCATCGACGCCGCCGGCCTGCCGTCCAGGGACACCGTGCCGCGGGTGGGCGCGTCGAGCAGCGCGAGCAGGTGCATCAGGGTCGACTTGCCCGAGCCGGACTTCCCGACGACGGCGACGGACTCCCCGTGCCGGATGCGCAGGTCCACGCCCCGCAGCGCGGCGAAACGGGTGTCCCCCCGGCCGTAGATCTTGACCAGGTTCTCGGCCTCGAGCACCGCGGACGTCATCGAATTCCCCCTGTCGGGGCGACCGTCCCCCCGGACGGCCGCCGCGGGACCACGTCCCTCCCCCAATCATGTGCGCAAGCGAATGGTGGCGGCGACCCGATCCGTGTCCCCACTAGTGCTGTCCCGTGACCCGCGCGGACCCGGACGGCCGCGGAGGACACCCCCGGCGGACCGGTCACGAGGGGGCCGGAGGCGCTCGCCGGGTCCGGTGCCGAGGGCCGGGACTCCTCCCGTCACGTAACAGTTCACCCTTGCTAATGCCGGGATGTGGACGATAGTTAACAGCACAGCTGTTCTTCGGCAGGGGGTTCCGGCTCCGCGGGACGGGCGCACGCCCCGTCCGCGCCGAACGACGAGCGGCACGACGTGACGGGGGTCCGTCCGCGCGGGGGCGCGGCAAGGACCCCGGTGGGGTCGTGCGGCGCGCTGGCGGTCCTGGGGTGGGCCCGGGCCGACTACGGAGTACAGGAGACGCATCGACATGACAACTACGAGAAGACTGGCTGTTGCCGGTGCCTCGGCGACCGTGCTGGTGGGGGGCCTGTTCCTGGGCGTCCCGGCGGCCGTCGCGGCACCGGGCGACGCCCCGCCGGTCGACGCCCCACCGGGCGCGGCCGCATCCACCGAGGTGGCCGGTGCCGTGGCGGAGCTGCCGGCCGCGGCGCCCGCGGACGTCCCGGTCGCCGAGGTCCTGGTCGCCGAGGCGGCTCCGCCCGCACCGGCGGAGGTCCCGGTCGCCGAGCCCGCACCGGTCGTCGCCGACGTGGCGGCGCCCGAGCTGCCGGCCGCGGCCCTCGCGGACGTCCCGGTCGCCGCGCCCGTGGACGTCCCGGCTGCCGCGCCCGTGGACGTGCCGGCCGCCGAGGTGGTCCTGCCCGCACCGGCGGAGGCGCCGGCGCCGGCTCCGTTCGTCGCCGACGTGGCGCCGGAGGCACCGGCGCTGTCCGACGCGGCACCCGCCGCGCCGGCCGCAGCCGCGGTCCAGCAGGCGGTGGTCCCGGAGCTCGCGCCCCAGGAGGCCGCCGCCGGGGCCGCGAACCCGGGGCTCAACGTGGACACCCGCCTCACCGCGGCACCGATGGGGCAGGCGGCCGGCGCCGGTCTGCTCACGGCGCTGCTCGCGGCGGCAGTGGCCCTTCCCGGTGCGCTCGCGTACCGGGCCCGGAGGCTCGGGCGCAGCGGCGCCTGAGCCGCGTGCCGTGCCGGTGGCGCCCGCGGGGCGGCGCCGGCACGGCACCGCACCCGGCGCGCCCGCGCCGGACGGCTCGGGCCGGTGCAGATCGCGCCGGGCCGGGTCGGGTCAGGACGTGCCGGGCCGGGTGCGGACCGGCCGCGGCGGAACGCGCCGGGTCGGAGAACAGGTCAGGTCGGAGGAGGACAGCACAGCATGGCAACGAGCACCGTGGCGGGACCGCCGCGCCCCCTCCCGGCCGAGGAGAGGGATCCCCTGGCCCGGCGGGCGGCGGTGGTGACGCTGTGCGCCGCCGTGCTGTGGGTGGCGCTCATGAACCAGTGGTTCCTCGCCCAGCACCTCCTGGGGCACGTGCCGGCCGCGGCGTCGCCGGTGCGCCTGAGCATCGACGCGGTCGGCTTCGACGCCGACGTGCTCCCCTACGACCCGACCGACGAGGACCTCGAGGGCGGCTCGCTCGTGCCGCCGCAGACCTACAGCGGCTACCGGCTCACGCCGTACGGGATGCCCGGCGAGGGGTCGACCAACACCACGTACATCGCGGGGCACAGCTACGACAAGGTGGAGCTGCCCTTCAACAAGCTGAGCGACCCGGCCCTGGTCGGGGAGGAGCTCGAGGTCGAGACCGTGGACGGGACCCTCGACTACGTGGTGGACTCGGTGACCACCTACGAGAAGGACACGCTGAAGGACAGCGAGATCTGGCGGATCGTCCCGAACCGCATCGTCCTGATCAGCTGCTACACCCAGGACGCGGTCGGCAAGAACGTCGTCGTCACCGCGTCGCCCGCTCCGTGAGCCGGGGGCTCCGCCCCCGGTGGCGTGCCGCGGCTCAGCGCAGCCCGACCGGCCGTTCCAGGGCGAGGCCCAGGAGCTCGTCTATCAGCTCGGCGTAGTCGAGCCCGGAGGCGGCCCACATCCGGGGGTACATCGAGATCGGCGTGAACCCGGGCATCGTGTTGATCTCGTTGATGACCACCTGCCCGTCGGGGGTGTAGAAGAAGTCGGCCCGGCACAGGCCCTCCCCGTCCAGCGCCTCGAACGCGGTCACGGCGCTGCGGCGGATCGTCCCGATCGCCTCCTGCGGCAGGTCCGCGGGGCAGCTGAGCCGCGCGGAGGCCTGGGAGACGTACTTCGCCTCGAAGTCGTAGAACGCGTGCTCGTCGACGATCTCGATCTCGCCGGGCATGGAGGTCCGGGCGGCGGCGGTCCCGCGGCCCTGGAGGACGGCGCACTCGATCTCCCGCCCCACGATCCCCGCCTCGACCACCAGCTTGCGGTCGTGCTCGCGGGCGGTCTCGATCGCGGCGTCCAGGTCCTCGGCGCGCTCCACCTTCGTGATGCCGAAGGAGGACCCCGCCCGGGCGGGCTTGACGAACACGGGAAAGCCCAGCGCGGCGATGCGCTCGCGCACGTCCTGGGGGTCCACGGCCCACTGCCGGTCGGTCACCACGGTGTAGGGGCCCACCGCCAGGCCCGCCGCCTCGAAGGCGAGCTTCATGAAGTGCTTGTCCATCCCCACCGCGGAGGCCGTGACGCCGCAGCCCACGTAGCGCAGGTCGGCGAGCTCGAGCAGACCCTGCAGGGTGCCGTCCTCGCCGAAGGGCCCGTGCAGCAGGGGCAGCACCACGTCGATGTGCCGGTCCCGGCTGACGGTCTGCCCGCAGGGACCGTCCTGGCGCACGATGAGCTCGCTCTCCCCGACCTTCAGGGGCAGGCTCACGAGCTCGTCGCCCACGGGCAGCTCGGCGATCGGGTTCGCGTCCAGCAGCGTCTCCAGCTCCTCCTGCGGGCAGAGGAACCACTCGCCGGAGGTGGCGATGCCGACGGTCACGACGTCCCACTTGTCCCGGTCGATGGCGCGCAGGACCCCGAGGGCGGTGATGAGGGAGATGGAGTGCTCGCTGGAGCGTCCGCCGAACAGCACGGCGACGCAGGGGCGGGGGGTCATGGGGCGGTCCCTTCGGATTTGATCTCGCGGCCCAGCAGGAGCGGGGCCACCTCGTCGATGGTGATCTCCTCGCGGAGGATGGCCACGACGGCCTCGGTGATGGGCATGTCCACGCCGTGGCGGCGGGCCAGGGCGAGCACGGCGGGGGCGGACTTGATGCCCTCGGCGGTCTGGGTCATCTCCTCCTGGACCTCCGCCGGGGTGAGGCCCAGGCCGAGGAGCCGGCCCGCGGTGCGGTTGCGGGACAGCGGGGAGGAGCAGGTGGCCACGAGGTCGCCCAGTCCGGCGAGGCCGGAGAGGGTCTCCAGCCTCCCGCCGAGGGCGAGCGCGAGCCGGGTCGTCTCGGCGAGCCCGCGGGTGATGATGGAGGCCTTGGAGTTCTCCCCGAAGTGGCGGCCGTCGGCGATGCCCACCCCGAGGGCGATGACGTTCTTGACGACGCCGCCGATCTCGGTGCCCACCACGTCCGTGTTCGTGTAGGGGCGGAAGTAGCGGGTCCGGCAGGCGTGGGCCACCCAGGTGGCCAGGTCCGCGGCGGGGGCCGCCACGACGGAGGCCGTGGGCTGCTCCTCGGCGATCTCCATGGCCAGGTTGGGCCCGGACAGCACGCACGTGCGCGCCCGCCAGTGCCGGGGGCCCAGCCCGGTGGCCCGCCCCAGCTCCTCGGCGACCACCTCGCTCATCCGCAGGCCCGTGTCCCGCTCGAGACCCTTGGCGAGGGACAGCACCACGGCGTCGCGCTCGAGGTGCCCGGCCACGGCGGTCAGCTGGGCGCGCAGGGACTGGGCGGGCACGGCGAGGACCACGAGGTCCGCGCCGCGCACGGCGGCGGCGAGGTCGGCGGTGATCTCCAGGCGCTCGGGCAGCCGGATGCCGGGCACGTAGCGGTCGTTGACGCGGGTGCGCGCGGTGTGGTCCATCGCGGGGGCGCTGCGTCCCCACAGGGCCACGGTCCGCCCGATCGGCTCGGCCCGGGCGTGGGCGGACTCGCGGGCGCTGTCGGCGAGGATCTTGGCGAAGGTCGTGCCCCAGGACCCGGCGCCCAGCACGGCGATCCTCCGCGGCCCGGCGGCGGGCAGGCCGCCGGCAGGGGCCGCGGCGGTCTCGGGGGGCGTCACAGGCGGCCTCCCCGGCGCCGGTCCCAGAGGGCGGCCGGCGCGTCCGTGCCGCGCAGCACCGCGAGCTCCCGGGCCACGGCGCGCATGACGGCGTCGGTGGCGTCCTCGAGCCGCGCCGCGTGGCGGCCCACCGGATGGGTCAGGTCGGGGACGTCGTCCCGCCACGGGGTGAGGTCCACGGGCGGGCCGATCCGCACGCGCACGTCCTTCCGGGGGAACAGGCTGACCGTGCGCCGGCCGGTGGAGCGGTCGTGGTCGAGGACCTCCTGGTCCCCCCAGTGCGCCACCGGGACCACAGGGGCCCCGGTCGCGAGGGCCAGGCGCGCGGCACCCGTGTGCCCGGTCATCGGCCACCGGTCGGGGTCCCGGGTGAGGGTGCCCTCGGGGTAGATCACCACGGCGCCGCCGGAGGCGAGCTCGGCGCGGGCGGCCGTGAGCGCCGCCGCGGCGTCGGCCGTGCCGCGCAGCACGGGGACCTGGCCGGTGGCCCGGAGCACCGTCCCCACCCCGGGGGCGCGGAACAGGGACTCCTTCGCCAGGAACCGCGGCATGATCCCGTTGTCGTAGAGCGTGATCGCGACCGTCAGGGGGTCGAGCTCGGTGAGGTGGTTGGGCACCACGATGAACCCGCCCTCGGCGGGCAGGTGCTCCTCCCCCGTCCAGCGCAGCCGGGCCACCAGCCGGTAGGCCGGCTTGACGACGCCCGCGAGCGCGCGGAACAGGCGGCGGTTCGAGGTGCGGCTCATCGGCGGGCCCGGCTCACTCGCCGTCGAGCTCGAAGGACGCCCCGAGCCCCGTTAGCTTGTCGGTGAAGTGCTCGTAGCCGCGCTCGATGAGCTCCACGCCCGTGACGTGGGACGTGCCTTCGGCGGCCATCGCCGCGATGAGGTGGGAGAAGCCGCCGCGGAGGTCGGGGATGTTGATCTCGGAGGCCTGCAGCGGGGTGGGCCCGGAGATCACGGCCGAGTGCACGAAGTTGCGCTGGCCGAAGCGGCACGGCACGGAGCCCAGGCACTCGCGGTGCAGCTGGATCGTGGCCCCCATCCGGTTGAGGGCGGCGGTGAAGCCGAAGCGGTTCTCGTAGACGGTCTCGTGCACGATGGACACGCCCGTGGCCTGGGTGAGGGCGACCACGAGCGGCTGCTGCCAGTCGGTCATGAAGCCGGGGTGGACGTCGGTCTCCACGATGAGCGGGTTGAGGTCCCCGCCGGGGTGGTAGAAGCGGATGCCCTCCTCCCGGATGTCGAGGCCCCCGCCGATCTTGCGGAACGTGTTGAGGAAGGTCATCATGTCGGACTGCCGGGCCCCGGCCACGAAGATGTCGCCGCCGGTGGCGAGCGCGGCGGAGCCCCAGGAGGCGGCCTCGATGCGGTCGGGCATGGCCCGGTGCCGGTAGCCGGTGAGCTCGGGGACGCCCTCGATGCGGATCACCCGGTCGGTCTGGACGGTGATGATGGCGCCCATCTTCTGCAGGATCGCGATGAGGTCCATGATCTCGGGCTCGGTGGCAGCGCCGCGCAGCTCGGTGTGGCCGTCGGCCCGGGTGGCGGTGAGCAGCACCTGCTCGGTGGCGCCGACCGAGGGGTAGGGCAGCTCCACCTTGGCGCCGTGCAGGCCGTGCGGGGCGCTCATCCGGATCCCGGACTCCAGCTTCTCGACACGGGCGCCGAAGTGGCGCAGCACGTCGAGGTGGTAGTTGATGGGCCGGTCGCCGATCTTGCACCCGCCGAGGTCGGGGATGAACGCCTCGCCGATGGCGTGCAGCAGGGGCCCGCACAGCAGGATCGGGATCCGCGAGTCCCCGGCGTGGGCGTCGATGTCGGCGTGCCGCGCCGTGGTGACGTTGCAGGGGTCCAGGGACAGCCGGCCGTCCTCGCGCCCCACGTCGACCCCGTGCAGCGCCAGCAGGTTGGTGACGACCTGGACGTCCTTGATCTGGGGCACGTTCTCCAGGACGGACGGTGTGGAGCCCAGGAGGGCGGCCACCATGGCCTTGGGGACGAGGTTCTTGGCACCTCGCACGGTGACCTGCCCGGACAGGGGGATTCCGCCCGTGATGTGCAGTGCGCTGCTCATGACCTTCCGATCTGCTGTTGCCGGGCCACCCCCGAGCGGGAGCGGCACCCGTACAGTGTAGGTTCCCCGGCGCGGGCCCCCGCACAGGGGCGGGCGTCGTGCGTGTCCGGGACAGCACGACGGCCCGGCGGGCCGTGGAGGGCTCCGCCGGGCCGTGCCGGGCGTGACGAGGTCAGGTGCGGGCGGGCAGCGTGGTCGGCTTGAAGGCGGGACGGCCCGCCTCGAACGCGGCGATGTCCTCCTCGCGCTGGAGGGTGAGGCCGATGTCGTCGAGGCCCTCCATGAGGCGCCAGCGCGTGTAGTCGTCGATCGAGAACGGCACCGTCACCGTGTCGCACGTCACCGTGCGGGACTCGAGGTCGACCTCGATCTCGGTGCCGGGGTGCTCCTCGATCAGCTTCCACAGCAGCTCGACGTCCGCCTGGTCGACCTGCGCGGCCAGCAGCCCCTGCTTGCCCGAGTTGCCGCGGAAGATGTCCGCGAACCGGGAGGAGATGACGGCCTGGAAGCCGTAGTCGCGCAGCGCCCACACCGCGTGCTCCCGGGAGGAGCCGGTGCCGAAGTCGGGCCCGGCCACCAGCACGGAGCCGTGCCGGTACGGCTCCCGGTTGAGCACGAAGTCCTCGTTCTTGCGCCAGGCGGCGAACAGGGCGTCCTCGAAGCCGGTCTTGGTGATCCGCTTGAGGTAGACGGCCGGGATGATCTGGTCGGTGTCCACGTTGGACTGGCGCAGCGGGACGCCGACACCCCGGTGGGTGGTGAACTTCTCCATGGCAGGGCCTTTCTGGGCTTCGGGTCGAGGGCTCAGGCGCCGGCGGACGCGAGGTCCGTGGGGGCGCCGGCGGGCTCGAGGTCGGACGGGGAGGACAGCGTGCCGCGCACCGCGGTGGCGGCGGCCACCACGGGCGAGACGAGGTGGGTGCGCCCGCCCTTGCCCTGCCGGCCCTCGAAGTTGCGGTTCGACGTCGAGGCGCACCGCTCGCCGGGGGCGAGCTGGTCCGGGTTCATGCCCAGGCACATCGAGCAGCCCGCGAAGCGCCAGTCCGCGCCGAAGTCCTTGAACACCCGGTCCAGGCCCTCGGCCTCGGCCTGCAGCCGCACCTTGGCCGAGCCCGGCACCACCATCATCCGTACGTTCTGCGCCTTGGCGCGGCCCTTGACGATCTCCGCCGCCGCCCGCAGGTCCTCGATCCGGGAGTTGGTGCAGGAGCCCAGGAAGACGGTGTCCACGGGGATCTCCTTCATCGGGGTGCCGGCGGCCAGACCCATGTACTCGAGGGCCCGGCGGGCGTTGGCCTTGTCGTTCTCGTCCCCGATGTCCTCGGGGTCGGGGACGGACTGGGACAGGGGGACGCCCTGGCCGGGGTTGGTGCCCCAGGTGACGAACGGCTCGAGCTCGTCCGCGTCGAGGAAGACCTCGGCGTCGAAGACGGCGTCCTCGTCGGTGCGCAGGGTCCGCCAGTACTCGACGGCCGCGTCCCAGTCGGCGCCCTGCGGCGCGTGCGGGCGGCCCTGGACGTAGTCGAAGGTGGTGTCGTCGGGGGCGATCATGCCCGCGCGGGCGCCGGCCTCGATCGACATGTTGCAGATGGTCATCCGGGCCTCCATGGACAGGGCGCGGATGGCCGAGCCCCGGTACTCCAGGACGTAGCCCTGTCCGCCGCCGGTGCCGATCTTGGCGATCACGGCCAGGATGATGTCCTTGGCGGACACCCCCGGGCGCAGCGTGCCCTCGACGTTGATGGCCATGGTCCGGAACGGGGCGAGCGGCAGCGTCTGGGTGGCCATCACGTGCTCGACCTCGGAGGTGCCGATGCCGAAGGCCAGGGCGCCGAACGCGCCGTGGGTGGAGGTGTGGGAGTCGCCGCAGACCACGGTCATCCCGGGCTGGGTGAGGCCCAGCTGGGGGCCCACCACGTGCACGATGCCCTGCTCGGCGTCCCCGAGCGGGTGCAGGCGCACGCCGAACTCGGCGCAGTTGGCCCGCAGGGTCTCGATCTGCTTGCGGGACGTGTCGTCCGCGATGCGGGAGAAGATGTCCTGCGTGGGCGTGTTGTGGTCCTCGGTGGCGATCGTGAGCTCGGGTCGGCGCAGCGGGCGGCCCGCCAGGCGCAGCCCCTCGAAGGCCTGCGGCGAGGTGACCTCGTGGAGCAGGTGGAGGTCGATGTAGAGCAGGTCCGGCCGCCCGTCTTCGCCCTGGCGCACGAGGTGGTCCGCCCAGACCTTCTCGGCGAGGGTGCGCCCGCCCCGGGGCCCGGAGGGTGCGGCGGAGGTCGTGGAGGGGGTCGAGGACTGGTAGTCCGGCATGGCGGATCCTTCCGTGCTGCCTGTGCAACGTGTTTCCTCCATGGTCGGCGCCCGGCTCGCGACGGGCCAGCTTTCGGGCTTGCTTCTCACATTCTGAGACGTCAGTATCAGTGCATGGACACATCTGGACACATGGACCCGTCCGGCGCCCCGCTCGGCACGCCGCTGGGCGGGCAGGGCACCGGGGAGTCGCTCGCGCTGACCGCGACCACCGCGCCCAGCGGGGTGGGGGTGGTCGACAAGGCCGCGGTGATCCTCGACGCCCTCGAGGCGGGGCCGGCGACGCTGGCCCAGCTGGTGAGCGCCACGGGACTCGCCCGCCCCACCGTGCACCGGCTCGCCGTGGCACTGGCCCACCACCGGTTCGTGGGCCGGGACATCCAGGGCCGGTTCGTGCTCGGCTCCCGGCTCGTGGAGCTGGCGTCCGCGGCCGGCGAGGACCGCCTGATCGCGGCCGCCGGCCCCGTCCTGATGAACCTGCGGGACGCCACCGGGGAGTCCGCGCAGATCTTCCGCCGGCAGGGCGACTGGCGCGTGTGCGTGGCCTCCGCCGAGCGGCCCATCGGGCTGCGGGACACGATCCCGGTGGGCACGCAGCTGTCGATGAAGGCGGGCTCCGCCGCGCAGGTGCTCGTCGCCTGGGAGGACCACGACCGCCTGCTCGAGGGCCTGCGCCACGCGCGGTTCTCCGCGACCGTGCTGGCCGGGGTGCGCCGCCGGGGCTGGGCACAGTCGCTGGGCGAGCGCGAACCGGGCATCGCCTCCGTCTCGGCCCCGGTGCGCGGGCCCTCGGGCCGGGTGATCGCCGCGGTGTCGATCTCCGGGCCGATCGAACGGCTCACCCGCCAGCCGGGCCGGCTGCACGCCGAGGTCGTGGTGCAGGCCGCGCGCCAGCTCACGGAGGCGGTCCGGGCCACCACCCAGTAGCCGGCCGCCGCGCTCAGTCGCGCAGGACGGCCAGCGCCCTCCGGAAGGCGGCGAAGGCCTCGAGCTCCGCCCGCACGGGGTCGACGACGGTGCGCCGGGCGGCCTCGGCCACCGACTCGCGCAGCCGGCGCCGCACCGAGCGCTCCCGCATCCGGGCGCCGAAGCCGGCGAGGATCCGGCCGGTCAGGGCCGTGAAGATCCCGAGCACCACCCCGGCGAGGACGAGCAGCGTGGGCACGGGCAGCGGGAAGCCCTCGACGTACGGGGGCGGCGGGACGGGGACCTGGAACCACTCGAGCAGGAACAGGCCCAGGAGCCACAGCAGACCCGCGACCACCGCGAGCATCGCGAGCCACTGGACGACGTCGAGGACGAGCCACCACCAGGAGTTCCGCCCGGCCCGGAAGTCGGTGCGGGCGACGGCCTGGTCGATCGCGTCCGGCAGCCTCTGCTCGTGGGTGCGCGCGGCCTGCCGGACCGACCGGGTCCACGGTTCGGCGGCCCCGTCCGCGGCGTCGTGGGCGAAGGTGCGCACCGCGGAGTCGGCCGCAGCCCGCTGGGCGGCGCCCATGGGCGGCAGGGACGTGCGGTTGACCTCGGGGTTCACGGTCCCGCCCCGGTCGAGGTTCAGCCGCCGCATCGGGTCCTTGCGGAACCTCAGCAGCCACCGGGTGGGGATCCACCCCGTGTGCCCCGCCGCGTGCAGGGCGTAGGACCTCCCGGCGGCCCGGGCGATCCCGGGCACGTTGGCGGCCTGCGCCAGCCCGTCGGTGAGCCGCTCCTGCGCCGGCTCGGTGATCCCGGCAGGCTCCCCGTCCCCGGAGGCCTCGGCGAGCAGCGCGGCGGCGTCGTCCACGTCGGCGTCCAGCCGGGCGCCGGCCGCCGCCCTGGTGTCGGCCACCTGGCGGATCCGCGCGCGGAGGGCCTCGACGCCCTCCCCCGTCACCGCGGAGACGGCCACCGGCTTCGACAGCCCCGTGGTGGGCAGCCCGTCCTGGGCCACGAGCTCCTCGAGGGAGGCCATCACGGCGGGGACCTCGGCGGCCGGCAGCCGGTCCACCTGGTTCATCACCACCATGGTCACGGCCCCGTGGCGGGCCAGCGGCGCGATGAACTCCTGGTGGATGACCGCGTCGGCGTACTTCTGCGGGTCCACGACCCACACCACGACGTCGACCATGCCGACGAGGCGCTGCACGATGGTGCGGTGGTGCAGGCTCACGGAGTCGAAGTCCGGCAGGTCGAGCAGGATCAGACCGCCGGGCGCCTCCGCGGCGGGCGCGCCCGTGATCCGCTCCTTGACGCGCGTCCACCGGCCGGCGGCCGCGTGCCCGGTGGGCAGGGGCGTGTCGACGTGGTGGCGCTGGGTTACACCGAGCCAGTCCAGCAGGGCCTCGCTGCCCGGCTCCCCCCAGACGGCGGCCAGCGGCTCGGAGGTGGTGGGGCGGCGGGCGGCGGCCCGGGCGATGTCCCGTCCCACGACCGCGTTGAACAGGGTGGACTTCCCGGACCCGGTCGCCCCGAAGAAGCCCACCACGGTGTGGTCGGCGGACAGGGAACGCCGCTCGGCGGCGCGGTCCAGGACGGTGCGGGACGCCGCCACGGCCTCGTCGTCGAGCCGGCCGGAGGCCAGCTCCGTGGCGCGCGCGAGCGCGGTGAGCCGTTCGGAGAGGGTCGGCGCCGCCTGCCGGGCGGGGCTCATGCGCTCTCCCCCAGCGTCCGCCCCGCGGCGCGGATGCGCTCGGCCACGGCCACGAGCTCGTCGGCCTCCGGGTGCCCGTCCAGGACGTCGAGGCGCCGCAGGAACACGGACGCCTGCTGGTCCATGACCGTGTGGATGCGGGACTCGAGGTTCCTGCGGGCGTCCTCGGCCATCCGCCGCACGGCGTCCTCCCCGAAGACCGCCTCGAGCAGCTTGGTGCCCACCACGCCGGAGCCGCCGGCGATGCCGACCTCCAGCCCGGTGAGCCCGCCCGTCATGGAGAACACGCCGATCATGAGGATCACGGTCAGCGCGTTCACGCCCAGCGACATGGCCCGCGCCCTGGTCCGCTTGTCCGCGCCCTCGCGCTGGATCAGCTCCATGAGGTCGCCCTGCCAGGCGCGCACCTGCTCGGCCGTGCGCTCGCGGAAGTCCGGGGGCAGCGAGCCGAGGTCGGACCCGCCGAGCAGGACCCGGCCCGCGGGCTCGTCCAGCCAGCGGCGCTCCGCGGTCTCGGAGGCGCGCGCGGCCTCCTCCACGATCACGGTCTGCAGACCGGTCTCGATGGCCTCCTCGACCTGGACCTCGGGTGCCGGCCGCCCGCTGAAGAAGGCGGTGAGCCGGTCCCGCATCCGGCCGATCCCGGCCTCGAGGTTGCGGAAGAACTCACCGGTGCCCACGAAGTCCTGCCAGCGGGCGAGGACCTCGCCGCGCAGCAGGGTCCCGTCCCGGGTCGACTCGATGACGGCGGCGAGCGCCTCGTCGAAGGCGCGGTCCACGTCGTGGCGCAGCTGCGCCTCGACGCGGTGCTGGGAGAGCACCGCCGTCCCGGCCGCGCCGGTGCGCTCGGCGATGGAGCGGACCGCACCGCCGAGGGTCCGGCGGGCGATCTCCGAACGGGAGGCGGCGTTGCGCCCCAGTTCGGCCAGGAAGTCCACCACGGGGGCGACGACGTGGGGCGGGAGCATGCCCATCTCGTTGAGCGGTGACTCCGGGACGGTGAACACCGGGGCGTCCCCGAGGCCCTGCTCGGCGAGCATCCGCCGGAGGTCGTCCTCGATCTCGGCCTCGAGGCCGTGCGGGACCCGGTCGAGGACCACGGCCACCGTGATGTCCCGCTGGGCGGCCTCGACGAGCAGCCGCCACGGCACGGCGTCGGCGTAGCGGTTCGCGGTGGTCACGAACAGCCACAGGTCGGCGGCGGCCAGCAGCTGCCCCGCGAGCCGGCGGTTCTCGTCGGAGATCGAGTCGACGTCCGGAGCGTCGAGCAGGGCGACGCCCTCGGGGATCCGCGGCTCGGCGAGCAGCACGAGGGCCTGGCCGTCCGCGGTGCCGGGCAGCGCGGACGGGGAGGCGGTGTCCGCGGCGGTGGAGCCGGCGGGGATGACCTTCCGCGCGTGGATCCGGCTCAGGTGCGGGAGCACCCGCTGGGTCGAGAACGCCTCGGCGTCGCGCGGGTGGTGGATCAGGATGGGCTGCCGGGTGGTCGGGCGGATGGCCCCGGACCGGGTCACGGGGTGCCCCACGACCGCGTTGACCAGGGTCGACTTGCCGGCGCCCGTGGAGCCGCCGACCACCGCGAGCAGCGGCGCGTCGAGGGAGCGCACCCGGGGCAGCACGTAGTCGTCGAGCTGGGCGACGGCACGGTCGATGTCCTCGCGCTCGCGCAGCACGTCGGTCGTGGACAGCGGGAGGGTCGACGCCGCGAGCAGCGCCCGCGCGTCCTCGAGGGCGCTCAGGATCTCTGTCTGGTCGGTCACAGGGACATTGTGCCAGTCAGCCTGCTGTGCACCTACGCGGCGCGGGACGCCGGGGGCTCACGCCATCCGGACGGCGATCTTGCCGCGGACGTGCCCCTCCTGGCTGAGCCGGTAGGCCTCCACGCCCTCGGCCAGGGGCACGCTGCGGGCGAGCTCGATCCGGAGCGCGCCCCGGTCCACCAGGCGGCCCAGCTCGGTGAGGTCCTCGGCGGAGGGACGCACCCACATCCACGTCCCGCCGTGGGCCTCGACCGCGTCGTCGGCCACGGAGGCGTGCCGCCCCCCGTCCTTCAGGACGGCGAGCGTCTGCTCCACGACCCCGCCCACGAGGTCGACCACGACGTCCACGCCGTCCGGAGCCATCTCCCGGACCCGCTCGGGCAGCCCGTCCCCGTAGGCCACGGGCTCCGCGCCGAGACCGCGCAGGTACTCGTGGTTGGCCTCCGACGCCGTGCCGATCACGCGGGCGCCCCGGGCCGCGGCGAGCTGGACGGCGTAGCCGCCCACGCCCCCGGAGGCGTTGTGCACGAGCACGGTGTCTCCCGCGGCCACCTCCAGGCGGCCGAGGACCTGGTAGGCCGTGAGCCCGGCCAGCGGCAGCGCGGCCGCCCGGTCCCAGTCCACGGAGGCCGGCTTCGGCGCGAGCAGGCGTGCGGGCAGGGCGACGTACTCGGCCATCGTCCCGCCGTGCACCCAGTCCGTGCGGGCGTAGGAGATCACCTCGTCGCCCGGGGCCCACTCCGGGACGTCGATGCCGACGGCCTCCACGACCCCGGACACGTCCCAGCCGGGCACCACCGGGAACTGGACGTCCATCAGCGGATCGAGGCCTCCGGACATGATCATCCGGTCCACGGGGTTGATCGCGGCGCTGCGCACCTTCAGGAGCACCCAGCCCGGTGGGACCTTGGGCTCGGGGAGGTCGGTGAGCTCGAGGACTTCGGGGCCGCCGTAGCGGGCGTACGTCAATGCCTTCATGCTCCGCGCAACCGGTGGTCCCCGGGGATTGTTCCCCGGGGACCACCGGCTCAGCGGCGCAGGTCCCGCCCGTGGTCCTCGGCGTAGGCGGCAAAGACGTCCGCGGGCGTCTCCCCTGCGCACCCGGAGTTCTCCCGCAGCTGGTGCGCGAGCTGCTCGAGGGCCAGTCCCAGCCGCCGGGCGCCGGTGCGCACCCGCGGCGCGGAGGACGCGGCGGCCCGGTCGCGCAGCTCGAGGGCATAGGCCAGCTGCCGGGCCAGGGAGAGGTCCGGGTCCTCCTCCTGGAAGTAGTACGTCTCGCCGTGCTGGGTGAAGTCGATCCGCGCCTTGGCCACCTCCGCGGCCAGGCCGTCCAGCACCCGGGCCGCCGTGACCGGGTCCTCCTCCGCGATGCCGTCCGCGTAGTCCACCTCGGCGAGGGACGTCAGCTCGAGCGCGAGGGCCCGGCGGCGGGACAGCGGCGGATAGATCTGCGTGAACCACGTCAGTGCCGCCGTGAGCAGGGCGAACCCGGTCAGCGCCTCGAGCGGGGTGGCGAGCCGGAGCCAGGGGCCGGTGGCCACGACGTCCCCGAACCCGAGCGTCGCCAGGGTGACGAACGAGATGTAGAGCGCCTCGAGGAGATCCGGGTAGGCGGCGGGGTCCACCCCCGGCGAGTACGTGAAGCCCACGGGGACGTGCGGCAGGTAGACCAGGGCCCAGCCGAGCCCCTGCAGGAGCACCCACAGGAGCACGACCGTGATCATCGAGCCCGGGCCCACGGCCGAGCCGAAGCGGTGCCCGGTGCGCCGGGAGACCCACCAGACGGCGGCCTGCACCCTCCCGCCGATGGCCCCTGTGCCGCTGGGGTGCAGCAGGCTGTGGTACATGTCCCGCAGGCCGAGCACGATCATTGTGGTCCCCAGCAGCGTCAGCAGCACGTCCACGTCGTCGCTCCGTTCCCGTCCGCCGGTGTCCTTTCCCCGCGACCCTACCCGGTGGCTCCCTCTCGGGCCCGCCCTTGGCCGCGTGACCATCAGCAGGGTTACGGTAGTGGCACGCGGCACCCCGGGCGGCGCCGTGAGCCCGATGCGACGGAAGGACGCCCATGGACATCAACCTCGTACTGGCGCTGTTCGCGGGCGCCGTCCTGCTGATCTCGGCGTTCTCGACGCTGCTGCAGCGGGCCGGTCTTCCCGGCCCGGTGCTCGCCCTCGCCTTCGGCGCGCTGATCGGCCCCTACGCGCTGGACCTCGTGCGGATCGAGGACTTCGGCCTGCCCCCGGGAACGCTGCTGGAGCAGGCCGCGCGGATCACCCTGGCGGTGGGCCTGGCCGGGGTCGCCCTGCGCCTGCCGCACGGCTACTGGCGCCGCGACGCCCGCTGGATCGCCGTGGTCATCGGGCTGGGCATGGCCCTGATGCTCGTCGTGGCCACCGGCGTGCTGTGGGCGGCGCTGGGCGTGCCGTTCCTGATGGCGCTGCTGCTGGGCGCGATCATCACCCCGACCGACCCCGTGGTCACCACCCCGATCGTCACGGGTTCCCTGGCCGAGGAGCGGATCCCCGAGCGGGTCCGGCACAACCTCTCGGCCGAGAGCGGGCTCAACGACGGACTGGCCTACCTCTTCGTCCTCCTCCCGGTGCTGCTGCTGACCGAGCCGGACCGGGCGTGGCACGAGCTGCTGACCACCGTCCTGCTGTGGGAGGTGCTCGGCGCGGCGGTGTTCGGGGCGCTGGCGGGCTTCCTGCTGGGCAGGCTGTTCGTCGTCGTCCGCCGGCACGGGCTCATGGAGGAGAGCTCCTACCTGGCCTTCGTGGTGCCGCTGGCACTCGTGCTGCTCGGGGCCGGCAAGCTGCTGGGCACCGACGCCCTGCTGGCCGTCTTCGTGGGCGTCGCGGTCTTCGGGCAGGTGATCCCCCAGCGGGACGAGGCACAGGAGGACAAGGTCCAGGACGCCGTGGCCCGGCTGTTCCTGCTGCCGGTGTTCATCCTGCTCGGCCTGGCGCTGCCGGTCGGTGAGTGGGCGGAACTGGGCTGGGGTGCTCCCCTGGTCCTCGGCGCGGCGCTGCTGCTGCGCCGCTTCGTCGCCCTGTGGGCGCTCCGGCCGCTGCTGCGGGGCGTGCACGACCGCGCCGAGACGCTCGTCCTGAGCTGGTTCGGACCCATCGGCGTCTCCGCCCTGTTCTACGCGACGCTGGCCGAACGGCACACCGGCAACCACGAGATCTTCGTCCACACCACCCTGGCCGTCACCCTGTCCGTGCTCGTCCACGGGCTGTCCACCGCACCGCTGAGCGCGTGGCTCCAGCACCGGGAGCCGGAGCGCAAACAGGAGGAGACCCCCGCATGAGCCCGCAGCACCCCTGTCCCAGGCCCCTCACCACGGATCGAGAGGCCCGCCGTGTGGTTTGACTCCTGGGCCGACATCCTCCGGATCCTCCTCGTCGGAGCCGCCTCCTACACCACGCTGGTGGCGATCCTGCGCCTGTCCGGCAAGCGCACCCTCGCCCAGCTCAACGTCTTCGACTTCGTGGTCACGGTCGCCCTCGGCTCGACCCTCGCCACCATCTTCCTCAGCACGGACGTCTCCTGGGCCGAGGGCGCCACCGCCCTGGCCCTGCTCGCCGCTCTCCAGCTGCTCGTGGCCCTCGTCTCGGCGCGCCGTCCGAGGGCGCGGCGCTTCTTCACCTCGGACCCCGTCCTGCTGCTGGCCGACGGCCGGATCCGGGGCGAGGCGCTGCGCCGCAACCGGCTCACGGAGTCGGAGATCCGTCAGGCGGTGCGCATGCAGGGCACCGGGGACCTCGCCCGGGTCAGGGCGGTCGTGCTCGAGACGAACGGCACGCTGAGCGTCATCACCGCCGACGCGCACGGCGACGGCTCGGCGCTGGAGGACGTCCGCGGCCACGACCGCCCTTCCGGACGCAGGGAGGGCACCGGCCCGGGCGAGTGAGCCCGGGGCCCGGGCGCCGGCCACAGGGGCCGCTCGCGGTGGCGGGCCGGACGGCCTACTCGCCGAAGACCGCCTCGGTCACGTGCGTGGGCTTCTCGTACTGCCGGTCGGGGAGGTTCCGGAGTGCGTCGAGGACGGAGTCGTCCGCACCGGAGTCCTGCGCCTTCCGCACGATCGCGTCCTTGCCGACCGGGTAGTCCAGGCCGCTGAGGTGCTTCTGCAGCTCGATGGGGTTGGGCTTGTCGGACATGGGAGTCTCCTTGTCGTCACCGGGTCTCGTCCCGCCGGTGCGGCGGAACACGGACGCCCCCAGTCTGTCAGCCTGCTTGCCGTTCGTCAGCCCCGCTCGTCCGCCGGGGCGACCACGAGCCGCAGCGCTCACGAGCCGGAGCGGCCCTCCTGCTCGAGCAGCCGCAGCCGCTCCCGGTACTCGTCCTCGGTGAGCTCTCCGGCGGCGTGGCGCTCCAGCAGGCCGTCACGGGCCCGGCGCAGGCCGAGGCGGGTGCGCGACCTGCGGCCCCAGCGGGTGTTCTGCCCGTAGCGTCCCACGAGCCACCGGACGCCCCGGGCCACGGTCCACACCGCGGCGGCGGCCAGCAGGGCCCAGGACATCACCTCCCAGCCCTGGAAGGGGGTCAGTCCCAGTTCGCCCACGGTCCCACCGTCCCTCCGGCGTCGTCGGTCGTTCCTGTCTCCGGCGGCGCGCCGTCCGGGGCGCGCTCGGTGGCCGAAGAGTAGCAGTCGCCTCCGACGCCGGGCCGGGGCGGTCCGGTCGGGACGGGTCGGCGGCCGCCGGGCCCACCGGGCGCCGGCGGGGTCAGCGGGTGAGCGTGCCGATCCCCTCGAGGATCGCCTCGTGCACGCGCGGGTCGCTGAGCGGCAGGAAGTGACCACGCGTGCCGAGCTGGACGTTGCGCGCCCCTTCGAGGTGGCTGCCGCCCGGGATGTGGGGGTCGAACAGGCCGTAGACGGAGACGATGTGCCGGTTGACCTCCCGGCGGGTGGTCAGCGCGGTGAGCTCCGGGGAGTGGGGCAGGAACACCCGGATCGTCGGGAGGGGCAGGAGCCGGGCGAGCTCGGAGCCCGCGAAGGGGGTGTTGACGGCCACGAGCCCCTGGATCACGGTGCCCTCGTTGTGGTGGGCCAGGAGGTGCTTGCCGATCAGCCCGCCCTTGCTGTGCGCCACCAGCACGCAGCGCTCGATCCCCTCCCGGCGGATGTGCTCGTCGACCAGCGCCGCCATGTCCTCGATGGTCCCGGTGTTGAACCTCAGGTCCTCCACCACGTGGACGTCGTGGCCGTGCTCCCGCAGCAGCCCGGCCACCGGGAGCATGAACGTCCACGACTCGTAGATCCCGGGGATCAGCACGACCGGCGTCCGCCCCGGCTCTCCCGGGCCCCGGTAGTGGGCGGGCTCCCACCGGCCGAGGACGCCCGCGGCCTGCCACCGGACCGCGTAGACGTAGTCGCGGGCCCAGGCCGCGAGATTCGCGGCCGCCCCGCCCAGCCGCGGGATCACACCGGGCTCCCCGGACGGCAGGCGGCGAGGAAGGGCGCGCACGCCGCGGCGAGCTCCCGGGGGTCGGTGTGCTGGACGTTGTGCGGGGCCCCGGGGATCTCCAGGAAGCGGGCGTCGGGGGCCGCCCGGGCCAGCCGGCGGGCCCAGTCCCGCCGGGCGATGGGGTCCCGGGACCCGCGCACCACCAGCCCGGGGGGCGTGCAGCCCCGGATGTCCTCCTCGATCCGGTCGCGGAGCATGTGCCGGGTAGTGCGCAGATAGCGGAGCGGGCCCATCCGGAGGTAGTCGCGGACGACCACGGCGTTGGTGCGCGGGGGCTCGCGCAGGGTGTCCCGCAGCAGCCGCCACCCCTGGCCGAGCAGACTGCGCGCGGTGGGGTCGACGGTCGGTCCCACCAGCACGTAGCCGGCGCACAGCCCGGGGTGGTCCCTGACCGTGTCCACGACGACCTGGCAGCCCATGGAGTGCCCCATGACCACGGGAGCCCGCAGCCCCAGCGCCTCGACGGCCCCCGCGACCACGCGGCCGAGCTCGGGCACCGACAGGGGCCGGGCGGGGCGCGGCGAGGACCCGCAGCCCGGCAGGTCGACGGCGTAGACGTCGTGCGTGGCCGCGAGCGCGTCCGCGAGCCGCAGGAAGTACCGGCCCGACATGCCGATGCCGTGCACGAGGACCACCGGGGGCCGTGCGCGGTCGAAGGTCCCCCGCACGTCGACCGCGTGGGTGCCGGCGACGACGCGCCGCCGCTCGAGCCCCGGGTGCCCCCGCGCCCTCACCGGTGGGTCGCCTCGAGCGCCAGGCGCACGACGTCGAGCGGGTCCCGCCGCGCGGCGTGGGCCGCCAGCTGCCGCCGGGCGCCGGAGCCGTCCCGCAGGATGCCGGCCACCACGGACTCCACCTGCGCGGCCTCGTCCCACTCGGCGAGCACGGGGCGCACGGCGGCGAGCAGCTCCGCCACGACGTCCGCGGCCGGGGCGGGGGCGCCGGAGGCCGGGCTGATCAACGGCCCCTCGACGCCGGCCCTGCTGGCCTGCCAGGACCAGGTCCGCAGCTGCGCCGCGCTCACCGGCGGCGCGGGGAGGCCCGCCCGCCACTGGCGGGCGGCCGTCTCGACCAGCGCCCGGCCGAGGGCGGCCAGCACCCCGGTGTGCTCCGCGTCCAGGCACACGTCGGTGATCCGGATCTCCACGGTGGGGTAGCGGGCCGAGAGACGGGCGTCGAAGTAGATCATGCCGAGGTCGAGGGGCACCCCGGAGCGCAGCAGGGCCTCGCGCTGCCGGTCGTGCTCCTCGACCGAGCCGAAGACCTCCGTGGGACCGGAGGTGGGCCAGCGGACCCAGGCCTGGTAGCGGTAGCTGCTGAAGCCGCTCTCCCGGCCGTACCAGAACGGAGAGTTGCCGCTCAGGGCGAGGAGGACGGGCAGCCACACCCGGATGCGGTCCAGCACGGCCACGCCCTCCTCGCGGCTGCCGACGCCCACGTGGACGTGGAGGCCGCAGGTCAGCTGCTCGGCGGCCACCAGCCCGAAGCGCTCCTGGAGCCACCGGAAGCGCGGTGCGGGCACGAGGTGCGGGGCGCCCGCCGTGACCGGTGAGGCGAGGGCGACGGCGCGGGCACCCACCGCGCGGGCGGCGGCGTCGGCCAGGCGGCGCCCCTGATGGATCGCGGCGATCTGCTCCGCGAGACCGGTCAGCGGAGGACTCGCGACCTCGATCTGCTCCTGCTGCAGCTCGGTGGTGACCTGGTGCGCCGGTGCCGTCGCCGGGGAGGAGCGGACGCCCGCGGCGTGCGCGTCCACGGCGTCCGGGCCGGCGGCGGCGGGCTCCAGCGTCACGGCGTCCACGAGGAGCAGCTCCTCCTCCACGCCGAAGGTGCGGGTGGGGCCGGTGGTCGCTGCGGGGGACGGGTGCGGGAAAACGGTGATCACCACCATCCGGGAGGGGCTGGAGCGGTGCGGACGGGCGGGGCGGGCGGCCCCGCCGTCGTCGCCGGGCGGATCCCCCGGCTCACTGCGGAGCGTAGCACCGGGGACCCGCGCAGCGCCGCTGCGGGGGTTCGCGACGCCTCCTGACGCGGAGGGCGGGGCGGGGTTCGCTGGAGGGGCCAGGAGGGGAGTATCCCCCCGCGCAGCGTCGTCACGACGGTCCCACCGCAGGATCCGGCGCGCGGGCCCCGGAACGGGCCGGGAGAGACCTCCGGTCGGGAACCGGAGGGTGGCTGGTGGCGATGGACGTCCCGTTCTGGGGGTGGGCCGCGGTGATCGGCGGCATCGTGGTCCTGCTGGCTCTGGACCTGCTCGCCCACCGGCGCCCGCACGCGATCGGGCTGCGCGAGGCCGCGGTGTGGACGGCGGTGTGGGTGGCCTGCGGGACAGGCTTCGGGGTGGTGGTCTGGGCCGTCTTCGGGTCGCAGGCCGGCCAGCAGTACTTCGCCGGGCACCTGATCGAGAAGTAGCTTTCCGTGGACAACGTGTTCGTCCGGGCGGTCCTGCTCACGTACTTCGCCGTCCCCCGCGCCTACCAGCACCAGGTGCTGTTCCTGGGCGTCTTCGGCGCGCTGGTGCTGCGGGCCATGTACTTCCTGCCGGCGGACCTGATGCACCGTTTCGTGCACCTGCGCGCCGGGCTGGCCCTGGTCCTGGTGTGGGTGGGGGTGAAGATGGCGCTCAAGGTCGACCTGGTCGACATCCCCACGGGGGTCTCCCTCGCGGTGATCACGGTCGTGCTGGTCGTGTCGGTCGGCACGAGCCTGCGCGCCACCCGCGGGCAGGGGCGGCGGGCGCCGCAGTGCCCGGAGGCCCCGCCGTTCCGGACCGCGACCCCCGCGGAGCTCGCGGCGCTCCAGCCCCTGCGGCCGTCCCGGGCCGCCTCCGCCGACCGGGGCGAGGACGGCCGGAGCGGCCGCTGAGGGCGCGGACCGCGCCCGGCGCCGGATGCGGGCCAAGGTCCTGCACCGCCGCTGCGCGGGCCTGCCCGTGCCGCCGCCGGGGCCGGCGCTGCGTGAGGCCTCCTGAGCCTTCCGGCGCAACGTTGCCGCGACAACCGGCGTGGATGCGAAGATTGGCGGCAGTGCACACGACATCCTGAGCGCGACCCACCGTGGGGCCGGGGATGAGGAACAGGACGGCGGGACCCATGAACGACCACCCCACGAGAGACCGGGCCGCGGAGGCCACCGGCGGGCTCGACCCCCGCCGGTCGGCCGGGCGCCTGGTCGCCGTGGACGCCGCCCGGGGACTGGCTCTCGTCGGGCTGACGGCGGTCCACTTCCTGCCGCAGTCCTATCCCGACAACGACCGGCCGACGCTGTCCTGGCTGCTGTTCGCCGGGGACTCCGCGGCGCTGTTCGCCCTGCTCGCCGGGGTCGGCCTCGCCTTCTCCACCGGCGCGCGCAGACCCCGCAGGGGCCGGGACCTCACCGCCGGCCGCGCCGGGATCGCGGTGCGCGCGCTGCTGATCATGGTGATCGGGCTGACCGTCGGGTACCTGATGCCGGCGGACCCGCCGGCCGTCGGCATCCTGGTCCAGTACGGGCTGTTCTTCCTGCTCGCGCTGCCCTTCCTGGGGCTGCGGGCACGGACCCTGTTCCTGTGCTCGGGCGCGTTCCTGCTCCTCGGGCCCCTCCTGATCCACTGGCTGGGCGACGTGGTGCCCGAGCACAGCGCCGCCAACCCGACGTTCGCCCACCTCGTCACCGAGCCGGTCGCGCTCTTCTTCCAGCTGACGCTGACCGGCACGTACCCGGCCGTGACGTACATGGCGTACCTGCTCGCCGGGCTCGCCCTCGGCCGCCTCAACCTCAAGAGCCTGCGTCTGCAGAGCCGCCTCCTGGCCGCGGGACTCGGCCTCGCGGCCCTCGCCAAGCTCGTCTCCTGGGTGCTCCTCTACGGCATGGACGGCTACAACGTCCTGCTCTACAGCATCGTCTCCCTCACCCGGGCGGACCTGGACCACCTCGTCGTCTTCGGCGCCGACGGGCCCCTGCCGACGTCCTCGCTGTGGTGGCAGGCGCTCTCCGCCCCGCACACCAACACGCTCCTCTCGGTGGCCTGGAGCCTCGGGGTGAGCACGGCCGTGCTCGGCGCCTTCCTGCTCGCCGGCCGCGAGTTCGGCAAGTGGCTGCTGCCGCTCACGGCCATGGGTGCCATGACCCTGTCCCTGTACACGGGACAGCTGGTCCTGCTGGCCACCGAGGTCCACTACAGCAGCCCGCTGCTCTGGTTCGCAGCCTGCCTCCTCGTCTCAGCCCTCGTGGCGCTCGCCTGGCGGCACGCCTTCGGACGGGGTCCGCTGGAACGGCTCGTGTCTGCGGCCGCGCACGCGACCACCCGTGCCGTCGCCGATCGGGGGACGCCCCGCGGCCCGGAAACTCCCAGGAGGCCCCTGGGGTAGCACGTGCCTCCGCCGGCCGGACACGCGCCGACGGCTGAAACACGGCCCCGGCCGCTCGCTGGCCGCACGGATCCGTTAGCGTGACAGCAGCGCCGCCCGGCGCCGGCAGGCGGAGCGCCCGCCTGCCGTGGACCTCAGGAGGAACCATGCCGAAACCTGTCATCAGCAAGGCCAGCACCGTCTGGACCGGCGATCTCTTCAACGGCTCGGGCACCACCAGCCTGACCGGCTCGGGCCTGGGCCCCTTCGACGTGGACTGGGACACCCGCGCGGAGAGCGGCGCCGGCGCCAAGACGAGCCCCGAGGAGCTCCTGGCCTCCGCGCACGCCACCTGCTACGCCATGGCGTTCTCCAACATGCTCGCCCAGAACGAGACCCCGCCCACCCGGCTGGACTCCTCGGCCGAGGTGACCTTCGTGGCGGGCGAGGGCATCAAGGGGGTCGAGCTGACCGTGGTGGCGCAGGTGGAGAACATCTCCGCGGAGGACTTCGCGCGCATCGCCGAGGAGGCCAAGGCCGGCTGCCCGGTCTCCCAGGCCCTGTCCGTGGACATCAGCCTGGACGCCTCGCTGGCCTGATCCGGTGCCCGGCTCCGCCGGCCCGGGCGCTGCCCCGGCCGGCGGGGCCCGCCGCCTCCGGCGTGTCGGTGACGGACGGCGACGGTGCAGAAGGTCGCGCGCGCCGGACCCTGCTCCTCGTGGATCCGCTCCCGGCCGACCGGACCCGTGACGTCAGCCGCGGTCGGCGAGCGCCCGGCCGAGGTCCTCGGCCTGCAGGTCGGCGTTGACAGCCGTGGCGGTCGTGAGCCCGGCCGCCGCCGCGGCGAGGACCTGGGCGTGGAGGTCCGTGACGTTGCCCGCCACGTAGACCCCCGGCACGTCCGTGCCGCCCGTGGGCGCCGAGGGCACGTACGTGCCGACGGCATGGCCCTTCTCCTCCACGTCGGCCGTGCGCAGGCCGAGGGAGTCGATGAGGGCGGAGCGGACCGTGAAGCGCGGCACCACGACCACGGCCCGGCACGGCACGAGCTCGCCGGAGACCAGCCGCAGACCGGTGATCCGGTCCCCCGACACCTCCACGCGCCGCACCTCGCCCGCCACGCACTCGATGCCGAGGGCCGCCAGGTGCTCGCGCTCCTCGTCGTCCGGCGCCGGGGCGGTGTGCTGCACGAAGGTGATGTCGTGGCTCCACTGCCGGAACAGCTGCGCCTGCTGCGCGCCCAGGGGGCCGGTGCCCAGCACCGCCAGCGGCTCGTCCCGCCACTCCCAGCCGTGGCAGTAGGGGCAGTGGACGACGTCGCAGCCCCACCGCTGCGCCACGCCCGGGACGTCCGGCAGCTCGTCGGTCAGTCCGGTGGTGATCAGCACGCGGCGCGCCCGCACCGACCGGCCGTCCTCGAGCGCCAGCAGGAACCGGACGCCGTGGCCGTCGTCCCCAGTGGGACGGGCGGAGACCACCGTGCCGTCGACGACGTCCGCTCCGTAGCCGGTGACCTCGGCACGCCCGTCGGCGAGCAGCGCGCCCGGGGCGTCGCCGTCGCGGCCGAGGTAGTTGTGCACGTGCTCCGCGGGGTCGTTGCGCGGGGCCCCGGCGTCCACCACGAGGACCGTGCGCCGGGCCCGGGCCAGGCACAGCGCCCCGGCGAGGCCCGCGGGCCCCCCACCGACGACGACCACGTCATAGCTCTCGTCCATCGTGCCTTCCCCCGTCCCGGAGCCGGTCCCGGCGACAGTACTGCGCCGCCCTGCCAACGTAGCAGTGCCGGGACAGGGATGTAAGCCTGCTGACTGTAGGTGGCGCCGGAGCATTCGGCGCGCACCCCTCCCCCGGGCGGGCAGCGCCGGACCGGGCGGCGCCGGTGCTCGTCGTGGGAAACGAAGACGTCCCCCGGACCGTGTGGTCCGGGGGACGTCTTCCGTGGTGACCCCAGCGGGATTCGAACCCGCGTTACCGCCGTGAGAGGGCGGCGTACTAGGCCGCTATACGATGGGGCCGTACCGATCCGGTCCGCGGTTTCCCGCGACCGGCCTCGTACACTGTACCAGGTCCCGTGCCCTGTTCCGGACGCCGGCCCTGCTCCGGCAGCGCAGCGCACCCCGGACACGAGAACACCCCCGGACCGTGTGGTCCGGGGGTGTTCCGCGGTGGTGACCCCAGCGGGATTCGAACCCGCGTTACCGCCGTGAGAGGGCGGCGTACTAGGCCGCTATACGATGGGGCCGTACTGTTCCGATGGAGCAGCGCTGGGATACCAGGACTCGAACCTAGAATGACGGTACCAGAAACCGTAGTGTTGCCAATTACACCATATCCCACTGTCGTCCCCGGTCCGGCGGTTTCCCGCGGCGACCGGCGCAACGCAAAAGAACTATACCGGCCTTCCGGCACGGCGGCAAATCGGTGTCAGGCGCAGTAGCGGTCCTCGAGCTCCCGGTCGATCCCCCGGCGGCGGGCGATGCCCGCCAGTGCTCGGACGACCGGCCCCAGCCAGCGGTAGAGCCCCGGGAGGTTGATGTCGGTCCACTGGATGAGCAGCGCCGTGCGGAGCAGGCTCCGCGGCCGGCCGTCCCGGCGGGTGCGCCCGTCCCGGGCGAGCCCGTACAGGGCCACCAGGCCCTTCTCGAAGCCCTCGTGGGCGGGCCGCACCTCGACCACGAAGCGGGTCGGGGTCCCGGCCGGGTTCTTCCAGCGGAACAGATGCTCCGGGGGCACCTCGGCCTCGCCGCCCGCTCCGAGGTCCCGCACGACGTGGCCGATCTGGACCCGCAGCACGCCCTCGAGGACGCGCACGCGCATCCCGAACCGTCGGTGGTAGTGGGCGAGCACCTCTCCCCCGGGCTCCACCTCGACGTGCAGCAGGGCGTGCTCGCCCCCGGTCTCCGCGCCGGTGCGCAACCACGTGATGGTGTCCCGCTGCACGGGATTGCGGTGCTGCGGGCGTCCCGCGCGCATCGCCTCGATCTGGTCGTCCGTCCGGTCCATGCTGATCGCCCCCGTGTCCCAGGCTACGCCGGAGCGCCCGGCTGTGTGCAGATGACGTCCCCGCCGACGACGACGGTCCGGCCAGCCCTCCGCGGAGGGCTGGCCGGACCGTCGTCGTCGGCGGGGAGGGCGCTCAGCCGAGCTGGGCGGCGAGGGCGCGCAGGCGGGTCAGCGAGGAGTCCTTGCCGAGGATCTCGAGGGACTCGAACAGGGGCGGCGAGATCCGCCGGCCCGAGACGGCGGTGCGGACGGGGCCGAAGGCCAGTCGCGGCTTGATGCCCAGCCCGTCCACGATGGCCTCGCGGAGCGCGGTCTCGAGGGTGGCGGCGCTCCAGTCCTCGAGCGGCTCCAGGGCGGCAAGGGCGGCCCGCAGGACGTCGCCGGCGGAGTCCTTGAGCTGCTTGCGGGCGTCGTCGGCGACCTCGATCTCGTCGTCGGCGGCGAAGAGGAAGGACAGCAGCTCGGGGGCCTCGCCGAGCAGGTTCATCCGCTCCTGGACCAGCGGGGCGGCCCGGTCGAGGATGTCCCGCTGGCGCTCGTCCAGGGTGTCCCCCAGCACGCCGCCGGCCTGCAGGTAGGGGACGAGCCGGTCGCGGAAGTCCTCGGGGGCGAGCCTGCGGACGTGGGTGCCGTTGATCGCGGTGGCCTTCTTGAGGTCGAAGCGCGCGGGGTTCGCCAGGACGTCGTGGACGTCGAAGTGCTCCACGAGCTGCTCCACGGTGAAGACGTCCTCGTCCGCGGACAGGGACCAGCCCAGCAGGGCCAGGTAGTTGAGCAGGCCCTCGGGGACGAAGCCGCTGTCTTTGAGGTGGAAGAGGCTGGACTCAGGGTCGCGCTTGGACAGCTTCTTGTTGCCCTCGCCCATGACGTAGGGCAGGTGGCCGTACTCGGGCACGTACTTCGCGAAGCCGATCTCGACCAGGACGCGGAACAGCGCGATCTGGCGCGGTGTCGAGGACAGCAGGTCCTCGCCGCGCAGCACGTGGGTGATCTCCATGAGGGCGTCGTCCACGGGGTTGGTCAGCGTGTACAGCGGCTGGCCGTTGGCGCGCACCACCACGTAGTCCGGGATGGAGCCGGCCCGGAAGACGATCTCGCCGCGGATCATGTCGTGGACCACGATGTCCTCGTCCGGCATCCGCATCCGCAGCACCGGCTCGCGGCCCTCCGCCCGGTAGGCCGCGACCTGCTCCTGGGTGAGGTCGCGGTCAAAGTTGTCGTAGCCGAGCTTGGGGTCGCGGCCGGCCGCCCGGTGCCGGGCCTCGACCTCCTCCGGGGTGGAGTACGCCTCGTAGACCGCCCCGTGCTCCCGGAGCCGGGCGGCCACGTCGCGGTAGACGTCCAGGCGCTGCGACTGCCGGTAAGGGGCGTGCGGACCCCCGGTCTCGACGCCCTCGTCCCAGTCGATCCCCAGCCACGCGAGCGCCTCGAGCAGCTGCTGGTAGCTCTCCTCCGAGTCGCGCAGGGTGTCGGTGTCCTCGACGCGGAAGACCATGGTGCCGCCGGTGTGGCGGGCGTGGGCCCAGTTGAACAGCGCGGTGCGGATCAGCCCCACGTGCGGGGTGCCCGTCGGGGACGGGCAGAAGCGCACGCGCACGGGCGAGGAGGTGGTCGAGGCGGTGGCCGGGGTGGCGGGCGTGTCGGTCATGGCTCTTTCGTGGATCGCTCGGGGTCTGGGCGGGGTCGTGCGGTGGTGCGGGGCGCCGCGGTGCCCGCACGGGTCGGCGGTGCGGACCGGCGCCGGCCGGTGGTGCGGGTCAGCGGCGCAGGACGGTCGGCAGGACGCCGATGCCCTCGACCTCCACCTCGATCCGGTCGCCCTCGTCGACGATGCCGACGCCGGCGGGCGTGCCCGTGAGGATGACGTCGCCGGGCAGGAGCGTGAACGCCTGGGAGACGTAGGAGACGAGGAACGGGACGTCGAAGACCATGTCCCGGGTGTTGCCGTCCTGCTTGGTCTCGCCGTTGACGCGGCTGCGCACGGCGAGGGCGGAGGTGTCGAGGTCCGTCTCGATCCAGGGCCCGAGCGGGCAGGCCCCGTCGAAGCCCTTGGCGCGCGCCCACTGCCCGTCGGTCTTCTGCACGTCGCGGCCGGTGAGGTCGTTGGCGGCGGTGTAGCCGAAGACCACCTCGGGCACGCGCTCCACGGGGACGTCCTTGCACATCCGTCCGATGACGACGGCGAGCTCGGCCTCGTAGGAGACCTGCTCGGTCCACGCGGGCAGGGTCACGGGGTCGCCGGGGCCGGCGACGGACGTGTTGGGCTTGAAGAACAGCATCGGCGAGGTGGGCAGCTCGTTGCCCAGCTCCGCGGCGTGGTCGGCGTAGTTGCGGCCGACGCACACGATCTTGGAGCGCGGGATCACGGGGGCGAGGAGGCGGACGTCGGCGATGTCGTGGCGCTGCTGGGTGGGGTTGACCCCGGTGTAGAAGGGGTCGCCCGCGAGGACGGTGACCGTCTCCTCGCCGGCGGCGCCCTGCACCGCGCCGAAGTGGATCTCGCTGTCGACCGTGAACCTGGCAATTCGCATGGGACCAGGCTATCCCACGGTCCGCGGGCGGCCGCGCGGCCCCGGTGGCGCCACCGGGGCCGCGCGGGGCTCAGACCAGGCGGGTCAGCCAGCCGTGCGGGTCCTCCGCGCGGCCCGTCTGGATCTCCAGGAGCTGTCGGCGGATGTCCATGGTGACCTCGCCGGGCCGGGCGCCCTCGTCGCCGATGGTCTCCTCGGTGGAGACGAGCCGGCCGATGGGGGTGATGACGGCGGCGGTCCCGCACGCGAACGCCTCGGTGATGGTCCCGGCCTGCCAGCCCTCGCGCCACTCGTCGAGGGTGAAGCGGCGCTCCTCGACGGTCATCCCGCGGTCCTTGGCGAGCTGGATGATCGAGCGGCGGGTGACGCCCTCGAGGATCGTGCCGGTGAGCTCGGGGGTTACCAGGCGGCCGTCGTCGTAGACGAAGAACACGTTCATGCCGCCCAGCTCCTCGACGGCGTCGCCGCGGTCGCGGTCCAGGAACATCACCTGCTGGCACCCGTGGGCGTCGCCCTCCATCTGGGCGATCAGGGAGGCGGCGTAGTTGCCGCCGCACTTGGCGGCTCCCGTGCCGCCGCGGCCGGCCCGGGCCCAGTCGCGGGAGAGCCAGATGTCCACGGGCTTCACCGGGCCGCCGAAGTAGTTGCCGGCCGGGGAGGCGATCACGGAGTACAGCACCTGGCGGGACGGGCGCACGCCCAGGAACGCCTCCGTGGCGATCATGAACGGGCGCAGGTACAGGGACTCCCCGTCCCCGTCGGGCACCCACTGCTCGTCCACCGACACCAGCTCGCGCAGCGAGTCCAGGAACAGCTGCTCGGGCAGTTCCGGCAGCGCCAGCCGGCGGGCCGACAGGTTGAGCCGGGCGGCGTTGGCCTCGGCCCGGAAGGTCCACACGGAGCCGTCCGCGTGCCGGTAGGCCTTGAGCCCCTCGAAGATCTCCTGGCCGTAGTGCAGCACGGCCGCGGCCGGGTCCAGCACCAGCGGTCCGTACGGCTCGACCCGCGGGTCGCTCCAGCGGCCCGTGCCCTTCTCGACGTCCCCGAACCAGTCGATCTTCACCATGTGGTCCGTGAAGTTCGTGCCGAAGCCCGGCTCGGCGAGGATTGCCGCCCGGACCTCCTCCGGGACCGGGTCCTGGCTGAGGTGGTGGGCGAAGGTGGTGGGCTGTGTGGTCACTGCGTCTCCCTGCGAGGTCGACCCCGTGGCGACCGGCACGCGGGGCTCAGCTGTTGGTTCCGTGCCCCAGCCTATCCCCGGAGCACGGCCGGATCGGCTCAGGCGAGGGCGGCGAGCACGCCGTCGCCCACCTGGGCGGTGGTGCGGGACTCGTTGCCGTGGGCCGCGAGGTCCTGCTGCACGGCGGCCTCGATCCGGGCCGCGGGCCCGGAGTGGCCGAGGTGCTCCAGCATCATGGCGGTGGCGAGGATCGCCGCCACGGGGTTCGCCTTCTGCTGCCCCGCGATGTCCGGTGCGGAGCCGTGGACGGGCTCGAACATCGAGGGCGCCGTGCGGTCCGCGTTGATGTTGCCGGCCGGGGCCAGTCCGATGCCGCCCGTCACCGCGCCGGCGAGGTCGGTGAGGATGTCCCCGAAGAGGTTGTCGGTGACGATGACGTCGAAGCGCGCCGGGTCGGTCGTGAGGAAGATCGTGGCCGCGTCCACGTGCAGGTAGTCGACGGCGACGTCGGGGAACTCGGCGCCGATCTCCTCCACGAGGCGCGCGTAGAGGCGGCCCGCGTTGACGAGCACGTTGTGCTTGTGGACCAGGGTCAGCCGCTTGCGCTCCCGCCCGGCGGCGAGCTCGAAGGCGTAGCGCACGAGGCGGCGCACGCCGTAGGCGGTGTTGAGCGAGACCTCGGTGGCGATCTCGGCGTCGGTGCCGCCGCGCAGCACCCCGCCGTTTCCGGCGTACGGGCCCTCGGTGCCCTCGCGCACCACCACGAAGTCGATGTCCCCCGGGTGGGAGAGCGGGCTGGTGGTGCCCGGGAAGAGCTTGGACGGGCGGAGGTTGACGAAGTGGTCGAGGCTGAAGCGCATCTTCAGCAGCACGTCGCGCTCGATGATCCCGGACGGGACCCGCCGGTCCCCGGGGGCGGCGCCGACCGCGCCGAACAGGATGGCGTCGTGGGTCCGCAACTCGTCCAGCGTCCGGTCCGTGAGGGTCTCCCCCGTGTCCAGCCAGTGCTGCGCGCCGAGGCCGAACTCCGTTTTCTCCACCGTGACGCCGGCCGCGGCGGTCACCGCGTCGAGGACCTTCACCGCCTCGGCGACGACCTCGGGGCCGATGCCGTCACCGGGGACGAGGGCGATCTTCAGGTGGGCGGGGGCGGCTGCGGGCGTCGGCTGGCTCATGGCCCCAGGATAGGAGCCGACCGACCCGTCCGACCACGGTGTGGACGGACGTCTCGCATGATGGACAGCTGAGTGCCGCTCAGGACTGGAGTGGGGCGGGCTCCTCGTAGCGCGGGAACACCGGCGCGGGCGGGGGCAGCTCCGTGCCGGCCACGAGGGGCGTGTCCAGGGCGGTGAACAGGCGGGCGTCGCCCTCGGCCTGGCCGAGCACGTCCAGCAGCCGGGCGGCGGCGTCCGGCACCACCGGCTGGACCAGGATGCCGACCGTGCGCACCACCTCGAGCGTCACCCAGAGCACGGTGGCCATCCGCCCGGCGTCGGTCTTGCGCAGCTTCCAGGGCTCCATGGCGGTGAAGTACCGGTTGGCCTCGGCGACCACCCGCCAGATCCGCTCGAGCGCCCGGTGGAACTGCTGCTCGTCGAACTCGGCGCGCACCGGCGCGCAGAGCCCGGCGGCGGCGGCGAGCATGGCCCGGTCCTCGGGGGTGAGCTCCCCCGGCGCGGGGACCCGGCCCTCGCAGTTCTTGGCGACCATCGACAGCGAGCGCTGCGCGAGGTTGCCGAGGTCGTTGGCGAGGTCGGAGTTGATGCGGTTCTTGATCCCGTCGTGCGAGTAGCTGCCGTCCTGGCCGAACGGCACCTCGCGCAGCAGGAAGAAGCGCAGCGGGTCGAGGCCGTACTCGGCCACGAGGGCGTGCGGGTCGATGACGTTGCCCACGGACTTGGACATCTTCTCGCCCTGGTTGAACAGGAAGCCGTGGGCGAAGACGCGCCGGGGCAGGGGCAGGCCGGCGGACATCAGGAACGCCGGCCAGTACACGGCGTGGAAGCGGGCGATGTCCTTGCCGATCACGTGGGCGTCGGCGGGCCAGTACCGCTGGAACGTCTCGGATGCGGTGTCCGGGAAGCCCACGCCGGTGAGGTAGTTGGTGAGGGCGTCCACCCACACGTACATCACGTGGTCCGGGTTGCCGGGCACGGGCACGCCCCAGTCGAAGGTGGTGCGGGAGATGGAGAGGTCCTCCAGGCCCGAGCGCACGAAGGACGCGATCTCGTTGCGCCGGGTCTCGGGGTGGACGAAGCCCTCCCGCTCGTAGAGCTCCAGCAGCCGGTCCTGGTAGGCGGAGAGGCGGAAGAAGTAGGACTCCTCCTCGGTCCAGGTGACCTCCGTGCCGGTGCCCGTCGAGCACCGCACGCCGTCCGCGCGGAGCTCGGTCTCGTCCTCGCCGTAGAACGCCTCGTCGCGCACGGAGTACCAGCCGGCGTACTTGCCGAGGTAGATGTCCCCGGCCTCCTCCATCCGGCGCCAGAGGGCCGCCGACGCCGCGTAGTGGTCGGCGTCCGTGGTGCGGATGAAGCGGTCGTAGGAGATGTTCAGGGCGTCGTCCATCTCGCGGAAGCGCGCCGAGTTGCGGTCCGCGAGCTCCCGGGCCGTGAGGCCCTCCTTCTCCGCGGTCTGCTGCATCTTCTGGCCGTGCTCGTCGGTGCCGGTCAGGAAGCGGACGTCGTAGCCGTCCAGCCGCTTGAACCGGGCCATGACGTCGGTCGCGATGACCTCGTAGGCGTGCCCGATGTGCGGGGTGCCGTTGGGGTACGCGATGGCCGTGGTGATGTAGTACGGGGTGCGGTGGGAGGAAGTCACGGCCTCCACTCTACCGACCGCGGGGGCCGTGCGCGCCCGGGGCGGCCGGGGCTCGGGGCCCGGCCGGGTCGGCTCACCGCCGGGGGCGCCCCGCGCCCAGACGCCCGCGGGTGAGGGCCAGGACGAGCAGCGCGGCCCCGGCGTAGGTGCCGAACAGGACGAGGTCCACGGTGTCCAGCAGCCCGGTGTGCACCGGCTCCGCGGCCAGCAGGACGAGGTGGTCCTGGGCCGGCGTGAAGCTCGCGTGCAGCAGCACGCACAGCAGCACGCTGCCCGTGCGGTTGTACAGCGGGGTGTAGAGGAACGCGAGGACGAACGGCACCGCGAAGCCCAGCGGCCCGTAGAGCGGGACGTGCCACACCCCCCACAGCAGACCGAGCAGCGCGGTCGCCCGGAGCGGGCCCAGCCGCTCCTGCAGTCGGGGCAGCGCGAAGCCGCGCCAGCCGGGCTCCTCCAGGCCGCCCCCGAGCACCGCCACGAAGGCGAAGGTCGCCAGGTAGGCGGGGGCCCGCTCGAGGGCCAGGGACCAGTCGACCTCCCGGCCCAGCGCCGCGAGCAGGGCGTTGACGACGGCGTACAGCAGCGCGGGCAGCCCCAGCGCCCAGGCCCACCAGCGGGCCGGGACCCGCCACCGCACGATCGCCCGGGCCCAGTCCCGCACGGGTTCCCCCGCCAGCCACGTGACGGCCCACGCCGCCACGAACGGGCCGAGGCCCCCGAGCAGGAGCAGCGGCGTGCCGCCCGCCCCGAGCAGCAGGGGCGCCCAGCACGTCCAGGACCACGCGTACGTCAGGACGAAGAAGGCCGGCAGCTGGTGCCGGGCGACCCGGCCCCGCAGGCCCGGCCCGGGCTGCTGTGCCCGTGCTCCGACGTCCGTCATGCGGACCACCCCCCGGGATCGCGGCGACCGGCTCCGCCCCCAGGGTAGGACGCCTGACACGGCGAGGGGCCGCGTCCGTACGGAATGCTCGGCGCATGACGTGCGAACGCGGCCCCTCGGCCGGTGCCCCCGCGCCGGGCGCGGCGGTGGGGGCGGGTGCGGATCAGCGGGCCGCGGTGCCCTCGACGTAGTCGGCGTCCGGCGAGGTCCACGCGAAGAGCTTGCGCAGCTCCCGGCCGGTGACCTCGATCGGGTGGGACTCCTCCTTCTCGCGCAGCTTCTTGAACTCGGCGCCCCCGTTGTCCTGGTCCTCGATGAAGCGCTTGGCGAAGGTGCCGTCCTGGATGTCGGCCAGCACGGCCTTCATGTTCTCCTTGACCGCGGGGCTGATGACCCGGGGGCCGGAGACGTAGTCGCCGTACTCGGCGGTGTCCGAGATGGACCAGCGCTGCTTGGCGATGCCGCCCTCGACCATGAGGTCCACGATGAGCTTGAGCTCGTGCAGGACCTCGAAGTAGGCGATCTCGGGCTGGTAGCCGGCCTCGGTCAGGGTCTCGAAACCGTACTGGACCAGGTGGGACATGCCGCCGCACAGGACCGCCTGCTCGCCGAAGAGGTCGGACTCGGTCTCCTCGGTGAAGGTGGTCTTGATGACGCCCGCGCGGGTGCCGCCGATGCCCTTGGCGTAGGACAGGCCCAGCTCGAGGGCCTTGCCGGAGGCGTCCTTCTCCACGGCCACGAGGGCGGGCACGGCGCGGCCGGCCTCGAACTCGCGGCGCACGGTGTGGCCCGGGCCCTTCGGGGCGACCATGACGACGTCGACGCCCGCGGGGGCCTCGATGTAGCCGTAGCGGATGTTGAAGCCGTGGGCGAAGAAGATGGCGTCGCCCTGCTCCAGGTTCGGGGCGATCGACTCGGCGTAGACGTGGCGCTGGACCTGGTCCGGCGTCAGGATCATGATGACGTCGGCTTCCTTGACGGCGTCCGCGACGGTGAGCACCCGCAGGCCCTCGGCCTCGGCCTTGGCCCGGGAGCGCGAGCCCTCGGCGAGGCCGATGCGCACGTCCACGCCGGAGTCGCGCAGGTTCAGCGCGTGGGCGTGGCCCTGCGAGCCGTAGCCGATGACGGCCACGGAGCGGTCCTGGATGATCGAGAGGTCGGCGTCGTCGTCGTAGAAGATCTCTGCCATGGGATTGTCTCCTTGAAGCATGGGTGGGCGCGGCGGGGGCACCGCCGCGAGGTGGTTGGGGTGTCTGTGGGCCGGCGCCCGCGTCCACCGCCGCCCGGGGGCGTCAGTGGCGCAGGGCGCGGTCGCTCATCGACTTGGGACCACGTCCGAGGGCCAGCGTACCGGCCCGGACGATCTCCCGGACGCCGAAGGGTTCCAGGATGTCCAGCAGCGCCCGGAGCTTCTCCGGGGCGCCGGTGGCCTCGATGACGAGCGACTCGGTGGAGACGTCGACAACGGTGGCCCGGAACAGGTCCGCGGCTTGGGTGACCTGCAGACGGGTCGCGGCGTCGGCGCGGACCTTGACCATGATGTGGTCGCGCTGCACCGACGAGTCGGGGGTAAGTTCGACGATCTTGATCACGTTGATGAGCTTGTTCAGCTGCTTGGTGACCTGTTCGAGCAGCTCGCCCTCGGCGTCCACCACCACGGTGATGCGGGAGACGCCGTCGAGCTCCGTGGGTCCCACGGCGAGCGAGTCGATGTTGAAGGCGCGGCGCGCGAACAGTCCGGCCACCCGGGTCAGCACGCCCGGCTTGTCCTCGACCAGCACGGAGAGGGTGTGTCGGCTCATGGGTCAGTCCTCCTCGTCCCAGTCGGGGGTCATGTTGCGGGCGATCTGGATCTGGTCGTTGGACACGCCGGTGGGCACCATCGGCCACACCATCGCGTCGGCGGAGACCACGAAGTCGATCACCACGGGGCGGTCGTTGATCTCGAGGGCCTGCCGGATGACGTCGTCCACGTCCTCGTCCCGGGTGCAGCGCAGGGCGGCGCACCCGTAGGCGTCGGCGAGCTTGACGAAGTCCGGCACCATGATGCTGTCGTGGCCCGTGTTCAGGTCGGTGTTGGAGTACCGGCCGTCGTAGAACAGGGTCTGCCACTGGCGCACCATGCCCAGCGAGGAGTTGTTGATCACCGCCACCTTGATCGGGATCTTGTTGATCGTGCAGGTGGCGAGCTCCTGGTTGGTCATCTGGAAGCAGCCGTCGCCGTCGATCGCCCAGACCACGCGGTCGGGCTGAGAGACCTTGGCGCCCATCGCGGCGGGGACGGCGAAGCCCATGGTCCCCAGTCCGGCCGAGTTCAGCCACTGCCGGGGCCGCTCGTACTGGACGAAGTGGGAGCTCCACATCTGGTGCTGGCCCACGCCGGAGACGTAGACGGCCTCCGGGCCGGTCAGGGCGGAGATCCGCTCGATGACGTGCTGCGGCGAGCCCAGCCCGTCCGCCGGCTTGGGGTAGCCCAGCGGGTAGGTGGCCTGCAGGCTGCTGAGCGCGGTCCACCACGAGGAGAGGTCGGGGCTGCCGCTGCGCTCGAACTCCTGGCGCACGGCGGTCACGAGGTCCGGCAGGATCTCCCTGACGTCGCCCACGATCGGGACGTCGGCCGTGCGGTTCTTGGAGATCTCGGCGGGGTCGATGTCCGCGTGGATGATCTTGGCCGTGGGGGCGAAGGTCTCGAGGTGGCCCGTGACGCGGTCGTCGAAGCGCGCGCCGAGGGTCACCAGCAGGTCGGCCTGCTGCATCGAGTACACGGCCGGGACGGTGCCGTGCATCCCGGGCATCCCCAGGTTCTGCTCGTGGGAGTCCGGGAACACGCCCCGGGCGGTCAGCGTGGTCACCACGGGGGCGCCGGTCAGCTCGGCCAGCTCCATGAGCTCGGCGGCCGCATCGGCGCGCACCGTCCCGCCGCCCACGTAGAGCACGGGCCGCTGGGCCGCCGCGATGAGCTTGGCGGCCTCCCGGATCTGCTTGGCGTGCCCGCGCGTCACGGGCCGGTAGCCGGGCAGGTCCATCCGGGGCGGCCAGGAGAACGTCATGGTGTCCTGCTGGGCGTCCTTGGCGATGTCCACGAGCACCGGGCCGGGGCGCCCGGTCGAGGCCAGGTGGAACGCCTCGGCGAGCACCCGCGGGATGTCCCCGGCGTGCGTCACCAGGTAGGAGTGCTTGGTGACCGGCATCGTCATCCCCACGATGTCCGCCTCCTGGAAGGCGTCGGAGCCGATGACCTTGGACGAGACCTGCCCGGTGATCGCGACCATGGGGATGGAGTCCATGTGCGCGTCGGCGAGGGCGGTGACGAGGTTCGTGGCGCCGGGGCCGGAGGTCGCGATGCAGACGCCCACGCGGCCCGAGGCGAGGGCGTAGCCCTCGGCGGCGTGGCCGGCGCCCTGCTCGTGGCGGACCAGGATGTGGTTGATCCGGTCCGAGTCCAGGAGCGGGTCGTAGGTCGGCAGGATCGCGCCGCCGGGGAGGCCGAAGACGTCGGTGACGCCGAGCTCCTCCAGCGCCCGGATGACGGCCTGGGAGCCGGTCATCTCCGTGGGGGCCACCGTGCTGCCCGGGCCCATGACGGACGGGACGGCGGGGACGGACTTCTCCGGGGCCCCCGGGGGCCGGTGGTCAGCGGCGGTCTCCGCGCGCTTGGTGGCCATCAGCGCTGGGCTGATCGGCTGTCCCTTGCTCATGTCACTGTCCTTCTGGTCTGGCCTTCTGGGCTGGTGCTGCTGGTCCGGCTCGACTGTCGCTCCGCCGTGGGCGCCGGGCAAGAAAAAAGGCCCTCGCGGCACCGGGAGGTGCGACAGGGCCCGTGCGCTCGACCGGTCGTCGGCTCAGGCCCCGCGTCCGACGAGGACGCGTACCGTGAGCTGGACGACACCGTGGCTGAGTTGCATGCTCCCATGCTCTGCCGCCCGGCCGGGCGTGTCAATCTACGGACTCCCTGTCCCACGATGTGAGACAGGGCACGTCCGGATCACCCCACCGCGTCCGCCGGGACGTCCAGCCGCCCCTCCTGCTGCAGGAACAGGGGCCGCTCCCCCGCGGCGATGCGCTCGAGCTGGGTCCGCAGCAGCCGCCGCACGCGCGGCTTGTAGGACGTGCAGGAACCACCGGTGTGCGGGGTGAGGATCGCCCCGGGGGCGCGGAACAGCGGGTGGTCGCCGGGGAAGGGCTCGGGCTCGACGACGTCGAGGGCGCAGCGGAGCCGCCCGGAGACGACCTCCGCGGTCAGCGCGGGGGTGTCGACCACCCGGCCGCGGCCCACGTTGACCACCAGGGCGTCGTCAGGCAGCAGGGACAGCACGCGGGCGTCGACGAGGCCGTCGGTCGCCGGGCTCGCGGGCAGGGCCACCACGAGCACGTCGGCGTCGGGCAGCAGGGCCGGCAGCTCGTCGATGCCGTGCACGGGGCCGCGCTCGTCGGTGCGGGCCCGGGAGGCCACCCTCGTGACCTCGACCTCGAAGGGGAGCAGCCGGTCTACCACGGCGGAGCCGATCTCGCCCACGCCCAGCACCAGGACGCGGCTGTCGGCCAGGGTGCGGGTCTCGAAGCGGCGCCAGATCCCGTCGCGCTGCTGCAGGACGGCGCGGTCGAGCTCCCGCTGGGCGGCGATCATCAGCCCCAGGGCCAGCTCGGCGGTCCCGGCGGCGTGCACCCAGCCCGCCGTCGAGAGCGCGAGGTCGGGCCCGATGGCCTCCGGCACACCGTCGAATCCGGTGCTCTGCAGCTGCACGAGCCGCAGGCGGGTCGCGGCGGGCAGGGCCCCCACCCAGCGGCCGGTGAAGTACGGGGCCACCGCCACGTCGATCTCGTCGGCGCGGGCCCCGACCGGGTCCCCGGCCATGTCCCACAGGACGTAGCGGAAGCCCGGGACGCGGTCGCTCAGGTGGTCCACGAGCTCCTGCTCCGGGAGGGAGACCACGCGGAGCTCGGAGAGCGGGACGGACGGGGCGGACGGCGCGGGGGTCTGTGCGGAGGGCATGACCGCCATGGTAGACGCCGCCGCCGTCCGGACGGCGGCGGCGGAATGGACAAGGCGGGACGAGCTGGTAGAGTACTTTCTCGTTGCGAGGCGGGACCCGGCGGAAGCTGGCCGGCGCGATTCGGTCCCCGGGCCGGGAGCGTGCTAGTGTTCTTGCCGCACCACCAGCGCCTCTAGCTCAATTGGCAGAGCAATTGACTCTTAATCAATGGGTTCTCGGTTCGAGTCCGAGGGGGCGCACCACAGGAGGACCCCACCGCGGAGCACCGCGGTGGGGTCCTTCGTCGTTCCCGGGGCACGACGGCCCGCGGGCACGAAAAAACCCGGGGTCGTCGTGCCCCGGGTGCTCCCGCCGGAGGCCGCCGTCCGGCGACCTCGCGTGCCCTCGTGCCGGTGCCGTCCTCGACCCCGTGCCGACCCGCCCCGCGCCCACCCGTGCCGGGACCGCGGGCCGCGGCCGCCTCAGGACGCGGTGTCGCCCGCCGTGCCGGCCTCGGCGATGTCGCGCGACTGCTCGGGCGTGGTGGCGTCGGCGGACCCGGCGTCGGTGACGGTCCCGTCCGGCTGGACCCGCAGCTTCCAGCGGGCGCCGCCGAGCGTGGTGATGATGTCGGCCAGCGTTCGGCGCAGGTTCTCGTCCGTGAGCAGCCCGTGGTCCACCAGCTCGTCCTCGAGCTGGGTGGCGGCCTCGAGGATGCGCAGGCCCTCCGGGGTGATCGACACGAGGTGGCTGCGGCGGTCGTGGACGTTCTTGGACCGGTTGACGTGGCCGTGCAGCTCGAGCCGGTGCAGCGTCTTGCCCATGGTCTGGGCCTGCACCCGGACGCGGTGCGCCAGCTGGGCCTGCGTCATGCTCCCCGCCGTCTTCAGCACGTCCAGCGCCATGACGCCCGCGTGGGTCACCCCGAGCGTGGCCAGGCGCTCGTTCCACGCGTGCTCCACGAGCCGGGCCGCGGTGGAGAGCAATCGGTTGGTCGGCCATTGAGTGGTGAAAGGCATGCAAAGCAGTCTACCGACCTGCACCACGGAATACAGCACCATGCTAAGCAAACTGACGAGCATTTCTCCGCGGGCGGATACGTGGCGGCCCCGAGCGCTCCCCCGGGTCCGCCGGGACGGGCGCCGGTAGTGTTCGTGGTCCGGGGCCGTCCCGCGGCACCGGACCCACGCCCGGGCCCGGCCCGGACGGCACCACCGACCCGACGGAGGAACATCCCCATGGCAGCACGTCTCGAACCCGGCAGCCCGGCCCCCGACTTCTCCCTGCCCGACGCCCAGGGCCGGACCGTCTCCCTCGCCGACCACCGCGGGCGGCGGGTGGTCGTCTACTTCTACCCGAAGGCCTCGACCCCCGGCTGCACCACGCAGGCGTGCGACTTCCGGGACAGCCTGGAGCGCTTCGCCGCGGACGGGTTCGCCGTGCTCGGCATCTCCCCGGACTCCCCGGAGGCCCTCGCGCGGTTCGCCGAGGCCGAGTCCCTCACCTTCCCCCTGCTCTCCGACCCGGACCACCGGGTCGCCGAGGCGTACGGCGCCTGGGGCGAGAAGAAGAACTACGGCAAGACCTACGAGGGCCTGGTGCGCTCCACCGTGGTGGTCGGGCCCGAGGGCGAGGTGGAGCTCGCGCAGTACAACGTGCGCGCCACGGGCCACGTGGCGAAGCTGCGCCGCGACCTCGGCCTGGAGGGCTGAGGCTAGGATGGGCGGGGGCCCGGACGGGCCCCTTCGGCGCGAGTGGTGGAACTGGCAGACACGCAGGATTTAGGTTCCTGTGCCCTGACCGGCGTGCGGGTTCGAGTCCCGCCTCGCGCACCCCGCCGTCCCCGGGCACGCCCCGGGGCCGGCCCACGACGACACCCACGACCGATCCGGTCAGGCAGCGAAGGACCCATGGCGCCCAGGCGAACCCCCCGCACCGCGGCCGCGCTCGCGCTCGTCGCGGGGCTCCTCGCCCTCGGCGGGTGCGCCCCCGCGGGCGAGGGACCCGGCACCCCGACCGCCTCCCGGTCCGTGCCGAGCGCGGAGTTCGTGTTCGCCAACGCCGCCGCCGCCCCCACCCTGGACCCGGCCACGGTCAACATCCTGGAGACGTCCCGGATCGGGGCCCAGATGCTCGAGGGGCTCGTCTCCGCCGACCCCTCCACGGGCGAGGCCGTGCCGGCCCTGGCGCGGTCGTGGGAGACCTCCGAGGACGGGCTCACCTACACCTTCGACCTCCGCCGGGACGTGCGCTTCCACGACGGCACCGCCCTGGACGCGGCGGCGGTGTGCGCGAACTTCGAGCGCTGGGAGGCCCTCGCCGCCGACGGGGCACGGACCCCCTTCGCCACGGTCCTGCGCACCGGCGCCCCCGGCATCGACCCCCTCTACGCGGGGTGCGCCGCGGCGTCGGAGTCCACGGTGGAGCTCTCGCTGACCGCGCCGCACACGCCCCTGCTCCGGGCGCTGACGCAGCCCGCCTTCGGGATCGCGTCCCCCGCGGCCCTGGCGGCCGGCACGCACGAGGCGCACCCCGTGGGCACCGGCCCCTTCCGCTACGAGTCGGGGGACGGGACGAACGTGGTGCTGGTCGCGAACCCCGACTACTGGGGCGAGCTCGGGGACATCGGCCGGCTCGAGTTCCGCACGATCGCCGAGCCGGAGCTGCGCTACGTGGCGCTGCGCCTCGGCCAGGTGGACGGCTACGACCAGGTGGGCCTGGACTCCTTCGCCCCGCTCGCGCGCGAGGGCGTGCAGGTCCTCCAGCGCGACCCGTACTCCGTGTCCTACCTCGGCATCAACCAGGACGTGGAGCCACTGGACGACCCCGAGGTGCGGGAGGCGATCGCCGCCGCCGTGGACCGCGGTGCGATCGTGCGCGAGCACTACCCCGACGGCACCCGGGTGGCGAACCAGTTCCTGCCCGCCCGCTTCGCGATGGACGGGACCGACCTGCAGGTCCCGTCCTACAACCCGCAGCGGGCGCGCGATCTGCTGGCGGCGTCCTCCTACGCCGGCGAGCCGCTGCGGTTCTACTACCCCCGCGGCACCTCCCGCACCTACATGCAGGAGCCCGAGAAGATCTACGCCGACATCGCGGCCCAGCTCGTGCGGGCGGGGTTCGTGATCGAGCCCGTCCCGGTGGCCTGGTCGGACGGATACGTGCAGCAGATCCAGGACCCGGAGGGCGACCACGCCCTGCACCTGCTCGGCCTCAACGGCGGCTACCGCGACCCGGACTACTTCACGGCCGCCCTGTTCGGCGCCCCCCGCGGGGAGTTCGGCGTGGACGCCGTGTCACTGTTCGGCGCCGTCAACCGCGCGGCGGCGCTGCCCGACGGCGAGGACCGCTCGAGCGCGTACGTGTCGATCAACAACCGCGTCTCGCGGCTGCTGCCAGCCGTCCCGCTGGCCCACCCGATCTCCGCGGTCGCCGTCGGGGACTCCGTGACGTCCTTCCCCCTGAGCTCCACCGGCAACGAGGTCTTCAACCGGGTGGACCTCGGCGCCGCGCCGTGAGCACCGGCCCCGGCGCGCGCCCGGCCGCATTCGGGGTTCGTCCGGGCGTGGCGATAGTCTGATCCCGACCATTCACCGGCGCAGCGCCGGGCGTTCAACGGGAGCATCGACTGTGACATCACCTCAGACAACGGAATCGACCGACGTCCTCCTGATCGGCGGAGGCATCATGAGCGCCACCCTCGGCGTGTTCCTCAAGGAGCTCGAGCCGCAGTGGGACATCACGATGCTCGAGCGCCTCGACCAGGTGGGCGCGGAGAGCTCCAACGTCTGGAACAACGCCGGCACCGGCCACTCCGCGCTCTGCGAGCTCAACTACGCGCCCCAGGCCGCCGACGGGTCCGTGAGCCCGGAGAAGTCGCTCGGCATCAACGAGCAGTTCCAGCTCTCCCGCCAGTTCTGGGCCTCCCTCGTGTCCGAGGGCAAGCTGCGGGAACCCGGCTCCTTCATCAACCCGGTGCCGCACATGTCCCTCGTCTTCGGCGACGCGCACAGCGACTACCTGCGCCGCCGCTGGGAGGCCCTGCAGCCGAACAAGCTCTTCGAGCGCATGGAGTACACCGAGGACCGCGAGAAGATCGCCGAGTGGGCGCCGCTGACCATGCACGGCCGCGGGGCGGGGCGCGTGGCGGCCTCCTGGTCCCCCGAGGGCACCGACGTCGACTTCGGCGAGCTGACCCGGCAGCAGGTCGCCCACCTGCAGGCCCGGGGCGGGGAGGTGCGCTACGGCCAGCAGGTCACGGACCTCGACCGGCAGGGCGACGGCACCTGGGTGGCGAGGGTCAAGAACCGCCTCAACACCGAGGGCGACCGGCTCGTGCGCGCGAAGTTCGTGTTCGTGGGGGCCGGCGGCGGCGCCCTGCCGCTGCTGCAGAAGTCCGGCATCCGGGAGGCCAAGGGCTACGGCGGGTTCCCGGTTTCCGGTCTGTGGCTGCGCAACTCCGACGAGGACGTGGCGGCCCAGCACAACGCCAAGGTCTACGGCCAGGCCTCCGTGGGCGCCCCGCCCATGTCCGTCCCGCACCTGGACACCCGCTACGAGCACGGGCGGCGCGCGCTGCTGTTCGGCCCCTACGGCGGGTTCAAGCCCAACTTCCTGAAGCAGGGGTCCTACCTGGACCTGCCCCTGTCCGTGCGCCCGCACAACCTCTACCCGATGACCCGCGCGGGCCTGGCCAACCTGGATCTCGTGAAGTACCTGCTGAGCGAGCTGGCCAAGTCCAAGGGCCAGCGGGTCGAGGCGCTGCAGCAGTTCTACCCGACCGCCGACGGCTCGCAGTGGGAGCTGATCGAGGCCGGCCAGCGCGTGCAGGTCATGAAGCGGGACAAGCAGAAGGGCGGCGTGCTCCAGTTCGGGACCGAGCTGATCACCGCCGCGGACGGCTCCGTCGCCGGCCTGCTGGGAGCCTCCCCCGGCGCGTCCACCGCGGTGCCCATCATGCTCAACCTCCTGGCGAAGTCCTTCCCGGCGCGGATGTCCGGGTGGGAGCCGCGGATCAAGGAGCTCATCCCCTCCTACGGCGTGAAGCTCAACGACAACCCGCAGCTCGCCGACGAGGTCATGGGCCGCACCGCCCAGGTGCTCGGCATCAACTGACACCGCCCCGACGGGCACCGCGCCGCACGCCGCGGTGCCCGCGCGACGAGGCCCCGGACCGACCGGTCCGGGGCCTCGTCGTCGTCCGGTCCGCCCCGGCCCCCCGGCCCGGGAGGCCCGGGTGACCTGTCGGTAGGCGGCGGTACGCTGAGGGGCGTGCGTCCCGGCCCGGCCGGGACGCCCTCGCCCATCCCTCCACAAGGAGCACGAGTGTTTCTCCTCGCCCGCGCATCGATGGCCAACCGCGCCCTGATCGTGCTCATCACGCTGTTCGTCGCCCTCTTCGGGGTGCTCAGCATGCGCTCCATGAAGCAGGAGCTCATCCCGTCCCTGGAGATCCCCGCCATCAGCGTGGTCTCGGCGATGCCCGGCGCGTCCGCGGAGGTCGTCGACGAGCAGGTGGGCCGGCCCCTGGAGCGGGCGCTCAACATCGTGGAGGGCCTCGAGAGCTCGACGTCCACCTCGCGCAGCGGGCTGTCCGAGATCCGGCTCGGCTTCGAGTACGGCACCGACCTGGACCGGGCCCGCAACCAGGTGGAGCGGGCGATCTCCAACGTGCGCACCCAGCTGCCCGACGACGTCGAGCCCACCGCGTTCGCCGGCTCCGTCGCCGACTTCCCCATCGTCTTCCTGGCCGTGTCCTCCGACGAGGACCTCAGCCCGCTCGCCGCCGACCTGGAACGGCTCACGGTCCCGGACCTGCAGCGGATCGACGGCGTGCGCTCCGCCGAGGTCAGCGGCGCCCCCGAGCAGGTCGTCTCGATCCTGCCGGACCGCGCCGACCTCGCCCGGGCGGGCGCCACGCCCGCGGACATCCGCACCGCCCTGGAGGAGAGCGGCGGGCTGGTGCCCGTGGGCACCGTGGACGACGGGGCCACGACCCTGCCCGTCCAGGCCGGCTCCCCCCTCGACTCCCTCGAGGCCGTGGAGAACGTCCCGCTGCCCCTCCCCGAGGACGCGCCCGACGGCGCCGAGCCCACCACCGTGGGCGCCGTGGCCACCGTGGAGCTCGCCGAGCAGGAGCAGACCTCGATCACCCGCACCAACGGGGCCCCGACGCTCGCCCTGTCCGTCACCAAGACCCCGGACGGGGACACGGTCGGGATCTCCCAGGCGGTCGGGGAGATGATCCCCGAGCTCGAGGAGGACCTCGGCAACGGCGCCGAGATCACGGCGGTCTTCGACCAGGCCCCCTACATCGAGCAGTCGATCGAGGACCTCACGGTCGAGGGCCTCCTGGGGCTCGCGTTCGCCGTGCTCGTCATCCTGGTGTTCCTGGCGTCGCTGCGCTCGACCCTGGTCACCGCGATCTCCATCCCGCTGTCCCTGCTCGCCACGTTCATCGGGATCAACGCCCTGGGCTACTCGCTGAACCTGCTGACCCTCGCGGCCATCACCCTGTCCGTGGGGCGGGTCGTGGACGACTCGATCGTGGTGATCGAGAACATCAAGCGCCACTACGGGACGGTCGACCTGCGCACCGACCCCGCCAACGCGAAGCGCCGGGCCATCCTCACCGCCGTGCGCGAGGTCGCGGGGGCGATCACCGCCTCCACCCTCATCACGGTCGCGGTGTTCGTGCCCATCGCGTTCGTGGGGGACGTGACCGGCGAGCTGTTCCGGCCCTTCGCCCTGACCACGACCATCGCGCTGCTGTCCTCCCTCGTGGTGTCCCTGACCATCGTGCCCGTGCTGGCGTTCTGGTTCCTCCGGGACCCCCGCCTCGCGCGGCGGGCCCGCCGGGCGCCGACGGGGCGCCCCGCCCCCTGGGCCGACGGCACGGCCGGTCCCCCGCCCGGCGCCGCGGCCGGGACGCCGCCCCGGCTGGCACAGGGCTACCTGCCGGTCCTGCGCGGCACGCAGCGCCACCCGTGGGCCACCCTCGGGGTGAGCGTCCTGATCCTCGGCGGCACGGCCGCCCTGCTGCCGGTGCTGCCCACCAACCTGCTCGGGGACACCGGTCAGAACACCATGACGATCGAGCAGGACCTGCCGCCTGGCACCGCGCTCGCGGTGACCTCCGAGCAGGCAGGCCGCGCCGAGGAGGTGCTCGACTGGACCGAGGGCATCGAGGACGTCCAGGTCACCATGGGCCCCGGCGGCGGCTTCTCCGCGTTCCTGCCGGGCAGCGGCACCAACAGCGCCACGTTCTCCGTGACGACGGACGCCGCGGTCGACCAGGAGCGGCTGCGCCGCACCGTCGGCGAGCGCCTGGACCGGCTGGACGGCGCCGGCGAGTTCTCGGTGCGGGGCGCCCAGGGCTTCACGAGCAACGACGTCGAGATCTCCGTCACCGCCACGGACCAGGCGACGCTGGCGGAGGCCGACGACGCCGTGGTGCGGGCCATGCGGGAGCTCGGCTCCGCCGGGCAGGTCACGAGCAACCTGGCCGCCACCCAGCCCACCGTGGTGGTCACGGTCGACCGGGCGGCCGCCGCCGCCCGCGGCCTGAGCGAGGATCAGGTCACGGGGGCGCTCGCCGGCACCGTGAACCCCCTCCCCGCCGGGTCCATCGACCTGGACGCCGACTCGGTGGCGGTGACGATCGGCGAGGGCCGCGCCGTCGAGGACCTCGAGGCGCTGCGGGCCCTGCCGGTGCCGGCCGCGGGCGGGACTGCCCGTCTCGACGAGCTGGCCGAGGTCGAGGAGGCACTCACGGTCGAGACCATCACCTCGAGCAACGACCAGCGCACCGCCACCGTGGCCGTCACCCCGGGCGGCGACGACCTCGGCGCCACGAGCGCGGAGGTCCGGGACGCGCTCGCGGGCCTGGACCTGCCGCAGGGCGCGGCGGCCGAGCTGGGCGGGGCCGCCACGGAGCAGGAGACCACGTTCCGGCAGCTGGGCCTCGCCGTGCTCGCCGCGATCGCGATCGTCTACGTGGTGCTCGTGGCGACCTTCAAGTCGCTCGTCCAGCCGCTGGTCCTGCTGGTCTCGATCCCCTTCGCGGCGACGGGCGCGGTCCTCGCGCTGCTGGCCTCCGGGGTGCCGCTGGGCCTCGCCTCGCTGGTGGGCGTGCTGATGCTCGTGGGCATCGTGGTGACCAACGCGGTCGTGCTGATCGACCTCATCAACCAGTACCGGGGCCGGGAGCACCGCATGGACCTGGAGGAGGCCATCGAGAAGGGCGCCACCCGCCGGCTGCGCCCTATCGTGATGACGGCCCTGGCGACCATCCTGGCGATGACGCCCATGGCGCTGGGGATCACGGGGCAGGGCAGCTTCATCTCCCAGCCGCTGGCGGTCGTGGTGATCGGCGGGCTGATCTCTTCGACCCTGCTGACCCTGGTGCTCGTGCCGGTGCTGTACCGGCTCGTCGAGGCGCGCAAGGAGGCACGGCTCCGGCGCCGGGAGGAGCGGATCACGGCGCTGGCCGCGACCCCGGAGGGCAGCGCGCGTGGAAGGTGACGTGACGCTTGTCACCGTGCGCTCTTTCGTGGACGTTTGCTTCCGAAAATACAGGCGGGCGCACCCCGGCCACTCCCCGTCCACGGGTCTCAGAAGGTATCATCGCCGCTGGTCACAGGGGGAATCGGTGCTGTGGAGCGGGCGGCGTGCCGGACGCCCGGGGGAGGCATCCCCCGAAAGGGGGGACACGGGGGCCCGGTGCACCGATGTAACCGGGTCGTAGCATTATCCTGTGACCCGCAGAGAAACAGATCGTGTGCAGAACAGCGCCGACGCCTGGGAGGCCCTCTTCAGGGCCCAGGTGACGGTCATGCGGCGTCTCCAGCGCCAACCCGAGTTCGCGGAGCTCTCCGCCCGCGAGTACGACGTCCTCTTCAACCTCTCCCGCTCCGACGAGGCCGGCATGCGGCTCAACGAGCTCAACGAGTACGTGCTGCTCACCCAGTCGAGCCTCAGCCGGATGCTGGAGCGTCTCGAGCTCAAGGGGCTGGTGCACCGCTGGCAGGACCCGCAGGACCTGCGGGGACTGCGGATCCGGTTGACCGACCGGGGCCGGCAGATGCAGGTGGAGATCGCCGAGCAGTTCCGGGTGCACGTGCACGAGCTGATGTCCGCGGGCCTGGACCCGGAGGAGCTGCGCATCCTGACCCGGCTCGCCGACCGCCTGCGGGAAGCCGTCAACGAGCTCTGAGCCGGGCTCCCCCGCCGCGCTACAGCGGGAGGACGACCCTGGCTCTCGGGTCCTCGCGGCCGGGGACGGAGGACTCCGCGGACACCCGCATCCCGCCGAGCGTGATCTCCCCCTGGAGCGTGGTCAGGAACGCCGTCTCGGAGGCGTCAGCGCCCGTGGCGATGCGCACGAACTCCGTGCGCGGGGCGAGCCCGGTGGCGTCGAGGACGTACCAGGCGCCGTCGTGCCAGGCCTCGACCACTGCGTGGAAGTCCATGGGGGACAGCCCGGGCGCGTAGACCGACGCGAGCCGCGCCGGCACCCCGAGTCCCCGCAGCAGGGTGATGAGCAGGTGGGCGTAGTCCCGGCACACGCCCTGCCGGGTGAGGAAGGTGTGCACCGCGGTGTCGGTGGCCGCCGAGGAGCCGACCACGTAGTCCAGGTGCTCGTGCACCCAGTCCCGCACCCGCTGGAGCGTCTCGTAGCCGCCGCCGCGGGCCCCGGGGAAGAGGGCGTCGGGGGTGCCGGCCATCTCGTCGAAGGGGCAGAAGCGGCTGGGCCGGGTGTAGCGGACGAAGTCGACCGGCTCCGCCGGAGGCGGTGACCCCGCCGGGCCGTCCAGCTCCAGGGCATAGGACACCGTGCACTGCGTGCCGCCCGGGACCCGGGCCAGGTGCAGCCGCGTGCCGTGCAGGTCCTCCGCCTCCTCGAGCGCGACCTCGGTCCCGTCCACGCGCAGGCTCAGGTGCTCGCCGGGACGGGCGTCTCCGCCGGGGCGGGCGGCCGCGAGGGAGAACACCGCGAGGTGGTCGGTCTCCGACGCGAAGTCGACCTCTGCGGAAACGGTGCGCCGGGTGGTGGGCACGAAGGGCCTCCTGGTCGGGGGGAATGTGCGGACGGACCGGTGGCCCGTCCGTTCCATTGTCGCCCACGGGGGCGATTCATCAGTACACTGATCCACGAGACATCCCCCACACGCCCCGCCGCCGGCCGGAGCCCGCGCGCTGCACCCGGCGGCCGACCGCGAAGGACGCAGCATGGCCCAGGACACCACCCAGGACAGCCGCTCCAAGGAGCGCACCGCACCGGATCCCGAGGATCCCCGCAAGCCGGACAGTCCCACCGAGATCAGCAAGCCCTCGTGGGGCTACGTCGTCAAGCGCGCGCTCTCCGAGTTCTCCAAGGACGACTGCACCGACCTCGCCGCGTCCCTGACGTACTTCGCGGTGCTCTCCCTCTTCCCCGCGCTGCTCGCCATCGTCTCCCTGCTCGGCGTGTTCGGCCAGGGGCAGGCCACCACCCAGGCGATCACCGGCTTCCTCGAGGGCGCGGCCCCGCCCGAGCTCGTGAGCCTGCTCGAGGAGCCCATCAACAACCTCACCTCCGGCACCGGCGCCGGGCTCGCCCTGGTCGTCGGCATCGTCGGCGCGCTGTGGACCGCCTCCGGCTACACGGGCGCCTTCGGCCGGGCCATGAACCGCATCTACGAGGTCGAAGAGGGCCGGCCCATCTGGAAGCTGCGGCCGATGAACCTCCTCGTCACGCTGATGCTGGTCCTCATCGTGGTCCTCATCATGCTCATGGTGCTGCTCTCCGGCGGCATCGCCCAGTGGGTGGGCGACCTCGTGGGGCTCGGCACCACGGCCGTGACGGTGTGGAACATCGCCAAGTGGCCGGTCATCGTCATCCTCGCCGTCCTGCTCATCGCGGTGCTCTACTACTTCACGCCCAACGTGCAGCAGCCCAAGTTCCGCTGGATCAGCATGGGCTCGATCGTCGCCCTCGTCGTGGCGGCCGTGGCCGCACTGGCCTTCACCTGGTACGTGAGCAACTTCGCGTCCTACAACGCGACCTACGGCATCATCGGCTCCGTCATCGTCCTGCTGCTCGGTCTGTGGATCATCAACAACGTGCTGCTGCTGGGCGCGGAGATCGACGCCGAGGTGGAGCGCGGCCGCCAGCTGCAGGGCGGGATCAAGGCCGAGGAGACCATCCAGCTCCCGCCGCGCGACACCCGTCAGGTCGACAAGAAGGAGAAGAAGGAGGAGAAGCTCGTGGACCAGGGCCGGAAGCTGCGCCTCGAGCACGAGCACCTCGACTACTCCTCGGACGGCTCCGGGAAGGACGCCGACAAGGCCTCCGGCAGGAACTGACGGCCGACCCCGGCGGCGGGCCCGTGGTGCTGATCCACGGGTCCGCCGCTTCGTCGTGCCCGGGCCGCGGCCGCCGCGCTCCGGCGCCGCACCGCCGCACCGCGCGCCCCCGGCGTCCTTCCCTAGACTGGGGAGCGGTGTTCCGGACCGGAACCGTCACGTCGTCCGCAGGAAGGTCCCACTCATGCACGAGGTCAGAGCCGTCGTCGTCACGGCGAAGAACGCACCAGCCACCCTCGAGACGATCCTCGTCCCGGACCCCGGGCCCGGGGAGGCGCTCGTGGACGTCCTCACCTGCGGGGTCTGCCAGACCGACCTGCACTACAAGGTCGGCGCCGTGGGCGACGACTACCCCTACCTGCTCGGCCACGAGGCCTCCGGCGTGGTCGCCGCGGTCGGCGAGGGCGTCACCGAGGTCGCCGTCGGGGACAAGGTCATCCTCAACTGGCGCGCGGTGTGCGGGGAGTGCCGGGCCTGCCGCAGGGGCGAGCCCTGGTACTGCTTCGCCACCCACAACGCGACCCAGAAGATGACGCTCGCCGACGGCACGGAGCTCTCCCCCGCCCTGGGCATCGGGGCGTTCGCCGAGAAGACCCTGGTCGCCGCCGGGCAGTGCACCAAGATCGAGGGCGAGCTCGAGGACCACCAGTACGCCGCGGTCGGGCTGCTCGGCTGCGGCGTGATGGCCGGCATCGGCGCCGTCCTCAACACCGCGAACGTCCGGCGCGGGGAGTCCGTGGCCGTGATCGGCTGCGGCGGCGTCGGCACCGCGGCGATCGCCGGGGCCCAGCTCGCCGGGGCCACCACGATCATCGCCGTGGACCTCGACGACGAGAAGCTGGCCACGGCGCAGAAGTTCGGCGCCACCCACACGGTGAACTCGAAGGAGCAGGACCCCGTCGCGGCGATCCAGGAGCTCACGGGCGGGCACGGCGCCGACGTCGTGGTCGACGCCGTGGGCGTCGCCGCGACCTTCCAGCAGGCTTTCGAGGCTCGCGATCTCGCCGGACGGCTGGTCCTGGTGGGCGTGCCCGCCCCCGGCACCACGTGGGAGATCCCGCTGGACGAGGTCTTCGGCCGCGGCGGGGCCATCAAGTCCGCCTGGTACGGCGACACCCTGCCGAACCGGGACTTCCCGATGCTCGTGGACCAGTACCGGCTGGGCCGGCTGGACCTCGACGGCTTCGTCACCGAACGGATCGGGATCGAGGACGTCGAGCCCGCCTTCGAGCGGATGACCGCCGGCAAGGTGCTGCGCTCCGTCGTGGAGCTCGACCGATGAGCGCCGTGGACGGCCACGACGGCGAGGCCCTGCCCGACCGGGAGCGCGCCCACCCCGCCGACCGCGGCGCCGTCCCGGTGCGGCCCGCCGAGGGCGCCGGCCGGGCCCGCATCGACCGGCTGGTCACCTCCGGGACGTTCTCCCTCGACGGCGGGACCTGGGACGTCGAGAACAACGTGTGGATCGTGGGCGACGACGACGAGTGCGTGGTGATCGACCCGGCCCACGATCCCGCCGCGGTGGTGGAGGCCGTCGCCGGGCGCACGGTGACCGCGGTCCTGCTCACCCACGCCCACGACGACCACATCCGCTCCGTCAAGGAGGTGGCCGGGCAGGTGGGCGGGACGATCCACCTGCACCCGGAGGACACGGTGCTGTGGGAGCAGGTCTACCCGAAGACGCCCTTCGACGCGGCGATCGCCGACGGGGACGAGTTCACCGTGGCGGGGACGACCCTCACCGCGCTGCACACCCCGGGACACTCCCCCGGGTCCGTGTGCTTCTGGGCGCCGGGACTGGGCGAGGGCGGGGTGCTGTTCTCCGGGGACACCCTGTTCCAGGGCGGTCCCGGCGCCACGGGCCGGTCCTGGTCGGACTTCCCCACGATCGTGGACTCCATCCGCGAGCGGCTGCTGACGCTGCCCGAGTCCACGGAGGTGCTCACCGGCCACGGCGACACCACCACGATCGGTGCGGAGGCCCCGCACCTGCAGGAGTGGCTCGACCGGGGCCACTGACCGCGCCCCCTGCCACCCGCCGCGGCCTCCGGGCCCGGCGGGTGGCCAGGGACGGCGGTGCCCCCTGCCGGCGCGGCCCCGGGCCCGGTGGGCTCAGAGGTCCCCGGGATCGATGCGCCGCCAGCGGTGCACGAAGGTCAGGGCCGTGGCCAGCAGGACCGCTGCGGAGAGCACCGGCACCAGTGCGGCGCTCCGGTAGCCCCAGGACTCCCCCCACCACCCGGACAGCGCGAGTCCCCCGGTCAGCCCCACGCTCATCACCGCGGTCATGACGGTGGTCAGGGCCGTGACCCGGGAGCTCGGGGCCACGAGCCGGGCGATCTCGTAGACCGCCACCAGGCACGGGCCGGTGGTCAGCCCGGCCAGCGCCAGCACGACCACCATCCCCGCGGAGTCGTCCGGGATGGTCAGGAGCATCGCGGCGAGCACGGCCCCGGCGGCCGCCGCCACCCAGCGGTTCCACAGCCGCAGCTCCTCGGTGCGGGCGGACGCGGCCACCGCGGCCAGCGCCGAGGTGAGCCCCGAGACCGCGTACAGCCAGCTGACCGAGACCACCGCGTCCACGGCGGTCGCGAAGACGAGGACCGCTCCCAGGGTCGACCCCACGAGGGCCCCCAGCGCCCCCATCCCCAGCACGGGGAGCAGCCGGAGCTGCCGCGCCCGGCGGCGGCGGTTGCGGGCCGCCCGGTTCGGTGCGGCCGCGACGGGCGGCAGGAAGTGGATGAGTCCCCGCGGCAGGCGGGCCGAGCAGTGGAGCAGGAACACGGTGGTGCCCACGAGCGTCAGGGTGGCCGCGAGCACCAGCACGGCCACCGGCCCGAGGGTCACGGCCACGAGCCCGGTCACCCCGGCCGCCAGGACGGTGGCCAGCGAGTCCATGACGCTCTCGTGGCGCAGCGCGGTGTCGAAGAGGTCCTCCCGGGAGTCCCGGCGCAGCAGGGACCACCAGCGCAGCCGGCACGCCACGCCCATCTGCGGCAGCACGAGCCCGGCGAGCAGGCACGGGAGCACCAGCTGGGCGGGGGCCGCCTCGGGGTCGGCGGCGAGGTCCGGGAGCCGGCGCACGAGCCACCACACCACCAGCGGGTTCACGAGGGTGAGCAGCACCAGGCCGAGCTGGCGCCGGCGCCACGAGGCGGCCGCGCCCATGGCGAGCCCGCACACCGCCGAGCCGAACGTCACGGCGGCGGCGCAGAAGGCGCCCAGGGCCGGGGACCCGGAGATCAGCGCCACCGTGGTCAGCACGCCGAGGGGCACCATGGTCTGGGGCAGCCGCACGAGCAGGGTCAGCACGGGGTACAGCGCGCCGCTGACGGCGGCGAGCTCCCGGGAGTCGGCCAGGGGCGAGCGGGCGGCCGTGCTGAAACCCCCGAGGGGCTCGGCGGCGCGCGCACTGCTCACGAGGTACCTCCGCATCCTCCCGACGGCGGCCGGGCACGGACCAGCCTAGCCCCGCCGCCCGGAGGATGACGGAAAGCGTCGGCCCCCCGCGGTGAGCGGAGGATCCGGCGGCCCTGCCGGACCCGGCAGGGCCGCGGGCTCACCGCTCCCGGACCGGCGCGGCGGACGCGGCGGGCGTCGCCTCCGCGGCCGGGGCGTCCTCCTCCGCGGCGGGCGCCCCGGCGCCGCGGCGCGGCCGGGATAGCGTCGCCGAGCGGTGGACCAGACCGGCCACGAGGCCGCCGAGCAGCGGGGCCACCCAGAACAGCCACAGCTGGCCCAGCTGGCCGGCGCCGGCGACCACGGCGGCGCCGGTCGAGCGGGCGGGGTTCAGCGACCCGCCGTCGAACGGCGCGGTGATCGTGAGCAGGAACGCGAGGGCCGCACCGATGGCCACGGGGGCGAGCACCGCGTTGGCCCGCGGCGCGGTGGAGCCCAGCACCACGAGGGCGAACAGGGCGGTCGCCACGAACTCGACGAGCAGCACGGTGGTCCACCCGGCCTGGGAGGTGGAGTTCTCCCCGAAGCCGTTGGAGACCGCGCCGAGGACCTGCGCGGTCGTCGAGGAGTCGAGCAGGCTGATGAGCACCGCCCACAGCACGCCGGCCGCGGCCAGGGCGCCGAGCACCTGGGCCACCACGTAGCCGATCGCCGCCCGCGCGGGCGTGCGCCCGGCCACGACCGCGGCGAGCGTCACCGCGGGGTTGAAGTGCCCCCCGGAGACGTGCCCGAACGCGACGATCGCGGCGACCAGGCCGAGCCCGAAGCCGAGCGCGGAGTCGATGACCTCGGTGGCGAACATGCCCGTGCCCAGCCCGGCGAAGACCAGCAGCGCCGTCCCGGCGAACTCGGCGGCCCACTGGGCCGGCGCGGACGCGGCCTCCGGGGCGCCGGCGGGCACGGTGTCCTTGCGCGCGGCGACGGGCACGGGCGCCGCGAGGCCCGCCGTGCCGGGGGCGGCGCGGTCGTGGGCGGCGCGGTCGGGGGCAGCGCTGTCGGCACCGTCGGCGCCGGGGCGCGCGGTGGTGCCGGGTACGTGGTGACTCATGGAGCTCTCCTCAGGGATCGGGGCGGCACGGTGGGGGTGCCGTGCCGGCGGGGCGCCGGGCGCCGGGCGCCCGTGCCATGCAACCACAGTGACCTGAAGGGCGGTTGAACCCGCCCCGGGCCGTGTCGGCCGCCGACTACACTGACCGCATGCCCGCCCCCCTGCTCTCGCCCGACGCCGGCCTCGACCCCGCCTGGCCCGAGTACGCCGACTCCGTGCGCGCCGCCCTGCTGGGCGGAGCCCTCGGGGACGCGCTGGGCGGCCGCGCGAGTTCCGGTCCGCGCTCCCGCCCCGCGGCGGCCGGCGCGGACGCCCCCGCCGAAGCCGCCGAAGGCACCGCGGTGCTGCGGATCTCCGACGCCACCCAGCTGACCCTCTACACCCTGGACGCCCTGCAGGAGGTCGTCGAGTGGGCGAACCAGGGCCACGGCGCCGACGAGACCGCGTGCCTGTGGCTGGCCTACCTGCGCTGGCTGGGCACCCAGGGCGAGCGCCACCCGGCCGAGGCGCCGCGGCCCCTGCCCCGCCCGATCGACGAGCACGAGGTCCTGCACGCCGTGCGGGAGCCGGACGGAACGGTGCTGGAGGCCCTCCGCTCCGGCCGGATGGGCGAGGTCGAGCGCCCCCTGCAGCCGGAGGCCAAGGGTCCCGGACCGGTGCTGCGCTCCTCGCCGTTCGGCCTGCTCCCCCACGTCGGCTGGCGCACGCTCGCGCCCCTGGCCATCAACGGCGCCGCCCTGACCCACGGGCACCCCGAGGCGCAGACCGCGGCGGCCGTCCAGGGCTTCGTGGTCCACGCCGCCGTGCGGGCCCGCCGGGAGGGCCTGGCGCGGCCGGTCGCCGCCGCCGTGGCCGCCGCCCGCGAGACCGCCGGGAACCTCACGCGCCCGGTGGCCGAGACCCTCGCCCGGCTCGAGGACGCCGTGCACGCCGCCGCGCGGGAGGACCCCGACCCCGCGGCGCTCGACCGGCTGCTCGGCGCGGGCGGGGCCGCCCCGGAGACCCTGGCGGGCGGCCTCGGCGCCGCCCTGCGCGCGGAGGCCGAGGCCCCGGGCGCCGGGGACCCGCAGGCCGTGTTCCGCCGCGCGGTGGAGCTGGCCACCGCCCGCACCGGCCACCCGGCCGCGGCGGGGGCGATCGCCGGCGCCGTGACGGGCGCGGCCCTCGGGACGGCCGCGCTGCCGCCGGAGTGGCGCGCCCGGCTGGACGCCGGGGACGTGGTGTCGGAGACGGCCGAGCGCTGGCTCAGGGAAGTGGGGGCGCCGCCAGCCGCTTGACGCTCAGTCCCGCGCCGGCGAGCAGCTCCCGGACGGTCCCCGCACCGGCCCGGTGGACCAGGTCCACCACGATCCCCGCGCAGGCCCGGGCGTCCTCGAGGGCGTCGTGGTGGCGGCGCAGCGGCACCCCGGCGGCCTCGGCCGCCCGGGGCAGCGCGTAGGACGACAGGTCGTAGCCGCGCCGGGCCAGCGCCAGGCTGCACGCGTACGCCAGCGGGGCGTGCCGCGTGTCCGTCTCCGCGCACGCGGCGCGGATCACCCCCATGTCGAAGGCCGCGTTGTGCGCCACCACGAGCTCGTCGGGGTCCTCGGCCAGGATCCAGTCCTCGATCCGCGGCCACAGCTCGGCGAAGCCGGGATGGCCCGCCACCGTGTGCTCGGTGATCCCGTGGATGCGCGTGTTCCCGGGGTCGAAGTCCGCGCGGGTGCGCGGCGGGCGCATGTAGACGGAGCGCTCCGCCACCACCCGGCCGCCGCGGACCCGCACGAGGCCCACGGCGCACGGCGAGCCGATGAAGCGGTTCGCGGTCTCGAAGTCGATGGCGGTGAAGGAGAGGGACGACGGACCCGCGGCGGGCCGGTCGGTGGTCGTGTCGGGGGAAGCGGGACGAGGCACCGGAACAGCCTACTGCGCCCGCTCAGGCGGAGACACCGCGCAGGTTGGTCTCGATCCAGTCGTCGGCCCGGGCGATGGACTGGTTGACCTGGGCGGTGTCGAGGTCGTGGTGCAGCGCGTAGGCGACCGCCTGCAGCGGGAACGTGCGCGCGTGCAGCCGGGCCCGCTCGTAGACGGTCTCCGAGACGGCGGCGCGCAGGGTGTCCCAGCCGTACCACAGCCCGAGGGACGCGGCGTCGTGCGCGGGGTCGGACAGGCAGGCGTGGTCCCAGTCGATGATGCCCGTGAGCTCGTCCCCGCCCCCGTCCCACAGCATGTTGTGCCCCATGAGGTCCCCGTGCACCAGGGTCGGCGCCACGGTCGGCAGCGCCGCGAGCTCGGCGACGGCCCGTCGCGCGGCCTCCTGGTTGCGGGGCAGCAGCCGCGGGATGACCTCGTCGAGCAGCACGTGCCGCCGCCGGTGGCCGCCCCAGTGCTGGCCGGGACGGTCGAGGTACCGCGCGAAGCCCGAGGTGTCGACCTCGGCCAGCTCGGTCAGCACCCGGTGCAGCACAGCCGGGTCGCCGTGCCCGGGCGGGTGCGGGTGTCCGGGCAGCCATGTCAGGCCCACCCCGGTGTAGCCGTGGGAGACCACCACGCCGGTGAGCGGCCGCGGGGTCGCGAACGAGAAGCGGGGCAGCCTCCGCAGCACCTCCGTTCGGCGCTGGACGTGCTCGCAGACCGTGGCGTTCTTGGCGATCCGCACGGAGATCACGTGGCCCACGTTCACCACCACGTGGGCGGACCCCCCGGCGTGGACCTCCCACTGGCTGGGGTCGGCACTCATGCCGGCTTCACGCAGCACGGCCTCGACGGCGCCGGCGAACGGCAGGTGGTGGAGCTGCGACCAGGGCATGGTCAACTTCCTCGGTTCGGACGTGGGTCAGTCGGGGACGGCGGCGGGGTCGAGGGCGGTCAGCAGGTGCGGGAGCAGGGCCCGCATCGCGCGCCCGCGGTGGCTGATGGCGTTCTTCTCCGCGCGCGTGAGCTCGGCGCAGGTCCGGTCGGACCCGTCGGGGCGCAGCACGGGGTCGTAGCCGAAGCCGCCGTCCCCGGCGGGCTCCCGCAGCAGGGCGCCACGCAGCGTCCCGGTCTCCACGTGCTCGCGGCCGTCCGGGGTGACGAGCGCGGCGGCGCACACGAACTGCGCGCCGCGGTGGGCGTCGGGGACGTCGGAGAGCTGGGCGAGCAGCAGCCGCAGGTTCGCGGCGTCGTCGCCGTGCCGGCCGGACCAGCGCGCGGAGAAGATCCCGGGGGCCCCTCCCAGCACGTCGACGGCCAGGCCGGAGTCGTCGGCCACGGCGATCAGCCCGGTCGCGGCGGCGGCGGCGCGGGCCTTGAGCAGGGCGTTGGCCTCGAAGGTGGTGCCGTCCTCGACGACGTCGGGGGCGCCGGCCGCGGCGGCGTCCACGACCAGCCGCTCGACGTCGGCTCCGGGCAGCGCGGCCGCGAGCAGGTCCCGCAGCTCGGCGAGCTTGCCCCGGTTGTGCGTGGCGAGCACCACCCGGGCGCCGTGCTGGTCACCCATCGCCGGCCTCGCGCAGGGTCTCGACCTGGATCTGGGTGAGCTGGGCGCAGCCGGCCAGCGCGAGGTCGAGCAGGGCGTCCAGCTCGGCGCGGTCGAAGGGGGCGCCCTCGGCGGTGCCCTGCACCTCCACGAAGTCGCCGGACCCGGTGACCACCACGTTCATGTCGGTCTCGGCCCGCACGTCCTCGACGTACGGGAGGTCCAGCATCGGCACGCCGTCGATGATGCCCACGGACACGGCGGCCACCGTGTCGGTGAGCGGCTGCGCGCGGCGGGCGACGAGCCCCTCGGCCCGGGCCCACCCGATCGCCTCGGCGAGGGCCACGTAGGCGCCGGTGATGGCCGCGGTGCGGGTGCCGCCGTCGGCCTGGAGGACGTCGCAGTCGAGGACCACGGTGTTCTCTCCCAGGGCGGAGAGGTCGATGACCGAGCGCAGGGAGCGGCCGATGAGCCGGGAGATCTCGTGGGTGCGCCCGCCGATCTTGCCCTTCACGGACTCGCGGGCGGACCGGGTGGACGTGGCCCGCGGGAGCATCGCGTACTCGGCGGTCACCCAGCCGCGGCCCTCCCCCTTGAGCCAGCGCGGGACGCCCTCGGTCACGGACGCGGTGCACAGCACCCGGGTGCTGCCGAACTCGATGAGGGCGGAGCCCTCCGCCTGCTGGGACCAGCCGCGGGTGATCGTGATGGGCCGCAGCTCACCGGGCGAACGGCCGTCCGACCGGATCACCCCCGAGGTCGAGAGGGCCGGTGCGGTCTGGTCGACGGGGGATTCCATGTGGTCCACCTTACCCCGCGGCACCGACCGCCCGGCCCGGCCGCCGGCGGTGGGGCTCACGGCCCGACGGCGGCCGCGGGACGGCCGCTCCCCCGGCGGACGATCCGGTAGGTGTAGGCGGGCTCGGCCACCCCGATGGGGCCCGCGAAGACCTCCTGCGCCTCCTCCACGGCCCGCGTCGGGGAGTTCCACACCGGCAGGTGCGTCAGCAGCAGCTGGCGGGCCCCGGCGTCCCGGGCGGCCTCCGCCGCGCGCCGGCCGGTCAGGTGGATGCCGCGCAGCGCGTCGTCGCGGCCCTCGTGGTAGGCGGCCTCGCACAGGAAGACGTCGGCGTCCCGCGCGGCGCGCACGAGCCCCTCGCACGCGTCGGTGTCCCCGGAGTAGGCCAGGGTGCTGGGACCCATGACGCCGTCGTAGTCGATGCGCAGGGCGTAGGGCTCGGGGGTGGGGTGCTCCACCCGGAAGGGCGTGATCGCGAACGGCCCCACCCGCACGGGCTCCTCCGGGACCCAGGTGTGGAAGTCGAACTCCCCGTGCATCCCGGGCTCCGTGGGGAGCCCGTGGGTGCTGCTGAGGTACTCGTGGAGGCCGGTGGGCGCCCACAGCGGGATCGGGGGCCGGCCCCAGCCGCGCGGGTCCCACTTGATCGCCACGTGCAGCCCGGCCAGGTCGATGCAGTGGTCGGGGTGCAGGTGGCTGACGAGCACGGCGTCGATGTCGTGCAGGTCGATGTGGCGCTGCAGCACCCCGAGGGCGCCGTTGCCCATGTCCAGCAGGATGCGCCAGGTCCGTCCCTCGGCGTCCTCACCGCTGACGAGGTAGCAGGAGGCCGGGGAGTTCGGCCCCGCGAAGGAGCCGGTGCATCCGATGATGGTGAGTTTCATGGGCGAGAGCCTTCCAGGAGGTGCCGGTGGGACGGCGGCCGCACCGGCCGCGGAGCTGCTCAGGGCGCGGACGGGCCCGCTCCCCCGATCATCTCCGGGGTGATCCGCGCGAGCGAGCCCGTGGGGTACTGCTCCGCCACGGAGCTGGTGTGCCGGACGCGGGCGACCTCCGGCCCCAGGAACCGCCGGGCGAGGACCTCGAAGGACGCGGCGTCCCCGGTGGCGAGGAACTCGTGGTGGGCGGGCAGGCTCGGGTCCCGCTCGAGCCCGTGGCCGACCAGCGCCCGGTAGACGTCCTTGGCGGTCTCCTCCGCGCTGGAGACCAGCGTGACGGCGTCGCCCATGACGTAGGAGATCACGCCGGTGAGCAGGGGGTAGTGGGTGCAGCCCAGCACCAGCGTGTCCACGTCGGCCTCGCGCAGCGGGTCCAGGTAGGCCTGGGCCGTGGCCAGCAGGCCGGGCCCCGTGGTGACGCCCGCCTCCACGTAGTCGACGAACGCGGGGCAGGCCACCGAGTCGATCCGCAGGTGGGGGGCGGCGGCGAACGTGTCGTCGTAGGCGCGGGAACCGACCGTGGCCTCCGTGCCGATGACGCCGATCCGGCCGTTGCGGGTCGAGGCGACCGCCCGGCGCACCGCCGGCTGGATGACCTCGACCACCGGGATCCCGTAGACCCGGGTGTAGCGCTCCCGGGCGTCGCGCAGCACCGCCGCGGACGCCGTGTTGCAGGCGATCACGAGCAGCTTGACACCCGAGTCGACGAGCTCGTCCATGATCCGCAGGGCGTGCGCCCGGACCTCGGCGATCGGCAGCGGCCCGTAGGGCCCGTGAGCGGTGTCCCCCACGTACACGATCTCCTCGTGGGGCAGCTGGTCGATGATGGCGCGGGCCACGGTGAGACCGCCCACCCCGGAGTCGAACACGCCGATGGGTGAACCGGGGTTGGGGCGCCGGGCGGTCCGGCCGCCGGCCCCGAAGACGTCGTCATCCTGCATATCGTCAAGAGCGTAGTCCCGGGCGTGCCGCCGTCCCAAACCGCGCCGCGGCCGTGCCGCCGTGAGCCGCGTCACCTCCGGCCGAGGCGGGGGCCGTCCGAGGTGTCGTGCCCGGTCAGTCCCGGGGCAGGTCGTGGAGGAGGGCCTCCATGAGGGTCTCCTGCAGCCACGAGACGAAGTTGTACAGGAGCGACATGTACGTCTCGACGTCCTCGATCGCGGACCAGTCGTCGTAGCGTCCCACGCGCTCGGCGTCGGCCTCGCTCCGGATCCCGAGCCGGTCCGCCAGCACCAGCCGCACGTCGTTGAGGGCCTGCCCGAAGGCCTGCGCCTGGGCGGGGTCCAGCCGCACGGGCTGGGCCTCCAGCGCGAGGGCCGCCTGCTGCAGCACGCCGCGCTTGGTCTCCCGCAGCCCCCGCTCCGTGTACCGGCGGAACTCGGCGGCGCGCTCGGGGTCCAGGCTCCCGTCGGGCAGCAGCCGCCGCAGCGCGGAGTCGTCGGGGACGGTGGCGTCCCCGGACACGCCGAGCATCCGCTCGAGGGAGTCCTCCGAGGCCGGCTGCTCGGGGGCGAGCGCCTGGGCGACGTCCGCGAACAGCTTCTGGAGCAGCTCCTTCTCGGGCTCCTCGAAGCGGGCGGTGATGCCCCGGCGGGTGGACCGGAAGCCCTGCGCCATCAGTGGCCCCCCGCCTGCTCGAAGGTGGCCCACAGTCCGAAGCCGTGCATCGCCGCGGTGTGGGTCTCGGCCTCCTCGAGCGAGCCGCTGGCCACCACGGAGCGCCCGTGGTGGTGGACCTCCAGCATCAGGGACCGGGCCTTCTCCTCCGGGTAGCCGAAGTAGGAGCGGAACACGTAGGTGACGTAGCTCATGAGGTTGACGGGGTCGTCCCACACGACCACGTTCCACGGGGTCTCGGTCTCCGTGGCCACGGACGTCGCGCCGGTGGGCCGGGTGCCGGTCTCCGGGGTGGCGGTGGCCGCGGGGCGGGCGGCGGCGGGAGTAGCGCAGTGCATGGTCCGTCCATCGTAGCGAGTGCCGGAGGCGGGGCGCACCGGCGGCGTCGCTAGAGTGGTGCCCGTGAACCAGCGCAGCCACCGGTGGGCCCCGCCGCCCACGTCCCTGATGACCGACCACTACGAGCTGACCATGCTGCAGGCCGCCCTGCACGCCGGCACCGCGCAGCGGCGCAGCGTGTTCGAGGTCTTCGCCCGGCGGCTGCCCGCCGGGCGGCGCTACGGAGTGGTGGCGGGCACGGGACGTCTCCTCGAGGGGCTCGGGAGCTTCCGCTTCGGCGACGAGCAGCTGCGCTTCCTGGCGGACACCGGCGTGGTCAACCGCGCCACCCTGGACTACCTCGCGGACTTCCGCTTCACCGGCTCGATCTCCGGCTACGCCGAGGGCGAGGCGTACTTCCCCTCGTCGCCGCTGCTCGTGGTCGAGGCCACCTTTGCCGAGGCCTGCGTGCTCGAGACGTACTTCCTGTCGGTGCTCAACTACGACAGCGCCGTGGCCTCGGCCGCCTCCCGCATGGTGGGTGCCGCGGCGGGGCGCCCGTGCATCGAGATGGGCTCCCGGCGCGCCCACGAGGAGGCCGCCGTCGCGGCCGCGCGGGCGGCGGTCATCGGGGGCTTCGACTCGACGTCGAACCTCGAGGCCGGGCACCGCTACGGGATCCGGACGGTCGGGACGGCCGCCCACTCCTTCACGCTCCTGCACGACACGGAGGAGGACGCCTTCCGCGCCCAGCTCCAGTCCATGGGCCGGGACACCACCCTGCTCGTCGACACCTACGACGTCGAGACCGCGGTGCGCAAGGCCGTGGAGCTCGCGGGTCCCGGGCTGGGCGGCGTGCGCCTGGACTCGGGCGACCTCGTGACCCAGGCCGCCTGGGTGCGCGGGCTCCTCGACGAGCTCGGCAACCCGGACACGCGCATCACCGTCACCTCGGACCTGGACGAGTACGCGATCGCGGCCCTGAACGCCGCGCCCGTCGACGCGTTCGGCGTGGGCACCCGCGTGGTCACCGGCTCCGGCGCGCCGACGTCGTCGATGGTCTACAAGCTGGTGGCCCGCGAGGACACCTCCGGCGAGCTGCGGCCCGTGGCGAAGGCCGCGAAGGGCAAGGTGTCCGTGGGCGGGCGCAAGCACGCCCTGCGGCGCCGGGACGAGCGGGGCACGGCGACCCACGAGGTGGTCGGGATCGGCCGGCTGCCCGACGACGACGGCGACGACCGGCCGCTGCTGGAGGACTTCGTCCGCCGCGGCGAGCTGCTGGACGGCTGGACCGGCCCGGACGGGGTCCGGCGGGCCCGGGAGCGGCACGCGGCGTCCGTGGCGGAGCTTCCCCGCTCGGCCCGGCGGCTCAGCGAGGGCGACCCCGTGATCCCGACCGTGCTGGGGCCGGAGATCCCGGGCTGAGCAGCCGTCCGGGCGGAGCGCGCCGGACGGGATCCGCCGGACGAGCACCACCGCAAGTGAAGCACCGAACGAGAAGCACCGAGCGTGAAGCACCGAACCGAGGGAGGAACACCATGAGGACCGCACTGATCGTCGTCGACGTGCAGAACGACTTCTGCGAGGGCGGCTCGCTGCCCGTCGCCGGAGGCGCGGCGGTGGCCGCCGCCGTGTCGGAGCACCTGGAGGACCACCACGGGGACTACGCGGCCGTCGCGGCCACCCAGGACTGGCACGTCGACCCCGGGGCGCACTTCTCCGACGAGCCGGACTACGTGGAGTCCTGGCCGGTGCACTGCGTCGCCGAGTCCCGCGGGGCCCACTCCCACCCGGACCTGGACACGGACTGGATCCAGGCGTGGTTCCGCAAGGGCGAGCACGACGCCGCCTACTCCGGTTTCGAGGGGCTGCTGGCCCCGGACGCGGACGTGCCGATGGGCGACGACGAGGACGTCGACGACGAGCCGGACGTGAGCCTCGACGACTGGCTGCGGGAGCACGAGATCGAGGCCGTGGACATCGTGGGCCTGGCGACCGACCACTGCGTGCGGGCGACCGCCCTGGACGCCGTCGAGGCCGGCTACGACACCCGGGTGCTGGTGGAGCTCACCGCGGGCGTCGCCGCGGAGTCCACGGAGCGCGCCCTGCGGGAGATGGCGGAGGCGGGGGTCGAGGTCGTCCGGTCCTGACCCGTGCCCGGCATCGGACCGCCCCGTCCCGGGCGGTCCGCGTCCCGGGCGCGGCTCACTTGCGCCCGATGAACCAGTCCTGCAGCTTCTTGACCCGCGCCTGGAGCTGCGCCTCGTTGGCCTGCGCCACCGCGGGTCCTCCGCACACCCGGCGCAGCTCGTTGTGGACCATGCCGTGCGGGGTGCCGGTGCGGGACGCCCAGGCCGAGACGTTCTTGGACAGCGTGGCGCGCAGCTCCTTGAGCCGCCGGTGGTCGGGCACCGCCGGCTGCTCCGGGGCACGGGCGGCGCCGGGGCGCCGCCGGGCGTGCTGGGACTGACGCTCCCGCAGCAGCGCCGAGACCTGGTCGGCCTCGAGCAGTCCCGGGATGCCGAGGAAGTCCGCCTCCTCCTCCGAGCCCACCGCCACGCCGCCGCCGAAGGCGCCGCCGTCGAAGAGGACCCCGTGGAAGGACGCGTCCGAGCCGATGGCCTCGAACCGGCCCTGGGCGAGGGCCGCGGACGCCTTCTCCTCCCGGTTGGCCTCCTCGAGCAGGTCGTCGTCCCAGCCCTCCTCGAGGGGGTCGGCCGGCAGGCCGGTCTCCTCCGCGGCGGGCTTGTCGAGGGCGTGGTCCCGCTCGGCCTCCATCTCGTTGGCGAGCTGCATCAGCGCCGGCACGGACGGCAGGAACACGGAGGCCGTCTCCCCGCGCTTGCGGGCGCGCACGAAGCGGCCGACCGCCTGGGCGAAGAACAGCGGCGTGGACGTGGACGTCGCGTAGACGCCCACGGCGAGCCGGGGGACGTCGACGCCCTCGGAGACCATCCGCACGGCCACCATCCAGCGGCTGTCCCCGGCGGAGAACTCGTCGATCCGGTCCGAGGCGCCCTTGTCGTCGGAGAGGACCACGGTGGGGTTCTCCCCGGTGATCCGGCGCAGCTGCGCGGCGTAGGCCTTCGCGTCCTGGTGATCGGTCGCGATGACCATCGCCCCGGCGTCCGGCACGGTGCGCCGCACCTCCGTGAGCCGCTGGTCCGCGGCCTGGAGCACCGACGGGATCCACTGCCCGTTCGGGTCGAGCGCCGTGCGCCACGCGTGGGCGGTGATGTCCTTCGTGAAGCCCTCGCCGAGCTCCGCGGCCATCTCCTCCCCCGCGCTGGTGCGCCAGCGCATCTGCCCCGAGTAGGCGAGGAAGATCACGGGCCGGACCACGTGGTCCTTGAGCGCGTCGCCGTAGCCGTAGGTGTAGTCGGCGCTCGAGCGGCGGATGCCGTCCCCGTCCTCCAGGTAGCGCACGAACGGGATCGGCGCGGTGTCCGAGCGGAAGGGCGTGCCGGTCAGGGCGAGCCGGCGGGCGGCAGGGTCGAAGGCCTCCTGGAGCCCGTCGCCCCACGTGAGGGAGTCCCCGGCGTGGTGGATCTCGTCCATGATCACCAGGGTCCGGCCCGCCTCGGTGCGGGCCCGGTGCAGGAGCGGCTTCATGGCCACCTGCGAGTAGGTCACGGCGGCGCCCAGGTAGTCCCGGCCGTGGGAGCCGTCCGCGTTCTTGAAGTTCGGATCGATCGCCAGGCCCACGCGGGCGGCGGCGTCCGCCCACTGCCGCTTGAGGTGGTCCGTGGGCGTCACCACCGTGATCCGGTTGACGGTCCCGCGGTCGAAGAGCTCCTTGGCCACGCGCAGCGCGAAGGTCGTCTTGCCGGCCCCGGGGGTCGCGACGGCCATGTAGTCCCGGGGCTGTGCCTCGAAGTAGCGCTGCAGCGCCTCCGCCTGCCAGGCGCGCAGCTTGGGGGCCGTGCCCCACGCGGCGCGGTCCGGATAGGCCGGGGGGAGGTCGGCGGCGGCTGCGCCGAACAAGGAGAGCTGGTCGTCCTGGGACACTCTGGCGACGTCCTTTCGCTCGTGGTGCCGCGGCCTGGTGGCCGCGGTGGATGACAGGGGGGCGCGGCGGGCCACGCAAAAGCGCCCGCCGGCGGCGGGCGCTTCCTCGGCCGGGGGAGCTCAGCCCTGGTCGTCGCCCTGGTCGTTCGGGGGGCGGAGTCCGTCGTAGATCTCCTTGCAGGTGGGGCACACCGGGAACCGCTGCGGGTCGCGGCCGGGGACCCAGACCTTGCCGCACAGGGCGATCACGGGCTCGCCGGAGAGGGCGGACTCCATGATCTTCTCCTTGCGCACGTAGTGCGCGAAGCGCTCGTGGTCGCCCGGCTCCTCGAGCTCCCTGGTCTCCTCGCGCTCGATCGTCGAGGTGCCCCCGGCCGGCTGCGCCGGATCGGCGCCGTACGGGGTGTCGTCCGGGCCGTTCGTCGGGGTGCCGGTGGTCGCCGCTGAGACATGCATGGGCGCCAGTTTACCCCGTCCCCACCGGCCCCCGTGCGCCGGGAGCGCCCGTCCCGCTCAGCGGAACTGGGCGACCTCCTGGAGCAGCTCGGGGGCCCGCCGGTCGTACCAGCGCCCGCCGAGGACGATCCCGCCCCAGCACAGCAGCGGGCCGAGCACCGCCCCGGCGGCCAGCCCCGCCCAGCCCCACACGGGGTCGCCGGTGAAGACCTGCACGAGGAGGGGGACGGCGGCCGGCAGCACGAGGACGAGGATCAGCCCCAGCGCCACGAACTGGACGAGGACGTTCAGGACGGTGAAACCCTGCGGCGTCTTCAGCGGGGACGCGCCCGGCGGGGCCACGGGGTAGGTGTACCGGGCGGACATCACCGAGGACAGGCCCGCCCCGCCCAGCAGCGCCAGCAGCGCGGTGCCCGCGACCCCGGGCAGCAGCTGCCACCGGCCCTCGACCGCGAACGGCAGCAGCAGCCCGGCCGCCGTGAGCGGCACGGCGATCACGAGCAGCGCGAGCACCCGGCCCGCGCGGTCGTGGACGCCCCGCACACCGGTGAGGACGTGCAGGTGCAGGGCGGTGTTGTCGTAGGACACGTCGCCCGAGATCTGGTACGCGAGCAGCGCCGCGATCATCGGGCCCAGGGCGTAGAGGAAGACGCCGCCTCCCTCCGGGTCCCGGGAGAACCACATGAGCACGGCGAGGGCCGGGATGACGAGCAGACCGGCCGAGTAGCGGGGGTCCCTGACCCAGTAGACCAGGCACCGGGCCGCGACGGCCGCCCACGGGCGCCGGGGCGCGAGGTCGAGGAGCCCCGCGCCGGCGGCCCCCTCGCGCGGGGCCGCGGTCCGCCCGCCGGCCGTGCTGGTGAGAGCCCGCTCCTGCGCGACCCGCCAGACGAGGACGAGGACGACGACGGTCAGGACCGTGACGGCCAGCCGGGCGGCGGCGGTGCCCCACCGGCCGGCGGCGACGTCGGCCGGGACCGCCCAGACGGCTCCGACCGGCGTCCACGCGAGCACGCCGGCGTACTGCGGCAGCCGGTCCCACAGCCTCTCCAGCCCGCTCAGCAGGCCGGTGAGGATCGGGCCGAGCAGCACCAGGGCCACGAGCGCGGCCAGCGAGACCAGCTCCGTGAGGCGCCGGCGGCGGCCGAGACCGACGGCGAGGGCGGTGACGCAGCGGGATCCGGTGACCACGAGGGCCAGCGCGAGCGGCACGCACAGGAGGGCCGCGAGCAGCGCGGCCGCGGACGAGCGCCAGGAGCTCACCGTGGCGAGGAGCGCCAGGACGGTGAGCGCACCCGGCACGCCGACGACCGCGCCGAGGGCCTGGCCCCACTGCACCTGGCCCACGGACAGGGGCAGGAGGGCGAGGCGGGCCGGGTCCAGCGTGGCGTCGGCCCGCGCCGCGAGGATGGGCAGCAGCCACCAGGCCAGCACGGCCGCCGACCCGGCCAGCACGAGGACGGTGCGCACCAGGGACAGGTCCTGACGGCCCAGCAGGAACAGCGCGACCACGGCCAGGCCCAGCAGGAACACGAAGTAGGCGGCGCCCAGCACGGTCCCCACGAGCACCCAGGTGCTGCGGGTGAGGGTGTTGACGAGGATCCTCGCCTTGAGGCCCACGAGGCGCCAGGCCAGGGCGGCGGTGCCCGCCCGGGCGGGGGCGAGGCCCTCCGGGGCCGGGGCGAGCTCCGGGCTCACTCCGGGCGCAGCCACGGCAGGCCCTCCCCCGTCTCCCGGCGCCCGCCGACCAGTTCGACGAACCGGTCCTCGAGCGTGGCCCCGGCCCGGACCGCGTCGACCGTCCCGGCGGCCAGCACCCGGCCGCGGTCCATCACGGCGACGTGGTCGCACATCCGCTGCACGAGGTCCATGACGTGGCTGGAGACGACCACGGTCCCGCCGGCGGACACGAAGCCGTGCAGGATCTCGCGGATGTTCGCCGCCGAGACGGGGTCGACCGACTCGAACGGCTCGTCGAGGACGAGCAGGCTCGGGGCGTGGATGAGGGCGCCGGCCAGCGCGATCTTCTTGGTCATGCCGGCGGAGTAGTCCTGGACCTGGGTCCCGGCGTCGGCCGTGAGGTCCATGGCCCGCAGCAGGTCGTCGGTGCGCTCGGCCACGACGTCCCGGTCCATGCCGCGCAGCAGACCGGCGTAGGTGACGAGCTGGCGTCCGGTGAGCCGGTCGAACAGGTGCAGGCCGTCCGGCAGCACGCCCATGAGCTGCTTGGCCCGACGGGGCTCGGCCCAGACGTCGACACCGGCCACGCGGGCGCTGCCCGCCGTGGGGCGGAGAAGTCCGGTCGCCATGGACAGCATCGTGGTCTTGCCGGCGCCGTTGCGTCCCACGAGGCCGAAGAAGGAGCCGCGGGGGACGTCGAGGTCCACGCGGTCCACGGCGACCTTGGCCTCGGGGGTGCCGGGGCGGCCGAAGACCCGGACGAGCCCGCGCACGCTCAGCGCCGGCGGCCCGCCGGACGGGGGCGCCGGGGTGTCCGGCGCGGGGGCGCCGGTCCGTTCCGGGGCGGCCTGCGGGAGGTGCTGGTGGCTCATGCCCCCAGCGTAGGCAGGCGGGGACCGCGCGCGCCTCCGGCACGCGGCGGAGCCCGGCCCGCCGGCGCGCGGGGTGCGCTCCACCCTGCGGCGGAGGGCGCGCCCCGCGCGCCGGCGGACCGTGGCCGCGCGGTCGCCGGGACGGTCCGACGGGGCGGGGTCAGGGGCGGGGGCTCAGAACAGGGCGCGCATCAGGGCGCCCCGGGCGGTCACCGTGCGCGGGTCATCGGCGCCCACCACGTCGAAGAGCTCGAGCAGGCGCAGCCGGACGGTGTCCCGCTCCTCCCCGGCGGTGCGCCGCACCAGGTCCAGCAGCCGCCGGAAGGCTTCCTCCACGTGGCCGCCCGAGACGTCGAGGTCGGCGACGGCCAGCTGCGCCGCCACGTCCTCCGGGGCGGCGGCGGCCTCGGCGCGGACCGTCGCGGCGTCCAGCGGCAGCACCCGCTGGAGCAGGTGCACCTGGGCGAGGGCGAGCTTCGCCTCCCGGTCCCCGGGGTTCTCGGCGATCGCCTTCCGGTAGGCGGCCTCGGCGGCGTCGACGTCCCCGGCCTCGAGGGCGTCCACGGCCTCCTGGTGCAGCGGGGGCAGCGGCTCCGGCTCGTCGTCGGGGCGGACGGGCTCCACGGTGCCCGTGATCCCGTTCTGCTCGGCGAGCGCGAGCAGCTCGTCCAGGAGCTGGGTCACCTGCTCGGCCGGGACCGTGGAGTTGAACAGCGGGACGGGCCGCCCGCCGAGCAGCGCCACCACGGTGGGCACGGACTGCGCCTGGAACATCTGCGCGATCTCGGGGGCCGCCTCGGCGTCCACGGAGGCCAGCAGGAGCCGTCCCCGGTAGCGGTCCACGACCTGCTCCAGGGTGTCGGTGAACGCCACGGACTGCTCGCTGAAGCGGGCCCAGAGGGCGAAGACCACGGGGACCCGGGTGGAGAGCTCGGCGACCTCCTGGAAGTCCGCCGCCGTCACCTCCCGGCGGTACCCGCCCGGCCGGCCCTCCCCCGCGGGCGGCCCGCCCGGCCCGGCGGCGGGCACGGCGCCCAGGTCCACCGAGCCCCGCACCGACGACGGGAGCGGGGCCTCCTGCGGCGGCGGAGCGGTCTCGGCGGTGCGGCGGGGCTGCTGGTGCTGGAACTCGTTCACGGGGCGTCTCCTGAGGGCTCGTCGACGGGCACGGCGGTCCGCTCGGCCGTCGGTGTCGGGGCGGGATCGGTGGTCCGGTCCGCCGGTCCGGTGGCGGGACGGCGCCCGGCGGGCGCCGCGGGTCTTCCACGATTATCGGCCGCCGGGGGCGGCGCGGCCATCGGTGCGCCCGCGTGTCCGCTCCCGGCGTGACGCCGTGACGGCGTCCGCGCCGGGCAGGGCCGGGCTCAGCGGCGGGTGCGCCAGCAGCGCTCGTGCCAGTGGCGGCGGTCCTCGAAGGCGCTGCGCGCCCCCAGCAGGGAGTCCTGCTGCCAGACGACCAGGTGCGCGATCCCCGGCGGGATCGAGCGGCCGCAGCCGGGACAGGTGTAGGTCTTGACCGCGTTGGCGGGCCGGACGTGGCGGACCAGCCAGTCCCCGTCCGCCGAGCGCTCCACCGTGGGCGCCGGCTCCAGGACGCGTTCGACCGACCACGGCTCCTGGGCGGCGCCGCGCTGCCACTTGCTCGCGCGCGGGCCGTTGCCGGGCCCGCCGTGGCGGCGTCGGGAGGAGTGGTTGGAGCGTGGCACGGCGCCATCGTCTCACAGCGGGGGCCTCCGGGTCCGGGCCGGGTCCCGCGGAGCGCTAGGCTGGTCCGCGTGCGTCTCGTCATTGCCGATTGCTCCGTCGACTACGAAGGGCGTCTGCGCGCCCACCTGCCCGCCGCCCGGCGTCTTCTCCTCGTGAAGGCGGACGGCTCCGTGCTCGTCCACTCGGACGGCGGCAGCTACAAGCCCCTGAACTGGATGAGCCCGCCCGCCCGCCTGCACGTCGGCGAGCCCGAGGCCGAGCTCGCGGCCGAGGGCGTCCTGCAGACGTGGACCGTCCAGGCCGCCAAGAGCGACGACCGCCTCGTCATCCAGGTGTTCGAGATCCACGAGGACGTCTCCCACGAGCTGGGCACCGACCCCGGGCTGGTGAAGGACGGCGTCGAGGCGGACCTGCAGCGCCTGCTCGCCGAGCAGATCCACCGCCTGGGCTCGGGGCACACCCTGGTCCGGCGCGAGTACCCCACCGCGATCGGGCCCGTGGACATCCTGGCCCGCGACGCCGCCGGCGCCACCGTGGCGGTCGAGCTCAAGCGCCGCGGCGACATCGACGGCGTCGAGCAGCTCACCCGGTACCTCGAGCTGCTCAACCGGGACCCCCTCCTGGCGCCCGTGCGCGGGGTGTACGCCGCCCAGCTCATCCGGCCCCAGGCCCGGGTGCTCGCCGAGGACCGGGGCATCGCGTGCCTGACCCTCGACTACGACGAGATGCGCGGGCTCGACGACAGCGGCTCGCGCCTCTTCTGAGCCCACTCCTGCGGGCCCACCGGCGCGGGCCCGGGTCCGCGCCGGGCGCCGCCGGGCTCACGCGCTCGGCGAACAGCCCGCAACACGCGATGATCAGCAGGCGAACAACGTTGACCGCCCCCGGGGAGTGTGTGAAGCTGAACGTGTTCTTCGTTCCATGTTTTGCATGCTCGCAGAACGGGTAAGCGAGCGTGACGTTCGACCCTGGCCCTGGTCCCCCTCCTTCGGGAACGGAGACCGCGGCCCTCGGCTCATCTCGTGGTACCGCCCTTCCGTGCACGACCTGTGCACACGTTTCGCACCATCTCGCAAGGAGAGATCTTCATGGCCCAGGGCACCGTCAAGTGGTTCAACGCCGAAAAGGGCTTCGGCTTCATCACCCCCGACGACTCCGACTCGGACGTCTTCGTCCACTACTCGGAGATCCAGTCGGGCGGCTTCCGCACCCTCGAGGAGAACCAGCGCGTCGAGTTCGAGATCGGCCAGGGCCAGAAGGGCCCGCAGGCCACCGGCGTCACGCTCATCTGATCCGCTTCCCGCGCACCGGCTGAGCACGGAGCCCCGCACCCGTCCCGGGTGCGGGGCTCCGTCGTGCCGGCGTGCTCAGAACGCGGTGCCGACCAGGTGCCGTTCGACGGCGGCCCCCGCGGCCCCGAGCTGCTCCACGAAGTGCTCGTAGCCGCGGTCGACGTGCTGGACGCCGCTCACGTCGGTGGTGCCGACGGCGGCCATGCCCGCGATCACGAGGGCCGCGCCCGCCCGGATGTCCATGGCCTCCACCGGCGCCCCGGAGAGCACCGGCATCCCCGCCACCAGGGCGTGGTGGCCGTCGAGGCGCACGCTCGCGCCCAGCCGTTCGAGCTCGGCCGTGAAGCCCCAGCGGGCCTCGAAGACGTTCTCCGTGACCATGCCGGAGCCCTCGGCCACCGCGTTGAGGGCCACCACGAACGGCTGCAGATCGGTGGGGAAGCCCGGGTACGGCAGCGTGGACACGTTGATCGCCCGCGGACGCCGCGGTCCGGCGACCACGAAGCGGCCCCCGTCCGTCTCCACGCGGCAGCCCGCGGAGCGCAGCTTGTCCAGCACCACGGTCAGGTGGCCGGGCTCCGCGCCCTCGATCTCCACCGTCCCCCCGGTCACGGCCGCGGCGAACGCCCAGGTGCCCGCCACGATCCGGTCGGGCACCGTCCGGTGCTCCACCGGGCGCAGGGACGCCACCCCGGCGACCGTCACGGTGCTCGTGCCGAGCCCCTCGATCCGGGCGCCCATCGCCTGCAGCATCCGCCCGATGTCCACGATCTCCGGCTCGCGGGCCGCGTTGTCGATGACAGTGGTGCCCTCGGCCAGCGTCCCCGCCATCATGAGGTTCTCCGTGGCGCCCACTGAGGGGTAGTCCAGGCGGAAGTGCGTCCCGCGCAGGCTGCGGGGCACGGACGCCACGAGGTAGCCGCGCTCGATCTGCAGCACCGCGCCCATGGCCTCGAGGCCCGCCCGGTGCATGTCCAGGCCGCGGGAGCCGATGGCGTCCCCGCCGGGCAGGGCGACCTCGGCCACGTGGCACCGGGCGACCAGCGGACCGAGCACGGAGATCGACGCGCGCATCGCCCGCACCAGGTCGTAGTCCGCCTGGTGGTGCAGGACCGCCGGGACGTCGATGCGGACGGTCTTCTCGGCGCGCTCGTAGACCACCCCGCAGCCGAGCCGGCGCAGCAGCTCCGCCATGATCGTGACGTCGTGGATCTCGGGGACGTTCGTGATGGTCGACTCGCCCTCGGCCAGCAGGGTCGCCGCCATCAGCTTCAGCACGCTGTTCTTCGCGCCGGAGACGCGCAGGGTGCCGTTGACCGCGGTGGGTCCGTGCACGACGATCTTCTCTTCCATCCACTCTCCTGGGCGGTCTCGCCGGGGTCCCTGCGGGGCCCCGGGTACGGCCGCGGCCTCCGCACCGGTGGTGCGGAGGCCGCGACTGTGCTGGGCGCGCGGGGCGGGGCCCCGCGCGGACGGGCGGGATCAGGCGGCGGCGGCGCCGGGCAGCTCCACGTTGTCCGCCACGATCGTCACCCGGTCGTTGTCGACGAACACGAAGCCGGCGTCGATCGTGCCCTCGAGCCGGGAGCCGTCCACGGGGTCCACCGCGAAGTCGCCGGGCTTGAGAATGCCGGCCACGGCCTCGTGGCCGGGCAGGATACCTATGTCGCCCTCGGACGTGCGGACCCGCACCATCCGGGCGGTGCCGGTCCACACGGCCTGCTCGAGGGAGACGATTTCGACGATCATCTCAGCCATGACTACTTGCCACCGGTCCGCTGCTTGATCTGCTCCCACTGCTGCATGACGTCGTCGAGACCGCCGACGTTGTAGAACGCCTGCTCCGGCACGTGGTCGAACTCTCCCTCGCAGATCTTCCCGAACGCCTCGATGGTCTCGGCGAGCGGGACCGTGGAGCCCTCGACACCGGTGAACTGCTTGGCGGTGTAGGTGTTCTGGGAGAGGAACTGCTCGATGCGGCGCGCGCGCGAGACGACGACCTTCTGCTCCTCGGAGAGCTCCTCGACGCCGAGGATCGCGATGATGTCCTGCAGCTCCTTGTTCTCCTGCAGGATCGACCGGACGCGGATCGCGACGTCGTAGTGCTCCTGGCCCACGATCTGCGGGTCGAGGATGCGCGAGGTCGAGGTCAGCGGGTCGATCGCCGGGTACAGACCGCGGGAGGCGATGTCACGGGAGAGCTCCGTGGTCGCGTCCAGGTGGGCGAACGTGGTGGCCGGAGCCGGGTCGGTGTAGTCGTCGGCGGGCACGTAGATCGCCTGCATCGAGGTGATCGAGTGGCCGCGGGTCGAGGTGATGCGCTCCTGGAGCACGCCCATCTCGTCCGCCAGCGTCGGCTGGTAGCCCACGGCGGAGGGGATGCGGCCCAGCAGGGTCGACACCTCCGATCCGGCCTGGGTGAAGCGGAAGATGTTGTCGACGAAGAGCAGCACGTCCTGGTTCTGCACGTCGCGGAAGTACTCGGCCATCGTGAGCCCGGTCAGGGCCACGCGCAGACGCGTTCCCGGCGGCTCGTCCATCTGGCCGAACACGAGGGCGGTGTCCTTGAGGACGCCCGCCTCCTCCATCTCGACCCAGAGGTCGTTGCCCTCACGGGTGCGCTCGCCCACGCCGGCGAAGACGGAGGTGCCGCCGAAGTTGCGGGCCACACGCGTGATCATCTCCTGGATGAGCACGGTCTTGCCCACGCCGGCGCCGCCGAACAGGCCGATCTTGCCGCCCTTGATGTAGGGGGTCAGCAGGTCGATCGACTTGATGCCGGTCTCCATCATCTCCGTGGAGCCCTCGAGCTCCGCGAAGGACGGCGCCTTGCGGTGGATCGGCCAGCGCTCGGTGATCTCCAGGGAGGAGGTCTCGACGTCGAGGGCCTCACCGAGCACGTTGAAGATGTGGCCCTTGACCACGTCGCCCACGGGCACGGAGATCGGCTCGCCGGAGTCCTTGACCTCGGTGCCGCGCACCAGGCCGTCGGTCTGCTGCAGGGCGATCGCGCGGACCATGTTGTCGCCCAGGTGCTGGGCGGTCTCGAACGTGATCGTCCGCTTCTCGCCGTTGAGCTCGTACTGGGCGGTCAGGGCGTTGTAGATGCCGGGCACGGCGTGCTCGGGGAACTCGACGTCGACGACCGGCCCGATGACCCGGGCGATGCGTCCCGTGGCACCGCCCGAGACCGGCTGCCCGGCCTGTTCGCTGATGGTGGCAGTCATATCTCTCACTTCACTTGTTCGTGGTGGACACTTGCTGGATCGCCGGGACGGCCCGTCACAGGGCCTCGGCGCCGCTCACGATCTCGGTGAGCTCGGTGGTGATCTCGGCCTGGCGGGCGTTGTTCATCAGGCGCGTGTACTTCTTGATGAGGTCGTCGGCGTTGTCGCCGGCCGCCTTCATCGCCCGCTGCCGGGCCGCGAGCTCGCTGGTGGCGGCGTGCGCCAGGCTCGCGAAGAGTCGGGCGTCGATGTAGCGAGGCAGGACGGCGTCGAGGAACTCCTCGGGGTTCGGCTCGAACTCGAAGGTGCTGTCGGGCTCCTCCAGCTCCTCGAACTCCCGGGCGACCTCGTCGGTCAGCGCGTTGGCGTCCACGACCTCGAGCGGCAGCAGCCGGAGCACCCGGGGCTCCTGGACGACCATCGACTGGAACGACGTGTAGACGAGGTGGATCTCGTCGACGCCGCCGTCCTCGTACGCGGTCTCCAGGTCCTCGATCAGCACCTTGCGCAGCTCCCGCGCACGGTCCGGCCGGGCGTTGTCCGTGTCCCCGGTCCAGTTCCGCTCGTACGGGCGGCTGCGGAAGTCGAAGTACGCCTGGGCCTTGCGGCCGATCAGGTAGACCTTGGTCTCCTTGCCCTCCCCGTGCAGCAGCTCGAGCAGGCCCTCGGCCTCCTTGAGCACGTTGGACGAGTAGGACCCGGCCAGACCGCGGTCCGAGGTCATGATCACCACGGCCGACCGGCGCACCTCTTCGGCCCTCGTGGTCAGGGCATGGGAGACGTTGTGCTGGGTGGCGACCTGTGAGACCGCCCGGGTCAGCGCGTTCGCGTAGGGACGCGCCGCCTGCAGACCCTGTCGGGACTTGTTGATGCGCGAGGTCGCGATCATCTCCATGGCCTTGAAGATCTTCTTCATGGACTTGGTCGACGCGATCTTGTTCCGGTAGACCCGAATCTGCGCTCCCATGTGACTTCCTTTCGTCACCGTGCCCGGTGCGCCGCCGCGGCGGCGCACCGGACCGACCGGTTACTTCCTGACGATCCGTTCCTGGTCGACCGCGGACGCGTCGAGGGGCTCGTGCTCCTCGTGGCCCGGCTCGATCCCGTGCTTGGTGCCCCGGAAGTCCCGCTTGACCTCGGCGACGGCCGTCTCCAGCGCGGCGACGGCGTCGTCCTCGAGCTTGCCGGAGCCGACGATGGAGTCCATCACGTTGGTGGTGCGGCGCACGTGCTCCAGCAGGGCCTGCTCGAAGTCGAGCACGTCGGCGACCTCCACCTCGTCGAGGTGGCCGTTGGTGCCGGCCCAGATGGACACGACCTGGTCCTCGACCGGGTACGGGGTGTACTGCTTCTGCTTCAGCAGCTCCATCAGCCGGGCGCCGCGGGTCAGCTGCTGCCGGGACGCGGGGTCCAGGTCGGAGGCGAACATCGCGAAGGCCTGCATCGAGCGGTAGGACGCCAGCTCGAGCTTCAGCGTGCCGGAGACCTTCTTCATGGCCTTGACCTGCGCGGCGCCGCCGACGCGGGACACCGAGATGCCCACGTCCACGGCCGGGCGCTGGTTGGCGTTGAACAGGTCCGACTGCAGGAAGATCTGGCCGTCGGTGATGGAGATGACGTTGGTGGGGATGAACGCCGAGACGTCGTTGGCCTTCGTCTCGATCATCGGCAGCCCGGTCATCGACCCGGCGCCCAGCTCGTCGGAGAGCTTGGCGCAGCGCTCGAGGAGGCGGGAGTGCAGGTAGAACACGTCGCCCGGGTAGGCCTCGCGTCCCGGCGGGCGGCGCAGCAGCAGCGAGACCGCACGGTAGGCCTCGGCCTGCTTGGACAGGTCGTCGAAGACGATGAGGACGTGCTTGCCGCCGTACATCCAGTGCTGGCCGATGGCCGAGCCGGCGTAGGGGGCGAGGTACTTGATGCCCGCGGCCTCGGAGGCGGGAGCCGCCACGATGGTCGTGTACTCCAGCGCCCCGTTGTCCTCGAGGGTCTGGCGCACGCCGGCGATGGTGGACGCCTTCTGGCCCACGGCCACGTAGATGCAGCGCACCTGCTTGTTGACGTCGCCGGACTCCCAGTTGGCGCGCTGGTTCAGGATGGCGTCCACGGCGATGGCCGTCTTGCCCGTCTGCCGGTCGCCGATGATGAGCTGGCGCTGACCGCGGCCGATCGGGATCATCGCGTCGATGGCCTTGATGCCGGTCTGCAGGGGCTCGTGGACCGACTTGCGCATGGTCACGCCGGGCGCCTGGGTCTCGAGGGCGCGGCGGCCCTCGGCCTCGATGGGGCCGAGGTCGTCGATGGGCGTGCCCAGCGGGTCGACCACGCGGCCGAGGAACGCGTCGCCCACCGGCACGGAGAGGACCTCCCCGGTGCGCTGGACCTCCTGGCCCTCCTCGACGCCGCGGAAGTCGCCGAGGATCACGACGCCGATGTCGCGGGTGTCGAGGTTCTGCGCGAGGCCGAGGACGCCGTTCTCGAAGCGCAGCAGCTCGTTGGCCATGACCGAGGGCAGGCCTTCGACCCGCGCGATGCCGTCGGAGGCGCTGCTGACGCGGCCGACCTCGGTTCGTTCTGCGGTGCCGGGCTCGTAGGACGCGGCGAATTCGCTCAGCGCGCTACGGACGTCGTCGGCATTGATGGTGACTTCGGACATGTCCTGTCCCTGCTCTCCTAGTTCGTGATCACTGCCGTCAGCGGTGACCGTGAGTCCAAATCTGTGGCGGAACGCTGCGCTGGTCCACCGGCTGCTGCCGTTCGGCCGGTGGGGCGCCCGCCCGCGGCGGCGTCGTGGGCGCCCCCGGCGCTCAGGCGCCGATCCGCTGGCGCAGCTCGTCGAGCCGGGCCGCGACGGAACCGTCGATGACCTCCTCGCCGACCTGCACCTTGAGCCCGCCGAGCAGCGCCGGATCGACGTCCACGGTGAGCTTGAGGTCCTTGCCGTACAGCGTGTTCAGCTGCTGCTGCAGCCGTCCGCGCTGGTCCTCGGTCAGCGGTCGCGACGTGGTCACGTGCGCGATCCACCGCTGCCGGCGGGCCGCCACCTCCTCCGCGAAGCGCTCGACCAGACGGCCGACCAGGGCTCCGCGCGGCGAGAGCACGGCCTGCTCCACGAGGAGCAGTGCCTCGTCCGAGGCGCCCGGGGTGAGCCGGTGCGCCAGTCGCGTCTTGGCCTCGACCCCGGCGCGCTGGTCGCTGAGGGCGCGCTGCAGCTCGTGCGAGCCGTCCAGCACCCCCTTGAACGCGATCAGCTGGTCCACGACCTGCTCGAGGCCCTGGAGTCCGGCGCGGTTCTCGGCGGACGCCGCGGTGAGGGCCACCCCGGCGTGCTCGAGGGCGTCGGCGAACTCGCGGTCGTCGCTCCAGCGCCGACCGGCGAGGTGCGCGACGATCTCCACGGCGTCCGGGGAGACCTTGTCGGCGAAGATCCGGCGCACGACCTGCTCGCGCCGCGGCCCCTCGTAGGAGGGGTCGGCCAGCGCGCGCCGCAGGGCGCCGTTCTCGTCGAGGATGGCGAGCACGGCGAACAGCTCACGGGCGAGCGCGGGGCTGGCGGAGCCGGCCCAGCGCTCGACCTCACGAGCGCTCTGCTGGGTGAATTCGTTCGCTACGTCTGCCATTACCGCGCCGCACCTGCGTTCCGCTCCTGCTCCTGCTCGAGGTCGGCGAGGAAACGGTCGACCACCCGGTTGGACCGGGCGTCGTCGTCGAGGGACTCGCCCACGATCTTCGCCGCGAGCGTGGTCGCCAGGGCGCCCACCTCGTTGCGCAGGGAGACCACGGCCGCCGAGCGCTCCGCCTCGATGGTGCGGTGGGCGTTCTCGGTGATGCGCGCCGACTCGGCGTTCGCCCGGTCCTTGAAGTCCGCGAGGATCTTCTCCCCCTCGAGGCGGGCCTCCTCGCGGATCTTCTGAGCTTCCAGGCGCGCGCTCTCGAGCTGCTGGTTGTACTCGTCGCGGGCGGCGGCGGCCTCGGCCTGCGCGGCCTTCGCCTTGGCCAGGCCACCTTCGATGGCCTCGGTGCGCTCACGGTAGACCCGCTCGAACGCCGGCACGACGAACTTGACGACGAGGAAGAGCAGGATCAGGAACCCGATGAGGGTGATCGCCACTTCCCACAGGTTGGGGACGAGGGGGTTCGCCCCTTCCTCGGCTGCCAGCAAGAGTGTCATGTGCGCGATTCCTGTTCTCTAGGAAGGACTTGTACGGGATGCGCCACTCAGGCGATGAACGCGAGCACGAAGCCCAGAATCGCGAGCGCCTCGACCACGGCGAAGCCGAAGAACAGCATCGGCTGGAGCACGCGCTGCGACTCCGGCTGGCGGGCGACGGACTGCATGTACGCGGCGAAGATCAGACCCACGCCGATGCCGCCGCCGATGGCAGCCAGACCGTAACCGATAGCACTGAGCGAACCAGTCATGAGGGGTATTTCCTTTCTAGGTGCCCGGGGGCCGGGCGTCGTAGCCGTGTCGGCTCTGAACATTTCGGGGATGGACTGCGGGGGTCCGGCCGGGGCCGGACCGCTTCTTCCACCGGTGTCAGTGGCCCTCTTGCAGGGCGCCCTGGACGTACACGGCGAAGAGGAGGGTGAAGATGTAGGCCTGGAGGACCTGGATCAGGATCTCCAGGAAGTAGATGAACACGCCGAGCACCGTGGAGCCCACGGAGACGATGCTGAGCAGGCCGCCGTTGGTGATGAGGTAGGCGGTCATCGAGGCCGCGACCATCAGGGCGAGGTGACCGGCGAACATCGTGGCGAACACACGCAGGGCGTGCGTGACGGGGCGGATGATCAGGTTCGAGAGGAACTCGATCGGGATGAGGAAGACGTACAGGGCCTTCGGGACGTCCGGCGGCATGGTCATCTTGCTCATGAACCCGCCGAGGCCGTGGCGCTTGATGCCCATGAACACCCACGTGACGTAGGCGATCCCGGCGAGGGCGTAGGCGGAGCCGGCGTGGGAGAGCGTCGGCAGCTGCAGCACCGGGATGGAGCCGAAGAGGTTGTTCACCAGGATGAAGAAGAAGAACGTGAACAGCAGCGGGACGTAGGGGCGGAACTCCTTCTCACCGATGATGTCCCGGCCGAGGTGGTTGCGCACGAACCCGTAGCCGCTCTCGGCGAGGTACTGGGACTTCGACGGGACGAGCGCGTTGCGGCGGATGGCCCACATGAAGAAGCCGGCGATCAGGACGACCGACAGGAGGACCAGCAGCATCTGCTTGCCGAAGCCGAAGGAGCCCACCTCGAAGAAGTAGGGCAGGTGCATCTCGTCGACTGTCGGGGCGGTGAATCCTCCGGTGGCGGGGAGCCTGATGAGGGCGGCGTTCAATGCGGGTCCTTTCTGCAGTGCTCTGGCCGGTGGTCACGGTCGGGGCGCCGAGTCCGGGCCGGACTGGTGCGGGTTGTGAGGATCTGCACCGTCGGAGGACGGACTCCGACGGAGTCCCTCCTGCATGTGGAGGTACACGACGTAGATCCCGGACGCGGCGCCGATGCACGCTCCCAGGACCACGATCCACCGGGTTCCCAGCACGCGATCCGCACCCCACCCTACCAAACTCCAGAACCCCATCCCGATCACCACGTAGAGGAGTGTCGTGAGGCCTCCGGAGAGCCCTCCGCCCTCCACCAGCTCCCCCGCGGTGCGCAGTCCGGGGCGCTCCGCGGGCCCGTCCTGCGGGGCCCCGGGGCCGTCCTCCGGCGGGGGCGTCCCGTCCGGGCGGGCCGGGTCGTCGCGGTCATCCGCGCTCATGGTCGTCCTGCTTCCTGTCGTCCGGGGTCCTGCCGTCGTGCGTCCCGTCGCCGGCGGAGCCGGGTGCACCCGGGCCGTCCGGGTGCTCGGCCGCCGCCCGCCGCCGGGCGTCCAGCACCGGTCCCAGGGCGGTGCGGGTGCCGCGGGCGCCGGCGCGGGCCGCGAGCGCCAGCGAGACGACGAGCGCGGCCAGCACCCCGGCCGCGACCCAGCCCGGGACCAGCCAGCCGGGGGCCGGCACGGTGAGCAGCACCCAGCCGAGCAGGAGCACCTTCAGGACGTAGGTCGCGGCGAGCACGGGGGCGGCGACCGGCCCGTCCGTCCCGGCGGTGGCCCGCGCCACGAGCACGGTCACCAGGTGGCTCGCGACGATCAGCCCCGCGCCGAGCAGGACGCTGAGCAGGGCCGCGCTCACGGGCGGGTCCCCGTCCGGGAGCGGACGGCCGCACGGCGCCCGAGCAGCGCGGGCAGGACCAGGTAGAGCGCGAGCACCGCCAGCACGAACGCGCCGGCCACTGCCGTGGCGACGGGCCCCGTGCGCAGGCCCACGACCGAGGCGACGCTGACGAGGACGGTCGCGGCCGTGACGACGAGCGCGGAGCCCGTGTGGGACAGGCCCACGTCGGTGAGCTGCTGGTAGACGTGCTGGCGGTGCGGCCGGTACCAGGCCTCCCCCGCGCGGACGCGGCGGAGCAGGGTCACGGAGGTGTCGGCCACGTAGACCGCGAGCGGGGGCAGGAGGTACTCGACGTAGACGCCGGAGAGGAAGGCCGCGACCGCGATGCCGGCCAGCGAGCCGCCCAGCAGGTAGGAGCCGACGTCGCCGAGGAACACGGTGCCGCGGCCGAGGTTCCAGGGCAGGAACCCGGCGAAGCCGCCCGCCACGGCCAGGCCGGCGGCGATCATCCACGGCAGGTCGTTGGAGGCGCCGGCCCAGGCGTACAGCAGTCCCGCGGCGAGGCCGTGCAGCCCCGAGATGCCGTTGATCCCGTCCATGAAGTTGGCCATGTTCACGTAGGCGGCGATCGCGATGGTGCCCACGGGCAGCCACCAGGCGGAGGTGCCGAGCACCGCGACCAGGACGGCCGTGGCGGCCAGGCCGATGCCCAGCTGCGCGGCCAGGCGCGCCCGCACGGACACGCCCCGGTAGTCCTCGGCCCAGCCGAGGGCGGCGAACAGCCCGGTCACGGCCAGGACCACGAGCGCGACGGAGCGGTCGACCTCGATCGCGCCGGTGAGCAGGGCGGAGCCGTAGGCGACGAGCACGGCGAGGGCCACGGCCAGGCCCATGCCCCGCACGACCGTGCGGTGGTGGGAGGAGCGCTCGTTGGGGACGTCGAGCACGCCCCACCGGGCGAGCAGCGGCTTGACGGCCAGGGGCAGCAGGAGGCTGAGCACGAGGGCGGGGACACCGACCGTGAGGACGAGCTCCCCGAGCCGGCGCAGCTCCTCCGGGTCGGGGGCGGCGCCCGGGTCGGTGAGATCGAGCCCGGCGGGCAGCAGCACGACCGGGGCCGGGCTCACGACGCCCGCCCCGAGGGGCTGCGCGGGCGCTGGACCGACGTGGGCGGCGGCTGCGTGGACGGTCTGACGACGGGGATCGTGCCCGTGTAGACCATGCCGCCGCGCACCTTCCAGGTGTGCCGGTCCAGCTGGGCGGGGTCGAGGCGGTCGGCGCGCGCGTGGGAGATCTTGGGGTGGAAGGGCCGCTCGTCCTTCTCGCCGAGGCCGATGAGGTCCTCGTGCAGCTTCTCCCCCGGGCGCAGCCCGGTGATCTCGATCTCGATGTCCTCGCGCCCGCTCATCACGCGCAGCCGCTCGGCGATGTCCATGATCCGCACGGGCTCGCCCATGTCCAGGATCAGCACCTCGCCGCCGCGGGCGATCGCCCCCGCCTGGATCACGAGCTGGCAGGCCTCCGGGATGGTCATGAAGTAGCGGGTGGCCTCCGCGTGCGTCACCGTGATCGGGCCGCCCTGCCGGATCTGCTCGGTGAAGAGGGGGAGCATCGAGCCCCGGGAGCCGAAGACGTTGCCGAAGCGCACCGAGACGTACCGGCGCCCGGTGCGGTCCGCCATCCACGCGGTGAGCTTCTCGGCGACGCGCTTGGAGTGGCCCAGGGCCGTGGTGGGGTTGGCGGCCTTGTCGGTCGAGATGTTGACGAAGACCTCGACCTCCGCCTCCTCCGCGGCCTGCAGCACGTTGAGGGTGCCGACGACGTTGGTCTTCCACGCCTCGTCCGGGTACTGCTCGAGCAGGGACACGTGCTTGAGGGCGGCCGCGTGGAAGACCACCTGGGGGCGGCGGTCGCGGAAGATCGCCCCGACCGACTCGGGGTCGCGGATGTCGGCGAGGACGGTGTCGCGGCCGTCGAGCAGGCCGCGCCCCGTGATGGAGATCTGGGTGCCCTGCAGCGCGGACTCGTCGCGGTCCACCATGATCAGCTCGGCGGGCTCGAAGCCGACGAGCTGGCGGCACAGCTCGGAGCCGATGGAACCGCCGGCGCCGGTCACCAGGACGCGGCGGCCCTTCACGTAGCCGGCGATCTCCTCGACGTCGATGTCGACGGGGCGGCGGCCGATGAGGTCCTCCATGCTGATGTCCCGGAAGTCCGCGCCCTGGTGCTTGGCGGTGAGCACCTCGCCGAGCGGGGGCATGGTCATGACCCGGATCCCGGTGCCGGCCACGGCGTCCGCGACCCGGTGCATGATCCGGGGGTCCGCGCCGGACATCGCCACGATCAGCACCGAGGCGCGGGTGCGGGCCATGACGTCGCGGAGGTCGTGCAGGGTGCCGAGCACGGGCACGGAGGAGATCCGCAGGTGCTTCTTGGCGGGGTCGTCGTCGAGCAGGGCCACGGGCAGGAACTCCGAGTGCGGGTCCTGCATCATCCGCTGGATGAGGAAGGTCCCGAGGTAGCCGGCGCCGTAGACCACCACGTGCTGGGCGGAGGCGCCCGGACGGGCGGAGGCCTCCTGGTACATCCGCTTGAGGTAGCGGAAGGCGGCCATGAACAGGCACGCGAAGGGGAACGCGATGAGGGCGGTGGAGCGCGGGATGCCGATGCTTGTGCCCACCACGAGGAGCAGCACCTGGACCACGGCCGTGACGATGAGGGTGACCACCACGAGGAGCTTGGCCTCGTCGAAGCTGCCGAAGGAGTACCGCCCCTTGTACAGGGCGAAGGAGAAGCCGACGACGAGCTGGGCGGCCACGGCCACGAGGGACACCAGCAGCAGCCCGGGGGCGCTGATGAACTGGAGCTCCATCTCGTAGCGCAGCACCAGGGCGAGCACGAGGGCCACGACCCAGGCGACGGAGTCCAGCAGCATCTGGATCCACAGCCACGCCACGGGCCTGTCCTGCGGGGCGCCGCGGGGCGGGAACCCCGCGGCTGGACCCCCGGGGGGCACCGCCGTGCCGGCGGTGCGCTCGGGCGAACCACTCATCGCAAAAGTTCCTTTCGTGGTCGGTGCCGGAGCCGGGGGGCCGGGCGGGGAGGGTGCCGGTGCGGGACGGTCAGCGGCGGGGTGCGCCGACCATGGCCCGGTAGGCCAGCTCCCGGAGCCGGGTGGGGACGAACCGGTAGCCGCCGCGCACCACCACGTTGCGCACCCATTGTAGGAACCCGACGTGGCCGATCCCGCGCAGGCGGGCCTGGAGGGCGAGCTCCGCGCGGAGCACGCGCCACCCGCCGCGCCGCTCGTAGGAGCCCGCCGAGACCCGGTAGCCGACCAGCGGCTCGGCCACGTTGCGCACGTCGGCGCCCGCGCGCAGCATCCGCACCCACAGCCAGTAGTCCTCGGCCAGGGGCACGTGCTCGTAGCCGCCGGCTGCCCGCACCGCCGAGCGCCGGAACACCACCGTCGGGTGGCTCACGGGGTTGCGGCGACGGGAGACGGAGAGGATGTCCCGCTCCCCCACCGGGGCGCGGCGCAGGGCGACCGGGGTCCGCTCGTCGTCGCCGATCTCGTGCATCGACGAGCCCACCAGGTCGGCCCCGGCCTCGATCACGGGCAGCTGCACCGCGAAGCGGCCGGGGTAGGAGACGTCGTCGGCGTCGGCGCGGGCCACCACGTCGTGCCGGCACCGGTCCAGGCCGGCGTTGAGCGCCGCGGTGAGGCCCTCGTTGCGCTCCAGGTCGACCCGCACCACCGGCACGGGGAGCTCGCGCACCAGGCGGTCCAGCTCGGCCTCCAGCGCCGCGGGGACGGGGCCGTCCCGCACGACGACGAGCTCGGCGGGCCGGCGCCGCTGCTCGACGGTGGCCGACTCGGCCGCCCGGCGCACCCGCTCCGCGGTGTCGGCGCGGTAGACGGGCATGAGCACGGAGAACTCGAGAGCGGGGTGCGGGCTCACGGGGTCACCGCGGCCCGCCGAAGCCGCGGCCGCGCATCCCGCCGGCGTAGCGGCTCGCCCAGGACGCGAGCCCGCGCACGTCCCGCCGGCGCAGGTAGAAGAGGGGGTAGCCGACGAGGTCGGCCCCGAGCTGGACGACCCGCTTGTACCGCCACGTGGTCCAGCCCCGGTTGCGGAAGAAGTGCTCGCGCTTGAACTCCGTCCCGGGCACCACGACCTTGAGCCGGCCGGGGACCACGACGTGCTCCTCGTCCCAGCCCGGCGGGTGTGCCACGGCGGTGCGGGTGGTGGTGCCGAAGGGCAGCCCGGAGCGGCGCAGCCGCACCAGGAAGTCGACCTCGTCGCCGCGCAGGAAGAGCTTGAGGTCCGGGAGCCCGACCGTGAAGAAGACGTGCTCGGCCATCAGGGCGCCGTTGAAGAAGGTGGCGTAGCCGGGCAGGAAGCCGAGCGGCTCCAGGTCAGCCCGGGAGTGGGTCATCCGCCCCTCGAGGCGGTAGGAGAAGGCCAGCGCGCCGTGGTCCTGGGGTGCCACGACGAGCGGGGAGACGACCGACAGCTCCCGCCGCGCGGCCTCCTGCAGGAGGATCTCGAGGCAGTCGGGGCCCTCCGGGTGGGCGTCGTCGTCCATGAGCCACACCCGGTCCGCACCGGTGGCGAGCGCGGTCAGGATCGCGAGGGAGAACCCGCCGGCCCCGCCCAGGTTGGCGAGGGAGCGCACGAGCTCGAGCGCGAACCGGCCGCCGATCGCCTCCTCGAGCACCTCCCGCGGCAGCGCCTCGCGCCCCGCGTCGACGAGGCACAGGGAGGCGACGGGCACCGTCTGCTCCCGCAGCGCGGCGACGAGCGCGAGGACGTCCTCGTGCCGGTCCTGGGTCACGCAGGCCACCGCCACCGTGGGGGTGGGCGTGGGGTCGGACGGCATGCGGCTCCTCCAGGGGGTGACGGGCTGTGCGGTGACGGGCAGTGCGGGAACGGGTGCGGGGTCCGGCACGGTGCCGCGGGCAGGCGCCGGAACGTGCCGAGTCTAGCAAGCGGCGCCCGGACGGCCGGGCCGGCGGGCCGCGTCGCCCCGCCCCGGCGGTGGGCCGGTCTGTACGATGAGCGCAGGAATCCGGGCCCGGACGACGGCGACCGGAAGCGACCGGCAGAGAGGAAGCACCGTGACATCGACGACGTGGGCAGTCCTGGGAGCGACGGGGTTCGTGGGTTCCGCGACCGTGGCCCGGCTGCAGGCGGACGGCCAGACGGTGGTCCCGGTCTCCGCGCCGCGGCTGGGGTCCGGGGCGCGCACGGTCCACCACCTGCTCCAGCAGGCCGGCCGGCTCGAGTCCGTCATCGACTACCTCGCCGAGTCCTTCGCCGGTGCCCACGTGGTCGTCAACGCGGCGGGCCTGGCGGCCCCGGACCAGACGCACGAGGAGTCCCTCGTGGGGGCGAACGCGCTGCTGCCGGTGCTCGTGGCGCTCGCGGCGCGCCGCACGAGCGTGCGCCGGATCGTGCACGTCAGCTCCGCGGCCGTCCAGGGCGACGTCGACGTCCTCGACGAGACGCCCGCGGTCCGGCCGTTCTCCCCCTACTCCTTCTCCAAGGCCCTCGGCGAGAGCGCGCTCCTGAAGCTGCGCCGCGACTGGACGGGCGAGGACGGGGCGCCCGCGATCACGGTGCTGCGCGCGACCTCGGTGCAGGGCTCCGGCCGGCGCACCACCGCGCGGCTGGCCCGCTTCGCGTCCTCACCGCTGAGCTCGGTGGCCGGCGACGGCGGCGCGCCCACCCCGGTGACGTCCGTGCACGCCCTGGCCGAGTTCGTCTCCCGGGTCGGGCGCCACCGGGAGGCGCTGCCGCCGGTCGTGCTGCAGCCCTGGGAGGGCGCCACGACCGGCTCCATCCTGCGGGACGCGGGCCGCCGGGAGCCGCGCCACCTCCCCGTGCTGCTGTGCCGGCTCGTCGTGGACGCCGGGTTCGCGGTCTCGGCCCTGGCCGGGCACCGGTGGCACGGCGTGTTCCGCCGGCTCGAGGTCACCTGGTTCGGTCAGCGCCAGGTGCGCGGCTGGGCGGAGGAGCACGACGCGGTCCCCGAGCCGCGGATCAGCGAGGTCCTGCGCCAGGCGCACCTGGCCGCCGGCCGGGGCTGAGCCCCGCAGAGCTGCTCGGGGCGGCGCCGGGCCGCTCCCGGGACGGCGCTCAGGCCTCGCCGCTGCCCCGCGCCACGAGCCGGGCGGCCTCCTCGACCGGCAGCGGCCGCGGCTGCCCCGGCGCACCGGGCCGCTGGACGCGCGTGCGGTCCTGGTCCACGGCCGGGCGCGCGCCCGCCGCGGAGCGCGCCACGAGCGCGGCGGCCAGGCCCTGCGCCGTCGCGGCCCGCGCCGGCCCCGGCACCGGGGGCTGCCGGTCCGCGGGTGCGGCCGCGCCCTCCGGGTCGGCGGGCCCCGCCGCCGCCGGCACGGCCTCCGGATCGGGCTCGCTCACGGCGTGCGATCCCGAGGCCGCCGGGCGGTCGGCGCCGGGCTCCGCGGGGGCGCTGTCGAGCTCCTCGTCGCCGTCCGCCGGCACCACCGAGGGCGCCACCGAGCGCAGCCGGGCGAGGCTCACGGTGCCGTGGCGCACCAGCAGCGGGGTCTCCCCCGTGCAGTCCACGATCGTGGAGGGGACCGGGTCCCGGTCGGCCGGTCCGCCGACGGGCCGCGGGCCGCCGTCCAGGTAGAGCTCCACGGAGTCCCCGAGCATGTCCACCGCGGCCCCGGCCGTCGACGCGGCCGGGTGGCCGGTGCGGTTGGCCGAGGACACGGCCAGCGGGCCGCTCTCGATGAGCAGCGCCTGGGCGAGCTCGTCGTCGGGCACCCGCAGGGCCACGGTCCCGTGGGTCTCCCCCAGGTCCCAGCCCAGCGAGGGGTGGGAGTGGAAGATCAGGGTCAGGCCGCCGGGCCAGAAGGCCCGGGCCAGCGCGCGGGCGTCGTCGGAGACCTCGTCGGCCAGGCCGTCGAGCACCCCGGCGTGGGCGATGAGCACGGGCGGGGGCATGGCCCGGGACCGGCCCTTGGCGGCGAGCAGGGTCGCGACGCCCCGGGCGGAGAACGCGTTGGCCCCGATCCCGTAGACGGTGTCGGTGGGCAGGACCACGCACGCGTCGGCCGCGAGGGCGCGCGCGGCGTGCTTGAGCCCGGCGGTGCGCTGGGCGATGTTGCTGCAGTCGTAGACGGTGGAGTTCACGGCGTCCATTCTCCCATTCCGGTCGTGCGGGCGCGGCCCTGAAGGGGCGTCCGGCCGGCCGTGGCCCGGTCCCGGCCCGTCAGGTCCTGGTGGCCCGCGACGTCCTCGAGGCCCGCGGCCCGGAAGGCGTGCGCCACGGCACCGGCCTGCACCTCGGCGTGCTCCATGACGAAGAACCCCCCGGGGCGCAGCAGCCGCAGGGCCGAGGCCAGGGCCGCCCGCGGGAGGTCGAGCCCGTCCTCCCCGCCCCCGTACAGGGCGAGGTCCGGGTCGTGCTCCCGGGCCTCCGGCTCGCGCGGGACCGCGTCCGCAGGGATGTACGGCGGATTGGAGACCACCACGTCGCAGCGGCCCTCGAGCTCCGGGAACGCGGTGCGCAGGTCGCCCCGGACGAGCTCCGCGCGCGTCCCGCGCAGGTTCTCGGCCGCCCAGGCGTGGGCGGTCCCGGACAGCTCCACGGCGTGCACGCGGGCCTGCGGCACCTCGTGGGCCACCGAGGCGGCGATCGCTCCGGAGCCCGTGCCCAGGTCCACCACGTGCGGGCGGTGCACGCCCGCGGCCAGCTGCGCGCGCAGCTCGTCGACCACCGCCTGCACCACGGTCTCCGTCTCGGGCCGGGGCACGAACACCCCGGGCCCGACCGCCAGCGTCAGGTAGCGGAAGTGGGCGACGCCCGTGAGGTGCTGCAGCGGGATCCGGCGGGCGCGCTCGGCCACGAGCTCCGCGTACCCCGCGGGCTCGTCCCCGCCGATGATGGCTCTCGCCTCGACCTCCCCCCGGGACAGCCCGGTGAGGTGGCCGGCGAGCAGCAGCGCGTCGGTGCGCGCGGAGTCGATCCCCGCCTCGGCGAGCACCTGCTCCGCCCAGCGCACCGCCTGGCCCAGTGACCTCGTCATCCCGGGCCCCGCTCAGCCGTCCTGCTGGCCGATGGCCTCGAGCTGGGCCTGCTCGTCCATCTCGATGGCCGAGCGCACGACCGGCTCGAGGTCCCCCGCCATGACGTGGTCGAGGTTGTACGCCTTGTACCCGGTGCGGTGGTCGTTGATCCGGTTCTCGGGGAAGTTGTAGGTGCGGATCCGCTCGGACCGGTCCATGGTCCGGACCTGGGAGCGGCGCTGCGCGGCGTTGTCCGCGTCGATCTGCTCCTGCTGGTGGGCCAGGATGCGGGCGCGCAGCACCCGCATCGCGGCCTCGCGGTTCTGCAGCTGCGACTTCTCGTTCTGCATCGCCACCACGATGCCGGTGGGCAGGTGGGTGATGCGGACCGCGGAGTCGGTGGTGTTCACGGACTGGCCGCCGGGCCCCGAGGAGCGGTAGACGTCGATCTTCAGGTCGTTCTGGCTGATCTCGACCTCCTCGGGCTCGTCGACCTCCGGGAAGACGAGCACCGCCGCGGCGGAGGTGTGGATCCGGCCCTGCGACTCGGTGACGGGCACGCGCTGGACGCGGTGCACCCCGCCCTCGTACTTCAGCCGCGCCCACACGCCCTCGGCGGGGTCCGTGGCGTTCGACTTGATCGCGACCTGCACGTCCTTGTAGCCGCCCAGGTCGGAGTCGTTGGTCGAGATGAACTCGGTCTTCCAGCCACGGGTCTCCGCGTACTTGAGGTACATGCGCAGCAGGTCCCCGGCGAAGAGCGCGGACTCGTCGCCGCCCTCCCCCGCCTTGACCTCGAGGATCACGTTGCGCCCGTCGTCGGGGTCGCGCGGGACGAGCAGCCGGCGCAGCTTCTCGCGGGCCGCCGTGAGCTGCTCCTCGAGGGCCGGGATCTCCTCGGCGAACTCGGGCTCCTCGGCGGCGAGCTCGCGCGCCGCCCCCAGGTCCTCCTCGAGGCGGTGCACCCGGTGATGGGCCTCCACGATGCCGTTGAGCTCGGCGTAGCGGCGCCCGAGCTTGCGCGCCCTGCCCTGCTCCGCGTGCACAGCGGGGTCGGCGAGCTGGCGCTGCAGCTCGGCGTGCTCGTCGAGCAGGGACTGGATGGGATCCGGCATGGGGCGCTCCTTCGGAGGCGGCGGAGAGGGTCCGGCGGTGGTGGGCACGACGACGCCGCCGCGGCCCCGTCCGGTCGAACCGGTCGGGGCCGCGGCGGCGGGGGCGTGCTAGCGGTCGCTCTCGGCGCGGGCCGACAGCGTGGTCTTCTGCACCTGGAGCAGGAACTCGGTGTTGGACTGGGTGTCCCGCAGCTTGTTCGTGAGCAGCTCGAGGGCCTGCTGCTGGTCGAGCCCGGAGAGGACGCGGCGCAGCTTCCACATGATCTTGATCTCGTCCGGGGAGAGGAGGTTCTCCTCGCGGCGGGTGCCCGAGGAGTTGACGTCCACGGCCGGGTAGATCCGCTTGTCCGCGAGCGAGCGGGACAGGCGCAGCTCCATGTTGCCGGTGCCCTTGAACTCCTCGAAGATGACCTCGTCCATCTTGGACCCGGTCTCCACGAGGGCGGTCGCGAGGATCGTGAGCGAGCCGCCGTTCTCGATGTTGCGGGCCGCCCCGAAGAACTTCTTCGGCGGGTACAGCGCCGCGGAGTCCACGCCGCCGGAGAGGATGCGGCCGGAGGCGGGGGCCGAGAGGTTGTAGGCACGGCCCAGGCGGGTCATGGAGTCCAGGAGGACCACCACGTCCATGCCCATCTCCACGAGCCGCTTGGCGCGCTCGATCGCGAGCTCGGCGACCGTGGTGTGGTCGTCCGCCGGGCGGTCGAAGGTCGAGGCGATGACCTCGCCCTTGACCGTGCGCTGCATGTCCGTGACCTCCTCGGGGCGCTCGTCGACGAGCACCATCATGAGGTGGACCTCGGGGTTGTTCGTGGTGATCGCGTTGGCGATCGCCTGCAGCATCAGCGTCTTGCCGGCCTTCGGCGGGGAGACGATCAGCCCGCGCTGGCCCTTGCCGATGGGGGCGACGAGGTCGACGACGCGGGGCCCGATCTTCTTGGGCTCCGTCTCGAGGCGCAGGCGCTCCTGCGGGTACAGCGGGATCAGCTTCCCGAAGTCCACGCGGTCCTTGTTCTCCTCGGTCTTCTTGCCGTTGACCGTGGTGAGCTGGACCAGCGCGTTGAACTTCTGCCGCGTGGCGTTCTGCTGCTCGCCGTCGCGGGGGGCGCGGATGGCGCCGACCACGGCGTCGCCCTTACGCAGGTTGTGCTTCTTGACCTGGGCGAGGCTGACGTAGACGTCGTTCGGGCCGGGGAGGTAGCCGGAGGTGCGCACGAACGCGTAGTTGTCGAGCACGTCCAGGATGCCGGCGACGGGCAGCAGGACGTCGTCCTCGGTGAACTCCGTGTCGTCGACCTCGGGGCCGGTGCTGCGCCCGCGGCGGTTGCGCCGCTCGTTGCGCTCGGCGCGGTCGTTGCGTTCGTTGCGGTCGCTGCGGTCCCGGTCGCGGTCGTTGCGGTTGCGGTTGCGGCGGCTGCGGCGGCTGCCGCCGTCGTCCTGGCGGTTGTCCTGACCCCGGTTGTCCTGACCGCCCTTGTCCTGGCCGCCCTTGTCCTGCCGGTTGTCCTGGCCGCCCTTGTCCTGGCGGTTGTCCTGGCCCTTGCCGTCCTGGGACTTCCCGCCCTCGGACCGGCCGTCGCGCCGGCCGCGGCCGTCGCCCCGGTCCTGGCCACCCTTGTCCTGGCGGTTGTCCTGGCCCCGGTTGTCCTGGCCGCGGTTCTGGTTGCGGCTCCGGTCCTGCTTCGACTGGTCGTCGTCACGGCCGTCGGCCGAGGAGCGCGCCTCGTCGGTCTCCTGCCCGGAGTCCTGGCCGCCGTTGCCCTGGCCGTTGTCGTCGCGGTTGCGGTTGCGGCGGCTGCGGTTGCGGTTGCGGCCGCCCTCGCCCTCGGCGCCGGAGGCGTCCTCGGCGGGAGCGGGCTGGTCGGCCGGCTGCTGCTCGGTGGAGCCCTGCGCCGCGGTCTGCTGGGCGGCGTCCTGCTGCTCGGAGCCCTGCTGCGCGGGGACGGACACCACACCGGTGCTCGTGGCGCGGCGGGAGCGCGAGCGCCGCTGCGGCTGGCCGCCGTCGGCGCCCTGCGCGGCGGAGGCGTCCTCGCCGGTCGTGGCGGCGGCCGGGGCGGTGCCCTGGTCGGCGCCGCCGTCGGCGGTCTTCTCGACCGTCTGCGCGATCTTCTGCTCGACGGCCTGGTCCCGGTCGGCGACGGCGCCGCCGCGCTGGTGGGCGGCGATCGCGTCGACCAGCAGGCTCTTGCGCATCCGGCGGGCGCCGGTGATCCCGAGCTGGGAGGCGAGCGCCTGCAGCTGGGCCAGCTTGAGCGCGGACAGTCCCGCGTTCCGGGGGTCGCTGGTGGTGGTCTCTTCCGTACCCGTGGAAAGGTCGGTGGTCTCGGTCACGAAGTGTCCTTCTCCCTCGGTGGGGGGCCCATGGATCTCAGAGTCCAGGACCGTGGATGGTTCCCGGCGGGCCGCGATCGCGGGCCGCCTGCGGCGGGGCGCACTTCAGGGCGCGGCAGCCTGGGCGAACAAGGTGTCACCCGGAGATCATGGTGCGCTCCGGTCCGTGTCGGTGCGGGCCGGGGCGCCGACGGCATCGAAGAAGCCGGTGCCGGCGGGGGATCACCGGAGGATCTGAGGCGGTGGAGTCGAGGACCCCGGGGCATCCGACCGGGGCGCTGCCCCTCATGATGCCCGCTGTCCTCGCCGCGCCGGGCGCGGTCTCCTACCCCTGGATCTGCTGCGGGTGCCTCTCCAGCTTAGCACCCTGACCGTCGACGCGCAGACGGAGGACACGCCAGGAGACGGAATCGGTCCCGGGGGCGACGAGCTCCGCGAGGGCCCGCTCCGTCTCCTGCGCCTGGTCCCGGTCCCCGGCGAGGACCAGGACGGTCGGCCCGGCCCCGGAGATCATGGCCGGCAGCCCGCGGGCCCGCAGCGCGGCCATCAGCCGGGCGCTGGGGGGCATGGCCGAGGCCCGGTACGGCTGGTGCAGCCGGTCCTCGGTGGCGGGCAGCAGCAGCTCGGGGCGCCGCGTGAGGGCCTCGACGAGCAGGGCCGTCCGGCCGGCGTTGACCGCGGCGTCGTGGTGCGGGACGGTCGCGGGCAGCAGGGAGCGGGCGAGGCGGGTGGGGACCTCGAAGTCGGGGATCGCCACCACCGGCACGACGTCCTCGTGGACGGTCACGGGGGCGCTGCGGTAGCCGTCCGCGTCGGTCCACGAGATCACGAGCCCCCCGAAGAGGGACGGGGCCACGTTGTCCGGATGGCCCTCCATCGCGGCGGCGACCTGGAGCAGGCGCCGGTCGTCGAGGGCGCGCTCCGCGGGCAGCAGCGCGTTCGCCGCGAGCACGCCGGCCACCACGGCCGAGGCGCTCGAGCCCATCCCGCGGCCGTGCGGGATCCGGTTGGTCGCCTCGAGCCGCAGCCCCGGCAGCTCCTCGACGCCCGCGGCCCGGAAGGCGGCCCGCATGGCGCGGACCACCAGGTGCTCCGCGGACCGGGGCACGGACGCGGAGCCCTCCCCGTGCAGCTCGAACTCCAGGCCGCCGCCGGTCACGGTGACGGCGAGGTCGTCGTAGTGGCCCAGGGCAAGGCCCAGGCTGTCGTAGCCCGGGCCCACGTTGCCGGTGGAGCCGGGGACGCTCACCGCCACCCGCTGGCCGATCTCGAACATCCGGGACTACTCCAGGCCCAGCGCGGCGGCGACGGCGACCACGTCGAAGGGCACGCGCGTGGGCTCGACCAGCGAGGGGTCCTCCCGCTCGGCGGCCTTGATCGCCCACTGCGGGTCCTTGAGACCGTGGCCGGTCACGGTGATGACCACCGTCTGCCCCGTGGGGGCCTCCCCCGCGGCGTGCTTCTGGAGCAGGCCGGCCACGCCCGCGGCGGAGCCCGGCTCGACGAACACGCCCTCCTTGGCCGAGAGCCACCGGTGGGCGGTCAGGATCTCGTCGTCCGAGACGGAGCCGATGAGTCCGCCGGACTCGTCGCGGGCGGCGATCGCCGAGTCCCAGGACGCGGGGTTGCCGATCCGGATGGCGGTCGCGATGGTCTCGGGCTCCGTGACGGGGTGGCCGAGGACCAGCGGGGCCGCGCCCTCGGCCTGGAAGCCCCACATCACGGGCAGCTTCGTCGAGACGGCCGGCAGCTCCCCCGCCGTCGCGGAGACGTAGGGCCGGGCGTACTCCTGGTAGCCCTTCCAGTACGCGGTGATGTTGCCGGCGTTGCCGACCGGCAGGATGTGCAGGTCCGGGGCGTCGCCGAGGGTGTCGACCACCTCGAACGCCCCGGTCTTCTGGCCCTCGATCCGGTACGGGTTCACGGAGTTGACGAGGAACACGGGGTAGGACTCGGAGAGCTTGCGGGCCACCTCGAGGCAGTTGTCGAAGTTGCCGTCCACCTGGATGATGTCCGCGCCGTGCGCCACGGCCTGCGAGAGCTTGCCCATGGCGATCCGCCCCTCCGGCACGAGCACCGCGCACGTGAGCCCGGCCTGCTTGGCGTAGGCCGCGGCGGAGGCGGAGGTGTTGCCGGTCGAGGCGCACACGACGGCCTCGGCGCCCTCCTCCTTGGCCTTCGTGATCGCCATGGTCATGCCCCGGTCCTTGAACGAGCCGGTCGGGTTCATGCCCTCGAACTTCAGCCAGACGGTGTTGCCGGTGAGCTCCGAGAGGGCGCGCGCCCGGATCAGCGGCGTACCGCCCTCCCCCATCGTGATGACCTCGGTGGAGCCGGAGACCGGCAGCCGGTCCCGGTACTCGTTGATGACGCCCTGCCAGACGTGTGCCATGTGCTGGATCTCTTCCTGTGGACTCGGTGGTGCGGGGGGTGCTCGTGCGGGGTGCTCGCGGGGGGCGCGTGCGGCGGCACCCCTCCGGGTGCGGTGCCGCCCACAGGCGGCACCGCGGGGCGGATCAGTCGGCGTGCTCCACACGGATCACGCCGGCGACCTCCTCGACGAAGGGCAGCTCGCGCAGGGCGTCCACCGTGGCCACGAGGTCCTTGTTCGCGCCCCGGTGGGTCACGAGCCGGATCTCCGACAGCTGCGGGTCGCCGTGCGGGTGGTCCGTCTGCTGCATCGTGAAGATCGACACGCCGTGGTCGGCGAAGACCTGGGCGATCCGCGCCAGGACGCCGAGCCGGTCCTGGACCGTCAGGGTGATCGAGAAGCTCGTGCGGACGTCGTCCATCGGCGCGGCAGCGAGCTGGGCGTGGGGGTCCGCGCCCTGGGCCGGGCCGCCGAGCACGAGCCGGCGCGCGGCCGAGACGAAGTCGCCCAGCACGGCCGAGGCCGTGGCGGCGCCGCCGGCGCCCGCGCCGTAGAACATCAGGGACCCGGCGTTCGCGGCCTCGACGAACACGGCGTTGTAGGCGCCGTGCACGCCGGCCAGCGGGTGCTCCCTCGGGATCATGGTCGGGGTGACCCGCAGGTTCACCCCGCCCGGGCAGCGCTCGCACACCGCGAGGAGCTTGATGACGTAGCCGGCCTCGCGGGCGGCGGCGACGTCCGCGGCGGTGACCCCGGTGATGCCGCGGCAGTACACGTCGTCGATGGTGAAGGTCGAGTGGAAGGCCAGGGACGCGAGGATCGCGGCCTTCGCCGCGGCGTCGTGGCCCTCCACGTCGGCGGTGGGGTCCGCCTCGGCGTAGCCGAGCTTCTGCGCCTCGGCGAGCGCGTCGTCGAACTGCGCGCCGGTGGTGTCCATCTGGTCGAGGATGTAGTTCGTGGTGCCGTTCATGATGCCCAGCACGCGGTCCACCCGGTCCCCCGCGAGGGAGTCCTGCATGGGGCGCACGATGGGGATCGCCCCGGCCACGGCGGCCTCGTAGGACAGGGGCACGCCGGCGGCGTCGGCCGCGTCCTGGAGCTGGCGGCCGTGCCGGGCGATGAGGGCCTTGTTGCCCGAGATCACCGGCTTGCCGGCGTGCAGGGCCCGCAGGATGCGGCTGCGGGCCGGCTCGATGCCGCCGGTCAGCTCGATGACCACGTCCGCGGCGTCGACGAGGGCCTCGGCGTCGGTCGTGAGCAGCTCCTCGGGCAGCTCCACGGTCCGCCGGCCGGCGAGGTCGCGCACGGCGATGCCGATGAGCTCCACGGGCGCGCCCACGCGGGCGGCGAACTCGGGGCCGTGGTCGAGCAGGGTCCGGGCCACCTCGGCGCCGACGTTGCCGGCACCGAGCAGGGCGACCTTCACGGTCGAGGGCGGGCGGGTGGTCTCAGGGGTCGAGGCGGTCAATCAGGCTCCCAGGTCGCGGGCGAACAGGTCTTCTTCGGTCTCGCCCCGCACGATGAGCCGGGCCTCCGGCCGGTCGCCGGCGGCGCGCACGGCGACGACCGGCGGGCGGGCGATCCAGTTGTAGTTGCTGGACAGGGCCCAGCAGTAGGCGCCGGTGGCGGGCACGGCCAGGACGTCCCCGGGGGCGAGGTCCTCGGGCAGGTAGACGTCCCGGACCACGATGTCCCCGGACTCGCAGTGCTTGCCCACCACCCGGGAGAGCACGGGGGCCCCCTCGGCGCGGCGGTTCGCGAGCACGGCCGTGTAGTCGGCCCCGTAGAGCACGGGCCTGGCGTTGTCGCTCATCCCGCCGTCCACGGAGACGTACCGGCGCTGCGCGCCGGACTCCGCGGTGACGGTCTTCAGGGTGCCCACGGTGTAGAGGGTGCACGCGGCCGGCCCGGAGATCGCGCGGCCGGGCTCGATGGACAGGTGCGGGACCGCCATCCGCAGGGACCGGGCCGTGGTGGCCACCTGGTCCGCGAGGGCCTCGGCGATCTCGCGGGCCGGGCGGGGGGTGTCGGCCTCGGTGTAGGCGATGCCGTAGCCGCCGCCGAGGTCGAGCTCCGGGAGGGTCAGGCCGAAGCGCTCGTCGGCGGCGGCCATGAAGGCGAGCACCCGCTCCGCGGCCATCCCGAAGCCGTCGGCGTCGAAGATCTGGGAGCCGATGTGGCAGTGGATCCCGCGCAGGTCGAGCTCGGGCTCCAGGACGCACGCGGCGACGGCCTGCATCGCGGGGCTGTCCCCGCCGCCCTCGGGCGGGGCGAGGGACAGGCCGAACTTCTGGTCCTCGTGGGCGGTGGCGATGAACTCGTGCGTGGACGCGTGCACGCCGGGGGTGACCCGGATCAGCACGGGGGCGACGACGCCGAGGGTGCGCGCCAGGTGGGCCACGAGCTCGATCTCGGCGAGGGAGTCCACGACGATCCGGCCGAGGCCGTGGTCGAGGGCGCGGGTGATCTCGGCGGCGGACTTGTTGTTGCCGTGCAGGGCGATCCGGGCGGGCTCCATGCCGCCGCGCAGGGCGACGGCCAGCTCCCCGCCCGAGGCGGTGTCCACGTTGAGGCCCTCCTCGCGCAGCCAGCGCACCACCTCGGTGGTCAGGAAGGACTTGCCGGCGTAGTAGACGGAGACCTCGGCCCCGATCCGCGCGAACGCCTCGGTGAAGGCAGTGCGGAACTCGCGGGCGCGCGCCCGGAAGGTGTCCTCGGAGTAGACGTAGGAGGGAGTGCCGTAGCGCTCGGCGAGCTCCGGGACGGGGATCCCCGAGACGCCCAGCACGCCGTCCTCGCCGCGGCGGAACGCCTCGGGCCAGATGACGGGGTCGAGGGCGTCGAGGTCCTCGGGGACGCTGAGCCAGGCCGGCGCCAGGGGGGAGCCCCCGGTGCGGGTGGTCGGGTCGGCGGTCATGCGATCACATCCTCTCCGGCGCGGACACGCCGAGCACGCCCAGGCCGTTGGCCAGGACTTGGCGTGCGGCGTCGTTGAGCCACAGGCGGGTGCGGTGCAGGTCGGTGACCTCGTCCTCGCCCTGCGGCGCCACGCGGCAGGCGTCGTACCAGCGGTGGTAGGTCCCGGCGAGCACCTCGAGGTGGCGCGCCACGCGGTGCGGCTCGCGGAACTCGGCGGCCTGGGCGAGCACCGACGGGTACTGGCCGAGGGCGGCCAGCAACTCCCCCTCCATCGGGTGGTCGAGCAGCGAGGCGTCGAACACGGCCTTCCCCCGCTCGTCCGTGCGGGCGACCCCCGCCGCCTCGGCGTTGCGCCCCACCGCGCACGTGCGGGCGTGGGCGTACTGGACGTAGAACACCGGGTTCTCGTTGGAGCGCCGGGTCAGCAGGCCCAGGTCGATGTCGATGTTGGAGTCGACGGAGAAACGGGTCAGCGAGTACCGGGCGGCGTCGACGCCGACGGCCTCCACGAGGTCCTCCATGGTCACCACGTTGCCGGCGCGCTTGGACATCCGCACGGGCACCCCGTCCTTGACGAGGTTGACCATCTGGCCGATGAGGACCTCGACCCGGTCCGGGGCGTCGCCCAGGGCCGCGGCGGCGGCCTTGAGCCGGGCCACGTAGCCGTGGTGGTCGGCGCCGAGCATGTAGATGCACAGGTCCGCGCCGCGGTCCCGCTTGTCCTTGAAGTAGGCGATGTCCCCGGCGATGTAGGCGGCCTGGCCGTCGGACTTGATGACCACCCGGTCCTTGTCGTCGCCGTAGGCGCTCGAGCGCAGCCACCAGGCGCCGTCCGCGAAGTAGAGGGCGCCGGAGGTCTTGAGCTGCTCGAGGAGCTTCTCCACGGCGCCCTGGTCGAACAGGGACTGCTCGTGGAAGTACACGTCGAAGTCCACGCCGAAGTCGTGCAGCGAGGACTTGATCTCGGCGAACATCAGCTCGACGCCCGCGGCGCGGAACGCCTCCTGGGGGTCCCCGGAGTCGAGGACGCCGGGGTTCTCGGCGACGATGCGCGCGGCGATGTCGGTGATGTACTCCCCGCCGTAGCCGTCCTCGGGGGCGGGCTCGCCCTGGGCGCGGGCCAGCAGGGAGCGGGCGAAGCGGTCGATCTGCGCGCCGGCGTCGTTGAAGTAGTACTCGCGCACCACGTCCGCGCCCTGCGCCTCGAGCACGCGGGCGAGGGAGTCGCCGACCGCGGCCCAGCGGGTGCCGCCCAGGTGGACCGGGCCGGTGGGGTTCGCGGAGACGAACTCCAGGTTGACGGACGTCCCGGCCAGCGACCGTGCCCGGCCGAAGGCCTCGCCCTGCTCCACGACGGTGCGGGCGATCTCCCCGGCGGCGGCGGCGTCCAGGGTGATGTTGAGGAAGCCCGGCCCGGCGACGTCCACGGCGGCCACGCCCGCGGTGCCCTGGAGGCGGTCCCGGACCACGGCGGCGACGTCGCGCGGGGCGCGCCCCACCTTCTTGGCCAGCTGCATGGCGACGTTGGTCGCCCAGTCCCCGTGCTCCCGGTTCTTCGGTCGCTCGATCCGCACCTCCGGCAGCGGAGCGCCGTCGGCGAGGGCGAGGTCGCCCCGGGCCACGGCGTCCTGCAGGCATGCGGATACGGCGAGAGAAAGTTGTTCTGGAGTCACCGGACCAGTGTAACCGGGCGCCGTGGAGCGCCCGCGCCGGGTGGTCCACGAGCACCCCGCGAAACCTGCTAGTATCGTCGAGGTTCATCGCTGCGGCGGTGAAAGGCCCGCGTAGCTCAGGGGATAGAGCGTCTGCCTCCGGAGCAGAAGGCCGTAGGTTCGAATCCTACCGCGGGCACCACTCGGGACGAAGGCCCCGGACCACTCGGTCCGGGGCCTTCGTCGTGCCCGGGGCCGGGACGGCGCGCAGCCCCGGAGGGCCGGGCGCCGGCGGGAGCCGGGCGCCGCGGGCTCGTCAGTCGCGGGCTCGTCAGTCGCGGGCGCCGGGGTCCCGGCGCCCCGGGCCGCGGAACTCGTCCGGGTCGTAGGGGCGCACGGGTCCGTCGCCGAACTGCTCGTCGAGCAGCCGGTCCTCGGCGCTGGGGCCCTCCCCCGCCGAGCGGCGCCAGTTGAAACCGGCGATCGCCAGGGCCCCTCCGCCGAGCAGGGTCACGGCGCCCACCACGACGACCACCACCGCGCGCCCGCTCAGGCCCGTCCCGTCCTCCGCCGAGACCCGCGCGAGGTGGTGGATGGCCTCGGGCACGGTGAACGTGGAGACGAACAGGGCCACCACGCCCACGGCCAGCAGCCACCCCCCGGTGCGTCGGCGGGCGTGGTGCGGGTCGGGGGTCTGGCTCACGGGGCTGCTCTCCTGGCTGCTGGACGTGCTGCTGGGCTCTGCCGGGCGGACCGCCCGGCGACGCGCGACGGGGCGGGCCGTGCCCGGCCCGCCCCGTCCTCGTCCGCGCCGGTCGTGGACCGGCGGCCGATGCCGTCCGGTCAGGAACCGTCCTCGGTCTTGACGCTCTCGAACAGCGTAGCGTCGTCGAACGCCTCCTGCCCCGCCCCCGGCTGCAGCCGGCGGAACTGCTCGAGCAGTCCGGGCACCGTCATCGACTGCTTCTGGGCGGCGTCGAGCTCGAAGAGGATCCGGCCCTCGTGCATCATGATGAGCCGGTTGCCCAGGCGCAGGGCCTGGTCCATGTTGTGCGTGACCATCACCGTGGTGAGGTGCTGCTCGGCCACGATGTCCGCGGTGAGCCGGGAGACGAGGTCCGCGCGCTGCGGGTCGAGGGCCGCCGTGTGCTCGTCGAGGAGCAGGATGCGCGGCTCGGAGAACGTCGCCATGAGCAGGGACAGCGCCTGCCGCTGGCCGCCGGAGAGCAGGCCCACCTTGGCGCCCAGCCGGTTCTCCAGGCCCAGCTCGAGGCTGGCCAGCTTGTCGCGGAAGAGCTGGCGGCGGGCGCTCGTGAGCCCCGGGGCGAGCCCGCGGGACTTGCCCCGCTGGTACGCGATCGCCATGTTCTGCTCGACCGTCATGGTGGGCGAGGAGCCCTTCATGGGGTCCTGGAACACGCGGGACAGGTACCGGGCGCGCTTGTGCTCGGGCAGCCGGGTGACGTCGGTGTCGTCGACCCGCACGGTGCCGGTGTCCGGGATCAGGCTCCCCGAGATGGCGTTGAGGATCGTCGACTTGCCGGCGCCGTTGGAGCCGATGACGGTGAGGAAGTCGCCCTCTGCCAGGGTCAGCGAGACGCCGGCGAGGGCGCGCCGCTCGTTGACGGTCCCGGCGAAGAACGTCTTGTGGACGTTGTCGATGGTGAGCACGGCTCAGGCACCTGCCTTCGTGGTCGCGGGGGTGTCGGTGAGGTCGTCGACGAGCCGCGCCGCCTCGCTCGCCAGGTGCCGCTCCCTGCGGCGCCGGAAGAACTGCAGCTGGGGCACCACGAGCGCCGCCACCACGAGGACCGCGGAGATCAGCTTCATGTCGGACGGGTTGAGGCCCGCCTGCAGGGCCACGGTGATGACCAGACGGTAGACGACCGAGCCGAGGACGACGGCGAGGGTCGCCATCACCACCGTGCGCGAGCCGAAGAGACCCTGGCCGAGGATCACGGAGGCGAGGCCGACGACGATCAGGCCGATGCCCATGCCGATGTCGGCGAAGCCCTGGTACTGGGCCACGAGGGACCCGGCGAGGCCCACGAGCCCGTTGGACAGGCACAGGCCCAGCATCTTCTGGTGGTCCGTGTTCACGCCGAAGGAGCGGATCATCTCCGGGTTGTCGCCGGTGGCCTGCATGGCGAGGCCGGCGTCCGTGTAGAGGAACCAGTCGAGGAGGACCTTGACCACGGCCACCCCGAGCAGGAACAGGGCGATGCCGATCCACGTCCCCTGCACGCCCATCTCGGCGAGCGGGGTGAAGACCGTGTCCTCGCGCAGCAGCGACAGGTTCGCGCGCCCGTCCATGACGCGCAGGTTGATGGAGTAGAGCGCGGTCATGGTGAGGATGCCCGCGAGCAGCCCGTTGATGTGGGCCTTGGTGTGGAGCAGGCCCGTGATGAGCCCGGCGAGCGCACCGGTCAGGAAACCGGCGGCGGTGGCGAGCCAGGGGCTGCCGCCGCCGAGGATGATCATCGCCGTGGTGGCGGCGCCCGTGGTGAAGGACTGGTCGACCGTCAGGTCGGGGAAGTCGAGCACCCGGAACGTGAGGTAGACGCCCAGCGCCATGACCGCGTAGAGCAGTCCGAGTTCGATACCGGCTATCACTTCTGCTGGATCCGTTCTGGTTGGTGGGAGACGGGGGCCGTCCGCCGATCGGGCGGGCGCGTCCTCCGTCGGAGGGGTGCCGCGGGGGCGGGGGCCGGGCGGGCCGGCGTCCGGGGTCTCCGGACGCCGGCGCCGCCCCGGCCGCCCGGGACTACTCGATGACCTGGTCGGCGGAGTCCTGGAGCTCCTGGGGGACCTCCACGCCCATCCGCTCGGCGGCCTGCAGGTTGATGATCAGCTGCGTGTCCTCCTGGGACTCGACGGGCATGGAGGCGGGGTCCCCGCCCTCCTTGAGGATGCGCACGGCCATCTCGCCGGTCTGGCGGCCGAGCTGCTCGTAGTCCAGGCCCTGGGTGATGAGGGCGCCGCGCTCCACGGAGTCGCCCTCACCGGCGATCAGGGGGATCTGCTTGGACTCGGCGGCGGAGATCACGGCTTCGAGGCCGGAGACCACCTTGTTGTCGGTGGGCACGTAGATGGCGTCGGTGTCCAGGGACTCGGCGGCCTGGGCCACCTCGGAGGTGTTGGTCACCGACTTCTCGACGACCTCCAGCCCCTCCTCCGCGGCGGCCTCCTTCGCGAGGTCCACCTGGACCTGGGAGTTGGTCTCGCCCGAGCTGTAGATGATGCCCACGGACTCCGCCGCCGGGTCGAGCTGCTTGATCAGCGCGATCTGCTCGGCGACCGGGTTCATGTCGGTGGTCCCGGTGACGTTGCCGCCGGGGCTCTCGAGGGAGTCGACCAGCCCGGCCTCGACCGGGTCGGTGACGGCCGTGAACAGCACCGGGCGGTCGGTGACCGACTGGGCCAGGCCCTGGGCGGACGGCGTCGCGATCGCCAGGACGAGGTCCGCGTCCGAGGACGCCATGTTGGAGGCGATGCTGGTGGAGGTGCCCTGGTCCCCGGAGGCGTTCTGGAGGTCGACGGTGAGGTTTTCCCCCTCCGTGTAGCCGCCCTCCTCGAGCGCGGCGAGGAAGCCCTCCCGGGCGGAGTCGAGCGAGGGGTGCTCCACGAACTGGCTGATCCCGACGGTGGCCTCCTCGGCGGCCTCGCCGCCGCCCCCGCCGCCGGCGGGCTCGGTGTCGGAGCCGCCGCAGGCCGTGAGCAGCAGGGCGGTGGAGGCGAGGGCCGCCGTCATCGGGAACAGTCGCTTCATGGTGGGTCCTTTCGGGAACGAGTGGTGTCAGCGATATTACCTTCCGTTCGGTCACAAAATGAGAGGCAGCTCACAAGTGGTGACATAACGGCTCCGACGGCGTGTCGGCGGTGCCCGATCGTCCACCGGGACCGGGCCCTCCGCGGCCCGCGTCCCCGGTAGGATCGGGAGGTCATGTCAGCATCCCTGAGCAGCCCCCGAACCATCGTCTACCCCGAGAACCTCCCGGTCTCCGCGCGCCGCGAGGACATCATGGGCGCGATCGCCGCGCACCAGGTGGTCGTGATCGCCGGCGAGACCGGGTCCGGCAAGACGACCCAGATCCCCAAGATGTGCCTCGAGCTCGGCCTGGGCGAGCGCGGCCTGATCGGCCACACCCAGCCGCGGCGGATCGCCGCGCGCTCGGTCGCGGAGCGCATCTCCTCGGAGCTCGGCGAGAAGATCGGCGGCACGGTCGGCTACCAGGTGCGCTTCACCTCCGAGGTGGGCGCGGACTCACGGGTCAAGCTGATGACGGACGGCATCCTGCTCGCCGAGATCCAGCACGACCGCCTGCTGCAGAAGTACTCGGCGATCATCATCGACGAGGCCCACGAGCGCTCCCTCAACATCGACTTCCTGCTGGGCTACCTCCGGCGGATCCTGCCCCGGCGCCCGGACCTGAAGGTGATCATCACCTCGGCCACGATCGACCCCGAGCGCTTCGCCCGGCACTTCGCGCCGGAGGCGGCCGAGGACGACGAGCCGGGGCGGGCCCCGGTCATCGAGGTCTCGGGCCGCACGTACCCGGTGGAGATCCGCTGGCGCCCGCTGGCCCAGCCGCGCTCCGGGGACGGCGGCCAGGACGCCGAGGACGCCGGCGACGGGCTGGAGGACGAGGACCGGGACCCGATCGACGCCGTGTGCGACGCCGTCGAGGAGCTCTCCGCGGAGCCGCCCGGGGACATCCTGATCTTCTTCGCCGGCGAGCGGGAGATCCGCGACGCCCAGGAGGCGCTGCAGGGCACCCTGAAACGGGTCCGGGGCCTGGCCGACGCCGAGATCCTGCCCCTGTTCGGACGGCTGTCCATGGCGGAGCAGCACCGGGTGTTCGCGCCGTCGGGCCGCCGCCGGATCGTGCTGGCCACCAACGTGGCCGAGACGTCGCTGACCGTCCCCGGCATCAAGTACGTGATCGACCCGGGCACGGCCCGCATCTCGCGCTACTCGGCGCGGACCAAGGTGCAGCGCCTCCCGATCGAGCGGATCTCCCAGGCCTCCGCGAACCAGCGGGCGGGGCGCTGCGGGCGCGTCTCGGACGGCATCTGCATCCGGCTGTACTCGGAGGAGGACTACCTCTCCCGCCCGGAGTTCACCGACCCCGAGATCCTGCGCACGTCCCTGGCGGCCGTGATCCTGCAGATGACCTCGGTGGGGGTCGTCAAGGAGCCCGGGGACATCGAGCGCTTCCCCTTCGTGGAGCCGCCGGAGTCCCGGGCCGTCAAGGACGGCGTGGCCCTGCTCCGGGAGCTGGGCGCCCTCAAGGAGCCGCGGGGCGCGTCCCCGCGGGGCGGGCGGGACGACGACGCCCGCGGCGGGCCCCTGACCACGGTGGGCCGGCAGCTGGCGCAGCTGCCGGTGGACCCGCGGCTGGGCCGGATGATCGTGGAGGCGGACCGGCGGGGCTGCGCCCGGGAGGTCATGGTTCTCGCGGCGGCGCTGACCGTCCAGGACCCCCGCGAGCGCCCCCTGGAGAAGCGGCAGCAGGCGGACGAGCTGCACAAGCGGTTCTTCGACGAGAACTCCGACTTCACGAGCTGGCTGCTGCTGTGGCGCTACGTGCAGGAGCAGCAGGAGGAGCTCTCCTCGACGCAGTTCCGGAAGCTGTGCCGGCGGGAGCACCTGAACTTCCTGCGCATCCGGGAGTGGCAGGACCTCTACGCCCAGCTGCGCCAGATGGGCCAGCAGGTCGGCATCCGGGTCGGCAAGGGCCGCGAGGTGGACCCCTCCGGGAAGGAGCGGGAGATCCACGTCTCGCTGCTGGCGGGGCTGCTCAGCCACATCGGGCTCAAGGACGAGCGCAAGCGGGAGTACCAGGGCGCCCGCGGCTCGCGGTTCGCCGTCTTCCCGGGCTCCAACCTGTTCAAGAAGTCCCCCGACTGGGTCATGTCCGCCGAGCTCGTGGAGACCTCCCGGCTGTGGGCCCGCGTCAACGCCGCGATCGACCCGCTGTGGGTCGAGGAGCTGGCCCCGCACCTGGTCAAGCGCAGCGTCTCGGAGCCCCACTGGTCCCGCGCGCAGGGATCCGTGATGGCCTACGAGAAGGTCACCCTCTACGGCGTGCCCGTCGTGGCCCAGCGCCGGATCAACTTCTGGCGGGTGGACCCCGCCCTGGCGCGGGAGCTGTTCCTCCGCCACGCCCTCGTGGAGGGCGACTGGCAGACCCGGCACCGGTTCTGGGCGCGCAACCGCAAGCGCCTGGCCGAGGTCGAGGAGCTCGAGAACCGGCTGCGCCGCAAGGACCTGCGGATCGACGACGAGGCCCTGTTCGCGTTCTACGACGCCCGGATCCCCGAGTCCGTATTCTCGGCACGGCACTTCGACGCGTGGTGGAAGAAGGCCCGCCAGCAGGACGAGCACCTCCTGGACCTGGACCCCGAGGACCTGATCGCCGAGGAGGCCGGCGGCTACGACGAGTCGCTCTACCCGCGCCAGTGGGTCCGGCGCACCCGGGACGGGGAGCTGGTGCTGGACCTCGCCTACGAGTTCGCCCCGGGCTCCGACCAGGCGGACGGCGTGACCGTGCGCGTGCCCGTGCTGTTCCTCAACCAGCTGGACCCCGAGCAGTTCCGGTGGCAGATCCCCGGGTTCCGCACCGAGCTCGTCACCGCGCTCATCAAGTCCCTGCCGAAGGCCGTGCGCCGCAACTTCGTGCCCGCCCCCGACGTCGCCCGCCAGGCGGTGGCGATGCTCGACGCCGACTTCGACCCCGCCGTCGACGCCCTCGAGCCCTCCCTGGAGCTGGTTTTGCGCCGGCTCAAGGGCCACGTGGTCCCGCCGGGCTCCTGGAACTGGGAGGCCGTCCCGGCCCACCTGCGGATGCGCTTCGAGGTGCGGGACCGCCGCAACCGGGTGCTGGGCGAGGGCGAGGACCTCGAGGCGCTCCGGGCGGAGCTGCACGACGAGATCCGTGCCGCCCTGGCCGAGTCCCTCGGCGCGGTGCCCGGCGCGGCCCCCGGCGCCCCGGCCGGCGGCCCCGCCCGGAACGGCCCGCGATCCCCCGCCCCCCGGCCCCCGGACGCGGCGCCGGCCCCGCCGGCGCTCGAGCGCTCGGGGCTGACGGCGTGGCCCGAGGAGGACCTGCCGCGCAGCGTGGAGACGACGGTGGCGGGCCAGCGGATCACCGGGTGGCCGGCGCTCGTCCCCGAGCGCCCCCGGGCCGCGGGGAGCCGGCACTCCGGCCGGGAGGCCACGGTGGCCGTGCGCATCCTGTCCTCCGCCGCCGAGCAGCGGGCCGCCCAGCGCCGCGGGGTGATCACGCTGCTGCAGCTGCGCATCCCCTCCCCCGAGCGGTACGTGCTGGAGCACCTCAACAACCGGGAGAAGCTGGTCTTCACGCAGAACCCGCACGGGTCGGTGACCGAGCTCATCGCGGACTGCACGGTCGCGGCGATCGACAAGCTCACGCCGCCCGAGCCCCCCTTCACCCGGGCGGAGTTCGACGCGCTGCACGAGCACGTGCGGGCCGAGCTCATCGACACCGTCTTCCAGGTCACCGCGCTCGTGGAGCAGGTGCTCTCCGGGGCCGCCCGGATCCGCAAGCAGCTCAAGCGGTCGTCCTCGCTCGCCGCGGTGAACTCGCTCAACGACGTCAAGGCCCAGCTGGAGCACCTCGTGCACCCGGGCTTCGTCGCCGCCACCGGCTACGACCAGCTCCAGCACCTGCCCCGCTACGTGCGGGCGATGGAGGTGCGGCTCGAGAAGCTCGCCGGCCACCTGCAGCGGGACACGGTCGGGATGCTCGCCGTGCAGAAGCTCGAGGACGACTACGACGCCGCGCTGGACGCCCTGCCGCCGCATGCCCCGGTCCCGGACGAGCTGCGCCGGGTGGCCTGGATGATCGAGGAGCTGCGGGTCTCGCTGTTCGCCCAGGAGCTGGGCACCGCCCACACCGTCTCGGAGAAGCGGATCCGCAAGGCCCTCAAGGACGCCCTCGGGGCCGCCCGGGCCTGACCCGGCGGCGGGTCAGGCCTGCGGCACGGCGGACCCGTGCCCGGCCTCGACGAGGGCGGCCCGGATCCGCTCCGCGGCCTCGTCCATCCAGGCGGGGTCCGGGTCGCGGAGCACGTTGACGAACTGGAACTGCTCGACCGTCTCCGCCGGCCACACGTGCACGTGGGTGTGCGGGACCTCGAAGCCCTGGATCATCTGGCCCACCCGCGCCGGACGCCAGACGGCGTCGATGGCCCGCCCGATGCGCTGGGAGACCACCATCAGGTGCGCCGCCAGGTCCTCCGGCAGGTCGACCCAGTGGTCGTGCTCCTCGCGCGGGACCACGAGCGTGTGGCCCTGCGCGAGCGGGTCGATCGACAGGAAGCCGACGCAGCGCTCGTCCTGCCAGACGAAACGGCCGGGGATCTCCCCCTCGATGATCTTCGTGAAGACGGTGCTCACAGGTGCTCCCTTTCGGTGGTGGGTCGGGTGCGGTCGGCGGGCCGGGCGGACCCGCGGCTACAGGACGACGCGCTCGCCGGCGGCGAGGTGGCGGTACTCGGCGCCGTACTTGGCGGCGAACGAGGTGAGCTGGCCCTCGATCACGCCGAGGCCGTTGTCGGAGAGCAGACCGTCGTGGATCTGGAAGACCCGCTCGGGGCGCACGGACACCACGAAGTCGACGACCTCCGCCAGCTTGTTCCACGGCGCGTGGATCGGCGCCAGGAGCACGGGGGCGGAGAGCCCGTGCGGGACCACCAGCGAGTCGCCGGGGTGGTAGACCGTGTCCTCGACCAGGTAGCCGATGTTGTCCACGGTGCGGATGAGCGTGTGGATCAGGGCGTGCTGGCCGCCGAACGTCCGCACGGTGAAGCCCTCGAGCTCCAGCACGGTCTCGGGCTCGGCGTCGTGGATCGCGTGGCCCTCCCCCAGGGCCTCCCGGAGCCCCGCGGCCACCGTGGCCGGGGCGTACACCTGCACCTCCGGGTGCGCCCGGAGGTGCGCGTGCACCGGCTCGGGGTCGAGGTGGTCCGGGTGCTCGTGCGTGACGAGCAGGACGTCGGCCCCGTCGAGGGCCTCCGCCAGCTCCTCCCGTCCGGAGAACTTGCCCGGGTCGATCACCAGAACCCTGCCCTCGTTCTCGAGCCGCACGCACGAGTGGGTGTACTTGATGAGCTCCATGGGCCCACCCTAACCCCGGGTCCTCACGGGTCCCACCGGCCGGCGGGGCACGTTCCGCGCGGTCCTTGTTAAGCTGGTGCCCGGGCCGGGCACCAGCGACGAGAGGACGAGGCGTGAGCGTGAGAACCAGCGGGGGGAGCGCCGGGGAGGTCCGCAACACCCGGCAGCGCCGCGCCGTCGCGCGGGCGCTCGCGTCCCTGGAGGACTTCATCTCCACGCAGGACCTGCACGCCCTGCTGCGGGAGCGCGGCGACTCCGTCTCCCTGGCCACGACCTACCGGATCCTGCAGTCGATGTCCGAGCTCGGCGAGCTGGACGTCCTGCGCAGCGACGACGGCGAGGCGATCTACCGCCGCTGCGCCGCCGAGCACCACCACCACCACCTGGTGTGCCGCCGCTGCGGCGCCGCCGTGGAGCTCGAGGCCCCCGCGGTCGAGGAGTGGGCCGGGCGCACCGCCGCCGCCCACGGCTTCACCGAGGTGGACCACACGGTCGAGATCACCGGCCTGTGCGCCGCCTGCGCGGCGCGGCGGGCCGATGGCTGAGCCGGGCCCGTCCCGCGGCGTCTTCGTCCTGGCGGTCAACCCGTGCGCCGGCCGCGGCCGTGCCCTCGAGGACGCCCACCGGGCCGCGGAGCTCCTGCGGACCGGCGGCGACGAGGCCGTGGTGCTCTCCGCCGCGGACCTCGGCACCCTGGTGGGGCTGGTGCGCGACCGGCTCCGGGCGCACGCCCTCACCACCCGGGCGCTCGTGGTCGTGGGCGGGGACGGGATGGTCCAGGCCGGCCTCGGCGTGCTCGTGGAGCTCGCCGCGCAGGGCGTCGACGTCCCGCTGGGCGTGGTGCCGTGCGGGACCGGCAACGACCTGGCCCGCCACCTGCGCGTGCCGTTCCGGGACCCGGTGGCCGCGGCCGGACGGATCCTGCGCCGGCTCGACGACCCCCGGGCCCGCCGCCTCGACGTGGGCCGGGTGCGCTTCGCGGACGGCCGCACGTCCTGCTTCGCGACCGCCCTGTGCGCGGGCTTCGACGCCGTGGTCAACGAGCGGGCCAACCGGTGGCTGCGCCCGGCCGGCTCCTCCCGCTACCTGCTGGCCGTCCTGGTGGAGATCGCGCGGCTGCGCACCGTCCACTACCGGCTCGAGATCGAGGACGCCGGCGGCCGGCGCCGCACGGAGCGCCGGGACGGGGTCCTGCTGAACGTCGCCAACACGTCGTCGATCGGGGGCGGCCTGCGGATCGTGCCCGACGCCCGGGCGGACGACGGGCTGCTGGAGCTGTTCACCGTGGCGCCCCTGGGCCGGGCCCGGTTCCTGCTCCTGTTCCCCCGGCTGTTCTCGGGCCGGCACGTGGCGCTGGAGAGCGTGCGGATCGAACGGGTCCGCGCCGTGGCCGTGGACGCCCCGGACGTCACCGTCTACGCGGACGGGGAGCGCCTCGGCCCGCTGCCCGTGCGCGTGGACGTGCTCCCCGCGGCGGTCCGCGTCCTGGCCTGAGCCGGGGCCCGGTCGCGGCGCCCCGGGCGCCCGGCGCCGCCCGCCGCGGGAGTCCCCGCGGCGGGCGCCGGCCGTTCAGCGCGGCGGCTCCGAGGTGTCCACCCGGTCCCCGCGGCGCTGCCGCCGGTCCTGGGTGGTGTCCCGGATCTCGCCCACCAGCTCCTCGATGACGTCCTCGAGGAACAGCACGCCCAGGGTCTGCCCGCCGGCGTCGACCACGCGCGCCAGGTGCGAGCCCGTGCGCTGCATCGCCGCCAGCGCGTCGTCGATCTCGATCCCGGGACGCAGGTTCGCCAGCGAGCGCACCCGGGTCACCGGCACCGGCTCGTTGTAGCGGCTCTCCGGGATCGAGAGCACGTCCTTGATGTGCAGGTAGCCGTTGAGCTCGCCGTCGTCCTCCGTGAGGGCGAAGCGGGAGAAGCCTGTGCGGGCCACCGCCTTCTCGACGTCCGCCGCGGAGGCGTCCTCGGGCAGCGTGACGAGCTGGTGCAGCGGCACCATCACGTCGGCGGTGCGCTTGGACGAGAACTCGAGCGCGCCGGACAGCAGGCCCGTCTGGTCCGCCACCGTGCCCTCCTTCGTGGACTCCGCCACGATGGACTGGAGCTCGTCCAGGGTGAAGGTCGAGGAGACCTCGTCCTTCGGTTCGATCCCCATGAGCTTCAGGACGTGGTTCGCCGCCCAGTTCAGCGTGGCGATCACCGGCTTGACCATGCGGGAGACGAACACGAGCGGGGGCGCCAGCAGCAGCACGGCGCGGTCCGCGGCGGACACCGACATGTTCTTCGGCACCATCTCGCCGAACACCACGTGCAGGAAGGTGACCACGAGCAGGGCCGTGAGGAACCCGCTGACGTCGGCGACCTCGGCCGGCACGCCGAGGTGGACCAGCGGGCCGGAGACGATGTGGTGCAGCGCCGGCTCGGAGATGTTGAGGATCAGCAGCGAGCACACGGTGATGCCCAGCTGGCAGCAGGCCAGCATGAGGGACACGTGCTCCATCGCGTACAGCGCGGTCCGGGCCCGCTTGTTGCCCTCCTCGGCCAGCGGCTCGATCTGGCTGCGCCGCGCGGACATGACGGCGAACTCGCCGCCCACGAAGAAGGCGTTGCCCGCCAGGAGCACCACGAGCCACGCGAGGCCTGCCCAGTCGCTCATCGTGCGTCCTCCTCTCGTGCGCCGCTCTCGCGGGCCCCTGCGGGGGCGTCCTCGGGCTCGGCCGGTGCGGGCACGAACCGGATGCGGTCCACGCGGCGCCCCTCCATCCGGGCGACCTCGAGCACGCCGCCCTGCACCGGGACCACGTCCCCGGGCTTCGGGACCTGCCCGAGCCGGTCCATCATGAACCCGCCCATGGTCTCGTAGGCGGGACCGTCCTCGATGTCGAGCTCGGTGATCTGCTCGGAGACCTCGTCGGGGCGCATCAGCCCGGGGAAGTACCACTCGCCCGCCGCGGACTGCAGCGCGCCGAGGCTGAGCCGGTCGTGCTCGTCGGAGACCTCCCCGACCACCTCCTCCACGAGGTCCTCGAGGGTCACGACGCCGGCGGTGCCGCCCCACTCGTCGACGACGACGGCCATCTGGAGCCCGCCGGAGCGCAGCTGCACGAGCAGGGAGTCGAGGTGGACGGTCTCGGGCACGCGCAGGACGTCCTCCATGATCGCCCCGCACTCGAGGGCGGCGCGGCGCTCCGACGGCACGGCCACGGCCTTCTTGACGTGGACCACCCCGCGGACGTCGTCCGGGGAGTCGTCCATCACGGGGAAGCGGGAGTGCCCGGTGCGGGAGGCGACGGCCACGACGTCCGCGACGGACTCGTGGGAGTCGAGCATCTGCACGCGGATCCGGGGCGTCATGACGTCCGCGGCCGTGCGCTCGGCGAAGGTGAGGGTCTTCGCGACGAACGCGGCGGTGCCGGCGTCCAGGGTGCCCATCTTCGCGGAGCGGCGGACCATCGAGGACAGCTCCTCCGGCGAGCGCGCGCCCGAGAGCTCCTCCTTGGCCTCCATCCCGAACAGGTGCAGGACCCGGTTGGCCACGCCGTTGAGGGTGACGACGAACGGCTTGAACACCGCGGTGAACACGAGCTGGGGACGGGCGACCAGCCGCCCCACCCGGAACGCCTCCGCGATGGCCCAGTTCTTGGGCACGAGCTCGCCCAGCAGCATGGACAGCAGCGTGGAGATGAGCATCGACAGCGCCAGGGTCGCTCCCCCGGCGGCCGCCACGGACAGGCCGGTGAGCTCGGCGATCGGTTCCCGCAGGAAGGACTGGAGCGACAGGTCCAGGGTGTAGCCGGTGAGCAGGGTGGTCAGCGTGATCCCCAACTGGCAGCTGGAGAGCTGCGTGGACAGGGACTTGAGGCACTTCAGCAGCGGTTCCGCCGCGCGGTCGCCCTCGGCGATCGCCCGGCGCACCGTGGTCTGGTCGAGGGCCACGAGGGAGAACTCCACGGCCACGAAGAAGCCCGTGCCGAGGATGAGGAGCAGGCCCGCCGCCAGGAGCAGCCATTCCATCAGGAGCGGCCTCCCGCGGCGGCCCGCCGGGCGGGAACGGGGCGGTCGGCGGCCGGGCGGCCGGGGGCGGAGCGGGGGACGGTGGGCGAGCCGGCTCGGGGGCCGCGGCGGGGGGCGCCGCGGCCGGGCCGGCAACTACTGAACGAGTCCATGAGAGCTCCAGGGTACCGGAGCGGGAGCCCTCCGGCGCCGGTTCAGGACCAGCTGACGGGGCGCGCCCTGCCCTCCTCGTAGCCGGACGCGGACTGGATGCCGACCACGGCCCGGGCCGCGAACTGCTCCAGGGTCGTGGCGCCCGCGTAGGTCATGGAGCTGCGCACGCCCGCGGTGATCTGGTCCACGAGGTCCTCGACGCCGGGGCGCTCGGGGTCGAGGTACATCTTGGAGCTGGAGATGCCCTCCTCGAAGAGTCCCTTGCGGGCCCGGGCGAAGGCGCCCTCGCCGCGGGTGCGCTCGCGAACGGCGCGGGTCGAGGCCATGCCGAAGCTCTCCTTGTACATGCGGCCGTCGGCGTCCACGTTCAGCTCGCCCGGGCCCTCGTGGGTGCCGGCGAACCAGGAGCCCACCATGACCTGGCTGGCCCCGGCCGCCAGGGCGAGGGCGACGTCCCGGGGGTGCTTCACGCCGCCGTCCGCCCAGACGTGCCGGCCCAGCCCGGCGGCGGCCTCGGCGCACTCGAGCACGGCGGAGAACTGCGGCCGGCCCACGGCGGTCATCATCCGGGTGGTGCACATCGCACCGGGGCCCACGCCGACCTTCACGATGTCCGCGCCGGCGTCGACGAGGTCCTGGACGCCGTCGGCGGTGACCACGTTGCCCGCCACGACGGGCACGTCGGGGGCCGCCGCGCGGACCAGCTCGAGGGCCTCCACCATCTTGCGCTGATGGCCGTGGGCGGTGTCCACCACGAGCACGTCCACGCCGGCGTCGAGCAGCGCCCGGGCCTTGCCCCGGACGTCCCCGTTGATGCCCACGGCGGCGCCCACCCGGAGCCGGCCCGCGCCGTCCAGGGCGGGGGTGTAGATCGTGGAGCGGACCGTGCCCTTGCGGGTCAGCACGCCCACGACCGTGTCGCCGTCGAGCACCGGCGCCACGTGGGCGCGGGTCTGCGCGAGCCGGTCGTAGGCGGCGGCGAGGACGTCGTCGCCGGACCCGGCGCGGACCTCCGCCAGGGTGAACACCGGGGCGTCGGTGCGCATGATCGAACCGAGCTGGGTGAAGCGGTCCACCTCGGCGCAGTCGGCCGCGAGCACCACCCCGCGGTAGGCCCGCCCCGGACCGCACACCACCACGGCGCCGTGGGGCCGCTTGTGCATGATGCCCAGGGCGTCGTGGACGGTGTCCTCGTCCCCGAGGACCACGGGGGTCTCGAAGCGCGGCGAGCGCTCCTTGACCCAGGACGTGACGTCCGCGATGACGTCGAGCGGGATGTCCTGCGGCAGGATGCCCAGACCGCCGCGGCGGGCCAGCGTCTCGACCATCCGGCGCCCGGTCACGGCGGTCATGTTCGCGGCCACCAGCGGCACGGTGGCGCCCGTGCCGTCGCGCGGGGTGAGGTCGACGTCGAACCGGGAGGTGACCCGGGAGCTCGAGGGGACGAGGAAGACGTCGCTGTAGGTCAGGTCGGACGTGGGGGTGTTGAGAAATCGCACGCGCGCCAGTCTAGCCGGGGCCCGCGACACGCGCCCCGGGGCGGGGCCGCGGACTAGCCATGCCGCCGCGCGGATCACTAGACTCGCCGGAGGTACGGCCGCGCCCGGTCGACGACCGTCCGGCAGGTTCCGGAGGCGGACGCCGCCGGCTGTCACGGGAGACGGCCGGCGAGGAACACCGGCGGCGGGTCCGGACGCTGCCGGGACCGACACTGTGGAGACCGGGCAGACGGCCTCCACGCGATCAACCATGGAAGAGGCGTATTCCCCGTGCCACATCAGCCACAGCACCCCATCCCTGAAGAATTCGCAGGTAACGAGTGGCTCGTCGACGAACTGTTCGAGAAGTACCGGACGGACAAGAACTCGGTGGACGAGAAGTGGTGGCCGATCTTCGAGTCGATGAGCGCGGACAGCAGCACCGCCGCGGAGCCGGCGGGCGCCGCGCAGGCCCCGGCGCCGAAGGCGGCCCCGGCGGCCGCCCCCGCGCAGCCCAAGGCCGCCGCCGCCCCCCAGCCGCCCGCGGCCCAGCGCACCGCCGCCCGCACCTCCCCCGCCCCGGCGGCGAAGCCCGCCACGCCGCCCGCGCCCACCAGGTCCGGTGCCAAGGCCGAGGGCCGGCCCGAGACCGACCAGGGTGAGACCGAGGCCTCGGACGCCAAGAAGCCCATTCCGGCCCAGCCCGCCCGCGCCCGCGCCACGGCCCCCAACCACGACGCGCCGGCCGAGGACAAGGTCGTCAAGCTGCGCGGGCCGGCGAAGGCCGTGGCCGCCAACATGGACGCGTCCCTCACCGTCCCCACCGCCACCACGGTCCGCGCCGTCCCGGCGAAGCTGCTGATCGACAACCGGATCGTGATCAACAGCCACCTCTCCCGCAACCGCGGCGGCAAGGTGTCCTTCACGCACCTGATCGGCTACGCCGTGATCAAGGCGCTGGCCAACTACCCGTCCCAGAACGTCGTCTACGACGAGCAGGACGGCAAGCCCGTGGCGGTGCACCCCGCCCACGTCAACTTCGGCATCGCCATCGACATCCCGAACAAGGACGGCTCGCGCAACCTCGTGGTGCCGAACATCAAGGGCGCCGAGGCCATGTCCTTCATGCAGTTCTGGAACGCGTACGAGGACGTCGTCCGCCGCGCGCGCGCCAACGAGCTGACCATGGAGGACTACCAGGGCACCACGGTGTCCCTGACCAACCCGGGCGGCATCGGCACCGTCCACTCCGTGCCGCGGCTGTCCAAGGGCCAGGCCTGCATCGTCGGCGTGGGCGCGCTCGACCACCCCGCCGAGTACCGGGGCTCCTCCCCCAAGACCATCGCGCGGCACGCGGTCTCGAAGATCATCACCCTGACCTCCACCTACGACCACCGTGTGATCCAGGGTGCGGGCTCCGGTGAGTTCCTGCGCCTCATCGAGTCCTACCTGCTGGGCGGGGACGACTTCTACGACGAGATCTTCGAGGCCCTGCGGATCCCCTACGAGCCCGTGCGCTGGGCCGTGGACAACCAGGTCAACCCCGAGATCCAGGTCAACAAGGTCGCCCGGATCCAGCAGCTCATCCACGCGTACCGGGTCCGCGGCCACCTCATGGCGGACACCAACCCGCTCGAGTACGTGATGCGCAAGCACCCGGACCTCGACATCCGCACCTACGGGCTGTCCCTGTGGGACTTGGAGCGCGAGTGGCCCACCGGCGGCTTCGGCGGCGCGGACGTGCTGAGCCTGCGCACCATCCTGGGCCGGCTGCGGGACGCCTACTGCCGCACCCTCGGCGTGGAGTACATGCACCTGCAGGAGCCGGAGGAGCGCGAGTGGTTCCAGGACCAGCTCGAGCACGGCTACCAGAAGCCCAGCCGCGAGGAGCAGTTCCGCATCCTGGGCCGGCTCAACGCCGCCGAGGCGTTCGAGACGTTCCTGCAGACCAAGTACGTGGGCCAGAAGCGCTTCTCCCTCGAGGGCGGCGAGTCCCTGATCCCGCTGCTGGACGAGATCATCTCCGACGCCGCCGACGCCGGGCTCGCCGGCGTCGGCATCGCCATGGCCCACCGCGGCCGGCTCAACGTGCTCACCAACATCGCCGGCAAGTCCTACGCCCAGGTCTTCCGCGAGTTCGAGGGCAGCCAGGACCCGCGCACCACCGAGGGCTCCGGCGACGTGAAGTACCACCTCGGCACGGAGGGCTCCTTCACCTCCGACAACGGCAACGAGACCCAGGTCTACCTCGCCGCGAACCCGTCCCACCTCGAGGCCGCCGACCCGGTCGTCGAGGGCATCGCCCGGGCCAAGACCGACGTCCTGGGCGCCGGGCCCGAGGGCGACGGCACGTTCCCGGTGCTGCCCATCCAGGTGCACGGCGACGCGGCCTTCGCGGGCCAGGGCGTGGTGGCGGAGGTCCTGCAGATGGCGCTGCTGCCCGGCTACACCGTGGGCGGCACCGTCCACGTGGTCGTGAACAACCAGGTGGGCTTCACCACCGCGCCCGCCGCGGCCCGGTCCACCACCTACGCGACGGACATCGCCAAGGGCCTCCAGGCGCCGATCTTCCACGTCAACGCCGACGACCCCGAGGCCGTCACGCACGTGGGCCAGATGGCGTTCGCGTACCGGCAGACGTTCCACAAGGACGTCATCATCGACCTCGTGTGCTACCGGCGCCGCGGCCACAACGAGGGCGACGACCCCTCGATGACCCAGCCGCTGATGTACAACCTCATCGAGGAGAAGCGCTCGACCCGCAAGATCTACACCGAGAACCTCGTGGGCCGCGGCGACATCACCCAGGAGGAGGCCGACCGGGCGCTGAAGGACTACCAGGAGCGCCTGGAGCGGGTCTTCGCCGAGACGCACGAGGCGCAGACGTCCTCCATCCCGCTGGTCACCGGGGATTCCGCCGCGATCTCGAACATCGAGCGGCCCTCCGCCCAGCAGGCGGACTCCGGGGTCTCGATCCCCCGCACCACGGCCATCTCGACCGAGGCCGCCCAGCGGATCGGCGCGGTGCACGTGGAGGCCCCCGAGGACTTCGCCGTGCACAAGAAGCTGCGCAAGCTCCTCGAGCGCCGCGAGGCGATGACCCGCGAGGGCGGCGTGGACTGGGGCATGGGCGAGCTCATGGCCTTCGGCTCCCTCATGATGGAGGGCATCCCGGTCCGGATGAGCGGCCAGGACGTCCGGCGCGGCACGTTCACGCAGCGCCACGCCGTGTTCTACGACTCCGGCACCGGCGCGGAGTGGACCCCGCTCAACCACCTCTCCGGGAACCAGGCGCAGCTGGCGATCTACAACTCGCTGCTGTCCGAGTACGGCGTGCTGGGCTTCGAGTACGGCTACTCCGTGGAGCGCCCGGACGCCCTGACCGTGTGGGAGGCCCAGTTCGGCGACTTCGTCAACGGCGCCCAGATCATCCTGGACGAGTTCATCTCCTCCGCGGAGCAGAAGTGGGGCCAGCGCTCGTCGCTGGTCATGCTCCTGCCGCACGGCTTCGAGGGGCAGGGCCCGGACCACTCCTCGGCCCGGATCGAGCGCTTCCTGACGCTGTGCGCCGAGAAGAACATGGTCGTGGCCAACCCCTCGACGCCGTCGAACCACTTCCACCTGCTGCGCCGGCAGGCCTACAGCCGCCCGCGCAAGCCGCTGGTGGTGGCCACGCCGAAGCAGCTGCTGCGCCTCAAGGCGGCGGCCTCCCCGATCGAGGAGTTCACCTCCGGCGCGTTCCGCCCGGTGATCGGCGACCAGGCGGGGCTCGAGGCCTCCGAGGTCACCGACGTGGTGCTGGTCTCCGGCCGGCTCTACTACGACCTCGCCGCGGCCCGCGAGGAGCGCCAGGACCGGAGGACGGCGATCGTGCGCGTGGAGCAGCTGTACCCGCTGCCCCTCGCGGAGATCCGGGAGGAGCTCGGCAAGTACCCCGAGGCCCGCCTCACGTGGGCGCAGGACGAGCCCGCCAACCAGGGCGCCTGGCCGTTCATGGCGGTCAACCTCCTGCCGCAGCTCGACCGGCCGGTCCGGCTCGCCTCCCGCCCCGCGTCCGCGTCCCCGGCCAACGGCTCGGCCAAGCGCCACGCGGCAGAGCTCGAGACCCTGGTGCAGACGGCCTTCGAGCGCGACTGAGCCCGTCCCGGGAGGGCGGGGGCCCGTGCCCCTGCCCTCCCGCACGTCCCCAGCGAGTCCGGCGCCGGCCCGTGCCCACGGGCCGGCGCCGCTCGTCCCCCCGACATCCCGCACCCCCGACCAGAAAGAACGACGTGGAGCAACGAAGGATCAGAATTGTCGCAGTCGGTGACGAGCTGCTGGCCGGCGAGGGCGACCCCCGGGGCCTCGGCTGGTTCGGGCGGGTCATGGCCCGGACCCCGCACCACGTGGCCCCCGTGTCCGCCTACAACCTGGCGGCGCCCGGCGAGGGCAGCGAGTCGCTCAACGAGCGCTGGTTCGAGGAGGCGGCCCGCCGCTTCTCCCCGGGCCACGACAACCGCCTGGTCATCGCGCCCTCCACCCTGGACATCGACCTGTCCATCACGAGCGCGCGCTCCCGGCTGAACATGGCCAACATCATCGACACCGCCTCCCAGCACAACGTGCGGGTCCTCGTGGTCGGCCCCCCGCCCACGATGGACGCCGAGCGCAACCGCCGGATCGCGGACCTCTCGGCCGCCTACGCGGACGTCACGACCCGGCGCAACCACGTCTACGTGGACACGTTCAACCCGCTGCAGCACCACGAGCAGTGGCGCAAGGACCTCGCGGCCAACCACGGACACCCCGGCCAGGCCGGCTACGGGCTGATGGCGTGGCTCGTCCTGCACCGCGGCTGGTACGACTGGCTGGACCTGCCCGAGCCCCGGTGAGCCCCGGCCGTCCCGCGTGTGAGAGAATGGCGGGCAGTGCCTCGTCCGGCCGCCGCTGACATCACCAGACCACGCGGGAACGGACGCCGACACCCACGATCCGCCGCGGGCGACCGCGGACAGACAGGAGGCTCGCATGAGCAAGCGCGGACGCAAGCGCAAGGACCGCCGCAAGGGCGGCGCCAACCACGGCAAGCGCCCCAACGCCTGAGGTCCTTCCCGGACCCCGGCGACGCCGTGACGGAAGGGCCCCGGACCGCTGACGCGGTCCGGGGCCCTTCCGTGTGCCCGGGGGTCCTGCCGTGCGGGAGCCGGGGCGCCGCGCTCAGGCGGCGGGCGGGTCCTGGCGCGCGCCGTGCAGCCGGGCGAGGATCGAGACCCGCAGGTCGGCGGGCGCGGTCTCCGCGCAGGACCGCCGGACCACGGAGCGGATCACGCACTCCAGGTCGTACTCGCGGGCGCACTCCGGGCACTCGAGGAGGTGGCCGTGGATCTCGTCGAGGTCCTCCGCCGGGAGCACCCCGTCGAGGTACTCGTAGATCAGGCGGATCCTCTCGTCCGTGCAGCATCCGAGGCTCTCGCAGTCGGCCATGTCTACTTGTCCTTTTCCTTCTTCTTGTCGCCGGTCACCCTGGACGTGTCGAAGCCGCGCTCGGCGGCGTAGTCGGCGAGCTTCTCGCGCAGCAGCTTCCGCCCGCGGTGCAGGCGGGACATCACCGTCCCGATCGGCGTGTCCATGATCTCGGAGATCTCCTTGTAGGCGAAGCCCTCCACGTCGGAGAAGTACACCGCCAGCCGGAACTCCTCGGGCAGCTCCTGCAGGGCGCGCTTGACGTCGCTGTCCGGCAGGTGGTCCAGCGCCTCTACCTCCGCGGAGCGCAGCCCCGAGGACGTGTGGGACTCGGCGCGGTGCAGCTGCCAGTCCTCGACGGTGTCGGTGTTCGCCTGCAGCGGCTCGCGCTGCCGCTTGCGGTAGAGGTTGATGTACGTGTTCGTGAGGATGCGGTACAGCCACGCCTTGAGGTTCGTGCCGGGCTTGTACTGGTGGAACGCGGAGAACGCCTTCGTGTAGGCCTCCTGCACGAGGTCCTCGGCGTCGGCCGGATTGCGAGCCATGCGCAGGGCGGCGGCGTAGAGCTGGTCCACGTACTCCATGGCGTCCTGCTCGAAGCGCGCCTTCCGGTCCTCGGGGGACTCGGTCTCGACGTCGACGGGCGGCTCGGTGCGCTGGGGGGCGGCCCCCTGCTGGTTCTGCTCGTTCATCACGGACCAGTCTACGGGGACGCGCGTGCGGGCCGGGGCGGGCTCGAGAACGCTCGTGGGGGCGGTGATGGCTGCTCCTCTCCCCCGCCGTGCGGGTCCCTTCGAAAACCTGTGCCGGTGGCCTGCCCCGGACGGGGCGGCCGCTGTCCTGCACAACGGGTGTCACCGTCGCACCTATTCCCACCGCGCCCGGCCCGTGCTCGCCCCGGGCGCGGTCCCCGTGGCTAGGATGGGACGAGCGGCGCCGTCCGCCGATCCAGACCCGCCCGACACAGCCCCGCGGTACCGTCTGCCGCCGAGGAGGAACCCATGAGCATCGTCCGTCGCATCGCCCGCCCGCTGCTGGCCACCGGTTACGTCGCCAACGGGGTGGAGAGCTTCCGCAACTCGTCCCAGGCCGCCCAGCACCTCGCCCCGGCGATCTCCGCCGCCACGAAGGCCTTCCCCCAGGCCGGACCCGCGCTGCAGAACCACGCCGTGGTGGCCCAGGGCCTGGCCGCGGCGCAGCTCGGCGCCGCCGTGCTCTTCGGGCTGGGCAAGCTGCCCCGCCTCTCGGCCGGCGTGCTCGTCACCACCACCGCGCTCAACGCCTACGCCGACTACCGCGCCGCGGAGGCGAGCACCCCGGAGCAGAAGGCCGCCCGCCGCTCCACCGCCTTCAAGAACTCCTCCCTGGTGGGCGCCGTCATGCTCGCCGCCGTGGACACCGAGGGCAACCCGTCCCTGCTGTGGCGTGCCGAGCACCTCGCCGGGGACGTCCGCAAGAACGCCTCCAAGCTGGGCAAGGACACCCAGAAGCAGGTGGCCAAGGCCGAGAAGGCCCTTCAGCACGCCGTCAAGCAGGGCTAGGCCCCGGTCCCCCTGTCGTGATGCCGTCGGAGTCCTCCGCCCCCGCAGCCCGTCCCGGCGCCGCGGAGCCGGCCCCGCAGCACGAGCTGTGGCCGGCTCCGTTCGTCGGGCCCCGTCCCGTCGTCGCCGAGCTGACGGTGCCGGGCTCGAAGTCCCTCACCAACCGGTACCTGCTGCTCGCCGCCCTGGCGGACGGTCCGTGCCGGCTGCGCTCGCCCCTGCACTCCCGCGACTCGCGGCTGATGGTCGAGGCCCTGCGGGCCCTGGGGGCCCGCGTCGAGGAGGTGGCCGGGGACGGCGGCTTCGGCCCCGACCTGCTCGTCGAGCCCGCCCCGTGGGACGCCACCGAGCCGGTCACGGTCGAGTGCGGGCTGGCCGGGACCGTGATGCGCTTCGTGCCGCCGGTCGCCGCCCTCGCACGGTGTCCCGTCACCTTCGACGGCGACCCGGGCGCCCGGGTGCGCCCCATGGGACCGGTGATCGACGCCCTGCGCGCGCTCGGCCTGCGGGTCGGGGACGACGGCCGGGGCCGGCTGCCCTTCACCGTGCACGGCACCGGCGGCGTGCACGGCGGGGAGCTGGAGATCGACGCCACCGGCTCGAGCCAGTTCGTCTCGGCCCTGCTGCTCGCGGGCGCCCGGTTCGACGACGGGCTCGTGCTGCGCCACCGCAGCGCCGACGGCTCGGGGCGCGGTGTGCCGTCCATGCCGCACGTCGAGATGACCGTCGAGGTGCTGCGCGGCCTCGGCGTCTCCGTGGACGACTCCGTGCCCGACGAGTGGCGGGTCTCCCCCGGGCCGGTGCGGGCCTTCGACGTGACCATCGAGCAGGACCTCTCCAACGCCGGCCCCTTCCTGGCCGCGGCCGTGGTGACCGGCGGACGGGTCTCGGTGCCCCGCTGGCCCGACCGCACCACCCAGGGCGGCGACCACTGGAAGCACATCCTCCCGGCCTTCGGCGCGGCGGTGGAGCTCACGGACGGGACCTTCACCGTCACGGGCCCGGACGCGGTGACCGGGGTCGACCTCGACCTCGGCGAGGCCGGGGAGCTCGCGCCCACCGTCGCGGCCGTGTGCGCGGTCGCCGGCACGCCCTCGCGGCTGCGCGGCATCGCCCACCTGCGCGGCCACGAGACCGACCGGCTCGCCGCGCTCGTCACGGAGATCAACCGGCTCGGCGGCGACGCCGAGGAGACCGCGGACGGGCTGCTGATCCGGCCGGCCCCCCTGCACGGCGGGACGTTCCACAGCTACGAGGACCACCGGATGGCCACCGCCGGCGCCGTGATCGGCCTCGTGGTCCCGGACGTCCGGGTCGAGAACATCGCGACCACCGCCAAGACCCTCCCCGAGTTCCCCCGGCTGTGGGCGGAGCTCACGGGCACGAGCCGTGACGCGTAGGGACTCCGTCCGGCGCGACTGGGACGAGTCGGACGTGCGCGTCCGTCCCAGCAAGACCGGCTCCCGCCCGCGCACCAAGGAGCGGCCGGCGCACGAGGACGCCGTCACCGGCCGCATCGTCACCGTGGACCGCGGCCGCTACACCGCGATCCTCGAGGAGGACACCCCCGGGGAGCGGCTGGTCGTGGCCGTGCGCGCCCGGGAGCTGCGCCGCCGGCCTGTGGTCGCGGGCGACCTCGTGGGCCTCGTCGGCGACGTCAGCGGCGCCCCGGACAGCCTGGCCCGCCTCGTGCGGATCGAGGAGCGCTCCACCGTCCTGCGCCGCAGCGCGGACGACACCGACCCGGTCGAGCGGGTCGTGGTGGCCAACGCCGACCAGCTCGTGGTCGTCGTGGCCGCCGCCAACCCCGAGCCCCGCACCGGGTTCATCGACCGCTCCCTCGTGGCCGCCTACGACGCCGGCATCGAACCGCTGCTGTGCATCACCAAGACCGACCTGCGGGACCCCGCCGAGCTGATCTCCCACTACACGGCGCTCGAGCTGCCCGTGCTCGTCTCGGGCCCCGCCCGCGACGTCCCGGCCGACGACGACGGGACCACGCTGCCCCTCGACCCGGCGCTCGTCGAGGCCCTGCGCGAGCGTCTCGACGGCCACGTCTCGGTGCTGCTGGGCCACTCCGGCGTGGGCAAGTCCACCCTCGTCAACGCCCTCACGGGCGCCGACCGGGCCACCGGCGGGGTGAACGCGGTGACCGGACGGGGCCGGCACACGTCGTCGTCGGCCCTCGCCCTGAAGATCGAGGACGCCTCCCCCGGGTCCTGGATCATCGACACCCCCGGCATCCGCTCGTTCGGCCTGGCGCACGTGGACCACGACCGGATCGTGGAGTCCTTCGACGAGCTCGCCGAGGCGATCGCCGAGTGCCCCAAGGGCTGCCGGCACACGGGGACGTCCCCCGGCTGCGCCCTGGACGCCTGGGTGGCGCAGGGCCGCGCCGGGGAGGCGGGCGAGTCCCGGCTGGTCTCCCTGCGCCGGCTGCTCGGGGCCGGGGAGCGCCCCGGGGAGTCCCGCGAGGACAAGGAGCTCGGCGTCCAGTGAGCCGCCGGGCAGGGGGTCCCGCACCCCCGCCCGACCAGGTCCGGGACCGCGGTTCGGGGTAGGTTGGACCAATGCGCAGCCCCAGCAACTACACCGACGACCTCCGCCTCGCCCACATCCTGGCCGACGCCGTGGACCGCCTGACCATGCGCCGGTTCAAGGCCCAGGACCTCACGGTGGAGACCAAGCCCGACCTCACCCCCGTGACGGACGCCGACCGCGAGGCCGAGCAGCTCATCCGCACCCAGCTGGGGCGCGCGCGCAACCGGGACGCCGTGATCGGCGAGGAGTACGGCGCCACCGGCAGCGGCGCCCGGCAGTGGGTCGTGGACCCCATCGACGGCACCAAGAACTTCGTGCGCGGCGTGCCGGTGTGGGCCACCCTGATCGCCCTCGTCGACGAGGGCCGGCCGGTGGTCGGCGTGGTCTCCGCGCCGGCGCTCGGCCGCCGTTGGTGGGCGGCGGCCGGCACGGGCGCGTTCACCGGCAAGTCCCTGGCCAACGCCCAGCGGATCCACGTCTCCCAGGTCGGGCGGCTGTCCGACGCCTCGCTGTCCTACTCGTCGCTCACCGGGTGGCGGGACCGCGGGGTGCGCGAGCGCTTCCTGGAGCTCACCGACGAGGTCTGGCGGACTCGGGCCTACGGCGACTTCTGGTCCTACTGCCTCCTCGCCGAGGGCGCCGTGGACATCGCCTGCGAGCCCGAGCTCAGCCTGCACGACATGGCCGCGCTGGTGCCCGTGGTCGAGGAGGCCGGCGGCCGGTTCACGTCCCTCGAGGGCGAGCCCGGGCCTTTCGGCGGCAATGCGCTGGCCACCAACGGCCTGCTGCACGACGAGGTGCTGGGGCTGCTCGCGACCGGCTCCTGACCCGCCCGCGCGACGACGGGGGCCCGCACCGGCCGGTGCGGGCCCCCTTCGTCGTCGGTCTCCGGCCGGGGTCAGAGGTCCTGGCCGGTGAAGCCCATCTCCCGCTCGATGCACTGCTGGAACGCCGCCTGGTCCGAGGAGTACTGCGAGCAGGCCTCCATGGCCGGCCCGAACTCCCCGAACAGCGCCCCGAAGAGCACCAGGAAGAGGATGCTCGCCAGGATCGCCAGGACGCTGAGCACGATGCCGATGATCGGCAGGGCCTTGGACGCGCCGGGCGTCCTGCCCAGCTTGCGCAGCGCCACGATGCCGAGCACCAGGCCCACGAGGCCCGGGACGATGCCGAGCACGAACCAGCACGTCAGCAGCGCCACGATGCCCAGCACCAGGGAGGCGATGCCCAGCCCCGTGCCGGCGGGCTTCGGGCTCGCGCCGTACTGGTTCATGTCGTACTGCCCCTGGTAGCCCTGCTGCCCCTGGTAGCCCGGGCCGCCGTACTGGCCCTGGTCGTACTGGCCCTGGCCCTGGTAGCCCTGGCCGCCGTACTGGCCCTGGCCGTACTGACCCTGGTCGTACTGGCCCTGGCGGTACTGGTCCTGGTAGCCCTGCTGCCCCTGGCCGTAGGAGTCCTGGCCCTGTTGGCCCTGGTCGTACTGGCTCTGGTAGCCCTGCTGCCCCTGGCCGTACTGCGGCGTGGCGTACGGGTCGCCGGCGCCGCCCTGGCCGGAGCGCGGCGGCTCGTAGGAGGGTCCCGAAGGTGCTCCCTCGACGCGCTGACCGTACTCGGGCGGGTCCTGGCGACCGGAGCTCGACGACCCGCCGGCACCGGTGCCGCTCTGGTCTGGCGTGTTGTCGTTGTGGCTCATGGCGTTGCCCTTTCGGTCGTCTGCGGTACGCCACCAGCTTGTCACACGGCCCGCCGGGACGTGCCCCTTCCCCGGGCGGCGGCACGGCGCCCGCCCTGCCCCGGAACGATCCGGGCACGAAAAAACCGGGGAGCGCCTCGCGGCGCTCCCCGGTCAGGGATCTCGTGGAGATGGGGGGAATTGAACCCCCGTCCGATGCAGCATTGTCAGGGCTTCTCCGGGTGCAGTCTGCGTGGCGTTTTCTCAGTCCCGGCCCTCGTGCAGACACGTGGCCGACGGACTCAGTCGCGAAAGTGTTCTCCAGACGCCCGCGACGAACGGCTGGAGCAGTGGCCTCCTGATTGATGCCAGACCCCGGGTCGAAGGCGAACCCGGGCTGACAGTCACCTAAGTAGTCTGGTTGCGCTTACGCCGCGAGGGCGAAGGCGTTCTGAGACTTGGCGACGTTGCTCTGAGAATTGGCAACTATTGTTTTACAGAGAGCGTTTACGAGATAACTCTGCGTCCTCGACCCGCTTCCCCTGTCTCAACTCACATCGTCGAAACCGATCATCCCCGTATTTTGTTGTCAAGCGTCCCGCCGCAGCGGGATACACCACTCTACCGCGCGGTACTCGCCGACCGCAAGCATTCGCCCCCGGATGCTCAGCCCAGGTTCTTGTAGCGCATGGCCCGCTGGGCCTCGCGGTTGTCCTGCTGCTCCCGCAGGGTCTGGCGCTTGTCGTACTCCCGCTTGCCCTTGGCCACGGCGATCTCGACCTTGGCCTTCTTCCCGTCCACGAAGTAGAGGGACAGCGGCACGATCGTGAAGCCGGACTCCCGCGTCTTCTGCTGGATCTTGTCCATCTCGCTGCGGTGCAGGAGCAGCTTGCGGCGGCGGCGGGCGGAGTGGTTGGTCCACGACCCCTGCAGGTACTCGGGGATGTGGACGCCCTCGAGCCACAGCTCGCCGTCGGTGAACTGGCAGAACCCGTCCACGAGCGAGGCGCGCCCCATGCGCAGGGACTTCACCTCGGTGCCCATGAGCGCGAGACCCGCCTCGTAGGTGTCGAGGATGTGGTAGTCGTGCCGGGCCTTCTTGTTGTTGGCGACGACCTGGCGACCGGTGTCCTTCTTGGCCATGGGCCTCCTCCCTGGGGACGGTGCGGACGGGAACGTGCCGCGCACCGGGGCACGCGGCAGATCCTCCATCCTACGCCACGGCCATCTTGCGGGACCACGGCCGGCACCCGGACCCGGCGGCGCCCCGCCCAGGAGCGTCGCCCCAGGTCACCCCCGCCGCACCCGGTAGGCTGGGCGGATGCTGGAGCCAGTCCCCACCGAGCGCCCGCCTGCCGCGGACGTCCTGTACCTCGTCGGCACGAGCGGTCACCCGAACTTCGGCGACGAGTTCATCGCCGCCTCGTGGCTGCGCTTCCTCGCCCGCGCCCGGCCCGGCGCCGAGGTGTGGCTCGACTGCCCCCACCCGGGGCTGGCGTCCCACCTCTTCGACGGCCTGCACCCGGGGCTGCGGACCACCGACACCCTGTGGCGGCTCGCCTTCGAGACGACCGGGATGGACCCGGCCGCGGCGGACGCCCACGTGGACCGGGTGGTGACGCACCTGGGGTCCCCGCGCTACGACCTCGGCCTGCTCGGCGCCCGGCGCGCGGGCTCCGTGCACTTCCTCGGGGGCGGGTACCTGAACTCCATCTGGCCGCACCACGCGCGCCTGCTCCGGGCGGCGCTGCGGCTGCGCGAGGTCTCCGGGGCGCGGCTGGCCGCCACCGGCCTGGGCCTGGCCCCCGCCACCGACGCCGAGGGCCTGCGCGCCGCGCTCGGCGCCTTCGACCACGCCACGGTCCGTGACGCGCCCAGCGCCCAGCTCGCCCGCGCCGACCGCGCCCCCGACGACGCCTTCCTCGGTCTGCCCGGCCTCGCGGGCTTCACCGGCGCGCCCGCCGAGGGGGCGGGCGACGGCGACGTGTGGGTGTGCCTGCAGAGCGACATGACCGAGCCCGGGATCCTCGACGGCGCCGTCGCCGCCGTGCGGACCGCGCTGACGGGTCCGGCCCTGGCCGGCCGGACCGTGCGCTACCTCGAGGCGATCCCCGGCGCGGACCGCGCGGCCTTCGACCGGCTCGCCGACCTCGTCCCCGAGGAGAACTTCGTGCCGTTCACGCGGCTCTGGCAGGAGGGCTTCCCCGCCCGGCCCGGTCAGACGTGGCTCACCTCCCGGTTCCACTTCCACCTGCTCGCCGCCGCGTGCGGCGCGGAGGGCACCGCGCTGGAGGTCAGCCCCGACTACTACCGCGTCAAGCACCAGTCGCTGCTCGAGGCCGGCACGGGGTGGTCCGTCACGCCCACCGGCGGCACGGAACCGTCCGCGCCCGCCCGGTCGCACGCCTTCCCGGCCACGGCCGCGCGGCTGCACCGCACCAAGCTGCGGGAGGCGGAGGAGCTGTACCCGGCGGCGGCGGCCCCCGAGGACGGTCCCGCCGGGACGGAGCCCCGCACCCGGCCGGGACGGACGGTGGCGCGCTTCCTGCGCCGCTGAGCGCCCGCCCGCCAGGGCACCGGGCCCCGGCCGGTCGCGGGACCGGCCGGGGCCCGGGCAGGGGTCCCGCGGGAGCTCAGGCGTCGGCCGGGGCGTGGCGCTGATCGGCGCGCCAGCGGATCCCGGCGTCGACGAAGCCGTCGATGGCGCCGTCGAAGATCGCGGAGGGGTTGCCCTCCTCGTGGTTGGTCCGCAGGTCCTTGACCATCTGGTACGGGTTCAGGACGTAGGAGCGCATCTGGTCGCCCCAGGACGCCTTGACGTCCCCGGCCAGCTCCTTCTTCTTGGCGCTCTCCTCCTCCTGGCGCTGCAGGAGCAGCCGCGACTGGAGCACGCGCAGCGCGGCGGCGCGGTTCTGGAGCTGGGACTTCTCGTTCTGCATGGACACGACGATGCCCGTGGGGATGTGGGTCATCCGCACGGCGGAGTCCGTGGTGTTCACGGACTGCCCGCCGGGGCCCGAGGAGCGGAAGACGTCCACCTTGATCTCGGACTCGGGGATCTCGATCGAGTCGTCCTGCTCGATGAGCGGGATGACCTCCACCGCCGCGAACGAGGTCTGGCGCCGCCCCTGGTTGTCGAAGGGGGAGATGCGGACGAGCCGGTGGGTGCCGGCCTCGACGGAGAGGGTGCCGAAGGCGTAGGGGGCCTTGACCTCGAAGGTCGCGGACTTCAGGCCCGCCTCCTCCGCGTAGGACGTGTCCAGGACGGTGGTCGGGTAGCCGTGGCGCTCCGCCCAGCGCAGGTACATGCGCATGAGCATCTCGGCGAAGTCGGCGGCGTCCACGCCGCCGGCGCCGGAGCGGATGGTCACCACGGCCTCGCGCTCGTCGTACTCGCCCGAGAGCAGGGTCTGGACCTCCAGCCGGGAGAGCGCCTTCTTGACCGCGGCGAGCTCCTCCACGGCGAGCTCCAGGGTCTCCGCGTCGTCCTCCTCGGCGGCCAGCTGCACCATGACCTCGATGTCGTCGATGCGGCCGCCCAGCTTCTCGAGCCGCTCGAGGTCGGACTGCTTGTGGGAGAGCTTGGAGGTGATCTTCTGCGCCGCGGCCTGGTCGTCCCACAGGTCCGGGGCGGTCGCCTGCTGCGAGAGCTCGGCGATGTCCCGCTTGATGGCGTCGACGTCGCTCACGGCCTCGATGGACGCGAACGTGGAACGGAGGGCGGAGATCTCTGCCGGGAAGTCAAGGGAGGCCATGGAAGCCAAGATTATCCCATGGGGGCAAATCACCCCGGCCCGGCCCGGCGCCCCTCTGGCAGGATGGTGCCGAGAGGAAGGAAGCACGATGCGCATCCCTCGCACGCTGGCCCTGGTCCTCGCCGGCGGGAAGGGCTCCCGGCTCGGCGCCCTGACCGAGAAGAAGGTCAAGCCCGCCCTGCCCGTGGCGGGCACCTACCGGCTCATCGACGTCGCCCTGTCCAACCTCGTGCACTCCCACCTCTCGGACGTGTGGGTCGTCGAGCAGTTCCTCCCGCACAGCCTCAACCAGCACCTGGCCAACGGGCGTCCCTGGGACCTCGACCGCACCCACGGCGGGCTCCAGGTCCTGCCCCCGTACCAGGGCACCGAGGGCGAGGGCTTCGCCGAGGGCAACGCGGACTCGCTCTACCGGCAGAAGGACCTGATCCGCGACTTCGCCCCGGACCTCGTCCTGGTGCTCAGCGCCGACCACCTGTACACGCTGAACTTCCTCGACGTGATCGACACCCACCTCGAGCGGGGCGCCGACCTGACCGTGGTCACCACGCTCGTCGACGAGGACCCCTCCCGCTACGGCGTGGTGCAGACCGACGACGACGGCCGCGTCACCGGCTTCGACTACAAGCCGGACGAGCCCCGGGGGCGGCTGGTCGCGGCCGAGATGTTCCTCTACGACGCGGAGAAGCTGCTGGAGGCCCTGGACCTCGTGCACGAGCAGGAGGGCGGGCTCGAGGACTACGGCAACGACCTGGTCCCGTGGTTCGTGGCGCACCGCACGGTGGTGGAGCACCGCCTGGACGGGTACTGGATGGACCTGGGCACCCTGCAGTCCTACTGGACCGCCCACATGCAGATGCTCGACGGCGACGGCGTGGCCCTGGACGACCCCGGCTGGCCGATTCTCTCGGCCCAGCCGCAGCGGGTGCCTGCCCGGATCGCCGGCAGCGCCGAGCTGCGCGGGTCGATGGTCGCCGCGGGCGCGACCGTGCGCGGCGCCGTGGAGCACTCGGTGCTCGGCCCCGGCGTCGTCGTCGAGGAGGGCGCCACGGTGCGCAGCTCCGTGCTGCTGGACGGCGTCCGGGTGGGGCCTGGGGTGACCCTCGAGAACGTCCTCGCCGACACGGGAGCCGACATCTCCGCGGGTGCGCACGGCGCTGCGGGCGCCGTGACCCTGATCGACGGCACGGGCGCCGTGGCGGCCACCGAGGCGTTCGACCGCGGGGCGGTCCTGCCCCGCGGTCACTGAGCCGTCCGCGGACCGGTCCCGCCGGGGCAGGACCCGCCGGGGCAGGACCCGCCCGGGACGGAACCTGCCCGGACGGGACGCTAGTGGGCGTGGCGGTAGGGCTGCGGCTCGGGCAGGCCGGCGCGGGCACGCACCCGCCGGCCGAGGCGCTCGATGGAGGTCAGCGCCGCGGCGACGTCGTCCGCCCGCACGGTGAAGGGCATGCTGTGGATGGTCTCGCTCTCCACGGTCGCGGCCCGCGCCACGGCCCGGATCTCCTCGGTGTCCTCCGCGCGCAGCCCGATCTCCGTGAGGGTGGTCGGCAGCCCGACCCGGGTGGTGAACTCGATGAAGTCCACGATCTCCGAGCTCGGGGCGCCCTCCAGGACGAGCTGGGTGATGGAGCCGATGTTGACCTTCTGCCCGTGGGCCAGGCCGTGGGTCTGCGGCGCCGCGGTCAGGCCGTTGTGGACGGCGTGGGCCGCCGCCAGTCCGCCGGACTCGAAGCCGAGCCCGGAGAGCAGGGTGTTGGCCTCGATGACCTTCTCCAGTGCCGGGGTCACGACGTGGTCCCGGGCGGCGTCCATCGCGACGAGGGCGTTGTCCCACAGGACGTCCCAGCTCAGCCGGGCCAGGGCGGTGCCCGTGAGGGTGGCCGTGCCCCCGGCCATGGTCAGCGACCCCGAGGCGGCGGTGGCCCTGGCCTCGAGCCAGGTGGCCAGGGCGTCGCCGACGCCCGCCGCCAGGAACGTCGCCGGCGCGTTGGCCACCAGCTGGGAGTCGACGAGGACGAGGTCGGGGTTGCGGGGGAAGAACCGGTACTCCTCGAAGACGCCCTCGTCGGTGTAGACGACCGCCAGCGCCGAGGTCGGCGCGTCGGTGGAGGCGACGGTGGGGACGCTGACCCACCGGATCCCGGCGAGGAACCCCGAGGCCTTGACCGCGTCGATGGTGCTGCCCCCGCCCACGGCCACGGCCACGTCGGCCCCCGCCGCGCGGATGACCGCCGTGAGCCGGTCGATCTCCCCGGCCGAGGGGATGCCGTTGAAGGTCTCGCGCGTGGTCGCCATGCCGGCCCGCGTCAGGGACGCCTCCACGTCGTGGCCCACGAACCCCCAGACGACGTCGTCGGCCACCACCAGGGGTGTCTGCCCGACGGCGGCGAGATACTCTCCCAGGCGTGCGATGGCGCCCGGTCCCTGGACGTAGCGTCCTGGGCTGATGACGGAGCGGACGGGAGCGTCCATGGCCTTCTCCTTCGACGACGGGGCCGGCAGGTCGTTCCCCCTGCCGTCCGGGATGCTGTCCCGGGTGCCCGCCAGCGTAGGAACGTCCCCGCGGTCGGCGCCAGGGACGTTCTCGCCGGGTGAGAAACCGGGGAGGCGTCGCCGTCGCGTCCCGCCGTACGGGCCGGACGGCGTCCCGGTCCTCACCGCGTGGTCATCACCCGGTAGTGCTCCTCGACCTGCTTCCTGGGCAGCTCCTTGGTGTAGACCGCCACCTTGCCGACGGCCCCGTCGAAGAACGACCTCAGGTCCCGGGTGCCCACGCGGAACGGCGCGCTGCCGCGCCGGGGCACGACGACCGTGCCGTCGTGCTCCAGGTCGTCCTGGTCCATGCGCTGCCCGTTGCGGTAGATCTTCGTGTAGCCGTGCGGATAGTCCCCGCCCTTGACGTTGGCATTGATGACGAGCACGTAGTGGATCCACTCCCCCTTGCGCACCGGCACCTGGAAGTAGGACCCCGGCCCCTCTCCTCCGGCCGGGTTGAACGCGTAGCCGGAGATGCGGTTGGGCCGGTTCTCGGAGTTGCTCTTCGAGTACATCCGCGCCACGTACTCGTGGTTCCTCGGCGCGCCCTTGCCCATCCAGTGCACGTACCCCGAGCCCTCCTGGGACCGGAAGTCCAGCGCGTCGGGGCGCATCCACGCCTCGACGGTGAGCACGCCGCGCGTGCCGGCGCTGACGGCGGCGGCGTCGGGCACCTGGAGGTACTGACCGGTGCCGTCGAAGTCCGCGGCCGGGTCGCCGTTGGGCAGGGTCGCCCGCTTCGGCTTGCCGTGGTAGCTGCCGTGGAGCCTGCCCACCAGGTCCTTCTCCGTGCCCGCACCGGGGCTGCGCATGGCCCAGTACGCGGCGGGTCCGTCCCTCCGGACGGTGTCGTCGTAGGAGAGCGGGCGGGCCGCGCTCCGCAGGACGTCCCCGGGATCGTCCCGGGCGGCCGACGACGGAAGCCCTGCGATGCCCAGCGCCAGCGCGAGCAGCAGCGTCAGCACGCCCTGCACCGGCGCGCTCCACCGTCCCCGCGCGCGAACAGTACTCATGTCGAGACCTCGATGTGGTGTCGGACGGGACCGCCCGCACCGGTTGCCCCCGTGGTGCGCGTCCCGCTCACTGCGGTGCCGGCCGTGCGGCCGCACCGGACGTCGTCGCGACACCTCCTCCCCACCAGGACCGATGCGCTCACGAGGACCGGTCCGGAGGAACATCCCTCGGCACCAGCGTGCGCCGCCGCTCCCGGCCGGTCAATGAGATCGCGCCGAACAGCACCCGAACGGTGACCATCCCCGTCGCCCGGTCCGGGGCCGGCCCTGACGTCTGCGAGCGCCGTGCCTGACGCACCGGCCGAACCGCCCCCGGAGCGGCCGCGCAGGTCAGCGGAACCAGGTGGGCCGCGTCATCGACCCAGTCGTGCGCGGGCCTCGCTCGTGGCGGTGATCGGGATGCCGTCGGGCACCAGGAGGTTGACCACCGGCGGGTGCACGACGGCGGTCAGGGTCACCTCCGCGGTCCGCCCGTCCGGGCTCCCGGTGGGTGCGGCCAGGGCCAGGCCCGGCGTCCCGGCCCAGGCGCTGACGGTGTCGAGGTAGGCGGTCGCCGCCCCCGCCACGGCGTCGTCGTCCAGGACCGTGACGGGCGGGGCGCCGCCCGTCCCCGGCTCCAGCGCCACGAACGTGTCGGCCGCGGCGAGCGCGGCGTTGTCGGCCAGCACCTGCAGCTTGCGCTCCCCCACGTAGACCGCGGTGACCCCCATGACCACGACCGTGAGCAGGAGCAGCACGACCGCGAAGCCGATGACCAGGATCGTGACCTGCCCGTCGTCCCGGTCCTCGTCCCGGCCCTCGCCCCGGTCGTGGCCCCGGTCGTGGTCCCGGCTCCCGGCCCGGCGCGGGCCGGGGACGGCGGTCCGCCCGCTCATCCGTAGCGGCCGATCACGACCGTGGCCGAGGACGTCAGCACGGCCACGTCCAGATCCGTGAACCCGGGCACCAGCGGCAGCGGGACCTCCAGGGTGGCGTGCACCGTGGCCACCGCACCGGGCGCCGCGCACGCCCCGTCGGAGCACTCGAGGCGGAGCGCCAGCCGGTCGGGCGCGAAGCCCTGGTCCGCGGCCGCCAGCTGCGCCGCCGCGGTCAGCCCGGTGTCCGAGAGCGCACCGGGCTCGGCACGGGCCAGCACCTGGGACGCCTGCTGCGCGGCGGCCACCACCCCGAAGGCCCCGGACTGGACCTGGGCCACCGCGAGCACGAAGTAGACCACGGGGACGAGCAGCAGCGTGCCCAGCGCGACGAACTCCACGACCGCGCTGCCCTCGTCACCGTCCGCAGGGCCCCCGAGCACATCGGGCGGCCCGGCCGCACGAGCCGCCCCGGTCGCTCCGGTCGAGGCGGTCGAAGCGGTCGATGCCGTCGATGCCGTTGCTCCGGTGGAGGCAGTGGCCTCAGTCGCCGAGGACGGCATGGCCGCGCACCTCCAGGGAGTCGGGCGGACCGAACAGCGCCACCACGGGCAGGGGAGAGACCACCGTGATCTCCAGGGTCCGCAGCTCGCCCACCGCCGCGGTGGTCGCGACGACGTCCTGGGCGTACCGGGGGCCGAGGGCACCGGAGACGATCCGGCGGGTCCGCTCGACCCCGTCCTCGGGCGAGCGGTCGGCCAGGGTGCCGTACCGGGCGCCGGCCGCGGCCGCGTCGATCAGCGTGTTGCGCACGTGCAGGGCCAGGGCCAGCTGCAGCGTGGCCGCGAAGATCATCGCCACGAGGCCGGCCACCATGACGTACTCGACCACCGCACTGCCCCGGTCCGTCTCCGGGGGCCCGGCGCCCGGCCGGGCGCGCTCCTCGTCCATCCTCAGTTCTGGCTCACGCGCGCCATCGCGTCCTGGAAGAGCCCCTCCAGGGCCGGCTGCGCCACCAGCAGCAGCCCGGCCACGAGCACCGCGGACATCAGGGTCAGCATCACCCAGCCGGGGACGTCCCCGCGGTCCGGATCATCGGCGGTGAGCCGCTCGCGCAGCGCGGCGAGGGCCAGGGCGAGGACGCCGAGCAGGGCGGCGAGCCGGTGGAGGTGTGTCATGGGTGTGTCCTTTCCTGGAGGGCGGCCGGTCCCCGGCCGCCCGGATGAGAGGTCAGAAGCCGAGCTCGAGCACGGCGATCCCGGGGAACACGGCGAACACGACCGTCAGCGGCAGCACGCAGAACACGAGGGGCACCATCATGGCGATCTCCTTGCGCCCGGCGGCCTCCATCAGCTCGCGCTTGTCGTTGTCCCGCACGTCCTGGGCCTGGGCCCGCAGCACGTCCGCCAGGGGCGTGCCGCGCTCGATGGCCACGACGATGCCGTCCACGAACCGCCCGATGGGCGCCACCGGGGTGCGCGCGGAGAAGTCCTGGAGGGCGTGCACGAGTCCGGCGCCGGACCGGGTCTGTGCGAGCACCGCGCGGAACTCCGCCGTGAGCTCTCCCTCGGCGACCCGGCACACCCGCTCGAGCGAACCCACCGCGCTCTCCCCCGCACCCACCGACAGCGCCATCAGCTCGGCGACGGCGGGGAACTCGGCCAGCATCCGGGCCTCGCGGAGCCGGATCCGCCGGCTCAGCAGGTGCCCGCGCAGCAGGTGCCCGGCGGCCGTGGCCGCGCCCACGGCCAGCAGCACCCCGCCGGGGCCCGTGCCCCAGCGCGCCTCGGCGGCCACCCCGAGCAGGACGCCGAGCAGCAGGCCCCCCGTCGCGCACAGGAGCTGCTCGGCGCGGAAGTCCGCCGCCGTGGTGCTGACGCCCGCCCGGACCAGGCGTCCCTCCAGGGCCGCCGACGGGGCGGCGTGCCGGAACACGCGGTGGGCCAGCCCGCGCACGACCGGGTCCAGCCCCGCTGCGGCCCGGCCGGGTGTCCGGGCCGAGCGGCGCCCGGGGCGGGCGAGCAGCGCCGACTCGACCTCCACCGAGCGCAGCTGCGGGGCGATCCGGGTCGCGAAGGACGGCCGGCCGGTGACCCGGGCACCGGTGAGCACCAGCCACAGCCCGGCGGCGTGCACCAGGCCGAGGAGCACCAGCAGGGCGGGGGAAGCACTCACCGCAGCACCCGCTCGGGCTCGGGCAGCGCCCCGATCCGCAGCATGAGGCGGTAGGCGATCGTGGAGACGAGCAGCCCGCCGATCAGCACCAGGGCGCCGGCCGGGGTGTCGTAGGCCCGGATCGCGGCGGGCTGGGTGGCCATCAGCGCCAGCACGATCCACGGTGCGGCCACCGCCAGCCGCGCGGCGTTGACCGTCCAGGACTGCCGGGCCTCCAGCTCTCCGCGGGTGCGGGCGTTCTCCCGCAGGAATTCGGACAGCGTGCCGAGCAGCCGGCCGAGGTCGGTCCCGCCCACCTCCCGGGTCACCCGCAGGGCCTCGACGATGTTGTCGGCCACGGGGTCGGCCAGCCGGTCCTTGAGCAGGGTGAGCGCGCCCTGCAGCTGCCCCGAGGCGCGGTAGTCGGCGGCGAACCGGGCGAAGGCCGGGCGCACCGGCTCGGGTCCGCGGTACTGCAGCTGGATCAGCGCCTCGGGCAGGGACATCCCGGCCCGGATCGCCGAGCGCAGGTGGTCGACCACGTCGGGCCACACCTCGCGCAGGGCGGCCGCCCGGCGCCGGGCCCGGTGCTGGACCACCGCCAGGGGAACCCATCCGCCCAGGACGGCGGCGCACAGGCCGAGGACCGCCGCGCCGGTGACCGCAGTGACGAGCAGTCCGCTCAGCGTCCCGGCCGCGGCGCAGGCGGCCAGCAGTCCCGCCGGACCGACCCGGGCCAGGTCCGCGCGCAGCAGCAGCTCGCGCAGCCGGCCGGGCCGGCGCGGGCCGGCCGCGCGCGGCGCCTCCTCGGCCCAGCAGGACCACCAGAGCAGGAACACGCCCGCCCCCAGCAGCACGCCCAGCGCCGCGCTCACCGCGCTGCTCCGACCGGGCCGTCGTCCACCAGCAGCTCGCTCACCCGGTGCCCGGCCCGCTCGAACTTCCACGCCGCCGGCGCCTCGGCGGCCACTGCCAGCAGGGCGCCGTCCGTCTCGGCGAAGACCGGGTACGTCTCGATCACGCCGTTCTCGACCCGGTTGCCGATCGCGAGGATCTCGCTCACCCGGCGGCGGCCGTGCCGGTCCCGGTGGCAGTGCACCACGAGGTCGAAGCACGAGGCCACCGTGGGCACCACGAACCCGGAGCTGATGTTCTCCCCCGCCAGCAGCGGCAGGGTGCAGATCTTGGTCACGGCGTCCCGGGCGGAGTTGGCGTGCAGGCTGCACATCCCCGGGAGGCCGTGCTCTGTCAAGCGGCAATCAAACGGTAAGCTTTGTCTTATGCCTTCCGCTGTGATCTACGCCCGCATCAGTCAGGACCGCGCTGGGGCTGGGCTCGGAGTAGAACGCCAGACCGAGGACTGCCGGGAACTGGCCGGGCGGCTGGGTTGGGACGTGGTGCGGGTATTCACCGACAACGACGTGTCCGCGTTCAACGGCCGCCGCCGCCCCGCCTACGAGGACATGCTGCGCACCCTGGAGTCCGGGGGTGTGGACGGCGTGCTGTGTTGGCATACCGACCGGCTGCACCGTTCCCCGCGGGAGCTGGAGCGGTATATCGACCTGGCCGAGAGGCACAACATCACCACGCATTCCGTTCGCGCCGGGGCCCTCGACCTGGCGACGCCCTCGGGGCGCATGGTCGCCCGGATGCTTGGAGCAACCGCGCGGTACGAATCCGAACACAAAGCTGATCGTGTGAAACGGGCCATGCACCAGGCCGCCAAGGACGGGAAGTTCACGGGTGGGCTCGTGCCGTTCGGCTGGGAGATCGTGGACGGGCATCCGCGCCTGGTGAAGTCCGAGGCCGCTGAGGTACAGCGAGCCGCTCAGGCGGTGCTCATGGGCAAGTCCCTGGGGTCGATCATCCAGGACATGAACGCCCGCGGCGTCAAGACCCGCACCGGGCGCCCGTTCAGCTACGCCACCCTGCGGCAGATTCTCTTGCGGCCCCGCACCGCCGGGCTCGCCAGCTTGTACGGCGAAGTCCTCGGGCCGTCCGAGTTCCCTGCCCTGCTCCTCCGGGACGAGTGGGAAGCCGTCCGCCACAAGTTGATGAATCCGACACGGCGCAAGTCGCAATCGAACCGGATCAAGCACCTGCTCGCAGGGCTGGCACGGTGCGGTTACTGCGGAGCGCGGATGAAGTCAGCATCAGCGAGCAACCGGGACGGCTCCAAGCGGACGGTGTACCGGTGCGAAAAGGTGGGCGGTGGGCCGGGGCACCCTGTCCGCGACGCGGCGCCGATTGAGCATCTGGTCACGGAAACTGTTGTGGGCATTTTGTCCCGCCCGGACGCGACCGCCGTCCTGGCCCGAGGGAAGGGCACCGACTTGGGGCCGCTGACCGCGGAATCTGTGACGCTGCGGCAACGCCTCGAAAGCGCCGCTGACCAGTTCGCGGACGGGGACATCACCGGGGCGCAGTTGGCGACCATCACCGCCCGCATCCAGGACAAGCTTGCCGCCAACGCCGCCGCGGTGGCTGCCGCGCAGCCCTCCCCCGCGGTCGCTGACATGCTGTCCGGCGGGGACGTACAAGCCCAATGGGAGGCCGCCAGCCTGGAGACGCGCCGCGCCGTGATCGACTCGCTCATGACCGTCACCGTGCATCCGATGGGTCGCGTGCACAGCAAAATATTCGACCCAACTACTGTGACAATCACGCCGCGGATGGTTGAGGGGTAAATAACCACCATTGCGGCCACTTTGAGACAATTTGTCGCCTCTCCGACAATTGGGAGACATTAGGGGAATTGCAGGCGTCGTAAACTGTCGCTATTCTTTACGACGTAGCCGCGTGGGATCAGCTCGGGATCGTGAGCGCGGGAAACAAACACCAAAGCGTGCCAAGGCAAAAAGCACATCGCGTGACCGGACCGGCCGAGCGGTCCCTATGAGTCGCGGAGCCGTGCAGGTAAACCAACCTGCGAGGACTCCACGATGGGACCCTTTCCCGTACCCCAGGCCAGCAAAACGGCCCCGAATCTCATCCTGAAAAGCGAAGCGGCAAAACGCCTCAGCGTCTCCGAACGCACCATTGAACGACGCGCACGGGCCGGGTATCTGACTAAGTACCGCACGGGGCCCAAAGCGGTCCGCTTCGATCTGGCGGAAGTCGTCGCCCTGGCACAGCCCGTCGCTGAGCAGAACGGGGTCGCGGCATGACCGCCCCCGGCCGCCTGTCGTCGGCATCAGCGAAAGCCATCACTGCCCATGCGGCCACGCTGGCCGCTCAGTGGCCGCCGCTGACCGCTGACCAGCTCGACCGCGTGTCCATGCTGCTGCGCCCGACGTCCACGGACGGGGGCGCGGCCGCGTGAACCCCGGAGACAGCACGAACCCCGCGCCGGTGAACTTGGGGGTCCACGGCGCGGGGCTCGTTTCAGGAAACTTCGACGGCGACGCAGAGCCGACCGTCACCCACCAGTCTATCTGCCGTCACACGACCACGGCCCCGGAAGCTTCGGCGGATTGGTGGGCCGGCTACGCCGCCGGATACCTCGACCGTGGCGCCGAGGACGCCCCGCTGATCGCTGCGGCCGCCCGCGGTGGAGAACAGGCCGGACGCACCGGAGAGCGCCGCGCCATCGATGCCCAGTACGCCGCCCCGGACACCGAGCACCGGGACCGTGCGAAGGAAATCGGCAAGGGCCTGGATGCGGTCACTGCCCGGAACGCTGCCGCCGAACACGCCCGGCAGTCCACCTACCGGGGCGGGCCCGTGGACTTCTTCACCGGCCAGCCCGCCCAGCACGGCAGGGGGTGGGTGGCATGACGCACTGGACCGACTCACCCGCGTTCGACCCTGCCAACCCGTTCGGCGCCGACTTGGAGGGCGGGCGCCCCCTGGACCACGCTCACACCACGTTCACCCGCTGGCTGGGGGCCTCCTACGACCTTCAGGCGCTGGACATCGTGCTCGCCACGGCAGCAGTGCAGCACCTCGACGGCGACCCGGTGTGGACCATCCTCATCTCGGGCGCCGGGAACGCCAAGACAGAAACCGTGGCACCACTGGCAGGAGCCGGAGCCTACGTGGAATCCGCGATCGCCTCCGAAGGTGCGCTGCTGTCGGGCACCGCCAAGAAGGAACAGGCCAAGGACGCCACCGGCGGACTGCTCCGGAAGATCGGAGACCACGGCACTCTCGTCCTGAAGGACTTCACCACGATCCTGTCCATGAACCGCGACACCCGGGCCGCTGTCCTCGCCGCACTGCGCGAAATCTACGACGGCAGGTGGACTCGCAACATCGGAGTCGACGGCGGCCGCACCCTCGCCTGGGAAGGCCGGTTGACCCTGATCGGGGCCGCCACCACCGCCTACGACCAGCACCACGGCGTGATCGCCGCCATGGGCGACAGGTTCGCCCTGGTCCGCACGGACTCCAGTCGCGACCGGCTCGCCTCCGGGCGGCAGGCATTGGCGAACGTCGGACACGAAACCGCCATGCGTCACGAGCTCGCCCAGGTCGCCGGGCAGGTACTCGCCCAGGTCAACACCGACGTGCCCCTCCCCGAATGGATGTGGGACCCGCTGCTCCACGCCGCCGACCTCGTGACTCTTGCGCGGACCGCCGTGGAACACGACAACCGCGGGGAAGTCATCGATGTCGGCCAGCCCGAGGCGCCTACACGGTTCGCCAAGATGCTCGCCCAGGTCGCCCGCGGGTTGCTCGCGATCGGTGGCACCGAGCACGAGGCCATCAACGCCGCCCTGCGCGTCGCGCATGACTCCATTCCCCCGCTGCGGCTGTCCGCCCTGCGTTGTGTGCAGGTTGACCCCGGGACGACGTACACCCGTGTCGCCCAGCACTTGCAGAAACCCAAGTCAACGGTGCGGCGGAAGGTCGATGAGCTGACCGCTCTCGGGCTGCTGACGCATGACTCCGAGCCTCGCCTGGACAATTCCGGCCGCGAGGTTGGACAGACATGGCGTCACGAAGTCGCCGCCGAGGTGGACGTGGCTGTGGTGGATCAGCTCGATGCGGTTGCCGTGGTGGCGTGGAAGGCCGGATCCACGCCGCACGAGGGCGGTCCGGAAAAGTCAGTCCATGCACACATGGACACAAAGAAGGGCCTTGAAGGGCTCCACACCCCTACTGACGTTTCCGGACCGCCCCTGTTCTGCCTCCACTACGGCTGTACTGCCTCGGCCACCCCCGGCGCGAAGCTTTGCCCCGATCACGCCACTACCGCAGAGAGTGAGACCGCCGCATGACCCCCTATATCGAGACGTTCTCCGCCCCTGGCGGGATGGTCCGCGCCCTCCTGGATGGGCAGGCCTTGACCGCCGAACTGGTGCGCGCGCTGCCCGTGCGGGCCGTGGCCCGCCCCGACCTGCTGGACGCCACCCCGCTGCTGTCAGTGACCACTTCCCGCGCTTACGCCTGGACCCAGTTGGAGGCGGGCCGCCGGACCACGACCACCAGCCCGGCCGTGGGTGAGTGGATTGCCGCCGACCCGGCCGGGCGCCTGGTGCTGATCGTGGCGCTGGCCCTGCCTCCGCAGCGGTGGGGTACGGGGCTGCCGCACCTGGCCTTCGAGGCCCGCCCGCACTTCCCCCCGGCGACGGTAACTGTCGAATCCGCCCGCCACGTCCACGCCGCCGACATGGCGAAGCGGTGAGCACAACGGTCGCCCCGAAGCCGGGGCCCTCGCACATGGCGAAGCTCTTGAAGGATTGGAAGGGCAACGCCCGCCGGTGGGAGCAGCGGGCGAAGGAAGCCCGCCACACGGTCCAGTTGGCGAACTCTGCCCGGGACCACTGGCGGGAGCGTGCCCGTGCAGCTGAACGCCGCCATCTCATCGCCCAGTCCGAACTCGCCCAGGTGCGCGCCGAGCTGGAACGGGTGCGCGCCGCCCTCACGGAAGGAACCCGCCCATGAGCACCCCCGTAGTCCCCACCTGCCCTGACTGTGGCGGCCCCTGGTTGGACGGTTGGCGGTGGGCGCATGTGCCGCTGCGCTGCCTGCTGCGGGCCGCTGACGACGCCACGCAGGCCGCCGACAGTGACCGGACCACGGACACCCGCCCGCCGTTCACTCGGCCGGCTACGGCCACCGAGGCCGCCCTGTGGGCCGCCGTCACCGGCACGGCCCTGCCCCCGGGTGCGGTGACGGTCGTGCACGCCGCGGGCGGGTACTGGGCGAGGGAGGTCGGTGGGCACCTGAACGCCGCCGACGCCCTGGCGGCCACCACACCGATCACCACCCCCGAAGGAGAAGCAGCATGACGACGACTGACACCGAACAGCCCCAGGACTCCGCGCAGGAGCCGCAGGAGCCCACTGAGGAGCCGCAGGACGCCCCCGAGGACGCGCAGGAGGAACAGGAGGCGCAGGAGGGCGCTCAGAGCGAGAAGGGAAACCGGGAGGCGGCGAAGTACCGGACGCGGCTGCGCGCCGCCGAGGCCGACCTGACGGCTTCCCGCGCCCAGGTGACCGCTCTCCAGTCCGCCGCCGTCGCCCGGGAGCTCAACGCCCTGGAGGTCCCCGCAGAGGTCTTCGCGCTGGCGCATGAGCCCGGCGAGTTCATCGGCCCTGACGGCACGGTGGACCGCGATGCCCTGGTCGCCGCGGCCGGTGCGGTGCGGGAACGGTTCAACCTCCGCCCGCCCATGGTCGCTCCGTCGGCACCTCTGCTGGCCCCGGGCGGGGAACGTCCCGCTGCGCGGTCGAGTTGGGCAGACAAGCTCCAGGGGTAAGGCCACAAGCGCTGTGGGAGGACAGGTGATCAACACGCAACATCTGTCCTCTCACAGTGCATTTGTAAATCCGCTGCCCTACGCTTCCAACATGGCTCTCTTCAAGTGGAAAAAGAAAAACGCTTCTGCACCGGCACCGACTACCGAGGATCCCACGCCGACCCCCGAGGCACCTCCGGCACGTGAAAAGAAAACGCTTCGCCTGCCTGTCGCAGAACCCGGCCTGCGGTGCGCAGGGTCCCACTATTTCGAGGACGCCATAGCCAAAGTCCCTTACCCTGGTGACGTTGACGTTGAGCTCGTGCTCCGACCCCAGGGCGACTGGCAAAAGGTTCAGATTTTTTACGGCGGTGAGCGGATTGCTGGGGTCAATCAGCAACAAGACGAACTGCTGGCCGTCCTTCGTCGTGTAGCGCCACGAGGGACTCGTGTAGTGGCTACCGCAAGTACGCATCAGGAAAACTCGTTCACCATCGGCGGCCCCGCGTCGGATGCGACAACGCGCACTCGCGTCACCCTCATGGTTCCGCACCCGGAACGACTTGATGCCTGGTTCCGTGCCACGCCGGAGAAACGCGAGAGCCTCACCCTGTCCGAGCCAGTGCCGCACAAAACTGTGCTCAAGGAGCAAGGAAAGTTTCAAGACGGCTTGCGTGCCGCGGCCGCGGGACGCGATGAAGCAATCGTCATGGTGGACATCGTGAGCATGACGGAGGAACGAGGCAAGTACGCGGGTAGTCCTCGACTGGAGTTCAAATTTCAAGGGCAAACGGTCGGTGTTCTGCCGGGGCGGTACTACGAGGACGAACAAGCACTATTCGATGCTGTTCTGAACGACGGCATGTCTTCCGTTGAGGTTGAAATCAGAGATTCGTCGTACAAACAAGGAGAGCTATACTCACGCGCCATTTATAGCGTCCCACGGAAGTAGGGAAGTACAATAAGGAACGTGGATTCCCTCCCTGGTTGGAGGACTCACGCCCCTTACTGGCTCCCTGCGGGAGCACGGATACCGGCCCTGGTGGCCCACCCGGTCCCACGCACCATATCCGCACAACCGCAGGGAGCTTTCTCATGACCACTTCCACGACTACCACCCCCCGTGCCTGGCTTCCCCAGGACATCCTTGACCTGGTGGTGCAGCCCGTCGGCACGGGTTCCATTGCGGCCCAGGTCGCCGCCTACAGGACGGGTCTCACCGGCAACGCGCTCCGGGTCCCGCTCGTGACCGCCGATCCGTCCGCCGCCTGGGTCAACGAGGGCGAGGAAATCCCGCTGTCCGAGGCCGAGCTGGGCGAAGTCGAAGCCGCGTACCGCAAGCTGGCCGGGCTCACGGTCGTCTCCCGGGAGCTGGCCGAGGACACGGACCCGGCCGCGGCCGAGCAGATCGGGGAAGGGCTGGTGCGCGACCTGGCGCGCAAGCTCGACGCCGCGTTCTTCGGTTCCAACGCCGCCACCCCCAAGGCTCCAGCCGGGCTGGAGGACCTCCAGGGGGTCACGGTTATCGAAGCGCCCGCGACTTTGAGCGACCTCGACGCCTTCTCCGTGGCCCGCTTCCGCGCCGCCAACGTCGGCGCGCGGCTGTCCGGGTTCGTCGCCCACCCCGACGACGCCGAGGACATCGCCACCCTGAAGGAGACCAGCACGTCCGCCAAGCGCCTGCTGTCCCCGGACGCCACCGAGGCCGGGCAGCTGCGCATCGACGGCATCCCGCTGCTGACTTCCCCGGCGGTCACGGCGGGCACCATCTGGGGCATTCCCCAGGGTCGCGCAGTGATCGGCGTCCGGCAGGACGTCGACGTGCGCTCCGACAGCTCAGCGTTCTTCACGAGTGACCGGGTGGCGATCCGGGCCATGCTGCGGGCCGCGTTCGCGTTCTCCCATCCGGCGGCCGTAACTCGGATCAGCCTTGGGGCAGTCGCCTAGGCCACGGCATCATCAAGTCCAGGCTTAGCATGGACCTAACGAACAATGATGTTAGGACCTAGAGCATGAGCACGAAGGAAAAAGCCAGTTGGTTAACAGTGGGCATCAGCGCTCTTGTTAGTGCTGCAGTTGCAGTGATGGTCGCCTTTGCCACTAACTGGTTTCAGGATAGGACGGAACACGAGAAGTGGTTGAGGGATCAACAGCTAGTTGCCTATTCGGAATTCGCTTCGACCGCGAATAATTGTTTTTGGGACCACCAAGAGGATCCCGACACACTGAATTCGTGCATATCCAAACTGCAGTCCCAAATTGTCGCCGTGGACTTGGTCGGAACTCCCGAAGCGTTCGATGAAGCATTCGGGACTCTGGCCATATTCTGGGGCGTCGAAGATCTTGAACCTGGGGAGGAGTACGACGGAGTCGAAGACCAACTAATAGAGCTGAGAGACCAGTTTAGGAGTGATCTCATATCTAACTGATCTTCCTATCTCCGATCAGTTAGCCCGCGATCCGAGTCCGATAGGAGGCCGGCAGGCACTGGCGTCACTGCAAGCTTCACCTTCGGCCGGGTGGGAATCCGCGTCATGTTGCCCACGCCTTTGCGTTCTCCCTCTCCGTCGCCGTGTCGCGGCCCAACTTTGGGCGTGATGCCTATCGACCGCAACGAACTGAGTGAGTCGATCCTTGTCGTCGACCATGTCCGTTGGCGACACGGGCTTGCGATATACGCTCTGCGAGCCCGGCTCAAGGGGGCAATGTGGCACCGTAAGACCATGACCGAAAGTATCGACGAGGCAGTCAAGGCCTACTACGCTAATCGCGAGTTATGGCGCGATGAATCACGTACACGATTTTTTCAAAACCCCGGTGCATACTACTGCTCCAAGTTTATGCATGAGGCTCTCCTCGAAACCATCCGAGCTCTAGAAGGAGAATGGCACGCGCACGGGGATGCTGATCGATACAGGTTAGGTCTTGTCGTCTCATATATCCGCACCCAGTTCATTGTCATCGAATGCGCCACAAACTCAGAACTGATCGAAGGCACCACTTTGCACCGGAAGCAGATGGAAATCTATGCGCGGTTGCAGGAACTGGACGGCCCGAAACCTCTCGGTCGACTGTTGGGGCAAACCCCTCAGGTCACACATATGCGAGTGGAACTGAAGCGACTGTATGGCGAATATTCAGGAATCGCTCACTCATCTACTCTGGAGTCAATTGCGCTACTCGGAGAAAAAGCGACAGAGTATGGTGCAGGTATTACGCTTTACCCGAAATACACGGCAAATTCTCTTATTCTGCTTCACAACTCCGCGCTTATATTCCTTCACTTCCTTCTTTGGCTCTCAGACTACGACCGCGAACATGACCTGAATCTAGGTTTGGAGTTAGTGGAGATATCGGCTGCATCCCTCCTTGCCATGCTTCAAGAGTGGGATCCCCAAAAAGAGGAAAGCTTCGACCCTCCGAAGTGAGTATGTCGCCACCAGGGGGCATCCCCGGGGGGCCCCGCGCCCCGGGATCGCCAGGCATAGGCGCTCGGGCTGCCGACAGGTCTGGGTCCTGGGCGTCAACGTGCGCCCTGGGAGCCCTCAGCGGCCCGCTCACGGGCTAGCGGCGGCCTCCGGCGGCGCGCCTGGGCCTGCCAGGGTCGAGGCGGCCACGGCGCTCCGGCGACTGTAACGCTAAGCTCGCCAGGCGATACGGGGTAGGCCTCCGGGGTTCAGCTCATGGGTGGTCGGACTTCCCCGCGGGGAATTCCCGCCAGGCGCCGCAGGTGCTCGGCGTCGGCCAGGAGTTCACGCCGGACGATGAGCAAGGCGGCCCGGTAACCGGCCTCAAAGCTGTCCGGGTCCACCTGATGGTCGCCACGTTCTTCAAGCCACTCCGTGACTGCTACGACTCGTGTCTCCAGCTCGGCGGCACCGGCCACGAGCTGGTCGGCGGTGCGCTGGCATCGGTCAGCGGGAACGGTGGCCGGGTGCGGTTGCTGCGGGATGTTGTTGCTCATGGTGACGTTCTCCTGTCTGTGGGGCAGTGCTCGGGACTTCCCGACGCTCGTGCTGTCTTTTCTGCTGTCCGCCTACTTGCTGGGGTGGTCTGTGGGAGTGGACTCAACGGCAACGCCGGGCCAGCCTGGGGCTCGGTTGCTCGGTTGGCGGGCAGGGGTGTGCCTCTAACGCTCCCGGCGTGAGGAGCGGTAGAGGCGCGCTGGCGTCCAGCCCGAGACTTCGGAGACGGCCGTATGGGGGTCACTGCGTGACCGGTAGCGCGGCCCACGGCGTTACTCGTGGGCAGTGGCGGCATGTGCACGCAGCTCCGGCGACATTTGGTCGCTGTAGGGCTTGGCACTCCTTCGATCCCGGCGATTGCTCGACCCGGTGACGGCCCCTGTCTGCGTGCTCGACTGTGAGAACCGGCTCTAACCCGGGGAGGGCCGCGGTGCGAGGATCAGCTCGCCAGGACTGTGTGCCCTGTGTCTCCGTCGGCTGGCGGTGTTGATTACGCGGGGTTGCCTTCGCCGCGTTGGGCGGTGTCTGCGGGGCGCAGACGGTGAAACGGAGAAGCCGCCCGGAGCAACCAGCTCGACGGACGGCTGTACGGATGTCAGGGAGTTGTCATAGCCTGGACATGAGCACGGCGGTTGTGGTCGCTGTTGCTCCACGACCCCCGGAGGCTGCAACCTTGCGGGGGTTTCTCTTGTGGTGAGTGCGACGGTATGAGGGCAGCCCGCTGTTGAGCGCGATGAGCATGTCCAGGCTCTCCGCCTCCCGGACCTCCCCGACCACGAGCCGGTCCGGGCGCATCCGCAGCGCCTCCTTGACGAGCCGGCGCAGGGGGATCTCGCCGGTGCCCTCGAGATTGGGCTGACGGCACTGCATCCCCACGACGTCGCGCAGCGGGACCTGCAGCTCGAAGATCTCCTCGACCGTCACCACCCGCTCCCGGGGGCCGATCGAGGCGCACAGACAGTTCAGCAGCGTGGTCTTGCCCGCCTGCGTGGCGCCGGAGACGAGGACGTTGAGCCCGCTGGCCACGGCCGCGTCGAGGAAGCGCGCGGCGCGCGGCGGCAGCGCGCCCAGCTCCACGAGATCGTCCAGGCGCCGGGCCCGGGCCACGAACTTGCGGATGTTCACGGCCCAGTGCCGGCGCGTCACGTCGGGGATCACCACGTGCAGCCGGGACCCGTCCGGCAGCGCCGCGTCCACGAACGGGGAGGACAGGTCCAGGCGACGGCCCGAGGACTTGAGCATCCGCTCCACCAGGTTGCGGATCTGGGCCTCGGTCAGCACGAGGCTCGTCAGCTCGGACTCCCCGCCGCGGGCGGCGTAGACCTCCGCGGGGCCGTTGATCCAGATCTCCTCGATCCGCGGGTCGTCGAGCAGCGGCTGCAGCGGGCCGAACCCGGCGACCAGGTCCAGCAGCACCCGCCGGGCGGCGTCCAGGTCCGCCAGGGCCGGCAGCACCCCGCGCGCCGAGCGCTGGTCGTAGTCGCGCACCGCGGCGTCCACCAGCTCCCGGGTCCGCTCCAGCTCGAGCACCGGGTCCAGGCCGCGGCGCCGGATGAGCTCGCGCACCTCGGCCTCGACCAGCCCGAGCGCGTCCTCGGAGAGCAGTGCCGTCATCCGTCCCCCTGCGCGTTCCCCGGCGCGGGATCCGCGCCGGCGGCGCTCCCCCCGGAGCGCATGCACAGGAACATAGGCCGATCCGATGTCGTCCCCACAACCCCCGCGCGGGCTCCTGTGGACAGCCGTCGCTGACCTGCGACGTTGTTCCCGTCCGGAAACACATGAAGTGTCACAGGATGCGGGCGCATGAAAGCAGGTCGGCGAGGGCCCCGTCCTGAGAGGGCGTGCAGGCCGGGCCGCCGGGCCGTAGGGTGGGCGGGCGAACACGCTCCCCACCGGGCGTCCGCGTCACGGCACCCCCGTGCCGCACGCGCTGCCCCCGATCGCAAGGACCGCCGTGACCCATGTGACCACCGAGCAGGACGGCACACGCCCCGACGTCGCCGCTCGTCTCCGGGCGTTGCTCCGCGCGGGCGTCCCCTACGCCGGAAACCTGCTCACGAGCGCGGCCGGAGCGGCCCTCGGCCGGCACCTGGTGGCCCCGTCGCCGGTCCCGAGGGCAGCCGTGCCCCGGGACTGGCCGGCCGTCTTCGCGCACCGGGGCGGCGCCGAGGTCGCCCCGGAGAACACCCTCGAGGCGTTCCGGGCCGCCGCGGCCCTCGGGGACGTGGTGCTGGAGCTCGACGTGCAGGCCTCCGCCGACGGCACGGCCGTGCTGATGCACGACCTCACGGTGGACCGCACCACGGACGGGACCGGCGCCGTCGCGCTGATGTCCGCCGCGGAGCTCCAGCGCCTGGACGCCGGGCACGCGTTCACCCTCGACGGCGGGACCTTCCCGTGGCGGGGGCGCGGGGTGCACGTCCCCACGCTCGCGGAGGTCTACGAGGCGTTCCCCGAGCACCCCGTGGCGATCGAGCTCAAGGGCAACCGTCCCGGCGCCGAGGAGATCGTCTGGCGGGCCGTCCGGGCGGCAGGTGCCCAGGAGCGCACGCTCGTCGCGACGAACCGCACGGCCTCGATCCGGCGGTTCCGGCAGGTCTCGGGCGGAGCGGTGCCCACGGCGGCCTCCCCCACGGAGTTCGCGGCCTTCCGGCTGCTGTGCCTGCTGGGCCGGCACCAGCACCACACGCTCCCGTTCCAGGGCCTGCAACCGCCGGACTCGCTCCTGGGCCTGCGCGTGCTCACGCCCGGACTCGTGCGCAGCGCCCAGCAGGCGGGTCTGCGGGTGGACGTCTGGACCATCGACCGGGAGGACGACATGCGCCGTCTGCTGGGGTGGGGGGTGGACGGCGTCATGACGGACCGGCCGGACCTGCTGTCCCGGGTGCTCCGGGAGGCCTGATCCGCGCCGGGGCCGGTCAGGCCGCGGGGCGCTGCGCCGGAGAGGTCTCGGCGAAGTCCCGCACCGAGGCGCGCTGGGCGTGCTCCGGGGCCGGGGCCCAGGGCCGCTCCGCCTCGGCGACGGCGATGTGCCGGGCCAGCCGGGTCACGTTGACCTCCTGCTGGCGGTTGCGCAGCGCGGAGGTGGCCTGGGTGATCATGAAGATCACCACGAAGCCGTACAGGACGAGGTCGGTGCCGCGTCCGATCCCGAAGAAATGGGCCACGCCCGTGAGCAGGTCGGGGAAGAAGATGGACAGCGCCGCGAAGACGAAGAAGGCCAGGCCCACCACGCGGCGGATCGCCTGGTGCTTCGCGTTGGCCCCGCCGCGGATCAGGGCGAGCGCGCCGTAGCCCACGGCCAGGACCAGCAGGATCTGGACGGCGTAGATCATCGGACGGCTCTTCCCTTCGACGGTGCGGACTGGGTGCGGACTACTTGACGAACAGCTCGGCGAGGATGTTCACGCCGTTGAGCAGCGACTGCCCCTTGGACTTCGAGTAGTCCGTGTAGATGATCTCCACCGGGTGCTCGACCCAGCGGGGCCGGATGTCGGCCAGCTGGTTGACGATCTCCGAGGCGTGCGCCATCCGGTTCTGGGTCAGCCGGATGCGGGTCAGGGTGCCCCGGTCGATGGCGCGCAGCCCGTTGTGGGCGTCGGAGAGGTCCATGCCGGTGGACAGCTTCGAGAAGAACGCGGCGGTGCGCAGCACGACCCGCTTGAGCGGGGAGATCCGGGTGCGCCCGTCGAGGAAGCGGGAGCCCAGCACGACCTCGGCCTCGCCCGAGCGGATCCGCTCGACCATGTCCCACGCGTCGGTCACGCGGTGCTGGCCGTCGGAGTCGAAGGTGACCACGCAGTCCATTCCGGGGTCCTGCAGGGCGTACTCGAAACCGGTCTGCAGCGCCGCTCCCTGCCCCAGGTTGATGGGGTGCTGGACGACGACGGCGCCGGCCTCGGCGCAGATCCGGGCCGAGTCGTCGGAGGATCCGTCGTCGACGCAGACGACGTGCGGGAAGGTCTTCCGGAGCTCCTTCAGCACCTCTCCCACGACGGCCGCCTCGTTGTACACGGGCATGACGATCCACGAACGACTCACCCGGACATTCTCGCACAGCGCGCCGGACCCGCCCGTCAGCTCGGCGGCCGGACCCGGGCCGGCCGCTATGATCGACCCGACCCTTCCCCCCACCGTGAGGACAAGACCGTGCCCGCTGCCAGGCAGAGCCCCGCAGGACCGACGTGCTGACGGACTGGGGACCCCATCTGCCGGCGTTCCTGGTCCTGCTGGCGTTCCTGTGGCTGCCGGGGCTGGCGCTGCTGTGGGCCTTCGGGCAGCGCGGGGGCCGGATCCTGCTGACGGCACCGGTCTTCAGCGTCGCCGTCGTCGGGCTCACGGGCGTGGTCCTGGACCTGGCGGGCATCCCCTACGGCGCGCTCACCCAGGTGGCCGCCGCGGTGGTCCTGGCGGCGCTGGCGTGGCTGGTCGGCCGGCTCCTCCCCCGGGGCGGCCACGCGCCCGGCCCGCACGACGCCGGTGCGGACCCGGCCGACCCGGCGGAGCGCTCCGGCGGCGCGGGCCGCTGGCTCTTCCCGGCGGGCGCGGCCGCCGGGCTGGCGATCGGGGCGGTGCTGCTGGTGCGCCGGATGGTGTCCGTGATCGGACACCCGGAGGCGATGGCCCAGCGCTGGGACAACATCTTCCACCTCAACGCCATCCGCTACGTCGTCGAGACCGGCAACGGCTCGACCCTGACTTTGAACCGGATGGTCAGCCCGGAGAGCACCATCGCGCTGTACCCCGCGGCGTGGCACCAGCTGGCGTCCCTCTCGGTGCCCCTGGCCGGCGACAGTGTGCTCGTGGCCCACAACCTGACGCTGCTCGCGGTGGGCGGGCTCGTCTGGCCGGCCTCGTGCATCTTCCTGGTCCGCTGCCTCGTCGGCCCGTCCCCCGTGGCGGCCGTGGTCGCCGGCACGGCCGCCGCCGGGTTCAGCGTCTTCCCGCTGGGCCTGATGGCCTGGGGGCCGCTCTTCCCCAACATCCTCGCCCTGGCGCTCGCCCCCGTGTCCCTCGGCCTGCTCGTGCGGCTGCTCGGCCCCGGGGTGAGCGCGGACCGGACGGCGCGCACCCCGGACGCGGCCGGCCGGGTCCGGCTGGCCGCCAGCCTGGTGGTCACCCTCGGCGCGCTGTTCGTCTCCCAGCCCAACGCGTTCCTCGCCCTGCTCGTGGTCGCGGTCCCCCTGGCGGCCACGGCGTGGTGGCTCGGGCTGCGGGCGGCCGCGGGCGCCGGGCGCCGTGGTCCCGCCCTCGGGCTCGCGGCGGTCGCGGTCGTCGTGGTCACCACGTGGCTGCTCCTGTGGAACGTCCTGACCACGGACCGCGCGTGGGACCCCTTCACGTCCTTCGGCCGGGGCGTGGGCGAGGCCGTCGTGCTCACGGCGAACGGCCGCGACGACGTCCCGTGGGTGCTCGTGGTGCTGACCGCGGCGGGGGTCTACGCCGCGATCAGCCGCCGCCGGCTGCGCTGGCTGGTGCTGGGGCACCTGTCGCTCGTGCTCCTGTACGCGGTCTCCGCCGGTGGGGAGGAGGGCCCCTGGCGGGAGTGGTTGACCGGGGGCTGGTACGTGGACTCCTACCGCCTGGCGGCGACCCTCCCGCTGACCGCGGTCCCCCTCGCCGCCCTCGGCGCCGCGCACGTGGTGGAGGGCCTGGCGGCCGGCGCCACGGCGTTCGCCTCGTTCGCCGGCCGGCCCCGGGCCGCCCGCGCCGCCCTTCCCGTCGCGGCCGTCGTGGTGCTCGCCCTCGTGGTCCCCTACTCCCAGGTCGGGTCCCTCACCCAGGCCACGCGGTGGGGCAAGCAGTACTACGCGTGGGAGGGCGCCGAGAGCGTGCTGACCCGGGACGAGTACGAGCTCCTGGAGGACCTCGACGAGCTCACGGACCCCGAGGACGTCATCGCCGTCAACCCGTGGAACGGCGGCTCCCTGGCGTTCGCGGTCGGTGAGCGGCCCGTCACCCAGTACCACGTGGGGACGCCCGGCCCGGAGGTGCGGGAGATCGTGACGGGCATCGACGCCGCCGTCCCCGGCAGTCCCGCGTGCGAGGCCGCCGAGGAGCTCGACGTCCGCTACGTCCTGGACTTCGGGACCCAGTTCATCATCCCGGACGAGCCGTCCGCCCTCGCCTACACCGGGGTCAACGCCGTGGACCCGGCCGTGGACCTGAACCTGGTGCTGGTCGAGCGCAACGGGCAGGCCGCGCTCTACGAGATCGTCGGCTGCGACGGCGCCTGATCCTGCGGCGGGCCCCCCGTCCTGCGACGGACGACGGGCCGTCCGGTTCCTCGCGGAGCCGGGCGGCCCGTCGTCGTCCCCGGGGCGCGGGCAGGAAGGATCGTCAGCCGGCGTTCTCCGCGGCGCGGAACTGCTCGATCACCTCGTCGATGGGCCCGTCGCTGCGGACCCGGCCGTGCTCGATCCACACCCCGCGGTCGCAGACCTTGCGGACCACGTCGAAGTCGTGGCTGACGACGAGCAGCGTCTTGCCCTCCTCGGAGAGCTCCTTGACCCGGCCCAGGCTCTTGCGCTGGAAGGGCTCGTCGCCCACCGAGAGGATCTCGTCGATGATGAAGATGTCCGGGTCGGTGAACACCGCCACGGCGAAGGCCAGGCGCAGGTACATGCCGGACGAGTAGAACTTCACCTCGGTGTCGATGAACTGCTCGATCTCGGAGAACGCCACGATCTGGTCGAACTTCCGGTCGATGTCCTCCTTGGACATGCCGAGGATCGCGCCGTTGAGGTACACGTTGTCGCGGCCGGTGAGGTCGGGGTGGAAGCCGGCGCCGACCTCGATCAGCCCGGCCACGCGCCCGTTGACCACGAGCGAGCCCCCGTCGGGGCTCATCACACCGGAGACCAGCTTGAGGAACGTGGATTTCCCGGAGCCGTTGAGCCCCACGAGCGCCACGCTCTCCCCCGGCCGGATGCTGAGGCTGAGGTCCTCGAGGGCCCGGAAGCGGTTGGAGATGTCCTGGCGCCGCCCCCGCGCGAGCCACATCACCGTCTCCTTGAGGGAACGGGCGTGGCGGAGCGAGAACTCCTTGGCCAGGTGCTCGGCCACCACCGCGGGCTCGGCCGGCGGGGTGGTGCGGTCGGTGCTCATCGTCACAGCTCCTGCGCGAATCGGCCCTCGAGGCGACGGAACAGCAGGTCGCCCAGGAACATGACGACCGTGACCACCAGCAGCGCCACCGGCGTCCAGAGGGAGAACAGGTGGGGCGGCACCTCGTGGGCGCCGGGGGTGGTGGTCGGCAGCCAGAAGGCCGCGTGCGAGAGCTCCACGGCCACGGTCAGGGGGTTGAGCATGAACCCGGCGAACCACACCGGGCCCAGGACGTCCCGGACCATCGTCCACGAGTAGAGCACCGGGGCGGACCACGTGCTGACCATGACGATCAGGTCCACGAAGTTCTCGGCGTCGCGGAAGAACACGTTCGCCGCGCCGAAGAGCATGCCCAGCCCGGCCCCCAGCAGACCCACGATCAGCAGCGCCGCGGGCACGGCCAGCAGCGAGATCCACGTGGGCGACCAGCCCACGATGAGGGCGGCCAGGAGCATGACCACCAGCTGCGGCATGAGGTGCACGCCGGCGACCCACACGGAGGCCACCGGGAACATCTGCCGGGGCAGGTAGATCTTCTTGATCAGGCTCGCGTTGGCCACGATCGAGCGCGCCGCGTTGCCGAAGGACTCCGAGAAGAAGTTGATCAGGATGATCCCGGAGAACAGGTACACGGCGTAGTTCTCCATCCCGCGCTCCAGGCCCAGGAAGATGCCCAGGGCCACGTAGAAGACCACGAACTGGATCCCCGGCTTGACGTAGGACCACAGCAGCCCGAGGACCGTGCCCCGGTAGCGGATCTGCAGCTCCTTGTCGACCAGCAGCTTCAGCAGGTAGCGCTGGCGGAACACCGCCGGCAGCCCCGTCCCGGGGGACGGCCTCCGGACGACCGTGGCAGCCGGCATCAGGCGCCGATCTCCGAGTGCTCGCGGAAGGTCGCCTCCCAGGCCGCCATGGAGGTGACCTCCGGCAGCGCGGCCCGGTAGCGGCGGGACAGCTCCGGCCAGCGCAGGGCCAGCTGGGCGTGCAGCCGCAGGGACTCCGCCATCAGGGCGCGGGCCTCCCGGGGCGAGCGCTTGTACCAGGTGTAGCCGGTGCCGTCCGAGGCGGAGACCAGGGCGCTGTCGTAGCGGGCGAGCCGCCACCACCGGGCGTCCTGGTAGGGCAGGTGCACCTGCGGGTGCTGCTCGGCCTGCTCCTGCGGGCGCACGGCGAGGTGGCGCACCACGGCGGTGGTCGCGGAGGTGAGCACCTTCAGCCCGTGCGGGGCGGAGAGCCGCCGGGTCCGCAGGGGCTTGGCCGACGCGACCGTGGGGTAGGCGTCGAGGTCCGACTCGTAGACGGCGTCGGAGTGCTGGGTCATCATCCGGCGCACGTCGCGGATCCGCTGGGGCAGCAGCTCGTGCAGGGCCTCCGGCCCGGCGAGGACGTCCCGCAGGGCCAGGACCCGGGCCTCCTCCGCGAAGTACTGCATGGACAGCAGGTGCCGCAGGTCCTTGATCCCGTTGCGCCCGAGCACCTCGCCGCCGCGGTCGAACGGGGAGTGCAGCAGGGCGGCCACGAGCTGGTTGCGCTTGTGGAAGTACGCCTGCCAGCTGATGGTGTCGTCCTTGTCCGCCCAGGCCAGGTGCCACACGGCCACTCCGGGCAGGGACACGGTGCGGTAGCCGGCCGCCTTGGCGCGGATGCCGTACTCGACGTCGTCCCACTTGATGAACACGGGCAGCGCCAGGCCGATCTCGCGGACGACCTGCGTGGGGATCAGGCACATCCACCACGCGTTGTAGTCCACCTCGATGCGGCGGTGCATCCACGCGGTGCTGCGCAGGTTGCTGCGGCGGAAGTCGTGGCCGATCTCCACGCCCTCGCCCGCGGGGCCGTACTGGAAGCTGTACGGGTCCATGGCCTCGCCGAAGTTGTGGATCTTCGTCGGGTTGAGCAGGTCGATCATGTGCCCGCCGACCAGCGTGGGCCGCTTGCAGAAGTCGGCGAACACGCTGATCCGGCGCACGGCCTCGGGCTCGATCTCGACGTCGTCGTCCATGAGCAGCACGTAGGTGCTGTCGGCGCGCACGGCCTCGTACATGCCGCGGGCGAAGCCGCCGGCCCCGCCCAGGTTGCCCTGGTCGATGACGCGCAGCCGGTCGCCGAAGCGCTCCTGGACCTCGCTGAAGCCCGGCTCGTCGACGACCTTCTGGTTGCCCTGGTCCACGATCACGACCTGCGCGACCTGCGGCAGGTGCTCCCGCTGCTCGTCCAGGAGGCGGGCGTTGGTGAGGCAGTAGGAGGGCTTGTTCATGGTCGTGATCTGGAGGGTCACGGACCCCTCCGTGGTGCCCGTGCCGTCGCCCAGCCACTGGGCGCCCAGGACCTCGAGCTCCTGGTCTCCCGCGGTGGCGTCGAACCAGTACCACCCGCCGTCGGCGAAGGCCTTCAGCGGCAGCACGACCTCGGTCAGCCGCTCGGCGCCGGAGACCTCGTGCACCGACACGGGCACGGACTCGCCGCGCGCGTTGGAGCTGTGCACGTTCACCGAGCCGCGGCCCGTGGTGCGCACGCGCAGCACGACCTCGCGCAGGTGGGTGTTGTGCCGCCAGTAGCTGGCCGGGAACGCGTTGAAGTACGTGGCGAAGGACACGGTGCTGCGGGCCGGCACGCGCACGGAGGTGCGGCCGAGGATCGCCACACCGCTGGCGGCCCCGGCGTCGGAGGCCACGTTGACCACGATCTGGGGCCGCTGCTCCTTCGTGTCCTCCTGCTGGGCGGCGGTGCCCGTGTCCGCCCGGGAGTCCAGGTAGAGGGGCTGGGTCGGGAAACGGTCCTTGGCCGGGAAGACGAGCTCCTGCAGCACCCGGTAGGAGGTGCCCTCGGTGCCGGTCCGTTCGGTGTCCTGGGTCGTCGCGGTCACGCGTCCACTCCCCCGCTCTCGATGGTGGCCCCGCCGGTGAAGTGGGGCTTGAGCTTGTTGTCGACCATGGACAGCGCGGCCCCGATGGCCATGTGCATGTCCAGGTACTTGTAGGTGCCGAGGCGGCCGCCGAACAGGACCTTGTCCTCGCCGCGGGCGAGGTCGCGGTACTTGAGCAGCTTCTCGCGGTCCACCGAGGTGTTGACCGGGTAGTACGGCTCGTCGCCCTTCTCCGCGAAGCGGGAGAACTCGCGCATGATCACCGTGGCGTCCGTGGTGTAGTCCCGCTGCGGGTAGAAGTGGCGGAACTCCAGGATCCGGGTGAAGGGGACGTCGGGGTCCGGGTAGTTGATCACCGGGGCGCCCTGGAAGTCCTCGATCGGCAGGACCTCCTGCTCCAGGTCGATGGTCCGCCACGAGAGGTCGCCCTCGGCGTAGTCGAAGTACCGGTCCACGGGTCCCGTGTAGACGACCGGGACCTGCCCGGAGACGGCGGAGCGGGAGTAGTCGTGGCCCTCGTCGAAGAAGTCGGTGTCCAGCCGGACGTCGATCTTGGGGTGGTCCGCCATGCGCTCGAGCCACGCGGTGTAGCCGTCCACCGGCAGGCCCTCGTACTTGTCGTTGAAGTACCGGTTGTCGTAGGTGTAGCGCACGGGGAGCCGGTTGATGATCGAGGCGGGCAGGTCCTTGGGGTCCGTCTGCCACTGCTTGCCCGTGTAGTGCTTGATGAACGCCTCGTAGAGCGGCCGGCCGATGAGCTGGATGCCCTTGTCGTTGAGGTTCTGCGGGTCCGTCCCCGCGAGCTCCCCGGCCTGCTCCTGGATCAGCGCCCGGGCCTCGGCCGGCGAGTACGCCGCGCGGAAGAACTGGTTGATCGTGCCGAGGTTGATCGGCATGGGGAAGACCTCGTCGTGATGCCGCGTGTAGACCCGGTGCACGTAGTCCGTGAAGTCGGTGAACCGGTTCACGTAGTCCCAGACCCGCTCGTTGGAGGTGTGGAACAGGTGGGCGCCGTAGCGGTGCACCTCGATCCCGGTCTGGGGCTCGTTCTCCGTGTAGGCGTTGCCACCGATGTGGGGCCGCCGGTCGATGATGGCCACGTCGAGGCCCAGCTCGTTGGCGGCCCTCTCGGCCACGGTCAGGCCGAACAGGCCGGACCCTACGACGACGAGATCTGCGTTCACGGGCTAACTCCTGGGGTTGGTGTCCTGGTGGGCCCGGCCGGCGTCCGGCCGGTGAGGGGGCGGCACGGGCGCGCCGGGCGTGCGCTGCGTACCAAAGTACCTGATCAGTCGGGGAAGCCCTGGAGCAGCCACTCGGCGGCGAGGCGACCGGAGGCCGCCAGGGAGGCGTTCTCGGCCGCCCACGCGGCCCGGCGGCGGCGCTCCCGGTCGTCGTCCTCGGCCAGCGCCGGGTCGAGCCGGCGGTCGAGGGCGGCGATCATGGCCTCGGCCACCGCGTCGGCGTCGTGGTCGACGGCCGCGCCCAGGCCGTTGTCCTGCACGAGCTCGGCCGCGACCCCCGCCCCCGCGTAGACGACCGGCGTCCCGCACGCGGCGGCGGCGTAGATCTTGGTGGGCTTGGTGAAGTCGTAGCCGATGCCCGGGAGCACCGCGCCCAGGGCGGCGACGGCCCCCCGGGTCCACTCCGCGGTCTCGGCGGCGGGGCGCAGCCCCTCGAAGAGCACGCTCCCCGGGGCGAGCCGCTCGGCGATCTCCTGGACGCGGTCGATGTCTGAGCCCCTGCCGAAGAAGCGCAGGCGGGCGTCGGGGTGGGCCTCGAGGACGCGGGGCATGGCGCGGACGAAGACGTCGGCGCCCTGCCACTCGGACATCGACCCGGCGTAGACGAAGTATGGCGCGCCGGGCTCGGCCACCGGTCCGTCAGGGCGGAAGACGTCGGTGTCGATGCCGTTCTCCGCCACGAGCACCTTCTCCCAGGCCACGCCGGTGACGGACTGCAGCTCGCGGCCCATGGCCTCGGACACGGTGAGCACGCCCGCGGCCCGCCGGGCCGCGAGGGTCTCCATGACGCGCATGGCCCGCTTCACCGGCGCGGAGACCTCCATCTTCTCGGCGGCGGTGGTCCAGATGTCGGGGGCGTACCAGACGTAGGGACGGCCCCGCAGGAGCGAGGAGACGAGCACGGCCATCCCCGTGGTGGGGGGCGGTTCGCTGACCACGAGGTCGGCCCGGGTGGCCAGCAGCCGGAAGAGGACGGGGACGTCGAAGCTGAGGTACTGGACGATCCCGCGCACGTAGTCGAACCGGTCGCGCAGGACGGGCCACCGGCGCACGTCGTAGGGCTCCGGTTCGATGACGGACCCGGCGGGCGGGCGCGTGGTGAGGACCGTGACCTCCGCCCCCGCCTCGGTCAGGCCACGGGCCAGGGCCCGCAGCCGGAAGGACGCGGCCGCCGGCTCGGGGGCGAAGATGCGGCTGACGATGACGATGCGGCGGGGAGTCACGGGACCACCTGTTCGGAGCTGCTCGACGGGAGGGGACGGAACGGACGGGGGCCGGGCACGACGGCGGCGGGCACGGGCGCTCCAACTGTACTGGTCCTGCCCGGCCGTCCCGGGCGGGCGCGCCCCGGGGCCTCGGGGGCCGGCCGGGCGGACCGGCTCACCGGACGGTGCGGCTCGTCCACGCGAGCACGCCCGGCCGGAAGAGCAGGACGAGGACGACGACGGCCGGCACCGCCGTCGCGAGCCCGGGCCCCCAATGCCCCGACCGGAGCAGGGGGTAGGCGAGCACCAGGAGGAAGAGCTGGACCACGAGCGCGGCCGCGCGGGGCCACCGGAAGCCGCGCCAGAGGCCCCGGCCCACGCGCAGCAGCCACAGGGCGCCCCCGGCGAAGACCGCCGCGAGGAAGACCGTTCCGCCCACGGTCAGGGGCTCCTCGAACAGGAGGGACCAGACCAGCCGCAGGGCGGCCCCGGCGAGGACCAGGGCCTCGAGCAGCACCACGCCGGTCAGGACCGCGACCGCGCGGGGCCGGACGTCCCGGGAGGGGGTGGGCATGGGGTTCTCCTTCCGGCCGGGCGGCGGGCCCCGGCGCTCCCCGCCACCCTAGTCCGCCCGCCGCCGGCGCGGCCCGCCGTGCGGATCGTGCGGCGGCCCGCCCCGGGCGTCCTGTGAGCAACGCCTCACCGACCCGGCTGTGACGCGCCACCCAAAGCCCTTGTCCGCACCCCTCCGGCGTGGGAAGGTGGACGTCAGTTCTTCACAAGGCCCGTGCGAATGGGCCTTTTCTCTTGTCCCGGACGCGGCCGCCGCAGGATCCTTCTGCCCTGCCCCGACGGGACTCACCCTTGAAAGGAGCGATCGCTGACCATGGATTGGCGTAGCCGCGCAGCATGCCTGGAGAAGGATCCCGAGCTGTTCTTCCCCGTGGGCAACACCGGACCTGCTCTTCTGCAGATCGAGGAGGCGAAGGCCGTGTGCCGCAGCTGCCCGGTGATGGACACCTGTCTGCAGTGGGCCCTCGAGTCCGGCCAGGACGCGGGCGTCTGGGGCGGGATGAGCGAGGACGAGCGCCGCGCCCTCAAGCGCCGCGCCGCCCGCGCCCGCCGCGCCTCCTGAGCGCTCCGCACGCACCGAGGACCGGGAACCCTGCGGGGTCCCGGTCCTCGCCGCTTCCCGGGCCCTCGCCGGATCAGTCGTCGAGGCGGGCGCACACCGTCACCTCGGTGCCCCCACCCTGTCGCGGTTCCCAGCGGATCCAGCCCCCGAGCTCGCCCGCCACGAGGGTGCGCACGATCTGCATCCCGAGCCCCTCGCCGCCGCCCGCCCTGCGGAAGGCGCCGACCCCGGACTCCTCGATGACCACGTCGCCCATCCCGGCGCCGTCGTCGCTCACCACGACCTCGAGCAGCTGACCGGCGCTGTCCTCGTCCTGGACCCTGGACGCCTCCAGGGTGACCGTTCCGGTCCGCCCGGCGAGGCCGTGCTCGACCGCGTTCGTGACGAGCTCGTTGATCACGAGCGCCAGCGGGGTGGCCAGGCGGGTCGGCAGCTCCCCGAAATCCCCGATGATCCGCGTGTGCACCGTCTGCTCGGGCGAGGCCACCTCCGCCGCGAGCCGGAACTGCCGGGCGATGAGCTCGTCGAAGTCCACGTTCTGCGTGAACCCCTGGGAGAGCGTCTCGTGCACCATCGCGATGGTCGCGACCCGGCGCATGGCCTGCTCCAGCCCGTGCCGCGCCTCGTCCGTGGTCATCCGCCGGGCCTGCAGGCGCAGCAGCGCGGAGACCGTCTGCAGGTTGTTCTTGACGCGGTGGTGGATCTCCCGCACGGTCGCGTCCTTCGAGACGAGCTCCAGGTCCCGGCGGCGCAGCTCGGTGACGTCCCGGCAGAGCAGCACCGCACCGAGCCGGCCGGACCGGTCCCGCAGCGGGACGGAGCGGAAGTTGACGCTGACGCGCGCGCCCTCCACCTCGCTGCGCCACGCCGTCCGGCCGCTGAGCACGGGGGCGAGGGTCTCGTCCGCGTCCGCCCCCGGCACCAGCACGGGGGGCACGAGGTCCATGAGCCGCTCCCCGAGCAGCTCGCCGTCGATCCCCAGCCGGCGCAGCGCCGACTCCGCGTTGGGCGAGACGTAGGTCACGCGGTCCTCTGCGTCGAGCCGGATCGCGCCGTCCCCGACGCGCGGCGCGCCGCGGCGCGAGCCCGTCGGGGCGGAGAAGTCCGGCCACAGGCCCTCGTTGGCCATCCGCAGCAGCGCGTCGGCGGTCTCGCGGTAGACGATCTCCTGCCGGGAGACCACCTGACCCGGTGCCCGTCCGGCGTGCAGGGTCAGCAGGGCGAGCGTCCGCCCCTGGCGCACGAGCGGGACCACCTTGACCGGGCCGGAGGCACCGGCCCCTTCCCCCGACGGGCGCACCCGCTCGATCCGCCGGCCGACCCAGGCGGCCCGCAGGGGCCCGCTCAGCTCGTCGGGCAGCAGCTCGCCCACCATGTCCTTGTGGAAGACCGTGGGACCCGTCGCCGGCCGCACGTGGGCGAGCACCCGGAACGAGCTGCCGGGGGCCGGCATGCCTCGCCCGTTGCCGCTGCCCGCAGCCGGGATGTAGTCGGCCGGGAAGCTGAGGATCAGGTCGCCGAAGGCGAGGTCGGAGATGAGCTGCCAGTCCCCCACGAGCAGGTGGAGCCACTCGTAGTCCCCGGGCCCGAAGTCCTTGGTGTCCCTGAGCGGTTCCGTGAACGCCACGTCGCCTCCGGTGGTCGCAGGTGGGGAGGGGCCGGACGGCGCCCCCGCGATCAGCGCCGCAGCCAGGCCCCGATCCTGCCGCCCAGCCTAGTACCGCGCACGAGCGGGTCCTCGTCCGCCCCGGCCGCCCCGGGCTCGGCGAGCACCCGGCCGGCCAGCTCCCGGAGCGCGGCCCGCACGGAGGATCCCGCCGCGGTCTCCGCGAGGACGGCCCCGGCCAGCAGCGCCTCGTCGCAGGTCTCCGGGTCCCACGGCACGAACAGCTCGACCGCCGGGCCGGAGCCGAACCGCGCCCACGCCTCCCGGACCCCCAGCTCGGGTGAGCGTCCCGCCGCCGAGCGGCGCAGCTTGTTGACGGCGACGACGAGCCGGGCCCCGGGCGCGGCCGCGGCGACGTCCGGCAGCGCCTTCAGCAGTCTCGGCACACCGATGGTGTCCGCGGCGCCCACTGCCACCACCACGTCGGCGCGCTCCAGGACCGTGAGGGCCGCCGCGTGCCGGCGGGGAGCCATGGTGTCGACGCTGAGCTCCTCGTCGGCCTCCAGCGCGAAGCCGCAGTCCACCACCGTGGTGCCGAACTCCTGCACCGAGCGCTCCAGCACCGCCGCCACGGCGCTCGAGCGCAGCTCCGGCCAGCGGTCCTGGCGGGTCAGCCCCGTGAGCACCCGGACGGTGCGCCCGGCGACGGCCACGTCGGCGGCCGTCCGCCGCAGGTTCGCCCCGTCCAGCCGCCCCTGGTCGGCGAGCCGGCACGCCTGGGCGAGACCCGCCGCCTCGTCCAGCATCCCGAGGGCCGCGGCCACCGAGGGTCCGTAGGTGTCCGCGTCGACGAGGGCCGTGTCCTGCCCCAGGAGCGCGAGCTCCGCGGCGAGGTTGACGGCCACCGTGGTCCGGCCCGGCGCTCCGGTGGGCCCCCACACCGCCACGATCCGTCCGGCGACCCGGGGGGCCGGGGACTCCGCGCCCTCGCTGTCGTCCCCCTCCTGCGGGTGCCCGCCCGCCGCGGGGGCGGGCGCGCCGAGCACGGCGGCCGCTCCGTCGGCGCGGCCCGCGGCGACGACGTCGGCGTAGCCCACCGCGCTCGGTGCGCCCGACGCGGCGGCGACGGCCTCCTCGACGAGGCGGGCGGCGTCCTCAGGGGCCGCGCGCTCCGGGACGACCACGGCGCCGAGGCCGGCGAGGCGGCGGTGGTCGTGGCCCTCCAGCACCAGCAGCGCCGCGCCGCCGAGCCGGATCTGCTCGAGCAGGCTCGCCGTGAGGTCCTCGGCGCCCTCCGCCACGAGGGCGGCCCGGCCGAGTCCGGCGCGCGCCGCGGCCAGCAGCTCTGTCAGGTCGAGGCAGCGACGGACCACCGTGACCGGTCCGTGCAGCCGTTCGATGCCGTCGACGAGGGGCCAGGTGGAGACCCCGAGGGCCATGACCGGGAGGACCATCACCGGCCGCCCGAGGGATTCCACACGAGCGTGACGCGGGCGTCGTTGCCGAGCGCGTCCACGAGCTCCTCCATCGGGTCCTCCTCGACCAGGACGTGCACCACGGTGCCGCGGCCCGCGCCGAGGGCGGTCTGCTCCGTCTGCACGCCGGCGATCTCGGCCGCCGGGAGCAGCAGGCGGGCCGGCTCGTGGCCGCGGCCGGAGGGCTTCTGGGCGGCGACCCAGACGTCCACGCGCGTTCCCGCCCCGGCGTCCTGGGGCAGCGGATGGTCCACCGGGACGGCGACCGGCTTGCGGTCCAGCCGGTCCGCGGTGCCCAGCGCGGATCCTGGCAGCAGCTGGCCCGCCGGGATCCGCTGCGTCGCGACCGTGCCCGGCCCCGGTGCCGCGTCCGCCGGGACGTAGAGGTCCGCCGCGTCCTGCAGCCGGACGTCGACGGCCACCAGGTCCTCCCCGGTCACGTCCTGGCCGACCTCGATGTCCCGGGCGGCCGCCAGGTAGGGGTCCGTGCGGTTCGTGGCGGTGACCACGGCGGTCACCCCGGCGACGGAGAGCAGCACGAGCAGCAGCCCGGTGAGCAGCCTCGGGTCCCGCCAGGTCGGTCTCCGGAACCGGACCGACGGGGCGTCCGTGCCCCTGACCGTGCCGCTCATCGGCGACCGCCTCTCTCGTTGCCCGGCACGGCCGTGGGGACCGTGCTCGTGGCCCACATTCTGCCCGCGGCCGTGGTGCCCCGGGAACCGGTCGGTGCACAACTGGGGACAGGGTGCGCACCCCGGCCCCCCGTGCCCGCCCGGGGCGGGCGATGGCGACGCCGCATGTGGACGGGGAGCCGTTGCGCCTCTTCGGTGGCAGACTGGAACGGGAGAGCAACCACGAGCAAGGAGGCGGAGGATGGCGCAGCAGCGCTTCCTGACCTTGGCGGACGTCGCCGAGATCCTCAACATCTCGGCGACGCAGGCGAGGGCTCTCGTGCGCAGCGGGGAGCTGCCCGCCATCCAGGTGGGCGGCCGCGGCCAGTGGCGCGTCGAGACCGCCAAGCTGGAGGAGTACATCGCCCGCGGCTACGAGCGCACGGCGGAGGCGGTGCGCTCGGGCGCGCTCGACTGATCCACCGGGACGGCGCCGCCGACCGTCTCACCCCGCCGTGAGCGAGGAGACGCAGACCACCGCGGGGAACGGCACGGCGCGCAGCGCGGTCACGCTGCCCCGTCTGCGGTAGTCGTCGTCGGGGTGCAGGGCCAGGTCGAAGAAGTCCGCGCCCACCTGGTCGACCGTCCCCTCGAGCTCGCCCAGCGGTCCACCGCCGGCGAGCCGGATCCGCACCCCGGCCCTGGCCCGGGCCAGGGCGCGCAGCGCGTGCCCCAGGCCGAGCCGCAGGGCCAGCGGGTCGTCACCGGCCGCCCACCCCCGGCCGAGGGACTCCCACCACAGGACGGCCCCCAGCGGCACCAGGTGCTCGGTGCCCCGGTCCTCGAGGGCGACCCAGCCGGCGCCCACCGTGCGCACCCGGCCCTCGAGCGGGACGGCCCCGGTGAGCAGGGCCCGGACGGGTTCGCCCTGCCGGAGGCGCAGCCGGTCGGTCAGGCGCACCCGGGAGTACTCCGCGCGGGCCTGCTCCGCCGCCTCCTCCTCCACGCCCTGCTGGTGCGCAGAGGCCAGTTGCGCCTCCAGGTCCGCGAACAGCTGCTCCCAGCGCACTGCAGGGCCTCCCCTTCCGGCTCCCGGGCCGTCCGGTCGCGCAGGGCCTCAACGTAGGCGTCCGCCCTGCCCTCGTCAAGGAACGTCATGTCCACCGCAGGCCGCTGAGACCTTTACACCGGCACCCGGGGGGTGCTAACAATGCCCCACGACGTCAAACAGCATCAAACTCTGTCAAATGACGCTAAACGGACTTTCCGGGAGATCAAATGATCGGCACGCCAGGATCCGCGAGCACCGCGTCCGCTCCGCTGTGGTCGGTGCTCCTGGTGCCCGCCCTGGGTGCGGCCACCGCGGCCTGCGGCGCCGCCCTGGCCGGTGCGGGCGGCGTCCGCACCGCCGGGGGCCCGGACACCGGGGCGCTGATCGGGCTCGCAGCGGCCGTGCTCGGCTGCGCTGCGGTGGCGGCCTGGATCCTCGCCGCCGCCCTGGCGGTGCTCGCGGTGCTGGCAGGTCACCACCGCTGGGAGCGCTTGGCCGGGATCTGCGGGCGGTGCTCCCCCGCCCTGCTGCGCCGCGCGGCGGCCACGGCACTGGGCCTGCAGCTGCTCGCGGCCCCGGCGGCGGTCGCCGTCGACCCACCCTCCCCGTTCTGGGGTGCCGGGGCGTCCGCGCAGGAGACGGCCCCCGCCGCAGAGGAGACGACGTCCGCCGCGGAGGAGACGACCCCCGCCCCGGAGGCACCGGGCCCGGCGCCCGCCCCCGGTGCCGGACCCCGGCCCGGCCCCGACCGCGAGCCCGCCCCGGGCGGGGAGTCCGCCCCCGCGCCGTCGACGGCTCCGGATCCCTGCTTCCCGCGGACCGGCCCCTCGGTGGCGGAGCGCACGGTGGACGGTGCCGTCACGGTCGTGCGCGGGGACACCCTGTGGTCCCTGGCCGCCGCCCACCTGGGCCCGGAGGCCTCCGACGAGCAGGTCGCCCGTGCATGGCCCCGCTGGTACGAGCTGAACCGGCCGGTGCTCCCGGACGGACCGCACCGGCTCCTGCCGGGTCAGCGGCTCGTCGTGCCCGGCGCCGGGGGGCCCTGACCCGCCCCCGCCCCGGCTCCGCGGCACCCCACCATCGACACACCGCAGCACCGTTCCCAGGAGGCCCGTCATGAACGCACCCACCGCCGGTTCCGACCCCGTTGCCCGTCCGCTCGCGCCCGAGCGCGGACGTCCGGCGGCAGGGCCCCCCGCCCGCCGGGGGCGCCCGGCGCCGCCCACGGCCCCCGGCGGCTACACGTGGGGCGCCACTCGTGTGCTGGGCCACGACGCCGAGGACGAGCTGGGCCGGGTGACGGCGCTGGCCCGGTCCATCGGCCAGGCGGCCGTGGAGGTGCTGGGCGGGAGCCGGCCGGCGGCACAGCTGGGCCGCTGGACCACCCCGGAGATCGTGGAGCGCTTCCAGCAGCGCGCCGACATGCTCCGACTGCTCCAGGAGCAGTTCGAGGGCAAGGCCGCGCTGCAGGAGCTGCACCGGAACCCCCACGTGCGCAGGTGCCGGGTCTGCCGGGTGGACCGCGGGATCTACGAGGTGGCCCTGGTGGTGGTCGAGCCGAGGCGCAGCCGGGCCGTGGCCATGCGGGTGGAGCGGCTGGGCCGGGGCTGGAGCGTGACGCAGCTCGAGGTCGGCTGACCCCGCCTCCCCGCCCCGGCGCATTCGACCCCGGCGGACCGAGCCCCCGGCGGGCTCAGCCCCCGGCGGACCCGGTCCTGGGAGGGCTCAGCCCTCCGCGGACTCGGCGCTGGCGGCCCGGGCGCGGGCCCGGCGCCCGGCCCGGTTGGCGGAGGCCGCGGCGGCGTCCGCGTCGTCCTCGTCGCGGCCCGCCGCGGTGGGCTCCGTGCGGGTCTGCGTGCCGCCGGTCTCGGCGGGCGCGGTGTACTGCAGGAAGCTGGGCTGGCGCGGGATCTGCAGGTCGACGGGTCCGCCGTCGGCGCCCACGCGCTGGCGGCGGATCTCCATCCGGTACAGGGTCGAGACCGTCTCCTCGCGGATCGCGCCCATCATCTCCTGGAACATCGCGTAGCCCTCGCGCTGGTACTCCACGAGCGGGTCGCGCTGGGCCATCGCCCGCAGGCCGATGCCCTCCTTGAGGTAGTCCATCTCGTAGAGGTGCTCGGGCCACTTGCGCCCGATGACCGACAGCAGCACGCGCCGCTCCAGGTTGCGCATGGCCTCCGCGCCCACCTCCTCCTCCCGCTGGTCGTAGACGAGGCGGGCGTCCGAGAGGATCTGCTCGCGCAGGAACTCCGCCGTGATCCGCGTGCGGCCCCCGGCCTCCTCCACGACCTCGTCGACCGACAGGGTCACGGGGTAGATGGTGCGCAGGGACTCCCAGAGGCCGTCGAGGTCCCAGTCCTCGGGGTGGCCGACCGCCGTGCGGTCCTGGACCGTGGAGGTGACCACCTCGTCGACGAACTGGACGATCTGCTCCTGGAGGTCGTCGCCCTCGAGGACCCGGCGGCGGTCGCGGTAGACCGCCTCGCGCTGGCGGTTGAGGACGTCGTCGTACTTGAGGACGTTCTTGCGCTGCTCGGCGTTGCGCCCCTCGACCTGGCTCTGCGCGGAGGCGATGGCGCGGGAGACGATCTTGTGCTCGAGCGCGGTGTCGTCCGGCGCCCCCGCCATGAGCCGCTGGGCGGCACCGGCGTTGAACAGCCGCATGAGGTCGTCCGCGAGGGAGAGGTAGAAGCGGGACTCGCCCGGGTCCCCCTGCCGCCCGGAGCGCCCGCGCAGCTGGTTGTCGATGCGCCGCGACTCGTGGCGCTCCGTGCCCAGGACGTAGAGACCGCCGACGTCGACCACCTCCTGGTGCTCGGCGCGGGTCTCCTCCTCGCAGCCGGCCACCACGTCCGGCCACACGCGCTCGTACTCCTCCGCGTCCCGCTGCGGGTCCAGGCCCTTCTCCCGCATCCGGTCCACGGCGTTGAACTCGGCGTTGCCGCCGAGCATGATGTCGGTGCCGCGGCCGGCCATGTTGGTGGCCACGGTCACCGCGCCCTTGCGGCCGGCCTGCGCGACGATCGCGGCCTCCCGGGCGTGGTTCTTCGCGTTGAGGACCTCGTGGCGGACGCCGCGCTGGGCGAGCAGCTTGGAGAGGTACTCGCTCTTCTCGACCGACACGGTGCCCACGAGGACCGGCTGGCCCTTCGCGTGCCGCTCCTCGATGTCCTTGACCACCGCGGCGAACTTCGCGACCTCGTTCTTGTAGACGAGGTCGGGGCGGTCGATGCGGACGAGGGGGCGGTGCGTCTCGATGGACACGACGCCCAGCCCGTAGGTGTTCATGAACTCCGCGGCCTCGGTCTCGGCGGTGCCGGTCATGCCCGCGAGCTTCTCGTAGAGGCGGAAGTAGTTCTGCAGGGTGACCGTGGCGAGGGTCTGGTTCTCCGCCTTGATCTCCACGCCCTCCTTCGCCTCGATGGCCTGGTGCATGCCCTCGTTGTAGCGGCGGCCGGCGAGGATGCGCCCGGTGTGCTCGTCGACGATCATGACCTCGCCCTTGAGCACCACGTAGTCCTTGTTGGCGCGGAAGAGCTCCTTGGCCTTGATGGCGTTGTTGAGGAAGCCGATGAGCGGGGTGTTCTGGGCCTCGTAGAGGTTGTCGATGCCGAGCCAGTCCTCGACCTTCTCGATCCCGGACTCGAGCACGCCGACGGTGCGCTTCTTCTCGTCCACCTCGTAGTCGGTGCCCGCGTCGAGCCGCTGCACGAGGCGGCCGAACTCGGTGTACCACCGGTTGGCCTCGCCGGAGGCGGGCCCGGAGATGATGAGCGGGGTGCGGGCCTCGTCGATGAGGATGGAGTCCACCTCGTCGACGATCGCGAAGCTGTGGCCGCGCTGCACGAGCTCGTCGGGGCTCCACGCCATGTTGTCGCGGAGGTAGTCGAAGCCGAACTCGTTGTTCGTCCCGTACGTGATGTCGGCGACGTACTGCTGGCGGCGGGTCGCCGGGTCCTGGTTGGCCAGCACCACGCCGGTCTCCATGCCCAGGAACCGGTAGACGCGCCCCATGAGGTTGGCCTGGTACTCGGCCAGGTAGTCGTTCACGGTAACGACGTGGACGCCCTTGCCGGAGAGGGCGTTGAGGTAGGCGGGGGCCGTCGCCACGAGGGTCTTGCCCTCGCCGGTCTTCATCTCGGCGATGTTCCCGAGGTGCAGGGCGGCGCCGCCCATGAGCTGGACGTCGTAGTGACGCTGTCCCAGGGTGCGGGACGCGGCCTCCCGGACCACGGCGAAGGCCTCGGGCAGCAGCCGGTCCAGGGACTCGCCGTCGGCGACCCGGGCGCGGAACGCGTCCGTCTCGGCGCGCAGCTCCGCGTCGCTGAGCTCCCGGAAGCCGTCCTCGAGGCTGTTGATAGCGGTCGTGTAGGACCGCAGCCTCGTCAGGACCTTCTTGTCTCCGGTCCTAAGGACTTTCTCCAGGAATGACGCCACGTGCACACGCTCCTCGTGTTCGACTGCCGTGCTGGGACTGATGGGGGGGGGTGTCCGGCACCCGCTCCAGTCTACGGGAGCCGGTGCCGGTCTCCGGGCGCGGACGAGCCCGGTGGCCGCGACCACCGGGCTCTTCCGGGGCGGGACCCGGCCGGCACCCAGCCGGACGGCCCGCCGTCACGGGGGTGCGGTCAGCCGGCGGGCTCGGGCTGGTAGGCCCGGACGCTCTCCTCGGATTCCTCGCCGTTCTCACTGAGGCTGATGACGCCGTAGCTCCAGCCCTTGCGGCGGTAGACCGCGGAGGGCTCGCCGGTCTCCTTGTCGACGAAGAGGTAGAAGTCGTGGCCGACGAGCTCCATGTGGTCGACGGCCTCGTCGACGCTCAGCTCGGAGGCCGGGAACCGCTTGCGCCGGATCTCGACGGGGGTGACCGCGTCGGTGAGGCTCACGCTCTGGTCGAACGCCTCCTGCTCGGCGGTCGCGAGCTCCGCGGCGGTGGTGTAGATGGGCCCGGAACTGGGGACCACGGGCAGGGCGCCGGTGGCCTCGTGAACGGCCGTGGGACGGTGGGCGCCGCGGTGCACCTTGCGGCGGTCGCGGGCCCGGCGAAGGCGCTCGAGGAGCTTGCTGTAGGCCTCGTCGAAGGCGGCGAACTTGTCGTCGCCGCGCGCCTCGGCCCGCAGGACGGGGCCGCGTCCGGAGACCGTGATCTCCACTCCCATGCCCTGGTGGCCGGGCAGCGCGTGGTCCTTGGTGACCTTGACATCAATGCGCTGGACCTTCTCGCCCAGCTCCTCGAACTTGACGACCTTCTCGGCGGCGTACTCCTTGAACCGCTCCGGTACGGCGACGTTGCGCCCCATGACGTTCAGTTCCATGATGCCCTCCAAATCTCGGGGGTGACGTGGGCGGATGGGGCCGCCCACCCGGGAGGATTGTTGCGTCCCGTGACTCAACGTTAGTTGAATCACACGGGATATTCACCCGGCCGGGCCGGACCCGAATCAGCGGTGAGCGGAACTGCCGGCGGCCGCACGGCGGCGAGCACCACCGCCCCGAGCACCTCGGCCCCGCCGGCCCGCAGCGCGCGGGCCGCCTCCCCGAGGGTCGCCCCCGTGGTGAGCACGTCGTCGACGACGACGCACCGGGCGCCGGGGGCCGCGGCGGCCCGCATGGACCCCGCGGGGCGGGCCCGCCGGCCCGCGGTGCCCAGCCGCTTCTGCGCCGGCCCGGTCAGCGAGGCCCCGGCCGCCCGGTGCCGCAGGCCGCGGCTGACGACCGCGCCGGCGGGGAGCGCGCCGCGGCGCGCGCAGTCCTCGAGCAGCAGCCGCACGGGGTCGAACCAGCGCCGCCGCAGGGCCGCGGGGCTGGTGGGCACCGGGACGAGCAGCACGGGCCCGGCCGGCCAGCCGGGGGCGGCCGCGTGCAGGGCCGTGGCCAGGCAGGCGGCGAGCACGGGGACCAGGTCGGTGCGCCCGGTGCTCTTGAGCGCGAGCAGACAGGTGGCGAGTCCGTGGGCGTAGCGGCCGGCGGCGACGACGGGCAGCGGGGGGTCGAGCAGCGGCGCGGCCGAGGACGCCTCGAAGGGGCGGGCGCAGGACCGGCGCAGCAGCAGGCGGCAGGCACGGCACAGCGCGGTGCCCGGGGCGCGGCACACGGCGCACTCCACGGGCAGGAGCACCTCGGCGGCCTCGGCCAGCCGGTCGAGGGCGCGTGCGGCCGCCCGGTCGAGGGCGCGGGCGGTGTGCGGGGTCGCGGGCATGCGGCCATCCTGGCGCGTGCCGGACGGCCCGGCCGGGGTGCGGCCGACGATCCGGACGGCCCGGGCTGTGGACCGCGGTCGGACCCGGCGGGCCGTCAGCCGGCGAACGCCGTGTCCAGCACGTCCTCGCTCTGCGGCGCCCAGGCGTTGCCGGTGAGCATGTGCAGCGTGCCGCCGGCCACGGCGTAGACGGAGGACGTGCCGTTGCCCCCGCTGAGCCCGGTGAGGCCCTCGATGCCGGGCAGCTCGCGGAAGCGCCCGGACACGTCGTAGATGCGGGGCCGGACGGAGCCGGTGCCGCCGAGCGGGGCCGCGACAAACTCGCGGTCGCTGAGCCACAGGGCCGCGTCCGCGTCGACGTCCGCGGCCACCCGGAACGGCTCGTTGAGCCGGCGGGGCGTGCCGTCGGGCTCGCGCACCACACCGGTGAGCCAGATCTGGGAGACCCCCTCGTCCTCGGTGACGACGAGCGCCCGGGTGCCCCCGCGCGAGACCCGCAGGGACGTCACGGTCCGCGCGGCGAGCCACGAGGCCTCGACGCGGACCGGGCCCCCGGCGCCCGGGACGGCGCGCACGGCCCGGACGGTCCCGGCGGAGTCCCCGGTCCACACCCACCCGTGCTCGTCGAAGCTCGGCCGGGTCAGGCCGGTCCCGCTGAACTGCTCGACGGGCTCCTCCTCCCGGGCCACGGTCACGAGCGAGCCGGTGCCCGTGTCCACGAACGCGAAGTGCTCGGCGGCGGCGTCCATCGCGGGGCTGGACGGGTGGTGGCCGTCCAGCGGCGGGATCCCGTCCACGGTCTCGGTCTGGCCGCCCTGGTAGAACACGAGGTCGCCTTCGCGCAGCCCCACCTGGCGGGACGGGACGGTGACGTCCTGGACGGGCGCGGCGTCCGTCCACCCCGCGCCCAGCTCCACGGGCGCCCCCTCGACGAGCAGCTCCACGTCGTTCACCGCGGTGAGCGACCGGAGGCTCAGCGCGAGCTGGTCGTGCATCCGTCGGTTGATTTCGATGTTCGCCGGGTCGAACTCGGGCACGCTGAGCTCCACCGTGGCGGTGCCGTCCCGCACGGGCACCGCCGAGCGGGCGAGCGTGGTGCCCGGCGGGAACGCCGAGGTCACGGCCCCCCGGAGGTAGGGCGCGGGGCCGCCGAGCAGGGCCCGCACGATCGACGTCGAGACGGGCACCCGGTCCGGGAACCACCGGGGGTCGACCACCACGTTGGACAGGTCCTCGTCCGCGAAGTAGAGGTGGTGGGGCTCGAAGATGTCCTCGAAGTCGGCCGGGGTGAGCGCCGTGGCGTCGGGGGCGTCGGAGATCCGCCACTGGCCGTCCACCTGGACCACGTCGAAGTCGAGCACCTCGGTGGCGCCCGCCGGCTTGCGCTCGATCACGCCGCTGCCGTCCACCACGCTGTCCACCTCGAGGTTCACCCGGTACTCGTTGTCCTCGAGCCGGGGCACGGGCGCGGCGTCGCCCCGGTGCACGAGGGTGCGCGCGTCGGGGTGCCAGGTGCCCGCGAGCTCGGGGGTGAGGTACTCGCGGGCCACGGAGTAGTCGTCGGCCACGCCGGTCCCGGCCGCGAGGAAGCCCCGCACGATCTGCTCCGGCGTCGCGCCCTCGCGGGGGCCGGCCGGCTCGACGTCGTAGCTCGGCTGGACCGCGGACCGGGTGGGCTCCGCGTGCCGGTGCACGGGTCCCGTCCGGGGAATGGCTCCGCAGCCGCCGAGCGCCACGGCCGCGGCCAGGGCCAGTGCTGCCGTGCGGGTCAGCCGGCGGGTCCTGCTCATGACCGGTCCTCCTCGACGTCGGTCGGCTGGGCCGCGGCGGGGGGCGCCGGCTCCGCCGCGGCCGCGGAGGCCAGGGCCAGGGTCCCCGTCCTCGTCACCACCGCGGTCTCCGGGTACGCGTCGGCGTCGGGCGGCAGCCCGAGCGGGCTCTCGTCGTCGGGCACGAGCCGCCGTCCGCGGGTCCGGGGCAGGGTGAGCCGGAAGCACGCGCCCTCCCCCGGGGCGCCCCAGACGTCGAGCCGGCCGCCGTGCAGCCGCGTGTCCTCGGTGGCGATCGCGAGGCCCAGCCCCGTCCCGCCGGTCGTGCGGGCCCGGGCCGGGTCCGCGCGCCAGAAGCGGTTGAACGCCTTGGCGGCCTCCTCCTCGGTCATCCCGATGCCGTGGTCGCGCACCGCCACCGCCGCGGCCACCTCGGAGGCCCCCACCACGATGTCGATGGGCCGGCCCTCCCCGTGCTCGAGGGCGTTGACCACGAGGTTGCGCAGGATCCGCTCGATCCGCCGCTGGTCCCCCTGGACGGTGCAGCGGGACAGCTCCGAGCGCACCCGCACCGTGGAGCCGGACGAGACGGCGAGCGGGGCGGCGGCCTCCACGACGTCGTGCACGACCGAGAACAGCTCGACGCTGGCCACCTCGAGCCGCGCCGCCCCCGCGTCGAAGCGGGAGATCTCCAGCAGGTCGGCCAGCAGGGCGTCGAAGCGGTCCACCTGGTGGTAGAGCAGCTCGGCGGAGCGCCGGTTGACGGGGTCGAAGTCCTCGCGGGCGTTGAAGAGCACCTCGGCCGCCATCCGCACCGTGGTCAGCGGGGTGCGCAGCTCGTGGGAGACGTCCGAGACGAAGGTCTGCTGCATCGAGGAGAGCTGCTCGAGCTGGGTGATCTGGTCCTGCAGGCTGTCCGCCATGCGGTTGAAGGACCGGGCGAGACGGGCGACCTCGTGCGAGCCGCTGACGGGCATCCGCACGCCCAGGTCGCCGTCCGCGAGCTGCTCGGCCACGCGGGCGGTGCTGGACACGGGCCGGACCACTTCGCGGGTGACGTACCAGACGATCGCGCCCACGAGCAGCAGCAGGACGACCACCGACAGCAGCAGCACCGCGTGCATCGCGTCGAGGGTGCGCTGCGGCTCGGAGAAGTCGTAGACGAGGTAGAGCCCGTAGCGGCTGTTCTGGTAGAGGTCCACCACCGTGCCGACGACGATGACGGGGGCCTCCTCCCCGTTCTCCGTGACCCGGACCGAGGCGGGCTGCCAGAACACGCCGTCCTGCTCCGCGAGCCGCTCCTGCAGCTCCGGCGGCACGGTGCTTGAGGTCATCCAGGGGCTCTGGCTCTGCGCCGGGATGAGGGTCTGCCCGCTGGTGAAGTCCATCGGGAGCAGGATCCAGCGCTCCGTCTCCGCGCCGTCGACCGAGAGCGAGCCGAGGGTCGAGGCCACGAGCGCCTGCAGCTCGTCGCGGTCGGAGGCGTCCGAGGCGTCGAAGCTGGCCTGCACCTGCTCGAAGTCCGCGGTGGCCGAGGCGAGGACCTGGTCCAGCCGTTCCGAGAACAGCCGGTCCGCGATCTGGTGGGAGAGGAAGCTTCCCGTGACGAAGAAGGCCAGCGCGGTCAGGGAGAGGGACACGGCGATGGCCCGGAACTGCAGGGACTGCCGCCACCGGCGGGCCAGCAGGAGCCGCCCCAGCCGAAGCCGCCGGGTCGCGGCACCGGCCGGCCCGCGGCGCCGGGTGGAGGCGGCGGCGTCCGGCGGGGTCATCGGGCGGACGTGCCCGCCTTGTAGCCGACTCCGCGCACGGTGACCACGATCTCGGGGCTCTCCGGGTCCCGCTCGATCTTGGAGCGCAGCCGCTGCACGTGGACGTTGACGAGCCGCGTGTCGGCGGCGTGCTGGTAGCCCCAGACGTCGCGGAGCAGCATCTCGCGCGAGAACACCTGGTGCGGTGCGCGCGCCAGGGCGGTGAGCAGGTCGAACTCGAGCGGGGTGAGGCCGATCTCGTGGTCCCCGCGGTGCACGCTGTGCCCGCTCACGTCGATGGTCAGGTCGCCGATCCGCAGCTCCTGCGAGTTGGCGCGCTCCACTGGGCGCAGCCGGGCCTTGACCCGGGCCACGAGCTCGGCGGGCTTGAAGGGCTTGGGCACGTAGTCGTCGGCCCCGGCCTCCAGGCCGCGGACCACGTCGACGGTGTCCGACTTGGCGGTGAGCATGACGACCGGGACGTCGGAGATCGTGCGGATCTCGCGGCAGACCTGGATGCCGTCCTTGCCCGGGAGCATGAGGTCGAGCAGCAGCAGGTCCGGGCGCACGGCCCGGAAGGTGTCCACGGCGGTGGCACCGTCGTAGCAGAAGACGGGCTCGAAGCCCTCCGCGGTCAGGACGATCCCGATCATCTCCGACAGGGCGGCGTCGTCGTCGACGACCAGTATTCGCGCGTTCATCGCCTCTCCGGTGGTGTGGGGCGGGCCCGCCGGAGCGGGGGCCGCCGTGGCCCGGGGCGTCCGGGGCGTCGTGGCCAGGGTGTCCTGGGCGTCGTGGTGGACCGGGGTCCACCTGCATTGTGGCCGATTGCGGCCCGCCCCGCACCTCGGCGCGGAGTGTGTCGGTCCACCGGGTGGGACGTGCTCACGCGTCGGCGGCGGTCCGGGCCAGCGCGGAGGCGGTTCCGGTGACCCGCGCGAGGACCTCGCGCAGCTCGGCGGGGCCCAGGGCGTCGAGCTCCTCGCGGGGTGTGATCCGGACCCGGTCGAGGGCGGCGGCGGGCAGCCCGAGGTCCCGCCACACGGACCACACGCCCCCGGCGAGGGCGCGGGCCGTGCCGCCGGCCGCGGGGACGAGGCCCAGCCACAGCTGCATGCCGTCCTCGACGAGCGCGGCGAGCGGCTCCCAGTCGTGGACGGTGCCGGCGGGGGCCGGGACGTGCACGGCGTCCGCGCCGGCCTCCCGGGCGAGCCGGGGATCGACCCCGGGCGGCAGCCGCAGGGCGACGCCGGCGGCGCCGGCCGACCGGCAGGCCTCGACGACGGCGGTGAGCGAGCGCCGTGCCTCCGCGGCGGGGACCGCGCGCAGGGTCCGGTAGCCGCTCATCGTGGGCAGGCCGCCCGCGAGCACCCGGGCGAGCTCGGGCTCGTCCAACTGGACGAGGACGTCCCGTCCGGGGGCCGCGGCGCGCACCGCCCGGACGTGCTCGAGGACGCCGGAGGCCAGGGAGTCCGCGATGTCGCGGCGGGCGCCGTGGTCTTTGAGCGCCCGCTCCCCCGCGTGCAGGTGGAGCCGGGCGGCCAGGCTGAGCGGGCCGACGAGCTGGGTCTTGACCGGGGCGTCGTCGGGGCCGCTCTCGGCGCCGATCACGTCGGCGAGCACGTTGACGTCACCGGCCAGCAGCGCCCGGGCGGACCGGGAGTCCTTGCCGGGCACCCCGGAGACGCGCAGCCCGTGGGGCTGCCGGTCCGCGTACAGGTCGTCGAGCACCGCGGCGGTGCGGGCCACGGGGTCGGCGGCCGCACCGCGGGCGGGCAGGACGGGCAGGAATGAGATGTGCGGGGCCCCGAGCTCGCCGCGCAGCAGCGTGACGGACTCGACGACGTCCGTGCCCGGCATCGCGCCGAGGGCCGTGCCCACGACGCCGGGGACGTCGGGGTCGGTGCGCCGGGGGCCGGGCGGGGCGCTGCGGGTCACGGGCGGTCGTCGTCCTGCCGCCGGTGGTCCTCGGAGAGGGCCACGTGGTGGCGGATGACCTCGCTGATGATGAAGTTCAGGAACTTCTCCGCGAACTCGGGGTCGAGCTGCGCGGAGGCCGCGAGCGCCCGGAGGCGGCCGATCTGGGCGGCCTCGCGGTCCGGGTCACCGGCGGGCAGGCCGTGAGTCGCCTTGAGGACGCCGACGCGCTGGGTCGCCTTGAACCGCTCGGCGAGCAGGTGCACCAGGGCCGCGTCGATGTTGTCGATGGTGCCGCGGATGGACTGCAGCTCGGCGAGCACGCGGGGGTCGGCCTGCTCCTGGAGCGAGGACGCGGTGGCGTCGAAGTCCTGGTGGGCCCGGACGTCGGCGGAGGCGTGGGGGTGCGGTGCGGTCATGGCCGCCAGTCTATCGGGCGGGATCGGGCCGGCCCGCACCACCCGGGACGTCGGGGCGGGCCAGTGAGTGGGCGCGGTCGACCGTGGCCTGGCCGAGGACCCTGGTGCCCTGGTAGAGCACGACCGACTGTCCGGGGGCCACGCCGCGCATCGGCTCCTCGAGCCGGACCACGAGCTCGGGCAGCGGACCGTCGTCCCCCTCGACGAGCTCGAGGTGGGCCCGGGCGGGGACGGGGTCCCCGTGCGCCCGGACCTGGGCGAGGACGGGGAACGGGTCCGACGCCGCCCCGGCCGTGGCCCCGGGCCGCAGGAGCGGCGCCGCCTCGGGCACGGGCGCCCCGGCCCAGGAGGGGCGGATCCCGCGCAGCTCGTCGACCGCCAGCATCGCCTGCGGGCCCACGACGACCTCGTTGGTCCGCGGCCGGATCTCCAGGACGAAGCGCGGCTTGCCGTCGGGGGCCGGGGTGCCGATGCGCAGGCCCTTGCGCTGGCCCACCGTGAACGCGTTGGCGCCGGGGTGGGTGCCGACCACGTTGCCCTCGACGTCCTTGATCTCGCCCTCGGTCATCTCGATGCGCTCCGCGAGCCAGCCGCGGGTGTCGCCGTCGGGGATGAAGCAGATGTCGTGGGAGTCGGGCTTGCTCGCCACGGACAGCCCGCGGCGGGCGGCCTCGGCCCGCACCTCGGCCTTGGACGGGGTGTCGGCCAGCGGGAGCAGCACGTGCTCGAGCTGCTCGGCCGTGAGGACGCCGAGGACGTAGGACTGGTCCTTCGCCCAGTCCGCCGCGCGGTGCAGCTCCCGGCCGCCGGCGGGGTCCTCGACCACCTTGGCGTAGTGCCCCGTGCACACGGCGTCGAAGCCCAGGGCGAGGGCCTTCTCGAGCAGGGCGGCGAACTTGATCTTCTCGTTGCACCGCAGGCACGGGTTGGGCGTGCGTCCGGCCGCGTACTCCGCGACGAAGTCGTCGACGACGTCGGCCTGGAAGCGCTCGGAGAAGTCCCACACGTAGTACGGGATGCCCAGGACGTCGGCGGCGCGCCAGGCGTCCCGGGAGTCCTCGATCGTGCAGCAGCCCCGGGAGCCGGTGCGCAGGGTGCCGGGCGTGCGCGAGAGGGCCAGGTGCACGCCCGTCACGTCGTGGCCGGCGTCGACGGCGCGGGCCGCCGCCACGGCCGAGTCGACGCCGCCGCTCATGGCTGCCAGTACTCGCACGGTGAGATCGTCTCCAGGGGTCGGGGTCGTGGTCCGTGTCGTCAACGGGGCGCGGCCGGCCGGTATTCCCCGGCCGCGGCGGGGCGGGTCCCGCGAGTCCCGCCGGTGCGGGATCGGACCGGCGGGGGGTCGACCGGTGCGGCGTCGACCGGTGCGGGCTCAGACGGGCGCCGCGCCGGAGAGCCCGGCGCGCAGCGCCCGCCGGTGGACCTCGGGCAGCGCGGCGAGCAGGGCGTCGACGTCGGCGCCGGTGCTCGTGCGGCCCAGGCTGAAGCGCTGCGCGCCGCGCGCGGTGGCCTCGTCCAGGCCCATGGCCAGCAGCACGGAGGACGCGCGGGGCACCCCGGCGTGGCAGGCCGAGCCGGTGGAGGAGGCGATCCCGGCGCCGTCCAGCAGGAAAAGGAGGGAGTCGCCCTCGCACCCGGGGAAGGTGAAGTGGGCGTTGCCGGGCAGCCGGGCGCCCGTGTGCTCCCGGTCCTCCGGTCCGCGCAGCACGGCGTCCGGCACGATCCGGCGCACGCCCTCCACCAACCGGTCGCGCAGGCCCGCGAGCCGCTCCGCCTCGGTCTCCCGCTCCGCGGCGGATTCGCGGGCCGCCACCCCGAAGCCGGCGAGCGCGGCGGCGTCGAGGGTGCCGGAGCGCACCGTGCGCTCCTGCCCGCCCCCGTGCTGGACGGGCGCCAGCCCCACCGTGCGCCCGGCCACGAGGGCCCCGGCGCCCACCGGTCCGCCCACCTTGTGGGCCGAGACGGCCAGCGTGGTGAGCCCGGGCAGGTGCGCGTCGACGGGCAGCGCGCCGAAGGCCTGCACGGCGTCGCAGTGGAAGGGGACCCCGAACTCCTCCGCGAGGGCGGCGATCTCCGCGACGGGCTGGACGGTGCCCACCTCGTTGTTGGCCCACATGACGGCCAGCAGCGCGGTGGCGCCCGGGTCGCGGGCCAGTTCCTCCCGCACGGCGGCCGGGTCCACGCGGCCGGCCGCGTCGACGGGCAGCCAGACGGCCTCGGCGCCCTCGTGGGCGGCCAGCCACTCGACGGTGTCGGACACCGCGGCGTGCTCCACCGCGGAGACGAGGACGCGGCGGCGGCGGGGGTCCTGCTCGCGCCGGTGCCGGTACAGGCCCTGGACGGCCAGGTTGTCGGCCTCGGTGCCCCCTGAGGTGAAGACCACCTCGACGGGCTCCGCGCCCAGGGCCGCGGCGACGTCCTCGCGGGCCTGCTCGACGACGGCGCGCGCCGCGCGGCCGGGACGGTGCAGCGAGGACGGGTTGCCGCCGCGGGCCAGCTGCTCGGCGACCGCGGCGAGCGCGGAGGGCCGGAGGGGCGCGGTGGCGGCGTGGTCGAGGTAGACGGACTCGTGCGGCACGGACGCCAGTCTAGGGCCCCGGCCCGGGCGTGCGCCCGGCGTCCGTAGACTGGCGGTCATGCTCCGCATCCTCTTCCACACCCCCGAGATCCCGGGCAACACCGGCAACGCGATCCGCCTCGCCGCGGTCACCGGGGCCGAGCTGCACCTCGTGGAGCCGCTGGGCTTCGACTTCGGCTCCGCGCACCTGCGCCGGGCCGGCCTCGACTACCACGACCTCGCGGTGCTGACCGTCCACCCGGACCTGGACGCGGCCTGGGCCGCCCTGGCCCCGGAACGGGTCTGGGCGTTCACCACCGACGGCGAGGTCTCGCACACGGACGTGGCCTACCGCCCCGGGGACGTGCTGCTGTTCGGGCCCGAGTCGGTGGGCCTGCCCGCCGCGGTGAAGGCGGACCCGCACGTCACCGCGCGGGTCCGCATCCCCATGCTGCCGGCCCGGCGGTCGCTGAACCTCGCGAACTCGGCGTCCATCGCCGTCTACGAGGCCTGGCGCCAGCTGGGCTTCGCGGGCGCCGGGAGCTAGCCCCGGCGACCGGTCGCCCGCCGGGGCCCGCCGATCACTGCTGCTCCTCGGCGTCGCCGACCGTCACGTCCGCGGTGCGCTCCTCGCCGTCCCGCACGAACGTCATCGTCCCGGTGCCGCCGGCGGGCAGTTCGCGCACGGCCGCCGTCAGGGAGCTCGCGTCCTGGATGCGGTGGCCGTCGAACTCCGTGATCACGTCGCCCACCTCCAGCCCGGCCTCGTCGGCCGGCGAGCCGGGCACGACCTGCTCCACCGCGGCGCCGTCGGAGAAGGCCCGGCTCCGGCCGTCCGCGCCCGGGGCGGCGCTCACGCTCGTGCCGAGGTAGCCGTGCGTGGCCCGGCCGTTGTTGATGATCTCCACGGCCACCCGCTGCGCGGTGTCGACGGGGATCGAGAAGCCCACGCCGATGTTGCCGGCCTCCGTGCCGGAGCCGGCCGAGGCGATGGCCACGTTGATCCCGATCACCTCGCCGTCCGTGTCGATCAGCGGCCCGCCGGAGTTGCCGGGGTTGATGGCCGCGTCGGTCTGGATCACGTTGAGGAACACCGACGGCGAGGAGCCCTGCGAGCGGCCGCCGGAGCCGCCGTCCTCGTCGGGGAAGTTGAAGAAGAAGTCGTTGCCGCCGCCCTGCTCCTCGCCCTCGCCGTCGCCCTCCGACGGCGTGGACGGCGCGGCGGAGGAGGCCACCGTGATGGTCCGGTTGAGGGTGGAGACGATCCCGTCGGTCACCGTGCCCGCGAGGCCCAGCGGCGCGCCGATCGCGATGGCCGTGTCGCCCACGTTGACGTCGTCCAGGGAGCCCAGGGTCGCCGGGGTCAGCCCCTGGGCGTCGACCTTGAGCACCGCGAGGTCGGACAGCGGGTCGGTGCCGACCACCTCGGCCGGCAGCACCCTGCCGTCGTCGAGCTGCACCTCGAGGGAGGGGCTGCTCGTGGTCCCGTCGAGGGTCACCACGTGCGTGTTGGTGAGGATGTGGCCCTCGTCGTCGATGATCACCCCGGAGCCGGAGCCGTTCTGGCCGCCGCCGGACGCGGAGATCGTCACCACGGACGGGGACGCCTTCACGGCCGCCGCGGTGACCGCGTTCACCTCGGCCTGGTCGTTGACGATGACCGAGCTGGACGTCGACCCGCCCGCGGCCGGTGCCGCGCCGCCGCCGTCCAGCAGGGCGTCCGTCCCGACGGCCGCCCCCGCCCCGACCAGTGCGGCCAGGACCATGCCCGTCACGAGCGATCCCCCCGAGAAGCGCCGCCGCTCCCGGCGGCCCCCGGCGCCGCTCCCGGTGCCGCTCCCCCACGGGTGCCGGGCTGCGGGGTCCCCGGCGCCCTGCCACGCCCCGGCGTAGGGGCCCGCGCCCTGACCGCCGCCCTGCGGTGCCCCGTGGCCGGCGCGCGCGTCCTGCTCGGCGCCGGACGCCCACGGGTCGTGGGCCGGACGGCCGTAGACCGGCGGGAGGGGCTGCGTGAGCTGCGGATCGGCACCGTACCGCGGGTCGCGGGGCTCGGACATGGGGGTCTCCTCCTGGAAACGGACGGGCCCGGCGGTCCCCGGTGCGGACGGGGTGGCACGGGCGGCTCTGTCCTCAAGTATCCACGTCCGCACTGAGACGACGCTGAGAGCCCTGGCCGTTCCCCGGGCGCCGCCCGGACGGCGCCCGGGGACCGCCGGGCCCGCCCGCAGGTCATCAGCCGCCTTGTGGTTTCGCCCTGCGCGTAGGTTCGGCGCCGATCGTCACGCCGTGACGCCCTCGCCCTAGAATCGGGAGCACCGACCACGTGAGGGAGATCATGCACTGGCGCCCCATTGCCCGCCGGACCGCCGCCGGCTGCGGCCTGACGCTCGCCCTGTTCGTACCCGCGGGAGCGGCTCTCGCCCAGCCGCCCGTCGACGTGCCCCCGGGCGAGCGGATTGTCGACGAGTCCGGGGTGCTGGAGGATCCCTCCGCGCTGGCCGCGGACGTGCGCGAGCTCGCCACCCAGGAGGGGATCACCCTCACCGCCGTGTTCGTCGACACCTTCACCGACCCCTCCGATCCCGACGCGTGGCTGCAGGAGTTCGCCGAGCTCAACGGGCTCGGCAGCTCGGACGCGGTGCTGGTCGTCGCCACGGAGGACCGGCAGCAGCGCTTCTCGGCGTACTCCACGGGACCCCTCAGCACCGAGCAGCAGGAGCGCATCAACCGGCAGTTCATCACCCCGGCGCTCGCGGCCGACGACTGGGACGGCGCGGTCGAGGGGGCCGTCGAGGGCATCGAGACGGAGCTCTCCGGCGCCCCCGCCGGGACCGGGGAGAGCTCGGACGGGGGCGGCGCGGGCTTCGGCCTGCTCGGTCTCGGGGCGCTCGGCCTCGGCGGGCTCGCCGTCTACGGCATGGCTTCCCGCAACAAGAAGCGCCGGCAGCAGGGGTCCGCCCCGCAGGGCGGGCCCGGCGGCCGAGGCGCTCCGCAGGGCCCCGGCGGCCCCTACCAGGAGGTCCCGGTGCCGGAGCTGCGCAAGCGGGCCGGGGAGCTGCTGGTGTCCACCGACAACGCCATCCAGCACTCCGAGCAGGAGCTGGCCTTCGCCCAGCTGCAGTACGGGGACGAGCAGGTCGAGCCGTTCCGCCGCGCCGTCCAGGACGCCAAGAAGCACATGCAGGCCTCCTTCGCCCTCCAGCAGCAGCTCGAGGACCACATCCCCGACACCGAGGAGCAGCAGCGCGCCTGGCTCGGCGAGATCATCGCCCGCTCCCAGGACGCCCAGCGCCCGCTCCAGGAGCACCAGGAGGCGTTCAGCTCGCTGCGCCAACTGGAGTCCCGGGCCCCGCAGGCCCTCGAGGACGTGCGGCGCCAGGCCGAGGCCGTGCGCCCCCGCTTCGGCGCGGCCGACGCCCGGCTGCGGGAGCTCACCGCCCGCTACAACGACACCGCGCTCGCCCCCGTCAAGGACAACATCGACCAGGCCCGGGACCGGCTCGACTTCGTGGACACCGCCGTGGAGGAGGCCCGCACCGACCTCGCCGCCGGGCGCACGAGCGACGCCGTGCTCGACATCCGCGCCGCCGAGGAGGGCGTGGGACAGGCCGGGGGCCTGCTCGACGCCGTGGAGCACACGGCCACCGAGCTCGCCCACGCCGAGGAGTCCCTCAAGGACGCCGTGACCATCGCCCAGCGGGACGTCGCCGAGGCGGACGCCCTCGTCCGGCGCGGCTCCAACCCGGAGCTCGCCGGGGCCGTCGCCGGCGTCGGCGCCGTCCTGCGCACCGTCGAGGAGCAGATGGGCGCCGGACGGATCGACCCGCTCGGCCTGAGCCGGCGCCTGGCGGTGGCCAAGGACGAGCTCGACAAGGGGCTCGCGTCGGTGCGCTCCCAGAACGACCGGGACCGCTCCGCGCGGGAGACCCTCGCCCACACCCTCGTCTCCGCGCAGGCCCAGCTGAGCTCGGCGAGCGAGTACATCTGGGCCCGCCGCGGCGGTGTCGGCCCGGAGGCGCGCACCCGTCTCGCGGAGGCCGAGCGCTACCTGGAAGCCGCCCAGCAGGCCCGGAAGTCGGACCCCTCCGAGGCGCTGACCTGCGCCAACGAGGCCGTCCGTCTCGCCGGCGAGGCCCAGTACATCGCCCAGCAGGACGTCGACTCCTTCTCCTACGGCGGCTTCGGCACGCCCGTGGGGATGGGCGGCCACCGGGGCCGCTCCAACAGCGGTCTGGGCGGCGCGATGCTCGGCGGCATCCTCCTCGGCTCGATCCTCAACGGCGGCGGGGGCGGAGGCTTCGGCGGTGGCGGCGGAGGGTTCGGCGGCAGCTTCGGCGGCGGGTTCGGCGGCGGGGGCGGAGGCTTCGGCGGCGGCATCGGCGGAAGCTTCTGATCCGCGCCGACCGGTGCCCCCTGACCCCCGTCCGCCCCGTGACCCCTGACCGACCCACCATCCCCGACCGACCCACGATCCCGGGAGCCCCTCCCGGGAAGCACCAGAGGAGAGAAGGAACCATGATCAAGCAGTCCATCTTCGGCCGCATCGCCCAGCTCGCGAAGGCCAACATCAACGGCATGATCGACGCCGCCGAGGACCCCCAGCTCATGCTGGACCAGATGGTGCGCGACTACACCGAGAACATCCGCGAGGCCGAGGCCGCCGTCGCGCAGACCATCGGCAGCCTGCGCCTGCTCGAGCAGGACCACGCGGAGGACGTGCGCGAGTCCCAGGAGTGGGGCAACAAGGCCCTCGCGGCCTCGAACAAGGCCGAGGAGTACCGGGGCGCCGGCAAGTCCTCCGAGGCCGAGAAGTTCGACAACCTCGCCAAGGTCGCCCTCCAGCGCCAGATCCAGTACGAGACGGAGGCGCGCGGCGCCGAACCGCAGATCCAGTCCCAGACCCAGGTCGTGGAGAAGCTCAAGGACGGGCTCAACAAGATGCGGGGCAAGCTCCAGGAGCTGTCCAACAAGCGGGACGAGCTCAACGCCCGGCAGAAGACCGCGCACGCGCAGTCGCAGGTCCAGGACGCGCTCAAGGCCTTCGACGTGCTCGACCCGACGAGCGAGGTCTCCCGCTTCGAGGACAAGATCCGCCGCGAGGAGGCCCGTGTCCTGGGCCAGCAGGAGCTCGCCGCGTCCTCCCTGGACGCGCAGTTCGAGTCCCTCGAGTCCCTGGGCCAGCAGTCGGAGATCGAGGCCCGGCTCGCCGCCCTGAAGTCCCGCAACGCCGAGCGGATCGTCTCCTCCGAAGAGGTCTGACCCGGTCCTGTCCCCGGACACGGAAGAGCCCCCACGGCCGCGGCCGTGGGGGCTCTTTCCCGCCCGTGGTCCTCCGGGCAAGGCGAAGGCCCCCGGACCGTGACGGTCCGGGGGCCTTCCGTGGTTGCGGGGGCAAGATTTGAACTTGCGACCTCTGGGTTATGAGCCCAGCGAGCTACCGAACTGCTCCACCCCGCGGCGACATGTATGACTATACGTGCCGCGGGGTGGACCCGCAAATCGGCTACTCGGCGGGCTGCTCGGCCGGCTCCTCGGGGGCCAGGGCGCCCTCCGCCTCGGGGGCGACGACGCCGTCCGCCTCGAGCGCCCGCTCGATGGCGTCCTGCAGCCGCTGCTGGGCCTCGCCGTAGGACGTCCAGTCGCCGTCCTGCAGGGCCTCCTCGGACTCCTGGATCGCCTGGTTGGCGTCGCTGAGGGCGTCCTCGAGGCTGGCGCCGCCGGCCGGGGCCTCGGCCCCGTCCTCGCCGGCGCCGTCCGGGCTCCCGGCCTCCGCCTCGTCGACGCCCGCACCGGACGACGTCTGGGCCCCGGAGTCGCCCTGGAAGACCTCGTCGAGGGCCTCCTCGAGGGTCGGCGCGAAGCCCACCTCCTCGCCGAAGCCGACGAGCACGCGGCGCAGCGTCGGGTATGCGGCGTCGCCCGAGGACTGGACGTAGACGGGCTGCACGTAGAGCATGCCGCCGCCCGCGGGCAGGGTGAGCAGGTTGCCGTTGATCACCTCGGAGGCGCCCTGGCGGAGCAGGTTCAGCTCCGTGGAGACGTCGGTGTCCGAGTTGAACAGGTTCTGCGCCTGGCCCGGGCCGGGCACCACGGAGGAGCGCGGCAGCTCCAGGAGGCGCAGTGTCCCGTACTCGTCGCTCTTCACGCCGTCCTCGCCGGTGCCGGCGTCGGAGTTGGCGGAGAGGTACCCGTACATCACGTTGCGGGTGTTGCCCGTCTCCGACTGCTGCGGGATGAAGGAGGTGGTGAGCGAGAAGTTGGCCTCCTCCTCACCGGGCATCCGCATCGACAGGTAGTACGGGGGCAGCGCCACGTCCGAGTCCTGCGTCGGGTCGTTGGGCACGGACCACACGTCGTCGTTCTGGTAGAAGCTTCCGGAGTCCGTGACGTGGTAGCGGTTGAGCAGCTCCCGCTGGACCTTGAACATGTCCTGCGGGTAGCGCACGTGCGCCATGAGCTCCGCCGACATCTCGGAGTAGGGCTTGAGCGTGCTCGGGAAGACGTTCTGCCACGCCTTCAGGACCGGGTCCTGGTCGTCCCACGCGTACAGGTTCACCGAGCCGTCGTAGGCGTTGACCGTGGCCTTGACCGAGTTGCGGATGTAGTTGACCCGCTCCGGCGGCAGGGCCGCCGCGGCGCCCTGGGCCGTCTGCGTGTCCTGCGTCGCCTCCTGCAGCACCGACGGCGTCGAGTACGGGAAGGCGTCCGAGGTGGTGTAGGCGTCCACGATCCACTGGACCTGACCGTCGATGATGGCCGGGTACGGGGCGCCGTCGACCGTCAGGTACGGGGCGACCTTCTCGATGCGCTCGCGCGGGTCCCGGTCGTAGAGGATCTGCGACTCCGGGCGCACGGCGTCCGAGAGCAGCATGTCCGAGGACTGGAACTTGATGCCGTAGGCGAGCCGGTTGAAGAAGTTGCCGATGCTGGGCCCGCCGTTGCCGGCGAACGTCGTCTTGGCGTCGCCGGCCTCGTCGCCGGCCGTCTGCGGGCGGTCCAGCTCGAGGGGCTCGTCGCCCTCGGCGCCGCCCACGATGGAGTACAGCGGGGAGTTCTCGCCGAAGTAGATGCGCGGCTCGTAGTCGTCCGAGATCACGCCCCGGGACGGGATGCCGGCCTGCATGAACTGCGGCTTGCCGTCCACCTCGACCCGGTTGCCGTAGGCGGCGACCACGCCGTAGCCGTGGGTGTAGACCACGTGCTGGTTGAACCACCCCTGGTTCTGGTCGGGGTTCAGCTCACGCGTGGCGATGACGGTGTCCTGGACCTCGCCGTCGATCTCGTAGCGGTCCACGTTGAGGGTGTCCGGGAACTGGTAGTACGGGCGGAACTGCTGCAGCTGCGAGAACGCCGCGGAGACCACGTTGGGGTCCAGCAGGCGGATGTTCGAGGTGGTCTCGGTGTCCTGGCGCAGGGCGCCCTGCTCGGTCTCCGTGGTGGCGTCGTACGGCATGACCTCGGCCGCGTCCAGCCCGTAGGCCGACCGGGTGAGGTCGATGTTGCGCTGGATGTACTGGCTCTCCAGGGCCTGCTCGGTGGGCGTGACCTGGAAGCGCTGGACGATCCACGGGTAGATCCCGCCGGCCACGACCGCGACCACGAGCAGCATGGCGGTGCCGATGACCGGCAGCCGCCAGCGGCCGATGAAGGACGCGACGACGAAGAGGATCGCGACGATCAGGGCGGCCGCCGCCAGGATCGCCTTGGTGGGGATCACGGCGTTGACGTCGGTGTACAGCGCGCCGGTCCACGTCCCGGACGTGGACTGCAGCGTGGAGTACCGGTCCAGCCAGAAGTTCGCGGCCTGGAGCAGCAGGAACAGCGCGGCCAGCACCCCCAGGTGCACACGGGACGCCCGGGTGGTGCTGAGCCCCCGCTCGGTGATCCGGATGCCGCCGTAGACGTAGTGCATCAGGATCCCCGCCACGCCGGCCAGCAGGATCGCCGAGACCAGGAACCCGATGAGAAAGCGCAGGAACGGGAGGGTGAAGACGTAGAAGCCGATGTCGAGGCCGAACTGCGGGTCCTCCTGGCCGAACGGCTCCTGGTTGAGGAACAGCAGCACGGTGTCCCACTGGGTCATCGCCGTGCTCGCCGCGAAGAGCCCGAAGAGCACGGGCACCACCACGATGACGATCTTGCGGACCGGCTCGAGGGCCTCCTGGTAGCGGCGCAGGTTGTCGTCCACGATGGACTCGGCCGTGATGGGCCGGCTGCGGTAGGCGAGGAAGAGGCTGGCGAACATCAGCGCCGCCACGAGCACGGCGGCGACCACGAAGATCACGATCTTCGTGACGTTCTCGGTGACGAACACGCTGAGGTAGCCCAGCTGGTCGTACCACAGGACGTCCGTGTAGAGCTGCGTCAGTCCCACGAAGGCGGCCACGAGGACCAGGACGACCACGACCGTCGGCCACAGCGCACCCCGTTTCCGCCGCTGTCCTTCTGGCTGCTGCCTCGGTGGTCGGGGGGCTGTGGGTCCGGCGGTCACTGGTTACCTCTGCAATCGGGGTCGTTCGTCAGGTGTGGTGCGTGAAGTCGTGGGGTTCGGCCTGCGTCGAGGAGGAGCGCCGCCGGCGGGTCGCCGGGGCACCCCGTCCATTCTGCCCGCGGGCTTCTCGGGGGTGCAATCGTGCACACGGCGCCCGTCATCGGGCGGCGCACCCCGGCAGCGCGGAGAGGTCCCCGCCGCTCCCGGCGGTCTCGGCGGCGGCCACGGCGTCGTCGAGGGTGCGCACGGACACGACCGTCAGCCCCTCGGGGACGTGACCCTGCGCCTCGGCGCAGTTGTCCGCCGGGGCGAGGAAGACCTCCGCCCCGGCCGCCGAGGCCCCCTCGAGCTTCTGCCGGATGCCGCCGATGGGCCCCACCTCCCCCTCCGGGGTGATGGTGCCGGTGCCGGCCACGTGCCGGTCCCCGGCGATCGAGCCCGGGGTCATCTCGTCGACGATCCCCAGCGCGAACATCAGCCCCGCGCTGGGCCCGCCGACCTCGTCGAGCTCGAACGCCACGTCGATCGGGAAGTCGTAGGCGGCCAGCAGGAACACGCCGAGCTGCCAGTTCCCCGACGCCTCGTCGCGCACGGTGTCCACCTCGACGTCGCGCGGCGACCCGGCCCGCTCGACCTGCAGGGTGACGCCGCGCTCCCCCGCCGCGTCGAGAGCCGATTTGAGGGACGGCAGCGACGGGACGGGTTCCCCGTCCACGCCGCGCAGGACGTCGCCGTGCTCGAGCACCCCCTCCGCGGGGCCGCCCGGGACCGTGTCCTGCACGGAGAGCCGGGTGCTGAAGTCCTGGCCCAGGTGCGTCAGCGCGGCGGCGACCGAGTCCTCCTGCGAGCTGCTCATCGCCGCCATGCTGTACTGGTCGGCCTCCTCCCCCGACACGTCCCGGGGGTAGAGGGTGTCGGCCGGCACCACGGAGGCGGACGGGTCCAGCCAGGAGCCGAGGACGGCGAGCACGTTGACGTTCTTGTTGGGCCCGCCGGTGACGTAGACCGTGGTCAGGTCCAGGACGGAGTCGCTCGGGTAGGTCGGGGCGCCGGAGACCCCCAGCAGCTGCCGGCCGTCGTGCTCCCCCACCGTGTTGAACGTGGGCCCGGGAGCCTCGATCACGAAGGGGGCGGGCAGCACCGTCCCGGCCAGCAGCAGCCCGGCGGAGCCCAGCAGCGCCCAGGACTCGAGGCCGCGGCGGCGCAGGGCACGGCGCGGGCGGGGGGATGCGGTCACGGGCGGTCCTCGGCGTCGTCGTCGGAGGGACCGGAGGCTGTGAGGCCGCACGGTCCGGACGGTCCAGCTTATCGCGCGGGACCCGGCCCTGAGCTTCCAGCGAACTGGGAGTTGGCTCATGGTCGGCCCCGTCCGGTGCTCGCTACGCTGGGAGCAGAGACGTCGGGCGCGCCCGTGCCGCCCGATCCCCCGACCCGATCGAAGAACGGTGGACCCATGACTCCCCAGCCTCCCAACGACCGCCCCGGGAACACCCCGGGGGACGACTCCGGCGACGGCCCCAAGGACCCCTTCCAGGAGATGCTCGAGCGCCTCATGGGGCAGAGCGGGATGAGCCCGGAGGACCTCCAGCGCGCCGGCGTGCCGGTGGACCCCCAGGCGATGTCGATGATGTTCCAGCAGATCCAGTCCATGATGGGCGCCGGGGCCTCCGAGGGACCGGTCAACTGGAAGCTCGCCCACGACCACGCGCGGCAGATCGCCGCCGCCGACGGCGACCCGTCGGTGACCCCCGCCCAGCGCGGCGCGGTCGAGGACGCGATGCGCCTCGCCGAGCTGTGGCTGGCCGACCACACCGAGTTCGGCCAGACCTCGATCCGGCCCCAGGCGTGGTCCCGCGCGGAGTGGATCGAGGCCACCCAGGAGACCTGGAAGGACATGACGGGCCCGGTCGCGGAGTCCGTGACGAAGGCGCTCACCGACGCCCTCACCCAGCAGCTGCCCCCTGAGCTGTCCGCCATGATGGGCGGGGCCTCGGGGATGCTCGCGGGCGCCGGCGGGATGCTGTTCGGGATCCAGCTGGGCCAGGCCATCGGCGGCCTGTCCCGCGAGGTGCTGTGCTCCACCGACATCGGCCTCCCGCTCGCGGAGGGCCGCTCCGGGCTGCTGCCCGCCAGCATCAGGGCGTTCGGCGAGGGCCTGGACATCCCCGCGCAGGAGATCATGCTCTACGTCGCCGTGCGGGAGGCGGCGCACGTCCGGCTGTTCGCGGCGAACCCGTGGCTGCGCCAGCACATCCTGGACCTCGTCAAGCGCTTCTCCGCGGGGATCCACATCGACATGTCCCGCATCGAGGAGGCCGCCCGGGACATCGACCCGATGGATCCCTCGAGCATGCAGGAGGCCCTGTCCTCCGGGATCTTCGCCCCGCAGCAGACCCCGGACCAGGAGGTCACCCTCAAGCGGCTCGAGACGGTGCTCGCCCTCGTGGAGGGCTGGGTGCACGTGGTCACCGTCGCCTCGACCGCCAACCTGCCCTCCGGGGAGGCCCTGTCCGAGACCGTCCGGCGCCGCCGCGCCGCCGGCGGGCCCGCCGAGCACGCGTTCGGCTCCCTCGTGGGGCTCGAGCTGCGCCCGCGCCGGCTGCGCGAGGCCGCGCAGTTCTGGGAGTACGTCGGCGAGCGCCGCGGGATGGAGGACCGGGACGGCCTGTGGGACGCTGCGGAGCTGCTGCCCACCGACGAGGACCTGGACGACCCCGCGGGCTTCTCCGAGCGCCGCGGGCTGCTCACCGCGTCCGAGGACGAGGTCGACGCCGCGCTCCAGCGGCTGCTCTCGGGCGGCTACGAGGGCCCCGAGGGCGGGCCCGGCGCGGACAGCGGTGCGGCCACGGACCCTGCTCCCGGCAAGGACGGCGGGCCCGGCACGGGCGGCGGTCCCGGGCGGCCGGAGGACGACGGGCCTCAGGACGGGGACGGCTCCCGCTGATCCGCGCCGGTGCCTCCGGCGTGCCGGTGCGCCCACGCGGCGCCGTCCAGGAACGCCCGGGCCTTCTCGGCGAGGGGGTAGCGGGCCTCGAGCTCCCGGAACCGGGGACTGTGGTCGGCCTCGAGCAGGTGCGCGAGCTCGTGCACCAGCACGAAGTCGAGCACCCACTCCGGGGCCTGCTGGAGCTGGGCCGAGATCCGGATGACCCCGGTGGCGGGCGTCGCGGAGCCCCACCGGGTGTGCTGCCGCCCGGACCACCGCACGTCCGAGGGCCGGGCGCGGCCGTCGAGGTGTCGCCGCGACAGCTCGTGGGCGCGCTGCAGGAGGTGGTCGTCGGAGCGCCGGTCGGCGCCCTTGGCCGCCTCGCGGCGCCGACGCTCCACGACCCGGGGCACCAGCTCCCGGGTCCAGTGCTCGATCTCCCGACGGGTGGCCGTCTGGGGGACCGAGAGCACCACCGTGTCCTCGCTCCAGTGGGCGGACACGGTCTTGCGCCGGCGTGCGGAGCGGCGCACGACGACCTCGGGCTGCGACGGTACGGGCATGGGGACATTGAACACGCCGCGGGCACGGGCCGCGAAACGCCGGCCCGCGCCCGTGTGCACAGCGCTCCGCCGTGCACTGTGGAGGACCCGCCGGCGGGCGCGCCGCGGGCACGGTCCGGGCGAGAGTGACGATGTCCCGCCCACGCGTCCCGGAAGGCGTCCCGTGCCCACCACCCCGTTCCCCGGCCCTCCTCAGGGTTCCCCGCACGATCCGGACCTGCGCCTGTCCTGTCTCGAGCGGCCCCGTCCGGACGAGGTGCACGTCCTGCTCCTGGGTCTGGACGGTCTAGCGGCGGCGCTGGCCGTGCGCCTGCTGCGCTGCGGCGTGCTCGGGCTCAACGTCAGCGACGCCGCGCCCGTCGCGGTCGCCGACCTCGGGACCGGCGCGTACCGGCCCGCGGACGTCGGCCGGTCCCGCGAGGCGGCCCTGCGCCGGCGGCTGCGCGATCTCGACCCCCGGTGCGCCCCCGTCAGCGCGCCGGAGCTGTTCCCCGGGGCGCTGCTGCCGGGCACGGTCGTGGTGCACAGCTCCGGGCGGCCCGGCCCGGACGGCCGGCTGCCGCCCGGAGCGGTGGAACCGGAGGCGTGGGCGGGGATCGACCCCCGCCACCCGGTGGTGTCGCTGCACCACGCCGACGGGGTCCTTCTGCGCTGGCCCACCGTCCCCTGGGCGCACCGGCCCTGCCCGGACTGCGTGCGGGCGACGCTCGAGCACACGGAGCCCCGCACGGCGCCGCACGGCCCCGCCGCCGTCCTCGCGGCGTGGGCGGGTGCGGCCCACGCGGAGGCCGTCGCGGTCCGCCTGGCCGTCGAGGTGCTCGCGGTGGCCCTGGACGCGCTGTGCGGCGCCGGAGCCGGGGGGCACGGGCTCCGGGAGCAGGGCGGCGCCGGGCGCGCCGTCCTCTACGCCCCGCCGTGGCCGGACGCGGTGTCCTGGCCGGAGCCGGACCGGAGCCGGTGCCTGTGCGGCCTCGATCAGGCGTGAGCGCGGGCGCCGCCCTGGCGGGACCGGCGCGGGGCGGGGCGGTCTCCGCCGGTCTCCCGCAGGGCGTCGAGGAAGCGTGAGGGCTTGCGCGTGGGCCGGCCGCCCGGGGTGCGGGACAGGGTCCAGGACAGGACGAGGTGCTCACGGGCTCGGGTGATGCCCACGTAGAGCAGCCGGCGCTCCTCGTCGATCTCGTCGGCGGTCTCGGCGAAGCCGATCGGCATGAGCCCCTCGCTGAGACCCGCCAGGAACACGGCGTCCCACTCGAGGCCCTTCGCCGAGTGCAGGGACGCCAGGGTCACCCCGTTCATCACGGGGGCGTCCTGCTGGGCCATGCGCCGCTCGAGCTCCGCGGCGAAGTCGGGGAGCACGAACTGCTCCTCGCGGGCGGCGGCCTCCGCGGCCATCCGGTCCGCGAGGGAGACCAGCGCGGCCAGCGACTCCCACCGCTCGCGCACCGCGCCCGTGGAGCGCGGCGCGCGGTCCGAGTAGCCCAGCGAGGAGAGGATGTCGCGCACCAGGCGCGTGGGCTCGTCCGAGGCCTCGGCGGCCCGCGCCGCCGTGCGCAGCTGCACCACGGCCTGCTTGACCTCGGGCCGGTTGAAGAACCGTTCCGTGCCGCGCAGCTGGAAGCCGATGCCCGCCTCCGCGAGCGCGGTCTCGAAGGCCTGCGACTGCCCGTTGGTGCGGAAGAGGACGGCGATCTCGGACGCGGGCACACCGTCGTCGACCAGGTCCCGGATGCGCGCCGCCGTCCCCGCCGCCTCGGCCTCGTCGTCCGCGTACTCGTTCCAGGACGGGGGTGGCCCGTCCGGGCGCTGCGCCACGAGGCGCAGCGGGGTGGCCCAGGCGCCGGGGGTCGAGCCCCGCGCCGGCCGGCGGGCCGCGAGCAGGCGGTTGGCGGTCTCCACGACCTGCGGGGTGGAGCGGTAGTCGCGCACGAGCTCGACCACCCGCGCCTGCGGGTGCCGGGCCGGGAACTCGAGCAGGTGCCGGGAGGTGGCCCCGGTGAAGGAGTAGATCGTCTGGGAGGCGTCGCCCACCACGCAGACGTCGTCCCGGCCCCCGAGCCAGGCGTCGAGGAGACGCTGCTGCAGCGGGGAGACGTCCTGGTACTCGTCGACCACGAAGTGCCGGTACTGCTCGCGCACAGTGGCGGCGACGCGCTCGTCCTCCTCGAGCACGGCCACCGTGAGCAGCAGGACGTCCTCGAAGTCGATCAGGTGCCGGTCGGTCTTGAGCTCCTCGTAGGACTGGTACAGGCGCTGGACCGTGCGCACGTCGTAGTTCAGCGGCATCTCCCGCCCGGCGGCCCGCGTCGGATAGGTGTCGGGGGTCAGCATCGAGACCTTGGCCCACTCGATCTCGGCGGCGAGGTCCCGCACGGCCGCGCGGTCCGTGGACAGGCGCATGTTCTGCGCGGCCTCGGTGATGAGCCGCGCCTTGTGCTCCACGAGCCCGGGCAGGGGCCCGCCCACGGCCTGGGGCCAGAAGTACTGCAGCTGGCGCAGGGCCGCGGCGTGGAACGTGCGCGTCTGCACCCCGGCGGCCCCGAGCTCGCGCAGCCGGTTGCGCATCTCGTTGGCGGCGCGGGCGGTGAACGTCAGGGCCAGGACCTTCTGCGGGGTGTAGACGCCCGTGGCGATGCCGTAGGCGATCCGGTGGGTGATGGCCCGGGTCTTGCCCGTGCCGGCGCCCGCGAGCACGCACACGGGTCCGCGCAGCGTGGTCGCGACCTCCCGCTGCTCGGGGTCCAGGCCGGCGAGGATGCGCTCCTCGAGGGTCGACTCCACGTCCGTGCCGGTCTCGCTGCTGGTCACCACGCGGTCTCCGGCAGGTCCTCGCCGAGCCAGTGCGCGATGAGCGCGTGCGCGATCGAGACCCGCCCGGGCAGGGTCACGGACCCGGTGCGCGCCGCCTCCCGCAGCTGCGCCCGGGTGAACCAGCGCAGCTCCAGGATCTCCTGGCCGTCCGGGACGGCCGCGCCGGAGCGCACCACGGCGCGGCAGCCGAGCATCAGGGAGCGCGGGAACGGCCAGGGCTGGGAGCCCAGGTACTGCACGTCCCCCACGGTCAGGCCCGCCTCCTCGGCGACCTCGCGGACCACGGCCTGCTCCAGGGACTCCCCCGGCTCCACGAACCCGGCGAGGGTCGAGAACCGGTTGCCCTTCCAGAGCGCGGAGCGGCCGAGCAGCAGCCGCTCCCGGTCGGGGTCGGGGTCGCCGTCACTGACCGCCACGATGATCGCGGGGTCGGTGCGCGGGAAGTGCAGCGACTCGTCGTTGGGGCACCGCCGGGCCCAGCCGGACCGGATCACCTCGGTGGGCTCCCCGCACTGCGGGCAACGGGGGTGGTCCCGGTGCCACAGTCCCACGGACTGGGCGGTGACGAGCAGCGAGGTGTCCCCGGTCGGGAGCACCGGGCCGAGCTCCCGCAGGCCGGCCCAGCGCAGCTCCTCCCCGCCCCGGCCGGCGGCGAACGCGGTGACGGCCGCCACGAGGGGCTCGGGCACCGCGAAGGGCTCCGCCGCGGCGTCCTCGCCCCCGGGCTCGGGGGCGGCGACGGCGCGCAGCAGGACGCGGGGGCCGGGGCCCCCATCGGCGCCGGGCAGCCGGCCCAGGTAGACCTCCGGCCGGCGCGGGTCGTGGGGCACGGCCGGGAGCTCGGCCGCGGGCACCAGGACCAGGGCGTCCCCGGCCACGGGGGCGAGACCGCCCGCGAGCACGAGCACGAGCGTGGTGGGGTCCTGCGCGGCGAGCACGCGCACGTCGTGGAGCTCTCGGTCGACGGCGTCGCGGTCGAAGGCCGTCGCCGCGAACGGCAGGCGGGCCGGCGAGAGACGCTCGGGGGCGGGCACGGGGCGGGAGCCGGGAACGGGCTCGGAAGGGGTCGAGGCGGGCACGTCCCCCACTGTAGCGACCCGGGCGGACCACGGGTCCGGCGGGGTGGGGACGGGGACGGCTGCCGTGCCTCTTGTAGGGTGGACGGCGTGAGCACGTCCCTCGAGCACCTGGCCGCCGTCGCCGCCGCAGGCGTCCCCGGACTCGCACCCGTGGCCGTGGGGCCCTCCCCCGACGACGACGCCGACTTCCGCTCCGCCGTGGTCCTCGACGCCTCCGGCCGGCGCTGGCGGGTGCGTTCCCCGCTGAGCCCCGAGGCGAGCGTCCGCCTGGAGACCGAGCACCTCGTGCTCCGATCCTTCACCCCCGCCGTCCGGTCGCGTCTCCCGTTTCTGGTCCCCACCGCCGCCGGCTCCGTGGCGCACGGGGACCTGCACGCCTTCGTGCACTCCCACATCGAGGGCGCCCCGCTGGACATCGACGCGCTCGCCCGCATGGCCGCCGAGCCGGATCCCGAGCACCACCGGCACGTGCCGAGCGCCGAGCCGCCCCCGACGCTCACCGTGCAGCTCGGGCGGCTCCTGGCGGCGATCCACGCCCTGCCGACCGCACTGGTCCTGGACGCCGATCTGCCCGGCTACACCGCCGAGCAGTGCCGGCAGCGGCGCCGCACGGAGCTGCGCCGGGCCGCCGACACGCGGCGTGTGCCGGCCGCGCTGCTGCACCGGTGGGAGCAGGTCCTGGAGGACTGTGCCGTGTGGCGGTTCCGGCCGCGCGTGGTCCACGGCGATCTGCAGGAGGACGACCTCGTGATCTCCCGCGGACGGGTGCGCGGGGTGACCGGGTGGACCGACCTGCACGTGGGGGATCCCGCCGAGGACTTCGCGTGGCTATTCGCGGCGCGCGACGCCCGCCTCGCCGAGGGGGTGCTCGAGGCCTACGCCGCGGCCTGCCGCCGGACGTCCTTCCAGGCGCCCGACGGGGCACCGGACCCGCACCTTCTGGACCGGGCCCGGCTGGACGCCGAGCTCGCCCTGGCGCAGTGGCTCGTGCGCGGCGTGGACCGCGGCGCCCAGGACCTGGTGGCCGACGCGGAGCAGATGCTCGCCACGCTCGAGCAGGACGTCGCCCGGCGCCCCGAGCCGGAGCCGGTCGCGGCCGCACCGGAGACCGCGCCGGCGGCCCCGGGGCAGGACGACGCCTCCCAGGACGCGGCCCCGGATCGCGAGCCCGAGGACACCGCCCCGGAGGACCCGGCCCCGTCCGGCGTCCCCGAGGCCCCCTCCGGCCGGACGCCGCCAACGGGATCGGACGGCGGCCCCCCTCAGGGGCGCAGCACCACGTCGTAGGCCTCCCGGACCACCGCCTCGAGCTCCTCGGCCCCCGACAGGTCGTGCGGACGGACGACCCGGTCCTCGGCCACGTAGTAGAAGGCGGCGGTGACCTCCTCGAGCGGGACGGCCCGCAGCCGGGACCACGCGAGCCGGTACACGGCCAGCTGCGCCGACCGCTCCTGCAGCTCCCGGCCGGAGGGTGCCCGCCCCGTCTTCCAGTCGACCAGTTCCCACGTGCCGTCGCCGTTGCGGAAGACGGCGTCCACCCGGCCGCGGACCGTGACCCCGGCGATCGGGGTCTCGAGGGGGAACTCCACGGCGTACGGCTGGCGGTCGGCCCACGGGCCGGAGCGGAACGTCGCCGCGAGCTCGGGGAGGTCGTAGGCCGCGTCGACGTAGTCGTCGGCGGTCCCGGGCAGCTCCCCGACGTCGAAGATCGCGGAGCTGCCGTAGTACTGCTCGATCCAGGCGTGGAAGGTCGTGCCCCGCCGCGCCGCGGTGCCGGGCCGGCGCGGCATGGGCCGGCGCAGGCCCGACACGACCTCGAGCGGATCGCGCGCGAGCGCCACGAGGGTCGAGGCCGAGACGTGGGACGGCATGGGGACGGTCCGCTCGGCCCGGCCGTCCTCGTGCCGGGCGAGCAGGATCTTCGCCTCCTCGGACCACCGGCGCGGGTCCGGCGCGAGCCCGTCCCGCTCCGCGACGCCGAGCAGGTCCTCGACGTCGAGGTCCGCGGTGTCCTCGAAGCCGCGCTCCCGCACCGCGCGGGCGGCCCGCTCGAGCACGGCCCGGCGGCCCCGGTGCGGGGGCGGGCTCACGCGCACGGCGCTGTGCCCGTTCTCGTCCGTCACGGTCTCGGTGACCTCGGGGCCCTCCAGCGGGTCGTACGGCCAGGGGGCGCTCAGCACGGTGGCGGCGGCCGGGTTGCGCGTCCCCTCCGGGACCTCGGCCCATGGGCCCGGGCGGACGGGCGGCTCGGGGCCCTCGGTGAGCGGTGCCAGCTCCGCGACGAACACGGAGGGTTCCTGGCCCTTCGCGGCCGTGCCCCGGAACACGGTGCAGGACAGCTCCAGGACCTCGCGGGCCCGGGTCACGGCCACGTAGGCGAGACGGCGCTCCTCGTCCTCGGCGTGCTGGGCGGCGAGCTCCAGGAACTCCGTGTGGGACTCCTCGAGGGCCTTGAGGTCGCTCGTGTCCACGGCCCACTGCGGCAGGAACCGGGCGTCACCGCGCAGCGGCCAGGCCAGGGTCCCGGTGTCGAGGGTCCAGCGGGAGGGCCGGTCGGTCGGGAAGTTCCCGGCGTTGAGTCCCGGGACGTAGACGTGGTCCCACTCGAGGCCCTTGGAGGCGTGGACCGTGACGAGCTGGACGGCGTCGTGCCGCGTGCGGTCGGGGCCGGGTTCGAGCCCGTTCTCCTCCGCCAGGGTGACGTCGAGCCACGCGAGGAACGCCGAGACGTCGCTGCTCGCGGAGAACGCGGTGAAGGACTGCGCGGCCTCGTGGAACGCGTCCAGGTTGCGCCGCGCCTGGTGGACGGGACGGTGCGGGTGCGCCGCGACCTCGACGTCGAGGCCGAGCACCGTCTCGACCTCGTGCAGCAGGCTCGGCAGGTCGTCCGAGAGGAAGGAGCGCAGGTGGTCCAGCTCCGTCCGCAGCCGGATCAGGCGCTCCCGCGCGGTCTCGGACAGGGTCCGGGCGTGCGCGGACGTCCAGCCCGGCCACGGGAGGGTCTCGAGGGCCTCGATCAGCGACGCGTGGTCGGAGAGGTCGGGCTCGACGAGGGCGTCCTCCTGGGCCTCCTCCGCGGTCACCGGGCTCTCGAGGTCCTCGGCCCGGCCCGCCTGCGCGGCCTCCGTGCGGCGGCGTTCCAGGTGGGACGCCCAGTCGGCGAGGGCCATGAGGTCCCGGGTCCCGATCCGCCAGCGGGCCCCCGCGAGCAGCCGCACGAGGGCGTCCGAGCGGCCGGGGTCGTCCAGCACCCGGAGGGTCGCGACGACGTCGGAGACCTCCGGCGTGCTGAGCAGCCCGCCCAGGCCCACGACCTCGTAGGGGATGCCGCGGGCGGCGAGCTCCCGGCGCACCGGCTCGATCTGGGAGCGCTTGCGGCAGAGCACCGCCATGGTGGGCATCTGCTCCTCCGGCTCGCCGCGGTGCTGCTCCCGACGCTCCCGGACGCGCTCCGCGAGCGCGACGGCCTCCTCGACGTCGGTCGCGTACCGGCTGATCCGCACCCGGCCGGTGCCCGCCCCGGGACGCGGGGTGAGCTCGGGGACGGCGAGGGAGGACGTGCTGCGCGCCCACGCCGGCAGGGTCCGCAGGGGCGCGGCGATGGTGTTGGCGACGTCCAGGATGCTCGCGTCGTTGCGCCACGCCGTGGTGAGGAAGCTGGGCTCCCCGTCCTGGCCGGGCGCGACCGGGAAGGAGTCGTAGAAGCCGAAGAGCTGCCCGGAGGACGCCCCGCGGAAGCCGTAGATCGACTGTTGGGGGTCGCCCACGGCCATCACGGAGTGCCCCTGCCCGAAGAGCGCGGCGAAGAGCCGCAGCTGGGCGTGCGAGGTGTCCTGGAACTCGTCGAGCAGCACCACCCGGTGCCGCTCCCGCTCGGTCCGGCGGGCTGCCGGGTCCTGCTCCGCCAGCCGGGCGGCGGCGGAGAGGAGGTCGCCGAAGTCCATGGCCTGGGCCTCGTGCTTGCGCAGGGAGAAGTCGGCCACGAGCTCGGCGAGGACCCACGCCGTGCGCTGGTTGTCCTCGACCTTCTTCAGCTGGGCGCCCAGGGTCTTCTTCCGGCGCCCCGGCGGTGTCGTGGCCAGCGCGCCGAGCAGCTCGGCCGCGAAGCGCTCCACGTCCGCCGGGTCCACGAGGTGCTCCGCGCACGCCGAGGCGAGGTCGAGGACGGCGGCGACCATGGTCGACTTCGCGGGCATGGTCTCGAGCAGCTCCCCGGTCCAGGCCTCTACGGTCTGCGCGGCGAGCTGCCACGTCCGGGCCTGGCCCAGCAGCGTGGTGTCCGGCTCGATCCCGATCCGCAGCCCGTAGTTGCGCACGAGCGTGTTGGCGTAGGAGTGGTAGGTGCTGACCGTGGGGTCCTGGGGAGCGGCCGGGAGGTCGTCCTCCTCGGCGTGGGCCGGAGCGACGAGCCCCTGGGCGCGCAGCCGGGCGAGCCGGGAGCGCATGCGCTCCCCCAGCTCGCCGGCGGCCTTGCGGGTGAAGGTCACGCCGAGGACCTGGTCCGGGGCGACGACCCCGTTGGCCACGAGCCAGACCACCCGGTCGACCATGGTGGCGGTCTTGCCCGAGCCCGCGCCCGCGACCACCAGCCGGGGGGTGAGCGGGGCCGAGATCACGGCCGACTGCTGGGCCGTGGGGAGGTTGCCGCCGAGCAGCTCGGCCAGCTCCTCGGGACTGTACCGGGGCTCGACGCCGCCGTAGGGGTGCTCGGCGGCGTCGTGCCGGGTGCGGTCGTCGGGGGCGTCGGTCATGGGCGCTGTCGTCTCCTGCTGTCCGGGTGGGACGGGGCCGGGATCCGTCCGCACGGTCCTCACGGTTCGCTCACCTGCCGCCCCTCGGCGCACAGCGGGCAGATCTGCGGCAGCTTGCACCCGTGCCCGTTGAAGGCGCCCTCGGCCTGGTCGTGGCGGGCGGTGAACCGTTCCCCGGCCACGAGCTCCGCGGCCCGGGTGATCAGGTCCCGCGCCCACGTGGCGTCCGGGTCGAGGGGGTCCTGCTGCTGCACGGAGGGGGACTTGGCGCGGGTGCCGAGCTGGACGAGCAGGGCGCCGCCGGAGAGCTCCGTCACGGTGCCGTCGGGCAGCTCGAGGACGGTCTCGTCCTGACCGGCGACCATGGCCGTGCCCGCTCCCGCCGTGAGCGCCACCTGGTAGGCCGCGAGCTGCGGGTGCTCGGCGATCTTCGCCCCGGCGGGCTGGTTCCGGCCGGTCTTGAGGTCGACGACGACGTAGCGGCCCTGCTCGTCGAGCTCGAGCCGGTCCACGCGGCCCCGGAGCAGGGCGTCGCGTGCCCGCCCCTGGACGAGCACGCTGAACGCCCCCTCCACGGAGGCCAGCCGGCGGCCGTGCTTGCTGCGGGCGTCCAGGACGTACTGGGCGAACTTGCGCAGCATCTGCCGGGCCCGCTCGAGCTGGACCGCGGACTCCCAGGTGTCCGGCAGCCCCAGCGTGGGCCAGCGGCGCTCGAGCTCGGCGACGAGCTCCGAGCCGGACGCCTCCGGCAGCTCCTCGGCGATGGCGTGCACGAGCGAGCCCAGGCTGCGGCTGAGGTCGGTCGCGGCCTCGGCCCGCGAGGCGGCCACGAACCAGTCGAGGGGGGACCGGTGGATGGTCTCGATCCGGGACGGGGAGACGGGCACGGGGACCCCGTCGTCGAAGACGGGCGCCGTGCTGGAGAGCGCCGCCGCGCCCCACCAGGTGTCGGGGTGGGCGCCGGGCACCGGGCGCGGGGAGGAGGAGATGCGGTGGAGCAGCCGGGCCGCGGCCTCCGAGCGCACGGGGTCCTCCTCGTGCAGCTGGACCCACTGCCGCAGCTCGGCCACGAGGGCCCGCAGGGTCATGGGCCGGGGGGCGTCCACCACGGCCCGGGCGCCGTCCCCGGGGCGGGAGCCCGGGGGGTCGACGAGGTCGAGGAACTCCGAGGGCTGCTCGTCCTCGCCGGAGGCCGCCGTGACCACGAGCGTGCCGCAGCTGCGGGAGACGGCGGCGGAGAAGGAGCGCAGCTCGTCGTGGCGGACCTCGCGCATCCGGGTGACCGGGGTGACCCGCGCGGCCTGATCGACGCCGAGGTCGAGCGCGTCCGTGAGCAGGTCCGCGCCGAGCAGCTGCCCGCGCAGACGGGTGTTGGGCCACACGCCCTCCTGGACTCCGGCGACGAAGACCACCGGCCACTGCCGGCCCGCGGCGGTGGCGGGCGTCATGATCTCGACCGTCTCGTCGGTCGGGGCGCGGGCGGCCAGGGTGTCCATGGGCAAATCCTGGTTGTCGATGTAGTCCAGGAACTGGGCGGGGCCGGCCCCGGGAAGGTGGTCCACGTAGCGCTCGGCGGACTCGAACAGGCCCACCACGGCGTCGAGATCGCGGTCGGCCCGCTCCCCCGCCGGACCGCCCTCCAGTGCCCGGCGCCGCCAGGACTCGGCGACCCCGGCCGCCTCCCACAGCGCCCACAGGACGGTCTCGGCCGTGGCGCCCTCCTCCCGGAGGGCACGGGTCCCGGCCGCGAGCATCCGGGCGATCCGCCGGGCCGGCACGGAGCGCACGCCGGCGGCGTCGAGCGCCCCGGGGGCCACGAGGGCCTCCACGAGCAGGTCGTCGCTGGTGCGCAGACCCCCCGCGGCGAGCTCCTCCGCCCGGAGCCGCTGGCGGAGCCGGCGGACGTCCATCGGGGAGGCGTTGCCGATCCGCGAGGAGAGCAGGTCGACGGCCGCCTGGACCGTGAGGGCGCCGAAGTGCGCGTCCTCCTCGCGGTCCGCGGCCGCCGCGGCCGCCTCGGTCACGATGCGCAGGGCACCCAGCAGCGGGCGCACCGCGGGCTCGTCGCGCACCGGCGTCTCCGCGGCGGAGGTGCTGACGGGCACGCCGAGGGCGGAGAGCTGGCGCTCGAGCCCCTCCAGGTAGCGGCCGTTGCGCACGACCACGGCCATGTCCGCCAGCGGGACGCCGTGCACCAGGTGGCGCTCCAGGACCTGGTGCGCGATCCAGCGGGCCTCGTGCAGCGGTGAGGAGAGCACCACCGTGGTGACCTCTCCGGGCGCCGCGCGGTCTCCGGCGCCGTCCACCGCGACGTCCACCGGCGCGGTCGCGGCGTCCGCGCCGTGGCCCGTGTCCGCAGCGCCCGGGGTGCTCTCGGCGGGCCGGAGGGCGCGGGGGTGTCGGGCCCCGGCCACGGCGGGGATCCGCTCCGCCACGCGCTGCCACACCTCCGCGACGGCCCAGGGCATCCGCCGGCTCGTGCTCAGGGGGTGCCGCCGCAGGGGGCGCGCGGGCTCGGCGAGCCGGTCCTCGAGGGTGCGCAGCAGGTCGGGACGGGCCCCGCGGAAGCCCTGGACCACGGTGTCCGTGCAGGCGGTCAGCACGGTGTCCCGTCCCCGGCACAGCACGGCGAGCAGCCGGTGGATCGAGGGCGTCGCCTCGTGCAGGTCGTCGACGAGCACGAGGTCGAGGCGCTCCTGCTCGGCCCGCAGGAACTCCGGCTGCTCCTCGAGGACCCGCGCGGCCTCCGTGACGAGGGCCGCCGGGTCGTAGGACTCCGGCATCCGCAGCCGGCGCACGGCCTGGTACTCGGCCTGCATCGTGGCGGCCGCCGCCCAGTCCGGGCGCTCCAGGCGCCGGGCGAGGCGGCGGAGGTCGTCGGGGGCGAGGTCGTACTCGGACATGCGGTCGAAGAGCTCGCGCACCTCCTGCCGGAAGCCGCGGGTGGCGAGCGCCTCCCGGAGGTCCGGGGGCCACACGACGGGGGCCCCGAAGCCGGCGGCGTGCCCCGCCATGAGCTCGCCGATCAGCACGTCCTGCTCCGGGCCGGACAGCAGCTTGGGCCCGTGCACGACGCCCGGGAGCAGCCCCTGGTTCTGGGCCCGCCGGAGCAGGTCGAAGGCGTAGGACTGCCAGGCCCGCACGGGCGGGGAGCTCATGGTGGCCGAGACCGCGGCCGTGAGGTCGTCCCGCAGCCGTGCCGCCGAGAGCCGGGACGGCGTGAGCACGAGCAGCCGGTCCGGGTCCAGGCCCCCGCCGATCCGGCGGGCCGCCAGCTCCACGAGCACCCGGGTCCGCCCGGTCCCGGGGCCGCCGAGCACGAGCCGGGGGCCGCACCCGGCCGGGAGCCCGGCGATCTCCTCCTGCTCGGGGCTCGGCCGCCACGGGGCGCGCTCCGGCGCGGAGCCGTGCGGCGGCACCAGGGTCCAGCGCACCGGCCCCGCCCCGGGCAGGGCGGAGCTCGTGGCGTGGGTGCTGTCCTCGGTGTGCCGCATGGGTCTCATCTCATCACGGGACTCCGACGGTCTAAGCGCTCCGCGTCCGTGCGCCCCGGACGGTTCCGGCCCGGTGCGCACGGAGGCGGCGGCCGGGGCGGCCGCGTCCGTGCCGGGTCGGAGGGGGCCGGTACGGTGGGAGCCATGTCCTCGCCCTCAGGCCCCGCCGGCCCCACCGACCAGCTGCCCCTGTTCGACGCCGCCCCGCTGCGCGCGCCGAGGCCCGCCCCGCCCGCGCCGGACGACGCCGCGGAGCAGGACGTGCTCTTCGACCTCGAGGGGTCCGCGGGCGCCCCGGAGGCGTCCCCCGCGTGGACCGAGGGTCCGCGCGCCTCCTTCGACCTCGAGACGACCGGCCGCGACCCGCACACGGCTCGCATCGTCACGGCGTCCGTCGTGCGCACCGACGCCGCGGGCGCCGTGACGGACGAGTGGGAGTGGCTGGCGGACCCGGGGGTGGAGATCCCCGAGGAGGCGGCCGCCGTGCACGGGGTGAGCACCGAGCGGGCCCGCGCCGAGGGCCGTCCCGCCGGGGAGGTGGTCACGGAGATCGCCGGCGTGCTGGCCGACCTGTTCGCCGCGGGCACGCCCGTGCTGGTGTTCAACGCCTCCTACGACTTCACGGTCCTCGCCCACGAGGGCCGGCGCCACGGGGTGGAGGTCCCGCAGCCCTTCCCGGTGCTGGACCCCTACGTCCTCAACAAGCAGGTGCACCGGTACCGGCGCGGCAAGCGCACCCTCGGGGCGCTGTGCGAGGAGTACGGGGTCGAGCTCACCGCGGCGCACACCTCGGCGGCGGACTCGGTCGCGACGGAGCGGCTCGCGGTGCTGATGGCCCGCCGCTTCCCCGAGCTGGTGCGCCCGGCGGCCGCGCTGCACGCCGACCAGGTCGGATGGGCGGCCGAGCAGGCCGCGAGCCTCCAGGAGTACTTCCGCCGGACCCGCCCGGACGCGGTGGTCGACGGCGCCTGGCCGCTCCGCCGCCCCGAGGACGCCTGAGCGCTCCCCGGGACGGCGGCCGGCCGGGTCCCGGCGGCCGGGGTCAGGCGGCCGGCCGGGCCTCGGCGGCCGCGCGCGCCGCGGCCGGCAGGGCCGAGACGATCCGGTCCATCGCGGCGTCGTCGTGCGCGGCGGAGAGGAACCACGCCTCGAACACCGACGGGGGCAGGTAGACGCCCTGGTCGAGCATCGCGTGGAAGAACGCCGGGTAGCGGAACGTCTCCTGCGCCTTGGCCTGCGCGTAGTCGTGCACGCCGGCGGCGGAGGTGCCGAAGGCCACCGAGAACAGGTTGCCGGCCGACTGGATCGAGTGGTCGACCCCGGCCTCGGTCAGCGCCGCGCGCACCGCCTCCTGCAGCTGCGCCGAGCGCCGGTCGACGGTCTGGTAGGCGATCCGGTCCGCGGTGCGCAGGGTCGCCGCGCCCGCGGCCATCGCCACCGGGTTCCCGGACAGGGTCCCGGCCTGGTAGACGGGGCCCAGGGGCGCCAGGTGGTTCATGACCTCGGCCCGCCCGCCCACGCCGGCGACCGGCAGCCCGCCGCCGATGACCTTGCCGAACATGAACAGGTCGGGCTCCCAGCCGTCCTCGCCCGCGGCGGTGAGGCCCCAGTAGCCGGCCTCGTGCACGCGGAACCCGGTCAGCACCTCGTCGAAGATCATCAGCGCCCCGTGCTCGCGCGTGATCCGGCGCAGCCCCGCGTTGAAGCCCTCGCCGGGGGTGACCACGCCCATGTTGGCGGGCGCGCCCTCGGTGATCACGGCGGCGATCCGGCCGGGGTGGGCGGCGAAGGCCTCCTCCACGGCGGCGAGGTCGTTGTAGGGCAGCACCAGGGTCTCGGCCGCGGTGGCCGCGGTGACCCCGGCGGAGCCGGGCAGGGCGAGGGTCGCCACGCCGGAGCCCGCCTCGGACAGCAGGGAGTCCACGTGCCCGTGGTAGCACCCGGCGAACTTCACGACGAGGTCCCGGCCGGTCACGCCGCGCGCCAGGCGGATCGCGGTCATGGCCGCCTCGGTGCCGGTCGAGACCATGCGCAGCTCGTCGATCGCGCCGATCCGCTCGACCACGAGCTCGGCCAGCTCGGTCTCCCCGCGGGTCGTGGCCCCGAAGGACAGGCCGCGCTCCACGGCCTCGTGCACGGCCTCGATGACGGCCGGGTGGGAGTGCCCGACGAGGGCGGGCCCCCACGAGCTGACGAGGTCGACGTACTCGCGGCCGTCGACGTCGGTGAGGTACGGGCCCTTGGCCGCGGTGATGAAGGGCGGGGTGCCGCCCACGGACGCGAAGGCCCGCACCGGGGAGTTGACCCCGCCGGGCATGACCTTGCGCGCGCGGTCGAAGAGTTCCTGGGAAACGCTCATGGGTTTGTCTGCTTCCTTCCGCCGGGGGTGCCGGCTCGGGGGACGGTGGGGGTCAGGAGAGGCCGTTCTCCTCGCGGAACCAGTCCGCGAGCTCGACGGCGAAGTAGGTGAGCACGGAGTCGGCGCCCGCGCGGCGGATGGACAGCACGGACTCCTGGATCGCGGCCCGGCGGTCGATCCAGCCGTTGGCGGCGGCGGCCTCGATCATGGCGTACTCGCCGGAGATCTGGTACGCGGAGACGGGCACCGGGGAGACCTCGGCCACGTCGCGGAGGATGTCGAGGTAGCTCATGGCCGGTTTGACCATGACCATGTCGGCGCCCTCGTCCAGGTCCAGCTGCAGCTCGTGCAGCGCCTCCCGGCGGTTGGCGGGGTCCATCTGGTAGCTGCGGCGGTCGCCCTGCAGCTGGGAGTCCACGGCTTCGCGGAACGGGCCGTAGAACGCGGAGGAGTACTTCGCGGAGTAGGCCAGGACGGCGACGTCGGGGTGCCCGGCCTCGTCGAGGGCGGAGCGGATCACGCCGACCTGGCCGTCCATCATGCCGGAGGGCCCGAGCACGTGGGCGCCCGCCTCGGCCTGGGCCACGGCCATCCGGCCGTAGATCTCCAGGGTCGCGTCGTTGTCCACGGTCCCGTCATCGGCCAGGACGCCGCAGTGCCCGTGGTCGGTGAACTCGTCCAGGCACAGGTCGGCCATGACGACGAGGTCGTCGCCGACCTCGGCGCGCACGGCGCGCAGCGCCCGGTTCAGGATGCCCTCGGGGTCGCACCCGGCGCTGCCCTCGGGGTCCCGCTCGGCGGGCACGCCGAAGATCATGAACCCGCCGAGGCCCTTGGCCGACGCCTCGGCGGCGGCGCGCCGGAGCGAGTCCATGGAGTGCTGGACGACCCCCGGCATGGAGCCGAGCGGGGCGGGCTCGGTGAGGCCCTCCCGGACGAACACGGGCAGGATGAGGTCGGACGGATGGACCCTGGTCTGCGCGGCGAGCCGGCGCACGGCCGGGGTGGTGCGCAGGCGGCGGGGGCGGGACACCAGGTCGTAGCGGGGGGTTCGGTGGGTCACGGAGTTCGTCTCCTCGGTCGCAGGGATCGGTGTCGTCGGGATCGGTGTGGTCGGTGCGGCCGGCGGCGGAGTCGCCGCCGCCGGGGTCGGTGCCGGGGCGGCCGCCCCCGGGGCCGCCCGGGAGGCCCGCTCCGGGGCGGCGAGGGCCCGGGCGAGGGCGTCGCGGATTCCCTCCGGGGTGGGCAGGGACGCGGCCACGGACGGCAGGCCGCGCTCGGCGGCGGCGCGTCTCGTCGGCTCGCCGATGGCCACGAGGACGGTGCCGGCCAGGACGGCGGGGTCGTCACGCACGAGCTCGGCGAGGTGGGACGGCGCCGTGAGCACCACGGCGTCGGCCTCGCCCGCGGCCAGGACCCGCAGCAGGTCGGACCGGTGGAGCTCGGCCACGCGCCCGTCCACGCCGCGGTCCGTGTCGTCGTCCGTGTCGCCGCCCGTCCCCTGGGCCGGGGCCGGCCGCACGAGGGGCGCGGGCGCCGGCCAGGGCACGGTCTCGTAGGCCGTGGCCGTCAGCACCCCGTACCCCCGCGCGGTCAGACCGGTCTCGAGGGTGGGCCGGGCCCGGGCGGAGAGCGGCAGCAGGACGGTGCCGGGAGCCGGCTCCGGCGGCCAGTCGGCGAGCAGCCCGGCGGCCGAGTGCGCCGCGCCGGGCACGAGGTCCGGCGGCAGCCCGGCCGCCGTGAGGGCCGCGGCCGTGGCGTCCCCCACCGCGGCCACGCGCAGGCCGGCCCGCCGGGCCGCCGCGAACCGGTCGCCGAGCGCCGTGCCGGACGGCTCCCCCGCGACCGCGCGCAGCGCCCGGACGGTGGTGACCGAGGTGACCACCAGCCAGGACCCGGCGGCGGCCCCCGGGTCCGCCGCCCGGACCAGCAGGGCGGCCACGGGACCGGTGTCCCCGGGGAGGGTGGCCTCGAGCAGCGGGGCGAGCCGGACCCGGGCCCCGTGCCCGTGCAGCAGCGCCACGAGCTCCCGGGCCCGGTCGGCGGAGCGGGTCACGACGACCCTGGCCCCGCGCAGGGCGGCGGCCGGGTCGGTGGAGCGGTCGGCGGGGCCGGGGTGCGGCACGGGTCTCAGAGCGTCAACCGGGCCAGCCGGCCGGCGCCGTCGGCGAGCAGCTCGTCGCCCAGCCGGTGGCCGAGGGCGCGGGCGTCGTCGACGCCGCGCTCCGCGGTGCGGCCGCTGCGGCGCATGACCCGGCTGCCGTCCGGGTCGGCCACGACGACGTCGAGCACGAGCACGCCGTCCTCGATCCGCGCGAAGGTGCCCACGGGGGCCGCGCAGCCGGCCTCGAGCCGGGTCAGCAGCGCCCGTTCCGCGGTCACGGCCAGGCGGGTCTCCAGGTGGTCCACCGCGGCGAGGGCGGCGGCGAGCGGGGTGTCCCCCGAGGCGTCCTCGGTGCGGCACTCCAGGGCCAGGGCGCCCTGCCCCGGGGCGGGGAGCATGACGGACGGGTCGATCAGCTCGGTGATCGCGTCCTCCAGCCCGAGCCGCCGCAGCCCGGAGGCGGCGAGCACCACGGCGTCGAGGTCGCCGGGGGCCACCCGCCCCAGCCGGGTGCCCACGTTGCCGCGGATGTCGACGATCTCCAGGTCCGGGCGCGCCGCGCGCACCTGCGCCGCGCGCCGCGGGGAGCCGGTGCCGACCTTCGCGCCGGCGGGCAGACCGGTGAGGGTGAGCCCGTCGCGGGCGCACAGGGCGTCCCGGGGGTCCTCCCGCTCCGGCACCGCGGCGACCTCGAGGCCCGGCACGGGAGCGGTGGGCAGGTCCTTGAGGGAGTGCACGGCCAGGTCCACGGATCCCGCCAGCAGCGCGGCCCGCAGGGCCGTGGCGAAGACCCCGGTGCCGCCCATCTGGGACAGGGGCCCGGTCAGGACGTCGCCCTCGGTGCGGATCGTGACGAGCTCCGGCTCCAGCCCGCCCGCCGCCGCGACGGCCCGGGCCGCCGTGGTGGTCTGGGTGAGCGCGAGCCGGGAGCCGCGGGTCCCGACCCGCAGCACCGGGAGCCCCTGCGCCGCGGCCGTCACGACCACCGCACCTCCCCCGCCTCGTCGAGGGCGACCGGGAGGGGCTCGCCCTGGGGGCGCTGCGCGATGGTGGGACGGGGCCCGGTGGCGCCGCGCAGCACCTTGACGCAGCAGTCCGGGGCGCAGTCGTCGAACCACGTGCCCTCGGCGCACGCGGAGAGCCGCGGCGGGGCGGCGCGCCCGGCGACGCGCTGCTCCACGAGGTCCGCGAGCCCGGCCACGAACGCCGGGTGGGTGCCCGCGGTGGGGGTGCGCACGGCCGGGAGGCCGAGCCGTTCGCAGGTCTCCAGGGCCTCCGTGTCGAGGTCCCACTTGACCTCCATGTGGTCGGAGACGAAGCCCAGCGGCACGAGGACCACGCCGGCGACACCGCGCTCGGCGAGCTCCTCGAGGGCGTCGTTGACGTCCGGCTCGAGCCACGGCACCTGCGGCGGCCCGGAGCGGGACTGGTAGACGAGGTCCCAGGTGTGGTCCCCGAGCTCCTCCGGCCCCACGCGCTCCAGCACGGTCCGGGCCACGGCCAGGTGCTGGGCGACGTAGGCGGAGCCCTCCTCGAAGTCCATCCGCGCCGGCCCGGAGGCCTCGGCGTCGGTCGTGGGGATGGAGTGGGTGCAGAACAGGACCGCGATCCTGCCGCCGTCGGCGCCGAGCCGGTCGCGCACCTGCGCGAGGCCCTCCCGGAGCCCCTCGACGAAGGGCTGCACGAAGCCCTCGGAGTCGTAGTACTGGTGGACCTTGTCGACCTGCATCTCGTCCGTGAGGCCCAGCTCCTCGAGCGCCACGCCGTAGTCCTCGCGGTACTGGCGGCAGCCGGAGTAGCTGGAGTAGGCGCTGGTGGCGAGCACCAGGAGCTTGCGCAGGCCGCGCGCGTGGCACTCCCGCACCACGTCCGCCACGTAGGGCGCCCAGTTGCGGTTGGCCCACAGCACGGGCACGCTCAGGCCCCGGCCGAGCAGCTCGGCCTCGAGGGCGGAGCGCAGCGCGCGGTTCTGGGCGTTGATGGGGCTCACGCCGCCGTTGGCCCGGTAGTGGGTGGCGACCTCCTCGAGCCGCTCGTCGGGGATGCCGCGGCCCTTCGTGACGTTGCGCAGGAACGGCAGGACGTCGTCCTGCCCCTCCGGCCCGCCGAAGGACGAGAGGACGACGGCGTCGTAGTGCTCCGGCGGGTGCGCGCGGGCCCGGGACAGGGCGTTCTCGGCGCTCATCGGAGCACCTCCGCGAGCTCCTCGGAGCGGATCCGGCGGCCCGTGTAGAACGGTGTCTCCTCGCGCACGTGCAGCCGGGCCTCCGTGTTGCGGAAGGCCCGCATGACGTCGACGAGGTCGACCAGCTCGGGGGCCTCGAGCGCGAGCAGCCACTCGAAGTCGTTGAGCCCGAAGCACGCGATGGTGTTGGCGAGGACCTGGGGGTAGTCGCGCGCCGCCATGCCGTGGTTGCGCAGCATCTCGGCGCGGCGCTGGGCGTTCATGTAGTACCACTCGTAGGAGCGCACGAACGGGTAGACGCAGACCCAGTCCTCGGGGGCGACACCGCGGGCGAAGGACGGCGAGTGGTTCCGGGTGAACTCGGCGTCCCGGTGCACCCCCATCGCGTTCCAGGCCTGCGCGGTGCCGGCCAGGAGCTCCGTGCGGCGCAGCCGGCGGACCGCCGACTGGAGCGCCTGGGGGTCGTCGCCGTGCAGCCACGTGAGGACGTCGGCGTCCTCGCGCATCCCCGAGACGTCGTAGGCGCCGCGCAGCGTCACGCCCTCGGCCGCCAGCTGCTCGACGACGCCGTCGAACTCGGCGGCCGCGGAGGCGTCGTCGCCGGCCGTGCGGGCCGCGGCGCCGCCGGCGGGGCGGGCGAACACGGACCAGACGGCCCAGTGCAGCCGCTCCGCGCCGCCGTCCTGCGTCGGCTCGGGCGTGGCTGCGGGGCGACCGCCGTGCTCGTGGGGGCTGGTGTCGTGGGACAAGGCTCAGTCCTTTCGTCGGGTGCTGGTCGGTGGGGTCCGTGCCGGTTCGGTGGCGGCCGGCGCGGCGTCGTCCGAGACGCCCGCCTCGGCGAGCAGGGCGCGGACCTGGGCCCGGGTGTCGGCGACGACGGAGGCGAGGCCCGTGCCCGCGAGCCACCCGCCGACCGCGACGGCGTCGGGCAGCGCCGCGAGCGCCCGCCGGAAGTCGGCGACCCGCCGGGCGTGCCCGACGCCGGTGCGGGGCAGCGCGGAGCGCCAGCGCACGATGTCCGCGCCGACGAGCTGGGCGGGCCGCAGGGGCATGCCCATGAGGGTCGAGGCGTCGGAGAGGGCCAGGCGGATGAGCTGGTCGTCGGGCAGGGCCACCTCCGGGGGCACGGTGGTGGCGTCGGGCTGGGCACGCCCGTAGGAGAGCCGCAGCACGTGCCGGCCGGGGCCCGCCGCCTGCCGGACCCAGTCCCACTTGGCGCTCGCGTGGGTGAGGGCCTTGGCGCGCACGCCGCGGGCGTCCTCGCTCACGAGCAGGCCGGTGCCCCGGGGGGCGCCGTCCAGGCGCGGCTCGTCGACCACGAGCGTGGCCAGGGCCACCTGGGGCCCGGCACCGGGGGCGAACCGCTGGAGCCCCTCCTCGTGGCTGGCGAGGAGCCGGACGGCGGTCGTGCCGTCGGTGGCCATCACGAGCAGCTCCCCGCGCGCCACGGCGGTCTTGTGGCCGAAGCGCGGCTGGCGCTGGATGACCATCCAGCCCTCGCGCCGGGGGTCGCGGTCGAGGGCGATGACGTCGTAGCCGGTGACGAGCTTCACGCCCGCCCGCTCGAGGTCGTGCACGAGGGTCTCGGACAGCGCGTTCATGCCGCCGCGCAGCCCGGCCACGTTCGCGCCCGCAGGCGCGGCGCGGCGCAGGGCGCCCGCCGCGGCGCCGAGGGACCCGTGCTCGCGCAGCGCCCGCCGCAGGCCGGGGGCGACGGCGTCGACGTCGAGGTCGTCGGGGTGGGCGGAGTGCACGCCCGTGGCGAAGGGCGCGACGAGCCGGTCCAGCACCCGCTCCCCCATCCGCGCCCGGACGAGGCCGCCGAGGGAGCGCTCGGTCATGCCGACGAAGGCCGGCAGCCGGCGGTCGAGGCTGGCGCGCAGCATGCCGGCCCGGCCGAGGGCCGCCCGCAGCCGGGGGGCGGTCGGGTCGGCGGGGATGCCCAGGATCCCGGAGTCGGGGGCGGGCACGGCGCCCTCCGGCAGGAACAGCCACGAGCCGGAGCGGTTGGGGTGCACCACGCGCTCGCCGAGGCCGAGCTCGTCCAGGAGGTCGGGGACCGCCCGGGAGCGGGTCGCGAAGGACTCGGCGCCCGAGTCCAGGACGAGGCCCGCCACCTGGTGGGCGCCGACGGCTCCCCCGAGGTGGTCCTCGGCCTCGACCAGGGTGACGCGCAGCCCGCGGGCCGCCAGGTCGCGGGCGGCCACGAGCCCGGAGACGCCGCCGCCCACCACGAGGGCGGATCGGGGCGGGGTCCGGCGGGCGGGCCGGCCGTCCTGCTCCGCGCTCACGGCCTGCCGCCGCGCGGGGTCTGCTCCAGCGGCTGGTCGTGGACGAAGGACACGAGGTCCGTCAGCACCTGCGGGTCGGTGCCCGGCGGGACGCCGTGGCCGAGGTTCACCACGTGCCCGGGCGCCGTGGCCCCGCCGGCCAGCACCTCGCGCACGTGCTCGGCGAGCACGGGCCAGGGGGCGGTGAGCAGGGCCGGGTCGATGTTGCCCTGCAGCACGGTGGACCCGCCGAGCCGCCGGCTGGCCTCGGCCAGCGGGATCCGGTAGTCCACGCCCACCGCGTCCGCGCCGGCGTCCCGCATCGCGGCGAGCAGCTCACCGGTGCCGGTGCCGAAGTGGATCCGGGGCACGGCGAGGTCCTCGACGGCGCGCAGCGCGGCCGCCGAGTGCTCCACCACGTGCGCGGAGTAGTCGGCCAGGGACAGGGAGCCCGCCCAGGAGTCGAAGAGCTGCACGGCGGAGGCGCCGGCCTCGACCTGGGCGCGCAGGAACGCGCCGGAGGTCCGGGCCGCCCACTCGGCGAGCGCCCGCCAGGCCGCCGGGTCGGCGTGCATCATCGTGCGCGGCAGCAGGTGGTCCCGGGAGGGCCCGCCCTCGACCATGTAGGCGGCCACGGTGAACGGCGCCCCGGCGAAGCCGATGAGCGGGGTCTCCCCGAGCTCCGCGACGGTGCGGGCGACGGCCTCGCGGATCGGGTCGAGGGAGCCCTCGGCGAGCTCGGGCAGGGCGGCGACGTCGGCGGCCGTGCGCACGGGGCGCTCCAGGACGGGGCCGCGGCCCGGGACGATCTCGACGTCCACGCCGGCCACGCGCATGGGCACGACGATGTCGGAGAAGAAGATGGCGGCGTCGACGTCGTGCCGGCGCACCGGCTGGAGCGTGATCTCGGCGGCCATCGCGGGGTCCAGGCAGGCGTCGAGCATGGCGGTGCCCTGGCGCAGGGACCGGTACTCCGGCAGCGACCGGCCCGCCTGCCGCATGAACCACACCGGGCGGCGGTCGGGCGCGCGGCCCGTGAGGGCCTGCAGCAGCGGGGCGTCCAGCGTGCCGGCGGCCCGCAGCGGATGGCCCTGCGGCAGCGCCCCGAGCGATCCGGTCAGGCGCCGGAACGCCGCCGAGGGGTGGGTGCCGCCCGTGGGGAGCCCGGGAACGGCTGCGGTCGACGTGTCCGGCGTGCTCGCCGTCTCAGGGGTGGTAGGCATAGTGCTCCCATTGTGCCAAGGAACACCGACGTCGTTTACCGACGCAGCGTCACCGGGGTCCGGGAGGGGCCGGTCGGTGACGGACGTGAGCGGCCTCTCGGACGTCACCGAGGCGCGGATCCGGGGTGACCGTCTAGTATGAATGCACTGTGGTCCTCTTCGCTCTCGTCGCCTCCCATCAGAACGTCGATCTGAACACCGTTGCGCGTCTCAGCACCGGTGCGCTCGGGCTGTCCGAGGAGATGGTCCGCAGCGGCCCGCTCCGGGGCGCCGTGACCCTCTCGACGTGCAACCGGCTGGAGATCTACGGGGAGCTCGAGGACACGCCGGGCGTCCCGTCCGGGGCGGTGCTGGACCGGGTCCTGGCCGACCTCGCCGAGCAGATCGGCTCCCGCGCCGGGCTCGACCCCGAGTTCGTGGCCGACTCCCTGCGGGCGTTCACCGACTCCGGCGCCGCACGCCACCTCTTCACCGTGGTCTCCGGGCTGGAGTCCGCCGTGGTGGGCGAGCGCGAGATCACCGGGCAGGTCCGGCGCGCCCTCAACGACGCCCAGCAGGCGGGGACGGTCTCCGGCAAGCTCCAGCGGCTGTTCGAGGCGGCCGCCCGCACCGCCCGCAAGGTGGGCACGCAGACCGCCCTGGGCGAGCGCGGCCGATCCATCGTCTCCGTGGCCCTGGACCTCGCCGACGACGTCACGTCCGGCACCTGGACGTCGCGCCGGGCCCTCGTGTTCGGCACGGGCGCCTACGCGGGGGCGACCATGGCGGCCCTGCGCGACCGCGGCTGCGCGGACATCGAGGTGTACTCGGCGTCGGGCCGGGCGGAGCAGTTCACCGAGAACCGCGGCGGCACCCCGGTGGGGACCGCGGAGCTGGCCGCGGCCCTGGAGCGCGCCGACGTCGTGATCGGCTGCAGCGGCGGCTCCGCCCCCATGGGCGCCGCCGCGTTCCCCGCCGGGTCCCGCACCGTGGTCGACCTGGCCCTGACCCGCGACTTCGACCCCGCCGTGGCGGACCTGCCCGGCGTCGAGCTCATCACCCTCGAGTCGGTGCGCGTGGCCGCCCCGGACGAGACCCGGGAGTCCGTCGACGCCGCGAGCGGGATCGTCGAGCGCGCCGCCCAGGAGTTCGCCGCGAGCCAGGAGGCCCGGGACATGGACGCCGCGATCGTCGCCCTGCGCAAGCACACCATGGCCGTCCTGGACGCCGAGCTCGAGAAGGTCACCTCCCACCACGGATGCACGGCCGCCCAGGAGCAGATCGAGCTCGCGATGCGGCGCATGGTCCGCTCCCTGCTGCACACCCCCACCGTCCGCGCGCGCGAGCTCGCCGCGCAGGGCCGGCAGGACGAGTACATCACCGGTCTGGCGGCGCTGTACGGCATCGAGGTCCCCGCGCCCGCCGCGGAGGAGAGCGCACCACCGGCGGCCGGGGCGCCGCCGGAGGCCGCCACCCGGTCCCAGGCCGCGGGGTAGGGCAGCATTCGTTCGGCCGGCGCCGCCGGCCGGTTGAGGAGGAACGGTTCATGACTGAGACCAGGAGAGGCCGCCCGGCGCGCCTCCCGCGCGAGGCCCGCCGGCGGCAGCTGCTCGAGACGGCGCTGACCGTGTTCTCCTCGAACGGCTACCACGGGTCGTCCATGGACGACATCGCCGACGCCGCCCAGGTGAGCAAGCCCGTCCTCTATCAGCACTTCCCCGGCAAGCGCGAGCTGTACCTCGCCCTCGTGGACCACTACCTGCAGGAGCTCTCGCTCGGACTCGTCACGGCCCTGCAGGGCAGCGACGTCAACCGCGAGCGGGTCGAGTCCATGCTGGACGTCTACTTCGGCTTCGTCGAGGCCAATCCGGAGGCCCACCGGCTGATCTTCGAGTCCGACCTGCTGGCGGACCCGGAGGTCGCGGAGCGATTCGAGAGCTTCCACCTCGCCGTGGCGGACTCGATCGCCGGGGTCCTCGGGCCCAACGCGGGGCTGAGCCACCCGCACGCCGTGCTCGTCTCCCGCTCCCTCACCGGCATGGCGCAGACCGCCGCGGTGCACTGGATCCGCAACCCGGGCACCGGCGGCCGGGCCGAGGCCCAGCGCCAGATCTTCCGTTTAGCTTGGGGCGGAATCTCGATCATCGACGAGGACTGGCAGTAGCGCCCTCCTAGACTGGCCGGGACGCATCCCGCAGCCCCGACCAGGAGGAACCATGGAAATCAAGATCGGTGTTCAGCACGTCGCCCGGGAGATCGTCGTCGACTCCTCGCTCGAGGCGCCGGAGGCCGTGGAGCTGATCACCGCGGCCATGTCCTCCGGGTCCCCCCTGACCCTGACGGACACCAAGGGCAACGTGACGGTCGTCCCCGCGGGCGTCATCGGCTACGCCGCCGTCGGCGCGGAGCAGAAGCGGGCGGTCGGCTTCACCCCCTTCACCAAGGACGACTGAGACCCCGTCCGCCCGGCACGGCGGACCCGGCCCGGCGACCGCACGGAGCGTGCGCGGTCGTCGGGCTACACTGTTGAGTGCACTGGATGACCGGTCGTACCCGCGATCCCACGAACGACAGACACCTACTCGCCCCCGCTCCCCGCGAACAGGCCCCCACGGCGGCCTCGCGCAGGACCGGACCCGGGCGCCACGCTCCCGTGGCCCGCCCGGTCGAGGCGGCGCACGCTCACGATCGGCTTCCACCCAACGCACGCCCCCCGACGCCCGCCAGCACGGCGGCCCGGAGGCCGGACCCCGAGGTCCCCTCCCTTCAGCGGGCGTGCCCGAACGAAGGAAACCGACCGTGACCGACCACATCACCGACACCGCACCGGACGCCGCCGCGCCCGACGACGGGACCGTCCTCGACGGCACCCCCGCGGTGGTCGTCGAGACCACCGAGCACCCCGAGCCGCTGCCCCAGGACTTCGCCGAGTTCGGGGTGCGCCAGGACATCGTGGACTCCCTCGCCGCCGAGGGCATCGTCCACCCCTTCCCCATCCAGGCCATGACCCTGCCGGTGGCGCTGTCCGGGCAGGACATCATCGGGCAGGCCAAGACCGGCACGGGCAAGACCCTCGGCTTCGGCATCCCCGTGGTGCAGCGCGTCGTGGGCCGCGGCGACGCGGGGTGGGACCAGCTGAAGAAGCCGGGCGCCCCGCAGGCGCTCATCGTGGTGCCCACCCGAGAGCTCGCCGTCCAGGTCGGCCACGACCTGGCCACCGCCGCGCGGACCCGCGACGCCCGGGTGGCCACCATCTACGGCGGCCGCGCCTACGAGCCCCAGATCGAGCAGCTGCAGGCGGGCGTCGAGGTCGTCGTCGGCACCCCCGGCCGGCTCATCGACCTCAACCGGCAGCGCCACCTCGACCTGTCCGCGGTGCGGGCCGTGGTGCTCGACGAGGCCGACGAGATGCTCGACCTCGGCTTCCTGCCCGACGTCGAGAAGCTGCTCTCGGCCGTGCCCGAGGTCCGGCAGACGATGCTCTTCTCCGCGACGATGCCCGGGCCCGTGGTGGCGATGGCCCGCCGCTACATGACCAAGCCCATGCACATCCGGGCCGCCGCGCCGGACGAGGGCGCCACCAAGAAGGACATCCGCCAGGTCGTCTACCGGGCGCACCACCTCGACAAGGACGAGGTCGTGGCCCGGATCCTGCAGGCCGAGGGCCGGGGGCGCACGATCGTGTTCACCAAGACCAAGCGGGCCGCGGCCAAGCTCGCGGACGAGCTGATCACCCGCGGCTTCGCCGCCGCCCCGCTGCACGGCGACCTGGGCCAGGGCGCCCGCGAGCAGGCGCTGCGCGCGTTCCGCAACAACAAGGTCGACGTGCTCGTGGCCACGGACGTCGCCGCCCGCGGCATCGACGTCGAGGACGTCACGCACGTCATCAACTTCCAGTGCCCCGAGGACGAGAAGACCTACCTGCACCGCACCGGCCGCACCGGCCGCGCGGGCAACAAGGGCACGGCCGTGACGTTCGTGGACTGGGACGACATCCCGCGCTGGCGGCTGATCGACAAGGCCCTGGAGCTCGGAATCCCCGAGCCCCGCGAGACCTACTCCTCCTCCGAGCACCTGTACGAGGAGCTGAGCATCCCGAAGGGCACCAAGGGCCGGCTCCCCCGCTCCAGGCGCACCCACGAGGGGCTCGGCGCCGAGGTCCTCGAGGACCTCGGCGAGCCCGGCGGGCGCAAGAGCGGCCCGCGCGGCGAGGGCCGGGACGGGCGCTCGCGCGACCGCGGCGACGGGCGCGGCGACGGGCGCGGCGACGGGCGCGGCTCCGGTCGCGGCGACCGCGGCGGCTCCGGCCGCGGTGAGGGCCGCGGCGGTCGCGGCCGCCGCGACGACGCCGCGACGTCGTCCGCTCCGCGCGAGGACGCCCGGGCGCCCCGGGCGGCGACGCGCGAGACGGCTCCCGAGGCGCCCCGGGAGACCTCGGTGGAGCGCACCTCGGACGGCACCACCCGGCGCCGCCGGCGCCGCCGCAGCGGCGCGGCCTCGCCGGAGCAGAGCGGCACCGCCGGCGAGTGAGCCCCTTCGCCTTCGACGCCGAGGGCCCCGACGCGGTGGTCGCCGCGGAGAACCTGGATCTCCTGCGGCGGCTGCCCGGCGGGGCCTTCCGCATGATCTACGTGGACCCGCCCTTCAACACGGGCCGCACCCAGCGGCGGCGGGAGTCCACGGTGACCCCGGCCGCCGCCGGGGAGGGCGACCGCACCGGCTTCGCCGGCCGCTCCTACACGACCGTGCTGGGGGCCCTGCGCAGCTACGACGACGCGTTCGCCGACTACTGGGGGTTCCTGGAGCCCCGTCTGCGGGAGGCGTGGCGGGTGCTGGCCGACGACGGGACGCTGTACCTGCACCTGGACTACCGGGAGGTGCACTACGCGAAGGTGATGCTGGACGCGATCTTCGGGCGGGAGTGCTTCCTCAACGAGATCATCTGGGCCTACGACTACGGCGGGCGCTCCCGCCGCCGCTGGCCCGCCAAGCACGACAACGTCCTGGTGTACGTCAAGGACCCCGAGCGGTACCTGTTCGACAGCGCCGAGGTGGACCGGGAGCCGTACATGGCCCCGGGCCTGGTGACCCCGGAGAAGGTGCGGCTGGGCAAGCTGCCCACGGACGTGTGGTGGCACACCATCGTCTCCCCCACCGGCCGGGAGAAGACCGGCTACCCCACGCAGAAGCCCGTGGGCCTGGTGCGGCGGATGGTCGCCGCGAGCTCCGCCCCCGGGGACTGGGTCCTGGACTTCTTCGCCGGCTCCGGGACGCTCGGCGCCGCCGCCGGGCAGCTGGACCGGCGGTTCGTGTGCGTGGACCGCAACCCGGAGGCGATCGAGGTCATGCGCGCCCGCCTGCCGGGCGCGACCGTGTGGGACTGAGCACGGGTTCGCCCGGCGGCGGCGGGAGCCTCAGGGGTAGCGCACGGGGACCCCGGAGCCGGCCTGCTCCTCGATCCGCACGAGCGACTGGACGGACGTCAGGTTCTCCCCCAGCCGGTTGGGCTTGCCGGCCCCGTGGTAGTCGCTCGAGCCCGTGACCACCAGGTCGTGCTCGGAGGCCATCCGGACGAGCCGGGCCCGGGCGTCGTCGGGGTTGTCCCGGTGCGCGACCTCGAGCCCGCCGAGGCCGGCGTCGATCATGGCCTCGAAGACCTCCGGGCCGACCACCCGGCCGCGGGCCGCGGCGAGCGGGTGGGCGAACACGGGCACGCCGCCGGCGGCCCGGACGAGGCGCACCGCGTGCACCGGGTCCGGGGCGTAGTGGGGGACGTAGTAGCGGGAGCGGCTGTGCAGCACCGAGGCGAAGGCGGCGGTGCGGTTCTCCACGACCCCCACGGTGACGAGAGCGTCGGCGATGTGCGGGCGGCCCACGGTCGCGCCCTCGCGCACGTGGTCCAGGACCACGTCCCAGTCGATCGGGTAGTCCTCGGACAGCAGCTCGACCATGCGCTCGGCCCGGGTGCGCCGCGAGCAGCGGGAGGACTCGATCTCGGCGAGCAGCCGCGGCTCCCGCGGGTCGTGCAGGTAGCTCAGCAGGTGCACCGAGATCCCGTCCTCGGTGGTGCAGGAGATCTCCATGCCCGGGACGAAGGCGACCCCGAGCGCCACCGCGGCGTCCCCGGCCGCCTGCCACCCGGACGTGGTGTCGTGGTCGGTGAGGGCGAAGACGTCCAGGCCCGCCGCGTGCGCCGCGCGGGCCACGTCCGCCGGGCTCTCCGTGCCGTCGGAGTCGGACGAGTGGGTGTGCAGGTCGATCTTCACCCGCTCCACGATACCGGTCCGGGCCGGACGGCCCGCCGCCTCCCGTGGCACGATGAGACCGACGACGCGAGGAAAGGAATCATGACAGAGCACAGCACCACACCCCAGGACGCGACGCAGCCGCTCTCGGACCGGGTCGAGAACCGGTCCCAGCGCCCCGACTCCGCCGCCTTCCAGCAGTTCATGGCGTCCCAGTGGGCGGAGGCGGAGCCCACCGAGGTGGAGCGGGCGCCGGTCGCGGACTTCGCCGCCGAGCGGCGCCGGCGGATCTCCGAGCGGTTCCCCGGCGAGCGGCTCGTGCTCCCCGCCGGGCCGCTCAAGGTCCGCTCCAACGACACCGACTACCGCTTCCGGCCGCACTCCGCGTTCGCGCACCTCACGGGTCTGGGCGTGGACCACGAGCCCGACGCCGTGCTGGTGCTCGAGCCCGTCCAGGAGGGCGCTGGCGACGGCGGGGGCCACCACGAGGCCACCCTGTACTTCCACCCCATGGCCGGCCGGGACTCGAAGGAGTTCTACGCCGACGCCAAGAACGGCGAGTTCTGGGTGGGTCCCCGTCCCACCCTCGAGGAGCTGGGGTCCGCCTACGGGCTGCGCACCCGGGACCTCGGGGGCCTCGAGGACGCGGTCACCAAGAACGCCGGGCCCACCGCCCTGGGCGGCCTGCGGGTCCGGCTCGTGCGCGAGGTGGACCTGAACGTCGACGCCCTGGTGGACACCTCCCGGATCAACACCGGGGTGGACCTCGAGTCCTCGGACGCCCTCGACGGCGAGCTCGCCGAGGCGCTCTCGGAGCTGCGGCTCGTCAAGGACGCCCACGAGGTCGGGCAGCTGCGCGAGGCCGTGGACGCGACCATTGCGGGCTTCACCGACATCGTGCACGTGCTGCCGGCCGCCGCGGGCCACCGCCACCGCGGCGAGCGCATGGTCGAGGGCGCCTTCTTCGCCCGCGCCCGCACGGACGGCAACGATCTCGGCTACGACACCATCGCGGCGTGCGGCAACAACGCCACGGTCCTGCACTGGATCCGCAACACCGGGCGGGTGATCCCCGGGGAGCTGATCCTCGTGGACGCGGGCGTGGAGGCCGACTCCCTCTACACCGCGGACATCACCCGCACCCTGCCGGTGAACGGCCGCTACTCGGAGGTGCAGCGGCGGATCTACCAGGCGGTCCTGGACGCCGCCGACGCCGCGTTCGACGCCGCGGTGCCCGGCAACCGGTTCCGGGACGTGCACGCCGCCGCCATGGAGGTCCTGGCCCGGCGGCTGGAGAGCTGGGGCCTGTTGCCCGTGCCCGCGGAGGTCTCGCTCTCCGCGGCGGGCCAGCACCACCGGCGGTGGATGCCGCACGGCACGAGCCACCACCTGGGCCTCGACGTGCACGACTGCGCGCAGGCCAAGCGGAAGCTGTACGTGGACGGGGTCATCGAGCCCGGCATGGTGTTCACCATCGAGCCCGGCCTCTACTTCAAGGCGGAGGACCTCGCGGTGCCGGAGGAGTACCGCGGGATCGGCGTGCGGATCGAGGACGACGTCCTGATCACCGAGGACGGCAACGTCAATCTCTCGTCCGGGCTGCCCCGCACCCCGGACGAGGTCGAGGCGTGGATGACCGGTCTGTGGCACGCCCGGGAGGGCGTCGACCCCAGCTGAGCCGGCGGCCGCCGGCCGTCAGCGGGAGGCGTCGGTGGACGTGCTCCCGCCGGCCGGCGGCCCGGACCGGTCCGGGGCCGCGTCTCGACCGGAGGTGCCCTGCCCGGTGGTGCCCTGTCCGGAGGTGCCCTGTCCGGCGGCGTCCCCCTCGGGCTCCCCGGCGGGGAGCCTGATGCCGTACTGGGGCCGGCCGTCGGGCAGGTCCTGGAACATCGCGGAGCGGCCGGGCGCGTCGGCCTGCTCGCCCTGGCCCGCCCCGGGGACCGCCGGCGCGGGACCCGCGGGTCCGCCGGCCGGCTCCGGGGCGGCGCCGTGGGAGGGCCGCTGCCACGGGGCCCCCGCCGGGGGCCGCCCCGGCGTCCCGGGCTGCGGGGGGCCCTGCCGCATCCCCTGCGGGGGGCCCTGCTGCTGGCCCTGCTGCGGAGCGGGCCGCGGCGCGGGAGCCGTCCGCGGCAGGCTCTGCAGCCCGCGCAGCCCCTGGAGCACCTGCTGGGCGCGCTGGGCGACCTCGGGGGCGGCCACGACGTCGTAGGACGTGGCGACGATCTGGTTGGTCGAGGTGAAGTCCCGCTTCCCGCGCTGCATGGCGTAGGTGATGGTGGCGAGCAGCATCCAGAAGGCCCCGCCCATCAGCACCGACACGAGCAGCGTGGACAGCCACTGCTCCCCGCCCAGCAGCGACAGGATCATCCCGAGGAACGCGCCGAAGACCATGCCGTTGAGCGCGCCCTGGCCCGCGACCTTCGGGTAGCTCAGCCGGCCGGTCACCTGCTCCACGGACTTCAGGTCGTTGCCGACGATCGCGATCCGGTCCACCTCGAACTGCTCGTCCGCCAGGTGGTCCACGGCCTTCTGCGCGTCGGCGTACGTGGCGTAGCGCCCGATCACCTCCCCGCGGGGCAGACCGCGGACGGCGGGACTGGCGGGGGGCAGGGACCGTGGCGAGCTCATGCCCCCATTCTCCCCCATCCGCTCCCCCGCCGCGCTCCGACCCGGGCCGTGCCCCGGGCCCCGGCCCCGGGAGGGGGCCCGGGGAGCCGGTGGGTAGTCTTGTACGGTGAGCAGCCACATCGACAAGATCTTCATCGCGCGCCTGATCGGCCTCGACGTGTTCGACCCCCTGGGGGACCGTCTGGGGCGGTTGCGCGACGTCGTCGTGCTCATGCGCGGCAGTTCCCGGTACGGCCGCTCCTCCCGCCGGCCCCTCGTGGTCGGCCTCGTGGTGGAGGTCCTCGGCAAGAAGCGGGTGTTCGTGCCGATGACCCGCGTGACCAGCATCGACGCGGAGAAGATCATCAGCACGGGGCTCGTGAACCTGCGCCGCTTCGAGCAGCGCGGCGCGGAGACCCTCGCCGTCGGCGAGGTCTTCGACCGGACCGTGGTGCTGCGCGACGGCTCCGGCTCCGCCACGGTCGAGGACATGGCGATGGAGCGCAAGCGCAACACCGGGGACTGGCTGATCACCCAGCTCTTCGTGCGCCGCACCGGCACCGGCGGGGGCCTGATGCGCCGCCGCAACGAGACGCTGATCATCGACTGGGAGGACGCGGGGGACCCCTCCGCCGCGGGCCACCAGCCGGCCACCCAGTGGGTCGCCTCCCACGAGGAGCAGCAGCCCGCCGACCTCGCGGACGAGCTCCACGACATGTCGGCCAAACGCATGCTCGAGATCGCCCACGAGCTCCAGGACGACCGGCTCGCCGACGTCCTCGAGGAGCTCCCGGAGGAGGACCAGGTCTACATCCTCACCAACATGGAGCCGGACCGCGCGGCCACGGTGCTCGAGGAGATGGAGCCCGACGACGCCGCCGACCTGCTCAACGAGCTGCCCGAGGCCCAGGCCGAGGAGCTGCTCGCGCGGATGCAGCCCGAGGACGCCGAGGACGTCCGGCGCCTGCTGGAGTACGAGGAGGGCACGGCCGGCTCGCTCATGACCCCCGTGCCGATCATCCTGCCGCCGGAGGCCACGGTGGCCGAGGCGCTCGCGCACATCCGCCAGGAGGAGCTCAGCCCCGCGGTGGCGGCGGCCGTGATCGTCTCCCGCCCGCCCCTGGAGACGCCCACCGGCAAGTACCTCGGCATGGTGCACACCCAGAAGCTGCTGCGGTATCCCCCGCCCGAGGCGGTGGGCAACCTCATCGACCGCTCGTTCGAGCCGGTCTCCGACCTCGCCTCCCTGCAGGACGTCGCGCGCGAGCTCGCGACCTACGACCTCACGATCATCCCGGTGGTCAACGACCACGACCGGGTGGTCGGGGCGATCACGATCGACGACGTCCTCGACGCCCTGCTGCCCGAGGACTGGCGCACCGCCGACGACGGGACCCCGATCCGGAAGGTGGGCAAGCGGTATGAGTGAGCGCGAGCCCCGGCGCCCCCGCGTCGCCACCCGCGGCAACGCCCTCGACCAGCCGCGCGAGCACCGGCCCGGACTGCTGGACCGGTTCCGGCCGAACCCCGACGCCTTCGGGCGGATGACCGAGGGCTTCGCCCGGTTCATGGGCACCCCGCAGTTCCTGCTGTGGATGACGGTGTTCGTGGCCCTGTGGCTGGGCTGGAACACCATCGCCCCCCGGGAGCTGCAGTTCGACTCGAAGGACCTCAACTTCACGCTGCTCACGCTGATGCTGTCACTGCAGGCCTCCTACGCGGCGCCCCTGCTGCTGCTGGCGCAGAACCGGCAGGACGACCGGGACCGGGTGACCCAGGAGGAGGACCGCCGCCGGGCGCAGCAGAACCTCGCCGACACCGAGTACCTGACCCGGGAGATCGCCTCGCTGCGGATCGCGCTGCGCGACGTCGCCACCCGCGACTTCGTGCGCTCGGAGCTGCGCTCGGTGCTCGAGGAGATCCTGGAGTCCCAGGACGACGCCCCGGACGCCGACGAGCCGGGGGCCCCGCCGCGGCGGGGGCCCCGGCGCAGGAGCCGCAACCCCGACCGCCCCACCGCCCCCGAGACCCGAGGGATCCCCCGTGCCTGAGCCCCGCCCCGACGACGTCCTCACCCCCGAGACCCTCGACCCCGCCCTGCGCGCGGCGCTCGACCGCGTGCTCGACCCGGAGCTGCGCCGGCCCGTGACCGAGCTGGGGATGATCCGCTCCGCCCGCCTCGACGCCGCCGGCCACGCCGCGGTGCACGTGCTGCTGACCATCAGCGGCTGCCCCCTCCGCTCGACCATCGAGCGGGACGTCCGGGACGCCGTGGGGACCGTGGCCGGGGTGCGCACCGTGGACGTCGAGATCGGGGTGATGACCCCCGAGCAGCGCACCGCGCTGAAGGACCGGGTGGGCCACACCCGGACCGTCCCCTTCAACGACCCGTCCTCCCTGACGCGGGTGCACGCGGTGACCAGCGGCAAGGGCGGTGTCGGCAAGTCGACGGTCACCGTGAACCTCGCCGCCGCGCTCGCCGCGCGCGGCCGGTCGGTCGGCATCGTGGACGCCGACGTCCACGGGTTCTCCGTGCCCGGGCTGCTCGGCATCGACCGGGCGCCCACGCAGGTGGGGGACATGATCCTGCCCCCCGTCGTGGACGTCCCCGAGGAGGCGCGGGAGGACTCCGGGCGCCCCGGGGTGCTCAAGGTCATCTCGATCGGGATGTTCGTGGACCCGGACCAGCCGGTGGCCTGGCGCGGGCCGATGCTGCACCGCGCCGTGGAGCAGTTCCTCACGGACGTGCACTTCGGCGACCTGGACCACCTGTTCCTCGACCTCCCGCCGGGCACGGGCGACATCGCGATCTCCGTGGCCCAGCTGCTGCCCTCCGCGGAGGTGCTCGTGGTCTCCACGCCCCAGCAGGCGGCGGTCGAGGTCGCCGAGCGCTCCGGGGCGCTCGCGGTGCAGACCGGCCAGAGGGTGGCCGGGGTGGTGGAGAACATGGCGGGCATGCCGATGCCGGACGGCAGCGTGCTCGAGCTCTTCGGCGCCGGCGGGGGCACCCGGATCTCAGAGTCCCTGACCCGGCGGCTGGGCTACGACGTGCCGCTGCTGGGCGCCGTGCCCCTCGACGTCGCCCTGCGCGAGGGCGGGGACGCCGGCCGTCCGGTGGTGTGGTCCGCGCCGGGCTCGCCCGCTGCGGTCGCCCTGCGCGCGGTCGCCGACGCGATGGGCGCCCGCCCGCGCGGGCTCGCCGGACGGCCGCTGGGCCTGGGGCCGCGCTGACGCACCGCCGGCCCCGCGGGTGCGGGGGCCGGCTCAGGTGGCCTCGGTGTCGAAGGGGGCCCGTTCGCCGGGGGCCAGGCGGGTCAGCACCGGGCCGGGGCGCGGCCGGGGTGCGGCGGGCGCCGCCGGCTCGTCGTCCTCCAGGAGGGCCTGGCGCACGATGGTGCGGGGGTCGTACTGGCGGGGGTCGAGCCTGCGCCAGTCGACGTCGGCAATCTCCGGCCCGAGGGTCTCCTTGAGCTCCTCGGTGGCGCCGGTCGCGTAGCGCTTGGCGGCCTTGACCAGCTCCTTGAGCTTCTCCGCGTACTCCGGCAGCCGCTCCGGCCCGATGATGAACAGGGCCAGGAGCACCAGGATGATCGCTTCGCCGCCGTTGATGCCGAGCACAGGAAGTGATTTTACCAGTCCGGGAGCCGGTGGCCGGTCAGCCGAAGATCTCGCGCAGGCCGACCAGCACGGTTTCGACGACGCCGGGGTCCCCCGGGGACGGCTCCACCACGCGCCCCCGCTCGTCGGCCACGACGAGGCCCACGGTGTGGGCCATCGCGGACGGTCCGGAGTCCCCCGAGACGGTGTAGACGACCTCGTCCCCGACGAGCACCGCCCGCCACGGCGGCCCGGCGTCCACCCACAGCGGGACGCCCTCCACGGCGACGCGCTCGAGGCCCTCGGCGCTCACGGGCAGCCCGGTCAGCCCGTCCATGGGATTCTCGCGGTCGATCCCCCCGCGCTGCTCCACCACGACGACCTCGTCCTCGCCGCGGTGCAGCCTGACGGCCACGACCGGGTGCCCGGACAGGGTGCCGCGGGTCATCGAGCCCACCCGGTAGCCGTCCGCGGCCAGGGTGGGCAGCGTCCAGCCCTCCGTGCGCAGCAGGTCCGCGGACACCTCGTCCGCGTGCAGCACTCCGTGGGTGCCGTTCCAGGCCGAGACCGGCACCCGTTCCTCGGCGCTGTGCGCGGACTGCATCACGACCGTGCGCCCGACCGCGTAGCCGGAGCCCAGGACGAGGGTGAGCACCGCGCTCACGGTGGCCGCGGCCACGGGCACCGCGCTGCTTGGGCGAGCCGGCGCGGTGCGGTCCGGGCGGGGCATCGGTCCTCCTCGTGCGGTGGTCGGGGCGGCGCGCTCCGGGTGGGCCCGTGCCCGGCCCCGAGCCGCGGTCGGCGTCGGGAGCGGGTGCACGGACAGCTCCGTGAGGAGGCCCGCGGACAGGTCCGTGGAAGACGTCGTGATCGTCTCCATGATCGACCGGGAAGCTGGATGCCGACTGGACGGTGGCCGGACGGACGGGCCCAGCCGGTAGGATGGCGCGCATCCACTACAGCGACGAAGGGCGGACCATGGGCGCGGACAAGACGACGAGCTGGTCGTACGCCGAGGCGTTCGCCGCCGAGGACGAGCTCGCCTACCGCGCCCGGGAGCGGTCCCTCGCCCTGCGCATCCCCCCGGTGACCCCGGGGACGGCCGCCGCCCTGACGGTGCTCGCCGCGGCGGCCCGGCCCGCCACCGTGGTCGAGGTGGGCACGGGGGCCGGGGTATCCGGTCTCGCGCTGCTGCGCGGTCTGCCCGGCACGTCCGTGCTGACCACGATCGACACCGACATCCGGGCGCTGCGCGCGGCCCGCGACACGTTCCGGGAGGCCGGTATCCCGACGAGCCGGACCCGCACGATCCCCGGCCGCGCGTCCCTCGTGATGCCCCGGCTGAGCGCCGGCGCCTACGACCTCGTGTTCCTCGACGCCGACCCCGAGGGGACCCTCGACTACGCCGAGGAGGCCGTCCGGCTGCTGCGCCCGGGCGGGATGCTCGTGGTCAACGACGCCCTGTCCCAGGACAAGGTGGCGCAGCCGGCCAACCGCGAGGAGAACACCCGGACGATGCGGGCCGTGCACCGGCTGTTCCGGGAGGACGAGCGCTTCAGCACCGCCCTGCTGACGACCGGCTCCGGGCTGCTGCTGGCCGTCCGCCGCTGACCGGCCGGGTCCCGCCGTCCGCGCCGGTGGTCACTCGGTGACGCCGGCCAGGCACTCCTTGAGCTCCGCGGCCTCGGCCGGCTTCAGCTCGACCACCAGCCGTCCGCCGCCCTCGAGCGGCACCCGCATGATCAGGCTCCGCCCCTCCTTGGTGACCTCCATCGGTCCGTCACCGGTTCTCGGCTTCATGGCCGCCATGTGGGAACTCCTCTTCCTCGATTGGTGTGGCTCCCATCCTATCCGAGCCGCAACCGTGGACCCGGACCACCCCGGCGCCCGGGGGTCCGCGTCGGCGTGGCCGGCCCGGGGTGCGGACGGGATCAGGGCGGGTAGTCCCCGCCCCCGGGCAGCTGCTTCCAGTGCCACAGCCAGCCGACCCAGACGAGCTGGAGCAGCGCGCCGAACACCACGCAGGCCACCCGGTAGGCTCGCGAGTCCGAGACCGCGGCCAGCGGCAGGGCGAGGGGGAACAGCGGCAGCAGCAGCCGGAAGGTGCTGCTCTGGGGGTGCAGGAAGAGGAGCAGGTACACGGCGTAGCTCGCCAGCCACACGCGCGTGAGCAGGTCCAGCCGCTCCCGCACCACGCGGGTGCGCAGCAGCACCGTCCCGCCCGCGACCAGCAGCACGGGCGCGGCGAGCCCGAGCACGGGGCCGAACAGCCCGGCGGCGGCCTCGAACCAGGGCACCACCGGCTCCAGCCCGCCCCCGCCCCGCCACGCCGTCTCGGTGTCGGTGTACGCGGTCGGCTCGCCCGTGACGGCCCACGCGATCGCCGGCCAGGCGAGGGCCGCGCCGCACGCCAGGACCGCGAGGCCGAGCAGCCCGTCGACGGCGTCCGCCGCGCGGCGCAGCTCCCCGGCCCGGTGCCGGCGCACGGAGCGCACGAACCACGTGATCCCGAGGGCCGCCGCGAAGGGGACCCCCGCCGGGCGCGTCAGGCACATCAGGAGCACCACGGGGACGGCCGCCAGGTGGTTCCCTCGGGCCACCAGCAGCAGGGCGCCCGCGAGCAGCAGCAGGTGCAGCGACTCGGCGTAGGGGACCTGCAGCACCGGCGCGACCGGGCTGAACGCGACGAACGCGACACCCCACAGGGCGGTGGCCGGAGGGGCGAGCCGGAGGAACAGCCGGTGGACGAGCAGGACGGCGCCCAGGCTCGCGGCCAGGGACACGGCCGACGCGGCTGCGTCCCATCCCGCACCGGTGACCGCCGAGACCGCCCGCACGACCAGCGGGAAGACCGGGTAGAACGCCCAGGCGTTCTCCTGCACCTGCCCGGCCGCGTCCCGGGGCAGGGACGCGGGATAGCCCTCCCGGGCGATGCGCTCGTACCAGTCCGAGTCCCAGGTCCCGGTGAACTCGAGGTAGCCCAGGGCGCCGTCCCCCCACGGACCGGGGCCCTGCTGCCGGCCCACCGTGGTGAACACGGCCCAGGCCCAGAGCCGGGAGGCCGCCCAGACCAGCAGGGCCCGCGCCCACCAGGGGGCCCGGGCCCACCGGAGGGCCACGGCCGTCCGGCCGCTCACGCCCCCGGCACCGGGCGGGACGGCGGGTCCTCCGGCGGCGGCAGCCGGTCCGCGAGGTGGGCCAGCACGGCGTGGACCTCCGCGGGGTCGTAGCCGCGGCGCCGGACGGAGAACGCGATCCGCTCCACGTCCTCCGCCGTCGGGTGCTCGGGCAGCACGAGCGGCGCGCCGGGGGCGCGCGCCACGGCGATCCCGTCCCGGGCAGGCACGACCCGCTCGGCGAGCCGGTCGCGGCCGAGGACCACGACGCCCACGACCGTGAGCAGCAGCACGAGCCCGGACAGCACCACGAGGATCTCGGTCATGCCCTCCAGGCTATGCGCCGCCGGGCGGGCCGGGGCGCCGCAACATTTCTACGGACGGGTAAGCAATTAACACGATTGCAACGTGTTCGGCATCACGCAGAACGAATCTGGGATATCTTTCCGGTATGTCACACGCCACTCCGCCGGCCGCCGCCCCGGCCTCCTCCACCGCGGGGACGGCCGAGGCCCTGGTCCGCATGTCGCACGTCAACAAGCACTTCGGGGACCTGCACGTGCTGCGGGACATCAACCTGGAGGTGAAGCGCGGCGAGGTGGTGGTCGTGATCGGCCCCTCCGGCTCCGGCAAGTCCACCCTGTGCCGGGCCATCAACCGGCTCGAGAGCATCGACGACGGCGAGATCCTCATCGACGGGAAGCGGCTGCCCGAGGAGGGCAAGGCCCTCGCGAAGCTGCGCGCCGACGTCGGCATGGTCTTCCAGTCCTTCAACCTCTTCGCCCACAAGTCGGTCCTGCAGAACGTGACCCTGGGGCCCGTCAAGGTGCGGGGCAGGTCGGCGGCCGAGGCGAAGAAGCAGGCCATGGAGCTGCTGACCCGGGTGGGGGTCGACAACCAGGCCGAGAAGCTGCCCGCGCAGCTCTCCGGCGGCCAGCAGCAGCGCGTCGCCATCGCCCGCGCCCTGGCCATGGAGCCGAAGGTGATGCTCTTCGACGAGCCCACCTCCGCGCTGGACCCCGAGATGATCAACGAGGTCCTCGACACCATGGTGGCCCTCGCGAAGCAGGGCATGACGATGATCGTGGTCACCCACGAGATGGGCTTCGCCCGCAAGGCCGCCGACCGCGTGGTGTTCATGGCCGACGGCATGATCGTCGAGGAGAACACCCCCGAGGAGTTCTTCACGAACCCCCGCTCCGAGCGCGCCCAGGACTTCCTCGGCAAGATCCTCGGCCACTGACCGTCCCCCGTCCCTCCGACCCACGCCACCACCTCCACAGCAAGGAGCACACCATGCGCAGCAGCAAGCCCCTCGGACTGGCCGCGATGGCCGCGGCCGCGGCCCTGACCCTCACCGCGTGCGGAGGTGGCGACGACGGCGGGTCCGGTGCGGAAGGCGAGGGCGGCGGCTCGGGCGAGTCCGTGCGGATCGGCATCAAGTTCGACCAGCCGGGCCTCGGCTTCCGCGACGGCAGCGAGTACACCGGCTTCGACGTCGACGTCGCGAAGTACGTCGCCACCGAGCTCGGCTACTCCGAGGACCAGATCGAGTGGGTGGAGTCCCCCTCCGCCAACCGCGAGAACATGCTCGCCAACGACCAGGTGGACATGATCTTCGCGACCTACTCGATCACCGAGGAGCGCGACCAGACCGTGGACTTCGCCGGCCCCTACTTCGTGGCCGGGCAGGACCTGCTGGTGACCGCCGACGAGTCCACGATCGCCGGCCCGGAGGACCTCGAGGGCAAGAACCTGTGCTCGGTGACGGGCTCCACCTCGGCCGCGAACATCCAGGAGGAGGTCCCCGGGGTGAACCTCGTCGAGCAGCCCGGCTACGCCGACTGCCTCACGGCGCTCGAGTCCGGCCAGGTGAACGCCGTGACCACCGACGACATCATCCTCGCGGGCCTCGCCTCGACCGACGCCAACCAGGGCAAGTTCAAGGTGGTCGGCAACACCTTCTCCGAGGAGCGCTACGGCGTGGGCCTGCCCGACGGCTCCGACCAGTGCGAGGCGGTCAACGAGGCCATCACCAAGATGATCGACGAGGGCGCCTGGGAGGAGGCCGTCACGGCCAACACCGAGGGCGCCGACTACACCTACAACGCCGAGCTCAACCCGCCGGAGCCCGAGCCCTGCGGCGAGTGACCCCGGACGCGTGAGCACCCCGTGGCCGGCCGGCGACCGGCCGGCCACGGGACCGCGACCGCGCAGCACGCCGACCGATCCGCGACGAAGGGGCCTTCCGTGACCCAGGACCTGCCCGATCCCCGGGAGCTCCCGTGAACGACTACCTGACCGACTTCGCCAGTCTGTTCGCCCAGTACGACGTGCCGGGTGCGTTCTGGGTCAACCTGCAGCTGACCTTCTGGGCCGCGATCGGCTCGGCGGTCCTCGGCGCCCTGGTCGCCCTGATGCGCATCTCCCCCATCGCGTCCCTGCGGCTGCTCGGCACCACGTACGTGAACCTGTTCCGCAACACGCCGCTGACGATCATCCTCGTGTTCCTGGTCCTGGGCGTGTGGAGCCAGCTCGGCATCAACCTCTCCTCGGACTTCAACCGGAACTTCTTCCTCTACGCCGTGATCGGCCTGAGCCTCTACCACGCGGCCTTCGTCTGCGAGGCCATCCGCTCCGGCGTCAACACGGTGCTGGCCGGGCAGGCCGAGGCGGCCCGGGCCATCGGGCTGAGCTTCCTGCCCGCGGCCCGGCTGATCGTCTTCCCGCAGGCGCTGCGCGGGGCGATCACCCCGCTCGGCAACACCCTGATCGCCCTGACGAAGAACACGACGGTGGCCGCGGCCGCGTCGGTCACCGAGATCTCCTCCCTCATGAAGACCATGATCGAGTTCCGCCCGGACGTGATCATCGCGATCTTCCTGGTGGTGGCGCTCGGCTTCGTCCTCATCGTCGTCCCGGTGGGCCTGCTGACCACCTGGGCCTCCCGGAAGCTGGCGGTGAAGCGCTGATGGCCAAGACCCAGAACGTCCTCTTCGACGTGCAGGGGCCGCGTGCCCGCCGGCTCACGCTGCTCTTCAACGTGGCGGGAGTCCTGCTGATCGCCGCGCTCGCCTGGGTCGTGCTCGGCGCGCTCGCCGAGCAGGGCCAGCTCGACGCCGACCGGTGGACCCCGCTGCTCACCGCCCGGGCCTGGGAGAACTTCCTGCTCCCGGGGCTGTGGGAGACCCTGCGGGCCGCGCTGCTGGCGGTGGCCCTCTCGATCGCCTTCGGCCTGGTCTTCGGTCTCGGCCGGCTCTCCCAGCTGGCCCCGGTGCGCTTCGTCTGCACCGTGGTGGTCGAGTTCTTCCGGGCCGTGCCCGTGCTGGTGATGATGATCTTCTTCTACCTGGGCATCGGCCGCGCCGGCCTGGTGGAGCCCGCCAACGTGCCGTTCTGGGCCGTGGTGCTGGGCCTGATGTTCTACAACGGGTCGGTCATCGCCGAGCTCATCCGCTCCGGCGTGCACCAGCTGCCCAAGGGCCAGCGCGAGGCGGGCCTGGTCATCGGGCTCACGCCCTCCCGGTCCCTGCGGATGATCGAGCTCCCCCAGGCCCTCACGGCGATGCTGCCCTCGATGGTCAGCCAGTTCGTGGTGATCCTCAAGGACACCGCGCTGGGCTACATCATCACCTACCCGGAGCTGCTCGCGAGCGCCCGCCGCCTGGGCTCCGGGGACGGCAACATCCTGCAGACGCTGTTCGTCGTGGCGCTGGTCTTCGTGCTCATCAACTACCTGCTGACCCTGCTGGCCGCGTGGCTGTCGCGGTTCCTCAGCTTCCGCACCGCGGGCCGGACCAAGCCGGCCGAGGGGCCCATGGCCGCCGAGGAGACGACCGTCTGACGCCGCTCAGGCCGTGAGCCACGCGGCCAGGGCCCGGCAGCACTCCCGGACCGCGTCGGCGCTCACGTGCTCGTCGTCCGTGTGGGCCAGCAGGGCGTCGCCGGGGCCGAAGTTCACGGCGGGCACGCCCATCTGCGAGAAGCGGGCCACGTCCGTCCAGCCGTACTTGGGCTTGGGCTCCTGGCCCACCGCGGCCACGAACGCGGCGGCCGCAGGACGGTCCAGGCCGGGCCGCGCCGCCGGGGAGAGGTCCGTGAGCTCGATCTCGTAGCCGGCGAACACCTCCCGCACGTGCGCCACGGCGTCCTCGGGGCTCTTGTCCGGGGCGAAGCGGTAGTTGATCTCCACGTGGGCGGTGTCCGGGACCACGTTGCCGGCCACGCCGCCGCCGATCCGGATCGCGTTGAGCCCCTCGCGGTACTCGAGCCCCTCCACCGCCACGGTCCGCGGCTCGTAGGCCGCCAGACGGGCGAGGACGTCGGCCTGCTTGTGGATCGCGTTCTCCCCGATCCAGGACCGCCCCGAGTGGGCGGCACGGCCGGTGGTGGTGATGCGGAAGCGCATCGTGCCGTTGCACCCGCCCTCCACGGTCCCGTCGGTGGGCTCGAGCAGCACCGCGAAGTCCGCCTCGAGCAGCTCGGGGGCGTGGCGCTGGAGCCGGCCCAGCCCGCTCGCGTCGGCGTCGACCTCCTCGTGGTCGTAGAAGACGTAGGTGATGTCCCGGTTCGGCGCCGTCAGGGCCGCGGCCAGGACGAGCTGGACGGCCACGCCGCCCTTCATGTCGGTGGCGCCCCGGCCGTAGAGCACCCGGTCGCCGTCGGCCCCCGTCCACGTGGAGGGCACGGTCCCCCGGGCGCCGGGCGCGGTCGGCAGGGGCACGGTGTCGAGGTGGCCGGCGAGCACCACCCGCTCGGCGCGGCCGAGGTCGGTGCGCGCCACCACGGCGTCCCCGTCCCGGTGCACGGTGAGGTGCGGGAGCCGGCGCAGCGCGGCCTCGACGGCGTCGGCGAGGGGGCCCTCCGAGCCCGAGACGGACGCGATGTCGATGAGGGCGGCCGTCAGGTCGGCGGGGTCCGCGGCGAGGTCCAGCTCCGGTGCGATCATGGCTGCCAGCATAACGGGGCGGCCGCAGCCGCCCGTCGGCCCCGCCCCGGCGTCCCCCGTAGGATGGAGGCCATGACTTCTTCCACCTCTCGTCCCGCCTCCGGACTCGGCCTGGCCACCGTCGTGGCCTCGGGCCCCAAGGAGGGCACCGTCCTCGACGTCTGGTACCCCACCCCGTCCCTCTCCGACGCGGTCGACACCTCCCTCGACGCGGACCTGCGGCTCGCGGCCACCGCCGACCCCGACCGCAACGTCCGCAGCGAGATCGTCGAGACCTCGATCGACCTCGACGCCGCGCCCGCCGACGCCGCGGACGCCTACCTGCGCCTGCACCTGCTCTCCCACCGCCTCGTGCGCCCCAACACCCTGAACCTCGACGGCGTGTTCGGCCTGCTCGCCAACGTCGCCTGGACGGACCGCGGGCCCGTGCTCGCCGAGGAGCTGACCTTCGCGCTGCTCCGCATGAAGGCCTCCGGCGGGCACGTGACCGTGCACAGCGTGGACAAGTTCCCGCGGATGGTGGACTACGTGGTCCCCGCGGGCGTGCGGATCGGCGACGCCAGCCGGATCCGGCTCGGCGCCCACCTCGCCGAGGGCACCACGGTGATGCACGAGGGCTTCGTCAACTTCAACGCCGGCACCCTGGGCCAGTCCATGGTCGAGGGCAGGATCAGCGCCGGCGTGGTCGTGGGCGACGCCACGGACGTGGGCGGGGGCGCCTCCATCATGGGCACCCTCTCCGGCGGCGGCAAGGAGCGGATCACCGTGGGCGAGCGCGTGCTGCTCGGCGCCAACTCCGGTGTCGGCATCTCCCTCGGCGACGACTGCGTGGTCGAGGCCGGCCTCTACGTCACCGCCGGCACCCGGGTGAGCGTGCACTCCGACGGCGAGCGGTCCACGGCCAAGGCCTCGGAGCTCTCGGGCCTGTCCAACCTGCTGTTCCGCCGCAACTCCCTCACCGGCGCCGTCGAGGTGCTGCCCCGCGCCGGCGGGACCGTGGAGCTCAACGCGGCGCTGCACGCCAACTGAGCGCGGCGGGCCCCGACCCGCCCCCCGACGCCGCGCAGGACGGGCCCGCCCCGCCCCGCGCGGCGTCGCCCGTCCACCCACCTCTGCCCGCCCGTCGCCCCCGCCCGTCCTCCCGTCCGCCCAGGAGCGCCCGTGTCCTCCCCCGTCCCCGGCCGCCGCAGCAGGTCGCTGCGGCTGCCGCTGTTCGTGCTCCTGCTCGTCGGCGCCGTGCTCGCGGCGGGGGTCCTCGTGGCCGTCGAGCTGCGCGCGGGGCGGCCCTCGGCAGGGGAACCCCGGTGCGTGGTCGCGAGCACGGACGGGGACGGGCAGCGGCAGCGACACGCCCTGTCCGCGGAGCAGTCCGCCAACGCCGCCCTGATCACCGCGGAGTCCGTGGCGCGCGGCACCGACCCGTACGCGGCGGTCGTGGCCCTGGCGACCGCGATGCAGGAGTCGCAGCTGGTCAACATCGACTACGGGGACCGGGACTCCGTGGGGCTGTTCCAGCAGCGCCCCTCCCAGGGCTGGGGCACGGTCGAGCAGATCATGGACCCGGCCCACGCCACGGCCGCCTTCTACGACGGCCTCGCCGAGCTCGACTACCGGACGATGTCCGTCACCGACGCCGCCCAGGCGGTCCAGCGCTCCGGGCACCCCGAGGCGTACGCGCGGCACGAGGGCCTCGCCCGGGCCTTCGCCGGCAGCCTGACCGGCGCCACGGAGGGCTCGCTCAACTGCGTGCTCCACGACCCCGAGCACCCCGGGGACCCGCGCCGGGCGGCCGACGCCCTCCGCGGCGCGTTCCGCACGGCGGTGCCCGCCCCGCGCACGGACGGCGACCGGGTGGTCGTGCCGGCGCCCGCGGAGCCGGCGGGCTGGACCGCGGCGCACTGGGCGGTCGCGCGGGCGGACGCGCTGGGCGTCGCCGAGGTGTCCTTCGACGGGCGCAGCTGGGTCCGGGCGGACCAGCGCACCGCCCGTTTCGCGCCCGCCCCGGGGTGGGTGGACGCCGCCGAGGCGCACCCGGAGGGCGCTCCCCCGCCCGACGACGTCGTGGTGGTCCTCGCGAGCCGCTGACGGGACCGCCGCGGCCCGGCCGATACGCTGGGGCCATGAAGATTCTCGTCACCGGGGGAACCGGCTACATCGGCTCGCACACCGTCCTCGCCCTGCTGGGGGCCGGGCACGACGTCGTCGTGATGGACAACCTCGCGAACTCCTCGCGGACCTCGCTGGAGCGGGTCGAGGAGCTCGCGGGACGCTCCGTCGAGGCGTTCGCGGAGGTCGACCTCCTCGACCCCGCGGGACTCGACGCCCTGTTCGCGGAGCACCGCCCGGAGGCCGTGATCCACTTCGCCGGGCTCAAGGCCGTCGGCGAGTCGGCCGAGCTGCCCCTGTGGTACTACCGCACCAACGTGGCCGGCACCCTCAACCTGCTGGACGCCATGGGGGCCCACGGCTGCCGGTCCATCGTGTTCTCCTCCTCGGCCACGGTCTACGGCGCCCCCGAGGAGATGCCGCTGACCGAGAAGCAGCCCATGGACGCGCAGAACCCGTACGGGCGGACCAAGGAGCACATCGAGGACATGCTCGTGGACCTCGCCGCGTCGGACCCGTCATGGAACGTGGCCCTGCTGCGCTACTTCAACCCGGTGGGCGCCCACGAGTCCGGGCGGATCGGCGAGGACCCCACGGGCGTGCCGAACAACCTGCTGCCGTTCATCGCCCAGGTGGCCGTGGGCCGGCGCGAGACGCTGCGGGTCTTCGGCGCCGACTACCCGACCGCCGACGGGACGGGCGTGCGCGACTACATCCACGTGGTGGACCTCGCCGACGGGCACCTCCGGGCCCTCGACCACATCGCCGAGCACGGCGGGGTGCGCACCTGGAACCTGGGCACGGGCAAGGGCTACTCGGTGCTCGAGGTGCACGCCGCCTTCGAGCGGGCCTCCGGGCGCAGCATCCCCTACGAGATCGCGGACCGGCGGCCCGGCGACGCCGCGGTGTCCTACGCCGATCCGTCGACGGCCCTGGCCGAGCTGGGCTGGTCCGCCGACCGGGACCTCGACACGATGTGCCGGGACCACTGGAACTGGCAGCGGAGCAACCCCGAGGGCTACGCCGCGGGTGCCTGAGCGCCGGTCCGGCCCCCGGGGCTCACCAGCCCCGGGGCCGGACCACGTTGGGCGGGGCGTCGGCGAACAGGGCGGCCACCCGCCGCTCGTCGTGGCCGGCGATGCCCGTGCCCACGCGGGTGAGCCAGAACGTCAGCTCGGGGTGCTCCCGGGCGAAGGCCACGAACGCCGCCGCCTCCCGCTCGAGCGCCGGGAGCCCGCTCATGCTGTCGATCGCGTACGAGCGTCCCTGCAGGCCGTGCCCCCGGCCCGGGACGGCGCCGAAGCGCTCGACGGCCGTGCGCGCCGCGCCCGCGAGGTGGGCGCCCCGGGCGTTGGAGCCGAAGACGAAGACGTCGTCCGGGCCGAGCTCGGTGATCCGGTCCGGGGTGTGCCGCTGCTCGCTCATGCGACCACGCTACCGGGGCGGGGGCCGGCGCGGAACGGCGGACGCCGGGCCCGCGCCCCGCCAAGGGGACGGGCCCGGCGTCCGCCGGTGCCGGGACTGCTCAGCGCTGCGGGTAGTGCCGCTCGCCCTCGCCCACATAGAGCTGGCGCGGGCGGCCGATCTTGGTCTCCGGGTCCTCGATCATCTCCCGCCACTGGGCGATCCAGCCGGGCAGCCGGCCGATCGCGAAGAGGACGGTGAACATCTTCTCGGGGAAGCCCATCGCCTTGTAGATGAGGCCCGTGTAGAAGTCGACGTTCGGGTAGAGCTTGCGCTCCACGAAGTAGTCGTCGGCGAGGGCCTTCTCCTCGAGCCGCATGGCGATCTCGAGCTGCTGGTCGTTGCCGCCCAGCTTCTCGAGGATCTCGTGGGCGTAGTCCTTGACGATGCGGGCCCGGGGGTCGTAGTTCTTGTAGACCCGGTGGCCGAAGCCCATGAGCCGGGCGCCGGACTCCTTGTTCTTGACCTGCTCCATGAAGTCCTCGGGCGTGACGCCCTGCGTCTCGATCCGGTTGAGCATCGCGAGCACGGCCTCGTTGGCGCCGCCGTGCAGCGGGCCGTACAGGGCGTTGATGCCCGCGGAGACCGAGGCGAACATGTTGGCGTGGGAGGAGCCCACGAGCCGGACGGTGGAGGTGGAGCAGTTCTGCTCGTGGTCCGCGTGCAACATCAGCAGCACGTCCAGGGCCTTCGCCATGGCCGGGTCGATCTCGTAGTCCTCGGCGGGCACGCCGAAGCACATGCGCAGGAAGTTCTCCGTGTAGCTGAGGTCGTTCTGCGGGTAGAGCATCGGCTCGCCCTTGGACTTCTTGTACGCGTAGGCGGCCAGGGTGGGCACCTTCGCGAGCAGCCGGATGGTGGAGATCTCCACCTGCTCCTGGTCGAACGGGTCGAGGGAGTCCCCGTAGAACGTGGACAGCGCCGAGACGGCCGAGGACAGCACGGGCATCGGGTGGGCGTTGCGCGGGAACCCGTTGAAGAAGCTCTTGAGGTCCTCGTGGACCATGGTGTGCCGGCGGATCCGGGTGTCGAAGTCCTCGAGCTCGGACGGCGAGGGCAGCTGGCCGTAGATGAGCAGGTAGGCGGTCTCGATGAAGCTGGAGTGCTGGGCGAGCTCCTCGATCGGGTACCCCCGGTACCGGAGGATGCCGTTGTTGCCGTCGATGTAGGTGATGGCGGAGCGCGCGTTCGCCGTGTTCATGAACCCGGGGTCGAAGGCGACGTTGCCGGTCTCCTTGAGCATGTTCGTGATCGCGTAGCCGCGGTTGCCCTCGGTGGCGTCCTGGAGGGGCAGCTCGAGGGGGCTTCCGTTCCCGTAGTCGAGCCGGGCCGTCCCGGTCTTCTGTGCAGACTCAGTCATGTTCGTCCTCCGCGAGTGGATGTCGGTGTCCGGTGCCCGTGGTCGCCGCGCCGGGCGCCACCGTCGGCGCAGCACGGCCGTGTCCCGGGACACAGCGATCGTCAGGGTCCAACCTACCTGCTCCGTCCGCGCCGCGACCAATCCCGGCGCCGCCGGGGACCGTGTCAGGCGCGGCCGAGCCGCTCCGCGGCGGCGTCGATGCGCTCGTCGGTGGCGGTGAGGGCGAGACGAACGTACCCCTCGCCGGCCGTGCCGTAGAACACCCCGGGGCCCACCACGACGCCGCGCTCCGCGAAGCGCTGCACCGTGGTCCAGGTGTCCTCCCCCGCCGTGCACCACAGGTACAGCCCGGCCTCGGAGTGCTCGACCCGCAGCCCGAAGGCCTCGGCCGCGGGGACGAGCCGCTCGCGGCGGGACCGGTAGAGCGCCTTCTGGGCGGTGACGTGGGCGTCGTCGCCCAGGGCCGCCCGCATGGCCTCCTGGATCGGGGCGGGCACGATCATCCCGGCGTGCTTGCGGGAGTTGACGAGGCTCGCCATGAGCCGGGGGTCGCCGGCGAGGAACGCGGCCCGGTAGCCGGCGGCGTTGGACTGTTTCGACAGGGAGTACGCGGACAGCAGCAGGGAGTGGTCCCCGCCGCTGACCCGGGGGTCGAGCACCGACGGGACCGGGGTGCCGCCCTGCTGGACGTCCCAGGCGCCCCAGCCGAGCTCGGCGTAGCACTCGTCGGAGGCGACCACGGCCCCGAGGGCGCGGGCCTGGTCGACCACCCGCCGCAGCGACGCCGCGTCCCGGACGATGCCGGTGGGGTTGGCGGGCGAGTTCAGCCACACCATGCGCACGCGGGAGCGCACGTCGTCGTCGAGCTCGTCGAGGTCGTCCGCGGCCACGGCCTCGGCGCCCGCGAGCTGGGCCCCGATGTCGTAGGTCGGGTAGGCGACCGTGGGCCGCACGACGACGTCGCCGGGGCGCAGGCCGAGCAGCAGCGGCAGCCAGGCGACCAGCTCCTTGGAGCCGACCGTGGGCATGACCGCGGCGGGGTCCAGGCCGGTCACGCCGCGGCGCCGCGCGTACCAGGCGACGACGGCCTCGCGCAGGGCGGGGGTGCCGTGGGTGGTCGGGTAGCCGTGGGCGTCGGCGGCGGCGGCCAGCGCGTCCTGGACGACCAGGGGCGTGGGGTCCACGGGCGTGCCGATGGACAGGTCCACGACCCCGCCGGGGTGCTCCGCGGCGACGGCGCGGTACGGCGCCATCGTGTCCCACGGGTAGTCGGGCAGGGCGAGACCGAAGGACCGGTCCCCCTGCGTCACAGGGCGACGTCCTGGTTCTGCGGCGGCAGCGCCGCGATCATGGGGTGGTCCGTGTGCGTGTTGCCGAGCTTCGCGGCGCCGCCGGGCGAGCCGAGGTCGTCGAAGAACTCGACGTTCGCCTTGTAGTAGTCGGCCCACTCGTCGGGGGTGTCGTCCTCGTAGTAGATGGCCTCGACGGGGCACACCGGTTCGCACGCACCGCAGTCCACGCACTCGTCGGGGTGGATGTAGAGCGAGCGCTCCCCCTCGTAGATGCAGTCGACGGGGCACTCCTCGACGCAGGCCTTGTCCTTCACGTCGACACAGGGCTGGGCGATGACGTAGGTCACGGCGGTTCGAACCTTTCTCCTGGGATTGCTCCGACCAGTCTAGTCACGGCGCCCTGGCTAGGATGACAGCCATGGAGCATCCGACATCCGGCTCAACATCGCCGTCCGGGACGTCATCTTCGGCGCTGGGCCTGCTCACCGGCCTGCCCGCTGGTACGCGCGTGAGCGTACGCTACGCCCTGCCCGCCGACGACGCCTCCGGGCTGCCGCTCACCGACGCCCTGGGCGAGCTGCTGGCCGCGGACGAGGAGTCCGTCACGGTGCGGACCCGCCGGGGGGACGTGCTGATCGGCGCCGGCGGGATCCGGGCCGCCCGGGTGGTACCGCCCGCGCCGCCGCGGCGCCGGCCTCGGGGTGCCTGAGCACCGGGCACTGCGCCATCGGGCGCCGCGGGGCTCAGCCCGCGCCGGTCCTCCGCCGCCGGGCGCGCAGCCACCGGGCCGTGACGAGCACGGACAGCAGGGTCGTCGCGAAGACCAGCCCGAACCAGGCGAGGCCCAGGATCCCCACGGGCGTGCCGGGGTCCGTTACGACGATCACGGAGCCGTCCCCGCCGTAGGCGAAGAGCCAGGAGACGAGGTAGCCGGTCAGCCCCGGCACGGCGGCGGCCCACACGCGGCGGGTCGCGGTGCCGACCCACAGGGACACGCTGAGCAGCAGGGCGGTCGCGAAGAGCAGGCCCCACGGGAGCCACCACCCGGCGGGCGCGTACCAGACGGCGCTGTGCAGGACCGTGGCCACGGCCGCCGCCACGGCCCCGGCCGCGACGGACGTCACGAGGGCCGAGAGCACGGAGGCCCGGGCGTGACGGGGCGTCTCCTCCTCCGCGGCGACCGCGTCCGGGTCCCCGGCGAGCAGCCGGTAGGTCTCGAGGGCGCTGAAGGGCTGCCACACCCCGTTCGAGAGGGCGAAGCGCGAGCCGTCCCCGGAGAGCACCAGCTGGGTGGCGTGGGCGGCCATGGCGTCCCGCTTGCGCCCGGCGGAGCCGTGCACCGCGGCCTGCGGCCGCGGGTCCTCGGACTGCGCCTCGCCCTCGACGGCCCACACGAGGGGGGTGCGCCAGGGGTCGATGGGCTCCCCGTCGGCGTCCGCGCCCGGACGGGCGGCGAGCTCGGCGCCGCGCACCGCGACGGCGGAGGTGCGGACGTGGTCGGGGTGGCCGTAGCCGCCGTCGTCGTCGTAGGTGACGAGCACGTGCGGGCGCACGGCCCGGACCGCGGCGGCGACGTGGGCGGCGGCCTCGTCGGCCGCGGCCGCGGTGAGGCTGTGCGGCGAGGAGTCCTCGGCGGGGGCGGCCCGCCCGTCCGGGCCCCAGGACATGCCGGAGTCGTGGTAGTGGCCCGTGCCGCCGGCGAAGCCCACGGCGGGGTCCAGGGCCGGGGGCTCCCCCGCGAAGAAGCGCTCGGAGACGCCCAGGCGGGCCGCGGCGTCGTCGAGCTCGCCGACCCGGTGGCGGCCCAGGGCCGTGCCGTCGTCGGTGCACCCCGGCCGGCCGACCTCGAGGGTCTGCAGCGGCTCGGGGATGACCTCGCCGCGCTCGCCGCGGGTCATGGTGAGCAGCACGACCCGCGCGCCGAGCTCCGCGTAGCGGCCCATGGTGGCGCCGGTGGCGATGGACTCGTCGTCGGGGTGGGCGTGCACGAACAGGAGCCGGGCGTCCTCCGGGCGCAGGCCCGGGGGCAGCAGCCCCGGCAGGGCGTCCTCGCGCACGAGGACGCCCTGCTCGGGGTAGTACGGGACGGGCTGGGTCACGGCCGGGCCTGCTGCGCGGTGCTGCTGCGGTCCGGGGTCAGGCGCGGGCCCGGGCCCGGTGCGCCTTCATCCGCTCGTTGGCGTCGAGGATCACCTTGCGGATGCGGATGGCGTCCGGGGTGACCTCCACGCACTCGTCCTCGCGGGCGAACTCGAGGGACTCCTCGAGGGTCAGCTTGCGCGGGGGCGTGAGGTTCTCGAAGGTGTCGGAGGAGGCCGCACGCATGTTGGTGAGCTTCTTCTCCTTCGTGATGTTCACGTCCATGTCGTCGGCACGGGAGTTCTCGCCCACGATCATGCCCTGGTAGACCTCGGAGGTGGGCTCCACGAAGAAGGACCCGCGCTCCTGCAGGTTGATCATGGCGAACGGGGTGACCACGCCGGCGCGGTCGGCGATCATCGAGCCGTTGGTGCGGTACTCGATGTCCCCGGCCCACGGCTCGTAGCCGTCGGCGTAGGAGGACGCGATGCCGGCGCCGCGGGTCTCGGTGAGGAACCGGGTGCGGAAGCCGATCAGCCCGCGGGCGGGGACCTTGAACTCCATCCGCACCCAGCCGGTGCCGTGGTTGGCCATGGCCTCCATGCGGCCCTTGCGCCCGGCCATCAGCTGGGTCACGGCGCCGAGGAACTCGTCGGGGACGTCGATCGTCATGTGCTCGTAGGGCTCGTGCACCTTGCCGTCGACGGTCTTGGTCACGACCTGGGGCTTGCCCGCGGTCAGCTCGAAGCCCTCGCGGCGCATCTGCTCCACCAGGATCGCCAGGGCCAGCTCGCCGCGGCCCTGGACCTCCCAGGCGTCGGGGCGCTGGGTGGGGAGCACCTTGAGCGAGACGTTGCCGACGAGCTCCTTGTCGAGGCGGTCCTTGACCTGACGGGCCGTGACCTTGGTGCCCTTGGTGCGGCCGGCCAGCGGGGAGGTGTTGATGCCGATGGTCATGGAGATCGCGGGGTCGTCCACCGTGATCAGGGGCAGCGGCTGCGGGTTCTCCGGGTCGGTGAGGGTCTCGCCGATGGTGATGTCCTCGATCCCGGCCACGGCCACGATCTCGCCGGGGCCGGCGGAGTCGGCCGGGACGCGGTCCAGGCCCTTGGTGGCCAGCAGCTCGGAGATCCGCACGTTCTTGAGCTCGCCGTTCGCGCGCGCCCAGGCCACGGTCTGGCCCTTCTTGAGGGTGCCGTTGAAGATGCGCAGCAGGGCGAGACGGCCCAGGAACGGGGAGGCGTCCAGGTTGGTCACGTGCGCCTGGAGCACGCCCTCGGGGTCGTAGGAGGGCGCGGGGACGTGCTTGATGATCGTCGCGAACAGCGGCTCGAGGTCCTCGTTGTCCGGCAGGCCGCCGTTCTCGGGCTGCGTCAGGGAGGCCCGGCCGTCACGGCCCGCGGCGTAGACCACGGGCACGTCCAGGACGGCGTCCAGGTCGAGGTCCGGCTCGTCCTCGGAGATGTCCGAGGCCAGGCCCAGCAGCAGGTCCATGGACTCGTGCACGACCTCCTCGATCCGGGCGTCCGGGCGGTCGACCTTGTTGACCACGAGGATCACGGGCAGCTTGGCCTCGAGGGCCTTGCGCAGCACGAAGCGGGTCTGCGGCAGCGGGCCCTCGGAGGCGTCCACGAGCAGCACGACGCCGTCGACCATGGACAGGCCGCGCTCGACCTCGCCGCCGAAGTCGGCGTGGCCGGGGGTGTCGATGACGTTGATGGTGATGGTCTCCCCCTCGGCGGAGGGACCGTCGTAGAACACCGTGGTGTTCTTGGCGAGGATCGTGATCCCCTTCTCGCGCTCCAGGTCACCGGAGTCCATCACGCGCTCCTCGACCTCACCGTGGGCGGAGAACGCGTGCGTCTGCTGGAGCATCGCGTCCACGATGGTGGTCTTGCCGTGGTCGACGTGGGCCACGATGGCCACGTTGCGGAGGTCGGCGCGCTGGGCGGTGGTGGAGGTGACAGGCATACGCGTGGGTCTCTCTTCGGGTGGAGATGCGGGGGGAGGTGCAGCCCTCCCGATGGGTGCGGCCGGGGCGCCGCCGCGCACCCGGAGGGACCCGGGCGGGAGCGCCCGCTCAGCGGGCCGTAGACCATTCTACCCCGCGGCGCCGCCCCGGCGGCACCCCGGGCGGCTGTGACCCCGCCGACTCCCCCGTCCGCCCGTCCGGCGCGACCCCGGCTCCGCGCCGCGCACGGGGCGCCCGGTCACCAGGAGGGCAGCACCGGCAGCGGGCCGTCGGCCTCGACGTTCTCGCCGTCGCCGCGGGCCAGCCACTCGAGCAGGCCCTCCCGGTCGGACTCGACGCGCAGGGCGCCGTCGCCGATCACCCACTCGTCGCGCTCCTCCGTCACCAGCGTCATGCCGGGGGCGCCCTTGGCGCGCATGGTGCGCACGGCGGCCTCGAGGGCGTTGAGCAGCGAGTCGGGGTCGGCCTCCTCGATGGTCCAGGCGGTGTCGAGGTCGTGGTGGTGGACGACGACCTCGGCGATGCGCAGCGCCACGATCGAGGTCGCGGGGATCACCTTGCCGTGCAGGTGCACCTCCTCGACCGCGAGCTCCCCGGTCAGCCGCTGGGCCTGCTCGGCGAAGTAGGCGGCCGACTCGCGCGCCTTCCCGACCAGCTGCTGGCGGGGCAGGGCGGCCAGCTCGGCGATGTCCTGGTTCCGGGCCTCCATCGAGGCGTAGGGGGCCTGCTCCTGCCCGGTCACGGCCCAGTCGACGAGCTTGACGAGGGCGCGCCCGTTGGAGGCGAGGTGGGCGACGACGTCGGCGCGGCGCCATCCCTCGCACAGCGAGGGGGCGGCCAGCTCGTCGTCGGACAGGGACGCGGTGGTGGCCAGGAACATCTCGGTCTCGCGGCCGAGGCGGGAGAGGTCCGAGTGCAGGCGGGCGGGGTTGATCATGGCCTCACCCTATCGAGCGCCTGGTGAGCCGGACCACCTCCCGGGCCCCGGGACCCATACCGGCTTCGTCTCGGCTCAGAGCGCCGGCAGCCGCGCGAAGGCCCGCTCGGCGGCCTTGCGGCGGGTCGCCGAGAGCTCCTCGAACGGGTCGAGCACGAGCTCGGCTCCCCCGGCCCGGCGCACGCGCCCCCAGGTCCCCACGATCCGCCCGCCCGCCACGAGGGTGGGCTTGAAGACCCCGTTGCCGCCGGGGACGATCCGGGTCGCGTGGGCCGGGGCCAGCACGTGGGACCGGTCCCCGTAGCCCAGGACGTACTCGTCGAAGGGCGGCAGCAGGAAGACCCCGGCGGCGCGGTGCCCGCCGGGTGCGGGGCCCTCGAGCACCTCGGGGGCGCACCACAGCTCGCGGCCGGCGCGGTCGTGCACCGCCACGACACCGTCGGCCCCCGCCAGCGCGGCGCGCACCGCGGAGCGCGGCAGGGCCGCCCACCGGGCGGCGTCCGCGACGGAGGCCGGGCCGTGGCCGCGCAGGTACCGGCGCACCCAGCGGGCGACGACGGGCGGGGTGCCGCCGGCGGCCGCCCCGAGCACGGCCGCCTCCTCCCCCGCGGCGGGGACCCAGTCCGCGACGGGCACCACGAGCTGGTCCCGGCCGTCCGCGGTCAGCGGGCCCAGGCACAGGGTCGCGTCCAGGTGCAGGGCGAGCATCAGGTGGTAGGCCCGGCCCGGCTCGCCCAGCAGCCCGGCCTCCTCCCACGCGGCGTGCAGGCGCTCACGGGGCTGCGGGCCGCGGCGCAGCGCGGCGAGGGCGGTCTCCCGGGCCGCGTCGAGCCGCTCGTCGATGCCCAGGACCCGGCGCCGGGCGGCCGTCGAGGCGACGGTGCGGGGACCCAGGACCGCCAGCCACGCGCGCAGGTCCTCGGCGGGCACCAGGTGCAGGGTCCCGCGCATGGGCCACGTGCGCACGATCCGGCCGTCGTCGAAGGACTGCCGCAGGCCGTCGAAGCCGCCGGCCCGCCGCAGGGCGACCGACACCAGGGCGCCGGGCAGGTCCTGGGCCTGGACGGCGCCGAGGGCGCGCACCACGTCCTCGGGCGCCACGTCCTCCGGGCGCACGAGCCCGTGGGCCGCGAGCCGGGCGAGGCCGATCTCGCGGTCCGTCAGGACGGCCGGGGAGCTCACTGCAGAGCCCGTCCCCGCTGCTCGGGCAGGGCGAACGCGGAGAGGGCGGCCACGAGGAAGGCGGCGCCGAAGACGGCGAAGACGGTGACGACGTCGTAGCGCTCCCCGCCGAGCGCGAGCAGCGCCGGCACGGCCAGCGGGGCCAGGATCGAGGCGACGCGGCCGAACGCCGCCGCCGCCCCGGTCCCCGTCCCGCGCAGCGCGGTGGGGTAGAGCTCGGGGCCGATCGCGTACAGGGCCCCCCACGCGCCCAGGTTGAAGAAGGACAGCGCCATGCCGGAGCCGATCACCTGCCACGGGAGCACGATGCTGCCCATCGAGACGATGCCGAAGAGCAGGGCGCTCACCGCGGAGCCACCGAGGAACACGGCCAGCGTGATCCGGCGGCCCCAGACCTCGATGAGCCAGGCGGCCGCGGCGTAGCCGGGCAGCTGGGCGAGCGTGATGACCAGGACGTAGCCGAAGGAGGTCGTCAGCGTGAGGCCCTGCTGGAGCAGCAGGGTGGGCAGCCAGGTGAACGCCCCGTAGTAGGCGAAGTTGATGCAGAACCAGACGGTCCACAGCGCCGCCGTGCGCCGCCGCAGGGTCGGGGCCCAGATCCCGCCCGCGTCCTCCGCCGGGCGCGGGCCGGCCGCCTCCGCCGCCCGGGCCTGCTCGGGGGTCTCGGCCCGGGAGCGGCCCAGCGGCCGCGCCCGCTCGAACCGGCGCACCGCGGCCTCGGCCTCGTCCGTCCGGCCCCGGTGCTCGAGGAAGCGCACGGACTCCGGCAGGGCCCGGCGCACCACCACGGCGTAGAGGGCCGGCACGAGTCCGACGACGAGCGCCCAGCGCCAGCCGTCCGGGGAGGACGGCACCACGAAGTAGCCGACGAGGGCGGCGAGGATCCAGCCGACGGCCCAGAAGGACTCGAGGACCACCACCACGCGGCCGCGGATCCGCCGGGGCGCGTACTCGGAGACGAGGGTGGAGGCGACGGGCAGCTCGGCGCCGAGGCCGAGGCCCACCACGAACCGCAGGATCACGAGCGCGGCGAGGGACCCGACGAGCGCGGACGCGCCGGTGGCCGTGCCGTAGACCAGCAGGGTCAGGGCGAAGACCTGGCGCCGACCGAGCCGGTCGGCCAGGAGTCCGCCGAGGCTGGCGCCCACGGCCATCCCCACGAAGCCGATCGAGGCGAGCAGGGACAGCTCCCCGGAGCCCAGGCCCCACTCCTGGGCGAGCGCGGCCATCACGAACGAGATCAGGCCCACGTCCATGGCGTCCAGGGCCCAGCCGACGCCGGAGCCGACGAGCAGCTTCCTGTGCTCGGTGGTGAACGGCAGCCGGTCCAGCCGCTGGGAGCGCGTCGGGGCGGACGCGGCGGCGCCGGGCCGCTGGCTCTCGTGCATGCTCCGGTCCTTCCCTCGCTGCGCGGTGCTGCGACCACTGTAGGCGCTCGGGCCCGCGCCGGCCCCCGGAGGCCCCCGCCCTAGACTGGAGGGGTCCCACCACCGGCCGGCGAGGGAGCTGACTGTGTCCACGGTTGCCATCTATCTCGTCGTCGCCTTCGGGGCCGGTGCCCTGGCCGTCCTCGCGCGGCTGCCGCCCCTGATCGGGTTCCTCGCGGCCGGCTTCGTGCTCAACGGCCTGGGCGTGGAGCGGCTCCCCGCCCTCGACCAGCTGGCCGACGTCGGCGTGACCCTCATGCTGTTCGGCATCGGCCTCAAGCTCGACGCCCGGTCGCTGCTGCGCCGGGAGGTCTGGGGGACGGCCGGGATCCACATGGTCCTGAGCACGGCGCTCGGGGCGGGGCTCCTGGGCCTGCTGATGCTGGTGGGGCTGCAGCTGCCGGGCGAGAACCTCCGCGCGCTGCTGCTGGCCGGGTTCGCCCTGTCCTTCTCGAGCACGGTCCTGGTGTTCAAGGTCCTCGAGGAGCGCAGCGAGACGACGTCGCTCTACGGGCGCGTGGCGATCGGCATCCTCATCATCCAGGACGTCGCCGCCGTCGCGTTCATCACCGTCACCAGCGAGCACCCGCCGAGCCCGTGGGCCCTGGCCCTGGTGCTGCTGCTGCCGGCGGCGTGGGTGTTCCGCCGGATCTGGGACGGCATCGGCCACGGGGAGCTGCAGGCCCTGTTCGGCGTCGCCATGGCCCTGGTCCCCGGCTACATCGCCTTCTCGGCCGTGGGCCTGAAGGGGGACCTCGGGGCGCTGCTCGTCGGCATGCTCCTGGCCTCGCACGCCAACGCGGGCGAGCTGTCCCGCACCCTGTTCACGCTCAAGGACCTCCTGCTGGTCGCGTTCTTCGTCTCGATCGGCTTCCACGGGATGCCGACCCTCGAGATGCTCGCCATGAGCGTGCTGCTCCTGGGCCTCCTGCCGGTCCAGGCGATGCTGTTCGTGCTGCTGCTGTGGATGTTCGGGCTGCGCCGCCGCACGTCGCTGCGGACGGGCCTCGCGCTGGGCAACCACTCGGAGTTCGCCCTCATCGTGGGGGCCATCGGCGTCTCGGCCGGGATGTTCGACGGCGACTGGCTGGTGATGCTCTCCGTGGCGGTCGCCCTGAGCTTCGTGGTCTCGGCCCTGGTCAACCGGCGCGGCTCCTCCCTGACCAGCACCCTCGCCCGGCGGCTCCCGGAGCACCCGGACGACCGGCTGCACCCGGAGGACCGTCCCATCGACATCAGCCACGCCACGGTGCTCGTGCTCGGCATGGGCCGGGTGGGGCAGGCGGCCTACCGGGAGCTCTCCGAGGAGCACGGCTTCTCCGTGGTGGGCATCGAGAACGCCACGGACCGCGTGGAGCGGCTGCGGGCGCAGGGGATCGACGTCCAGGAGGCCGACGCGACCGACCAGGAGTTCTGGGAGCGGGTGATCGCGACCGGCCACGTGCAGGTCGCCGTGCTGGCGATGCCCTTCCACGGCTCCAACCTCGTGGCCCTCCAGCAGCTGAGCGCCACGGGCTTCGACGGGGTCGTGGCCGCCGTGGCGCAGTACGACGACGAGGTGCAGGAGCTGCGCGGGCACGGGGTCCGGACGGTCTTCAACCTCTACAGCGGCGCCGGCATCGCCCTGGCCGCCGAGACCGTCGAGGCCCTCGGCCGCCGGCCCGACTGACCGCGCCGGTGCCGGCGGGCGCCGGCCCCGTCAGCCCCGGCGCGCCAGGGCCCGGCGGACGAGCTTGTGCAGCTCCTCGACCCACAGGACGAGGGACGCCATGCCCACCGCGACGGCCCAGTGGGCGAGGTCCAGGGGTGCGGTGCCGAAGGCGACCTGAAGCACCGGAACGTGCACCACGAGCACCTGCAGGGCGGCGGCGAGGGCCAGGGCACCCCACAGCCAGGGGTTGACGAACAGCCGGTGGAAGGCGCTCGCGAGCTCGGAGCGGGAGTTCAGGGCGTTGAACAGCTGGGCGAGCACGAGCGTGGTGAACCCGGCGGTGCGGGCCACGTCGAGGGAGTCCTGGCCGGGCACCAGCCCGCCGGGGAGGAAGATGTCGATGGTGAGCAGGGTCGAGGCGCCCATCACCAGGCCGAGCAGCGCGATCCGTCCCCACATCGGCGCGTCGAGGATCCGTTCGTCGGGCCGGCGCGGCGGGCGAGCCATGACGTCCTCGATCTCGGGGTCCACGCCCATGGCCAGGGCCGGACCGGAATCGGTGACGAGGTTGATCCACAGGATCTGGGTGGCCAGCAGCGGCACGGCGATCGCGCCGTCGGCCGCGTCCGTCAGCCCCAGGGCGCCCGCGAGGAGCACGCCGAAGAACACGGTGGCCACCTCCCCCAGGTTCGAGGACAGCAGGTAGCGCAGGAACTTGGTGATGTTCTCGAAGATGACCCGGCCCTGCCGGATCGCCACCACGATGGTGGCGAAGTCGTCGTCGCCGAGGATCATCCGCCCGGCCTCCTTGGTGACCTCCGTGCCCGTGATGCCCATGGCCACGCCGATGTCGGCGGCCTTGAGGGCCGGCGCGTCGTTGACGCCGTCCCCGGTCATGGCGACGACGTGGCCCTGGGCCTGCAGGGCGTCGACGATCCGCAGCTTGTGGCCCGGGGCCACCCGGGCGAAGACCGAGACGTCCCGCACGGCGTCGAGGAAGCCGTCCCCGGTGAGCTCGTCCAGCTGCGCCCCGGTGAGCGCGGGCGCTCCCGGGGGCACGATCCCCAGGTCCGCGGCGATCCGGGCGGCCGTCACCGGGTGGTCGCCGGTGATCATGATCGTGCGCACCCCGGCGGCCCGGGCCTGCGCCACAGCCGCCGCGGCCTCCTCCCGCGGCGGGTCGAGGACGCCCACCACGCCGAGCCAGACCAGGTCCCGCTCCGCCGCCTCGCCGAGCTCCGCGGCCTCGCGCTCCCGGACCCGCCGGCCGGCGACCGCCAGGGTGCGGAACGCCTGCCCGGACAGCTCCTCGACGGCCGCGGCGGCGTCCCGGCGTCGCGCGGCGTCGAAGGGCTCGACGACGTCCCCGACGCGCACCCCGGTGCAGCGGTCCATGAGGACGTCCGGGGCGCCCTTGGTGAACAGGTAGCAGTGCCCGGAGTCCGTCTCGATCTCGAGGGTGGACATCATCCGGCGCTCGGAGGTGAACGGCATCTCCTGGGCCCGGGCGAAGTCGTCCGCCCGGTCGGCGGCGCCGTAGAGCTTGTGCACGGCGGTGAGGAACGCCGCCTCGGTGGGGTCGCCCTGCACGGTCCACACGCCGGCGGCCTCGTTGAGCTGGGCGTTGTTGGCGCGCGCCCCGCCCACCAGCACGCCCCGCGCCTCCTGCAGGACCTGCGCGGCGGGCGCGCCCCCGGTCACGACCCTGGCCTCGCCCTCCGGCGAGTACCCCGTGCCGGAGAGCTCCACCGTGCCGGACGGGGTCATGAGCACCTTGAGGGTCATCTCGTTGCGGGTGAGCGTGCCGGTCTTGTCGGAACAGATCACCGAGGCCGCGCCGAGCGTCTCCACGGAGTGCAGGTCCTTGACCACGGCCTGCCGGCGGGCCATCGCCCGCACCCCGATGGCCAGGACCAGGGACAGGATCGCGGGCAGGCCCTCCGGGACGGCCGCGACCGCGAGGGAGACGCCCAGCAGCAGGACGGTCACGAGGTCCTGCACGCCGCGCACTCCGTTCACCAGGACGACCGTGGCCATGACCACCACGGCGACGCCGACCACGATGAGGCCCAGCGACCGGGAGACGGCCGCGATCTCGCGCTGCAGCGGCGAGGGCTCGGCCTCCGTGCGCTCCAGCATCTCGGCGATGGCGCCCACCTGGGTGTCCATGCCCGTGGCCACGACCACGGCACGGCCCACCCCCGAGGCCACGGCCGTGCCCTTGTAGACCATGTTCCGCCGGTCCCCGAGCGGGGCCGGGGCGGGCAGCACGGCCGGGTCCTTGAGCTCCGCCTCCGACTCCCCGGTCAGGGACGCCTCCTGCACGCGCAGGGACGCGGCGGAGAGCAGGCGGGCGTCCGCGCCCACCGCGTCGCCCTCGGCGAGGGCCAGGACGTCGCCGGGCACCAGCTGGGCCGAGGGGAGCGTGGTCAGGCGCCCGTCCCGCACCACGGTCGAGTTCGCCGCCGTCAGCACGGCCAGCGCCGCGACCGCGTCCTCGGCGCGCCCCTCCTGGACGCGGCCCAGCACCGCGTTGGCCACCACGATCACGGCGATGACCACCGCGTCCACCGGCACCCCGCGGGCGCCCTCCGCGACCCAGGCGGCCACGGACACGGCGATCGCGGTCAGGAGCAGGTAGATCAGCGGGTCCTGGAACTGGGCGAGGACCTTGCGCCACCGCGGCACCCGCGGGGCGGTGCGCAGCTCGTTGGGCCCGTACCGGGCCAGCCGGGCCCCGGCCTGCTCCGCGCTCAGCCCGAGGGCGGGCTCCACGTCCAGCTCGGCGAGGAGCTCGCCCGCCGCGCGGAGGGACGGGTCCTGGTGCACGATCTCGGTGGCCACGCCCCCATTCTCGTCCCGCCGGCGGCAGCGCGGGCCCCGTGACGCCGCCCGGCGGGCTCCCCGGACTAGGCTCGCGGCATGAGGGCCCGGATCGACCGCTATCTGCTCAACGTCGCGGGACCCCGCCGCACGCCCGCGCTCAACCGGCACCTCGCCTACCTGCTCGCCCTGGTGGCCGGGGTGCTCAACTCCGTGGGCTTCGTGGCCGTGGCCGTGTACACCTCCCACATGACGGGGCTCACCGCGATGGTCGCCGACCACCTCGTGCTGGGCGACCTGCGGCTCGTGGCGGTCGGCGTCCTGGCCGTCCTCGCCTTCACGGCCGGGGCCGCGTGCTGCGCGCTGATGTTCAACTGGGCGCGGCGCCGCGGGCTGCACAGCCGCTACGCCAACGTCCTGCTGCTCGAGGGCCTGCTCATGCTCGTCTTCGGCCTGCTGGCCGAGAGCCTGACCTGGGCGCACCGGGACCTGCTGTTCGTCCCGGTGCTCGCGTTCACCATGGGCCTGCAGAACGCGGTGATCACCAAGATCTCGGGCGCCCAGATCCGCACGACCCACGTGACGGGCATGGTCACGGACATCGGCATCGAGCTCGGCAAGTTCCTCTACCGCAACCGGCTCGCGGACGCGGACCCCGTGACCGGCGACGCCGGGAAGCTCAGGCTGCTGGCCGCGCTCGTGGGGCTGTTCTTCGCCGGCGGGGTGCTCGGCGCCCTGGGCTACCTGGCCGCGGGCTTCCCGGTCCTCGTGCCCACCGCGCTCACCCTGCTCGTGGCGGCGTGGCGCCCGCTCGCCGCGGACCTGGGCTTCCGCCGCTCCCCCACCTCCTGAGCCCGGGCGCCAGGACGGTGCCTCAGGCGCCCCGCTGCACGGCCTTGCACAGCTGGACCAGCCGGCCGACCTCGCGGTGCGGGGCGCCGGTGGGGCGGCGCGCCTCGTCCCGGGCCGCCACGGCGCACCGGACGAGCGTCCAGGCCCGGAGGCGCTCCTCGTCGGCGCCGGCCGCCAGGGCGAGCGCCTCCATCCGGTCCGCCAGGGCCGCGGCCAGGGCCCCGCCGTGACCGGCCTCCTCCGTGCGGTGCCACAGGGCGGGGACCAGCGCGAACTCCGGGGTGCCGACCACCGCGTCGGCCCCGACGGCCAGCCACGGGGCGCGCACCGACGCACGGACGGCGCCGTGGTGCAGGTCCTGGTGCACGAGCGCCGCGTCCAGCTCGTCGCGCCGGAGCCGCTCGAGGCTCCTGACGGCCTGGAGCCGGAAGCGGCGCGGGAACCGGACGTCCAGGTCCACGGCCCCCTCCAGCTCCGCCTGCCACCGCCAGGCCGTCTCCGACAGGCGCGGGAACGGGGGCCGCGGCGGCCGGGCGAGGACCCGGGTCAGCTCGCCGAGCACGCGGCAGGCCTCGAGCACCGGCAGCTCGTGCAGGTCCCGGTCGGCGGTGCGCTCGAGCAGCAGCGCCCGGTCGGCCGGCTCCGCCCGGAGCAGCCGCACGGCCCCGCGCCCGGCCCACACGCGCAGGGCCAGGTGCTCGTGCTCGGCGCCGGGCCGCGGCGGGGAGAGCCGCAGCAGGGCCGGCTCCCCGGCGCGGGTGCGCACCGGCAGGACCAGGGCCCCGCCGTCGTCCCGCGCCCGCCCGTCGGGCACCAGCTCCCACGCGGCGGTGTACCGGTCGGCGAGCCCGGCGGGGACACCCGCCGGGCGGCCGCCGGCACCCGGGGCACGCGCGGAGGAGGTCGTCACCGGACCATTCTGGCGCACCCGCCGTTCGCTAGACTGCGAGCGCCCACCCCCGCCCAGGAACGGAGCCGACCCGGTCGTGAACGAGCTGCTGTTCGCCTTCGGCCTGACGCTGTTCGCGGGGCTGGCCACGGGTGTGGGCGCGTTCCTGGCCCTGGTCACCCGGCGGACCGATGCCAAGTTCCTCGCGGTGAGCCTCGGCTTCTCGGCCGGGGTGATGATCTACGTGTCCATGATCGAGATCTTCGTCAAGGCCCAGGTGGCCCTGGTCGCGGAGCTCGGGGAGCGCTCGGGGGCGTGGGCCACCGCCGGCGGGTTCTTCGCGGGGATCCTCCTGATCGCGGTGATCGACCGGCTGGTGCCCACGCGCGTCAACCCCCACGAGTACCCGCACGACGACGCCGGACGGCAGCGCCGGCTCCTGCGGATGGGGACGATGACCGCGGTGGCCATCGCGATCCACAACTTCCCGGAGGGCTTCGCGACCTTCGTGGCCGCGATGCAGGAGCCGTCCGTGGCGATCCCGGTGGTCGTGGCCATCGCGCTGCACAACATCCCGGAGGGGATCTCCGTGGCGGTGCCCATCCACCACGCCACGGGCAGCCGCCGGAGGGCGTTCCGCTGGGCGTTCCTCTCGGGTCTGGCGGAGCCCGTCGGCGGGGTGCTCGGCTACCTCGTCCTGCTGCCCTTCCTCGACGACGTCCTCTTCGGCGTCGTGTTCGCGGGCGTGGCCGGGATCATGGTCTTCATCTCCCTGGACAAGCTGCTGCCCACGGCCCAGGAGTACGGCGAGCACCACCTGTCGGTCTACGGGCTGGTCGCCGGGATGGCGGTCATGGCCGTGAGCCTGCTGCTGTTCGTCTGAGGCGGACGCGGCGCCCGGGCCGGGTCACGGCGGTGTCGGGGCGGCCGGGAGGCCCGCCGCCCGCCCGGCCTCGGCGAACGCGGCGGCGAGGCTCGCCCGGGACGCGTGGGCGTTGAGCCCGCTGGGGCTCGGCAGCGCCCACAGCTGCGCCCCGGCCAGTTCCCGGTCCTGGCGCCCGAGCCGGGCTCCCGGGTCCGCGAAGGCGTGCCGGTAGGCGGTGACCCCGGCGACCGCGACGACGGCGGGGCGCAGCCCGGCGACGAGCTCGGCCAGCCGCTCCCGGCCGGCCACGAACTCGGCGGGGTCCAGCTCGTCGGCCCGGGCGGTGGCCCGGGGGACCAGGTTCGTGATGCCGAGACCCCGGCCCAGGACGTGCTCCCGGTCCTCCGCGCTCATCCCGGCCGCGCAGTCCACGAGCCGGCCGGTGAGCCCGGCGTCGTGCAGGGCCGGCCAGAAACGGTTGCCGGGCCGGGCGAAGTGCGCCTGCGTGGCCGCGGCCCACAGGCTCGGGTTGATGCCGCAGATCAGCAGCCGCACGTCCGGGCCGAGCAGGTCGGGCAGGGTGGCGCCCCGGGCGGCCTCCAGGTCCGCCCGGCTCGGCCGGGCGCCGCCGGTCGCGTTCGGGGAGGCCATGACCTCATGCTAGGCCGCGCCCCCGCCGCTGGGCACCACGGGCCGGCCGCGGGCGCCCGCCGGGCTACCGTGGAGGCCATGCCCCGACCGACCGAGCTCACCGTGCCCACCGAGAGCGGGCCGGGACGCCTGCTGGTCTCCCCCGCCGAGCACCCCGTCGCGCTGCTGTGGCTCGGGCACGGCGCGGGCGGGGGCGCCGGCGCCCCGGACCTCACCGCCCTCGCCGACGACCTCCCCCTCCACGGCGTCACGGTCGTGCGCCACGAGCAGCCGTGGGTGCTCGCCGGCCGGAGGATCGCTCCCCGTCCGGCCGCCCTCGACACCGGGTGGCTGGCCGCCGCGCCGGCCGTGACCGGCCTCGCGGACGGACTGCCCCTGGTCGTCGGGGGCCGCAGCGCCGGGGCCCGGGTGGCGTGCCGGACGGCCGCCGCCGTGGGCGCGTCCGCCGTCGTCTGCCTGGCCTTCCCTCTGCACCCGCCGGGACGCCCGGAGCGCTCGCGCGCCGAGGAGCTGCTGCGGCCCACGGTCCCCGTGCTCGTGCTGCAGGGCACGCGGGACGCCTTCGGCTCCGCGGACGAGGTCGCGGTTGCCGCGGACGGCGCGCCGGCCGTCGACGTCGTCCCGGTGGAGGGCGCCGACCACGCCCTGGCGGTCCGCCGGTCCGGGCCCGTGAGCCAGGAGGACACGCTCGCGCTGGTCGCCGCCGAGGTGCGCCGCTTCCTCCGGCGGACGCGCACGACCCGCTGAGCACCGGCGGGACTTCAACGGCGCGCCGACCGGGACTACCGTGAGAAGCACAGGGTCACCGCGACCCGTCCGCGACCAGGGAGAGAACCGTCATGGCCCGCACCCCAGCATCCTCCGACCCGCTCCGGCCCGATCCCGCCCCCGGGGACGAGCCGCGGACCCCCGCCGCGGACGCGTCCGCCGCCGACGCGTCCGCCGCCGACGCGTCTGCCGCGGACCGGCCGGCGCCCGGCCGGGAGCCGGCCGTCCGGCCGCAGACGGCCACGGACCCCGCCCTGGACGGGCATCAGAAGCAGGGCGTCTCGGGCGCCGCGTGGACGGCCCTGATCCTCGGCCTGCTGATCCTGATCCTGCTGCTGGTCTTCATCCTGCAGAACAACGTCCCGGCGGACTTCAACTACCTGGGCTGGCAGTTCAGCCTCCCCCTCGGCGTCGCCATGCTGCTCGCGGCGGTCGCCGGCGCCCTCATCATGGGTCTCGTCGGCTCCGTCCGGCTCTTCAAGCTGGGCCACCGGGTGCGCAAGCTCGAGAAGGAGCGCGCCGACATCAAGCGCGCCCTGCGCTGACCCCCGCCGCCGCCTCGGCGGTCGCCGTCGGTCGCCGGCGGGTGTCTCATGACGTCAGTACCGGGTCGGCCCATTGCGCGGGCGGCAACAGGCAGTAGCCTGACAGCACCCCGAACGACAGGACGGTTCCCATGAGCTCCCCCGCACTCCCCGACGACCGCCCGGCCCCCGAGGCCCTCGAGGTGGTCGCCCCCGCGACCGTCGTCGACCTCACCAGCGGCACCGCCCAGATCACGCCCGTGCTGGTCGACGGCGAGGCGCGCTACGCCGTGGACCTGCCCGACCAGCCCCTGGACGACGACGACGTGGCGAGCCTCGCCGTCGCGCTGCAGGCGGCGCAGTCCGGCCCCGCCGTGCTCGTGGACGTCGAGGACTACCTCGAGGCGGCAGCACCGCCCGAGGACGCCGCCGAGACCCCGCGGTAAAGGCCCGGTTCGGTCCGCCGGCACGACGAAGACCTCCGACCGCGACGTCGAGAACGCCTCGACGTCGCGGTCGGAGGTCTTCTCCGCGACTGGAGGAATGACCTGCCGCACCGCGTGCGAGTCGCATCCGGGCGGACCGCTCCGCATTCCCTAAAGTGATGAACGGATCCCCCGCCCCCACCGGAGAGACGGCCATGTCACCGAACCCCCCGCAGAACGTCCGCCAGAAGTCGGCCTTCGGGCGCCTGGGACTGGTCGCCCTGTCCCTGGCCCTGGTCACCGGGTGCACCACCCCCGACAGCGGCGGGACCGACGAGCCCGACGCGCCGCCCACCGCCTCGTCCTCCCCGACGACCGGGGCCACCGGCACCGCGGAGGCGACGCAGCCGGCCTCGCCGACCCCGTCGACGACCCCCGGGGCCACCCCGCCGCCCATGCCCGGGGCGCTGCCGGACCAGGACTTCACCTACGACGAGGCCTACGCGGCCTGGCAGGACGGCATGCCCTACTACGACGCCTTCTGCATCCACTACGAACCCGTCACACCGGCCGGGGTGTCGCAGTGCGAGGGCATCGAGAACGGCACCGTCGACAGCATCACCGGTGAGCCCCTCGGGCAGTAGTCAGGACGTGCCGGGCCGCGTCGAGCAGCCCTCGCGCCTGAGGACAGCACCCGGCCACAGACCCCGCCCGAGCGGCCGAAGATCCCCCACCGAGACCGAACGGAATGTGTCGCGTCGCCGGTGCGGGACAATCGTCGTGTGGACGATCTGCACGTGCCCCCGGGCCCCGGCGCGCCCCGCGGCCTCAAGGTGCCGGCGGGTGAACTGGTCGAGCAGTTCTCCCACGCCTCCGGGCCGGGCGGCCAGGGCGTCAACACCACCGACTCCCGGGTGCAGCTCTCTCTCGACCTGGCCACGACGACGGCCCTGAGCGACGTGCAGCGCGCACGCGCCCTCGATCAGCTCGCCGGCAGGCTCTCGGGCACGGTGCTGACCGTCAGCGCCGCCGAGCACCGCTCCCAGCGGCAGAACAGGAGTGCGGCGAGACAGCGTCTCGCCGCACTCCTGCGCGGTGCCGTGGTTCCGCCGGTGGTCCGGCGAGCGACGCGACCCACCCACGGCTCGCGCCGTCGTCGGCTCGAAGGAAAACGCCGGCGCTCCGAGACCAAGCAGAACCGCAGGCGCCCCGGGCCGGAGTAGCCTGCGCCGGCGCGGAGCACCCGCCGGGCTCAGACGTTGAAGCGGAACTCCACCACGTCGCCGTCGCGCATGACGTAGTCCTTGCCCTCGATCCGGACCTTGCCGGCGGCCTTCGCGTCGGCCATGGAGCCGGCGGCGTCGAGGTCCTCGAAGGAGACGATCTCGGCCTTGATGAAGCCGCGCTCGAAGTCGGTGTGGATGACGCCGGCGGCCTGCGGGGCGGTGGCGCCCACGGGGATGGTCCAGGCGCGGGACTCCTTGGGCCCGGCGGTGAGATAGGTCTGCAGCCCGAGGGTGTGGAACCCCGTGCGGGCGAGCTTGTCGAGACCGGCCTCGTCCTGGCCGGACATCTCCAGCATCTCCTTGGCCTCCTCCTCGTCGAGCTCCACGAGTTCGGACTCGAGCTTCGCGTCGAGGAAGACGGCGTCGGCGGGCGCCACGAGCTCGCGCAGCTCCTGCTGCTTGGCCTCGTCGCCGAGCACCCCGTCGTCGGCGTTGAAGACGTAGATGAACGGCTTGGCGGTGAGCAGGCTGAGGTCGCGCAGCTGGTCGACGTCCAGCTTCTCCTTCTCGGCCGCCCCGAAGATGGTGTCCCCGCGCTCGAGGATCGTCTGCGCCTGCTGCATGGCGGCGAGCTTGGCGGGATCGGCCTTCTTGATCTTGACCTGCTTCTCGAGGCGCGGGATCGCGTTCTCGAGGGTCTGCAGGTCGGCCAGGATCAGCTCGGTGTTGATGGTCTCCATGTCCGAGGCGGGGTTGATCTCGCCGTCGACGTGGATGACGTCCGGGTCGTCGAAGGCGCGGACCACCTGGGCGATCGCGTGCGCCTCGCGGATGTTGGCGAGGAACTGGTTGCCCAGGCCCTCCCCCTCGGACGCGCCCTTGACGATGCCGGCGATGTCCACGAAGGACACGGTCGCGGGCAGGATCCGGTCCGAGCCGTGGATCTCCGCGAGCCGGTCCAGCCGCGGGTCCGGCAGGTTGACCACGCCGATGTTCGGCTCGATGGTCGCGAACGGGTAGTTCGCCGCCAGGACGGTGTTGCGGGTCAGCGCGTTGAACAGGGTGGACTTGCCGACGTTGGGCAGTCCGACGATTCCGATAGTAAGAGCCACGGGAGACCATCCTACCGGGCACGGGGCCGGCACGCCGTGCCGCCCCCGGGGCCCGTGGCCGAGGTCGTGGGCGTGTCGTGGCCCGAGGGGCTTCCGGGACGGCGCGCGGTGGAGCAGAGTCGGAGCATGACGTCCTCCCCGACCTCCCGCATCTCGCCGCACACGGGCCCCGCCGACCCGACGGCCGGTTCCCCGGCCGTCGACGTCTCCGGCGTCCACAAGGGCTTCGGGCGCGGCGAGCAGCGCGTCCGCGCCGTGGACGGCGTGAGCATGCGCATCGAGCGCGGCGAGGTCGTCGCGCTGCTCGGGCCCAACGGCGCCGGGAAGACCACCCTCCTCGACATGGTCCTGGGCTTCACCGACCCCGACGACGGCACCGTGCGCACCCTCGGCGCCGCCCCGCGCGAGAGCGTGCGGGCAGGGCGGATCGGCGCGGTCCTGCAGACCGGGGGGCTGCTCGACGACCTGTCCGTGCGCGAGACGGTCGCTATGGTCGCGACGCTGCACCGGGACCCGCTGCCCGTGGACGAGGCCCTGGGCCGGGCGGGGGCCGCCGGGTTCGCGCGGCGCAAGGTCTCCAAGTGCTCGGGCGGCGAGCAGCAGCGGCTGCGCTTCGCGCTCGCCCTGCTGCCCGAGCCGGACCTGCTGGTTCTCGACGAGCCGACCGCGGGCATGGACGTCGGCGCCCGGCGGGAGTTCTGGGCCGCGATGCACGCCGAGGCGGAGCGCGGCCGGACGGTCGTGTTCGCCACCCACTACCTCGACGAGGCCGAGGAGTTCGCCGCCCGCACCGTGGTGCTCAAGGGCGGGCGGGTGGTCGCCGATGCCCCCACCGCCGAGGTGCAGGCCCTGGCGGGCCACCGCGTGGTCAGCTTCCGTTGGGAGGGGCCCGGGCCCGTCGTCGTCCCGGGGGCGACCGCGCTGGAGCCCGCCGGCGGACGCCGGCGGCTCACGGGCCCCGACACGGACGCCATCGCCCGCCACCTGCTGACGACCACGGCCGCGAGCGAGCTCGAGATCACCCACGCCGGACTCGAGGAGGCCTTCCTGGGCCTCACCGCCGACTGACCGGCCCCGCCCGGCCCGTCCCGACTCCCCGTCCCTGCTCCCTCGTCCCCGGAGGACCAGCACCATGAGCATCGCCTACGCCGCCCACGACCTGCGCCGCAACGTGCGCATGGTCGAGAACACCTTCTTCATCGTGGTCCTGCCCGCCGTGCTCTACGTGATGTTCACGGCGCTGGGGGACTTCTCCGACCTCCCGGTGGGCCACGGCAACGCCGGCGGGTACAACATGATCTCGATGGCGGTCTACGGGGCGGTCACCGCGACCACCTCGATCGCCGGCTCCGCCGCCGTGGAGCAGGCCCGCGGCTGGGGCCGGCAGATCGGGCTCACCCCGGCGCCGCGGCACGGGTACGTGCTGTCCAAGGTGGCCGTGGCCCTGGCCATGGCCGTGCTGCCCGTCCTCGTGGTCTACGCCGTGGGCGCCCTGACCGGTGCCGAGCTGGGCGGCTGGCGCTGGCCGGCCACCGCGGCGATCGTCGTGGCCGGCTCCTCGGTGTTCGCCCTCTACGGCCTGGCGGCCGGGCTGCTGTTCCGCTCCGAGTCCGCCGTGGGGGCGGCCTCCGGGATGCTCGTGGTGCTCAGCTTCTTCGGCAACCTGTTCGTGCCGCTCACCGGGGTGATGCTCGACATCGCGCGCTTCACCCCGCTCTACGGTCTGGCCGGGCTCGCCCGCTATCCGCTCGTGGAGGGCGACGTCGTGGCGACCAGCGGACCGCCGGTGGAGTCCGACCCTCTCTGGGCGCTGCTGCTCAACACCGGGCTCTGGACGGTGGTCTTCGCGGCCGTGGTGCTGCTCGCCGTGCGCCGCACCACGGTCCGGCGCTGACCGGGCCACGTTCCGGAGAGCGGGGCGGTGAGCGCCGCTGCCGTGCGGTGTCCGGGTGGCGTGCCACACTGCTGGGCATGACCGTCAGCCTCGTCGTCGTCCTCGTCCTGCTCGCCCTGCTCGTGGGCGCCCTTCTGGGCGCCGCCGTGGCGCGGGCCCGAGCCGCCCGGGACGCCCGGGCGGCGGAGGAGGAGCAAGCCGGGCTCCAGGCTGAGCTCGCCGCCGTCCAGGACCGGCTCGTCGACCTGGCCTCCGAGCGGGCGGCGGCCGTCGAGGCGCGCGCCCAGCTCGAGGACCGGCTGCGGGACGCCGACGCCCGCTCCGTGCAGGACAACAACGTCCTGCGGGCCCTGGCGCCCGTGGCCCACCAGCTGCGCTCGGTCGAGGAGCACGTGACGGCGCTCGAGCGGGACCGCGCCGAGCAGTACGGGGGCATCACCCAGGCGCTCGCCCACACCCGCGAGGTGGGCGACCACCTGCGCACCGCGACCACCTCCCTGTCCTCCGCGCTGCGCTCGGGCTCCGCGCGCGGCCTGTGGGGCGAGGTGCAGCTGCGCCGCGTGGTCGAGTCCGCGGGCATGACCGCGCACGTCGACTTCCGGGAGCAGGTCGCCTCCAACGGCACCACCGCGGACGGCGAGCGCAGCGCGATCCGCCCGGACATGGTGGTGCACCTGCCGGGGGGCCGCGACATCGTCCTGGACGCCAAGGCGCCCATGACCGCCTACCTGCGTGCTCAGGACGCCGAGGACGACGCCGGGCGGCGGGCGCAGCTGGCCGGTCACGCGAAGGCCGTGCGCGGGCACGTGGACGCGCTGGCCTCGAAGAAGTACTGGGAGGCGCGGGACGCCTCCCCCGAGCTGGTGCTGTGCTTCCTGCCCGCCGAGTCGGCGCTCTCCGCGGCCCTGGACGCGGACCCGACCCTGCTGGACCACGCCGCGAGCCGCAACGTGGCGCTCGTGTCGCCGGTCTCGCTGCTCGCCTCGCTCAAGGCCGTGGCGTTCACGTGGCGGCAGAACGGGCTCACGGAGAACGCCAAGGAGCTCTTCGACCTCTCCCGCCAGCTCTACGAGCGGCTGGGCACGGTCGGCAAGCACCTCGACGACATGGGCCGGTCGTTGCAGAAGTCGGTGGAGACCTACAACCGGCTGACGGGCTCCGTGGAGACCCGGGTGTTCCCCACGGCCCGGCGGATCAACGACCTCGACCCCACGCTCGCGGAGGACGATCGGCTCACCACGCGTCCGCTCGTGGTGGCGCCGCGCCCGCTCACGGCGCCGGAGTTCACCGAGGCGGCGCAGCTGCCGGAGGCGGTGCAGCTCCCGGAGACGGCGGAGCGCCCGGGCCGCACCGACCCGGGCGGCGGCGTGCCGGGGCAGCTCGACGAGCGCGCGGCGGGCTGAGCGGACGGGTCCGCCCGCAGCTCAGCGGGTGGGGCGGGCCCTGCGGCTCAGCGGGTCGGGCGAGCCCCTCGGCCGCCGAGCCGGTGGGAGGTGTCCCCGGCCGCGGTGAGCCGGGCGCGCAGCTCCTTGGGGAGGGAGAACAGCACGTCCTCCTCGGCGGTGACGACCTCCTCGACCTCGCCGTAGCCGTAGTCCGCGAGCAGGCGCAGCACGTCCTTGACGAGGACCTCCGGCACGGAGGCGCCGCTGGTGACGCCCACGGTGGCGACGCCCTCGAACCAGGACTCGTCCACCTGGTTCGCGAAGTCCACGCGCTCGGCGCGGCGGGCGCCGTACTCGAGGGCGACCTCCTTGAGCCGCACGGAGTTCGAGGAGTTCGCCGAGCCCACGACGATCACGAGGTCCGCGTCCGGGGCGATCTTCTTGATCGCGGTCTGCCGGTTGGAGGTGGCGTAGCAGATGTCGTCGCTGGGCGGGTCCTGCAGGGAGGGGAAGCGCTCGCGCAGCTTCTGCACGGTCTCCAGGGTCTCGTCCACGCTGAGGGTGGTCTGGGAGAGCCAGACAACCTTGTCCGGGTCGCGGACCACGACCTGGCCGACCTCGTCGGGGCTGTTCACCACCTGGATGTGCTCGGGGGCCTCACCGGCGGTGCCCTCGACCTCCTCGTGGCCGTCGTGGCCGATCAGAAGGATGTCGTAGTCGCTCTTCGCGAAGCGCACGGCCTCGCGGTGGACCTTGGTCACCAGCGGGCACGTGGCGTCGATGGTGCGCAGCTCGCGGGACTTCGCGGACTCCACCACGGCCGGGGAGACGCCGTGGGCGGAGAAGATCAGCAGGGACCCCTCGGGGACCTCGTCGGTCTCCTCGACGAACACGGCGCCCTGCTCCTCGAGGGTGCTCACCACGAACTTGTTGTGCACGATCTCCTTGCGCACGTACACGGGGGCGCCGTAGTGCTCGAGCGCCTTCTCCACGGCGATGACCGCGCGGTCGACGCCGGCGCAGTAGCCGCGGGGGGACGCGAGCAGGACCTTCTTCGGTCCGGCCACGGGAACGGCGGCGGCCACGTCCTCCGGCGAGCGCCGGGAACGGGGGACGGTGGGCATGGAGAGCGCAACGGTGGTCGGCATGGCCTCCATGCTACGCGGTGGGGCGGGGCCCGCGCCGTGATCCGCCCGACACGAGGATGGCCCCGACGAGGCCCACGACGCCCGTGATCCCGGCGGCCCAGGCGGCCGTGACCATCTGCTCGCCGAGGGAGCCGGTGAGCAGGAGGACGGCCCGGTCGGCGGCGAGCCGGACCACGGGGTCGCCGCCGAGCATGCCGGAGGCCCGCTGCACGCCCTGCTCCACGAGCAGCCACACGACGCCCAGTCCGGCCAGGGTCCCCAGCCCCAGCACGGCGAGCACGGCGAAGCGGTGCCGGGTCACGAGCAGCGCGAGCACGGCGAGCACCGCGGCGGTCCACGTGAGCGGGACGGCCAGGTCGGTGACCCGGGTCCCCGCCTCGATCAGGCGCCCGGTGTTCGATCCCGGGACGGTGATCCGGCTCTCGCGCTCCGCCAGGCCGACGTCCACGCCGACGGCCCGCTGCACGGCGGCGTCGACCTCCTGGAGGACGGGGGCGATGTCCAGCACGAGGTCCTTCGGCGGCTCCTCCACCGTGCCGTCCACGGGGACGTTGGCCTCGTGGGTGCGGGTGAGCGCCTCCGTCCACGCGCGCTGGTAGGCGGGGTCGGAGGTGAGGTCCGCGGCGACGTCGGCGGCCCGGCGGGCGGCGTCCTCGAGCATCCGGTCGAGGAACCCGACGCCGGTGGCCCGCTCCCCCACGATCCGGTCGGCCACCTGCCCCACCGCGGTGCGGGCCAGCTCCTCCTGGAACGGCCGGTCCTCGGCGAGGGTGCCCACCACCCGGGTGAAGCCGTCGCGGGAGACCAGGGTGTCCTGGGCCCAGTGCAGGGGCACGAGCAGCGCCACGAGGGACGCGGCGGCGAGGCCGAGGACGGTGCCGAGGCCGGTGCGCAGGACGGTCGTGGCGCGTCGTCGGGGGCGATGCGCGGAACGGGGCGCGGAGCGGTGTCCGGGGGCGGGGGGTGCTGAGAGGCTCACGGAACCACTGTACGCACGGGCGGAGCGCGTGCACGGCTGTCCGCGTCGGGTGGTAAGCATGAGGCATGACGTATCTGGAGCCGCAGCAGGACGCCCCGGCGGGCGGCGAGCGGGAGCTGCCGCAGCGGGCGGACCGGACCACCCCGGAGAACCCGTGGCCGCTGCGGATGCTCTCCGAAAACCTGCACGCCTACATCGCCCGCTGCGCGCCCACGTGGGTCGAGGGACAGATCATCGAGCTCAACCGGCGCGCCCGCGTCACCTACGTGACCCTGCGGGACGTCGACGCCGAGATCTCCGTGCCCGTGACCCTCTTCGCCAACGAGACCGCCCACCTGGACCGTCCCCTGGAGAAGGGGATGCGGGTGGTCGCCCAGCTGAAACCGGACTTCTGGGCCAAGACCGGCCGGCTGTCCATGCTGGGCCGCGGCATCCGCCCGGTGGGCCTGGGCGACCTGCTGGAGCGGCTCGAGCGGCTGCGGCGCGCCCTCGCCGAGGAGGGGCTCTTCGACGCCGCCCGGAAGCACCCCCTGCCCCTGCTCCCCCGCCGGGTCGGCCTCGTCACGGGGCGCAACTCCGACGCCGAGAAGGACGTCATCCGCAACGCGTCCCTGCGCTGGCCGGCCGTGGACTTCGAGGTGCGGGAGGTCGCGGTCCAGGGCTCCGGCGCGGTGCGCGCCGTGACCCAGGCGCTGCGCGAGCTCGATGCCATGGCCGAGGTGGACGTCATCGTGATCGCCCGCGGCGGCGGCTCCTTCGAGGACCTCCTGGCCTTCAGCGACGAGTCCCTGATCCGCGCCGTGGCGGCCGCCCGCACCCCGGTGGTCAGCGCCATCGGGCACGAGAACGACCAGCCGCTGCTCGACTGGGTGGCCGACCTGCGGGCCTCGACCCCCACGGACGCCGGCAAGCGGATCGTCCCCGACGTCGTCGAGGAGCGCGCCGGGGTGGCCCGGGCCCGGGCGGGCCTGGACCGCGCCGTGCGGGGCTTCCTGGACCGGGAGGCCGCCGGTCTGACCGCCGTGCGCACCCGGCCCGTCCTGGCCCAGCCGGAGGACATGATCCTGCTCCGGGAGGAGGACGTGGACCGGTGGCGCACCCGGGCGCTGTCCGCCGTGGACTCCCGGACGCTGCGGGAGCGGGACGCCGTGCGCTCCCTGCGCGCCCGCGTGCGGGCGCTGTCCCCCCAGGAGACGCTGCAGCGCGGCTACTCCGTGGTCCTGGACGCCTCCGGCGCCGTGGTCACCGACGCCGCCGCCGTGCGCGCCGGGGACCTGCTGGGGGTGCGCCTGGCCGCGGGCGAGCTCGGCGTGCGCACCGAGACCGTCTCCGCCCGGCGCCCGGGCGAGCACCCCGGCTCCCCCTGACCCACCGCGGCACCGGCACCACCGCCGTCCCCGACCGTTCCGAACGAGAGGCGCCACCCATGGCGAGCACCGACCACCCCGCAGCACCCGACCTGTCCGACATCGCCGGCCTGGGCTACGAGCAGGCCCGCGAGGAGCTCGTGCAGGTCGTCTCCCGGCTCGAGGCCGGGGGCACGTCCCTCGAGGAGTCCCTCGCGCTCTGGGAGCGCGGCGAGGCCCTCGCCACCCGCTGCGAGCAGTGGCTCGACGGCGCCCGCGAGCGGCTCGACGCGGCCCGGAGCCGGCGCGCGGACGCCGACGGGGGCGACGGCGAGGAGGGCACCGGGCGCGGCTGAGCCGGCCCCGCCCGGCCCGCCGTGGCGCGGGTCAGAGCTCGGAGAGGCTCCGGCGCGCGTCCTCGACGTCGTAGCCGGGGTCCGGCCAGTCGAGCCGCAGGCCCGCGAGCGCGGAGATCAGCAGGTCCTGGACCACGGCCCGGGCGTACCACTTCCGGTCGGTGGGCACCACGTACCAGGGCGCGTGGTCGGCGTCGGTCGCGTCGATGGCCCGTTCGTAGGCGGCCATGTAGGTCTCCCACCGGCTGCGCGCCTCGAGGTCCGAGGGGTCGAACTTCCACTGCTTCGTCCGGTCGCTCATGCGGGCGAGGAGGTTCTCGCGCTGCTCGTCCAGGCCCAGGTGCAGGAAGACCTTGAGGACCACCACCCCGTCGTCGGCGAGCTCCTGCTCGAAGTGCCGGATCTCGGTGTAGCGCCGCTCGAGCTGCCGGTCGTCGAGCACGTCGTGCACCACGGGCACGAGCACGTCCTCGTAGTGGGACCGGTCGAACGCGCCGATCACCCCGGGCCGGGGCAGCTGGCGCCGCACCCGCTGGAGGAAGTGCTGGGCGGCCTCCTCCTCGGTGGGCCGGCCGAAGCCGTGGGTGTGCACGCCGTGCGGGCTGAGCCCGCCCAGGACGTGCTGGATGACGCCGCCCTTCCCGGAGGTGTCCATGCCCTGCAGCACGAGCAGCACCCGGTGCCGGGCGCCCACCGTGGCGTTGGCGTAGATCTGGCGCTGCAGCCGGGACAGCTCGGCGTCCCGGGCGGCCCGCAGCGCGGTGCCCTGCTGCTTCTTCCCCCGGAACCCGGGGGTGGAGCCGGTGTCCACCGCGTCCAGGGACAGGCCCGGCCGGGCGCGCAGCAGGGGCCGCACGTCCTGCTCGAACCCGGTGCCGGGGCTCTGGTCGGATGCGCTCATGCGGGACCTCCTGGGAGTGCGGGGCGGGCCGCGGGGCGCGGCCCGCCGGTCACTGGCGGTAGCTGCCGAGGAACTCCTCGATCCGGTCCAGCGCCGTGGCCAGCATCTCCACGGACGGCAGGGTGACGAGGCGGAAGTGGTCGGGCTCCGGCCAGTTGAACGCCCGGCCGTGGCTGACGAGGATCTTCTGCTCCTTGAGCAGGTCGAGGGCGAACTTCTCGTCGTCGACGATGTTGAACTTCTCCACGTCGAGCTTGGGGAACAGGTACAGGGCGCCGTCGGCCTGCCGGCAGGACACGCCGTCGATCTCGTTGAGCCGCCGGTGGGCCAGGTCGCGCTGGGCCTTGAGCCGCCCGCCCGGGAGGATGAGGTCGTTGATGGACTGGTAGCCGCCGAGCGCGGTCTGGATCGCGTGCTGGGCCGGGACGTTGGCGCACATGCGCATGTTGGCGAGCAGCTTGATGCCCTCGATGAAGCTCTCGGCCTTCCAGTTGGGCCCGGTGATCGCCAGCCACCCGGCGCGGTACCCGGCCACCCGGTAGGCCTTGGAGAGCCCGGAGAAGGTCAGGCACAGCACGTCCTCGCCGGTGAGGGTCGCGGTGTTGATCATCTCGGCGTCGTCGTAGGTGATCTTCTCGTAGATCTCGTCCGAGAACAGGATCAGCTCGTGCTCCGCGGCGAGGTCCACGATGGTCTGCAGCACCTCGCGGGAGTACACCGCGCCGGTGGGGTTGTTCGGGTTGATGATCACGATGCCCTTGGTGTTGGGGGTGATCTTCGCCGCGAGGTCCTCGAGGTCCGGGTTCCAGTCGTTGTCCTCGTCGCACCGGTAGTGCACGGGGGTGCCGCCGGACAGGGCCACCGACGCCGTCCACAGCGGGTAGTCGGGGGACGGGATGAGGATCTCGTCGCCCGGGTTGCACAGCGCCTGCAGCGTCATGGTGATGAGCTCGGAGACGCCGTTGCCCAGGTAGACGTCGTCGGTGTCGAGGTTCATGATCCCGCGCGTCTGGTAGTACTGCACCACGGCCGTGCGGGCCGAGTAGATGCCGCGGGAGTCCGAGTAGCCCTGCGCGTTGGGCAGGTTCTTGATCATGTCCACGAGGATCGCGTCGGGTGCCTCGAAGCCGAACGGCGCGGGGTTGCCGATGTTGAGCTTGAGGATCCGGTGGCCCTCCGCCTCCATGTGCTCCGCCTGCTCCAGCACGGGGCCGCGGATGTCGTAGAGGACGTTCTTGAGCTTGTCGGACTGCTTCACCACTGACATGCGGTACACCTTACCCCCGGGGTGCGCGCCGTCCGGGGCACCCGTCGGTGCGCCGATCAGGTGTCGTCGCCGCCCTCGAGCCAGTACCGCGCGGCCTCCTCGGGCGTGTACGGGTCGCGGGCGGAGGTCATCCGGGTCATCAGCACGAGGTCCTCGGTGCCGATCTGCGCGGAGACCCCGTCGACGACGTCCGCGGCGGCGTCCGGCAGGTCCTCGGCGGCCACGGGGACCACCCGCTGCGGGACGAAGTTGTTGAGCGGGTCGGCCAGGACCACGAGGGCGTTGTCCTCGATGGCGGGCGAGGCCGTGAACAGGGCCGCGGCCTGCACCCGGTCCTCGAGCAGCGCGTCCACGAGGTCGTCCTGGTCGCCGAACGGCACGAACCTGCCGGGCACGCACTCGTAGGCGTCCTCCAGTCCCTCCGGGCCGTAGGAGCGGCCCGCGAAGTCGAGGTCGGTGCCCAGCGCCAGCTCGTCGCACACCGGGCCCAGGTCCCCCAGGTCGGTGAGCTCGTGCTCCACGGCGGTCGGACGGGTCACGACGACCGCCACCGTGTTCTCCGCTGGGGCCGGCTCGAGGGTCCGCAGCCCCTCGGGCAGCACGTCCTGCACCCCGGCCAGCACGTCGTCGTCGTCCGCGCGTTCCTCCCCCAGTCCCAGCAGCTCGGAGAGGTCCTCGGCGAGCCCGCCGTCCTCGGCGTCCGGGGACGGCGTGGGGGTGGGCGTCGCCTCGCCCGTGGGCGCCGCGGAGGCCGGGCCCACCGGTGCCCGGCCGCGCAGGTGCAGGTAGAGGTTGCCGGAGTAGTCCGCCGCGACCTCCACCTCCCCCCGCTCGAGGGCCCCGAGGTAGTCGGCGCGCTCGGTCCCGGCGTCGACCACGCTCGCGTCGAAGCCCGCCTCCCGCAGCCGCCCGGCGTAGACGTGGGCGAGCACGGCCGTCTGCCCGGTGGGTCCCGCCGCGATCCGGACCGGCTCCGCGGCGGGGGACGCCGCGGTGGTCGGCGGCTGCTCCGGGGCCCCGCCGCCGCACCCGGTGAGCGCGGCGACGGCGAGCAGGCCCGCGGCGACGCGACGGCGGCTCACCGGCCCTCCCCCGGTCCCGCCGGGCCCGCGGCCACGAGCCCGGCCAGCTCGAGGCCCACGGGCACGAGGCTGACCAGGGGCAGCTGCGGCAGCGCCGCCAGGGGGAACCAGCGGGCCTCGTCGGAGGAGCCGTCCTGCTCCGACGTGAGCGTCCCGCCGGTGATGTGGGCGCGGTAGATCACGCGCAGGGCGTGGAAGGGCCGGTCCCGGCCGTCCAGCCGCTCGCCGGCGCCCATGTGGCGGCTGTGCACGCCGAGCAGCTGGTCGAGCTCCACGGTGAAGCCGGTCTCCTCGTGCACCTCCCGCAGCGCGGTCTGCGCGGGCTGCTCCCCGATCTCCATGCCGCCGCCGGGCAGGCTCCACGCCCCCCGCAGCGTGGGGTGGCGCGGGTTCCAGTGGCTGAGCAGCACCGCCCCGTCCTGGACGATCACGGCGTAGGCACCCACCCGGGTGTCCATGGGGAAACTCATGCCCCCCATTCTAGGAACGCCCGGGGCGGGGCGCCGACAGCGCGCGCGGCGGGCGGGCCGGTGGATCGGCTCCCGGGGATAATGGGCGCGTGAGCATCGTCGACAACGCCGTCTACCGGGGCGGGCAGCGCATCGCGTCCCCCGCCACGCTCGAGGAGACCTACCGGCTGCTCGCCCGGCTGCGGACCGAGGACCCCCGCTGCACCGAGGCCGGGGAGCACTGCGTCCTCGTCTGGATCGGCCTGTACCGGCCCTCCGCGGACGAGCTCGACTCCCTGGCCGAGCAGTTCGGCCTGCACGAGCTCGCCGTGGAGGACATCCGGCAGGCCGAGCAGCGGCCCAAGCTCGACCGCTACGGGAGCACCCTGTTCACGGTGCTGCGCCCCGCCGTCTACCAGGACGCCACCGAGACGGTCGACTTCGGGGAGATCCACATCGTCACGGGACCCGGCTTCGTGATCACCGTCCGGCAGTCCGAGCACGGGCGGGTCGGGCGGGTCCGGGCCCGGGTGGAGTCGCAGCCCGCCCTGCTGGTGACCGGCGCGGAGGCCGTCCTCTACGCGGTGCTCGACCAGACCGTGGACGACTACTACCCGGTGGTCGAGGGGCTCGAGAACGACATCGACGAGATCTCGGACGCCCTGTACTCCGGCTCCGGGGACGGCGTCGTCTCCCGGCGCATCTACCAGCTCACCCGGGAGGTCAGCGCGTTCCACCGGGCGGTCGCCCCGCTGGAGCTGGAGCTGCGGCAGTTCCTCGAGGAGCTCGCCGGAGCCGGCGCGCCCCGCGAGCTGCAGCACGGCCTGCGGGACGTCCTGGACCACCTGATCTTCGTCAACAACAAGGTCGAGTCCTTCCAGGCGTCCCTCACCAACGCCCTCATGCTGGACTCCACGCAGCTCGCCGCCCGGCAGAACGAGGCCGCGATCGAGCAGAACGAGCAGATGAAGCGGATCTCGTCCTGGGCGGCGATCCTGTTCGCGCCCTCGATCATCGGCTCCGTGTACGGGATGAACTTCCGGTTCATGCCGGAGCTGTCCTGGGTGTGGGGCTACCCCATGGCCCTGGGGCTGATGCTCGTGACGGGCGTGGTGCTGTACTTCGTGTTCCGGTTCAAACGGTGGCTGTGACCGCCGTGGTCACAGCTGTCCGCGCTCGCGGCGGGCCGAGTCGGACAGGCCCCGGCGGTTGCGCAGCACCCGCTTGAGCACCCACCACGCGAGGAGGACCGCCACGGTGACGACCACGATCCGGGAGAAGATCCCGGCGTACTGCTCGGCGACGTGCCAGTTCTCGCCGAGGTAGAACCCGGCGAGCACGAAGATGGTGTTCCAGATCAGGGAGCCCGCCGTGGTGAGCAGGACGAACGCGCCGAAGGACATCCGCTCGATGCCGGCGGGGACCGAGATCAGCGACCGGAATACGGGGATCATGCGCCCGAAGAAGACGGCGGCCTTCCCGTGCCGCTCGAACCACGCCTCGGTGCGGTCGAGGTCGTGCAGGTCGACCAGGGGCATCCGGTCCACGATCACCCGCAGCCGGCGGCGGCCGAGCGCGGCGCCGATCCAGTAGAGGGCCACGGCGCCGACCAGCGAGCCCAGGGTCGTCCAGAAGATCGCCCCGCCGAGCGAGAAGCTGCCCTGGCTCGCCGTGAACCCGGCCAGCGGGAGGATCACCTCGGACGGCAGCGGCGGGAAGAGGTTCTCGAGCGCGACGAGCAGCCCGGCGCCCGGGGCGCCGATGGCCTCCATGACGCCGACGGCCCAGTCGGCGACCCCGCCCAGCGTCTCGGCGCCGGAGTCCTGGGCCCCGGTGATCCGGGCGGCCAGGACGGCCGCGTCCGGGGCGGCGGTCAGGTCGGGGGCGGCGGTCAGAGCGGGGCTGGGTGCAGTCATGGGTCCTCGGCGGTGGGCGGTGGGCGGGGCGGGGGCCCGGCGGGTGCGACCACCATTGTGCCCGACGCACCTCCGGGTCGGCTGGACGGCTGACGGGTCGCGGACGTCGTTCGTTACGCTTCCTCCATGCTCCTCCCCGTCCCCCTCCTCCTGTCCACCCCCGTGCCGGCCCTGGACCCGGTGTGGGAGTTCTGGCTCGACAAGCCGCTGCGAATCCTGCTGGTGCTGCTCGGCGCCTCGATCCTGGCCGCCGTGGTGCGGCTGCTGATCCGCCGGGTCACCGGGGGGATCGCGAAGGGCACCCGGTCGCGGATCGTGCGCCGGATGGAGCGGGGCAGGCCGCGCTGGGTCGAGGACGCGGGCCTGGCCGGCGCCCGGCAGTCCCAGCGCGCCCACACCATCGGCTCGGTGCTCTCGTCCGTGGGGACCGTGGTGATCTGGGCCGTGGCCCTGGTGATGATCATCTCGGAGCTCGACTACGACATCGGCCCGGTCCTGGCCTCCGCCGGCATCGCCGGCGTGGCCCTGAGTTTTGGGGCGCAGTCCCTCGTGAAGGACTACCTGTCCGGGATCTTCATGGTCGCCGAGGACCAGCTCGGCATCGGGGACGTCGTCGACCTCGGCGAGGCGAGCGGGACCGTGGAGTCCGTGGGGCTGCGCGTGACCCAGGTCCGGGACGTCAACGGCACCCTGTGGCACGTGCGCAACGGGGAGATCCTGCGCGTGGGCAACCAGTCCCAGGGCTGGGCCCGCTGCGTGCTGGACCTGCCGGTGCCCTACGACACGAACATCGAGCTGGTCACGGAGCTGATCCTGCACGAGGCGGGGCTGCTGCGGGACGACCCGAAGGTCGGCGAGTACATCACCGAGGACCCGGAGGTGTGGGGCGTGGAGGCCGTGACCGGGGAGTCCGTCACCGTGCGCGTGGCCGTCCGCACGGTCCCCCTCAAGCAGTGGGACGTGGCCCGGGCGCTGCGGCTGCGGATCAAGAAGATGCTCGACCGCGAGGGCCTGCACGTGCCCCTGCTGAACCAGACCGTGATCCGGCAGGCCGGGGTCGCGGCGCCCGGTCCGCCGGAGACGGGACAGGTCCGGTCGGTCCGGCGCGATGTGCCAGGATCGGACGCATGAGCATCGTCAAGATCAACGCCATCACCGTCCCGGCCGACTCCGGCGACGAGCTGGGCCGGCGCTTCGCCGCCCACAGCGGCTCCATGGCCGGGGTCGCGGGCTTCGAGGGCTTCGAGCTGCTGCGGCCCACGGACGGGCGCACGCAGTGGCTCGTGCTCACCCGGTGGGCCGACGAGGACTCCTACGACGCCTGGCGGTCCTCGCAGGACTTCGCCCGGTCCCACGGCGGCCCCGCCGGGGAGGGCGAGCGCCCCCGGCCCGTGGGCACCGCCTCGGAGCTGTGGTCCTACACGGTGGCCGTCGAGCAGCAGGCCCCCGGACAGCGGTAGGCGCCCTCAGCGCCGGCCGCGGCCGCCGGACCGGCGGCCGCCCTTGGGCCCGCCGCGACCGGACCGCGCCCCGCCCCGGGGCGCGCCCGCCCGCCGAGCCCCCTGCGGGGGCTGTCCCCCACGGCGCGACGACGGCGCCCGGGCCGGTCCCGCCTTGGCGGCAGGCCGGTCCTCCGCGGCCGGGGACGCCGGTGCGGGAGCGCCCCGGGAGCTGTTGAGCCCCCTGCCGCGGACGACGCCCACGAAGTCCTGCACGAGCTCTTCCTGCTCCTCCGGCAGGTCCTGCGGCCACACCAGCGCCACGGGGACCGTGGCGGCATCGGGCACCACGCGGTGGACGAGGTCCTTGCGGTGGTGCAGCCGGGCGAGCGACATGGGCACGACGACCAGCCCGAGCCCCGCGGCGACGAGCTCGACGGCGTCCCGGGCGTGGCGCATCGGGGGCAGCGGCGCGTCCGCGGCGACCGCCTCCGGGGACCGCAGCCGGTGGCGCTCGGGCAGGGTCGCCGGCTCCTGCAGCAGCACCTCGTCCACGAGCTCCGCGACCGGCACCTCGTCGAGCAGGGTCAGCTCGTGGTCCCGGGGCAGCACCACGACCTGCTGCTCCGCGTAGAGCTCCACCGCCCGGTACTCCTCGCGCAGCGTGGCGAGGTCGTCGACCCCGGGGCGCGGGTGCGCAGGCAGCCGCACGAAGCACGCGTGGGCGCGCCCCGCTCCCAGCTCCTCCTGCCACGCGTCCGTCTCGAGCGGGCGCTCGGCGAGGACGCGGCCGGGGTTGCGGTCTCGCCACCGGAAGAACCACTTGCCGGGCATCACGCCGGGGACGAAGGCGACCGCCAGGTCTGCCGTCTCGCCGGCCTCGTCGGCTGCGGGGTCGTGGGGTCCGGGCGCGTCGTCCATGCCGGTCAATCTACCCACTGCCGGCCCTGCTCCCCGACCACCGGCGGGGACCGCCCCGGACGCGCCGGGCACCCGAGATGCGAAACCGGCGCGGGATGTATACGATGGAACGGTTGCTCCGGGGCTATAGCTCAGTTGGTAGAGCGTTTCGTTCGCAATGAAAAGGTCAGGGGTTCGATTCCCCTTAGCTCCACCGGAGACGAAGGCCCCCGCTCGGCAGGACGCCGGACGGGGGCCTTCGTCGTGCGCGGGCCGTCGTCGTGCGGACCGGTCCGGCCGACCCGTGGGTCCGCCGCGACGTCCCCGCGGCCCCCCGGGACCTCACCCGCACGGCGCCGGCGGACCGGGAGCCGCTCGCTAGTTCCCGTAGAGGACGTGCTCGAAGTTCCACCCGTTGCCGATCCTGCGCCCGGTGCCGCTGTTGGCCCAGCGCGGCGTGCCGTTGCTGCGCCCCTCGTGGCGGTACCAGAACAGGTCACCGTCGAACGCCACCGCGTAGACGATCCCGCCTCCACCGCCGAAGACGTGGGCGAAGTCCCACCCGTTGCCGACCTTGCGCCCGCGGCCGTTGTTGGCCCAGCGCGCCGTGCCGTCGCCGCGTCCCTCGTGGCGGTACCACAGCAGGTCCCCGTCGTGCTCCACCGCGTAGATGATCCCGTCGCCGCCGGAGAAGACGTGGGCGAAGTCCCACCCGCTGCCGATCTTGCGCCCGCGGCCGTTGTTGGCCCAGCGCGGCGTGCCGTTGCTGCGCCCCTCGTGGCGGTACCAGAACAGGTCACCGTTGCCCTGCACCGCGTAGAGGAATCCGCCGCCGCCGGAGAAGACGTGGGTGAAGTCCCACCCGCTGCCGACCTTGCGCCCGCGGCCCCGGTTGGCCCAGCGCGCCGTGCCGTCGGTCGCGCCCTCGTGGCGGTACCACAGGAGGTCCCCGTCGTGCTCGACCCCGTAGACGACCCCGGCGCCGCCGGCGAAGACGTGGGCGAAGTCCCACCCGCTGCCGACCTTGCGCCCGGTGCCGTTGTTGGCCCAGCGCGGCGTGCCGTTGCTGCGGCCCTCGTGGCGGTACCACAGCAGGTCCTTGTCGCCCTCGACCCCGTAGATGACGCCGTTGGTGCCGGGAGCGGCGGCAGCCGTCGTCGGAACGGCCCCGACGGCGACGGCGGAGGCCACGGCGGTGCCTGCCGTCAGCAGTCCGCGGCGGGACATCACCAGGGAGATCCCGGACGGGGTCGGTCCGTCCTGCTGGGTGTGCTCGGTCATCACGCACTCCTCGGGTGCTGGAAGCCGTCCCGGCGGCCGTCCTCACCGGCCGACCGGGCAGTCGACTCCGGGCCGGGCAACGCGCAAGAACGCGAACGGCCCCTCGACTGCGACCATCGTCCCCCTGTCCCCGTGACCCGGGCATGACTACTGCGACGGAACCGGACAGGCCCGCCCCGGCCGCCCGCCGCCTGCGGGTGCGGACGGGCCGGGACGGCTCCGGCGGATCGGGACGCTCCCCGGCCGAGCCCCTCGGGGGGCGTCCGCGCGGTGGCTTTCGCGCGATGGCGTCCGGAGCCCGCCGGGAGGCGTCCGCGCGGTGGCCTCCGGAGCACCGCTCAGGCGAGGTCCTCCCGCAGCTGGGACAGGAGCACTCCTACCACGTCCACCCCGCCGTCGGTTCCGGCGCGCAGCCGGAGGACCTCGGCGCCGTGCAGCGCCCCCACGGCGTAGCGGTCGGCACCGGAGCGCCCGAGGGCGGCCGCCGTGCCCGCGAGCCACCGCTCCACCACCGCGGCGTCCATGATCCGGCCCAGCTCGTCCTGGTAGTCCTCCGCGTCCCGGGCCGCACGCCGCAGCTGCTTGCCCGGCCGGTGCCCGGTCCGGCCGAGGACGGCGTCGACGTAGCGCACGCGCTTGACGGCCTTGCGGACGTCGTGCAGGTGCTCCAGCTGCCCCTCGCCGCCCGGTCCGCCGGCCTGCTCCGCCTCGGCCACGCGCACCACCTTCCGCAGGGCCCGGTGCACCAGTGCGTCGGCGACCTCTCGCCCCGAGAGCCGGGTGCACTCCTCGGTCAGCGGCGGATGGGCGGCGAAGTCCTGGACGTCCGCCAGGAGCCGCAGGTGCTCCCGGCCCGTGACGTGCCGGCGCACCTTCGCGGCCGCCGTCCGTGCCTGCTCCTCGGCCCGCTGCCGCAGGCTCTCCGCCGCGGCCGGCCCCACCCGGCCCTCGAGGGCCTCCACGCGCCCGGCCAGCAGCTCCGCCGTGACCTCCGCGTCCCGCGCCGCGGACAGCGTCCGGGCGAGCTCCCGCAGCCGGGCGTCCAGCTCCTCCGCCGCCGCGCCGTCGAAGAACGGCTCGGCCGCCCTGAGCACGCTGCGCAGGGAACGGGACGTCACGCGCATCTGGTGCACCGCGTCCGGGACGTCGAGGCGGACCCTGAAGTCCCAGAGCACCAGCTGGTCGGCGAGCTCCCCGAGCACCGCGCGCAGCACGTCCGGCCCGGCCGCCGGCTTCCCCTTCTTTCCCGCCTTCTTGTTCTTGTTCTTCTTGTTCTTCTTGTCCTTCGTGCCGTTCCCGGCCTTCTTCCCGCTCTTGCTCTCCGGCTGGTTCTCGTCCTGCTCCCGGCCGGACCCCGCCGCGGCGTCGTCGTCCTCGCCGAGCGCACGGGCGATCTTCGCCCGGGAGGTGGACGGCTTCCCGCCGGCCGCGAAGACCACGGCCTCGACCGCGCCGAAGATCTGCTCCTGGCGCTCCTCGGGCACCGTGCCGTCGAGGAGCTCGACCTCCCACTCCGACCAGGACCGCGCCGTGCCCGTGCGCTCGTCGACGGCGTCCACGACGTCCACGGCGAGCTCCGCGACCGCCGCCCCCGTGCTGTCGCTGATCCGGTGCACCTGCCGGACGGTGCGCAGGGTCGCCACCGGCCGCAGCTCCTGTTCCCCGGTCAGCCCGGCGAGGAGGTTCCGCACGGACGCGGGCATCCGGTCCGGGGTGCGCAGCAGCGGCACCTGCAGCTCGTGGCGTCCGTCCGCGCCCTGGAACTTCACGTGCCACCCGTCGTCGGCCCCGCCCCGGCGGCGGCGCAGCGCGACCAGGCGCCGCCCCAGGGCCATGTCCTCGGTGTCGTGGTAGACGGCCTCCATGCGGTGCTCCACGGGCTCCGCGGAGACGGTGCACCCCTTCAGCGTGCTCCAGTCCACCCGGGCCTCGGCGCCCTCCGGGAACTCGTACTTGCGCTCGACCTCGCGGTGGGCGACGGCGGTCATGGGTGTCCTCCTGGTCGGGGCCACCGGCCGCCGGAACCGGCGGCCGGCCGTTGCGGCGATGATACCGGGGCCGTGCACGGCCCCCGGGAACGCGAACCGCCGCGCGCCCCGGCGGGAGCGTGCGGCGGTGCGTGCGGCCCGGTCGACCGGGCCGGATGGCGCGTGCGCTCAGGCGCGGCGCCGCTTGAGGACGTCGTCGAGGTCGAGGGCGGCACGGCCCTGCTCCTCGCCCGTGCGCACGGCGTCCTTCAGGCTCGCGGAGCGGGCGGCTGGCTGCTCCGGCACCGGCAGCGGCTCCGGCTCCGGGCGCTGGACCACGGGGGCCTCGGCGTACGTCGGACGCGGCACGGGCACCGGCTCCCACGTCCGGGCCGCGGCGGCCGGCGCGGACTCGCGGGCCACGCGGAGCGCCTCGGCCCGCAGCTCCTCGACCGTGAAGGCGGCGGGTGCGGGCATCCGGGGCTGCTCCTCGGGGGTGGGCAGGTCGAGGTCCTCGGCCGCCCGGCGCGACTGCTCGCGGACCTCCTCCGCCACGGCGTGCTCGTTGTCGAACAGGGCGACGTCCTCGCGGGGGGCGTGCGGCTCCGCCTCCGCCTCCGGCGCCCGGACCGCGGGGCGCGACGCGCGGCGGGCGGCCCGGTCCTGGACGGCCAGGTAGCGCAGGGACAGGACGGAGCCGATGCCGAGCAGCAGCAGGAACACGGGCCACGGCCAGCTCACCGCGGCGGAGAAGGGTGCGACCACGGCGGTGACGAGTGCGGCCAGGAGGGCGGCGCACCCGGCGAGGAGGATCACGGCGCGGTCCCGCCTGATGCGCAGGTGCCCTCTGCCGGTGCGTCCGGGGTCGCCGTCGGCGGGCCGGGGGACGGTGTCGGTGGTCGCCATGCTGTTCCTTCGTCGGCGGGACGCGGGTGGGGGCTGCTCGATCGGCGCGGGGAGACCGTCGGGGCCGGCCGTCTCGGCCGGCGCCTCGACGGGGAGCTCACGGCGGCGCTGCAGTCGCGGCACGACCCAGAACAGCGACAGCGCGCACACCACGGCCAGCACGGCCGAGCTGCTCACCCAGATCATGGTCGCGGTCCTGCCTTCGTGGTCGCCGGATCGAGCGGACGGGAGACGCCGGCGCGCTGCGCCGGCGTGTCCGGGGCCCGGGCTCGGGCCGTGAGGAACAGCCTACTACCGCGGGGGCGCGCCTGTGGGTATCCCTGTGGACACGCCGGGCCGGGTCACTGCCACACGGCGGGGCGGTCCGATCCCGTGAACCGGCGGACGAGTCCCTCGGGCGCCTCCGGCGCGGTGAGCGCGAAGCTGCGGTGGTCCGTCCAGCGCCCGTCGATGTGCAGGAAGTCCTTGCGCAGCCCCTCGTCGCGGAACCCGAGCTTCTCCACCACCCGCAGGGACTTGGTGTTCTCCGGCCGGATGTTGATCTCGATCCGGTGCAGCCCGAGGCCCTGGAAGCAGTAGTCGGTGGCCATGGCCACCGCCATGGGGGCCACGCCGCGTCCCGCCTGGTCCCGGTCCACCCAGTACCCCAGGGTCGCGGACAGGAACGACCCCCACGAGATCCCGGAGACGGTCAGCTGGCCGACGAGACCGAACCGCTCCGTCCCCGGGACCCGCTCCGTGATGAGGAAGGGCAGGGCCGTGCCCTGCCGGGCCTGCTGGTCGAGGGTGCGCACGAACTGCCCGAACGTGGGCGGGGCCCCGCCGGGTGCGGGGTTCGTGGCCTCCCACGGGTCGAGCCAGTCCCGGTTGCGGGCACGCACGACGTCCCACTCCCGGCGGTCCCCCCGGGCCAGCGGACGCAGCCGGAGGTCCCCCCAGGAGACGGTGACGGGCCACCGGAACTGTCCGGCCACGGGAGCGCGGTCTCTCAGCCGACCGGCAGGGTCCGGGTGTACTCCCTGAGCCACTCGCACAGCTCGGGCCCGAGGTCCTCGCGCTCCGAGGCCAGGATGATGTTGGCCTTGAGATAGCTGAGCTTGTCGCCGGTGTCGTAGCGACGGCCCTTGAAGACCACCCCGTACACCCCGCCGCCCTCGCCCTCGCGCTGGGCGAGGGTCTGCAGCGCGTCGGTGAGCTGGATCTCGTTGCCGCGCCCGGGGGCGGTGTTCTCCAGCACCTCGAACACCTCCGGCACCAGCACGTAGCGGCCGATCACGGCCAGGTTGGAGGGAGCCTCCTCCGGGGCCGGCTTCTCCACCAGCCCGTTGATCCGCACGTAGTCCTCCCCCGCCACCGCGGTGACGTCCGCGCAGCCGTAGGCGCTGATCTGCTCCTGCGGGACCTCCATCAGCGCGACCACGGAGCCGCCGGTGCGCTCCTGCACGGCGATCATCTCGGTGAGCAGCTCGTCCCGGGCGTCGATCAGGTCGTCGCCCAGCAGCACCGCGAAGGGCTCGTCACCGATGTGGATCTTCGCCCGCAGCACCGCGTGCCCCAGTCCCTTGGGGTCCGCCTGGCGCAGGTAGTGGATCTCACCGAGCTCGGAGGCGTGCTCCACCGCCCGCAGCAGCTCGGTCTTGCCCGACTCCTCGAGCTGGTGCTCCAGGGCCGGGACCCGGTCGAAGTGGTCCTCCAGCGCCCGCTTCGAGCGCCCGGTGATCATGAGGACGTCCTGGAGGCCGGCGTCGACCGCCTCCTGGACCACGTACTGGATGGCCGGTCGGTCCACGACCGGCAGCATCTCCTTGGGCATGGCCTTCGTCGCGGGGAGGAACCGGGTGCCGAGCCCGGCGGCAGGAATGACGGCCTTCCGGACCGTCCGGGGGTTGCTGTTTCCACTCATGCGCTCAGGCTAACGGATCGGGGGCTCCCACCAGCGGATTCCCGCCCGGGCACGCTTGCCCGCCGCGGTGGGGCGCGGCTAGCCTCGCACCACCGGCCCGACAGGGCCGGCGCGTCCGGGCGCCTCCCGGGCGGAGCGTCGGACGAGGAGCGGACACGACGATGACCGACCCCCGCGGTCCCGCCGAGGCCAAGGCCCGGTTGCGCCGGCAGCTGGTGGCGGCCCGCGCGCGGCGCTCCCGGGCCGCCCGGGAGCACGCCGCCGTGGCGTTCGACCGGCACCTGGCGGAGCTGCTGACCGACCGCCCGCACCTCGACGTCGCCGCGTACCTGCCGCTGGCCACGGAGCCGCCCCTCGAGCCCGCCCTCGTCACGGCCCACCACCGCGGCCACCGGATCTGGGTGCCCGTGTGCGAGCCCGGGCGCCGGCTCTCCTGGGCGCGGTGGACGCCGGACACCCCCGAGCGGTCCGGCGGCGCGGGCGGACTGCGCGAGCCCGTGGGCGCCCGCCACGGCGCGGAGGTGATGCACGCGGTGGGTCTGCTGCTGGTGCCCGCGCTCGCCGTGGCGCCCGGCGGCGCGCGGCTGGGCTTCGGCGGCGGCTACTACGACCGTTTCCTCGCCACGCTGCCGCGCACGGCGCACCCGGAGCTGCGCGCCGTGGTGTGCGTCTTCGCCGACGAGGTCCTCCCGGCCGGTTCCGTGCCGGTCGAGGAGCTCGACGCCCCCGTGCCGCTGGCCCTCACGGAGAACGGGACCGTGCGGCTGGACGGGCCCGCCGGTCCGGCGCGGGGAACACGGTAGAATCGGCAGTCGACCCCTTCGAGTGCCAGCGAGCGCGCTCGTCGACCCTTCCCAGGAGGACCCATGCCCGTCTACGCCTACGCCTGCAAGGACTGCGGCCACGCGTTCGACATCCGCCAGTCGTTCAGCGAGGACGCCCTGACCGTCTGCCCGGAGTGCGACGGGGGCCTGCGCAAGAAGTTCAACACGGTGGGCGTGGTGTTCAAGGGCTCCGGCTTCTACCGCAACGACTCGCGCTCCGGCGGCGCGGACTCGGGCGCCTCCACGTCCTCCACCGCCGAGCCGGCGGCGGCCCCTGCAAAGACCGCGACCCCGGCGACCGCCGGCGCGGGCGCGTCCTCCTCGTCCGCCTCCGCGACCGCGGGCGGGTCCTCCGACTGAGCCGGTCCCCGGACGCCGCCCCGGCGTCCGCACTGCACGGGAGGCTCCTCCCGGGCGGCGCCGCCCGCCCCTCCCCAGGCGGCTCCGGAACGGCGGGCTCCCGGGCACCCGCCCCGTAGCGTGCCCGGCATGAGCCGCCGCCCCCGGACCGTCCGACGCCGCTACCCGCTGTCCCTGCACCTGCGCTCGGCGCTGTCCCGGCGCCGCCGGCTGGTGGCCGCGCTGCTCCTCGGGCTCGCGGTGGGCCTGGTGGTCCTGCGGCTCGGCCCGCCCCAGACCAGGACGGTGCCGGTGGTCACCGCTGCCGAGGCGCTGCCCGCGGGCACGGTGGTCTCCCCGGAGCGGCTCGCGGTGGCCGCCTATCCCCACGGGCTGGCGCCGGAGGGCGCCGTGGCCGACCCCGCGGAGCTGTCCGGGCGCGTCCTGGCGGGCGCCGCGGGCCCCGGGCAGCCGCTGACGGAGACCGCGCTCGTGGGCCCGGGCCTGCTGACGGGACAGGGCGGGGGCGTCACGGCGGTGACGCTGCGCATCGACGACCCCGGTGTGCTGCGGCACGTGCGCGCGGGCGACCACGTGGACGTCGTCCACCTGCCCGACGGTGCCGCGCCGGGCGGGCGTCAGGTCCTGGGCCGGGGCCTGCCCGTGCTGTGGGTCTCCTCCGCGGGCCCCGGCGGGGACGGCGGTCTGCTCGCCGGGCCCGGCGCCTCCGAGGAGGAGGGACTGCTGGTGGTGGGGGCCCCGCACGAGGGCGCCGCGCAGCTCGCGGGGGCGGGCGGCACCGGGCGCACCACCGTGGTCCTCGTCCCGGCGCCGGTCAGTCCCAGTGCGGAGGCCTCTGGGCCCTGAGCCAGTCCTCGTGGGCCCGATCGGAGGCCTCGTCCGCCCGGTCCTCGTCCGTCCCGGGCGCCCGCCCGTCCAGGCCGGGCAGGCGCGGCTCCGCCCCGGTGGACGTGCCGTCGGTGAACGTGCCCCCGGTGGCACGCCGCGGCCCGCGCCTGCGGGGGCGCGGGGCGTCGGGCACGTCCCGCCCGGGGGCGCGGTCCGGCCCGGCGGGCCCGCGGGCCCCGCCGGGCGCCGGGCCCGGCTCAGCCGGCACGGTCACCTCGCTGCGGGGCGGCGGGCAGGCCGAGATAGCGCCGGATCAGCTCGGCGACGGTGTCCGGGTCGGTGAAGACCTCGATGGTCCACAGCGTGAGGTAGTTCCAGCCGGTGCGCTCGAGCTGCTGGGGCCGCAGCCGCGAGCGCTCCCGCACGGACAGGGCGGCGTTCTCCGGCGAGCCGTCGGACTGCCCGGCCACGGGGATCCGCAGCGGCCGGTCCTCGGCACGGGCGCGGCCCGGGACCACGGCCCCCGCGGACAGCGACTCCGTGCCGGCCCAGGCGACCAGGTCGAGGACGCCCGCGTAGTCCAGCCGCACCGTAGCCCCGCGCTCCGCCAGCCGGCGGGCGAGGTCGACCACCAGGGCGTCGTCGTGGGTGTCCCGGGCCTCCTCCTCCCCCGGCGGCGGGCCGCCGAGGTGCGCGGCGAGCACACGGGCGAAGTCCCGCGCACCGTGCTGGAGGCCCTTGCCCTCCATCTCCCCCGGGTGCAGGGAGGTCACGATGCGGGTGCTGTGGCGGGCCCGGGTCATGCCGAGCACGAAGTGCTGGCGGCCGTGCCGCTCCGACAGCGCCCCGAGGTACGGCACGGTGCGCCCGTTGGCCGTCTTGCCGAAGCCCAGCGAGAAGATGACGGTGTCCCGCACGATGCCCGCCGCCCGGTGCAGGTCGACCACCCGGAAGGGCTCGGGGCCGGGGGCGAAGAAGGCCGCGGCCGCGGGCTCCTCGCGCATCCGCTGCCGGACGGCCTGCGCGATCCGCGCGGCGTGCACCGCGCTGGCCGTGACCACGGCCAGGGACCGGCGCGGGTGGCGCGCGGCGTGCTCGAAGACGAGCTCCACGACGCGCCGCACCTCGGCGGCGGGCGCCTGGATGCCCTCGATCCCGGCGGTCAGGGCGCCCACGCCGTCCGGGACGTACTCGACGTCGAGGACGGGGGTGGCCCCGGTGACGGACTCGCCGTGCGGGAGCCTGCTCAGGCGCCCGCCGTAGAACTGCTCGTTGAGGTGGCGGAAGACCTGCTCGTCCATGGACCGGTACACGGTCCGCAGCGTCCGCTCCGGCACCACGCGGGAGAGGGCGTCGAAGGCGCTGTCCACCTCGACCACCGGCTGGGCGCCCGGGGCGGGCACCGCGGTGGGCGCCACCGTGAACGGCTGCGGGCGGCCCAGGTGCGGGTCCCCGAACGCGATGACCTGCCGGCACCGGGTCAGCGCCGGCAGCACCGCCGCGAGCGGGGAGCTCTCGGCGTCCAGCACCACCACGGCGTCGAAGTCGTGGTCCTCGGGCAGCGCCGCGGAGAGCACCAGGGGGCTGGCCGTCCAGACGGGCACCAGCGAGCCGATCAGCTCGCCCGCCGAGGCGCTGACCTCCTCGAGCGGGGCGGCCCCGTCCCGGAGCATGCGGCGCAGGGCGGCCGCCGCGCGCGGGGAGCGCCGGACGGTGCGCTGCCAGCGGTCGGCGAGCTCCCAGAGGAGCCGGCCGGCCCCGGAGGCCACGTGCGCCGCGTCGGCGCGGCGGAACACGGACTCCACCTTGCGCAGGGTGTGCCCCTCCGGCATCGCCAGGAAGTCGTCGCCGGTGATCATGGCCTCGAGCGTGGACTGCCACCACGCGAGGTCGAACTCCCCGGGGACCTCCGCGCGGGGCACGGTGCGCCGGACGAGGTCGTCCACGAGCTCGCCGAGGCCCTGGCCGCGCAGCTCGTCGAGCAGGACGGTGCGCTCGGGCAGCACGGCGAGGTTCTCCTCGTCGTTGATGAGCCCGTCCAGGGTCTCGCGCAGCCGGTCGATCGGCAGCCCCAGGAGGTCGGCGCCGGTGGACGAGCCCTCGAGGGCGATGGCCAGTCCCTCGAGGTCCTCCACGAAGCGGGCCTGCACGGCCGCGAGCTCCTCGACCCGCTCGGAGACGACCGGGTGCGTGGACGAGGTGGCCCACTCCCGCCACCGCTCCCGCTCCGACTGCACGCGCAGCAGGGCGGCATGCAGGTCCGAGAGGTGCACCCCGTGCCGGATGTACTCCTTCGCGGCCTTGCGCAGCCGTGAGCGCTGCAGCCCGGTCATCTCGATCCCGTGCTCCCGCCGCCAGCCGGACCCGGCGGTCGCCGCGACCAGGTCCGTCACGGGCCGGTCGTAGATGTCGGGAGTGAAGCGGGTCAGGGAGTCCTGGACCTCCTGCAGCAGCCGCAGCTGCCGGCCCCACTCGGGCACGGTCGTGCCGCCGCGCAGCCCGCTGGTGGCCAGGACGTGCCGCATCCCGGTCTCGAGGGTGGTGAGCTCCAGGAGGAGGGACTGGGCCAGCCGGTGCGCCTGCCGGGCCTCGTCCTCGTTGACCAGGCGCGCCCCGGTCCAGGGCCCGGCCAGGGTCCCGGCGTCGAACGCCCCGAGCTCGGCGGCGCGCTCGAGCCGGGCGACGGCGTCGCCGCGCTCCGTGACGGCGTCGAGCACGGAGCGCGGGAACCGCACGGCCGTGGCGGGCGCCGGCCGGCGGGAGGTCAGCTCGGCGAGCGCCTGCACGGCCCGGTACGGGGAGACGGACCACCGGGGCCGCACGGTGTGCAGGGACCGCACGTGCTCGGCGAGCTGGTCCCGGCTGGTGCGCAGCGTCTCGTGCAGCTCGGCGAGGTCCGGGCGCTCGGCACGCTCGTTGCGGGCCACCGCCCGGACGAGCTGCTGGGCCACGTCGGCGTCGCTGAGCTGGGAGGACAGCGGCAGGACGGCGGTGCCCAGGCCCAGCCCGTCCATCCGCCGCCCGAACGCGGCGAGCGTGGTGCGCCGCTCGCCCAGGACCAGGACGGTCCGGCCGGCGGCCACGAGGGTGCCCACCGTGTTGACGGCGGTGTCGAGCTGCCCGGTGCCGGGGGCCGCGGTCACCACGAAGGAGTGGCCCTGGGCGGCGAGGTCGAGGACCTCCTGCTGGGGGCCGTCGGCGTCGAGCAGCAGGAGCTCGTCGGCGGGGTCGCGCTGGTCCAGCGGGGGCGCGTCGTCCGTGATCTCCTCGACCTGGGGGATCCGTCCGACCGCGGAGTCCTTGAGCCGGGCGAGGTCCCGGACCACCGCGGTGCGGGCCACGACCGACAGGTCGGCGGGCCGGTCGTGCAGATCGGCGAACGTGGAGACGAGCAGCTTGTGCTCGACGTGCATCCCGGGCACCGCCCCGGCGAGGGTGCGCAGGGTCTCGAGGGCGGGGGCCGGGTCGAGCCGCCGGGTGCCGTAGGCGAGGCGGGCGAGCTCGCCGGAGGTCAGGTCCACGCCGTGGTCCGCGGCCAGCCGGCGGACCATGGCGGGGTTGAGCCGGGCGGGGCCGACGAGCTGGAGCTCGAAGTCGTCGAGGTCAGGGCGCGGCTTCAGGGCGAGGGGCGCGAGCAGGACGGGGGCGATCCAGCGGCGCTGTCCGGCGCCGGTCGGGTCGGAGCCCCGGGGCCGGGCGAGCCAGGACGCGGTGCCGGCGGCGAGGTACGCGGCGTCCAGCCCGTGGTTGACCGACAGCTCGTGGGTCTTGGTGCGCAGGGACCGGGCCGCGCGCACGGCGTGCCCGTAGGCCTCGGGGTCGTGCACGATCGTGGACAGGCGGGTGGGGCGGCCCATGAGCAGCTGCGCCTGCCCCGAGGAGTTCGCCTCGGTGAGGTCGATGCAGACGTTGTCGACCTGGTTGAAGTCCAGCAGCGTGTCCGGGCCGGTGTAGGCGTCCATCTGGCGGGTCCAGGGCTGCAGCGAGACGCGCGGGGGCTGCGCCCGGGAGGTGTCCGACTCCTGGGGGGTGCGGTCGGATCCGATCGACATGGTTCTCCTCCTGCGCCTCGACCCGGGGGCCGGGCACCGCTCACGCACGGGTCGAGCGGTCCGTGCGGACCGCTCGACCCCGGCTGCTCGTGTACCGCCCGTGCGGGGCGGGCCCTGGGCCCGCCCCCGGGCCTACTCCCACTCGATGGTGCCCGGGGGCTTGGACGTGACGTCCAGGACCACCCGGTTGACCTCTTCGACCTCGTTGGTGATGCGGTTGGAGACGCGGGCCAGCAGGTCGTAGGGCAGGCGGGACCAGTCGGCGGTCATCGCGTCCTCGCTGGAGACGGGACGCAGCACGATGGGGTGCCCGTACGTGCGGCCGTCGCCCTGCACGCCCACCGAGCGCACGTCCGCCAGGAGCACGACCGGCATCTGCCACACCTCGTCGTCGAGCCCGGCGCGGGTCAGCTCCTCGCGGGCGATGGCGTCGGCGCGGCGCAGGACCGCGAGGTTGGCCTCGGTGACCTCCCCGATGATGCGGATGCCCAGCCCGGGGCCGGGGAACGGCTGGCGGCCCACGATCTCGTGGGGCAGGCCGAGCTCGCGCCCCACGGCGCGGACCTCGTCCTTGAACAGTGTGCGCAGCGGCTCCACGAGCTCGAACTGCAGGTCCTCGGGCAGCCCGCCCACGTTGTGGTGGCTCTTGATGTTGGCGGCGCCCTCCCCGCCGCCGGACTCCACGACGTCGGGGTAGAGGGTGCCCTGGACGAGGAAGCGCACGGGCTCGCCCTCCTGGGCGGCGGTCTTGGCGACCTCCTCGGCGGCGGCCTCGAAGGAGCGGATGAACTCCCGGCCGATGATCTTGCGCTTCTGCTCGGGGTCGGTGACGCCGGCGAGCGCGGTGAGGAAGCGCTCCTTCTCCTCGGCCACGTAGAGGTTGACGCCGGTCGCGGCCACGAAGTCCTGCTCGACCTGCTCGGCCTCGCCCTCGCGCAGCAGCCCGTGGTCCACGAACACGCAGGTGAGCTGGTCGCCCACGGCCCGCTGGACCAGGGCGGCGGCGACGGCGGAGTCCACGCCGCCGGAGAGACCGCAGATCACGGACGCGGAGCCGACCTGCGCGCGGATCCGCTGGACGTGCTCCTCGATGATGTTGCCGGTCGACCAGGTGGGCTCGACCTGGGCGCCGTCGAAGAGGAAGTGCTCGAGCACCTGCTGCCCGTGCACGGAGTGCTTGACCTCCGGGTGCCACTGCACGCCGTAGAGCCGGCGGGCGTCGTCGGCGAACGCGGCCACCGGGGTGGTCTCCGTGGAGGCGAGCACCTCGAAGCCTGCGGGGGCCTCGACGACCGAGTCGCCGTGGCTCATCCACACGGTCTGGGTGCCCGGGGAGCCCTCCAGGATGGAGGCCGTGGGGCCGCCGACGGCGGTGGCGGTGGTGGCCCCGTACTCGCGGGCGCCGGTGTGCGCGACGGTCCCGCCGAGGGCCTGCGCCATGGCCTGGAAGCCGTAGCAGATGCCCAGGACGGGCACCCCGGCCTCGAAGAGCGCCGCGTCCTGCTGCGGCGCGTCCTCGGCGTAGACGGAGGAGGGGCCGCCCGAGAGGATGATCGCCGCCGGGTTCTTGGCGAGGATCTGCTCGGTCGACCAGGTGTGGGGGACGATCTCGGAATAGACACTGGCCTCGCGGACCCGGCGGGCGATCAGCTGCGCGTACTGCGCGCCGTAGTCGACCACCAGGACCGGGCGCTGCTCCAGATCGGTGCGGGTCTCAGCTGTTTCGGTCACGCCCTCCATCCTAGGCCAGGCGCGGGGAGGGCTCAGTACCGCTTCGCGGCCTTCGGGTTGGCGCGCAGCTCGGCGGTGGTGGAGGCGTGGATCTTGCGCTCCACCACGAAGGACAGGAACGGCACCACGCCGCCCAGGGCCATCACCACGAGCTGCGGGAAGGGCCAGCGCATGAGCGTCCAGATCCGGAAGCAGGAGATGAGGTAGACCACGTAGAACCAGCCGTGCACGATGAGGATCCACGTGGAGATGTTGACCCCGCCCGCGAGGTTCTCGAGCTCGAGGTCCTGCCAGCCGAGGGCCACGGTCTCCCCCGTGGCCCGGTCGGTGCCGCCCGCGACGAGGTCGTAGCCCAGTCCGTAGCGGGTGATCATCTCGGCCACGAGCAGCAGCAGGAAGGTCCCGGAGATCCACGCGCAGACCATGTAGAAGCCCAGGGCCCCGCGGATCTGGGCCTCGGTGCCCCCGAAGCGGCGGCGCGGCTGCAGGGCGGCCGCCCGGCGCGGGACGCGGCCCGGGGACGCCGCCTCCGCGGGGCGGGCGTCCGGCGGGAGGGAGACCCGCACCCCGTCGGTGCGGTCCTTCGGGGCGGGGGTCGGCTGCGTGGGTTCAGTCATGGTGGGCTCCGGTCCTGTCCTGGGTCCTGTCGTGGGTGCTGGGCTCGCCCGCCCGGGCGCCGGGCTGGTCGTCGAACCAGTAGTACTCCCCCGCCTCGGGGTCGTAGTAGTAGTAGCGCCCGGCCGCCTCGTCGTAGTAGTACTCGCCCTCGAAGTAGAAGTACTCCTCGGGGTTCTGCTCGCGCTGCCACTCGTCGCGCACGAACCGCCACCAGATGTAGAGGGCGAACCCGGCGAAGACCACCCACTCGACCGCGTAGAAGAGGTTGAGCAGGTTCACGGACTCGTCCGTGGGCTGCTGGTCGATGTCGAGCCGGGACAGCCCCGGGTCCAGCAGCGCGGCGTCCGGGGCAAGGGCCCCGTCCGCGGCGAGCTGGAACGGCGCGGACGCGGGGTTCTCGGCGAAGGCGGCCAGGTACCCGGACCACAGCGGGGCGTCCCAGCGGTTGGTGAGCTGCGCCGGGGACACCGTGCCCACCTGCCCCGCGGGCAGGTCGGCGCCGGGCACCGGGCCCTCGGCGGGCAGGTACCGGCCGACGACGTCGACGGCGCCCGCCGGCTCCTCCGGCACGGTGGCGGGGTCGGCGGTCCAGCCGCGGGCCACCGCGAGGGTGAGCTCCCCGCCGGCGTCCGGCCACAGCTGCCGGGTGTCCGGGACGTCGAGGGCGGTGACGGCCCACCAGCCCTCCGTCCCGTCCTGCAGCCGGCCCGGGACCAGGACGGTGGACCCGTCCTGGTAGTCGCCGGTGACGGTGACGAGCTGGTCGGCCTGCGCGGCGGTCACGGGGGCGCCGGCCTCGGCGGCCTCGGTGAGCGGGACGGCCACGTCCTTCGCGGGGTCCGCGACCGTGCGGGACTGCTCGCTGGACTCCAGCTGCCACTGGCTCAGCAGCACGAAGCCCACGGCCAGCCCGAGGCTCACGATCAGGGCGAGGATCGAGCGGGGGCGCAGGGCGGTCGTGAGCACCCGTCAAGGCTAGTGCGCCTTCCTGGGCGTTCGCCAGTTGCGGCGGGGGCCCGTGCCGGGCCGGCGGGGCGCGGCACGGGCCCCGCGGGGCGGTCGCGGGTCAGCCGCGGATGACCACCTCGGCGCGCTGGAACTCCTTGAGCTCCAGGTACCCGGTGGTGGCCATCGAGCGGCGCAGCGCGCCCACGAGGTTGGAGGTGCCGTCCACGTGGCGGGACGGCCCGAAGAGCACCTCCTCGAGGGGGCCCACGGTGCCCACGCGGGTGCGGAGCCCGCGCGGCAGCTGCCCGTGGTGCGCCTCCGCGCCCCAGTGCCAGCCCTGCCCGGGCGCCTCCTCCGTGCGGGCCAGCGCGGTGCCGAGCATCACGGCGTCCGCCCCCATGGCGAGCGCCTTCACGATGTCCCCGGAGACCCCCACGCCGCCGTCGGCGATGACGTGGACGTAGCGCCCGCCGGACTCGTCGAGGTAGTCGCGGCGGGCGGCCGCGACGTCGGAGATCGCCGTGGCCATGGCCGCGTGGATTCCCAGGGTGTTCTGGATGCGCATGGACGCGCCGCCGCCGAAGCCCACGAGCACGCCGGCCGCGCCCGTGCGCATGAGGTGCAGCGCCGGCGTGTAGCCCGCGGCGCCGCCCACGATGACCGGGACGTCGAGGTCGTAGATGAACTTCTTGAGGTCCAGCGGCTCCTGGTTGCGGGAGACGTGCTCCGCGGAGACCGTGGTCCCGCGGATCACGAAGACGTCCACGCCGGCGTCCAGGACGGTGCGGTAGTGCTCCACCGTGCGCTGCGGCGTCAGGGACCCCGCGACGATGACGCCCGCCTCGCGGATCTGCGCCAGCCGGGCCGTGATCAGCTCCGGCTGGACGGGCGCCTCGTAGAGCTCCTGCATCCGGCGCGTGGACGCCGGGGCGTCCTCGCCGGAGAGCGCCGCGATCTCGTCGAGCACCGGCTGCGGGTCCTCGTAGCGGGTCCACAGCCCCTCGAGGTCCAGCACGCCCAGTCCCCCGGCGCGGCCGAGGGCGATGGCCGTCTCCGGGGACGTCGCCGAGTCCATCGGGGCGCCCAGGAACGGGATGGAGAACCGGTAGGCGTCGATCTGCCAGTCCGTGGACACGTCCCGGGGGTCGCGGGTGCGGCGGGAGGGGACGAGGGCGATCTCGTCCAGGGAGAAGGTGCGGCGGGCGCGTTTGGAGCGGCCGATCTCGATGTCGTAGCTCATGGTGTCCTTTCCGAACGGTGCTGCGGACGGTCGCTCAGCGCTGGTAGTTGGGTGCCTCGACGGTCATCGTGATGTCGTGCGGGTGGGACTCCTTGAGCCCGGCCGGCGTGATCCGCACGAACCGGCCCTGGTGCTTGAGCTCCTCGACGGTGTGGGCGCCCACGTAGAACATCGTCTGGCGCAGGCCGCCGTCGAGCTGGTGGACCACGGCCGAGAGCGGGCCGCGGTACGGGACCTGGCCCTCGATGCCCTCGGGGATGAGCTTCTCGTCGCTGGCGACGTCGGCCTGGAAGTAGCGGTCCTTGGAGTAGGAGGTGTTCTTGCCGCGGGACTGCATGGCCCCCAGCGAGCCCATCCCCCGGTAGGTCTTGAACTGCTTGCCGTTGACGAAGATCAGCTCGCCCGGGGACTCGTCGCAGCCCGCGAGCAGGGACCCGACCATCACGGAGTCCGCGCCGGCCACGAGCGCCTTGCCGATGTCGCCGGAGTACTGCAGGCCGCCGTCGGCGATCAGGGGCACGCCCGCCGGGATCGCCGCCTTCGCCGCCTCGTTGACGGCGGTGATCTGGGGGACGCCCACACCGGCGATGATGCGGGTGGTGCAGATCGAGCCGGGGCCCACGCCCACCTTCACGGCGTCCGCGCCGGCGTCCACGATGGCCTGCGCGCCGTGGCGGGTGGCCGCCTGCCCGCCGATGACGTCCACGTGCGCGGCGGCGGTCTCCGCCTTGAGCCGGGCGATCATGTCCAGCACGCCCTGGGAGTGCCCGTTGGCGGTGTCGATGAACAGGGCGTCCACGCCGGCCTCGACGAGGGTCATGGCCCGCTCGAAGCCGTCGCCGAAGAAGCCGACGGCGGCGCCGACGCGCAGCCGGCCCTCGTCGTCCTTGGTCGCGTAGGGGTACTGCTCGGCCTTGGTGAAGTCCTTGATCGTGATCAGGCCGGTGAGCCGGCCGGCGTCGTCGACGAGCGGCAGCTTCTCGATCTTGTTGGTCGCCAGGAGCCGGTGCGCGTCGTCCTTCGCCATCCCGACCTTGCCGGTGATCAGCGGCATGGGCGTCATGATCTCGTGCACCCGGCGCCGCGGGAACTCGCTCTCCGGCAGGTACCGGGTGTCGCGGTTGGTGATGATCCCCAGCAGCTTCTGCTCGGCGTCCACGACGGGCAGCCCGGAGACCCGGTAGTAGCCGCAGAGCCGGTCCAGCTCCTCGAGGGTCGCCTCCGGGGAGATGGTGACGGGGTCGGTGATCATCCCGGACTCGCTGCGCTTCACCCGGTCCACGTGCTCGGCCTGGTCCTGGACCGAGAGGTTGCGGTGGATCACGCCGATGCCGCCCTGGCGGGCCATCGCGATGGCCATCGAGGACTCGGTGACGGTGTCCATGGCGGCGGAGAGCAGCGGCACCTCCAGGTCGATGCGCCGGGACAGGCGGGTGCGCGTCGACGCCTCGGACGGGATGACGTCCGTGTTGCCGGGCAGCAGCAGCACGTCGTCGTAGGTCAGCCCGGTGAACCCGAACGGGTCCTCGGACAGGGCGGTGGGGACGGCGGTATCCGACACGGTGGGGCCTTTCAGCTTCGAGGGAGTCGCGATCATTCTACGGGCCGGGTCCCGGCCGGCGGACGGCTGTGGCCGCTCTCACGACCCGGCGGGGAACCCGGCCCCGTCCGCGCGCAGGGCCTCCTCGACGCGCTCCGCGAACAGGGGCGCCAGGCTCCGCACGTACTCGACGGTGAGGTGGTTGTTGTCCCAGTACGTGAACACGTTGCCGATGACCGGGACGCAGGTGCCGTCCGGGCAGATGAGGTCCCCCATGTCGACCATCGTGACCCGCGGCAGCTCGGCCACCGGGGCCAGCGGGCTGTCCGGGCCCAGGATCACGTGGGAGGCGGCGCACTCGGGGGCGTCGGCCCCGTGGTCCGCGGCGCAGCGCGCGGGGACGAAGTCGAACCGGGCGTTGTCGCGCAGGCCGAGGACCTGGATGCCGCGCTCCGCCAGCCCGCGGATGCGCTGCTCCATCCCGGGGGTGAACTGCTCCTGGTCCTCGTCCGTGCTGCGGGTGCCCTGCACCAGCACCAGGTCCGGGTCCACGGCCTCCACCACGGGGTCGGCGCCCTCGAGCCAGCGCGCGCACGCCTCGTGGTCGGCCACCTGCTCCTCGGGCAGGGCGTACAGGCAGTTGCCGCGGATGTAGGTGACCACCCGCCAGTCGTTGCGCTCGGCCAGGAGCTCGACGGCCGGGATCCACTGGTGCACGTGGCTGTTGCCGATCACCAGCATCGTGGCGGCGGGCTCGGGGTTCGGGACGGTGTCGAAGCACCACTGCCGGAAGCGCTCGCCGACCCCCGTGCCGGGCGGGCAGGGCTCGCCGAGCGACGGCTTGGCGTACGGCTCCCCGGTGATCACGGGGACGGTCTCGGCATCCGGGTCGCCCTCGTACCGGAAGCCCGGCAGCAGGGCCGCCGCCCCGGGGTTGTTGCGGTCGGCCGACGCCGCGATCTCCACCGCCCGCCGCTCCTCGGCCACCCGGGCCGCGGTCACCGGGACCGCGACCACCGCCAGGCACACCACGATCACCGCGGCCAGCCGCAGCCGGGACCGCTCGGGCCAGGCCCAGCGCTTGAGCGGGTCCTCGACCAGCCGGGTGGCCAGCACCGCGAGCACCAGGCAGACCACCACGATCGCGACCCCCGACCGCGGACCGGCCATGGGCCGGTCCCGCAGCACGAGGTAGGTGATCAGCACGGGCCAGTGGATCAGGTAGAGCGCGTAGGCGGAGTCCCCCAGCCGCACCAGCGGCGCCGAGGCCAGGATCCGGTCCAGCCCGAAGCGCGACCCGGAGCGGCCGGCCACGATGATCGCCGCCGCCGAGAGCAGCGGCCACAGCGCGATCCACCCGGGGAACGCCCCCTCCACGTCGACCAGCACCCCCACCGAGACCATGCTCGCCAGCCCGGCCCAGCCCAGGACCACCCGCAGCCTGCGGCCGGGCCGCAGCCAGGGCACCGCGAGGGCCAGCAGGGACCCGAGGGCGAACTCCCACAGCCGGGTGCGGGTGTCGAAGTAGGCGAACTCCTGCTGGACGGCGGTGCTGTGCACCGACCACGCCAGGGAGGCCGCGAAGACCACGCCGAAGACGACCGCCAGCACCGGCACGGGGCTCCACCGGGTCCGCCGGGAGATCAGCCAGGCCGCGGCAAAGACCAGCGGCCACAGCAGGAACACCTGCCCCTGCACCGACAGGGACCAGAAGTGCTGGAACGGCGAGGCGGTCGAGTGGTCGGCGGCGTAGTAGTCCACCGCGTTGAGCGCCAGCGCCCAGTTCTCCGCGTAGAACACCGAGGCCAGCGCCTCGGCGCGCCACTGCCCGGCGTCGTAGCCCGGGTAGAACAGCTCCACCAGCACCAGGGTGCCCAGGATCGTGAGCACCGCCAGAGGCAGCAGCCGCTTGAACACGTGCAGCCAGTACCGCCCCAGCGCCAGAGGCCTCCCCGCCTCGAGCTTGCGCACGAAGGACAGCGTGAGGAAGAAGGCGGAGATCAGCAGGAAGACGTCCACTCCCCCGGAGACCCGCCCGAGGAACACGTGGTAGACCACCACGAGCAGCACCGCCACCGCGCGCAGGCCCTGCACCTCGGGCCGGAAGCCCGAGTACCGTCCTGCCCGCCGCCGGGCCGCGTCCCCGCGGTCGGCGGTCCCGGCGGACGGCTGCGGAGCGGCGGCGTGCACGGTGGCCACGGGGGCACCTCCAGGAGGGAGCGTCCCGGACGCGGCCGCGGGGCGGCGCCGGGAGGGGGAGCGGGGGGATGCGGAGCAAGGGGATGCGGAGCAAGGGGGCGGGGCCGGGGGCGCCCGTCGCGACCTTATCGCACGCCCGGCGCCGCGCGCGGCACCCGGCGCCGGGCGCCCGGCGCCCCGTCACCGGGCGGCGCCCCGCGCCGGGGAGCCGGCGGCCGGGGACGGGCGGTCGTCAGGGACGGAGGCCGTCGGTGGCGAGGGCCTCCCGGAACCGCTCGCCGAAGACCGGGGCGGCGCTCTCGGAGTAGACCCGGCTGAGGTGGTCGTCGTCCCAGTACACGTAGACGTTGCCGACGACCGGCGGGCACCGCCCGGCCGGGCAGATCAGGTCGGTGAGGTCCAGGGTCGAGTAGAGCGGCAGCTCGCGGGCGAGCGGGAGCGCGGGATCGGGCGTGCCCACCATGGGGTGCTCGAAGGTGCACCGGGGGTCGTCCTCCCCGTTCGCCACCGCGCACTCGGCCGGCGCCTCCGGGAAGCGGGGGGTGTCGCGGATCCCGACCACGGGGATCCCGCGGTCGGTGAGCTCGCGGATCCGCTGCTCCAGCCCGGGCCGGAGGAACTCCCCCTCCAGGTCGGTGAAGGTCGACTGGACGACGACGAGGCCGGGGTCGGCGGTGCCGATCATCTGCTCGGCGCCCTCGAACCACGCCCGGCAGCTCTCCGAGCCCGGCTGGTCCTCGGCGGCGGCGTAGAAGCAGCCCGGCTGGATCCAGGTCAGCACCCGCCACCGCTCGGCCTCCGCCAGGGGCCGCAGCGCGGGGAGCCAGTGCTGCAGGTGGCTGTTGCCGAGCACGAGCACCGTCCGCTCGGGGGCCTCCTGCGCCACGCTCTCGTGGCAGAAGCGGAGGAGCTCCTCCGGCAGGTCGAGGTCCTCGGGGCAGGCCTCGCCGAGGGAGGCCGGCTGCCTCGGCAGGTCCTCCGGCAGGGGCAGGGTCGGGGCGTCCGGGTCGCCGCGGAACTCGAAGCCGGGCTCGAGGACGGCGGCCCCGGGGTTGTTCCGGACGGCCTCGGCCTGGATCCGCTCGGCACGCCGGTCCTCGACCTGCTGCCAGGCGAGCACGGGGGCTGCGACCAGGGCGAGGCAGAGCACCACGACCCCGGCGAGGCGCCGCTTGTTCTGCTCGGGCCAGGCCCACTTCTTGAACCGGTCCTCGACCAGCCGGGTGGCCAGCACGGCGAGCACCAAGGAGACGACGATGATCACCACCCCCGACCGCGGCCCGGCCATGGGCCGGTCCCGCAGCACCAGGTAGGTGATCAGCACGGGCCAGTGGATCAGGTACAGCGCGTAGGCCGAGTCCCCCAGCCGCACCAGGGGCCGCGAGGCGAGGATCCGGTCCAGTCCGAACGGGGACCCGGAGCGGCCGGCCACGATGATCGCCGCCGCCGAGAGCAGCGGCCACAGCGCGATCCACCCGGGGAACGCCCCCTGCACGTCGACCAGAACCCCCACCGAGACCATGCTGAGCAGCCCGGCCCAGCCCAGGGCCACGCGCGCGGTCCGCGGCGGCTTCAGGTAGGGCAGGGCGAGGGCGAGCAGCGACCCGAGGGCGAACTCCCACAGCCGGGTGCGGGTGTCGAAGTAGGCGAACTCCTGCTGGACGGCGGTGCTGTGCACCGACCACACCAGGGAGGCCAGGAACACGGTGCCGAACATCGCGACCAGGACGGGAACCGGCCGGAGGCGCCCCCGCCGCGTGAGCAGCCAGGCGGCGGCGAAGATCAGCGGCCACAGCAGGAACACCTGCCCCTGGACCGACAGGGACCAGAAGTGCTGGAACGGCGAGGCGGTGGAGTGGTCGGCGGCGTAGTAGTCGACGGAGCTCAGCGCGAGCGCCCAGTTCTCCGCGTAGAGCACCGAGGCCAGCGCCTCGGTGCGCCACTGCCCGGCGTCGGAGCCGGGGTAGACGGCGGCCACCAGGAGGAGGGTGCCGAGGATGGTGAGCACCGCCAGCGGCAGCAGCCGCTTGAACACGTGCAGCCAGTACCGCCCCAGCGCCAGCGGCCTCCCCGCCTCGAGCTTGCGCACGAAGGACAGCGTGAGGAAGAAGGCGGAGATCAGCAGGAACACGTCCACGCCCCCGGAGACCCGGCCGAGGAACACGTGGTAGACCACCACGAGCAGCACCGCGACGAACCGCAGTCCCTGCACCTCGGGGCGGAACCCCGAGTACCGGGCCACCCGCCGGGCCGTGTCCGGCTCGACGCCCCCGGGGCCGTCCGGGGAGGTGGCCCCCGGGTCCGGGCGCGGGGCACCGGCCTGCACCGTGCTCACGAGGACACCTCCTGGAGGAGCGTGCCGGGGAGCCGGGTCTCGAGGGCCGGAGCCATCGTCCGCGCGTAGGTCCACGTGAGGTGGTGCGGGTCGAAGAAGACGTGCACGTTGCCCACCACGGGACGGCACAGTCCCTCCGGGCAGATGAGATCGGTGAGGTCGAGCGAGGAGAAGCCGTTCCGGTCCAGGAGGGCGTCGGCCGGGTTGACGGGCGCCAGGACCTGCTCGACGGGCACGCGGCACCGGTCGGCGTCCTGGCCGTGGCGCACGGCGCACTCGTAGGGGTTGAAGTCGAACCGGGGGTTGTCCCGGAAGCCGACGACGTCGATGCCCTGGCCCGTGAGGCGGTCGACCAGCTCCGGGAACCCCCCGACGAGGGCCTCGGCGGGACCGTCCATCCGGGCCGCGTAGGTCGAGGTCGTCATGACCGCGTCCGGTGCGAGCCGCTCCACGTACTCGATCGCCGCGTCGTTGCCCTCGTGGCACGCGTCCCCCTCCGGGCGCACCGCGAAGGCGCAGCCCGGCTGCAGCACGGCGACGAGCTGCCAGTTGCGCTCCTCCGCGAGGGGGATCACCGCGCCCATGAACTGCTCCATGTGGGAGTTGCCGACCACCGCGATCGTCCGCTCGGGGTCCGGCAGGGCCGGGGTCTGGCGGCAGTACTGCTCAAGGACCTCCTGCTCGGGGGCGAACGCCCCCGAGCAGGGCTCGGGCAGCCCGACCCACTCGTCGCCCAGCGCGGAGGCCAGGGGCAGGGTGGGGGCGTCCGGGTCGCCCCGGAACTCGAAGCCCGGGTCCAGCACCGCCGCCCCGGGGTTGTTGCGGGCGGCGTCCTCCGCCAGCGCGGCCGCCCGCCGTGCGTCGGCCTGCTGCCACACCAGCACCGGCACCGCCACGAGCGCCAGGCTCACCGCCACCGACGCGGCCAGCCGCCGCTTGTCCCGCTCCGGCCACGCCCACCGCTGGAACGGGCGCTCCACCAGCTTCGTGGCGGCCACCGCCAGCAGCAGGGAGACCAGGATGATCGCGACCCCCGACCGCGGCCCGGCCACGGGCCGGTCCCGCAGCACCAGGTAGGTGATCAGCAGCGGCCAGTGCACCAGGTACAGCGCGTAGGAGGCGTCCCCCAGCTGCACCAGGGGGCGGGAGGCGAGGATCCGGTCCAGGCCGAGGGGCGAGCCGGAGTGCCCGGCCACGATGATCGCCGCCGCCGAGAGCAGCGGCCACAGGGCGATCCAGCCGGGGAAGGCGCCCTGCACGTCGATCAGCACCCCGACCGAGACCATGCTGAGCATCCCGGCCCAGCCCAGCACCACCCGCGCCGCCCGCGGCGGGTGCAGGTACGGCACCGCGAGGGCCAGCAGGGACCCGAGGGCGAACTCCCACAGCCGGGCCCGGGTGTCGAAGTAGGCGAACGCCTGGTCCGTGGCGGTCGTGTGCACCGACCAGGCGAGGGAGGCCGCGAAGACCAGCCCGAAGAGCACCGCCAGCACCGGCACCGGCCGCCACCGCCCGCCCCGGCACACGAGCCACGCCGCCCCGAACACCAGCGGCCACAGCAGGAACACCTGCCCCTGCACCGACAGGGACCAGAAGTGCTGGAACGGGGACGCCGTGGAGTCGTCGGCGGCGTAGTAGTCCACCTCGGCCAGCGCCAGCGCCCAGTTCTCCACGTAGAGGACCGAGGCCAGCGCCTCCGTGCGCACCCGGTCGATCCGCGCCTCCGGGAAGAACCACCACGCCAGCACCAGGGTGCCCAGGATCGTGAGCACCGCCAGGGGCAGCAGCCGCTTGAACACGTGCAGCCAGTACCGCCCCAGCGCCAGCGGCCTCCCCGCCTCGAGCTTGCGCACGAAGGACAGGGTCAGGAAGAACGCCGAGATCAGCAGGAAGATGTCCACTCCCCCGGACACCCGGTCCAGGAACACGTGGTAGACCACCACGAGCAGCACCGCGACGAAGCGCAGCCCCTGCACCTCCGGACGGAACCCGGCGTAGCGGGCCACCCGCCGTGCCGTGTCCGGCTCGACGCCGGTGGGCGTGCTCTGCGCACCGAGGGTCGTCATGGGCATCTCCTGGGAACACCGTGCCGCCGGGGGCGCGGCAGTGGTCGTGCGGACCCCCGCACTCTACCGGAGGCGCCGGGGCGGCCCCCGGAGACGGCGACGGACCCGCCCCACCGGTGGTGGGACGGGTCCGCGGGGCGAGCCGGCTCGGCGCCGGCCGTCAGTGCCGGCCGTCAGTGCTGGTGGCCGTGGCCGTGCCCCTCGTCGTCGGCGGGCTTGTCCGTCACGAGCGTCTCGGTGGTCAGCACGAGCGCCGCGATGGACGCGGCGTTCTGCAGCGCCGAGCGGGTGACCTTGACGGGGTCGATGATGCCCGCGCCGACCATCTCGACGTACTCGCCGGTGGCGGCGTCGTAGCCGTGCCCGGCCTCGAGCTCGGCGACGCGGGAGGCGACCACGGCCCCGTCCTGACCGGCGTTCTGGGCGATCCAGTACAGCGGCTGCCGCAGCGCGCGGCGGACGATGCCGAGCGCGGTCGCGGCGTCCCCGGTGAGCCCGAGGTCGGACTCGTCGAGGACCTTCGCGGCCTGCACGAGGGCGGTGCCGCCGCCGGCGACGATGCCCTCCTCGAGGGCCGCGCGGGTCGCGGAGACGGCGTCCTCGATGCGGTGCTTGCGCTCCTTGGCCTCGACCTCGGTGGCGGCGCCGACCTTGATCACGGAGACCCCGCCGGCCAGGCGGGCGAGCCGCTCCTGGAGCTTCTCGCGGTCCCACTCGGAGTCGGTGCGCTCCACCTCGGCGCGGATCGTCGCGACCCGGTCCTGGATCTCGGCCGGGGTGCCCCCGCCGTCGACCAGAGTGGTGGTGTTCTTGGTGACCGTGACGCGCCGGGCGGTGCCCAGCTGCTCCAGGGTGACCTGGTCGAGGCTGATGCCCAGCTCGCTGGTGATGAGCTGGCCGCCGGTGAGGACGGCGAGGTCCTGCATGATCGCCTTGCGGCGGTCGCCGAAGCCGGGGGCCTTGAGGGCCACGACGTCGAGGGTGCCGCGCAGCCGGTTGACCACGAGGGTGGACAGGGCCTCGCCCTCGACGTCCTCCGCGATGATGGTCAGCGGCTTCTTGGCCTGGAGGACCTTCTCCAGCACGGGCATGAGCTCCGGCACCGAGGAGATCTTGCCCTGGTACAGCAGCACCAGGGAGTTCTCCATGACCGCTTCCTGGCGCTCGGCGTCGGTCACGAAGGACGGGGACAGGTAGCCCTTGTCGAACTGCATGCCCTCGGTGACGTCGAGCTCGACCTCGGTGCTCGAGCCGTCCTCGATCGTGATGACGCCGTCCTTGCCGACGGTCTCGAAGGCCCGGGCGATGAGCTCGCCGATCGCCGGGTCCTGCGCCGAGATGGTCGCCACGTGGGCGACGTTGGTGCCCTCCACCGGGCGGGCGTTCTCGAGCAGGCGCTCGGAGACGGCCTCGACGGCCTTCTCGATGCCGCGCTTGAGGCTCAGCGGGTCGGCGCCGGCGGCCACGTTGCGCAGGCCCTCCTTGACGAGCGCCTGGGCGAGCACGGTGGCGGTGGTGGTGCCGTCGCCGGCGACGTCGTTGGTCTTGGTCGCCACCTCCTTGGCGAGCTGGGCGCCGAGGTTCTCGTACGGGTCGTCGAGCTCGACCTCGCGGGCGATGGTCACGCCGTCGTTGGTGATCGTGGGGGCGCCCCACTTCTTGTCGAGCACCACGTTGCGCCCGCGCGGGCCGAGGGTGACCTTGACGGTGTCGGCGAGCTTGTTGACGCCGTTCTCGAGGGACTTGCGGGCGGCGTCGTCGAACGCCAGCTGCTTGGCCATGGGCGAAGAGCTCCTTCTGGGGTGGCTGGGGTCGCCAGCGGGTTTCGGGGTCTGGATCGGCGAAGGGTGCCCGTCGCGGGCCCGCCGGAACAGCGGGGCGTGCGGCGGGCACCCTTCGTCAGGACTGCGCGGTCTGCGCCGGGTCGGTGCGGCCCGGTCTACTTGACGACGACGGCGAGCACGTCGCGGGCCGGGAGGACCAGGTACTCCTCGCCGTTGTACTTGACCTCGGTGCCGCCGTACTTCGAGAAGATCACGACGTCGCCCTCCTGGACGTCGACCGGGATGCGGTTGCCGGAGTCGTCGACACGACCGGGGCCGACCGCCAGGACCTTGCCCTCCTGGGGCTTCTCCTTGGCGGTGTCCGGGATGACGAGACCGGACGCGGTGGTCTGCTCAGCGGCGAGCGGCTGGACGACGATGCGATCCTCGAGAGGCTTGATGGAGACCGACACGATCTCTCCTTGTCTGTAGGGGTGGAAAACGGTGGGCGACCGCGGGCGGAGCCCGCCGTCGAGCTTCGGGCCGATCGGCGCACCGACCGTCGTCGCGGTGCCGGTCGATCGCCTGGCCCTTAGCACCCTCACCCGGAGAGTGCCAAGGCCAACTGTAGGAGCGGGCTGGCAGTCGGTCAAGGCGAGTGCCAGCGCGCCGACCCCCGCGGGAACCTCCGGCGGGAATTAGGTCACGCCGGTGTTCGCCAATGATTTGCCTCACGCCCGCCCGACCCTCTAGGTTGAGCGGTAAGGCAACCCTTACCTCGGCCGAGCAGCGGTGCCCTCCTCGACGTCCCCGCGCATCCGTGCGCAGGTCCGTCGCGCCCATCGGATCCCGCCGGCGTCCTCCACCCCGGAGCACGCCGGCGTCCTCTGCACGAAGGAAGACCATGAACCGCACCCAGCACCCGGCTGCCCTCCTGGCCGTCGCCGGTGTCCTCGCCCTCACCGCCTGCGGCACGGCCCAGGGCGACGAGGCCGCCTCCGCGGAGTCGTCCGCCCCCTCCGCCGCCACGGTCGAGGTCGAGGACAACTACGGCACGCAGACGGTCGAGGCCCCGCCGGCGTCCGTCGTCGCCACCGACAACCGCACCTTCGAGACGCTCGCCGAGTGGGACGTCGAACTGGCGGCGGCCCCGCGCGCCCTCATGCCGGACACCATCGCCTACGCCGACGACGAGTCCGTCGTCGACCTCGGCAACCACCGCGAGCCCGACCTCGAGGCCGTCGTCGCCGCGGACCCCGACCTCATCGTCAACGGCCAGCGCTTCGCCGACTACCGCGAGGACTTCGCCGACCTGGTGCCGGAGGCCACCATCGTCGAGCTCGACCCGCGGGAGGACGAGCCCTTCGACGAGGAGCTGAAGCGGCAGACCTCCGTCCTGGGCCAGATCTTCGACCGCGAGGACGAGGCCGAGCAGATCAACGGCGACTTCGACGCGGCGATGCAGCGCGTCGTCGACGGCTACCGGCCCGGCGACACGGTCATGGCCGTCACCGTCTCCGGCGGCGAGATCGGCTTCATCGCCCCGGGCAACGGACGCACCCTGGGCCCGCTGTTCGAGATCTTCGACTTCGCACCGGCCCTCGAGGTCGAGGGCGCCAGCGACGACCACCAGGGCGACGACATCTCCGTCGAGGCGATCGCCGACTCGAACCCCGACTGGATCCTCGTGCTGGACCGCGACGCCGCGATCTCCGCCGAGGACCCGGAGTACACCCCGGCGCAGGAGGTCATCGAGAACGCCGCGGCCCTGCAGAACGTCACCGCGGTGCAGGAGGGCCAGGTCGTCTACATGCCCCGGGACACCTACACCAACGAGGGCATCCAGACCTACACCGAGTTCTTCGACACCCTGGCCGACGCCATGGGCGCGCAGGACTGACCCATCGTCCGGACGGCGGTGGCGGGGTCCGCCCCACCACCGCCGTCCGCCGGGCACGAGGCCGGAGGAAGGACTGACCCCATGTCGACGATCGTGTCGAGACCCCCCGCGGCGAGCAAGGGCTCGCTGTTCGACTGGAAGCTGCTGCTCGGTGCGCTCGGCGTCCTCGCGCTGCTGGCCGCGTCCCTCCTCACGGGGGTCTACGACGTCTTCGGCGCCGAGGACGGCGACGAGATGTTCGCGATCACGCGGATCCCCCGCACCATCGCCCTGGTGCTCGCCGGCGCCGCCATGTCCATGTCCGGCCTGGTGATGCAGCTGCTCACGCAGAACCGCTTCGTGGAGCCCACCACGACGGGCACCACCGAGTGGGCGGGGCTCGGGCTGCTGCTCGTCATGCTCCTCGTGCCCACCGCCACGGTCCTCACCCGGATGCTCGGCGCCGTGACCGCGGCCTTCATCGGGACCATGGTCTTCTTCCTCTTCCTGCGCCGCGTCTCCCTGCGCTCCTCCCTCATCGTGCCCATCGTCGGCATCATGCTGGGCGCGGTGGTCGGGTCCGTCTCGACGTTCCTGGCGCTGCAGACGGACATGCTGCAGAACCTCGGCGTCTGGTTCGCCGGCAGCTTCACCTCGGTGCTGCGCGGTCAGTACGAGGTGCTGTGGATCGTGCTCCTGGTCGGGATCGCGGTGTTCCTCGTGGCGGACCGGCTCACCGTCGCCGGGCTCGGCGAGGACGTCGCCACCAATGTCGGGCTGAACTACCACCGCACCGTCCTGCTCGGGACCGGGCTGATCGCGGTGGCCACCGGCGTCGTCACCGTCGTCGTCGGCAACCTGCCCTTCCTGGGCCTCATCGTGCCGAACATCGTCTCGATGGTCCGCGGCGACGACCTGCGCAGCAACCTGCCGTGGGTGTGCCTGCTCGGCATCGCCATCGTGACGCTGTGCGACCTCATCGGAAGGATCATCATCATGCCGTTCGAGATCCCCGTGTCCGTGATCCTCGGGATCGTCGGCGCCGTGGTGTTCGTCTGCCTGCTCCTGAGGCAGCGTCGTCGTGTCTGAGGCCGTGCTCAGCACTCCCGCCCCCGCACCGGCCGCGGCGCCGGCGGCCCCCGCCGCACGGGGCCGCGCCGGGGCCTTCCCCACCCCGCGGGCCCGGCGGCGGTACTGGACGGTCGTCGCGGTGCTGGCCCTCGCCTCCGCGGGCTTCGCCTTCGGCCTGCTGGCCTGGGACAACCCGATGCCGGTCGGCTCGGACGGCTTCTGGCGCATCGCCGACCGCCGGGTGACGAGCGTGGTCATCATGGCGGTCGTGGCCTTCTGCCAGGCGATCGCGACCGTGAGCTTCCAGACGGCCACGAACAACCGGATCATCACCCCGTCGATCATGGGCTTCGAGTCCCTCTACGTGGCGATCCAGACGTCCACGGTCTACTTCATGGGCGCCGCAGGGATCCTCGTCCTGCAGGGCGTGCCCCAGTTCCTGCTGCAGGTGGCCCTCATGGTCGCGCTCTCCCTCGCGCTCTACGGCTGGCTGCTCTCCGGCCGGTACGGGAACCTGCAGGTGATGCTGCTCGTGGGCATCATCATCGGCGGGGGCCTCGGCTCCGTCTCGACCTTCATGCAGCGCCTGCTGTCCCCCAGCGAGTTCGACGTGCTCTCCGCCCGGCTGTTCGGCTCCGTGACGAACGCCCAGGCCGACTACCTGCCGGTGGCGGTCCCGCTGTGCCTGCTGGCCGGCGGCGCCCTGTGGCTGAGGTCCTCGCGCCTGAACGTGGTCGCCCTCGGACGGGACGTGAGCCTGAACCTCGGCCTGCGGCACCGCGCCGAGATCATGGGCACCCTCTTCCTCGTCTCCGTCCTGATGGCCGTCTCCACCGCCCTGGTGGGCCCCATGACGTTCCTCGGCTTCCTGGTGGCGACGCTCGCCTACCAGTTCGCCGACACGTACGACCACCGCCACCTCTTCCCCGTGGCGGTCCTCACCGGGTTCCTCGTCCTGACGGGCGCCTACTTCGTCCTGAACCACGTCTTCTACGCCCAGGGCGTCGTCTCGATCATCATCGAGCTCGTCGGCGGCTCCGTCTTCCTCTACGTCATCCTCCGAAAGGGCCGGCTGTGATCACCCTGACCAACGTGCGCAAGGACTACGGCGGTGAGGTCACGGTCGGGCCCGTCGACCTCGAGATCCCGTCGGCCGGCATGACCGCCCTGGTCGGCCCCAACGGTGCGGGCAAGTCCACGCTGCTGACGATGATCGGACGCCTGCTCGGCCTCGACGACGGCAGCATCGACATCGCCGGCTACGACGTGGCCCGGACCCGGTCCAAGGACCTCGCCCGGATCGTCTCCGTCCTGCGCCAGGAGAACCACTACATCACCCGGCTCACCGTGCGGCAGCTGGTGGGCTTCGGCCGCTTCCCCCACAGCCGCGGCCGGCTCACCGCCGTGGACGACGAGATCATCGGCAGGTACATCGACTTCCTCGGCCTGGCGCCGCTGGAGCACCGCTATCTCGACCAGCTGTCGGGCGGCCAGCGCCAGCGCGCGTACGTCGCCATGGTCCTCGCCCAGGAGACCGACCACGTGCTGCTGGACGAGCCCCTCAACAACCTCGACATGCGGCACGCCGTGTCGATGATGCAGCACCTGCGGCGGGCCTGCGACGAGATGGGGCGCACCATCGTCATCGTGCTCCACGACATCAACTTCGCCAGCCACTACGCGGACCGGATCTGCGCAGTCAAGGACGGCCGGGTCGCCGAGTTCGGCGAGCCGCACGAGATCATGGACGGCGCGGTCCTCACCCGGGTCTTCGAGACCCCGGTGACCGTCATCGACGGCCCCCGGGGCCGTCTCGCCGCGTTCTACTGACCGGTGCCCGCCCGCACGGGCGGGCCGGATAGGGTGGACCGATGCAGAACGAGGCGACCGACATCGCACCCCTGCTCACCGCCGAGGGGAGTCGCCTGCTGGAGGCCGTGGGCCCCTACGACGCCGACGACGCCCTGGGGGCCGCGACCCGCCTGCGCGCCGCGGGGCACGATCCCCGGCTCGTCTCCGCGGTGCTCACCCAGGCCCGGCTCCGCGCCAGGGCGCGGGAGAAGTTCGGCGACTTCGCCGACCGCATGCTCTTCACCCGGACCGGCCTCGAGCAGGCCACCCGGCTGCGGGTGGCCGCCCTGCACGCCCGGCGGTTCGCCGACGCGGACCTGGAGCACGTGGCCGACCTCGGCTGCGGCATCGGCGCGGACGCGCTCGCGCTGGCCTCCCTGGACCGCCGGGTCACCGCCGTGGAGCTCGACGAGACCACGGCCGCGGTGGCCACGCTCAACCTCCTCCCCTTCCCCGAGGCCACGGTGCTGCAGGCCGACGTCGAGCGGCTGGACCTCACCGCCCTGCCCGGCGGGCCCCCGGACGGGGTGTGGCTGGACCCGGCCCGGCGCACCACGTCGTCGTCGGGCACCCGCCGGATCTTCGACCCCGAGGCGTTCTCCCCGCCCCTGTCCTTCGTCGAGGCGCTGGCCGGGCGCGGCCTGCCCGTCGGAGTGAAGCTGGGGCCGGGCATCCCGCACGAGGCGGTCCCCGCCGGGTGCGAGGCGCAGTGGGTCTCCGACCGGGGCGACGTGGTCGAGGCCGTGCTGTGGTTCAACGCGGTGGCCCGCCCCGGCGTGCGGCGGGCGGCGCTCGTGCTCTCCGAGCACGGGTCCGCGGAGCTCACCAGCCCCGAGGACCACGACCCCGCCCACGCCGACGCCGTGGTCGGGCCCGTGGGCGCGTACCTCTACGAACCGGACGGCGCGGTGATCCGGGCGGGGCTCGTCACGGACCTCGCCCGGCAGCTGGGCGCGCGGCTGATCCACCCCCGGATCGCCTACCTCACCTCCTACGAGCTCGTGCGCACCCCGCTGGCCCGTGCGTACCGCGTGCGGGAGGTGCTGCCGCACACCGTCAAGGTGCTCAAGCGGTGGGTCCGGGAGCACGAGGTCGGCACGCTCGAGATCAAGAAGCGCGGCACGGACGTCACCCCGGAGGAGCTGCGCCGCCGGCTCGCGCCGAAGGGCCCCGGACGGGCCACGCTCGTGGTCACCCGGACGGCCCCGGGCCCCGGTCCGGGGGGCCCGGGACGGGGCGGCGCGGGCCCCGCGGAGCAGCGCGTCGTGATCGTCGTGGAAACCGTAGACTGATGGCTCCGCGGGCCGACCGGCCCGCCCCCAGAGCACGGAGGACCTGCCGCGTGGAGATCTCGTTCGCCCGCTCCCACCAGTCGACGCTGGGCGTCGAGTGGGAGATCGCCCTCGTGGACGGCACCACCGGGGATCTCGTCCCCCGGGGCCGGGAGACGTTCGAGGCGGTCCTGGACGCCCACCCCGCCTGGGGCACGGACGGCGACCACCCGCACCTGACCGGGGAGTTCCTGCTCAACACCGTCGAGCTGGTCACCGGGGTGTGCCGGGACGTCGCCCACTCCACCGAGCAGCTGTCCACCATGCTGGACGAGATCCGCAAGGTCACCGACCCGCAGGGCCTCGAGGTCTTCGCCGCCGGCACCCACCCGTTCGCCCGCTGGCAGGACCAGCAGGTCACCGACAAGCAGCGCTACCACAAGCTCGTGGACCGCACCCAGTACTGGGGCCGGCAGATGGTCATCTACGGGGTGCACGTGCACGTGGGCCTCGACTCCCGGGCGAAGGCGCTGCCCGTGCTCGACGGGCTGCTGACCTACTACCCGCACCTGCTGGCGCTGTCCGCGAACTCGCCCTTCTGGGCGGGCGAGGACACCGGCTACGCGTCCCAGCGCTCCATGATCTTCCAGCAGCTGTCCACGGCGGGGCTGCCGTACCACTTCCCGTCCTGGGACGCGTACGAGCAGTGCATCACGGACATGATCGCCACCGGCATCATCGAGGAGATGAGCGAGGCCCGCTGGGACGTGCGCCCCGTGCCGCGGCTGGGCACCGACGAGGTGCGCTTCTGCGACGGGCTCTCGACCCTGTGGGAGGTCGGGGCGCTCACGGCGCTCACCCAGTGCCTCGCGGAGTCCATCTCCCGGGACGTGGAGGCGGGCCGGCCCCCCGCCCGTCTGAAGCCCTGGCACATCCAGGAGAACAAGTGGCGCGCCGCCCGCTACGGCCTCGACGCCGAGGTCATCACCGACCCGCGCAACATCGAGCGGGACCTGCGCACGGACCTGACCGCGCTGCTCGACCGGCTGGAGCCCGTGGCCGCGCAGCTGGGCTGCTCCCGGGAGCTCGCCGACGTGGAGCGGATCCTGGAGCAGGGCGCCGGCTACCAGCGCCAGCGCGCGGTCGCCCGGGCCCACGACGGGGACCTGCACGCCGTCGCCCTCGACATCGTCCGCCGCACCCGGGAGAACGACTGACCCGCCCGCCCGGCACGCCCCGCTGGACGCGGGGACCTGTTCGTCCCTAGGTTGCAGGCATGACGAACACGACCGGCACCGGCCCGGACCCCTCCGCCCGCCACGCCCCGCAGGACCACGGGGTGCTGCAGCTCGGCGCCCTGCACCCCCTGCTGGAGGAGGCGCTGGCCGCCGAGTTCTCCGCCCTGCGCCTGCCCGAGGACCCCGCCGAGCAGGACCGCTTCCTCGAGCGGCACGCCGGCGACGTCAGGGTGGCGGTCGGCTCCGGGCGCACCGGCGTGGGCGCGGACCTGATGCGGCGGCTGCCCCGGCTCGAGGCCGTCGTCCACTTCGGCGTGGGCTACGACGGCACGGACGCCGCCGGGGCCGCCGAGCGCGGCATCGTGATGAGCAACACCCCCGACGTCCTGACCGACGCCGTGGCGGACACCGCGCTGGCCCTCTACCTGGACGTGCTGCGCCGCTTCTCCGCGGCGGACCGCTACGTCCGGCGCGGGCAGTGGGAGAGCACGGGGAACTTCCCGCTGGGCCGGCACGCCTCCGGACGGCGGGTGGGCGTGCTGGGCCTCGGCAGGATCGGCCGGGCGGTCGCCGTCCGGCTGGAGGCGCTGGGCTGCCAGATCCACTACCACAACCGGCGCCCCGCCACCGGCAGCGGGTACGCCTACCACGGGTCCGCGGCGGAGCTGGCGGCCGCCGTCGACGTGCTCGTGGTCGCCGTCCCCGGCGGCCCGGACTCCGCCGGGACGGTCGACGCGGAGGTGCTGGACGCCCTCGGCCCGGACGGGTTCCTCGTCAACGTCGCCCGTGGCTCGGTCGTCGACGAGCGGGCCCTGGTGGCGGCGCTGCAGGAGGGCCGGCTCGGCGGGGCCGGCCTGGACGTCTTCGCCGACGAGCCCCGGGTGCCGGCCGCCCTGCGCGAGCTCGACACGGTGGTGCTCCTGCCGCACGTGGGCAGCGCGACCGTGGAGACCCGCCGGGAGATGGCCGAGCTCGCCCTGCGCAACCTCCGCAGCTGGCTGGCCGACGGCACCCTGGTCACCCCCGTGCCGTGAGCGGCCCCGGCCGGCTCAGACGGAGACGGTGGTGACCGGCAGCGAGGAGTCGGCGGCGAAGTCCAGCCCGGAGGGCGCACGGCCCTCGGCCACGACCCGGGCGGCCAGCGCGGCGACCATCGCCCCGTTGTCCGTGCACAGCGGCAGCCGGGGGATCACCAGCTCGATCCCGTGCGCGGCGCAGCGCTCGGCGGTGAGCTCGCGCAGCCGGGAGTTCGCGGCCACTCCCCCGCCGAGCATCAGCGTCCCGAGCCCCTGCTCGGTGCACGCGAGCACGGCCTTGCGGGTGACCACGTCGGCCACCGACTCCTGGAAGGACGCCGCGACGTCGGCGACCGGCACCGGCTCGCCCCGCGCCTCGTAGCCCTCGACGACCCGGGCCACGGCGGTCTTGAGCCCGGAGAAGGAGAAGTCGTAGCGGTGCGGGCCGGGCCGCTCGGCGGAGCCCATGTACTTGCCCGCGCTCAGCCCGCGGGGCAGGCGGAAGGCGGTGGGGTCCCCGTCCCGGGCGGCGGCGTCGATGGCCGGGCCGCCGGGGTAGTCGAGGCCCAGGACGCGGGCCACCTTGTCGTAGGCCTCACCGGCCGCGTCGTCGATCGTGGCCCCGAGCAGGCGCACGTCCCGGGAGAGGTCCTCGACGGCGAGGATCTCGGTGTGCCCCCCGGAGACCAGCAGCGCCCCGAGGCCGGGCGGCAGCCCGCCGTCGACGTCGCCCTGGAAGCCCTCGACCCCGGAGTCCTCGAGCAGGCCCACGCTGACGTGCGCCACGAGGTGGTTGATCGCGTAGAGGGGCTTGCCCGTGGCCACGGCGAGGGCCTTCGCGACGGCCGTGCCCACCATGAGGGCCCCGGCCAGGCCGGGCCCGGAGGTGACCGCGAGCGCGTCGAGGTCCGCCAGGCCCACGCCCGCCCGGTCGAGGGCCTCGCGCAGGGCGGGGACGATCGCGTCGAGGTGGGCGCGGGAGGCGATCTCGGGGATCACGCCGCCGAAGCGCACGTGCTCGTCCATCGAGGAGGACACCACGTTGGCGAGCAGGGTGCGTCCCCGGACGATCCCCACGCCGGTCTCGTCGCACGAGGACTCGATGCCCAGCACGAGGGGTCCGTCGGTCATGGGGTCTCCTCCGTCGGGGCGGCCGGGGTGTCGGTGGCGGTGAGGTCCAGGCGCATGATCAGCGCGTCGGCGCCGTCCCGGTAGTACCGGGGGCGGGTGTGGATCTGCTCGTAGCCGAAGCGGCGGTAGAGCTGCTGGGCGCGCGGGTTGTCGGCGCGGACCTCGAGCAGCACCTCGGTGGCCCCGAGCTCCCGGGCCTGCGCGTGCAGGGTGCGCAGCAGGGCGGAGCCGATCCCGCGTCCCTCGTGCTCGGGGACCACGGCGATGGTCTGCACGTCGCCCACGGGGCGGATACACATGAGCCCCGCGTAGCCGACGATCACGCCCTCCTGCTCGGCGACCCAGTACCAGCACACGGGCTGGGCGAGCTCCGCGAAGAACATCTCGAGCGGCCAGGCGTCGACCGGGAAGAGCCGCCGCTCGAGCGCGTGCACCGCCGCGACGTCCGCGGGGACCATCCGGCGCAGCGTCCAGGAGTCGGGGGCGGGGCTCACGCGCCCGCCCGCTTCCGGGGACCGGGGACCTTCGCGTCGGACTCGCGCAGGTACAGGGGGGTCGTGTCCGGGGACAGCGCCTCCCCGCGGGCCGTGCGGCGCGCGGCGGCGAGGCCCAGGGACGACGCCGTGGGCTGGGCCGCGGCGAACTCCGGCACGGGCCGGGCCAGCCGGTCCGCGTAGATCCCCGCCCCGCGGCCGTAGGCGGGCAGCTCCGGGAGCTGCTCGGCGGCGGCCACGCCGGGCCCCCCGGTGCGCCGCGGGCCGTCCTCGGTCGCGGCGAAGCGGGCCCAGTAGACCTCCCGGCGCCGGGCGTCGGTGAGCACGAGGAACTCCTCGTGACCGGCAACCCGGGCGGGCCCTGCCGCGTCCTGGGCGAGGGCCTCGAGGCTCATGAGACCGTGCAGCGGCACGTCCCACGCGAAGGCGAGCGCCCGCGCCGTCGCGATCCCCGCGCGCAGGCCGGTGAAGGGCCCGGGGCCGGTGCCGACGAGGACCCCGTCGAGGTCGGCGCCGGTGACGCCGCGGCCGGCCAGCAGGTCGCGGACCGCGGGGGCCAGGACCTCGGCGTGGGAGCGGGTGTCCGGGCTCGCGTAGGAGCCGAGGACCTCGCCCGCACCGGTGACGAGGGCGGCGGAGGCGACGGCGGAGGAGTCCAGGCACAGGAGGAGCACCCGACCAGTGTAGTGCCCGCCCCCGGGGGCGCCTCCCGGCTCAGTCGAGCCGCGGGGGCCCGTCCGCCCAGCGCGGGCCGATCCCCGTGAGGGTGATGCGGCGGGGCTCGTCGTCCTCGTCCGGGTCCTCGTCCCCGGCCGTACCGGGGACGAGGGGGTCGGCGCCCACGGCGCGCTCCAGCACGATCTCGAGGCGGGAGTCGGCCAGGTGCTCGACCTTCCCGGCCCCCCACTCGACCACGGTTACGGCGGTGTCCGCCGTGTCCTCCAGGTCGATGTCGTCGACCTCCGCCGCGGAGCCCAGCCGGTAGGCGTCGACGTGCACCAGGTCCGGGCCGCCGGGCCGGGGACCGTCCGGGACGTTGGGGTGCCGGCGGACCAGCACGAACGTGGGCGAGATGATCCCCGCGCGCACCCCCAGGCCCCGGCCCAGCCCCTGGGTGAACGTGGTCTTGCCCGCGCCGAGCTCGCCGGTGAGGACCAGCAGGTCCCCGGCGCGCAGCTGGGCGCCCAGCCGCTCGGCCAGGGCCTGGGTGCGCCCGGGCCCGTCCACGGTCACGGTCCGGGTCCACTCGCTCATGCCCGCTCCTCCGCCGCGCCCGCCGGGTCCTCCGCGGCGTGCAGGTGCACCCGGGGCACGCGGGGCGAGACGCGGGTGACGATCTCGTAGTTGATGGTGCCGGCGGCGTCCGCCCACGCGCTCGCCGAGGGGTTCTCCCCCGCCCCGAACAGCACGGCCTCCGCCCCGAGCAGCCCGTGCTCGGGGGCGGAGCGTCCCGGCGCGCCGAGGTCGACCACGATCTGGTCCATCGCGACCCGGCCGACCTCCGGGTAGGTGCGGCCCTGGATCCGCACGGGACCACCGGTGCCGGAGCGCGGGACGCCGTCCGCGTAGCCGAGCGGGACGAGCGCCAGGGTGGTGGGGCGGTCGGTGACGTAGCCCAGCCCGTAGGAGACGCCCTGGCCCGCCGGCACCTCCTTGACCGCGCTGACCGTGCTCCGCAGCGTCATGGCGGGCACGAGACCGAGCTGCTGCGGGGTGCGGTCCGCGAACGGGGAGAGCCCGTAGAGGGACACCCCCACCCGGACCATGTCCAGGAGCATGTCCCCGGGGCGATCGAGCCCGGCGGCGGAGAGCAGACCGGGCGAGTTCGCCGCGTGCCGCAGCCCGGGCCGGAGCCCGGCGGCCCGCGCCGTGGCCACGGCCGCGCGGAAGCGCTCGAGCTGCTCCCGGGTCTCGGGCCGGGACGGCTCGTCGGCGACAGCGAGGTGGGTGAAGACGCCGACCACCCGCACGAGCCCCTCGGTCTCGGCCTGCGCGGCGGCCCGCACGAGCTCGGGCCAGAGGGCCTCCGGCGCGCCGTTGCGGCCCAGACCGGTGTCGATCTTGAGGTGGATCCGGGCGGTGGTCCCGAGCGCGCGGGCGGCCGCGGCGATCGGGGCGAGCTCCCATCCGCTGACGCCCAGCTCGACGTCGGCGGCGAGCGCCGACCGGAAGTCGGTGTCGACGGTGTGCAGCCACGCGAGCACGGGCGCCCCGATCCCCGCGGCCCGCAGGGCGAGGGCCTCGCCGACGTGGGCGACGCCCAGGGCGTGGGCGCCGGCCTCGAGGGCCGCCCGAGCCACGGGCACCGCACCGTGGCCGTAGGCGTCGGCCTTGACCACGGCCATGAGCCGGGCGGGGGCGGCGAGGGCCCGGAGCCGGCGCACGTTGGCGCGGACGGCGGCGAGGTCGACCACGGCGCTGCGCTCGCAGCGGGGCGGAGGGCGGAGGGCGGATCCGGACGGGGCGGCCGGGACGGGGTCTGGACGGTTCACGGCTCCCATTGTGGCACCGCCGCCCCCGGGCCCGGACCGGGGCCCCGGGCCCGGCGGCTAGAGTTGAGCCGTGTCCGCCGCGCCCCGCCACGTCCTGCTGATCAGCCTGCACACCTGTCCCCTCGAGCAACCGGGGTCGGGGGATGCGGGCGGGATGAACGTCTACGTGCGCCACCTCGCCGAGGCCCTCGTGGACGCCGGCCACACCGTGGACATGGCCACCCTCGACCGGGGCGACGGCGCCCCGGCCGTCGCCGGCGTGCGGGGCACCCGCATCCGGGAGGGGCTGCGGCTGCTCACCGTCTCGCTGCCGGGTGCCGCCGGGGCGAGCAAGGAGGACCTGCCCGGGTTCACCGCGGCCTTCGCGGAGGTGCTCCGCGCGGAAGCCGACCGGCCCGACGTCGTGCACGCCCACTACTGGCTCTCCGGCGCCGCGGGACGGGAGCTCGCCGACGGCTGGGGCGTCCCGCTCGTCCTGACCCTGCACACCACGGCGCTCGGGAAGAACCTGCGCGCCCGGACCGGGGAGGGCCTCGAGCCGGCCTCCCGCGCCGAGGCCGAGGCCGAGCTGATCGCCCGGGCCGAGGCCACGGTGGTGAACACCCGGACCGAGGCGCTGCAGATGATCGAGCTCTACGACGCGGACGCGGGGCGCCTGACCGTGATCACCCCCGGCGTCGACCTCTCGGCCTTCTCCCCGGACCCCGCCCCCGGCGAGCCGCGCCGCGCCGACGAGCCGCCCCCCGGCTCACCGGGGCGCCCGCTGCGGATCCTGTTCGCCGGGCGCCTGCAGGCGCTCAAGGGCCCGCACGTCCTCGTCGACGCGCTCGCGCGGATCCGGCGAACCGACCCGGGCCTGCCCGTGGAGCTGGATGTCGTGGGGGTGGGCACCCGGGGCTTCACGGCCGCGCTCCGGGAGCGCGTGCGGGAGCTGGGGCTGGAGGACGTCGTGCGCTTCGGACCCGCCCTGCCGGCACCGCAGCTCGCCGCCCGGATGCGCCGGGCCGACGTCGTGGCCGTCCCCTCCTCCTCCGAGACGTTCGGCCTCGTGGCCCTGGAGGCGCAGGCCTGCGGCACGCCGGTGCTCGCCACGGACGTGGACGGGCTGCGCACCGCGGTGCTCGACGGGCTCACCGGCCGGCTCGTGCCCGACCGCGACCCCGGCTCGTGGGCGCGGGCCGTGGTCGCGCTCGCCGGCGACCCGGCCGCCCTGGAGCGCATGGGCCGGGCCGCCGCCCGGCGCGCCGAGGGCCACTCCTGGGAACGCACGGCCCTGGCCACGGCGGAGGTCTACGCCCGGGTCCGCGCCCGGGCGGGGGTACGCGACGGTAGCGGCCGGCGCCTGAATACACTCGAACGGTGACGACCTCCCCCCTCTCCCCAGCAGACCTCGCCCGCCACCTCGACGACCACCGCATCACCGGAGCGGTGGCGACCCCCCGGGAGGCGAACCTGCGCAACATCCAGGGCTTCCTCGACGGCGACCAGCACCAGCACATGGGCGTGGTGCGCACCCGGGAGTGGAGCTTCGACGACGTGTTCGCGCTGATGCGCGACCGCGTCGGCATCTCCCCCGACCGGGCGCACGCGGAGGGCCAGGACACGATCTCCGCGGAGCTGGCCGTCGCCGGGCTGGAGCGCTACGCGCGGGTCCTCGGCGAGGTGGTCGCCGCCGGCGGGCGCGTGCTCTTCGCCACCGGCCACCCGGCCGGCCTGTTCCCGGTCTACGCGCAGCTGGCCCGGGTGGCCCGCCGCGCCGGCGCGCACGTGGTGCAGGTCCCGGACGGCTTCCCGTTCGAGGACGGCGACGTCCGGCAGATCGAGAGCGTCGTGATGGTCGAGCAGTACGGCGGGCTGCGGCACACCCACTTCCCCGGGCCGATGTCCCTGACCCTGGAGAAGCTGCGCCGGGACGGGCAGAACCCGCCCGACCTCGTGGTCGCCGACCACGGCCTCGCCGGGGCCGCCGGGTCGCGGGGGCTGCGGACCATCGCGGTCGCCGACTGCAACGACCCGGGCGTGTTCGTGGCGGAGGCGCAGGGCCAGGTCGAGGTCGCCGTGCCGCTCGACGACAACCTCCCGCCGCGCGTCTACGAACCGGTCACGGCGTTCGTCCTCCACCGCGCCGGTCTGGCGGACTACCTCTGAGGGTCCCGGGGGCGGGAGCGGCGGGCTCAGCGCTCGCGCTCGCCGCGGATGAAGGCCTCCAGGTCCGCCCTCGCCACGTCGTCGGGCAGCTGCTCGGCCGGGGACTTCATGAAGTACGCCGACGCGGAGGTCAGCGGGCCCCCCACGCCGCGGTCCAGGCCGATCTTCGCGGCGCGGATCGCGTCGATGATCACCCCGGCCGAGTTCGGCGAGTCCCACACCTCCAGCTTGTACTCCAGGGAGATCGGGGCGTTGCCGAAGCCGTGGCCCTCCAGGCGCACGAAGGCGAACTTGCGGTCCTCGAGCCACGGGACGTGGTCCGAGGGCCCGATGTGCACGTCCTTCGTCCCGAACTCCTTCTCCACGTTGGAGGTCACCGCCTGGGTCTTGGAGATCTTCTTCGACTCCAGCCGGGTGCGCTCGAGCATGTTCATGAAGTCCATGTTCCCGCCCACGTTGAGCTGGTAGGTCCGGTCCAGCACGTAGCCGCGGTCCTCCATGAGCTTCGCCAGCACCCGGTGGGTGATCGTCGCCCCGATCTGGGACTTGATGTCGTCGCCCACGATCGGCACCCCGGCGTCCGTGAACTTCTGCGCCCACCCGGGGTCGGAGGCGATGAACACGGGCAGCGCGTTGACGAAGGCCACCCCGGCGTCGATCGCGGCCTGGGCGTAGAAGCGGTCGGCCTCCTCGGAGCCCACGGGCAGGTAGGACACCAGCACGTCCACCTGCGCGTCCTTCAGGGCCTGGACCACGTCCACCGGCGCCTCGGCCGACTCCTCGACCACCTCCCGGTAGTAGGACCCGAGTCCGTCCAGGGTCGGCCCGCGCTGCACGGTGACCCCGGAGTGCGGGACGTCGGCGAAGACCAGGGTGTTGTTCTCCCCGGCGCCGATCGCCTCGGAGAGGTCCAGGCCGACCTTGGCGGCGTCGACGTCGAAGGCGGCCACGAACTGCACGTCGCCCACGTGGTAGTCGCCGAAGACCACGTGCATCAGCCCCGGCACGGTGGCGGCCGGGTCGGCGTCGGCGTAGAAGTGCACGCCCTGGATCAGCGAGGAGGCGCAGTTGCCGACACCGGCGACGGCCACGCGAATGGGATGGTGGGACACGGGACTCCTTTGTCTGGTCGTCTGGGTCCCGTCCCCGGCGCCAGGCCGGGCAGGACCCAGCGCTCCAGTCTAGTGCCCGCCGGGGGTGCGCCCGCCCCGGGGGCCGGCCGGCGGGCTCACAGCGCGCTGAGCAGCAGGCCCAGGGCGAGCACGAGGAACAGCACGCCGGCGGCGAGCTCCACGGCCGCCCCTTGCCGCCGGAAGCCCGCGGCCAGCCGCTCGACCGAGCCGACCCACGCGACCGCGGTGAACCAGGCGAGGCCCACGGCCACGAGCAGTGCGAAGACCAGGGCCGTCTCCCACCACAGCGCGCCCGCGGGGACCACGTTGGCGAACAGCGCCACGAAGAAGATGATGGCCTTCGCGTTCGAGAGGTTCGTCACGAGCCCGAGGACGAAGGCCCGGCCGGGGGTGACGGAGCGCCCCGGCGGGGCCTGCGGCTCCCCCGGGACGCTGCCGGGCCCGCCGCCCCCCGCGCTCGGCACCCGGTCCGGCACGGCCCGGGCGGCGAGACCCGCCCGGATCCCGCTCACCCCCAGCCAGCCGAGGAACAGCGCCCCGGCCACCTGGATGAGCCGCTGGAGCGTGTCCGCCTGGCCGATCAGGACGGTCACCCCGGTGAGGGAGAGCGTGATCCACACGAGGTTGCCGGTCATCACCCCCACCGCGGTGAGCACGCCGGCCGCCCGGGAGCCCAGCGACGCGTTGCGCAGGATCACCAGGACGTCGGGGCCGGGGGCGACGATCCCGGCGATCCACAGCCCGAGCAGGGCGAGGTACTGCGAGGCCTCCACGGCTACCGGGCCCTGCCGCTCACGCGGTCTTGGAGTCGCGGGCGCCCGCCCAGATGTTGATGTCGGAGTCCGTGGCCAGCCGGTCGATCGACTCCAGCTCCTCCGGGGTGAAGGCGAGGTGGTGCACGGCGCCCACGCTGTCCTCGAGCTGCTGCGGCGAGGACGCGCCGACGAGCGCGGTGCTGACCTGGCCGTCCGCCTGCTCGCGCAGCACCCACGCGATCGCCATCTGGGCCAGGCTCTGCCCGCGGGCGGCGGCGATCTCGTGCAGACCGCGGACCTTCTCCAGGGTCGTGCCGGTCAGCCACTCCGGGTTCAGGGACTTCTCCGCGGCGGCCCGGGAGCCCTCCGGGACGCCGTCCAGGTACCGGTCCGTGAGCATGCCCTGGGCCAGGGGGGAGAACACGATCGAGCCCATTCCCGCCTCCGTCAGGGCGCCCAGCAGGGAGGTCCCCGACGGTCCCGGGGACTCGATCCACCGGTTGAGCATCGAGTAGGACGGCTGGTGGATCAGCAGCGGCGTGCCCAGCTCCCGCATGATCTGCTGGGCGCGCAGGGTCAGCTCGGCGTTGTAGGAGGAGATCCCCACGTACAGGGCCCGCCCGGAGCGCACGATGTGGTCGAGGGCCCGCATCGTCTCCTCGAGCGGGGTGTCCGGGTCCGGGCGGTGGTGGTAGAAGATGTCCACGTGGTCCAGGCCCATCCGCTGCAGGGACTGGTCCAGGGAGGACACGAGGTACTTCCGGGAGCCGCCGAAGTGGTACGGGCCCGGGCCCATGGTCCAGCCGGCCTTGGAGGAGATCACGAGCTCGTCCCGGTACGGCGCGAGGTCCTGCGCCAGGATCCGCCCGAAGTTCAGCTCCGCGGCGCCGGCCGGCGGGCCGTAGTTGTTGGCGAGGTCGAAGTGGGTCACGCCGAGGTCGAAGGCCCGGCGCAGCGTGGCGCGCTGGGTGGCGAGCGGCTTGTCGTCGCCGAAGTTGTGCCACAGCCCGAGCGAGATCACGGGCAGCTTCAGCCCGGAGTCGCCCACGCGGCGGAAGGGCATGGTCTCGTAGCGGTCGTCGGCCGGGAGGTAGGGGACGTCGGGTCCGTAGGTGCGCACGGGGGCCTTTCGAGGGTCGGGGAGGTCGTTCGGGGGACGGCGGAGGGGGCTCAGTAGCGCACCACGGCGGCGCCGTGGGCGGGCAGCGCGGCGACGCCGCCGCCGCCGGAGCCCGCGGTCAGCGACACGTCGCCGGAGCGGTAGAGCACCTCGGCGTCCGGGCGGCCGGGGAAGGGGACCTGCGCGGGCCCGGCGCCGAAGTTCAGCAGCACCGCGACCCCGTGGTCGGAGCCCGGGGCCGTGGCACGGCGCAGCACGAACCAGCGGGCGTCCTCGTCCAGGTCGGTGCCGATCGTGTCGAAGCGCGGGTCGGTGAGCTCGGGCACGGCGCGCCGCAGCGCGATGAGCTCGCGGTAGGCGCTCAGCACCCGGGCGTGGTCGTCCTGGCCGAGCTCGTCCCAGTCGAGCTTCGAGTTCGTGAACGTGCTGGGCTCCTGGGGGTCCGGGACCGTGTCCTCGTCCCAGCCCATGGACGCGAACTCCGCCTTGCGGCCCTTCGCCACGGCCTCCCCGAGCTCGGGCTCGGGGTGTGCGGTGAAGAACTGCCACGGCGTGGACGCGCCCCACTCCTCCCCCATGAACAGCATGGGGGTGAACGGCTGGGTGAGGAGCAGTGCGGCGCCCAGCACGAGCTGGTCCGGAGTGAGGCTCGCGCTGATCCGGTCCCCCGCGGCGCGGTTGCCGATCTGGTCGTGGTTCTGGATGCACGTGACGAACTGCCACGGGCGCACCCGCTGCTTGTCGACCGGCCGCCCGTGGTGGCGGCCGCGGAACACCGACATGGTGCCGTCGTGGTAGAACGCGTCCCGCATCACCTTGTCGAGGGTCCCGAGGGCGGCGAAGTCGGCGTAGTAGCCCTGCGTCTCCCCGGTGAGGGCGACGTGCGCGGCGTGGTGGAAGTCGTCGAGCCACTGCCCGGTCATGCCGAGGCCGTGGGCCGTGGTCGGCGTGATCATCCGGTGGTCGTTGAGGTCGGACTCCGCGACGGTGAACAGGGGCTTGCCGGTCTCCACGCCCACGCGCTCCACGAGCTCGGCGATCTCCTCGAGGATGTGGACGGCCCGGTGGTCCTGCAGGGCGTGCACCGCGTCGAGGCGGAACCCGTCCACGTGGTAGTCGCGCAGCCACATCTCGACGTTGTCGAGGATGTAGTCCCGCACGCCGTCCGAGCCCCAGCCGTCGAGGTTGATGAGGTCGCCCCAGGTGCTGGAGCCGGGCTTGAAGTAGTCGGCGAACAGGGGCAGGTAGTTCCCGGACGGGCCCAGGTGGTTGTAGACGACGTCCTGGATCACGCCGATCCCGCGCTGGTGGCACGCGTCCACGAAGCGCTGGTAGGCCGCGGGCCCGCCGTAGGACTCGTCCACGGTGTACCAGAGGACACCGTCGTAGCCCCAGTTGTGCTCGCCGTTGAAGCCGTTGACGGGCAGCAGCTCCACGAAGTCCACGCCGAGCTCCACGAGGTGGTCGAGCCGCTCGACCGCCGAGTCGAGGGTGCCCTCCGGGGTGAACGTGCCGGGGTGCAGCTCGTAGACGACGGACCCGGCCAGGGTCCGCCCGGTCCACGCGGCATCCCCCCACCGGTGCGCGGAGGGCTCGAACGTGCAGGAGAGGTCGTGCACGCCCTGCGGCTGGCGGCGGGAGCGCGGGTCCGGCAGGACCTCGGAGACCTGCGAGCGCTCCTGCGCCGTGCCCTCGTCGAAGGTCTTGCCCAGGAGGTAGCCGTAGCGCACGGTGCCCTCGGGGACGTCCGCGCCGTCGGGCAGGGTCCACCAGCCGTCGCGGCGCGCCGCCGTGCCCGCCGGAGAGTCCTCGGGCAGGTCCGCGGCGGGGATCATGTCGTGGTCGTCGCCCTCGATCCGCACGGTCACCGTCCTGGCGTGCGGGGCCCAGACGTCGAAGCGGTTCAGGTGCTCGCGGGTGTTCATGGAGGTCAGGAGTCCTTCCGGCGCAGCAGCGCCACGGGGTAGTCGGCGAGCAGCCGGGACAGCGCCACGGTGCCCGAGTGCGTGCGGCGGGTCAGCAGGTCCTCGAACCCGCCCGCGGGCAGCTCGAGGGTCTCGCCGTCGAAGCCGCCCGCGGCGGCGAGGCCGAGGGGCAGGCGGGTGGCCACGGTCACGGCGCCGCCGCGGTCGAACGCGAACACGTGCCCGGCCAGCGGGCCGGACGCGGTCAGCGGGGTGTAGCCGGTGAACAGCTCGGGACGGTCCCGGCGCAGCCGCAGGGCGCGGCTGGTGACGAGCAGCTTGGCCGCGCCGTCCGGTCCCACGGCGGGGATCCCGTCGGCGGTGCCGCCCACGGGGGTGTCCAGCCGGGCGAGCCCGGCGGCCCGGGCCCCGAAGTCGACGGGACGGCGGTTGTCGGGGTCCACGAGGGACTCCGCCCACAGCTCGGAGCCCTGGTAGACGTCCGGGACGCCGGGCATCGTGAGCTGGACGAGCTTGGCGGCGAGCCCGTTCGCCCAGCCGGCCGCGGTGACGTGCTCGGCGAAACCCTCGACGACGGCCCGCATCTGCGGGTCGTGGTGGACGAGCTCGACGAACCGGGTGAGCCGCTGCTCGAACCCGGCGTCCCCGTCGACCCAGGCGGTGGAGTTGCCGGCCTCCCGGGCGGCCTTGAGGGCGTAGTCCAGCACGCGCTCCTGCGAGATGGGCCAGGCGCCCACCACGGCCTGGAGCACGAGGTTCACGAGCGGGCCGTCGCCCACGAGGGCCCCGGCCTGCTCGGCGAGCTTCTTGACGGTGCCGACCACGCCGGCCCACTGCTCCCCCGCCTCGGCGAGCACGGTGATCCGCGCCCGCACCGCCTCGGAGCGCTTGGTGTCGTGCGTGGACAGCGTCGTCATTGCGAGGGGCTCCTCGGCGGCCCGGCGGGCGAGCTCGGCGTGCGCCTCCTCGGGGGTCACAGCGAAGTGCGACGGGTCGCCGCCCACCTCGGTCAGCGAGGTCAGGCGGGGGAAGCGGTAGAACGCGGTGTCCTCGACGCCCTTGGCCATGATCATCCCGGAGGTCTGCTGGAAGCGGCGGGCGAGCTCCCCGAGCCCGGCCTCGTCCGTGGCGTCGACCCCGAGCAGCCCGCCCAGGGTCCCGATCGCGCCGGCGAGGTCCGGGCGCTGCTCCCGGGCGGCGTCGAGGGCCGCCCGCAGGTGCTCGGCGCCCTCGGGCAGGTAGCTGCGGTACACGGGGAAGTTCGCGAGGATCTCCGCCAGGGCGTCCTCGGCGACGGCCCGGTCCAGGCCGGCGTCCTCCGGCACGAGGCGGGCGAGGCGCCGGACCTCGGCCAGCAGCGCGCCGTCGGCCATGGCGCGCTTGGTGCCGTGGATCATCTCGTCCCAGTGCACGGGCTCCCCGCCCCGCAGCCGGGCGTCCAGGCTGGTGAGCGCGTACTCCCCGGCCGGGTCGGTGAGCAGCCGGTCGATCACGCCGAGGGCGTCGTAGCCCGTGGTGCCCGCGGTGGCCCAGTCGCGGGGCAGCCGCTCGCCGGGCTCGAGGATCTTCTCGACGACGACGTAGGCGCCGCCCGTGAGCTCCTTCAGCTGCTCGAGGTACTGCCGCGGGTCGCGCAGCCCGTCGGGGTGGTCGATGCGCAGGCCGTCGACGAGTCCCTCGTCGATCCACCGCTTGATCTCCGCGTGGGACTCCTCGAAGACCGCCGGGTCCTCGACGCGCACGCCCGCGAGCGTGGCGACGGTGAAGAACCGGCGGTAGTTGAGCTCGGCGTCGCCGCGGCGCCAATTCACGAGCTCGTAGTGCTGCCGGTCGTGGACGCCCTGCGGGTCGTCGCCCTCCGCCCAGGTGCCCTCGGCCAGCGGGTAGACGTTGTCGTAGTAGCGCAGCGTGCCGTCCTCGATCCGCAGCTGCGCGAGCTCGTCGTCGCCGTCGCCCAGCACGGGGATCAGCACCCGGCCACCGCCGGACGCCCACTCGACGTCGAAGGCCTTCGCGTACGGCGAGTCCTGGCCCTGCGCGAGCAGCGACCACCACCAGGGGTTCTGCTCCGGGGCGGCGACGCCCTGGTGGTTGGGGACGATGTCCACCAGCACGCCCATGCCGCGGGCGTGGGCGGCGTCGGCGAGCGTCTTGAGCCCGGCGGCGCCGCCCCGGACGGGGTCCACCTCGGCGGGGGACGCGACGTCGTAGCCGTGGTCGGAGCCGTCGACGGCCCGGAGGATCGGCGACAGGTAGACCCAGTCGGCGCCGAGGTCGTGGAGGTAGTCCACGAGCCCCGCGGCGCGGTCGAGCGTCAGGTCGGAGGTGATCTGGAGTCGGTAGGTCGAGATAGGTGTGCGCACCGCACCAGTCTGTCGGCCCGGCCCCGGAAACACCAGCAGGCTGTCGACCCGTGTCCGGGTCGACAGCCTGCCGGGGCCGTCAGCTCACTGGTCCTGCGGCGTCTTCGCGTACGCGGCCACGGAGGCGGCGACCGACGCGTCGGGCTCCTCCTCGGGGGCCTCGTAGGCGCGCAGCACGACCATCGACTTGCCCTCGAGGACGATCGAGGTGCGGGCCTTGCGGATCTGGCCGTCGGCGTACTTGCCCGCGGTGTCGATGACCTCCTCCCACTGCCGGCCGTAGCGCACCGGCGGGAGCTTGCACTTCACGGCTTCCGGGTTGGAGTTGAAGTACACGATGAAGTTCACGTCCGTGATGGGCCGCCCGCGCATGTCCACGCCGGCGATGCCGTTGCCGTTGAGCCACATCCCGAAGGAGCGGGACAGGGGCTCGTCCCAGTCGGCGGGCTTCAGCGGCGCCCCGTCCGTGTTCAGCCACGCGATGTCGGGCATCGGGCGGCCGGTGTCGTCCGCGTCCATCTCGACGGGCCGGCCGTCGAAGAACTCGGAGCGGCGGAACGTCGGGTGGTCGTGGCGCAGGTGGGTCACGGCGGCGACGAACTCGGTGAGCGGGCCGTCCAAGGTGTCCCAGTTGATCCACGACAGCTCGTTGTCCTGGCAGTACGTGTTGTTGTTGCCGTCCTGCGTGCGGCCCAGCTCGTCGCCGTGCAGCACCATGGGCGTGCCCTGGGACAGCAGCAGCGTCGCCAGGAAGTTGCGCTGCTGGCGGGAGCGCAGGGCGAGGACCTCGGGGTCGTCGGTGGGTCCCTCCACGCCGCAGTTCCAGGAGCGGTTGTGGGACTCGCCGTCGTTGTTGCCCTCGCCGTTGGCCTCGTTGTGCTTCTCGTTGTAGGAGACCAGGTCCCGCAGCGTGAAGCCGTCGTGGGCGGTGACGAAGTTGATCGAGGCGAACGGCCGGCGGCCGCTGTGCTCGTAGAGGTCCGCCGAGCCGGTGATCCGGGAGGCGAACTCGCCGAGGGTCGCGGGCTCCCCGCGCCAGAAGTCGCGCACGGTGTCCCGGTACTTCCCGTTCCACTCCGTCCACTGGGGCGGGAAGTTGCCCACCTGGTAGCCGCCGGGGCCGACGTCCCACGGCTCCGCGATGAGCTTCACCTGGGACACGACCGGGTCCTGCTGGACGAGCTCGAAGAACGTGGCCAGCTTGTCCACGTCGTAGAACTCGCGGGCCAGGGCGGAGGCGAGGTCGAAGCGGAAGCCGTCCACGTGCATCTCGGTCACCCAGTAGCGCAGGGAGTCCATGATGAGCTGCAGCGAGTGGGGGTGGCGGACGTTGAGGGTGTTGCCGGTGCCCGTGTAGTCCATGTAGAACTTCTGGTCGCCCTCCACCGTCCGGTAGTAGGCCTGGTTGTCGATGCCCTTCATGGACAGCGTGGGGCCCATGTGGTTGCCCTCGGCCGTGTGGTTGTACACCACGTCGAGGATGACCTCGATGTCGGCCTGGTGCAGGGCCCGCACCATGGCCTTGAACTCCTGGACCTGGCCGCCGAGGTCGTTCGTGGAGTGGTACTCGTTGTGCGGGGCGAAGAAGCCGATGGTGTTGTAGCCCCAGTAGTTGCGCAGCTCCTGGTCGAGCAGGGTGCTGTCCTGCACGAACTGGTGCACGGGCATGAGCTCGATGGCCGTGACTCCCAGCTTCTGCAGGTGCGTGATCACCGCGGGGTGGGCCACGCCGGCGTACGTGCCGCGCTGCTCCTCCGGCACCTCGGGGTGCTGCTGGGTGAGGCCCTTGACGTGGGCCTCGTAGATCACGGACTTGTGGTACGGCGTGCGGGGCGTGCGGTCGCCCTCCCAGTTGAAGAACGGGTTGATCACCACGCCCATCATCATGTGGGGGGCGGAGTCCTCGTCGTTGAACGAGTCCTCGTCGCCGAAGTCGTAGGAGAACAGCGCCTGGTCCCAGTCGATCTGGCCGGAGACGGCCTTCGCGTAGGGGTCGAGCAGCAGCTTGGCGGAGTTGAAGCGCTGGCCCTCGGCGGGGTTCCACGGTCCGTGCACGCGGTAGCCGTAGCGCTGCCCGGGCTGGACGGTCGGGAGGTAGCAGTGCCAGACGTAGCTGTCCTGGGCCGCGACGTCGATGCGGGTCTCGGTGCCGAGCTCGTCGAACAAGCACAGCTCGACCTTCTCGGCGCCCTCGCTGAAGAGGGCGAAGTTCGTGCCGGTCCCGTCGAAGGTGGCTCCGAGGGGATAGGGCTGACCTGGCCAGACTTCCATGGGGGATCTCCTGTCGTACCGCCGGGCAGGGGTCACCGTCAGCGGGCTGGGTTTTGGGGCAAGTGGGATCGATCTTAGCCCGGACCGGAGGCGCCCGTGTCCCGGGGGCGGTCCGCCGGGGACGGGACCGCCGGCTCAGCGGTCCCGGCGCAGGACCGCCCGCACGTTCGCGGACAGCGCCGTGGGGGGCACGGGGCCGAGGCCCTCGAGCCGGGAGGCGTAGCCGTGCACGGCCACGGCGAGGGCGGCGGCAACCGCGCGGCGGGCGTCCCCGCGGGCCCACTCCCCCGCGGCGGCGAACGCGTCCGGGTCCTCGGCGCTGCCCGCGAGCGCTGCGCCCATGATGCCCGCGAGGGTGTCCCCGCTGCCGGCGGTCGCCAGCCACGGGCTGCCGTCGGCCTGGGAGAGCAGCGTCCCGTCGGGGGACGCCACCAGGGTGGTGGCGCCCTTGAGGACGACGACGGCGCCGGTCGCCTCCGCGGCCGCGCGCGCCCACCGGGCGGGCTCGGCCTCGATCGCCGCCCGGTCCGGCGCCTGCCCGCCGCCGCCGAGGGCGGCGAGCCAGGCGAGCACCTGCTCGAGCTCCCCGGCGTGCGGGGTGAGGACCTTGCCGGGGCCGAGGACGCCGTCGGCTGCCGCCCGGGCCGCCGCGTCGAGGGCGCCGGCGTCGACGACGGCGGAGATCGGGCCCGCCAGCACGGCGCCGATCCGGGACTCCTGGGCCGCGTCGCCCACGGCGCCGGGGCCCACGACCCACGCCTGGACGTGGACGTCGTCGGGGTGGTCCTCGGAGGCGACCACCTCGGGGCTGGTCAGGCACACGAGGGAGCGGGTGGCGGCGTCGCCGAGGTGGCGGACCATGCCGGCGCCGGCGTCCACGGCGGCGCGCGTGCACATCAGCGCCGCCCCGGGGTAGGTCGGGGAGCCGGCCACGACCCCCACCACGCCCCGGGAGTACTTGTGGGAGGCCGCCCCCGGCCGCGGCCACAGCGCCGCGACGTCGTCGGGCTCCAGGCGCCGCAGCGCGGGGGCGGGCAGGGCGTGCTCGATCCCGAGGGGCACGGTCCGCACCTCGCCGCACCACCGGTCCCCCGGCGGCAGGAACAGCCCGGCCTTGGCCCCGCCGAACGTCACGGTGACGTCCGCGGCCAGGACCGGCCCGGCCACCGCGCCTGTGTCCGCCGAGACGCCCGAGGGGACGTCGCACGCCACGACCGCGGGGCCCCCGTCCGGGGGCCACCGGTCCAGGACCGCGCGGACGAGCTCCGCCGCCGGCCCGCGCAGCCCGCCCCGGGCGCCGGTGCCCAGCACGGCGTCGAGCACGAGGTCGGCGTGGAGCACCTGCTCGGCCGCCTCCTCGAGGGCGGGCCCGCCGTCCCCGGCGCGCAGCACCCGTCCCCCCGCGGCCTCGAGGGCGGCCCCGCCCTCGGGGTGCAGCCGGTCGCCGACCGCCACGGCGAGCACGGAGGCGCCGCGGCCCGCCAGCTCCGCCCCCGCCCACAGCCCGTCCCCGCCGTTGTTGCCGGTGCCGGCGAGCACGACCACGCGCGCCCCGGCGATCCGTCCCCGGCGCCCGCGCAGGCGCTGCGCGCCGACGAGGGCCAGGCCGTGGGCGGCGCGCCGCATCAGCGCGGGACCCTCCCCGCGTTCGAGGAAGGGCGTCTCGGCCGCGCGCACCTGCGCCCCGGTCCAGGCGGCGATCACGCCGGCCCCCCGTCCCCGGTGCGCTCCGCGATGACCATGGCCATGGCGATCCCGCCGTCGTGCGTCATGGTGAGGTGCCACCGGTCGATGCCCTGCCGGCGCGCCTCCTCCGCCACCGTCCCCTCGGTGCACAGCAGCGGGGCGCCGGAGGGGTCCTTCTCGATCCAGCAGTGCTGCCAGATCATCCCGGGCGGCGCCTTGAGCGCCTTCGCCGCCGCCTCCTTGGCGGCGAAGCGCGCGGCGAGCGAGCGCACGTGCAGGTCGCGCTCGAGCGGGGTGAACAGCCGGGCCACGAGGCCGGGGGTGCGGGCGATCTGCTCCTCGAAGCGGGCGATGTCCACCACGTCGATGCCGGTGCCGATGATCATGGTCCCCAGCCTAACGACCGCCGGCCCGCCGCCCGGGAGGATCCGGGGCGGCGGGCCGGCGCAGCGGCGGGCGCGGACTACTCGACGGTGACGGACTTCGCGAGGTTGCGGGGCTGGTCGACGTCGTAGCCCTTCGCCGTGGCCAGCTCGCACGCGAAGATCTGCAGCGGGACCGTGGTCAGCAGCGGCTGGAGCAGCACCGGGGACTGCGGCACGCGGAAGATGTGGTTCGCGTAGTCGGCGACCGACTCGTCCCCCTCCTCCGCGATGACGATGGTCACGGCCCCGCGGGCACGGATCTCCTGGATGTTGGAGACCACCTTCGCGTGCAGCGAGTCCCGCCCGCGGGGGGAGGGGACGATGACGAACACCGGCTGGCCCTCCTCGATGAGGGCGATCGGCCCGTGCTTGAGCTCGCCGGCGGCGAAGCCCTCGGCGTGGATGTAGGCGATCTCCTTGAGCTTGAGCGCGCCCTCGAGGGCCACCGGGAAGCCGACGTGGCGGCCCAGGAAGAGCACGGACGAGGCGTCCTTCATGGACTGCGCGAGATCCTTGACCGCGGCCTGCGCGTCGATGACCTGCTGGATCTTGGCCGGCATGGCCTCGAGCTCGGCGAGGATCTCCCCGATCTCGTCCTTGTACTTGTTGCCGCGCAGCTGGGCCAGGTAGAGGCCCAGGAGGTAGGCGGCGGTGATCTGGGCCAGGAACGCCTTGGTCGAGGCGACGGCGATCTCGGGCCCGGCGTGCGTGTAGAGCGCGGCGTCGGCCTCGCGCGGGATCGTGGAGCCGTTGGTGTTGCAGATCGCCACGACCTTGGCGCCCTGCTCCTGGGCGTGCCGGACCGCCATGAGGGTGTCCATGGTCTCGCCGGACTGGGACAGGGCGACCACCAGGGTCCGCTCGTTGACGATCGGGTCCCGGTAGCGGAACTCGTGGGCGAGCTCGACCTCGGTGGGGATCCGGCACCAGTGCTCGATCGCGTACCGGGCGACCTGCCCCGCGTAGGCGGCGGTGCCGCAGGCCACGACGACGATCTTGTCCACGGCGCGGAGCACCGCCTCGTCGATCTTGAGCTCGTCGAGGACCAGGTTCCCGTCCGGGTCGGTGCGGCCCATGAGGGTCTGCTCCACGGCGGCGGGCTGCTCGTTGATCTCCTTCTCCATGAAGGACGGGAAGCCGCCCTTCTCGGCGGCGGCCGCGTCCCACAGCACCTGGAAGGGCTTGCCGTCGGCGCGGTTGCCGTGGAAATCGGTGATCTCGTAGTCGTCGGCCGTGATGGACACGACCTGGTCCTGACCCAGCTCCACGGCGCTGCGGGTGTAGTCGATGAACCCGGAGACGTCGGAGCCGAGGAAGTTCTCCCCCTCGCCCAGCCCGAGCACCAGCGGCGAGTTGCGGCGGGCGGCGACCACGCGGCCGGGGTGGTCGACGTGCACGGCGAGGAGCGTGAACGCGCCCTCGAGCCGGCGGCACGCGACCTGCATGGCCGCGGTGAGGTCCTGGTCGCCGAGGTCGTTGTAGGTGTCGGCCAGGAGCACGGCGGCGACCTCGGTGTCGGTCTCCGAGCGGAACTCGTGGCCCTTCTCGATCAGCTCGCGCTTGATCTCGGCGAAGTTCTCGATGATGCCGTTGTGGATCACGGCGAGCCGGCCGCCGTCGACGACGTGCGGGTGGGCGTTGACGTCCGACGGTCCGCCGTGGGTGGCCCAGCGGGTGTGCCCGATGCCGGTGGTGGAGCGGGGCAGCGGGCTGTCGCGCAGCTCCTGCTCGAGGTTGAGCAGCTTGCCGGCCTTCTTGCGGAAGCCGACGGTGCCGTCCGCGACGACGGCCACGCCCGCGGAGTCGTAGCCGCGGTACTCGAGGCGCCGGAGGCCCTCGACGAGGACGTCCAGGGCGTCGTGCCCGGAGCCGGTGCCGGGCACGTCCGAGCGCTGGGAGGAGGGGCCCACATATCCAACAATTCCACACATGCGCTTCACAGTACCGCATGGATCTCGCCCGGCCGGGTGCACCGGACCCGGCGGGCCGGGCCGTGTTCCCGCCTCTTCTGGGGACACGGCCCGGCCCGCCTGTGGGCCCTTCCGTGGGGCTCGCTCAGCCCCGCCGCTCCCGGACGGCGTCGGCCACCAGCGCCTCGAGCGGCGGGAAGAGCGGGTGCCCGGCGTCCAGCCCCGTGATCTCCCGGACGGCGTCGGCCGGCTCCAGCGTGTCGAGGAGCTCGCCCAGCCGGACGGCCTCCGGGTCGTCGGCCGGGTCGAAGCGCAGGGCGGCCCCGACGGCCGCCTGCAGCCCGTCGGTGCCGAGGCCCCGTTCGGCCAGCTCGGCCGCCGGGCCCACGAACCGCTCGTGCCGGCCGAGCTTGCGCAGCGGGGCGCGGCCCACGCGCTCCACGGTGTCGGGGAGGTGCTCGTTGGCGAAGCGGTCGAGGATCTTCGCGACGTAGCGTCCGTGCTCCTGCTCGTCGAACCCGTGCTTGGCCACGAGCAGCGCCTGCGTCTCCGCGAGCGCCGCCGCGACCCGCTCGCGGATCCCGGGGTCGGCGATCGCCTCCGCGATGCGGTGCCGGCCGGCCCGGTAGCCGAAGTACGCGCACGCGGCGTGACCGGTGTTGACCGTGAACAGCTTCCGCTCGATGTAGGGCACGAGGTCGTCGACGTAGGTCGCCCCCTCGATGGCCGGCTCGCTCCCCGCGAACGGGGTGCGGTCGATGACCCACTCGTGGAACTGCTCCACGACCACGTCGAGCCCGCCGCCGTCCTGCTGCGGCACGATCCGGTCGACGGCGGTGTTGGCGAACACCGCCCGGCGGTCGAGGTCCTCGCCGCCGTACTCGGCGCGGACCGCCTCGGCGAGCAGGTCCGTGGCGGACAGGGCGTTCTCGCACGCCATGACCGCCACGGGGGCGGCGCCGTCCGGGCGCGCGGCGATGCCGCGGGCCACGAGCGGCGCCACGAACTTGAGGATGTGCGCGCCCACGGCCGTGGTGACCACGTCCGCCGTGGCGATCTCGGCGACCACGGACTCCGGGTCGTCCGCCGAGTTGAGCGCCCGGTACCCCTCGACGACCGTGTCGCGGGAGCCGGCGCCGACCTCGTGCACGGTGTAGCTGGGAGTGGACGCCAGCGCGTCGATGAGCGGGGCCGCCACGTCGGCGAACACGACCTCGTAGCCCGAGCGGTGCATGAGCAGGCCGACGAAGCCGCGGCCGATGTTGCCCGCCCCGAAGTGGACGCACTTCATCAGTCGTTCACCTTCCCCAGCAGGTCGAGCACTTCGTCGGCGGTCCCCGCCTCGTCCAGCTGGCGCACCTTCTCCTTGTTGCCGAAGATCTTCGCGACCCGGGAGAGGATCGCGAGGTGCTCGTTGTCCTTGCCGGCGATGCCGATCACCCAGGTGACGGGCTTGCCGTTCCAGTCCAGGCCCTCGGGGTAGCGCACGACCGACAGGGCCGAGGAGCGGATGCTGTCCTTCGCCTGGTTGGTGCCGTGCGGGATGGCGAGACCGTTGCCCATGAAGGTGGACACCGACTCCTCGCGCTCGTGCATGGAGGCCACGTACGCGTCGGTCACGGCACCGGCCGCCACCAGCAGGCCGCCGGCCTCGTCGATGGCCTGCGCGGCGTTGCGCGCGCCGCCGTCCATGACGATCCGGTCCCTGGTGAGGATGGTGGCGTCCCTGGACGTCCCGGCGCCCTCGCCCGGGTCCGCGGCCACGGTGTCGCCGCCGGAGGCCGCTCCCCCGCCGCCGGCCGTGGCCGTGGCCGCCGCCGCGCCGCCGCCCGCCGGGACGGCGGCGCCGTTGCGCTGCTGCACGGCCTCGACGATCTCGTCGTAGCGGGGGCTGCCCATGAAGTTGTCGACGGTCACCACCGAGGCGCTGGGCACCTTCGGCCGGGCCCGCGTGGCCAGGTCCTGGTGGGTGACCACGATGTCGAAGTCGTCGGTGAGGTTGGCGATCGCCGCGTTGGTGACCTTGACGTCGGCGAACCCGGCCGCCTTGACCTTGTTCCGCAGCACGGAGGCGCCCATCGCGGAGGAGCCCATGCCGGCGTCGCACGCGAACACGATGCGCTGCACCGGTCCGCCGTCGGCCAGCTCACGGGCGGGGGTCCCGCCGGTGTCCGCGCCGCCGCTGGTGCCGACGATCGCGGAGGAAACGGAGCTCTTCTTGCCCTTCATCCCCTCCATCCGGGAGGTGGCCTCGGTGAGGTCCCCCTCGCCCTTGTCCTTGGAGGCCTTGAGGATGATCGAGGCCACGAAGAAGGACACGGCGGTCGCGGCCGTCACCGCGAGGGCCACGCCCACGTAGCTGTCGGTGGTGGCCTGCGCGAAGACGGCGATGATCGAGCCCGGGGCGGCCGGGGCGCGCAGGCCCGCGTCGAACAGGGTCAGCGTGAAGATGCCCGTCATGCCTCCCGCGATCGCCGCCAGGATCAGCGCCGGCTTCATCAGCACGTACGGGAAGTAGATCTCGTGGATGCCGCCCACGAAGTGGATCAGGGCCGCGCCGGGGGCCGAGGCGCGCGCGGCGCCGCGGCCGAAGACCGTGTAGGCCAGCAGGATGCCCAGACCGGGGCCGGGGTTGGCCTCGAGCAGGAACAGGATCGACTTGCCCTCCTCCAGGGCCTGGGCGGTGCCCAGGGGGGTGAGGATGCCGTGGTTGATCGCGTTGTTGAGGAACAGCACCTTCGCGGGCTCGATGAGGATCGAGGTCAGCGGCAGCAGCCCCCGGGTCACCAGGAAGTCCACCGCCGAGGCGGCCGCGTTGGAGAAGGCCAGCACGGCGGGGCCGATCAGGAAGAAGCCGAAGATGGCCATGGCCGCGGCCAGGATACCGGCGGAGAAGTTGTTCACGAGCATCTCGAAGCCGGGCTTGATCTTCCCGTCCCAGATGGCGTCGACCTTCTTCATCACCCACGCGGTCAGCGGGCCCATGAGCATCGCCCCGATGAACATGGGGATGTCGGTGCCCACGATCACGCCCATCGTGGCGATCGCCCCGACCACGCCGCCGCGGACGTCGTAGACCATCCGCCCGCCCGTATAGGCGATCAGCAGCGGCAGGAGGTAGGTGATCATCGGGCCGACCAGGCCCGTGTACGGCTCGCCCTCGGCGTTCTCGCCGAACCCGCCCAGCGGGCCGAAGGGGGTGAAGCCCGCCTCGATGAAGAACGCGGTGATCAGCCCCCAGGCGATGAACGCCCCGATGTTGGGCATGATCATCCCCGAGAGGAACGTGCCGAAGCGCTGCACGTGCGCGCGGGCCGCGGTCGATCGTCCTCCCGCCGGTGCTGTGGTCTCTGAGGTCGTTGCCGTCGCCATGGTCCTGTCCTGACTCTCGAGCGGGGTGGTCCTCCACCGGCGGAGCGCACGCGCCGTGCACTGCTGTGAGTTATCTCACGGCGAATACCGGATCGAGACCAAATCTACACCCGGGTACGGGGCCTGTCTCCGGTACACCTCGGGTGCCGGGGTGCGGTCTAGACTGTGGTCGATGACCGCATCTACGCTGAGCGAACGCGCCTCGCCCTTCGTGGAGCTCGACCGGCAGACCTGGTCGAGACTCTCCCACGAGATCGACGTTCCCCTCACCTCTCGGGAGATCGAGAACCTGCGCGGCCTCGGCGACCGGCTCGACGTCGCGGAGGTCCGCGAGGTGTACCTCCCCATCTCGCGGCTGCTGACCCTCTACGACGAGTCGTCGAACCGGCTCAACGCCTCGACCAACGCGTTCCTCGGCGAGGAGCACGCCCGGACCCCGTTCGTGATCGGCATCGCCGGCTCCGTGGCCGCCGGCAAGTCCACCACGGCCCGCCTCCTGCGCGAGCTGCTGTCCCGGTGGCCGTCCACCCCCCACGTGCAGCTCATCACCACGGACGGGTTCCTGTACCCCAACGCGGAGCTGCAGCGCCGCGGGCTCATGGACCGCAAGGGCTTCCCGGAGTCCTACGACCGCCGCGCCCTGCTGCGCTTCGTCGCCAAGATCAAGTCGGGCGCCCCCGAGGTGCGGGCGCCCAAGTACTCGCACCACAGCTACGACATCCTGCCCGGCGAGGAGGTCGTGGTGACCCGCCCGGACGTGGTCATCATCGAGGGGCTCAACGTGCTCGCCCCCGCCAAGGTGGGCCCCGGGGACCGGGCCGCCCTCGCCCTGAGCGACTTCTTCGACTTCTCGATCTACGTGGACGCCCGGCCCGCGGACATCGAGCGCTGGTACGTGGAGCGGTTCCAGGCCCTGCGCTCCTCCGCGTTCGCCGACCCCGGCTCCTACTTCCACCGCTACGCCGACCTCTCCGACGAGAAGGCCGTGGCCACCGCCACCGGCATCTGGCGGCGGATCAACGAGCCGAACCTGATCGAGAACGTGCAGCCGACGCGCGGCCGCGCCCGGCTGATCCTCTCCAAGGACTCCGACCACTCGATCCGGCGCGTGCTGCTGCGCAAGAACTGATGGACGTCCCGCGCGCCGGCGCCCTCCTGCTCGCCGCCGCGGTGCTCGTGGCCGGGTGCGCACCTGATCCCGGGGCCGCTCCCCCGGCCCCGCCCGAACCCTCCGGCACCACCACGGCACCGGCCGCGCCCGCCCCGCCCGGGTCCGGCCCTGCGTCCGGGCCGGCGTCCCCCTCCGGCACGGCGTCGCCGGCACCGGTCCCCACCCCCGGCCGGGGGCCGGGACCGCGCCCGGAGCTGGACGACCCCGCCTCGCTCGCCGTGGTGGTCAACAAGCGTCGGCCCCTGGACCCGCAGGACTGGGCACCCGCCGCCCTCGAGGACGTCGAGGGGCACCTGCTGCGTCCCGAGGCGGCCGCCGCGGCGCGCACGCTGCTGGCCGCGGCCCGGGCGGACGGCGTGCCGGTCCGGATCGTGTCGGGCTACCGCTCCTTCGCCGAGCAGTCCCGCACGTACGCCGGGTGGGTGGCGCAGAAGGGCCCGGAGGCCGCCGACACGGCGTCCGCCCGCCCGGGCCACTCGGAGCACCAGACGGGGCTGGCGGTGGACGTCGGCGACGGCTCCGGGTGCGACCTGCGCGTGTGCTTCGACGGGACGGCCACCGCCGCGTGGGTGGCCGAGCACGGGCCGGAGCACGGCTTCGTGGTCCGCTACCCCTGGGGGGAGCACGACACCACCGGCTACTGGTACGAGCCGTGGCACCTGCGCTACCTCGGCCCGGAGCGGGCCCAGGAGCTCGCGCGCTCGGGCGCCGCGACGCTCGAGGAGTTCTCCGGCCTGCCGCCGGCCCCGGACTACGGACCACCCGCGCCCGGCTAGTCTGTGGCCATGCTCAAGGGGTTCCGGGAATTCATCATGAAGGGCAACGTGCTCGATCTGGCCGTCGCCGTGATCATCGGCGCGGCGTTCGCCCAGGTCGTCAACGCCATGGTCGAGGCGGTGCTCATGCCGCTCATCTCCGCGCTGGTCGGCTCGCCCAATTTCGACTCGTTCGCGGTGCTCACCGTCAACGGCAACGACATCAGGTTCGGCGTGCTGCTCACCGCGCTCGTCAACTTCCTGCTCGTGGCCGCCGCCGTGTACTTCGCCATCGTGCTGCCGATGAACAAGATGATCGAGGCCCGCAACCGCCGGCTCGGCATCGATCCCACCGAGGAGGAGGCCGACGCCCAGGTGCAGCTGCTCACCGAGATCCGCGACGCCCTGCGCCGGCGCACCTGATCCCGGCCCCGCCGGACGCCGGAGGCCCGCACCGTGTGCACGGTGCGGGCCTCCGGCGTCCGGCGGGGCCGGCTCAGACGGTGAGGGCCAGCTCGCGCTCCACGACGGACGCGAGGAACTCCGTCTCGGCCCGGGCGATCTCCTCGGAGGCCGCCTCGACCATCACGCGGACCACCGGCTCGGTCCCCGAGGGGCGCAGCAGCACGCGGCCCGTCTCGCCGAGGCGCTGCTCGACCTCCGCGACGGCCGCCTGCACCCCGGGGTTGGAGCCCACCGCGGTGCGGTCCACCCCGCGCACGTTGAGCAGCACCTGCGGCAGCCGCGTCATCACGCGGGCCAGCTCCGCGAGCGGTGCGCGGGTCTGGGCCACGCGCGAGGCCAGCATCAGCCCGGTCAGCAGCCCGTCGCCGGTGGTGGCGTAGTCGGACATGATCACGTGGCCGGACTGCTCGCCGCCCAGGTTGTACCCGTGCTCGGTCATCGTCTCGAGGACGTAGCGGTCCCCCACGGCGGTCTCCCGCACGTCGATGCCCGCGTCCCGCAGGGCCAGCTTGAGGCCGAGGTTGCTCATCACGGTGGCCACGAGCGTGTCGTCGACGAGCCGGCCCGCGTCCTTGAGCGCCAGGGCGAGGATCGCCATGATCTGGTCCCCGTCGACCTCGCGGCCGGTGGCGTCCACGGCGAGGCAGCGGTCGGCGTCGCCGTCGTGGGCGATCCCGAGGTCGGCCCCGAGCTCGACGACGGCCCGCTGGAGGGGCTCCAGGTGGGTCGAGCCGCAGCCGTCGTTGATGTTCAGGCCGTCGGGCTCGGCGCCGATGACGTGCACGTCGGCGCCCGCGCCGCGGAAGGCGTCCGGCGAGACCCCGCTGGCGGCGCCGTTGGCGCAGTCCAGGACCACGCGCATCCCCTCGAGCCGGTGCGGGATGGCCCCCACCAGGTGCAGGACGTAGCGGTCCTCGGCGTCCGTGAGCAGGTGGATGCGCCCGACCCCGGCGCCGGTGGGGCGCCGGAAGTCGCCGGACTCGAAGACCTGCTGGATCTCGTCCTCCACCCGGTCCGGGAGCTTCCGCCCGCCGTGGGCCAGGAACTTGATCCCGTTGTCGGGGGCCGGGTTGTGCGAGGCGGAGATCATCACGCCGAAGTCGGCGTCGAGGTCCGCCACCAGGTAGGCCAGCGCGGGGGTCGGCAGGACCCCGGCGTCGTGGACGTCCACGCCCGAGCCGGCGAGACCCGCGGTCACGGCGGCGCTGAGGAACTCCCCGCTGGCCCGCCCGTCCCGGGCGACGACCGCCGTGGGGCGCCGCCCCTCGCGTGCGTGGCCGTGGCCGAGCACGATCGCGGCGGCCTGGGCCAGGTCCAGGGTCATGTTGGCTGTGAGGAGGTCGTTCGCGAGCCCGCGCACGCCGTCCGTTCCGAATAATCTAGACATCGCCCCCATCCTACGTTCCCCGCGGCCCGGACACCGGCAGGCGGGCAGAAACGAAAGGACCCCGTCCGACACCGGTGTGCACCGGGTCGGACGGGGTCCGTGACGCTGGGGCGGGCCGGGAGGCCCCTCCGATCAGCGCTTCGAGTACTGCGGAGCCTTGCGGGCCTTCTTGAGACCGGCCTTCTTGCGCTCGATGACGCGCGGGTCGCGGGTCAGGAAGCCGGCCTTCTTGAGGGTCGGGCGGTTGTTCTCGAGGTCGATCTCGTTCAGGGCGCGCGCCACGCCGTGGCGCAGGGCACCGGCCTGGCCGGAGGGGCCACCGCCGTGGATGCGGGCGATGACGTCGTAGGCGCCCTCGAGCTCCAGCACCTTGAAGGGGTCGTTGACCTCCTGCTGGTGCAGCTTGTTCGGGAAATAGTTCTCCAGGGTGCGGCCGTTGACGGTCCACTGGCCGGAGCCGGGGACGACGCGCACGCGGGCGACGGCCTCCTTGCGGCGGCCGACGGCCTGGCCGGAGACGGTGAGGGCCGGGCGCTCGGCGGCGGCCTCGGTCTCCTCCGCGGGGGAGGACTCGGAGGTGTAGCTGCTCAGCTGCTCCTCGCCGTCCACGATGTTCTGCTCTTCAGTATTCTGAGCCACGATTTTCCTCGCTCGTTTCTGTCGTAGGCCCGGTTACTGGGCGACCTGGGTGAACTCGAAGGTCTGCGGCTGCTGGGCACCGTGGGGGTGCTCCGGGCCGGCGTAGACCTTGAGCTTGGACATCTGCTGGGCGGCCAGCTTGTTCTTCGGGAGCATGCCACGGATGGCCTTCTCCACGGCGCGGACCGGGTGCTTCTCCAGCAGCTCGGCGTAGGAGCTGGACTTGAGCCCGCCCGGGTAGCCGGAGTGGCGGTAGGCCCGCTTCTTCTCGAGCTTGGAGCCGGTCAGGGCCACCTTCTCGGCGTTGATGATGATGACGAAATCACCGGCGTCCACGTGGGGAGCAAAGGTCGGCTTGTGCTTTCCGCGCAGCAGCGTTGCGGTCTGGCTGGCAAGGCGACCCAGGACGACGTCGGTGGCATCGATGACGTGCCACTGGCGCTGGATGTCACCGGGCTTCGGGGTGTACGTACGCACGTTAGTTTGCCTTCGTTCGGGTTATCTCGGTGGCGCTAGTTGGGATCACGCCGTTTCTCGGTGTGCCGTCCGGGGCTCGGGTGAGGGCCGAGCTGCATCCGGTGCCCGAGACCCCGGTGCACCGGACCGCCAGGCGTCCTGCAACGGGACAGCGGATCCGGGTACACGTGAACCGAGGCGGGACACGCACAACAGCACCCCACGGTACCGGATGGAGCGGCCAAAGACCACTCGGGCCATACACCCGGAGGGTGCGGCGGTCAATCTCCCCGCGGGCGCCCGGGCCCGCGGCGGCTCACGCTCCGCCGTGCCGGGGCGCCCGGGGAGCGTCGCGGGGATCTCCTCGGAGCTCCTCGCGGCCGGGGTCGCCGAGCGGGGCGCGCCGCGCCCGGGTGCGCTCGGCCCGCTCCCCCAGGGCGGCGTCCCCGGGGTAGCGGACCTCCTCGAGCACGAGCGCGTGCGGCGGGGCCATCAGCGCCTTGGCGTCCCGGACCCGCTCCGCGAGCCGGCGGCCGAGCCAGTCGGGGTCCTCGCGGCCCGCGCCCACGCGGGCGGCCGCGCCCACGACGGAGCGGACCATGTGGTGGCAGAAGGCGTCGGCCTCGATGCCCAGCAGCACGAGCCCGTCCCGGTCCCGCTCGACGGACACGTCCAGGACCTCCCGCACCGTCGTGGCGCCCTCCCGGGGGCGGCAGAAGGACAGGAAGTCGTGCAGCCCCACCAGCTCCTGCGCCGCCCGGGCCATGACGGGGACGTCGAGCACGTCCTTCGACCACCACGTCAGGTGCCGGGTCAGCGGGTCCCGGCCCGCCGCGCCGTCGTCGATCCTGTAGCTGTAGCGGCGGGAGACGGCGGAGAAGCGGGCGTCGAAGCCGGCGGGGGCGGCGCCCGCGCGGCGGACCACGACCGCGCCCGGGCACTCGGGCAGGCACTGCGCGCGGCGGCCGCGGCCCAGGACGTGGGCCAGGGCCCCCGTGAGGCGGCGTTCGAGCGCGCGCCCCGGGTCCTCGTCCCGGCCGCGGGCTAGACCGGTCCACTCCGCCGGGGCCAGGTCCAGGTGCGCCACCTGGCCGCGGGCGTGCACCCCGGTGTCCGTCCGGCCGGCCACCGCGACCCGCACGTCCCGGCGGACCAGCACGGCGAGGGCGTCCTCCACGGCCCCCTGCACGGTGGGCAGGCCCGGCTGACGGGCCCACCCGGCGAACGGCGCGCCGTCGTAGGCCAGGTCGATCCGCACGCGCACGGGGGAATCGGACGGGCTCATGGTCAGCTCCTGGAAGGGGGTGGAGGGGGTCCGGCGGGCACGACGACGCCGCCGGGGACCAGGTCCCCGGCGGCGTCGCGGTGTCCGTCCGTGCGTCGTCCGGTCAGCGCAGCTTCTGCGCGGCGGCGCCGCCGGCCGGCTGGAAGCCGGCCGCCTCGGCGTTGGCCGGCGAGTCGAACCAGATCTCGGCGGTGGTGCCCGCGTACCAGCGCGAGCCGGGCACGTGGTACTTCATCGAGTTCTTGTTGCCCTTGACCTCGAAGCCCTCGGGGGCCTCGCCGGACTCGAGCGGGGCGCGCGAACCGGGGAACTCGGCGTCGGAGTTCTCGGCCGCGACCTCGGCGGCCTGCTCGGAGCCGACCTCGGGGGCCTGCTCGTCGGCGGGGATCTCCTCGGCGGCGACCTCACCGGCGGTGGAGTCCGCCGGGGTGTCGACCGGGGCGGCGGGGGCCGGGGCGGCCTTCTCGGTGGCGCGCTCGGCCTCGGCCACGGTGGCCTTGGTCGCGACGGGCTCCATCACGAGCTCGATGACCGCCATGGGGGCGTTGTCGCCCTTGCGGTTGCCGATCTTGGTGATGCGGGTGTAGCCGCCGTTGCGGTCCTCCATCGCCGAGGCGATGGTGGTGAACAGCTCGTGCACCACGGACTTGTCGGTCAGCTGCGCCAGCACGCGACGGCGGGCGGCCAGGTCACCGCGCTTGGCGAAGGTGATCAGGCGCTCGGCGTAGGGACGCATCCGCTTCGCCTTGGTCACGGTGGTGGTGATGCGCTTGTGCTCGAACAGCTGCTGCGACAGGTTCGCCAGCATCAGGCGCTCGTGCGCGGGTCCGCCTCCGAGGCGGGGTCCCTTGGTGGGAGTAGGCATGGTTGTTGATCTCCTGGAAGTGTGTCCCGGCCCGGGCGGGCACCCGTCGGGACGTCAGCGGGAAGGACTAGTGGTCGTCGTCGTCGAACGGGTTCTCGTCGTCGATCGCGGCGGCGCGAGCGGCGAGGTCGAAACCGGGGGGCGAGTCCTTGAGAGACAGCCCGAGGTCGACGAGCTTGGCCTTGACCTCGTCGATCGACTTGGCGCCGAAGTTGCGGATGTCCATCAGGTCCGCCTCGGAACGGCCCACGAGCTCACCCACGCTGTGGATGCCCTCGCGCTTGAGGCAGTTGTAGGACCGCACGGTGAGCTCGAGGTCCTCGATGGGCAGCGCCATGTCGGCGGCCATCGCGGCGTCCGTCGGCGAGGGCCCGATCTCGATGCCCTCGGCGGCCGTGTTGAGCTCCCGGGCGAGACCGAACAGCTCGACCAGGGTGGTGCCGGCGGAGGCCACGGCGTCACGCGGGGTGATGGCCTCCTTGGTCTCCACGTCCAGGACCAGCTTGTCGAAGTCGGTGCGCTGCTCCACGCGGGTGGCCTCCACGCGGAAGGTCACCTTCAGGACGGGCGAGTAGATCGAGTCGACCGGGATGCGGCCGATCTCCGCGTCCCCGGCCTTGTTCTGGGCGGCGGAGACGTACCCGCGCCCGCGCTCGATGGTCAGCTCGAGCTCGAGCTGGCCCTTCGCGTTGAGGGTCGCGATGTGCAGGTCCGGGTTGTGGATCTCCACACCGGCCGGGGCCGTGATGTCCGCGGCGGTGACGACGCCGGGGCCCTGCTTGCGCAGGTAGGCGACGACGGGCTCGTCCTGCTCCGAGGAGACGGCGAGCTTCTTGATGTTGAGAATGACCTCGGAGACGTCCTCCTTCACGCCCTCCACGGTGGAGAACTCGTGGAGCACCCCGTCGAGCCGGATGCTGGTCACGGCGGCACCGGGGATCGAGGACAGGAGGGTGCGGCGGAGGGAGTTGCCGAGGGTGTAGCCGAAGCCGGGCTCGAGCGGTTCGATCACGAAGCGGGACCGGTTGTCGGCCACGACCTCTTCAGAGAGGGTGGGGCGCTGTGCGATGAGCACTGATGTTTCCTTTCAGCGGGCATCCGCTATATGACGCGCGCAAATGGTGGAAAACAGTTGATGGGTGCGGACCGGTGCCCGGTCCGTTGTCGGCATGCGCACCGGGACCCCGCAGGGTCCCGGTGGGCGTGCTCACATCAGACGCGGCGGCGCTTCGGCGGGCGGCAACCGTTGTGCGCGCTCGGGGTGACGTCCGAGATGGAGCCGACCTCGAGGCCGGTGGCCTGCAGGGAGCGGATGGCGGTCTCGCGCCCGGAGCCGGGGCCCTTGACGAACACGTCGACCTTGCGCATGCCGTGCTCCTGCGCGCGCTTCGCGGCGGCCTCGGCGGCCATCTGGGCCGCGAAGGGGGTGGACTTGCGAGAGCCCTTGAAACCCATCTCGCCGGCGGACGACCAGGAGAGGACGGCGCCGGAGGGATCGGTGATGGTGACGATGGTGTTGTTGAACGTCGACTTGATGTGGGCCTGGCCCTGGGTGACGTTCTTCTTGTCCTTGCGGCGGGGCTTGCGGGCAGCCGCTGCGCGAGTCTTCGGGGGCATGGAGATCTCCTACAAAGTTCGGGAAGAGTGGTGGTGGGCCGCTCGGGGGACCGCGGGGTCCTGGCGCACGAGCGGCAGCGGGCTACTTCTTCTTGCCGGCGACCGTGCGCTTCGGACCCTTGCGGGTGCGGGCGTTGGTCTTGGTGCGCTGACCGTGCACGGGCAGGCCGCGGCGGTGCCGGATGCCCTGGTAGCTGCCGATCTCGACCTTGCGGCGGATGTCGGCGGCCACCTCGCGGCGGAGGTCACCCTCGACCTTGTAGTTGTCCTCGATGTAGTCGCGCAGCTCCACGAGCTGGGCATCGGTGAGTTCGCGCACGCGCAGGTCGCCCGAGATGCCGGTGGCGTCCAGGGTGGCGAGCGCGCGGGTGCGACCCACGCCGTAGATGTAGGTGAGCGCAATTTCCAGCCGCTTTTCGCGGGGGAGGTCGACGCCTGCGAGACGAGCCATATCGGCAGTTCTCCTTGTGGTGTTCCAGAGGTCTGGAGCATCGCTGTCCGGTCGGGGACGTCATGTCCCCTCCGGTCCCCGGCCTCTGTACCGGGGGCGCCCGCCTGGATCTCTCCGGTCGGGAGCGGTGCCTTTATCGATCCACTTGCGTGGGCAGCTCGGGGCGGGTCAGCCCTGACGCTGTTTGTGGCGCGGGTTCTCGCAGATCACCATGACCCGCCCGTTGCGGCGGATCACCTTGCACTTGTCGCAGATCGGCTTCACGCTCGGTTGGACCTTCATCGCATTCCTTCGCGTCGTTCTCTCGAGTGGTGTGCGGCCCGGACGGCCGCCGGTCCTACTTGTAGCGGTAGACGATACGACCGCGGGTGAGGTCGTACGGGCTCAGCTCCACCACCACGCGGTCCTCGGGGAGGATCCGGATGTAGTGCTGTCGCATCTTCCCGGAGATGTGGGCGAGGACCAGGTGACCGTTGTTCAGCTCAACGCGGAACATCGCGTTGGGCAGAGCCTCGACCACAGTGCCTTCGATCTCGATGACTCCGTCTTTCTTGGCCATATCCTCCGCTAACTTCAGGTGCCCCCCGCCGGGGCGGCGAGCAGGGTTTCGGGTGTACATCGTCGTTAAACGCCGCAGCGGACCCGTACGCGCGCACCATCACCGTTCGTGGTGCACGGTGAGGTCGGCGTGGTCCGAAGTGTGCGGAATCGCTGGAGCACAGACAACCAACAGGACACTCTACGGGATCGGGGGCGCCTCCCGCAACGCGGGAGGCGCCCCCGGGGAACGGTGCCGCAGAACGGTGCCGGGGACGACGGCGCTCAGACGGTCGCGGCGAGCTGCCCGCAGGCCCCGTCGATGTCGGAGCCGCGGGTGTCCCGCACGGTGGTGGGGATGCCGTGGGCCCGGAGCCGCTCCACGAAGTTCTGCTCCACGCCGGGCCGCGACGCGGTCCACTTGGAGCCGGGGGTCGGGTTGAGCGGGATGGGGTTCACGTGCACCCATCCCCCGCCGCGGGCGTTGAGCTTCTCGCCGAGGAGGTCGGCGCGCCACCCGTGGTCGTTGATGTCGCGGATCAGGGCGTACTCGATCGAGACCCGCCGGCCGGTGGCCTGGTAGTAGTCGTAGGCGGCGTCGAGGGCCTCGTCGACCTTCCAGCGGGTGTTGATCGGGATGAGCTCGTCGCGCAGCTCGTCGTCCGGGGCGTGCAGGGACAGCGCCAGGGTGACCGGCAGCTTCTCCTGCGTGAACTTCCGGATCCCGGGCACCAGGCCCACCGTGGACATGGTGATGCCGCGGGCCGAGATGCCGAGGCCCTCCGGGGAGGGGTCGATGAGGCGGTGGATCGCCCCGATCGAGGCCTTGTAGTTGGCGAGGGCCTCCCCCATGCCCATGAACACGATGTTGGAGATGCGCAGCGGCTCCTGCTCGGCCCGGCCGACCCTGCCGCCGCGCAGCATCCGCGCGCCCTGCACGACCTGCTCGACCATCTCCGCAGTCGAGAGGTTGCGGGTCAGGCCCGCCTGGCCGGTCGCGCAGAAGGGGCAGTTCATCCCGCAGCCGGCCTGGGAGGAGATGCACATGGTCACCCGGTGGGTGTAGCGCATGAGCACGGACTCCACGGTGGCGCCGTCGAAGCACCGGTGCACGTTCTTGACGGTGTCCCCCTGGTCTGCCTCGAGGCTGCGCACGGTGGTCAGCAGCGTCGGCAGGGCCTGGGAGACGAGCTCCTCCCGGCCGGCCGCGGGCAGGTCGGTCATGTCCTCGGGGGCCGTGGCGAACCGGTCGAAGTAGTGGCGGGAGAGCTGGCCCGCCCGGAAGGGCTGGTGCCCCAGCTCGGCGAGGAACTCCCGGCGGCCCGCCATGTCGAAGTCGGCGAGGTGGCGCGGGGGCTTGCCGCGCCGCGGCGCGGCGAAGGTCAGCTGACCGGGCCGGGGCTTCACGGTGAGCTCGACGGGTGTGCTGGTGGTGCTCTGCTGCGGCTGCTGGGCCACGGTGTTCTCCTCGCGGTGTCGCGGGTCCGGGGTGGTGGAGGGCTGTCCGGTCACGGCAGGTCCTCCGGGATCGGGACGGGGCGCACGCCGAGGGGCTCGAGCTCCGAGGCCCCGCCGTCCTCGGCGGTGAGCACCCAGACGCCGTCGGCGTGCAGGGCCACGGAGTGCTCCCACTGGCTGGAGCGGGCGCCGTCGGTGGTGACCACGGTCCACTCGTCGTCGAGCACGCGGGTGCCGATCCCGCCGCGCACGAGCATCGGCTCGATGGCCAGTGCCATGCCGGCGCGCAGGCGGGGCCCGCGGTCGGTGCTGCGGAAGTTGAGCACGTCGGGCGCCATGTGCATCTTGGACCCGATGCCGTGGCCCACGTACTCCTCGAGGATCCCGAAGCGGTGCCCGGAGGCCTTCCGCACGTAGTCCTCCACGGCCGCGCCGATGTCGCCGACGTGCGTGCCGGTGGCCGCCGCCGCGATGCCGTGCCACATGGCGTTGCGGGTGACGTCGGAGAGCTCGGCGTCCGCGGGGTCCGGGCGTCCCAGGAGCACGGTGCGCGCGGAGTCCCCGTGCCAGCCCTCGACGACGGCCCCGCCGTCCACGGAGAGGATGTCCCCCTCCTGCAGCACCTGGTCCCCCGGGATGCCGTGGACGACCACCTCGTTGACGGACACGCACACCGCGGCGGGGTAGCCGAAGTAGCCGAGGAAGTTGGAGCTCGCCCCGTGCTCGTCGAGGACGGAGCGGAAGACGTCGTCGAGGGACGCGGTGGTCGCGCCGGGCACGGCGGCCGCCACGGCGGCGTCGAGGGCGCGGGAGGTCACCACCCCGGCGCGCTGCATGGTGCGCAGCTGGGCGTGGGTCTTGTACTCGATCCGGCGGCGGCCGAACATGCGGTCTTCCTTCCGAGCCGCTCCCCCGGTCGGGGAGCTCGCGGCTGTCGTGGGTTAAACGTGAGACCCCCGGGGGTGTCCGGGGGTGTCACGGCGTGCGCAGTGCGGGACGGTGCGTCAGGACAGCGCTGTCATGATCCGCTGGGAGACCTCGTCGACGGTCCCGAGCCCGTCGACCTCGCGGACGATGCCGCGCCGGTCGTAGACGTCGACGACCACGGCGGTCTCGGCGTCGTACACGTCGAGGCGGTGCCGGATGACCGCCTCCGTGTCGTCGGTGCGCCCCTCCTTCTGGGCCCGTCCGAGGAGCCGCTGGACGAGCTCGTCGCGGTCGGCGGTCAGCTTCAGCACGACGTCGAGCTCCTGCCCCAGCTCCGCGAGGATGGCGTCGAGCTCGTCCACCTGCGCGGCGTTGCGCGGGTAGCCGTCGAGCAGGAAGCCGTCGGCGGTGTCCGTCTCGGCGAGGCGGTCGCGGACCATCCGGTTGGTCACGGAGTCCGGGACGAGGTCACCGGCGTCGATGTAGCTCTTGGCCTCCTGCCCCAGGGGGGTCCGGCCCTTGATGTTGGCCCGGAAGATGTCGCCGGTGGAGATCGCCGGGATGCCGAGCCGGTCCGAGATGCGCACGGCCTGCGTGCCCTTGCCTGCGCCGGGGGGTCCGATGATGAGCATGCGGGTCATGAAGTCTCCTTGCGGTCGGTGGTGGCTGCCGTCCCAGTCTACCGGGGCGTGCCCGCCGTCCCCGGCGGGGGACGGCGGGGAGGGGTCAGCGCAGCAGGCCCTCGTAGTTGCGCTGCTGCAGCTGGGCCTCGATCTGCTTCACCGTGTCCAGGCCCACGCCCACCATGATCAGCAGCGACGGACCGCCGAAGGGGAAGTTCTGGTTCGCGTCGATCAGCACGAGCGCCACGAGGGGGATCATCGACACGATGCCCAGGTAGAGGGCGCCCGGGAACGTGATCCGGCTGAGCACGTAGGCGAGGTACTTCTCGGTGGGCCGTCCCGCGCGGATCCCCGGGATGAAGCCGCCGTAGCGCTTCATGTTGTTGGAGACCTCCTCCGGGTTGAACGTGATCGACACGTAGAAGTACGTGAAGAACACGATCATCAGGAAGTACATCGCCATGTACACGGGGTGGTCGCCGGTGACGAGGTAGGTGTTGATCCAGTTCACCCAGCCGGGGATGTCCGTGCCGTCGTCCGGCATGCCGAACTGGGCGAGCATGCCGGGGAGCATCAGCATCGAGGACGCGAAGATGATGGGGATGACACCGGCCATGTTGACCTTGAGCGGGATGTAGGTGGTGGTCCCGCCGATCGTGCGCCGGCCCACCATCCGCTTGGCGTACTGCACGGGCACGCGGCGCTGGGACTGCTCCACGAACACCACGCAGGTGATCACCACGAGCCCCACGGCCAGCACGGAGAGGAACACGCCCCAGCCCCGGGTGCGGAGGATCTCGCCCAGCGCGGAGGGGAAGGTCGCGGCGATGGACGTGAAGATGAGCAGCGACATGCCGTTGCCCACGCCCTTCTCCGTGATCCGCTCCCCCAGCCACATGATGATCGCCGTGCCGGCGGTCATCGTGATGATGATGATCAGCACGGTCAGCCAGGTGTCGTTCGGGATGATCGGCAGGGGGCAGTCCCCCAGCAGGGCGCCGGACCGGGCGAGCGAGACCACCGTGGTGGCGTTGAGCAGCGCGAGGCCGATGGTGAGGTAGCGGGTGTACTGGGTCAGCTGCGTCTGCCCCTGCGCCCCCTCCTCGTGCAGCTCCTGGAAGCGCGGGATGACCACGCGCAGCAGCTGCACGATGATGCTCGCGGTGATGTAGGGCATGACGCCCAGGGCGAAGACCGACAGCTGCAGCAGCGCGCCGCCGCTGAAGAGGTTCACCATGTCGTACACGCCGCCCGTGGTGGTCCCGAGGGCCAGGCACTGCTGCACGTTGCCGTAGTCGACGCCCGGCGCCGGGATGAACGTGCCCAGGCGGTAGAGCACGATGAGGGCGAGGGTGAACCCCAGCTTGCGTCGCAGGTCGGGGGTTCGCAACGCCCGTCCGAAAGCGCTGAGCACATGTCCTCCTAGAGACTGGGTCCGACCGGCATCCGGTGGCGGGGGGTGTGGTGGTGCGGGAGCTCGGTCCGGGGTCCCCGCGCCCGGTGGGCGCGGACGACTCCGGCAAGTCTAGCGAACGCGGCCCGCCCGGGACTCACCGGGGGCGCGCGCCGACGGGGCGGGCTCGTGCCCGCCGACGGATCAGGCCCCGCCCACGCTGGCGTGGACGAGGCCTGATCCGTGGGTGCCGCGGGGCCGGGCGTGCGCCCGGCCCCGCGGCCCGCGCTCACAGCGCGGTGGTGCTGCCGCCGGCGGCGGCGATCTTCTCCGCGGCGGAGCCCGAGAAGGCGTGCGCCTTCACGTCGACCGCGACCGCGATCTCGCCGGAGCCCAGGACCTTGACGGGCTGGTTCTTGCGCACGGCGCCGCGGGCCACGAGCGACTCCACGGTCACCTCGCCGCCCTCCGGGAAGAGCTCGGTGAGCTTGTCCAGGTTGACGACCTGGTACTCCACGCGGAACGGGTTCTTGAACCCGCGCAGCTTGGGCAGGCGCATGTGCAGCGGAAGCTGCCCGCCCGCGAAGCCCGCCTTGACCTGGTACCGGGCACTGGTGCCCTTGGTGCCGCGGCCGGCGGTCTTGCCCTTGGAGCCCTCACCGCGACCCACGCGGGTCTTGGCGGTCTTCGCGCCCGGGGCCGGACGCAGGTGGTGCACCTTGAGCGCGTGCACCTTCTCGTTGCTCTGAGCGGTGTTCTCAGCAGTGTTCTCTGCCATGGTTACTTGGCCTCCTCGACCTTGACCAGGTGGGCGACGGTGTTGACCATGCCCGCGGTCACGCCGTCGGCCTTGCGGACCACGACGTTGCCCGGCCGCTTGAGGCCGAGGGACCGCAGGGTGTTGCGCATGTTCTGCTTCTGGCCGACCACCGACCGGACCTGCGTGATGCGCAGCTCCGTGCCGTCGGGCTGGATACGCTTGCCGGACATCAGGCACCTGCCTTCTGGATCGAGCGCAGCAACGGACCGGGGACGACCTCGTCCATCGGGAGCCCACGACGGGCCGCGACGGCCGCCGGCTCCTCGAGCTGGCGGAGCGCCTCGATGGTTGCGTGCACGATGTTGATCTGGTTCGACGAGCCGAGGGACTTCGACAGCACGTCGTGGATGCCGGCGCACTCGAGCACGGCGCGGACCGGACCACCGGCGATCACACCGGTACCCGGGGTCGCCGGGCGCAGCATGACGACGCCTGCGGCGGCCTCGCCCTGCACGCGGTGCGGGATCGTGCGGTCCTCGATACGCGGGACGCGGAAGAAGTTCTTCTTCGCCTCCTCGACGCCCTTCGAGATCGCCGCCGGCACCTCCTTGGCCTTGCCGTAGCCGACGCCGACCATGCCGTTGCCGTCGCCGACGACGACGAGGGCGGTGAAGCTGAAGCGACGACCACCCTTGACGACCTTGGAGACACGGTTGATGGTCACGACGCGCTCGAGGAACTTGTCCTTCTCCTCGTCGCGGCCGCCGCGGCCACCGCGGCCGCCGCGCTCGCCGCGGCCCCCGCGCTCACCGCGGCCGCCGCGCTCGCCGCGGCCCCCGCGGTCGCCGCGGGAGTCCTGGGAGCGGTTGGCCTCGGTGGTCTGCTGGGCCCCGGTCGCCTCCGTGGAGGCAGTGCTGGCTTCGGTCACCTGGGTTTCCTTCTCGTTGTTCTGCTCGCTCACAGTGCCAGACCTCCTTCGCGGGCGCCGTCGGCGACAGCCGCCACGCGACCGTGGTACTTGTTGCCGCCGCGGTCGAACACGACGGACTCGACACCGGCGGCCTTGGCGCGCTCGGCCACGAGCTCACCCACGCGCTTGGCCTTGGCGGTCTTGTCCGCGTCGGCGCCGCGCAGGTCGGCCTCCATGGTGGAGGCCGAGGCGACGGTGACACCCTTGGTGTCGTCGACGACCTGGACGAACACGTGGCGGGCGGAGCGGTTGACGACCAGGCGCGGGCGCGCGGCCGTGCCGGCCAGGTGCTTGCGCACCCGGACGTGGCGGCGGCTGCGGGCGGCGGCCTTGGACTTGCCCTTGATCTTCAGAGCCATGGTTACTTACCAGCCTTTCCGGCCTTGCGGCGGATCTGCTCGCCGGCGTACCGCACGCCCTTGCCCTTGTAGGGCTCGGGGGCGCGGAGCTTGCGGATCTTGGCGGCGACCTCGCCGACCTGCTGCTTGTCGATGCCGTTGACCGAGAGCTTGTTGACGCCCTCGACGGCGAACGAGATGCCCTCCGGCGCCTTGAAGGTGATCGGGTGGCTGTAGCCGAGGGCGAACTCGAGGTCCTGGCCCTTGGCCTGCACGCGGTAACCGGTGCCGACGATCTCGATGCCCTTGGTGTAGCCCTGGGTGACGCCCTGGATCATGTTCGCGATCAGGGTGCGGGTGAGACCGTGCAGCGAGCGGGACTCGCGCTCGTCGTCGGGTCGGGTGACGGTGAGGGTGCTGTCGTCGAGCGCGACGGTGATCGGGCTGGCAACGGTGTGCTGCAGCTCGCCCTTGGCGCCCTTGACGGAGACGACGTTGCCGTCGATCTTGATCTCCACACCGGCCGGCACAGAGATGGGGAGACGTCCGATACGTGACATGTTCTCTTCCTTTCTGTTCCGGGTTACCAGACGTACGCGAGGACTTCGCCGCCCACGCCCTTCTTCGCGGCCTGCTTGTCGGTCAGCAGCCCGGAAGAGGTGGACAGGATGGCGATGCCCAGGCCGCCCAGGACCTTGGGGAGGTTGGTGGACTTGGCGTAGACGCGCAGGCCCGGCTTGGAGATGCGCCGGACGCCCGCGATGGAGCGCTCCCGGTTGGGGCCGAACTTCAGGGAGAGCGTGAGGGTCTTGCCGACCTCCGCCGCCTCCTCCTTGTAGTCCGCGATGTAGCCCTCGGCCTTGAGGATGTCCGCCACGCGAGCCTTGAGCTTCGAGTACGGCATGCTCACGGAGTCGTGGTAGGCGGAGTTGGCGTTGCGCAGACGCGTCAGCATGTCCGCGACAGGATCTGTCATTGTCATTTTGGGGGCACGTGCCCTTCCTCGTCCCGGTTTCCGCACCTGGCGGCGCCCGTGGGCGCCCGGCCGGACCTGGAACGTAGCGAGATTAGTTGGTCTTGAAGGGGAAGCCGAGCGCCTTCAGCAGCGCGCGGCCCTCGTCGTCGGTCTTCGCGGTGGTGACCACCGTGATGTCCATGCCGCGGACCCGGTCGATGCGGTCCTGGTCGATCTCGTGGAACATGGACTGCTCGGTGAGGCCGAAGGTGTAGTTGCCGTTGCCGTCGAACTGGCGGTCGGACAGACCCCGGAAGTCGCGGATGCGCGGCAGGGCCAGGGTCACCAGGCGGTCGAGGAACTCCCACATGCGGTCGCCGCGCAGCGTGGTGTGCGCGCCGATCGGCATGCCCTCGCGGAGCTTGAACTGCGCGATGGACTTCTTCGCCCGGGTCACGAGCGGCTTCTGGCCCGTGATGGCGGTGAGGTCGCGGACGGCGCCGTCGATGAGCTTCGAGTCCTTGGCGGCGTCACCGACACCCATGTTCACGACGACCTTGACGACGCGCGGGATCTCCATGACGTTGCCGTAGCCGAACTGCTCCTGCAGCGCGGGCACGACGGTCTCCTGGTACTTGTCCTTGAAGCGCGGGGACACGCTGATCTCGGTGGTTTCGGTCATCACAGGTCCTTGCCGGTGCTCTTGGAGACGCGGACGCGGACGGTCTTCTGGCGTCCGTCGCGCTCCACGGTCTCGGTGCGGTGGCCGACGCGGGTCGGCTTGTTGGTCTCCGGGTCCACGAGCGCCACGTTGGACACGTGGATCGGGGCCTCGACCTTGTCGATGCCGCCGGCTTCGCCCTGCATGGAGGCCTTGCGGTGGCGGGTGATCACGTTGATGCCCTCCACGACCACGCGGGAGGTCTCGGGGATCACGCGCAGGACCTTGCCCTGCTTGCCCTTGTTGTCCTTGCTGCCGGAGATGACCTGCACCAGGTCGCCGGTCTTGATCTTGAACTTCGCCATGGTCAGAGCACCTCCGGGGCCAGCGAGATGATCTTCATGAACTTCTTGTCGCGCAGCTCACGGCCCACGGGGCCGAAGATGCGGGTACCACGGGGGTCACCGTCGTTCTTCAGGATCACTGCGGCGTTCTCGTCGAACTTGATGTAGGAGCCGTCCGGACGACGGCGCTCCTTCTTGGTACGGACGATCACGGCCTTGACCACGTCGCCCTTCTTCACGTTCCCGCCGGGGATCGCGTCCTTCACGGTGGCGACGATGATGTCGCCGATGCCTGCGTAGCGACGTCCGGATCCACCGAGAACACGGATGGTGAGGATTTCCTTCGCACCCGTGTTGTCGGCGACCTTCAGTCGCGACTCCTGCTGAATCACTGATTACTCCTGTCGTCACGCCGGTTCCAACACCGATCGAGAGCACGGTGCGGGCCTTGCGGAACAGCTTGTCGGATGATGTGCCCTCCCCCGGCGCGCACGCCGGACCGGGCCCAGCCCTCCATGCCAGGAGCATCTGAACCCGCCACCAGGTGGCACGGGGGCGCCCTGCACGCGGTCATTATGCGCTGGCACGAAGAGCTGTGGATTGCACGGGCAGAGATTTCCGCCCATACAAGCTCACCAGCCTAGCACAGGCGGGGCGCCGTCCGTGCGGGCGGTGAACGGGCGACGGCCCGCCCCCTCGTGGAGGGGACGGGCCGTCGGGGCCGTGGCCGGCTCTAGCGAGCTCGGGTCACTTGGCCTTCTCGAGGATCTCCACGATCCGCCACCGCTTGGTCGCGGACAGCGGGCGGGTCTCGGAGATCAGGACGAGGTCGCCGACGCCGGCGGCGTTCTGCTCGTCGTGGGCCTTGACCTTCGAGGAGCGGCGCATGACCTTGCCGTACAGCGAGTGCTTGACGTTGTCCTGCAGCTGCACCACGACGGTCTTGTCCATCTTGTCGGAGACCACGTAGCCACGACGGCTCTTGCGGTCACCGCGCTCGTCGGCCTGCTCGGCCTCGTTGTTGATCTGCTCGGTCACTTGGCGTCCTCCTCGGAGGTGGTCTCGGCGGTGGTCTCGGCGGAGCCCGCCTGGGGCCGGATGCCGAGCTCGCGCTCACGCAGCACCGTGTAGATGCGCGCGATGTCGCGCTTGACGGCCTTGAGGCGGCCGTTGTTCTCGAGCTGACCGGTTGCGGACTGGAAGCGGAGGTTGAACAGCTCCTCCTTGGCCTTGCGCAGCGCCTCACCCAGAGAGTCCTTGTCGAGGGCCGCGAGGTTCTCGATGCTCAGATCCTTGGATCCAACAGCCATTCTCATTCACCACCTTCGCGACGCACGATGCGTGCCTTCATCGGGAGCTTGTGGATCGCCAGGCGCAGGGCCTCGCGGGCGACCTCTTCGGAGACACCGGAGAGCTCGAACATCACGCGCCCGGGCTTGACGTTGGCGACCCACCATTCGGGGGAACCCTTGCCGGAGCCCATGCGGGTCTCGGCGGGCTTCTTGGTCAGGGGGCGGTCCGGGTAGATGTTGATCCAGACCTTGCCGCCACGCTTGATGTGGCGGGTCATGGCGATACGGGCGGCCTCGATCTGACGGTTCGTCACGTAGGCCGGCGTGAGCGCCTGGATGCCCCACTCGCCGAAGGCGACAGTGGTGCCGCCCTTGGCAGCGCCCGACCGCTTCGGGTGGTGCTGCTTGCGGAACTTCACACGACGTGGGATGAGCATTTACTTACCACCCTCTGCGTTGGTCGCTCCCGCGGCCGGAGCCGGGGAGGCGGCGGAGTCGTTGCGCTCACGGCGTCCGCCACGGTCGTTACGGTCGGGACGACGACGGTCGCCGCCGCCGCCTCCACGACGCTCGCCCGGACCGCCGCGACGGTCACGGTCGCCGCCGCGCCCGCGCGAGGGAGCGGCGGCCTGCTGGGCCGCCAGTTCCTTCGCGGTGAGGTCGCCCTTGTAGATCCAGACCTTCACGCCGATGCGGCCGAAGGTGGTCTTGGCCTCGAAGAAGCCGTAGTCGATGTTCGCGCGCAGGGTGTGCAGGGGCACACGGCCTTCGCGGTAGAACTCCGAGCGGCTCATCTCGGCGCCGCCGAGGCGGCCGGCGCACTGGATGCGGATGCCCTTCGCGCCGGCGCGCTGCGCCGACTGGATGGCCTTCTTCATGGCGCGGCGGAAGGCCACGCGGGAGGCGAGCTGCTCGGCGACACCCTGGGCGACCAGCTGGGCGTCCACCTCGGGGTTCTTCACCTCGAGGATGTTCAGCTGGATCTGCTTGCCGGTGAGCTTCTCGAGCTCGCCGCGGATGCGGTCGGCCTCGGCGCCGCGGCGGCCGATGACGATGCCGGGGCGGGCGGTGTGGATGTCCACGCGCACGCGGTCCCGGGTCCGCTCGATCTCGACCTTGGAGATGCCGGCCCGCTCCATGCCCGTGGACATGAGCTTGCGGATCTTGATGTCCTCACGGACGTAGTCCTTGTAGCGCTGGCCCTCCTTGGTGGAGTCCGCGTACCAGTGCGACACGTGGTCGGTGGTGATGCCCAGCCGGAACCCGTGCGGGTTGATCTTCTGTCCCACTTAGCGGACCTCCTCGCTGTCAGGGCTCGCCACGATCACGGTGATGTGGCTCGTGCGCTTGTTGATGCGGTAGGCGCGGCCCTGGGCCCGCGGCTGGAACCGCTTCATGGTCGGACCCTCGTCGACGAAGGCCTCGCTCACGACGAGCTCCTCCTCCTTGAACGGCAGGCCGTCGCGGTCCGCCAGCTGGCGCGCGTTGGCGACCGCCGACTGGAGGACCTTGAACACCGGTTCCGAAGCACCCTGGGGGGCGAACTTCAGAATCGCCAGAGCCTCATTCGCCTGTTGGCCACGAATCAGGTTGACGACGCGCCGGGCCTTCATAGGCGTCACGCGGATGTAGCGCGCAGATGCCTTGGCTTCCATTGCTTTCCTTCTCTCGTCTTCTCGAAGTGCTCACGCTGCGGGATCCCGGAGGATCAGCGGCGCTTGCCCTTCTTGTCGTCCTTCACATGGCCGCGGAAGGTCCGCGTGGGGGCGAACTCGCCGAGCTTGTGCCCGACCATCGACTCGGTGATGAACACGGGGATGTGCTTGCGTCCGTCGTGCACGGCGATCGTGTGCCCGAGCATGTCGGGGACGATCATCGAGCGGCGGGACCACGTCTTGATGACGTTCTTGGTGCCCTTGTCGTTCTCCTTGGCGACCTTCAGGAAAAGGTGCTGATCGACGAAAGGGCCCTTCTTCAGGCTGCGTGGCATGTGTCAGGCTCCTTAGCGCTTGTTCTTGCCGGTGCGACGACGGCGGACGATGAGCTTGTCGCTCTCCTTGTTGGGGCGGCGGGTGCGGCCCTCGGGCTTGCCGTTCGGGTTGACCGGGTGACGGCCACCGGAGGTCTTGCCCTCGCCACCACCGTGCGGGTGGTCGACGGGGTTCATGACCACACCGCGGACGGTCGGGCGGACGCCCTTCCAGCGGTTGCGGCCGGCCTTGCCCCAGTTGATGTTCGACTGCTCGGCGTTGCCGACCTCGCCGACCGTCGCGCGGCAGCGCACGTCGACGTTGCGGATCTCGCCGGAGGGCAGCCGGAGCTGGCCGTACTTGCCCTCCTTGGCGACGAGCTGCACCGACGCGCCGGCGGAGCGGGCGAGCTTGGCGCCGCCGCCCGGACGGAGCTCGACGGCGTGGATCACGGTGCCGACGGGGATGTTGCGCAGCGGCAGGTTGTTGCCGGGCTTGATGTCGGCGCCGGGGCCCGACTCGACGACGTCGCCCTGGGACAGCTTGTTCGGCGCGATGATGTAGCGCTTGGAGCCGTCCACGAAGTGCAGCAGCGCGATGCGCGCCGTGCGGTTCGGGTCGTACTCGATGTGCGCGACCTTGGCGTCGACGCCGTCCTTGTCGTGGCGACGGAAGTCGATGACGCGGTACTGGCGCTTGTGCCCGCCACCCTTGTGCCGGGTGGTGATGCGGCCGGTGTTGTTCCGCCCGCCCTTCTTGGGCAGCGGCCGGACCAGCGACTTCTCGGGGGTCGTGCGCGTGATTTCTGCGAAGTCGGCAACGGAGGAGCCGCGACGGCCCGGGGTTGTCGGCTTGTGCTTACGGATAGCCATGTGTCAGTTCCTCGTTAAAGTGGTCTCCGCTCAGGCGAGCGGACCGCCGAAGATGTCGATGGTGCCTTCCTTGAGGGTCACAACGGCACGCTTGGTGCCCTTGCGCTGACCCCAGCCGAAGCGCGTGCGCTTCCGCTTCCCGGCACGGTTGATGGTGTTCACGGACTCGACCTTGACGCCGAAGATCTGCTCGACGGCGTACTTGATCTGGGTCTTGTTCGAGTCGGGCGCCACGAAGAACGTGTAGCGGCCCTCGTCGATGAGCCCGTAGGACTTCTCCGAGACGACCGGCGCGATGATGACGTCCCGGGGGTCCTTGATGGTGGTCGCGCTCACTTGGCGTCCTCCTGCTTCTTCTTGCTGGCGGCCGCCACGAAGGACTCGAACGCGTCCTTGGTGAAGACCACGTCGTCGGAGACCAGCACGTCGTACGTGTTGAGCTGGTCCGCGTAGAGGGTGTGCACGTCGTCGAGGTTGCGCACCGACAGCGCGGCCACGTCGTCCGAGCGGTGCAGGACGACCAGCAGGTTCTTGCGGTCGGAGAGCCCGCGCAGCGTCGCCTGGGCGGCCTTCGTGTTGGGGACGGTGCCCTCGACGAGTGCCTCCACGACGTGGATGCGGTTGTTGCGCGCCCGGTCCGAGAGGGCTCCGCGCAGGGCGGCGGCCTTCATCTTCTTGGGGGTGCGCTGGCTGTAGTCGCGCGGGGTCGGCCCGTGCACCACGCCGCCGCCGGTCATGTGCGGGGCGCGGATCGAGCCCTGGCGCGCGCGGCCGGTGCCCTTCTGCTTGAAGGGCTTGCGGCCGGCGCCGGAGACCTCGGCGCGGTTCTTGGTCTTGTGCGTGCCCTGGCGGGCCGCGGCCAGCTGAGCGACGACGACCTGGTGCAGCAGGGGCACGTTGGTCTGGACGTCGAAGATCTCGGCGGGCAGGTCGACGTTGACGGTCTGAGTTGCCATGGTCTGATCAGGCTCCCTTCACTGCGGTGCGGACGAGGACGACCGAACCCTTGGGGCCCGGCAGGGCGCCCTTGATGAGCAGCAGGGAGTTCTCGGCGTCCACGGCGTGAACGGTGAGGTTCTGCGTCGTGTGACGGACGGCGCCCATGCGGCCCGCCATGCGCATGCCCTTGAACACGCGAGCGGGGTAGGACGCGCCGCCGATGGATCCCGGCTTGCGGTGGTTCTTGTGGGCACCGTGGGAGGCGCCGACGCCGGAGAAGCCGTGACGCTTCATCACACCGGCCGTGCCCTTGCCCTTGGTCTTGCCGATCACGTCGACCTTCTGGCCGGCCTCGAAGAGCTCGACGGAGAGCTCCTGGCCCAGCTCGTAGGTGTCGGCGTCGGCCGTGCGCAGCTCCACGACGTGGCGGCGCGGTGTGACGCCGGCCTTCTCGAAGTGGCCGGCCAGCGGCTGGGTGACCTTGCGGGGGTCGATCGCACCGAACCCGATCTGGACGGCCGAGTAGCCGTCACGGTCCTGGTTGCGCAGCTGGGTCACGACGTTGGAGTCCGCCTTGACGACGGTCACCGGCACGAACTTCCCGTTCTCGTCCCAGACCTGGGTCATGCCGAGCTTCGTGCCCAGCAGGCCCTTCACCTGGCGTTCGAAAGTGGTAGTCATTGGGATGCGATCCTCTTTACAGCTTGATTTCGATGTTCACGTCAGCCGGCAGGTCGAGGCGCATGAGCGAGTCGACGGCCTTCGGCGTGGGGTCGATGATGTCGATCAGCCGCTTGTGCGTGCGCATCTCGAAGTGCTCACGGCTGTCCTTGTACTTGTGCGGCGAGCGGATGACGCAGTACACGTTCTTCTCCGTGGGCAGCGGCACGGGGCCGACCACCGTGGCGCCTGCGCGCGTCACCGTCTCAACGATCTTCCGGGCCGAGACGTCGATGACCTCGTGGTCATAAGACTTCAGCCGGATGCGGATTTTCTGTCCCGCCATGGCGTCGTGACTCTCTTTCTTGAACGATCTTCCCTGTGACGGAGCCGAGGGCTCCTTGTGCATGGCGCCACCTGGTGGGCGCCCCTCCACGCAGACTGAATCCGGAAGGATCCGGGTTCCTCACCCTGCTGGAGCTCCGACCCCCGAACTCGGGCGTGTCGTCCCGTGCTGGCACGGGGGCACACCGATTCCGTTTCTCGGGGCGGGCTGTATGTGGTCCGTGCGTGGCAGCTTCCAGGAGCTGCTGACCCCGGTTCTGCTTCGGAACCCGATGGTGTCCTGGGGTCTGCCGGTTCGAACCGTTGGGAGCACGCGTCGGCGCTTGAACAACGTCCTCCATCCTGCCAGAGATGGCAGACCGGTGCAAACGCACGACCGGGGGCGGGCCGTGCGCAACCGTGCCGGAACCGTGAGGCAACCGCGACCGGCGCCGGCGCCCACGGTCGTATCCTGGCCTCGTCCGCACCCCGACGTCCCAGGAGATGGGTCCCATGCTGTCCACCGCGAGACTGGTCGCGATCGTCCCCGTCCGGGAGCTCGACCGCGCCCGCCGGTTCTACCAGGAGACGCTGGGCCTCTCCCCCGCCGAAGCCCCCGAGCCGGACAGCGTCCTGTTCAGCGAGGACGGGCACACCGGCCTGCAGCTGCTGCTGCGCCCGGACGCGCCGGCGTCCGAGCTGACGCAGGCCAGCTTCGAGGTCCCCGACGTCGAGGCCGCGGTCCGGGAGCTCGAGGGCCGGGGCGTGCGCTTCGAGGACTACGACCTGCCCGGTCTGCACACCGTCGACCACGTCGTCACCGCCGACGGGATGCGCGCGGCGTGGTTCACCGACTCCGAGGGCAACGTCCTGTGCCTGCACCAGCTCACCGGCTGAGCCCCGTCGTGGCGACCCCGGAACGCGCGGAACCCCCCGCCGCTGCAGGAGCGACGGGGGGTTCTGCGCAGATCGGCAGTCCGGGGACTAGTTGATGATCTTGGTGACGCGGCCGGAGCCCACGGTGCGGCCACCCTCACGGATGGCGAAGCCGAGGCCCTCCTCCATGGCGATCGGCTGGATCAGCGCGACCGTCATCTCGGTGTTGTCGCCGGGCATGACCATCTCGGTGCCCTCGGGCAGCGTGATGACGCCGGTGACGTCGGTGGTCCGGAAGTAGAACTGCGGACGGTAGTTCGAGTAGAACGGGTTGTGACGCCCGCCCTCCTCCTTGGAGAGGATGTAGACGTTGGCCTCGAAGTCGGTGTGCGGGGTGATGGAACCCGGCTTGCACACGACCTGGCCGCGCTCGACGTCGTCACGCTTGAGACCGCGCAGCAGCAGGCCGCAGTTCTCGCCCGCCATGGCCTCGTCCATCTGCTTGTGGAACATCTCGATGCCGGTGACCGTGGTCTTCTGGACCGGACGGATGCCGACGATCTCGACCTCGGAGTTGATCGGCAGCGTGCCGCGCTCGGCACGGCCGGTCACCACGGTGCCGCGGCCGGTGATGGTGAAGACGTCCTCGATGGGCATGAGGAACGGCTTGTCCATCTCACGGATGGGGTCGGGCACGTTCTCGTCGACGGCCTCCATGAGCTCCTCGACCTTGGCGACCCACTCGGGGTCACCCTCGAGGGCCTTCAGCGCCGAGACGCGGACGACCGGCGCGTTGTCGCCGTCGAAGCCCTGGTCGGAGAGGAGCTCGCGCACCTCCATCTCGACGAGGTCCAGCAGCTCCTCGTCGTCGACCATGTCGGACTTGTTCAGGGCCACCAGCAGGTAGGGCACGCCCACCTGGCGGGCGAGCAGCACGTGCTCGCGGGTCTGGGCCATGGGGCCGTCCGTGGCGGCGACCACGAGGATGGCGCCGTCCATCTGCGCCGCACCGGTGATCATGTTCTTGACGTAGTCCGCGTGACCCGGGGCGTCGACGTGCGCGTAGTGGCGCTTCTCCGTCTGGTACTCGATGTGCGCGATGTTGATGGTGATGCCGCGCTGCTTCTCCTCCGGAGCGGAGTCGATGGCGCCGAAGTCGCGCTTCTCGTTCAGGTCCGGGTACTTGTCGGCCAGGACCTTGGAGATGGCAGCCGTGAGCGTCGTCTTGCCGTGGTCGACGTGGCCGATGGTGCCGATGTTGACGTGCGGCTTGGTGCGCTCGAACTTGGCCTTCGCCATGGTTGTTCCTCCTAGAACATTTGTCGAAACTTGCTCAGCACTACCCCACCGCGTGTTTCCGGGGGGAGCTTGAGGCGCTCAGCAGTACTGAAACCTCTGCAAGTCTACTTTGGCTGTGTCTGATTGATGAAATTCCCGGCCGGGGCCGAGGGGTGGTGCCTACTCGCCGCGGTTCTTCTGCACGATCTCCTCGGCGACCGCCTTGGGAACCTCCGAGTAGCTGTCGAACTGCATCGAGTACACGGCGCGGCCCTGGGTCTTGGACCGGAGGTCGCCGATGTAGCCGAACATCTCGGACAGCGGGACGAGGGCGCTGACCAGCTTGATGCCGCTCACGTCCTCCATCGACTGGATCTGGCCGCGGCGGGAGTTCAGGTCGCCGATGACCTCGCCCATGTACTCCTCGGGGGTGCGCACCTCGACCGCCATGAGCGGCTCGAGGAGGACGGGCTGCGCCTTGCGGGCACCCTCCTTGAACACCATCGAGCCGGCGATCTTGAACGCCATCTCGGAGGAGTCGACGTCGTGGTAGGCGCCGTCGAGCAGGGTGGCCTTGACGCCCACGACCGGGTACCCGGCGAGGATGCCGAGACGCATGGCGTCCTGGATGCCGGCGTCCACGGAGGGGATGTACTCGCGCGGGACGCGGCCGCCGGTGACCTTGTTGTCGAACTCGTAGAGCTCCTCGGCGTCCAGCGGGATCGGCTCGAACGCCATCTGCACCTTGGCGAACTGGCCGGAGCCGCCGGTCTGCTTCTTGTGCGTGTAGTCGATCTTCTCGACGGCCTTCTTGATCGTCTCGCGGTAGGCCACCTGCGGCTTGCCGACGTTCGCCTCGACCTTGAACTCGCGCTTCATGCGGTCCACCAGGATGTCCAGGTGGAGCTCGCCCATGCCGCCGATCTCGGTCTGGCCGGTCTCCTCGTTGAGGGACACGGTGAACGTGGGGTCCTCGGCGGAGAGCTTCTGGATCGCGATGGAGAGCTTCTCCTGGTCGCCCTTGGTCTTCGGCTCGATGGCCACCGAGATGACCGGGGCCGGGAAGGACATGGACTCGAGCACGATCGGCTTCTGCAGGTCGCACAGGGTGTCCCCCGTGGTGGTGTCCTTGAGCCCGATCGCGGCGTAGATGTGCCCGGCCTGGACGGTGTCGACCGGGTTCTCCTTGTTGGAGTGCATCTGGAACAGCTTGCCGATGCGCTCCTTCTTGCCCTTGGTGGAGTTGAGCACCTGGTCGCCGTTGGACGCCTTGCCGGAGTACACGCGGATGTAGGTCAGCTGCCCGTAGAACGGGTGGTTGGCCACCTTGAAGGCGAGCGCGGAGAACGGCGCGGTCGAGTCGACCGGGCGGGAGAGGATCTCCTCCTCGTTGTTCAGCGCGTGGCCCTCGACGTTCGGGACGTCCAGCGGGGACGGCAGGAAGTCGATGACGGCGTCGAGCATCGGCTGCACGCCGCGGTTCTTGAACGCGGAGCCGCACAGCACGGGGTACGCCTGCGAGGTGATGGTGAGCTTCCGGATGCCGGCCTTGAGCTCCTCGAGGGTGAGCTCCTCGCCGCCCAGGTACTTCTCCATGAGCTCGTCGTCGGCCTCGGCGACGGACTCCACCAGCTGGTTGCGGTACTCCTCGGCCCGCTCCTGCAGGTCGGCGGGGATCTCCTCGATCTCGTACTTGGCGCCGAGGGAGACGTCGCCCTTGGAGTCGCCCGGCCAGACGAAGGCCTTCATGGTGAGCAGGTCGACCACGCCGGTGAACTCGGACTCGGAGCCGATCGGCAGCTGCATGACCAGCGGCTTCGCGCCGAGGCGGTTGATGATGGTGTCGACGGTGAAGTAGAAGTCGGCGCCCAGCTTGTCCATCTTGTTGACGAAGCAGATGCGGGGGACGTCGTACTTGTCGGCCTGGCGCCAGACCGTCTCCGACTGGGGCTCGACGCCCTCCTTGCCGTCGAAGACCGCCACGGCGCCGTCGAGCACGCGCAGGGAGCGCTCGACCTCGACCGTGAAGTCCACGTGGCCCGGGGTGTCGATGATGTTGATCTGGTTGTCGTGCCAGTAGCAGGTCGTCGCGGCGGACGTGATCGTGATGCCGCGCTCCTGCTCCTGCGCCATCCAGTCCATGGTGGAGGCACCATCGTGGGTCTCGCCGATCTTGTGGGAGATACCGGTGTAGAACAGGATGCGTTCGGTGGTGGTGGTCTTCCCGGCATCGATGTGCGCCATGATGCCGATGTTGCGGACCTTCTTGAGGTCGGTAAGCACGTCAAGTGCCACGGTGGTTCCCTTTCGGAGATGGTGCCGGCGGCCTGTCGGCCCGGGTGGGGCCGACAGGCCTGGAAGATTCTACCAGCGGTAGTGGGCGAAGGCCTTGTTGGACTCCGCCATCTTGTGGGTGTCCTCCCGGCGCTTCACGGCGGCACCGAGACCGTTGGACGCGTCCAGGATCTCGTTCTGCAGACGCTCGGTCATGGTGTTCTCACGGCGGATCTTCGAGTAGCCGACGAGCCAGCGCAGGGACAGCGCCTGGGCGCGGCCCGGCTTGACCTCGACGGGCACCTGGTAGGTGGCGCCGCCGACGCGGCGGGACTTCACCTCGAGGGCCGGCTTGACGTTCTCCAGGGCCTTCTTGAGGGTGGCGACGGGGTCGGCACCGGACTTGGCGCGGACGCCCTCGAGGGCACCGTAGACGATGCGCTCGGCGGTGGACTTCTTGCCGTCCTGGAGGACCTTGTTGATCAGCTGCGTGACGACCGGGGAGCTGTAGACCGGGTCGACGACGAGCGGGCGCTTGGGAGCGGGACCCTTACGAGGCATTACTTCTTCTCCTTCTTGGCGCCGTAACGGGAACGGGCCTGCTGGCGGCCCTTGACACCCTGGGTGTCGAGCGCGCCGCGGACGATCTTGTAGCGGACACCGGGGAGGTCCTTCACGCGACCGCCGCGGACGAGCACGATGGAGTGCTCCTGCAGGTTGTGGCCCTCACCGGGGATGTAGGCCGTGACCTCCACGCCGCCGTTGAGCTTCACGCGGGCGACCTTGCGCAGCGCGGAGTTCGGCTTCTTGGGGGTGGTGGTGTAGACGCGGGTGCACACGCCGCGCTTCATGGGGCTGCCCTTGAGTGCGGGCGCCTTGGTCTTGACGACCTTCGGGGTCCGGCCCTTGCGGACCAGCTGCTGGATTGTAGGCACAGTGTCTCCTGATCGGACGGGACGCGTCAGCGGCCCGCTGGGTGTTCGGCTCCCCCGCGACCGGCCGGGGCCGGGAGCGGGTGCGGCGCCTGTCGTGGGCCCGGCGGGCGGGCACCACGGTCGCCGCGCCGAAGGTAGCTGGGCAGACGAAAAGGATGGCATTTCGGTACACAACGCGTACCGGAGGACCGAGTCCGTTCTGCCATGATTTCTTCGGCCTCCAGGGGCGCGGGCGCCGAGGGATGACCGTTCAATTCCTCGACAGCCTATCAGACCCCGGCCGGGGCGGGGAAACGGTGCCGGGCCGGGCCCGTTCAGCGCCCGGTCGCGGCGAGGTCGGCGGAGATCCTCCGGGCGCACTCGAGCAGGGGCGGCACGACGTCGTCCACGGGGTCCCCGGCGCTGGCGCCGGGCATCCCCACGCGCATGGAGACGTTCACGGCCGCGACCACGCGCCCGGTGCCGTCGGTGACGGGGGCGGCGACCGAGCGCAGCCCGACCTCGAGCTCCTGGTCGACGAGCGCCCAGCCCTGGGCGCGGACCCGGCGCAGGTCGGCCTCGAGGGCCGCGCGGTCGGTGAGGGTGTGCTCGGTCAGGCGCTCGATCCGCGCCGTGCGGAAGTACTCGTCGAGCTCCTCCGGGTCCAGCCCGGCCAGCAGCACCCGGCCCATGGACGTGGCGTGGGCGGGGAACCGGGTGCCCACGGCGATCGCCACGGTCATGATCCGGTGCGTGGAGACGCGGGCGACGTAGACGATGTCGGAGCCGTCCAGCACCGAGGCGGACGTGGACTCCTCGACCTGCGCCGAGAGGGTCTCGAGGTGCGGGGCGGCCAGGGCGGGCAGCGGCTGCGAGGAGAGGTAGGAGTAGCCGAGCTGGAGGACCACGGGGGTGAGCTCGAAGAGCCGCCCGTCGGTCCGGACGTAGCCCAGCTCCTCGAGCGTGAGCAGGAACCGGCGCGCGGTGGCGCGGGTCAGCCCGGTGCGCCGGGCCACGTCGCTGAGGGTCATCCGGGGGTGCCGGGCGTCGAAGGCCGTGATCACGCCGAGCCCGCGCGCCAGGGACTGCACGAACTGTCCGGGGGTGCCCCGCTCCCCCGCCGGGGCGGTCGGGTCCTGCTCGGTCATCGGTGGCCTCCTGCGGGCCTCGTCCGGGGTGCGGCGGCCGGTGCCGGCCCGCCGCGCCCCGGGAGCGGTGCTGGGCTCAGCGGGCGGGCCGCAGCGGGACGTCGACGACCTGCTGGAGCTCCTCGAAGCTCGTGCCGAAGGTCTCGCGCACCGTCACGCCGTCCTCCTCGAGGAGGAACACGGCCTGGTCGGTGTAGATCCGGGAGACGCAGCCGACGCCGGTGAGCGGCATGGTGCACTGCTCCACGAGCTTGGACCGGCCCTTCTTGGTCATCAGGGACATCATCACGAAGGTCATCTTCGCACCCGTGGCCAGGTCCATGGCCCCGCCCACGGCGGGGATCGCGTCCGGGCTGCCGGTGTGCCAGTTGGCGAGGTTGCCCGTCCGGTCCACCTGGAAGGCGCCGAGCACGCAGTAGTCCAGGTGCCCGCCGCGCATCATGGCGAAGGAGTCCGCGTGGTGGAAGTAGGAGCAGCCCGGCGTCTCGACCACGGGGATCTTGCCGGCGTTGATGAGGTCGGCGTCGACCTCGTCGCCGTGGGCCTCGGGGCCCATGCCGAGCATTCCGTTCTCGGTGTGCAGGGTGACGTCGTCCTCGGCGCTCAGGTAGTTGGAGACCAGGGTGGGCTGGCCGATGCCGAGGTTGACGTAGGAGCCGGCGGGGATGTCGCGGGCCACCACGCGGGCCAGCTCCTCCGGGGCGAGGGGCGTCTCGGAGGTCCTGGGCACGGTGTCCACGGTGTTCTCGCTCATCTCAGATGTCCTCTCGGGGGTCGGTCTGGGCGGGTGCGTCGATCCGCACGACGGTGTCCACGTAGATGCCGGGGGTCACGACGGCCTCGGGGTCCAGTCCGCCGCGCTCCACGACCTCCGCGACCTGCACGATGGAGGTGGTGGCGGCGGCGGCCATGATCGGGCCGAAGTTGCGGGCCGTCTTCCGGTAGACGAGGTTGCCGGCCCGGTCGGCGACGTGCGCCTTGGTCAGCGAGAAGTCGGCCTTGATGGGGTGCTCGAGCACGTAGTGGCGGCCGTCGATCTCGCGGACCTCTTTGCCCTCCGCGAGCAGGGTGCCGTAGCCGGTGGGGGTGAAGAACCCCCCGATGCCGGCGCCGGCGGCGCGGATCCGCTCGGCGAGGTTGCCCTGGGGGACGACCTCGAGCTCGATCTGCCCGGCGCGGTACTTCTCGTCGAAGTGCCAGGAGTCGGACTGGCGCGGGAAGGAGCAGATGATCCTCCGCACGCGGCCGAGCTGGATCAGCCGGGCCAGGCCCACGTCGCCGTTGCCGGCGTTGTTGTTCACGACCGTCAGGTCGGTGGCCCCGTGCTCGATGAGCGCGTCGATCAGCTCGACGGGCTGGCCGGCCACGCCGAAGCCGCCGATCATGACGACGGCGCCGTCGTGGATCGGGGCCACGGCCTGCGCGCAGCTCTCTGCGATGTTCAGCATGCGTTGTGCCTTCCTTCGGTGGTCTTCTCCGCCCGGGTCCCGCACGGGTCTCAGGCGTTCTGGTTCTCGAGCACGACGGCGAGGCCCTGGCCCACGCCGATGCAGATGGCCGCCACGCCCCAGCGGGCCCCGGAGGCCTGCAGGGACTTCGCGAGCGTGCCGAGGATGCGGGTGCCGGACGCCCCGAGGGGGTGGCCGATGGCGATGGCGCCGCCGTGCCGGTTGACGATCGCGGGGTCGATCCCCCACGCGTCGACGCAGGCGAGGGACTGGGCGGCGAAGGCCTCGTTGAGCTCGACGGCGGCGACGTCCTCCCACGTGATCCCGGCGCGGCGCAGCGCGAGGTTCGCGGCCTCGACCGGGGCGAAGCCGAAGAACTGCGGCTCGTTGGCCGCGGCGGCCCGTCCGGCGATGCGGGCGAGGGGCTGCAGGCCGGTCAGCTCGGCGGCCCTCTCGGAGCCCAGCAGCGCCGCGGAGGCGCCGTCGTTGAGGGGCGAGGCGTTGCCGGCGGTGACGGTGCCGCCCTGGTCCGCGGGGCGGAAGACGGTCTTGAGCCCGCCCAGCTTCTCGACCGTCGAGGACGCGCGGACGGACTCGTCCCGGGTCAGCTCGGTGCCGGGGACCGGGACGGTGAGGTCGTCGTAGAAGCCCTCGTCCCACGCCTGCTGGGTGAGCTGGTGGGAGCGGAACGCGAACTCGTCCATCCGCCCGCGGGTGATGCCGTGGCGCTCGGCGAGCTGCTCGGTGGCCTCGCCCAGGGACACGGTCCACTCCGGGTTCATCGCCGGGTTCACGAGGCGCCAGCCCAGCGTGGTGGAGGCGAGGGTCAGGTCGCCGGCCGGGTAGGGCTTCTCCGTCTTCGGGAGCACCCAGGGGGCCCGGCTCATGGACTCGACGCCGCCGACGAGCATCAGGTCGGCCTCGCCCGCGTTGATCTGCCGGGACGCGATGATCGCGGCGTCCAGGGACGACCCGCACAGGCGGTTGACGGTGGTGCCGGGGAGCTCGACGGGCAGGCCGGCCAGCAGCGTGCCCATGCGGGCGACGTTGCGGTTCTCCTCGCCGGCGCCGTTGGCGTTGCCGAGCACGACCTCGTCGATCGCGGCGGGGTCCAGCGCGGACGCGCGCCGGACCTGCTCGCCGATCACCAGGGCGGCCAGGTCGTCGGGGCGCACGCCCGCCAGGGCGCCGCCGAAGCGGCCGAAGGGGGTCCGCACGGCGTCGTAAATGTAGGCCTCGGTCATGGTGTTCCTCACTTGCGTCGTTGCACGTCGGTCACGGGGTGCCGGAATGGGGTGGTCGGAGGGCCGGCAGGTCAGGGGGCCGGGGGCGGCCCGGAGTCCTCGGCGTCGAGGGCGTCGAGGACCTGCTTGGCGTGCTTGAAGGCGTTGTTGGCGGAGGGCACGGAGAGGTAGATCGCCGACTGGAGCAGGATCTCCTTGATCTCGTCCCGCTCCAGGCCGTTGCGCAGGGCGGCGCGCACGTGCATCTCGAACTCCTCCCAGTGCCCGGCGGCGATCAGCGCGGTCAGGGTCACGGCGCTGCGCATCCGCCGGTCCAGTCCCGGCCGGGTCCAGATCTCGCCCCACGCGTAGCGGGAGATGAAGTCCTGGAACTCGGCGGTGAAGGCGTCCTTGCCGGCCTCGGCGCGGTCCACGTGGGCGTCGGAGAGCACCTCGCGGCGCACGGCCATGCCGTCCGCGTGGGCCTCCTGCTCGGTGCGCCGGGGGTTGCCGCTCATGCTCGTGCTCCTTCGTGGTGGGGTGGGTGGGCGCCGATGTGCTCGTCCAGCAGGCGCGCCACGTCCTGCGGGGCCTCGGCGGGCACCAGGTGGCCCGCGCCCTCGACGACCACGAGGCGGCCGCCGGTCGCCCCGGCCAGCTCCGCCGCGGCGTCGGGCGGCGTGGCGGCGTCCTGCGCGCCGACCACGGTGAGCACGGGGACGTCGACGGCGCCGAGGCGTCCGGTCGCGTCGAAGCCGGCGAGGGTCTCGCAGGCCCGGGCGTAGGAGAACCGGTCCGCGTCCTGGAGGGCGTGCAGCAGCCCGGTGGTCGTGACCGCGTCCCGCTCGATGAAGCCCGGGGCGAACCACCGCTGCGCGGAGCCCACGACCTGGGTGGGGGTGCCGGCGGCGGCCACGAGCCGGGCGCGCTCGGACCACGACGCGGGCTCCCCCACCCGGGCGGCGGTGCCCACCAGCACGGCCGCCGCCAGCCGGTGCGGCGCGTCGAGCAGCAGCTGGAGGCCGACGCAGCCGCCGAGGGAGGTGCCCGCGTAGTAGAACGGACCTCCGGTTTCGAGGCCGGCGGCTTCGCGGTAGCGGTCCACGGCATCGAGCACGGCCCGGGCGAGCTCGGCGGTGCCGAACGGCTCGTCGGTGGGCGCGGAGCCGCCGTGGCCGGGGAGGTCCCAGCCGACCACGCGCAGGTCGGTCTCCAGCAGGTGCGCCGCGGCGGACCACAGCGAGGCGGCGGAGGTGCCGAGGCCCGGGCCGAGCACCAGCAGGGGCGCCCGCGGCGACGGGGCCCGGCGGGTCGAGAACTCGACGAGGGTCAGGACGGGGACGGTCATGCGGGTGCTCCTGGGCGGGTCCGGGGGGTGGACGGACGGTCGTTCGCGGACCGGCGGTGCTGGGCGAGCACGCGGTCGATCAGCAGGTCGTTGGCCCCGAGGTACCCGGCGGGGTCGAGCAGCCCGGCCACGACGTCCCGGTCCACGGGGGTGCCGTCGGCCAAGGCGGTGCCGGCGGCGAGGCCCACGAGGGCGTCGAGCATGCCCGGTCCGTCGGTCGCGTGCTCGCGCACGACCGCCTGCACGCGCTGCCGCCCCGTGGCGCCGTCGGCGGCGGGCGGCAGCAGGGGCGCGAGCTCCGCGCTGATCCGCTCGGCGAGCACGGCGGGACCCGACGCGTCCAGGTTGGCCCGCATCCGGGCGCTCCGCACGGTGAGCCCGGCCGTGAGCTCGGCCGCGTGCGACGACGCCGCGACGGCGAGCCGGGCGAGCTCCCGCAGCGCCGGCCACTCCGTGTGCCAGGCGCCGTCGGGGCGCTCGTCGACGAACTGGGAGGCGGCGACGTGGAGCTGGGCCACGAGCTGCGGCGCCGTCAGGGCGGTGCGCTTGAGCAGCACGGACAGCACCGGGTTCTGCTTCTGCGGCATCGCCGAGGACACCCCGCGGCCCTCGGCGGCCGGTTCGCGCAGCTCGCCGAGCTCGGGGCGGGACAGCAGCAGGACGTCGTTGGCGATCCGGCCGAGGGCCGCGCAGACCGCCGCGAAGGTCTCGCCGGTGCGCAGCACCGGCCGCCTGGTGGCGTGCCACACGTGCGGCGGCAGGCTCAGGCCGAGCTCGTCGGCCCAGCGGCGGGCGAGCTCGAGGGCCTGCTCGGCGGCGTCGGGGGCGCCCGGGAAGAGCGCGAGGCTGCCGGCGAGGGTGCCGGCGGCGCCGCCGCAGGACACCGGGAGCCGGGCGAGCCCGGCGAGGTCCGCCTCGAGGTCCTGCAGCCCGGCCAGCCAGCCGGCGGCCTTGAGCCCGAAGGTGGTCGGCAGCGCGTGCTGGGTCAGGGTGCGGGCGGCCTGGACGGTGCCGCGGTGGACGTCCGCCAGCCGGGCCAGGGCGTCGGCCGTCTCGGACAGCTGCTCGGCGAGGGGGACGGCGGCGCGCCGGGCCAGCAGCATCATGGCGGTGTCCATGACGTCCTGGCTGGTCAGGCCGCGGTGCACGAAGCGCACGGCGCCGGGGTCGAGCTCCCCCAGCCGGCGCCGGTAGTCGGCGAGGAGCGGGATGACGGGGTTGCCGCCGCCCTCGGCGCGCCGGGCGATGTCCCCGGCGTCGTAGTCCGCGGCGCGGGCGGCCGCACGCGCGGCCGCGGCGGCGGCGCGCGGGGCGAGCCCGGCGTCCGCCTGCGCGGCGACCCAGGCGGCCTCGACGTCGAGCAGCGCCTGGAGCACCGCGGTGTCGTCCGTGTGCGCGTCACCCCGGTGGGCTCCGGGGCGGAGCAGCCCGGCGTCGGTCATGCGCGTCCTCCTTCGGTGGTCGTCGGGTCGTCCGTGGCGGGGTGGTGCCGTGCGGGGGCCCCGGGGCGGCCGGGGCCCCCGCACGGAGCGGTCACGCCTCGAGGTTCGGGTAGGTGAGGAAGACGGTCTCGCCCTCGCCCTGGAGCCGGAGGTCGAAGCGCAGGGAGCCGTCGGCCTCCCGCTCGGCGACCAGGGTGCGGCGGCGGTCCTCGGGCAGGGAGCGCAGCAGCGGGTCGTTCGCGAGGGCCTCGGTGTCCTCCGGCAGGTAGATGCGGGTGAACAGCCGGTTCGTCACGCCCCGGGCGAAGACGGTCAGCGTGATGAACGGCGCCTTGCCGGGCTCGGTCGGCCCCGGGTCCACGGTGGTGAAGGTGTAGTGGCCCTCGTTGTCGACGGACGCGCGGCCGAAGCCGGTGAAGGTGTAGCCGTCGCGCACGAGCGAGCCGGTCGCGGTGGGGACGTGGCCGTTGCCGTCGGCCTGCCAGATCTCGAGCATGGCGTCCGGCACGAGGTCGCCGTGGCCGTCGGTCACCGTGCCGTGCAGGCGCACCGCCTGCGGGTGCCCGAGCGGGACCAGCAGCTCGCCCTTGTCGTAGGGCAGCGCGTAGCCGAAGAACGGCCCGATGGTCTGGCCGGGGGTGGCCGGGAGTGCGGGGGTCGCCGGGGTCTCAGACATTGGAGTCGCCTTCCGTCCAGGTGCGGTTCGAGCCGCTGAGCACGATGTCCCAGGTGTAGCCGAGCAGCCACTCGTGCTCGGACGCTTCGTGGTCGTAGTCGGCCACGAGCCGGCGGCGGGCCTCGGGGTCCACGATGGACTGGAAGATCGGATCCAGCGCGAACAGCGGGTCCGAGGGGAAGTACATCTGGGTGATCATCCGCTGGGTGAAGTCCGTGCCGAACAGGGAGAAGTGCACGTGCGCGGGCCGCCAGGCGTTGTGGTGGTTCTTCCAGGGGTACGGCCCGGGCTTGATGGTGACGAACTCGTAGGAGCCGTCGTCGCCGGTCAGGCAGCGCCCCACGCCGGTGAAGTTCGGGTCGATGGGGGCCGGGTGCTGGTCCCGCTTGTGGATGTACCGCCCGGCCGCGTTGGCCTGCCAGATCTCCACGAGCTGGCGGCGCACGGGCCGGCCGTCGCCGTCGAGGACCCGGCCGCGGATCTTGATCCGCTCGCCGATGGGCTCCCCGCCGGACTGGATGGTCAGGTCCGACTCGAGCCGGTGCACGTCACGCTCGCCGAAGGCGGGGGCGTGCAGCTCGATGGTCTCCGGGTCCGCGTGGTGCAGGTCCTTGGTGGGGTGCCGCAGGATCGAGCTGCGGTAGGGCGCGTAGTCCAGCCGCGGCTGCGTCTCGGTGCGGCCGGACGCGCTGTAGTCGGCGCTGATGCCGGCCATCTCGCGGTCGAGGTCGGCCTGCGTGTCCGCCGCGTCGTCGGGGCCCTTCGGGGTGAGGTGCACGAAGGATTCCTCCGGCCCCTGGTCCTGGTCGGTCATGGTTCAGCTCCTTTGTTGCGAGGTGGCTGCCGCACCGGCGGGCGTGGTGCCCGCGGCGAACTCTCCGAGGCTAGCGCATTCGGTGCAGCATTCGCACATATGTTCACTGTGCGAACTTATTGTGGGGTCACAGTGGGGAGGCCCGGCGGGGCCGGGGGTCAGCGGTCGTCGGGCCAGCCGGTGTAGGACTCCGCGAAGTAGGCGGCGCCGCGCTCGGAGCCGGTGATCGCCTTGAACTCGCCGCGCCGGCGCTTCTGGTTGAAGGGGTTCTCCCCCGGCTGGGTGTGCATGAGGTGGGTGGCCCAGTAGGAGAAGTTCTGCGCCTTCCACACCCGCTCCAGCGCCGTGGCCGAGTACCCGGCCAGCCCGGTGCCGTCGCCCGAGCGGAAGAACTCGACGATCGCCGGGGCGAGCACGCGGACGTCGCAGAACGCGAGGTTCAGGCCCTTGGCGCCGGTCGGGGGGACGGTGTGGCCGGCGTCGCCGACGAGGAACAGGTTGCCGTGGCGCAGGGGCTCGCAGACGTAGGAGCGGAACTTCAGCACGGTCTTGTCGAAGATGGGGCCCTCCTCGAGCCGGAGCCCGTCGGGGCCCTCGACCCGGCGCTGGAGCTCGGCCCAGATCCGCTCGTCGTCCCAGTCGTCGACGTCCTCCTCGGGGTCGCACTGGAAGTACATCCGCTGGACGGTCCCGCTGCGCTGGGAGATGAGGGCGAAGCCGTGCTCGGAGTTCGAGTAGATGAGCTCCGGGGCGCTCGGCGGGGCCTCGGCGAGGATGCCGAACCAGGCAAAGGGGTACTCGATGAAGTTGTCGGTGCGCTCCTGCTCCGGGATGGCGCGGCGGCAGATGCTCTGCGAGCCGTCGGCGCCCACGAGGATGTCGCAGCGGATCTCGAAGTCCTCGCCCGCGGCGTCGGTGAAGCGGATGCCGGGCCGGTCGGTGGTCAGGTCGACCACCTCGGTGTCCGTGACGGACCAGCGGACGTCGCCGCCGTCGCGCTCCCGGGCGTCGGCCAGGTCCAGGAACACCTCGTTCTGCGGGTAGAGCCACACGGACTCGCCGACGAGCTCCTTGAAGTCGATCCGGTGGCTCTCCCCCTCGAAGCGCAGCACGGTGCCCTCGTGCTCGTGGCCCTCCGTGAGCACCCGCCCGTCGACGCCGGAGTCGGTCAGCATCCGCACCGTGGGCGCCTCGAGGATGCCCGCCCGGTGGGTGGCGTGGATGGTGTCCTTGTCGCGCTTCTCGACCACGATGCTGTCGATGCCGGCGCGGCCGAGCAGGTGGGCCAGCATCAGCCCGGCCGGGCCGCCGCCCACGATGCCGACCTGCGTGCTGAGAACGGTGCGCTGTGCGCTCATGAGTGCTCCTGGTGATACGACGGGAATCGTGTCCAGTGTCTCAGCGGCCTGTGGGCGGCACCACAGTCGTCCCGTTGAACGGGATGCTGGGGGCGACGGGCGCGGGGTGCCCGGGAGCCGGCGCCGCGGCCGGTCTCAGCGGGGGGCGTCCCGCAGGGTCCGGCGGATGCCATGGGCCGCGGTGTGCAGCGCCTGGACGATCGCCCCGGCCCGCGCGGCCGGGTCGCCCGCCGGGGTGATGACGCCCAGGCCCGCCACCACCTGGTCGCCGCGCCCCCGCACGGGGACGGCGATGCCCGCCGTGCCGGCCTCGAGATAGCCGGTCTGCAGGGCGTGGCCCGCGCCGCGGATCCGCTCGAGCTCCGCGGCCAGCACCGCGGGCTCGGTCGGCGAGAGCTCGGTGAAGGCGGTGAGGGGCCCCTGCAGGTACTCCTCCTGGTAGTCCTGGGGGGCGTGCGCCAGCAGCACGAGGCCCGTGGCCGACAGGTGCAGGGGCAGCCGGCCGGCCACCTCCGACCGGACGGGCACCGCCCGGGGGTGGGAGAGCCGTTCCACGAGCAGGACCTCGCGGCCCTCCACGATGCCGAGCTGCACGTGCTGGCGCAGCACCGCGTGGATGTCGCCCATGAAGGGGCGGGCGGCGCGCGCCAGGCCGAGCTCGCGCGAGGAGCGGTTGACCAGCTCCCACAGCCGGGTGCCGACCACGTAGTGCCCGCCCTCCACCCGCTCGAGCCAGCCCTGGCGGGCCATGTCCCGGGCGAGCCGGTGCGCGGTGGCGGTGGGCAGCCCGGTGAGGGCCGCGATCCGGCCCCCGGTCAGCCGGGAGTCCTCCGCCGTGAACGCCGCGAGGATCCGGTCCGCCCGCTCGAGCACGGACTCCCCGGTGGGTGAGTTCGCCATGGTGACTCCTGGGGCTCCTTCCTGGTCCGCGGCCCGGCCCCGTGGCCGGCCGCGGGACGGGGGCAGCCCCGCCCCGGAAGACGCTTCTTCCGGAACGGGGCTGCCGTGGTGACCACGAGGGTGATCACGTCCTGCGCGGGACGCCGACCTCAGTTGGAGCCGAAGTCGTAGTCCTCCAGCGGGATCGCCTGGAACTCGGCGGGCGAGGAGTTCTCCTCCGCGTAGCTGAAGTCCGAGAACGAGCCCGGCTCCGTGAACAGCGAGGCCTTCGCCTCGTCCGTCGGCTCCACGTCGATGTTGTTGTACCGCGCGAGCCCGGTGCCGGCCGGGATCAGCTTGCCGATGATCACGTTCTCCTTGAGGCCCACCAGCGGGTCGGACTTGCCCTCCATGGCCGCCTGCGTGAGCACGCGGGTGGTCTCCTGGAAGGACGCGGCCGACAGCCACGAGTCGGTGGCCAGCGAGGCCTTGGTGATGCCCATCAGCTCCGGGCGGCCGGCGGCCGGCCGGCTGCTCTCGGCCACGGCCTTGCGGTTGGCCTCCAGGAAGCGCACGTTCTCGACGAGCTCGCCCGGCAGCAGGTCCGTCTCGCCCGACTCGATGATCGTCACGCGGCGCAGCATCTGCCGCACGATGACCTCGACGTGCTTGTCGTGGATGCCCACGCCCTGGGAGCGGTACACGCGCTGCACCTCGTCCACGAGGTGCTTCTGCGCCTGCCGCGGCCCGCGGATGCGCAGCACCTCCTTGGGGTCGACGGCGCCCGAGACCAGCTGCTGGCCGACCTCGACGTGGTCGCCCTCGGTCACGAGCAGCTTGGCGCGGCGCAGCACCGGGTACCCGATCGCCTCGTCCCCGTTGTCCGGGGTCACGACGAGCTTCAGGGCCTTCTCGGTGTCCTCGATGCTGACCCGCCCGGCGACCTCCGAGATCGGCGCGACGCCCTTGGGCGTGCGGGCCTCGAAGAGCTCCTGGATACGGGGCAGACCCTGGGTGATGTCGCCGTCCGAGGACGCCACACCACCGGTGTGGAAGGTGCGCATCGTGAGCTGCGTGCCCGGCTCGCCGATGGACTGCGCGGCGATGATGCCGACGGCCTCGCCGATGTCCACCAGCTGGTTGGACGCCAGCGAGCGGCCGTAGCAGGCCGCGCAGACGCCCACCGCGGACTCGCAGGTCAGCACGGAGCGCACGCGCACCGTGTCGGCCCCGCCCGCGAAGAGGGCGCTGATGAGCCCGTCGGAGAGGTCCGTGCCGGCCTCGGCCAGGATCTCGCCGTTGGCGTCCACGACGTCCACCGCGAGCACCCGGCCGTGCACGGTGTTCTCGATGTCCTCGTGCAGCACGCGGGACCCGCTCTCCTGCACGTCGGCGAGCGGCAGGTTCAGGCCGCGCTCCGTCATGCAGTCCGCCTCCCGCACGATGACGTCCTGGGAGACGTCGACGAGACGACGGGTCAGGTAGCCCGAGTTCGCCGTGCGCAGCGCGGTGTCGGCCAGGCCCTTGCGGGCGCCGTGGGTCGCGATGAAGTACTCCAGCACGGACAGGCCCTCGCGGTACGAGGACTTGATCGGCCGGGGCATGATCTCGCCCTTGGGGTTGGACACGAGCCCGCGGATGCCGGCGATCTGGCGGACCTGCATCCAGTTGCCTCGGGCGCCGGAGGACACCATGCGGTTGATGGTGTTCAGCGGGGACAGGTTCGCCTGCATGGCCTGGGCGACCTCGTCCGTGGCCTTGGTCCAGATGTCGATGAGCTCCGAGCGGCGCTCGTCGTCGTCGATCAGACCGCGGTCGTACTGGCCCTGGATCTTCGCGGCCTGCGCCTCGTAGCCCTCCATGATGGCGGGCTTCTCCGGCGGGGTCGCGATGTCCGAGATCGCCACGGTCACGCCCGAGCGGGCCGCCCAGTGGAACCCGGCGTCCTTGAGCTCGTCCAGCGTGTGCGCCACGGTGACCATCGGGTACCGCTCCGCGAGGTCGTTGACCAGCGCGGACAGGTGCTTCTTGTCCGCGACGGCCTCGTCCCAGGGGTAGTCCTCGGGCAGCGTCTCGTTGAACAGCACGCGGCCCAGCGTGGTCTGCACCAGCACGGGCTGACCCGGCTCCCAGCCCTCGGGGGCCTCCCAGCCCTCGAACGGCACGAAGTCGTCCAGCTCGATCCGGCACAGCGCGTTGAGGTGCAGCCGGCCGGCGTCGTGGGCCATGATCGCCTCGGCCACGGAGGAGAACGAGCGGCCCTCCCCCTCCTCGCCCTCGCGGACGGTGGTGAGGTGGTACAGCCCGATGATCATGTCCTGCGAGGGCAGGGCGATCGGCTTGCCGTCCGAGGGCTTCAGGATGTTGTTCGAGGACAGCATCAGGATGCGCGCCTCGGCCTGGGCCTCCGGGGACAGGGGCAGGTGCACGGCCATCTGGTCACCGTCGAAGTCGGCGTTGAACGCGCCGCACACGAGCGGGTGGAGCTGGATGGCCTTGCCCTCGACGAGCTGCGGCTCGAACGCCTGGATGCCCAGACGGTGCAGGGTGGGGGCACGGTTGAGCAGCACCGGGTGCTCGGTGATGACCTCCTCGAGCACGTCCCACACCTGGGGGCGGTAGCGCTCGACCATGCGCTTGGCCGACTTGATGTTCTGCGCGTGGTTGAGGTCCACGAGCCGCTTCATCACGAACGGCTTGAACAGCTCCAGCGCCATCTGCTTGGGCAGACCGCACTGGTGCAGCTTCAGCTGCGGGCCGACCACGATGACCGAGCGGCCGGAGTAGTCGACGCGCTTGCCGAGCAGGTTCTGCCGGAACCGGCCCTGCTTGCCCTTGAGCATGTCGGACAGCGACTTCAGCGCACGGTTGCCCGGCCCGGTGACCGGGCGGCCGCGGCGGCCGTTGTCGAACAGCGAGTCCACGGCCTCCTGCAGCATCCGCTTCTCGTTGTTGACGATGATCTCCGGGGCGCCCAGGTCCAGCAGGCGCTTGAGCCGGTTGTTGCGGTTGATCACGCGCCGGTAGAGGTCGTTGAGGTCCGACGTGGCGAAGCGGCCGCCGTCGAGCTGGACCATCGGGCGCAGTTCCGGCGGGATCACCGGGACGGCGTCCAGGACCATGCCCAGCGGGGAGTTGTCCGTGGTCAGGAACGCGTTGACGACCTTGAGCCGCTTCAGGGCGCGGGTCTTGCGCTGGCCCTTGCCGGTGGCGATGGTCTCCCGCAGGGACTCGGCCTCCGCCTCGAGGTCGAAGGTCTCGAGGCGCTTCTTGATCGCCTCGGCGCCCATCGAGCCCTCGAAGTACATGCCGTAGCGGTCCACCATGACGCGGTAGAGCGCCTCGTCGCCCTCGAGGTCGTTGACCTTGAGGTTCTTGAAGCGGTCCCAGACCTGCTCGAGGCGGTCGATCTCCAGGTTGGCGCGCTTGCGCACGTTGGCCATCTGGCGGTCGGCGGAGTCGCGGAGCTTGCGCTTCTCCGCGGCCTTGCCGCCCTCCTCCTCGACCCGGCCGAGCTCGGTCTCGAGGTCGCGGGCGATCGCGGCGATGTCGGAGTCGCGGGTGGACTCCATCTGCGCCTTCTCCCGGTCCACGGCGGCCTGCAGGTTCGGCAGGTCGTCGTGGCGGGCGTCCTCGTCCACCGACGTGATCATGTACGCCGCGAAGTAGATGACCTTCTCCAGGTCCTTCGGGGCGAGGTCCAGCAGGTAGCCGAGCCGCGAGGGCACGCCCTTGAAGTACCAGATGTGGGTCACGGGAGCGGCGAGCTCGATGTGGCCCATGCGCTCACGACGCACCTTGGCCCGGGTGACCTCCACGCCGCAGCGCTCGCAGATGATGCCCTTGTAGCGCACGCGCTTGTACTTGCCGCAGTAGCACTCCCAGTCCCGGGTGGGACCGAAGATCTTCTCGCAGAACAGGCCGTCCTTCTCGGGCTTGAGCGTGCGGTAGTTGATGGTCTCCGGCTTCTTGACCTCGCCGTAGGACCAGGTCCGGATGTCCTCCGCGGTCGCAAGACCGATCCGCATGAGGCCTAGTGAAGATTCGTTGGACATGAGGGTCCTTTATCTCTTTCTCTGGAAAAGTTGACGTCTCGTCGGGGTGGACCGAGCGGGATCAGACCTCTTCGACCGAGCTGGGCTCGGAGTGCGAGAGATCGATGCCCAGTTCCTCGGCCGCCCGGAAGACCTCGTCATCCGAATCGCGCATCTCGATGGTGTTGCCGTCCGCCGAGAGCACCTCGACGTTCAGGCACAGCGACTGCATCTCCTTGATGAGGACCTTGAAGGACTCGGGGACACCCGGCTCGGGGATGTTCTCGCCCTTCACGATGGCCTCGTAGACCTTCACGCGCCCGTGCACGTCGTCGGACTTGACCGTCAGCAGCTCCTGCAGCGTGTAGGCGGCGCCGTACGCCTCGAGCGCCCAGACCTCCATCTCACCGAAGCGCTGACCGCCGAACTGCGCCTTACCGCCCAGCGGCTGCTGGGTGATCATGGAGTACGGGCCGGTGGAGCGCGCGTGGATCTTGTCGTCCACGAGGTGGTGCAGCTTCAGGATGTACTGGTAGCCGACCGACACCGGGTCCGGGAACGGCTCGCCGGAGCGGCCGTCGAACAGCCGGGCCTTGCCGGACCGGTCGATCAGCCGCACGCCGTCGCGCGTCGGGTTGGTGTGGTCGAGGAGGTCGAAGATCTCCTCCTCGCGCGCGCCGTCGAACACCGGGGTGGCCACGTTCGTGGGGCCGGACTGCTTCGGGAAGTTCGGCAGCCGGTCGAGCCACTCGGGGTCGCCCTCGATGTTCCAGCCCTGCTTCGCGAGCCAGCCGGTGTGCACCTCGAGGACCTGCCCCAGGTTCATGCGGCCGGGCACGCCCAGCGGGTTGAGGATGATGTCCACGGGGGTCCCGTCCTCGAGGAACGGCATGTCCTCCAGGGGCAGGATCTTCGAGATGACACCCTTGTTGCCGTGGCGGCCGGCGAGCTTGTCGCCGTCCGTGATCTTGCGCTTCTGCGCCACGTACACCCGGACCACCTGGTTGACGCCCGCGGGCAGGTCGTCGTCCTCGTCGTCGCGGTCGAAGACGCGCACGCCGATGACGGTGCCGGACTCGCCGTGGGGCACCTTCAGGGACGTGTCGCGCACCTCGCGGGACTTCTCGCCGAAGATCGCCCGCAGCAGGCGCTCCTCCGGGGTCAGCTCGGTCTCGCCCTTCGGGGTGACCTTGCCCACGAGGATGTCGCCGGCCTGGACCTCCGCGCCGATGTGGATGATGCCGCGCTCGTCGAGGGCGGACAGCACCTCCTCGGACACGTTCGGGATGTCCCGGGTGATCTCCTCGGCGCCCAGCTTCGTGTCGCGGGCGTCGATCTCGTGCTCCTCGATGTGGATCGAGGTGAGCACGTCCTCCGAGACCATGCGCTGGGAGAGGATGATCGCGTCCTCGTAGTTGAGGCCCTCCCAGGACATGTAGGCGACCAGCAGGTTCTTGCCCAGCGCCAGCTCGCCCTGGTCCGTGGAGGGGCCGTCGGCGATGACCGAGCGCTCCTCGACGCGATCGCCCTCGGAGACGATGACGCGCTGGTTGTACGTGTTGCCCGGGTTGGAGCGCGTGAACTTGTTGATCGGGTAGACCGTGGTCGTCCCGTCGTCGTTGAGCACGCGCACGAGGTTCGCCGAGACCTCCTCGACCACGCCGGCCTTGCGGGCCAGCACGGAGTCCCCGGCGTCCAGGGCCGCGTAGCGCTCCATGCCGGTGCCCACGAGCGGGGCCTCGGACTCGAGCAGCGGCACGGCCTGGCGCTGCATGTTGGCACCCATGAGCGCGCGGTTGGCGTCGTCGTGCTCCAGGTACGGGATGAGCGCGGTCGCCACGGACACCATCTGGCGCGGGGAGACGTCCATGAACTGCACGGCGGTCGGGTCGACCAGCACGGCCTCGCCGGAGCCGTCGGCGGCGCGCGCGAGGACGGCGTCCTCGGCGAACCGGTTGTCCGGGCCCAGCGGGGCGTTGGCCTGGGCGATCGTCACGCCGCGCTCGTCGTCGGCGGTGAGGTACTCGACCTCGTCGGTGACGAGGCCGTCGACGACCTTGCGGTACGGGGTCTCGATGAAGCCGAAGGGGTTGATCCGCCCGTAGGTCGCCAGCGAGCCGATGAGGCCGATGTTGGAGCCCTCGGGGGTCTCGATCGGGCACATGCGGCCGTAGTGCGACGGGTGGACGTCACGGACCTCCATGCCGGCGCGGTCGCGGGAGAGACCGCCCGGGCCGAGCGCGGACAGGCGGCGCTTGTGGGTCAGGCCCGCGAGCGGGTTGTTCTGGTCCATGAACTGCGACAGCTGCGAGGTGCCGAAGAACTCCTTGATCGCCGCCACGACGGGACGGATGTTGATCAGGGTCTGCGGGGTGATCGCCTCGACGTCCTGGGTGGTCATGCGCTCGCGCACCACGCGCTCCATGCGGGACAGGCCCGTGCGGATCTGGTTCTCGATCAGCTCGCCCACGGCGCGGATGCGGCGGTTGCCGAAGTGGTCGATGTCGTCGACGTCCACGACGACCTCGCGGGGCTCGCCGTCGCGCACGCCCTTCATGGTGCCGCCGCCGGCGTGCAGGGTGACGAGGTAGCGGATCATCGCGACGATGTCGTCGACCGACAGCACGGAGGCGTCCTCGTCCTCGAACGCCTTGTCGAGGCCCAGCTTCCGGTTGATCTTGTAGCGGCCGACCTTCGCGAGGTCGTAGCGCTTGGAGTTGAAGTACATGTTGTCGAGCAGCGCCTGCGCGGCGTCGACCGTGGGCGGCTCCCCCGGGCGCAGCTTGCGGTAGATGTCCAGCAGCGCGTCCTCGCGGGACTCGACGGTGTCCTTCTCGAGGGTCGCCCGGATGGAGTCGAACTCCCCGAACTCCTCGAGGATGCGGGACTCGCTCCAGCCGAGGGCCTTGAGCAGCACGGTGACCGACTGCTTGCGCTTGCGGTCGAGGCGCACGCCCACCTGGTCGCGCTTGTCGATCTCGAGCTCGAACCAGGCGCCGCGCGAGGGGATGATCTTCGCGGAGTAGATGTCCTTGTCCGAGGTGCGGTCCTGGCCGCGCTCGAAGTAGGCGCCCGGCGAGCGGACGAGCTGGGACACGACGACACGCTCGGTGCCGTTGATGACGAAGGTGCCCTTCTCGGTCATCAGCGGGAAGTCGCCCATGAACACGGTCTGCTGCTTGATCTCGCCCGTGTTGTTGTTCATGAACTCGGCCTTGACGTACAGGGGCGCCGAGTACGTGGCGTCCCGGTCCTTGCACTCGTCCATGGTGTACTTCGGGTCGTAGAACTCCGGCTCCGAGAAGGACAGGGACATGGTGCCCTGGAAGTCCTCGATCGGGGAGATCTCCTCGAAGATGTCGGACAGGCCGGAGGTGCGGGCGATGCCCTGCTCCCCGGTCTCGATGGCCTGCTGGACACGGGCCTGCCACCGCTCGTTGCCCACGAGACGGTCGAAGCTGTCCGTCTGGAGGGCCAGCAGGTTCGGCACGTCCAGCGGTTCATGGATCTTGGCGAAGGAGATGCGGCGCGGGATGTTCCCGTCGGCCGGTCGGTTAGCGGTTACGTTCGAATCGGTGCTCGAGGCGACCAAGATGGATTCCTTCCACAGACCTGCAGTTGAATCGCGCAGTTCCCGAATCGGGGATACGGGTGGGCGAGGGCCAGCGGACACGAGATGCTGGTTCGCTCCCCGGGGGCGCCCACCGCTATATGAAGGCACGCAGAATGAGGGACAACGCAAAGATCCAGCATAGACGCGAAGTGCGGCCCTGTCCACACGACCGGTGGACGCGGGCGTCCACCGGTCGTAGGATGGGAGATTTTCGTGCTCCGGGTCTCACTGCCCCCAGGGCGCCGGGCCCGGCGGGTCAGCCCGCGGCCGCGAACGCCTCGACCGGCGGGCAGCTGCAGACGAGGTTGCGGTCCCCGGCGGCGTTCTCCACCCGGCCCACGGGCGGCCAGTACTTGGCCCGGCGCAGCTCGGGCAGCGGGTAGGCGGCCCGGGACCGGGGGTAGGCCCGGTCCCACTCGTCGGCCGTGAGCACCTCCGCGGTGTGCGGCGCGTGGCGCAGGACCGAGTCCTCGAGCGCGACCTCGCCGTCGGCCACGGCGGTCATCTCCGCGTGGATCGCGCGCATCGCGGCCACGAACCGGTCGAGCTCCGCGAGGTTCTCGGACTCCGTGGGCTCCACCATGAGCGTGCCCGCCACCGGGAACGCGAGGGTGGGGGCGTGGAAGCCGTAGTCCACGAGCCGCTTGCAGACGTCCTCCGCGGTCACCCCGGAGGCCTTGGTGAGCGCGCGCAGGTCGAGGATGCACTCGTGCGCCACGAACCCGCCGGGTCCCGTGTAGAGGGTCGGGAAGACGTCGGCCAGCCGGGCGGAGACGTAGTTCGCGCTGAGGATCGCGGTGCGCGACGACGCGGCGAGCCCCTCCGCGCCGGTCATGGCGATGTACATCCAGGAGATCGGCAGCACCCCGGCCGACCCGTGGCGGGCCTGGGACACGGGGAAGGAGTCCTCCCCGCCGTCCGGGGCCGCGGGGTCCCCGGGCAGGAACGGCACGAGGTGCTCCGCCACGGCCACGGGCCCCACGCCGGGTCCCCCGCCGCCGTGCGGGATGCAGAAGGTCTTGTGCAGGTTCAGGTGGGAGACGTCCCCGCCGAAGCGGCCCGGCCGGGCGAGGCCCATGAGGGCGTTGAGGTTGGCGCCGTCCACGTAGACCTGGCCCCCCGCCGCGTGCACGGCCTCGCACACGGCCGTGATCTGCTCCTCGAACACGCCGTGCGTCGAGGGGTAGGTGACCATGATGCCCGCGAGCTCCTCCCCCGCGCTCCCGATCTTCGCGGCGAGGTCCTCGAGGTCCACGGAGCCGTCCCCGGCGGTGGCCACGACCACCACCTTGAGGTCCGCGAGCACCGCGGAGGCGGCGTTGGTGCCGTGGGCCGAGGACGGGATGAGGACGGTGGTGCGCTGCCGGTCGCCCCGGGAGAGGTGGTAGCGGCGGATCGCGAGGAGCCCGGCGAGCTCGCCCTGGGAGCCGGCGTTGGGCTGGACGGAGACCGCGGCGTAGCCGGTGATCTCCGTGAGCCAGGACTCGAGCTGGGCGATGAGCTCGCGCCAGCCGAGGGTCTGGTCCTCGGGGGCGAGCGGGTGGATCGAGGCGAACTCGGGCCAGCTGATGGGCTCCATCTCCGCGGCGGCGTTGAGCTTCATGGTGCAGGAGCCGAGCGGGATCATGGTCCGGTCGAGGGCCAGGTCCTTGTCCGCGAGGGAGCGCAGCCAGCGCATCATCGCGGTCTCGGAGCGGTGCAGCGTGAACACGGGGTGGGTCAGGTAGGAGTCGGTGCGCAGCAGCTCGGCGGGCAGGTCCCAGGCCCCGCCCGCGTCGTCCGTGGCCGCGGCGCCGAAGGCCGCGAGCACGGCGTCGACGTCGCGCTCGTCGTGGGGCTCCCCCACCGACACGGAGACGTGGTCCGCGCCGGCCCGGCGGACGTTGATCCCGCGCTCCGCGGCGGCGGCCACGACGGCGTCGGCGCGGCCGGGGACCTCGGCGAGCACGGTGTCGAAGAACCGGTCGTGGACCACGCGCACGCCCGCCGCGGCGAGCCCGGCGGCCAGGCGGGCGGCCAGCCCGTGCACGCGCTCGGCGATGGCGCGGAGCCCGTCCGCGCCGTGGTAGGCGGCGTAGGCGCCGGCCACGATGGCCAGCAGCGCCTGGGCGGTGCAGATGTTCGAGGTGGCCTTCTCGCGGCGGATGTGCTGCTCGCGGGTCTGCAGGGCCAGCCGGTAGGCGGGCCGGCCGGAGGAGTCGGTGGAGACGCCCACCAGGCGGCCGGGCAGGTTCCGCTCGAGGCCCTTGCGGCAGGCGAGGAACGCGGCGTGGGGTCCGCCGAAGAACAGGGGCACCCCGAAGCGCTGGGCGGAGCCCACGGCGATGTCCGCGCCCTGCTCCCCCGGGGAGCGCAGCAGGGTCAGGGCCAGCAGGTCGGTGGCCACGGCCACGAGCGCCCCCCGCGCGTGCGCCTCCTCGGCGCGCTCGGCGAGGGGGACGACCTCGCCGTCGACGCCCACCTGGGTCAGGACCACCCCGAAGAGCTCGCCCTCGGGCAGCCCCTCGGCGAGGTCGGCGACGACCAGCTCGATGCCCACGGCCCGGCAGCGCCCGCGCAGCACGGCGAGGGTCTGCGGGAGCGTCCGGGCGTCGACGACGACGCGCCGGCTCGTGGCCTTCCGGTTGGCCCGGCGCATCATGAGCACGGCCTCGGCCACCGCGGTGGCCTCGTCCAGGAGGGAGGCGTTCGCCAGGTCCAGGCCGGTGAGGTCCATGACGGCGTTCTGGAACGTGAGCAGGGCCTCGAGGCGGCCCTGCGAGATCTCGGGCTGGTAGGGGGTGTAGGAGGTGTACCAGGCGGGGTTCTCGAGGATGTTGCGGCGCAGCGCGGGCGGGGTGACGGTGTCCGCGTAGCCCTGCCCGATCATCTGCGTCATCACCCGGTTCTTCGCCGCGACCCGGCGCAGGGCCGTCAGGGCCTCATGCTCGGACATCGGGGCGGGCAGGCCCAGCGGCTCGGAGGAGGCGATGGTCGCGGGGACGGCGCGGGCGACGAGCTCGTCGAGGTCGGCCGCGCCGACGGTCTCGAGCATGATCGCGGTCTCGGCGGCGTCCGGGCCGAGGTGGCGTGGCAGGAAGGACAAGGTGAGCTCCTCGTGGTCCGAGGCCCGGTGGGGCCCGTCCGCCCTCCCCCGCCCGGACTCTCCCGCTGCGCGTGGGCGGCCGATGTGGTCGTGCCCCCCAGTCTCCCACAGACCGTCCGGGCCCGGCACGGCACGAGGCCCCGGACGCTGTGCGTCCGGGGCCTCGCAGGAGCGTCCGTGAAGGGACGCGTCCGGGGTCCTACTTGAGGGTGACGGTGGCGCCGGCGCCCTCGAGGGCCTCCTTGGCCTTGTCCGCGGCCTCCTTGGTGGCGCCCTCGAGGACGGCCTTGGGGGCCGAGTCCACGAGGTCCTTGGCCTCCTTGAGGCCGAGGGAGGTCAGCGCGCGGACCTCCTTGATGACCTGGATCTTCTTCTCGCCGGCGGCCTCGAGGACGACGTCGAACTCGGTCTGCTCCTCGGCCTCCTCGGCGGCGGCGGCCGGAGCGGCGGCACCGGCGACGGCCACGGGGGCGGCGGCGGTGACGTCGAAGGTCTCCTCGAAGGCCTTCACGAACTCGGAGAGCTCGATGAGGGAGAGCTCCTTGAACGCGTCGATCAGTTCAGCGGTGGTGAGCTTGGCCATGGTTGTGGCTCCTTTTCGATGGTGTGCCCCGGCCGGGTTCGTCGGCGCGGGACGGTCTGGTTCCGTGGTGAGAATGTGCCTCGCGGCGGGGATGCTGGTCAGGCGTCCTGCTCCTCGACCTTGGCGCGCAGCGCCTCGGCCGTGCGGACGGTCTTCGACAGCGGCGCCTGGAACAGCGCCGCGGCCTGGGACAGGGACGCCTGCGCGGCACCGGCCACCTTGGCCAGCAGCACCTCGCGGGACTCGAGGTCCGCGAGCTGCTTGATCTCCGCGTCGCTCAGGGCCTTGCCCTCGAGGTAACCGCCCTTGACGACGAGCTGCGGGTTCGCCTTGGCGAAGTCACGCAGGCTCTTGGCGGCCTCGACGGGGTCCCCCGAGATGAAGGCGATCGCGCTCGGGCCGGCGAGCTGGCCGTCGAACGCGTCGATCCCCAGCTCCTTGGCCGCGATCGCGGTCAGCGTGTTCTTCACCACGGCGTATTCGGCGTTCTCACCGAGCGAGCGGCGCAGCTCCTTGAGCTGGGCCACGGTGAGGCCGCGGTACTCAGTCAGGACAGCGGCGTCCGAGTTGGAGAACAGTTCCTTCAACTCGGCGACCGCGGCTGCCTTTTCCGGGTTCGCCATGGTACTCCTTCCGGTCTTCGATGCCGGTCGCTGCCGCAAGGGCCCGGACACAGAAAAAGCCCCGCGCAGATGCCCGGGGCTCGGCGTCGCACCCCGTGCAGGACGGGACGTGCTCGCTGTGCTGGTTCACCTGCGCTGGCGGTTCCTGGGGGAACTCTTACGGCTGTCCTCCCGCACTGCGCACTCCGAAACGGGGCGCACGGGGCAGGGGGACCACGACCGGCGGTCTTTGGTGTCTCCCAGGCTACCGGAGGCCCCCGCCGCGGCCAAATCGGCTCCGCGGCTGCCCCGGACCCGGCTCAGGCGGAGGGGAAGTCGCGGGCCCACACGCCGCTGCGCCCTGCCACGCGGAAGCCCAGCCGGGCGTTGACGCGGCTCATCCGGTCGTCGCCGCTGTGGCTCCAGGAGTAGACGGTGCGCACGCTCGGGGCCAGCCGCTCGAGCTGCTGCAGGTTGGCCAGCTTCAGCCGGGTGGCGAGCCACCGGCGGCGGTGCTCGCGCAGGACCACGGTCTCGTCCTGCATCCCGATCGGCGGCTCCTCCCCCGCCAGGACGATCTCGGTCATCCCGACGAGGCGTCCGGTGGACTCGTGCTCGGCGACGGCCACGAGCGAGAGGTTGCCCGCCTCGGCGCGCAGCTGCTCGGTCCGCCGCACGCGCTCGGCGTCCCAGGGCTCGGGCTCGGCGGCGGCCACGGGGGCCAGGAACGAGTCGGTCGCCATGCGCGAGTGCAGGGTGGCGAGCTCGTCGAGCCGGTCCTCGGGGGCCGGGCCGCTCCAGACGTGGATCCGGTACGGCTCCTGCGCCGGCGAGGCCGCGACCTCGTCCAGCAGGGCTGCGACGCGCTCGGGCGGCAGGGGGACGTCCAGCACTCCGAAGTCGCTGACCGACTCGAGCCGGTAGCCGGCGCTGAGGGCGAAGCGGGTCTGCCGGTTGGACACGGGCAGCCGGCCCGAGCCGTCGGCGGCGTCCACCCACTCGACCATCCCGGGCGTGACCAGCGGGAAGACCCCGGTGACGCTGCCGTCGCCCTGGATCTCCTCGGGCCCGGGGTGCTCGGTCTGGATCCGCAGGTGCCGGCGGGACTCCCCCACGGCGAGCTGCTCGGCGGCGGACAGCAGCTCGCTGCCGGTGCCCTGCGAGGTGACGTCGGGGTCCACGTCGACGGTGATGTGGGCGGAGTCGGTGAGCGTGACCAGGGGCATCCGCACCTCGGCCCGACCCGCGAGCCGGTCCCCGGCCCACGCCAGCAGGACGACCACGCGCTCGAAGGGGTCCAGCAGGTCCCGGTAGAGCTCCTGGGCGTCACCGGTGAGGTCCGAGATCCCCCACACGTGCTGCCGGGACCGGCGCACGAGCTCCGCGACGCGCCCCAGCAGCTCCTGCGCGGCGTCGTCGAACTCGTCGGGGATGCGCATCTGCTCGATGCGCACTGGGGGGTGCTCGCTCACGTGGGGGGTCTCCGTTCCGTGGGCGCCGGCGGACGCCCGCCGGCTGCTGGGTCGTGGGAGGGGTGGTCCCGTCGGACGGGAAGGGGCCCGGCCGTATCGGCCGGGCCCCCACCCGTCGGAGCCCCGCGGGCTCCGGTGCACGGCGTCAGGCGCCGACGACGACCTCGGTGGCGTTCGGGTCGACCGGGATGCCCGGCCCGAACGTGGTCGAGACGGTCGCCTTCGTGATGTAGCGGCCCTTCGACGCGGAGGGCTTCAGGCGCAGGATCTCCTCGAGGGCGGCGCCGTAGTTCTCCGCCAGCTTCTCGAGCTCGAAGGACGTCTTGCCCACGATGAAGTGCAGGTTCGAGTGCTTGTCGACGCGGAAGTCGATCTTGCCGCCCTTGATGTCGTTCACGGCCTTGGTCACGTCCATGGTGACGGTGCCGGTCTTGGGGTTCGGCATCAGGTTGCGGGGGCCGAGGACCTTGCCCAGCCGGCCGACCTTGCCCATCATGTCCGGGGTGGCCACGGCGGCGTCGAAGTCGGTCCAGCCGCCCTGGATGCGGGCGATCAGGTCGTCGGAGCCGACGTAGTCCGCTCCGGCCTCCTCCGCGGCGGCGGCCTTGTCGCCGGTCGCGAAGACGACGACGCGGGCGGTCTTGCCGGTGCCGTTGGGGAGGTTCACGGTGCCGCGGACCATCTGGTCGGCCTTGCGGGGGTCGACACCGAGGCGGAGGACGACCTCCACGGTGGAGTCGGTCTTCGCGGTGTCGAGCTCCTTGGCCAGGGCCACGGCCTCGGCCGGGGCGTACAGCGTGCCCGCGTCGATCTTGGCGGCGGCCGCCTGGTATGCCTTGCTGCGCTTTGCCATCTGCTTCTTCTCCTTGTGCAGTTGTGGTCTGCGGGCCGCGCTCGGCCCTGCCACGTCAATAACGGTGGGTGGTGATCAGCCGAGGCTGGTCACTCGACCTCGATGCCCATGGAGCGGGCGGTGCCGGCGATGATCTTCGCGGCGGCGTCGATGTCGTTGGCGTTGAGGTCTTCCTTCTTGGTCTCGGCGATCTCACGGACCTGGTCCATGCTGAGCTTGCCGACCTTCTGGGTGTGCGGGACACCCGAGCCCTTGGCGACGCCGGCGGCCTTCTTGATCAGCTGCGCGGCGGGCGGGGTCTTCGTGACGAACGTGAACGAGCGGTCCTCGTAGACCGTGATCTCCACGGGCACGATGTTGCCGCGCTGGGACTCCGTGGCCGCGTTGTAGGCCTTGCAGAATTCCATGATGTTGACGCCGTGCTGACCGAGGGCCGGACCCACGGGAGGAGCCGGGTTGGCGGCGCCTGCCTGGATCTGCAGCTTGATCAGGCCGGAGACCTTCTTCTTCTTGGGAGCCATGTGCTGGTCCTTCTTCTGCTGGACGTACCGGCGCACAGGAGCGTACGACGGCGGGTGGCCGCCGTGGCGCGGCGGCCGGGCGGCCCGGCGGCGAAGCATGCACCGCGGGGCCGGGAACTGGGGCGGGCCGGAGCGGCCCGCGGGGCTCAGATCTTGGAGACCTGGTTGAAGCCGAGGGTGACGGGGGTCTCGCGCTCGAAGATCGACACGAGGACGACCAGCTGCTGGGACTCCACCTTGATCTCGGAGATCGTGGCGGGGAGGGTCTCGAACGGGCCCTCCTTGACGATGACGGACTCGCCGACCTCGAAGTCGACGTCGATCTGCGGCTGCGCGCTGGGTTGGGCGGAGGACTCGGCCCCCGCGCCCTGCGGCGCCTCGAAGACCGGGTTGAGCATCTCGAAGACCTCGTCGAGGCGCAGCGGCACCGGGTTGTAGGCGTCCTGGCCGACGAAGCCGGTGACGCCCGGGGTGTGGCGGACCGCGCCCCAGGAGGCGTCGGTGAGGTTCATGCGCACCAGCACGTAGCCCGGGATCCGCACCCGGCGCACGACCTTGCGCTGGGCGTTCTTGATCTCGACGACCTCCTCCATCGGCACCTCGATCTGGAAGATGTCGTCCTCCATGTTGAGGGACTGGATGCGGGTCTCGAGGTTCGTCTTCACACGGTTCTCGTAGCCGGCGTAGGTGTGGATGACGTACCAGTCACCCTCCTGGCGGCGCAGCTTCGACTTGAACTCCTCGACGGGGTCCACGGCAGGCGCCTCGTCCTCAGCCGCGGGGGCCTCCTCGTCGGTCGGGGCCTCCGCCTCGAGCGGGGCCTCTCCGTCGGCGGGAGCCTCGTCGGCAGGGGCCTCCTCGTCGGCGGGAGCCTCGTCGGCAGGGGCCTCCTCGTCGGCGGCGGGCGCGGCGGGAGCCTCGTCGGCGACCGGGGCCGCCGGGGCGTGCTCCGGGTCGTGGGCGGCCGCGAAGTCGTCCTCCTGCACGGAGGCCTCGGCCTCCGGCAGCTCCGGAGCCTGCTGGTCGACCTCGGCCGGTGCCTCGGTGCCGTTTTCGAGCTCGTGCTCGGTCACTGGATCTCCCTCAAAGTTCTTTCGTGGATGTCGTGCTCTGCTGGGTCACGGTGGCCGGCCGCGCCGGTCCGTGCGCCGCCCGGATCAGCCGGCGGCGTCCCCCTGCCCGAAGATCCACAGGGCGGCCTGGCCGAACGCCAGGTCCAGGACCGAGATGAGCACCATCATGAACGCGACGAACACGAGGACGACCAGGACGTAGTTGACCAGTTCGCGCCGGGTGGGGGTGACCACCTTCCGGAGCTCGCCGACGACCTGGCGCAGGAACAGGAACAGGCGCCCGAAGACGCCGCGGGGGCTCTCCGCGCCCTGCTCCGGGGGCTGGCCCGACGCGCGGCCGGCGGTGGTCTGCGACATCGGCTCTCCCTGTGTGGACTCGTGCGTGCCGCGCAGTGCTGCCGGCCCGCCGTCGCCGCGGCGGCTCCCGGCACTCCCGTGGGGGTGCCGGGGACCACCCCGGACTGGAGCAGGGCAGACAGGACTCGAACCTGCAACCTGCGGTTTTGGAGACCGCTGCGCTACCAATTGCGCCACTGCCCTACGTGCCTCGCGGCCTCGGCCGGCGTGGGGACGCCGGTCTCGATCGCTCGGACCCGGTCACCGACTCTACCATCCGGTCCCGCCGTGACGGCGCGGCCGAGCAGGCGCCGATGACACCAGTCGACCATCCTAGGCGACCCGGGCCGCGGGGTGCAATCCGGGCGGGCGCGGCCGCCGGGGCGCCGGGCCCGCTGTGCGGACGCCCGAGTAGCATGGGGGCGTCCGCACCGCCGTCCCCGCACCCGGCGGAGACCGCCCGTTCCCCTCCAGGAGGCCCCCGGTCATGACCACGTCCCGCATCTCCCGGCGCGTCGGCGCCATCGCAGAGTCCGCGACGCTCGCCGTGGACGCGAAGGCGAAGGCCCTCAAGGCCGCCGGCCGGCCCGTGATCGGCTTCGGCGCCGGGGAGCCCGACTTCCCGACCCCCCAGTACATCGTGGACGCCGCCGCGGCCGCCCTGCAGGACCCGGCGAACTTCCGGTACACGCCGGCCGCGGGCCTGCCCGAGCTGCGCAAGGCGGTGGCCGAGCAGACCGCCCGGGACGACGGCTACGCGGTGGAGCCCTCCCAGGTGCTCATCACCAACGGCGGCAAGCAGGCCGTGTTCCAGGCCTTCGCGACGGTCGTGGACGAGGGCGACGACGTCCTGCTGCCCGCCCCGTACTGGACCACCTACCCCGAGGCCATCAAGCTCGCCGGGGGCAACCCGGTCGAGGTCTTCGCCGGGCCGGAGCTCGGCTACAAGGTCACCCCCGAGCTGCTCGAGGCGGCGTGGACCGAGCGCACCAAGGCCCTGCTGTTCTGCTCGCCGTCGAACCCCACGGGCGCCGTCTACTCCCCCGAGGAGACCGCGGCCGTGGGCCGCTGGGCGGCGGAGAAGGGGATCTTCGTGCTGACCGACGAGATCTACCAGCACCTCACCTACGACGGCGTGCCGTTCACCTCGATCGCCGCCGCCGTGCCGGAGCTGGGCGAGAACGTGGTCATCCTCAACGGCGTGGCCAAGACGTACGCGATGACCGGCTGGCGGGTGGGCTGGATGATCGGGGCACCCGACGTCATCAAGGCGGCCACGAACCTGCAGTCCCACCTGACCTCCAACGTCAACAACGTGGCCCAGCGGGCGGCGCTGGCGGCCGTGTCCGGCCCGCTCGACGAGGCCCACCGGATGCGGGAGGCCTTCGACCGCCGCCGCCGGGTCATGGTCGAGGCCCTCAACGCCATCGACGGCGTGCAGTGCCCCACCCCGACCGGCGCGTTCTACGCCTACGCGGACGTGCGGGGCCTGCTCGGCCGGCGCTTCGGCGACGCGACGCCGCAGACCTCCGCCGAGCTGGCCGAGCTGATCCTGGAGCAGGCGGAGGTGGCCGTGGTGCCCGGCGAGGCGTTCGGCCCCTCCGGCTTCCTGCGCCTGTCCTACGCCCTCGGCGACGACGACCTCGCGGAGGGCCTGCGCCGGCTCCAGGAGTACCTGGGCGGCGCCGCGTGAGCGCCGCAACGGACGCCCGGGACACCGCCGTGGCCGCGGCGGAGCAGGTGCCCGCGGCGGCGCTCGTGAGCGCCGGGCTGATCGGCGGGTACGCCACCGCCCGGGCGACCGGCGTCCGCCCCCTGGGCGGGGCGGTGCTGGCCGCAGCCGGGGCGGCGGCCGCCCACACGTGGTGGCACCGCGGCGGGCCGGGCACCACGGCGGCGCTCGGCGCGCTCTACGTCCTGGGCTTCGGGCTCTCCCACCCGCTGGCCCGGCGGATCGGGGCTTGGCCGTCGGTCCTGGCCGTGACCGCCGTCAACGCCGCCGCCAACACCGTCCTGGTGGACCGCCCCGGCCGCTGAGCCGCGACCGCCGCGCACCGGCGCCGCCCGCCCCCGGAAGGGGACCGGCGGCGCCGTCGTCGTCCCGTGCCCCCGGGCCGCGCCTCAGTCGCCGACGGCCTCCAGGCCGCGGCGCACGATCAGCGGGTCGGGGGGATAGACCACGTCCGGATCCTTGTCCTCGTAGTCGAACTGGTCCAGGAAGAAGCGCATCGCGTTGAGCCGGGCGCGCTTCTTGTCGTTGGACTTCACCGTGATCCACGGGGCGTGGTCGGTGTCCGTGCGCAGGAACATCTCCTCCTTCGCCTCGGTGTAGTCCTCCCACCGGTCCAGGGACGCCAGGTCCATGGGCGAGAGCTTCCACCGGCGCACGGGGTCGATCTGGCGGATCGCGAACCGGGTGCGCTGCTCGTGCTGGGTCACGGAGAACCAGAACTTGGTGAGGTGGATGCCGGAGTCCACGAGCATCTTCTCGAAGACGGGCGCCTGGGCCATGAACTGTTCGTACTGCGGGTCCGTGCAGAAGCCCATGACGCGCTCGACGTTGGCGCGGTTGTACCAGGAGCGGTCGAACATCACGATCTCCCCCGCCGTGGGCAGGTGCTGGATGTAGCGCTGGAAGTACCACTGGCCCCGCTCCCGGTCCGAGGGCTTCGTCAGGGCCACGACCCGGGCGGCGCGCGGGTTCAGGTGCTCGGTGAACCGCTTGATCGTCCCGCCCTTGCCGGCGGCGTCCCGGCCCTCGAACACGATGACGTGCTGGAGGTCGTGGTCCTGCCCCCAGTACTGGAACTTCAGCAGCTCGATCTGCAGCTGGTACTTCTCGAGCTCGTACTCCTCCCGCGACAGCCGCTCGTCGTACGGGTAGTCCTCCCGCCAGGTCTCCACGGCCGATCCCCCGGGATCGATGAGGTCCGGGTCCGGGGACTGCCCGTCCCGCACCGTGTACCCCTGGTCGACCAGCTTGTCGATGAACTCCCGCAGGTTCTCCCGGGCCGGTTCCTTGTCCGTGTTCAACGCCACCCCTCCTTCCGGGCCCGTCGGGGCCCCCTCCCCGGCAGTCTAGGCCGCGGGCCGGCGGGCGGCGCCGGGGGCCAACACGGCCGGGCCCGGCCCTGCCGCCCGGGCCCGGACTCACTAGACTGGGCGTGCCGGCGCACGTCCGGCCGCCACGCACGCCCCGCCCACCCGGAGGAGACTGTACGGATGAAGATCGGACTGCTGACCAGCGGCGGGGACTGCCCCGGACTCAACGCGGTGATCCGCGGCGCCGTGCTGCACGGGATCAAGACCTACGGCCACGAGTTCGTGGGCTTCCGCGACGGCTGGCGCGGGGTGCTCGAGGGCGACATCATGGACCTGCCCCGCACCCGGGTCCGCGGCCTCGCCCGGGAGGGAGGGACCATCCTCGGCACCTCCCGCACGAACCCCTACTCCGGGTCCGGGGGCGGGCCGGAGAACATCGGGGTGATGCTCGAGCGCCACGCGGTGGACGCGATCGTGGCCATCGGCGGGGAGGGCACCCTGGCCGGCGCCAAGCGCCTGGCCGACGCCGGGCTGCCCGTGGTGGGCGTGCCCAAGACCATCGACAACGACCTGCAGGCCACCGACTACACCTTTGGCTTCGACACGGCCGTGTCCATCGCCACCGACGCCATGGACCGGCTGCGCACCACCGGGGAGTCCCACCACCGGTGCATGGTCGCCGAGGTCATGGGCCGCCACGTCGGGTGGATCGCGCTGCACTCGGGCATGTCCGCCGGCGCGCACGCGGTGCTGATCCCGGAGCAGAAGGTCTCCATGGACCAGGTCTGCGCGTGGGTGCAGGAGGTCTACGACCGCGGCCGCTCCCCGCTGGTGGTCGTCGCGGAGGGGTTCATCCCCGAGGACCGGGAGGACGTGCTCGCCGGGAAGGGCACCGAGGCCGACGGCCGTCCGCGCCTGGGCGGGATCGGGGAGTACGTCACGCAGGAGATCGAGCGCCTCACCGGCATCGAGACCCGCAACACCACGCTCGGGCACATCCAGCGCGGGGGCGCCCCCACGGGCTTCGACCGCGTGCTCGCCACCCGCTTCGGGATGTCCGTGGTCGACCTCGTGCACGAGAAGCAGTGGGGACGGATGGTCGCCATCCGCGGCACCGACATGGTCCGCGTCGACTTCGCCGAGGCCCTCGAGGGGCTCAAGACCGTTCCCCAGGACCGCTGGGACGAGGCCCGCGTCCTCTTCGGCCGCTGAGGCGGGCGGCGGCCCGGGCGGCCAGGCCTGCGGGTCCGCGCCGCCCGGGGCACGGTCCTGCGCCGCTCCGGACCCGGGGCGGACGTCCGGTGACGGGAGTCCCGGGGAACGCCGAGGCCGGGGCGTGCGCCGCCGGGGTCCGGCGGCGTTCCGGGGCGCACCCCTGGTCCGGCGAGGTCAGGGGCGGGGGCCGCGGAGGAAGCCCGTCTGCCGGCCGACCACCTGCCCGGCGTCCGGCGGCACGACGACCTGCTGCGCCGCGGCCCACCGCTGCTCGCCGTCGGTGACGACGAGTTCGGCGGCGGGGTCGACGGTGCGCTTGAGCACGGCCAGCGCGATGGGGCCCTGCTCGTGGTGGAGCTGCACGGAGGTGACGCGCCCCACCGTGCGCTCCCCCGCGACCACCTCGGCCCCGGCGGCGGGCAGCGTGTGCTCCGACCCGTCGAGGTCGAGCAGCACCAGCCGGCGGGGCGGGTGCCCGAGGTTGTGCACCCGTGCGACGGTCTCCTGGCCCTTGTAGCAGCCCTTGGCCAGGTGCACGGCGGTGCGCAGGAGGTCGAGCTCGTGCGGGATCGTCCGCTCGTCCGTCTCGGCGCCCAGGCGGGGGCGCCACGCGGCGATCCGCAGCGCCTCGCCGGCCCAGGCGCCGGCGAGCGGGAGGTCGAGGGTCAGGGCGTCGAGCTCGTCGCGGGGCACGAGGTGCTCCCACCAGGTGCGCTCCTCGCCGGGGTGGGGCCCGTCGAGGACGGCGTAGCTCCACCCGCCGGGGGCGACGTGGGGCCAGGGGTCCCGCCACACGACCGTGGCGGGCAGGCCGGGCACGGGACCCGTGGCGCCGAGCACGGCCCACTGCCCGGTGCGGTCCTCGATCTCGACGCGCAGCGCGAAGCGCATGCCCTCGAGCCACGCCACCAGGGGTGCGGTCTCGTCGGCCTCGGTGATCAGCCAGGTGCTGGTGCCGTCGTCCACCACGTGGGGGGCGTGCTCGATCCGCCCCTGCACGGACAGGAAGAGTGTCTCGGTGCTGCGCCCGGGCTCGAGCCCGGTGAGCACCTGGGAGGAGAGGGTGGTGAGCCAGCTGAGCCGGTCGGGCCCGGTGACGGTCACGACGCCCTTGTGGGAGAGGTCCACCACGGTGCCGGGGGTGCGCACGAGGGAGCGCTGCTCGCGCAGCGGGTCGCCGTAGTGGGCGGCCACCCTGCGGTCCAGGCCCTCGGCCTCGACGGCGCCCGGCCGGTGGAGCAGGGGGGAACGGTGCTCGGTCACGGAACTCAGCCGATCTTCCGCAGCTGCGCGGAGGCGTGGGTGGTCAGGGGCTCGCCGAAGGCTGCCATGTCCCAGGCCCAGAACAGGTCGCCGTGGACCAGTCCGTACATGCGGGTCGAGGAGCTGTACTCCTTGGCCCCGCGGGCGCGGATCACGGCGTCGGTGGCGAGATCGATCCGCGGGCCCTTGATCTGCCCGGCGTAGAGCTCGGCGACGCCGCCGGGGTGGGTCAGGGTCACGAGGACGTCGAAGCCGCCGTCCGCGTTGCGCATCCGCTCCACGTCCTCGGCGCCCTGGAGCACGGGCACGAGGTCCGGCGGGAGCATCCCGGGGCCCACGTCGCCGTCCTCGAGGGTGCGGTCGAGCTGCCAGAATCCCTGTTCCACGGTGGCCGGGCGCATCGACTGCCCCTCGTCGTCGAGGAGCGTGGTCTGCGCCCGGTAGTCGAGGAACGGCAGCCCGTTCTGCTCGAAGGTCACGCGCTGCCGGAACGGCCGCTGCTCGACCTCGCCATAGCCCATGAAGCCGTCGCCCTCCCAGGTGCCCAGCAGCCAGGCGAAGGGGACGAGCTCGGGCAGCAGATCCGAGGGGATCTCGATCGGCACGGGACTAGTGCTGTCCCTTGAACAGTCCGAGGACCACCTTCAGGGAGATCCCGGCGATGAACAGGCCCGAGATGCCGAGCAGGGCGAGGTAGAAGATTTCGAGTGCAAGCATGGCCCTAAACTACCACGGTGCTCACCAGCCGGGCAGTGAACACGGCCCCCACCCCGAGGAACGCCACGGGGGTCACGCCGAGGGCCACGACGCCCCGCTTGGGCGAGCTCTTCGGGGCCGCTGCGATGACGCGTCCGCCCACGAGGGCCACCAGCGCGGCCAGGACGGCGCCGACCACCACGAGCAGTGCGGGGTCCGGGCCCGTGGCCCGGTAGTCGCCGGCCAGGGCGATCCAGCCGGAGGAGCTGACCGCCGCCAGCACGCCCGCCGTGGAGGCGATCGCGGACTCGAGCCGGTGCTCGGCGCCCTCGCCGCGCACCAGCTCCGCCGCGAACACCGTCATGAGGGCCACGCCGACGACGGCGGGCAGCCACACGAGCTGCTGGCCGGGCAGGAACTGCACGAGCAGGGCCGCGACGACGCCGGCGGCGGTCATGATCACGTTGTGGCGGTGCCTCGCCGCGATGCCGGTGGCCGCCGGCCAGCCGAAGCCGATGACCACGGACATGCCCAGCGCCAGCAGCAGCGGCGCGGGCCCGGCGACCGCGACCGCCACGAGGGCCGCCACCAGCCCGGCCACGCTGCACGCGGCGATCATGGCGTATCTCATGGTGATCGGGTTCCTGCACTGTCGGGGGTCGGGACCTGCGCCCGGGCGGACACGAGCAACGATAGCGGCTCGCCGCGGGGTGCGGGCGGAGCGCCGGGACCGGAAACAGGGCGCGGGGCCGGGCGGGCACGGGCCGCGGGACGCTCCGGGCCGGCGGGGTCGCGGAGCCGGTCGCCCGCCCGGACCTATACTGACAGCTCAGTCCGTACGCCAGAGTGGAGAAGCACGAGTGTTCCAGATCCTGATGCTGACCGACGCGGACGGACCTTCGGCATCGGTGCTCCCGGCCCTCGACCTGCTCAACCACAAGGTCTCGGTCGCCCCGACGCGGACCGTGTCCGGCAGCCTCGACGGCCGGTCCCCGGACGTGGTCCTGCTGGACGGGCGCACCGACCTGATCACCGCGCGCAACCTCGCGCAGCTGCTCACGGCCAAGGGCCTGGCGGCGCCGCTGCTGATGGTCCTCACCGAGGGCGGGATGGCGGCCGTGGCCGCGAACTGGATGGTCGACGACGTCGTGCTCGACACCGCCGGCCCCGCGGAGGTCGAGGCCCGGCTGCGCCTGGCCTCCTCCCGCACGGCCGAGGTCCCCGAGGACGACACCCGCATCCGCGCGGGCTCCGTGGTCATCGACGACGCCGCGTACTCCGCGCACGTCAACGGCCAGCCCCTGAACCTGACCTACAAGGAGTTCGAGCTGCTGAAGTACCTGGCCCAGCACTCGGGGCGGGTCTTCACCCGCGCCCAGCTGCTCAGCGAGGTCTGGGGCTACGACTACTACGGCGGCACCCGCACCGTGGACGTGCACGTGCGGCGCCTGCGCGCCAAGCTGGGCGCCGACCACGAGCACCTGATCACCACGGTGCGTAACGTGGGCTACAGCTTCGCCACGACGCGGGCCCGGGAGGGCTGAGCACCTCCCGACCCGGTCCGCGCGCCCCACCCCGTTCCGCAGGAGGTCCCCATGTCCCGTTCCGTGCCGTACCACCTCGAGCGCCCGGACGTCCCGCCGGCCGAGGAGATCGCGGCGCTCGCGTCCCGTGCCGCCGCCGCGGACGGCGACCCGCCGTTCTCCGACCAGACCCTGGTGGACCTGCGCTCGGCGCGCGACGGCCGGGTCCGCGCCGTCCTGGCGCGCTCGCGCGAGGGGGAGCTCCTCGGCGCCGCCGTGCGCGTGCCCGAGCCCGACGGCGCCCACCTCGTGGAGCTCGTGGTCGGCCCCGCCCACCGCGGCGCCGGGATCGGCGCGGCGCTGGCCGGCGCCGTGGCCGCCGGGACCACCGGCACGGTGCGCGCCTGGGCGCACGGCGGGCATCCCGCCGCCGCCGCGCTCGCCGCCCGGCACGGGCTGGCTCCCGTGCGGGACCTGCACCGGCTGCTGCGCCCGCTGCGCGACGCGGCGGACCTGCCCCTCCCGGAGGCGATGCCCGAGGGCTTCCGCCTGCGGGCGTTCGAGCCCGGCCGCGACGAGCAGGAGTGGCTGCGGGTCAACGCGGCCGCCTTCGCCGAGCACCCGGAGCAGGGCAGGATGACCCTCGACGACCTCCGGCAGCGGGAGGCCGAGCCGTGGTTCGACGCCGCCGGCTTCCTGCTCGCCGTCCGGGAGGACGAGCCCGGGACCGTGGCCGGCTTCCACTGGACCAAGGTGCACGCCGCCGACGCCGAGCGCGGTCCCCTCGGCGAGGTGTACGCCGTGGGCGTGGCCCCCGGGCACCAGGGCACGGGGCTGGGCCGGGCGCTGACCGCCGCCGGCGTCAACCACCTCGCCCGGCAGGGGCTCGACGAGGTCATGCTCTACGTGGACGGGGACAACGCCGCCGCGATGCGGCTGTACGAGGCGCTGGGGTTCCGGCCCTGGCACCTCGACGTGATGTACGCCGGCACCCTCCCCGGCTGACCCGCCACCCGATCCTCCCGCGCCCGGACCGCCGGGGCGGGCACGACGAGACAGGACCGTGATGACCACCCACCAGCAGGACAGCCCGCAGTCCGCGCCGGCCCCGGGCGCCCCCGGGGCCGCCGGGCCCGGCACCGCACCCCTCGGGGGCCCCGACGAGCTCCCCGACTCCGCCCGGAGCCACGGGGACCGGGACCGGATCGACGACCCCGTGCCCGCGGCCCGGCAGGTGCTGGAGGGCCGGCACGGGCCCGAGCGCTTCCTGGACCGCGAGGCCAGCTGGGTGGCGTTCAACTCCCGGGTCCTGGAGCTCGCGGAGGACCCGGACCTCTTCCTCCTGGAGCGGGTGCACTTCCTGTCCATCGTGGCCTCCAACCTGGACGAGTTCTTCATGGTCCGGGTGGCCGGGCTCAAGCGGCGCATCGCCACGGGCATCGCCCGGCCGGCCGCCTCCGGGCACTCCCCCGCGGAGCAGATGGCCACCATCGCCGCGCGCGCCCACGAGCTCCAGGAGCGGCACGCGCGGGCCTTCCACGACCTGGTGCGGCCCGAACTGACCCGGCAGAACATCCACCTGGTCGGCTGGGAGGACCTGGACGCCGCTACGCGGGAGCGGCTCACCGGGGACTTCCACCGTCAGGTGTTCCCCATCCTCACACCGCTGGCCGTGGACCCGGCCCACCCGTTCCCCTACATCTCCGGGCTGAGCCTCAACCTGGCCGTGATGGTCCGCAACCCGCAGTCGGGCAAGCGGCTGTTCGCCCGCGTGAAGGTCCCGGACCAGCTGCCCCGGCTGCTGTCGGTGGACGGGTCCCGGGCCTCGCGCCTGCCGAACGGCCAGGCCCGGTTCATCCCGCTCGAGGACGTCATCGCCCAGCACCTGGACGACCTGTTCCCCGGGATGGAGGTCGAGGAGCACCAGGTGTTCCGCGTGACCCGCAACGAGGACCTGGAGGTCGAGGAGGACGACGCCGAGAACCTCCTGCAGGCCCTGGAGAAGGAGCTGCTGCGCCGCCGCTTCGGACCCGCGGTGCGCCTGGAGGTCACGGACAGCATCAGCACGGAGGTGCTCGAGCTGCTCGTCTCCGAGCTGGGCATCGACGAGTCCGAGATCTACCGGCTGCCCGCCCCGCTGGACCTGCGCGGGCTGGGGGTCATCGCCGGCATCGACCGCCCGGAGCTGCACTACGCCCGCCACGTGGCCCACACCTCCCGCTACCTCAACGCCGCGGAGACCGCCAAGGCGGCGGACGTCTTCGCCGCGACCCGGGCCCGGGACGTGCTGCTGCACCACCCCTACGACTCGTTCGCCACGAGCGTCCAGGCCTTCCTGGAGCAGGCCGCCGCGGATCCGAAGGTCCAGGCCATCAAGCAGACCCTGTACCGGACCTCGGGCGACTCCCCCATCGTGGACGCGCTCATCGACGCCGCCGAGGCCGGCAAGCAGGTGCTCGCCCTCGTGGAGATCAAGGCCCGCTTCGACGAGCAGGCCAACATCTCCTGGGCCCGCAAGCTCGAGCAGGCCGGGGTGCACGTGGTCTACGGCATCGTGGGGCTGAAGACCCACTGCAAGCTCTCCCTCGTGGTCCGCCAGGAGGAGCACGGGCTGCGCCGGTACGTGCACATCGGCACCGGCAACTACCACCCCTCCACCGCGCGCTTCTACGAGGACCTGGGGCTGCTCACGTGCGACCCGGAGGTCGGGGAGGACGTCTCCCGGCTCTTCAACCAGCTCTCCGGCTACGCGCCCAAGACCACCTTCCAGCGCCTGCTCGTGGCGCCCCGCTCCGTGCGCTCCGGGCTCGTCGACCTCGTGGAGGCCGAGATCCGCCACCACCGGGCCGGCCGCCCGGCCCGGATCCAGGTCAAGTGCAACTCGATCGTGGACGAGGCCGTGATCGACGCCCTCTACCGGGCCTCGCAGGCCGGGGTGCCCGTGGACGTGGTGGTCCGCGGGATCTGCGCCCTGCGCCCCGGGGTGCCGGGGCTGAGCGAGAACATCCGGGTCCGCTCGGTGCTGGGCCGGTTCCTGGAGCACTCCCGGGTCTTCGCGTTCTGCAACGCCGGCGAGCCCCTCGTCTACATCGGCTCGGCGGACATGATGCACCGCAACCTCGACCGCCGGGTGGAGACCCTGGTGCGGATCACGGACTCCCAGCAGGCGGCGGCACTCGTGCGGCTGCTGACCCGCTACGTCTCGGACACCACGGCCAGCTGGCACCTGGACGCCGAGGGCGTGTGGACCCGCCACCACCGGGACGCCGAGGGGAACCCGCTCGTGGACGTCCAGGAACACCTGCTGGGCAGCCGGGCCCTCGGCCGGCCGACGATCTAGTCGGCGGTGGAACGGGTCAGCGGTAGCATCGTGGGGGTGCCGCCCGACGGTCCGGACCGCGGGCCCCGGCACGCCCGTGCACCACGGACAGGGGACGAAAGAGGGGCCATGCCCAGGACCGCAGAGAAGACCGCCGAGCAGCGCACGGCCGAGAGCCCCGGCCGGGCGGGCGGCAGGACCGGCACGAGCGGCGCGACCGGGAGCGGGCGGCCCGCCGACGTGCTCGCGGCCGGGTGCCTGTGCTGGCGCCGGACGGGCGGCGGGCTCGAGGTGCTGGTCATCCACCGGCCGCGCTACGACGACTGGTCCTTCCCCAAGGGCAAGCAGGACGACGGCGAGACGCTGCCCGAGACCGCCCACCGGGAGGTCAGCGAGGAGATCGGCCTGCTGCCGCGCCTGGGCGTGCCCCTGCCCACGATCCGCTACGACGTCAAGGACGGGTGCAAGAACGTGCACTACTGGGCCGCGGAGTTCGGCCCCGGCGCACGGCCCGAGCCCGACGGCAAGGAGGTGGACGCCGTCCGCTGGGTCTCGCCCGAGGACGCGCACCGGATGCTGACCAACCCCTCCGACCGGGAGCCGCTGGCGGCCCTGGTGGACCTGCACGAGCGCGGGGACCTCGCCACGCGCCCGGCGATCGTGGTGCGCCACGCCAAGGCGAAGCCGCGCTCGGCCTGGTCCCGGGCCGAGGGCGACCGGCCGCTGGCCGCGACCGGCAAGCGCCAGGCCCTCGCCGTGACCCGGCTGCTCCGGGCGTGGTCCCCCGAGCGGGTCCTCACGTCCCCCTGGCTGCGCTGCCTGTCCACCGTGGTGCCGTACGCGCGCAAGGCCGGGGTCTCCGTGCGGGAGCGCCCGCAGCTCACGGAGGCCTCGCACAAGCGCCACCCCAAGAAGGCGGCCGCCGTGGCCCAGACCATGTTCGACAAGGACACGCCGGTGGCGCTGTGCACGCACCGCCCGGTGCTGCCCACGGTCCTCAAGGTGATCGCCCGGCACGCGAGCCCCGAGCTCGCCGCGCAGCTGCCGGCCAAGGACCCGTACCTCTCCCCCGGCGAGATGATCGTGCTGCAGGTCTCCCGCCGGCACCGTCGGCGGGTGGTCTCCGTGGAGCTCGTGAAGCCCTTCGACGACTGACCTCCGACCCGGCGCCGCAGGAACCGCGGCGCACCGTCCCGGAACCGCCGGGACCGCGACGCACCACCCGCCACGAGCCACCCGCCACGGACCGCCCGGCCCCGACCGGCCCGCCCCGACTTCCCCCGAGGAGACCCGCATGACCTCCCCCGACCCCGTGCCCGCCCCGGTGCCGACGCCCTACGAGGACCTCCTGCGCGAGGTCCTCGAGCAGGGGGTGCACAAGTCCGACCGCACGGGCACCGGGACGCGCAGCGTCTTCGGGCGCCAGATCCGCTTCGACCTGGCGCAGTCCTTCCCGCTGCTGACCACCAAGCGGGTGCACTTCCGGTCGGTGGCCCTCGAGCTGCTGTGGTTCCTGCGGGGGGACTCGAACGTGCGGTGGCTGCAGGAGCGCGGCGTGACCATCTGGGACGAGTGGGCGGACCGGGACGGGGAGCTCGGACCCGTCTACGGCGTGCAGTGGAGGTCCTGGCCCACCGCCGGCGGCGGGTCGATCGACCAGATCGCCAAGGTCGTGGAGCAGATCCGCACGAACCCCGACTCGCGGCGCCACGTGGTGACCGCGTGGAACCCCGCCGAGGTGGACGAGATGGCCCTGCCGCCGTGCCACGCCCTGTTCCAGTTCTACGTCGAGCCCCGGGAGGACGGGCCCGGGCGGCTGTCCTGCCAGCTCTACCAGCGCTCCGCGGACATGTTCCTGGGCGTGCCCTTCAACATCGCCTCCTACGCGCTGCTCACCGTCATGATCGCCCAGCAGACAGGTCTGGAGCCCGGGGAGTTCGTCTGGACCGGCGGGGACTGCCACGTCTACGACAACCACGTGGCGCAGGTCCGCGAGCAGCTCTCCCGGGACCCCTACCCCTATCCGCGGCTGCGGCTCGCCCGGCGGCCCGCCACTGTCTTCGACTACGAGCTCGAGGACTTCGAGGTCCTCGACTACCGCCACCACCCCGCGATCAAGGCCCCGGTGGCCGTATGACCGCCGCGCCGGGACGGGCCCGCACGTCCGGCCCCGCCGGGACGGCCGGGGCGATCGGGGCGATCTGGGCGCAGACCGCCGACGGCGTCATCGGCCGCGCCGGGGCGATGCCCTGGTCGCTGCCGGAGGACATGGCGTTCTTCCGGCGCACGACGACCGGCCACCCCGTGATCATGGGCCGGCGCACCTGGGAGTCCTTCCCGGAGCGCTTCCGGCCCCTGCCCGGACGGACCAACATCGTCATCACCTCCTCCCCCGGCCGGGTGGACCGGGGCGAGGCTCCCGGCGCGGTGCTGACAGCGCCCTCGTACGCCGAGGCCGTGCGCCTGGCCCGGACGAGCCCCGGCGCCGAGCGCATCTGGGTGATCGGCGGCGGCGAGGTCTACCGGCAGGCCCTGGCCGACGCCGAGCACCCCGTGACGGAGGCGCTCGTGACCGTCATCGACCTCGACGCGGACGGGGACACGCACGCCCCGGTGCTCGACGACGGGTGGGCCACGGAGCCGGTCCTCGGCCCGTCGGTGTCCCGCACGGGCCTGGGCTACCGGATCGAGCGGCGCACGCGCGACCGGCGGGGACCCGGCGGAGGAACGCCCGGTTCCGGTAGCCCGGCGGCTCCGGTAGCGTGAGCTGCACCACGACCAGGAGGAACACCGTGACCGACCGGCACCCCGACCCCGCGATCCGGGACGACGAGCAGCTGCGCGTCGTGAAGAACACGGACCTCGACCGCTACGAGCTGTGGCGGGGGGAGCAGTTCATCGGCTTCGAGGGCTTCCAGGACCACGAGGACGGCACGGTCGAGCTCCAGCACACCATCATCGGCGAGCAGTTCGGCCGGCAGGGCTACGCGCGCACCCTCGTCACGCTCCTGCTAGACGGCTTCCGGGAGCAGGGCGTCGCGGTGCGCCCCACGTGCACCTACGTCCAGGACTACCTCCACCGCTTCCCGCAGTACGGGGACCTGGTGGTGCCCGGCCTCGAGCTCCCGCCGGCGCAGAAGGTGAAGGAGAAGCGCCGGCGCTGGGCCCTGCACCGCGCCCACTAGACTGGGGGCCATGACTTTTCGCTCGGGTGATTCGGTAGGGTTCGTCGGCTGGCGGGGCATGGTGGGTTCCGTGCTCATGCAGCGCATGCAGGAGGAGGGGGACTTCGGGGGCATCACCCCGGTGTTCTTCTCCACCTCCAGCGCCGGCCGGCCCGCCCCGTCCTTCGCCGGGGACGCCGGCACACTGCAGGACGCCTACGACCTCGAGACCCTGGCGAAGCTCCCGATCGTCGTCACCACCCAGGGCGGGGACTACACCAAGGACGTGCACGGGAGGCTGCGCGCCGCCGGCTGGGACGGGCTGTGGATCGACGCCGCGTCGACCCTGCGGATGAACGACGACGCGATCATCGTCCTCGACCCCGTCAACCGGGACGTCATCGATCGCGGTCTCGCGAGCGGCGTCAAGGACTTCGTGGGCGGCAACTGCACGGTCTCCTGCCTGCTCGTGGGTCTCGGCGGGCTGTTCCGCAACGACCTCGTGGAGTGGGCCACGTCGATGACCTACCAGGCCGCCTCCGGCGGCGGGGCCCGGCACATGCGCGAGGTGCTGGCGCAGTTCGGCGCCCTGCACGGCGTCGTCGCGGACGAGCTGGCCGATCCCGCCTCGGCGATCCTGGACATCGACCGCAAGGTGCTCGCCGCCCAGCGCGGCGACGCCCTCGACACCTCGATGTTCGGCGCGCCCCTGTCCGGCTCCCTCATCCCCTGGATCGACGCCGACCTCGGCAACGGGCAGTCGCGCGAGGAGTGGAAGTCCGCGGCCGAGACCAACAAGATCCTCGGCCGCACGGACCGGTACGCCCAGGACTGGGTGCCCATGGACGGGCTGTGCGTGCGGATCGCCACGATGCGCTCGCACTCCCAGGCCCTCACGATCAAGCTGCGGGAGGACCTGCCCGTGGAGGAGATCGAGCGGATCGTCGACGCCGACAACGAGTGGGCCACCGTGGTGCCCAACACCAAGGAGGACTCGATGCGGGACCTCACCCCCGTGGCGACCTCCGGCACCCTGGACATCCCCGTGGGCCGGATCCGCAAGCTCGCCATGGGGCCGGGCTACATCAGCGCCTTCACGATCGGCGACCAGCTGCTGTGGGGCGCGGCCGAGCCGCTGCGCCGCATGCTGCGCATCGCCACCGGCACCCTGTAGCCGGTGGAGGAGACCTCGATCCCGCCGGGGCTGTCGCTCGACGCGGGCGACGACCGCCCGCCCTCCGAGCAGCTCAGGCACCGCGTCCAGCAGGGCCGCGCGGACGGCACCCTGCCGGCGGGCACCCGGCTCCCACCGGTGCGCCGGCTCGCCGAGGCGCTCGGCCTCGCGGCCGGGACCGTGGCCAAGGCCTACCGCGAGCTCGAGGCCGCCGGCGTGATCGAGACCCGGGGCCGCCGGGGCAGCTTCGTGCGCGCCGCCGACCGGACCGAGGACCTGGCGGTGCAGGCCGCCCGGCGCTTCGCCGACGAGATCGCGGACCTCGGGATCCCGGCCGAGCACGCGCTGGAGCTGGTGGCCGCGCAGCTCGGCCGCTCCCGCTGACCGGAAGGGCCCGTCCGGAGGGCTCATCGCGCGCACCGGCGCGGGCCCGTGCGACCGCGGCCGCGGGGGGCTCCCCGGCAGGAGGCCGTCCCGGCTCAGGCTCCCGGGGACCGCAGGTGCCGGGGGCCCGGCACGAGGTTGCCCGTCCCGGCGAGGGCCCGGCGGTGCCGCCCCTCGGCGGTGCGCGCCAGCCACCACCGCCAGCCGCGCATCACCTGGCCCTTCGCCCACTGGTTGAGCCGGTGCGCCCAGTGGAACTCGGTGCCCCAGATGCCGAGCCCCAGGAAGATGGCGAGCCACCCCGGGCCGGGCGTCACGAGCATGATCAGGCCCGCCAGCACGAAGATGCCCCCGAGGACCGTCACGAGCGTCCGGTAGGCCACGAACAGCAGGGGGTGGCCGCGGGACCAGCGGCGCAGCCGGCCGAGGGCCTGCCGCACACGGCTGTCGGAGCTCTCCCCCTGGGCGATCTCCTCCTCGAGGCTGCTCACGGCCGCCGCCTCAGACCGCCGTGCCCACGATGACGGGCTCGGCGACGAGGTCCACCCCGTAGACGGACGCGACGCCGTCGCGCACCGTCCGGGCCAGCGCCATGAGGTCCTGGGCGGAGGCGCCGCCGCGGTTGGTGAGGGCGAGCGTGTGCTTGGTGGACAGGGAGGCGCGGCCCCCGGCGACGGCGGCGCCGTCGAGGTCCAGGAGCTCGTTGCGGGTCCCGGGCAGGCCGAAGCCCTTGCCGAAGCCGGCGTGGTCGATGAGCCACGCGGCCGAGAGCTTGACCCGGTCCTCGAGCGGGCGCCCCGCGGCGTCCACCACGGGGAAGCGGGGAGCGTCGGCGGGCAGCCGCTCCCCCAGGGCGTCGGCCGGGAGGATGGGGTTCGTGAAGAACGACCCGGTGCTGTAGGTGTCGCGGTCCTCCGGGTCGAGGACCATGCCCTTGCCCGCGCGCAGGGCCAGGACCGTCTCCCGCACCCGCTCCAGCGGGGCGCGCTCCCCCACCTGGACGCCGAGCCGGCGGGCGAGCTCGCCGTAGCGCACCGGGGCGCTCTGGGTGCCGCGCTCGAGCCGGAACCGCACGGCGAGCACCACGTGGCGCGGGGAGCCGGCCACCGTGCTGCGCTTGAGGGCCGAGTCCCGGTAGGAGAACGCCAGGTCGGCCGGGGCGAAGTCCCGCACGCGCCGCTCCCGGCGGTCCCAGACCCGCACCAGCTCCACGGTCTGGGCGACCTCCTGGCCGTAGGCCCCCACGTTCTGCACCGGGGTGGCGCCCGTGGTGCCGGGGATCCCGGCCAGGGCCTCGATGCCCACCAGCCCCTCGGCCACGGCCTGCGCCACGAGCTCGTCCCACGGGTGGCCGGCCTGGACCTCGAGGAGAACGCCGGCGGGATCGTCGGCGAGGACCTCCACGCCGCGCGAGAGCACGTGCACCACGGTGCCCGCGAACCCGGCGTCGGCCGCGATGAGGTTGGAGCCGCCCCCGACCACGAGCACGTCCCGCCCGGCGGCGTCGGCCGCCGCCACGGCGTCGACGACCGCCTGCTCGGACTCCGCGCGCACGTAGTCGCGGGCGGGCCCGCCCACGGCGGCGGTCGTGAGGTCTGCGATGCGAGGGGACGTCATGGCGACCACCCTATCGGGCGGCCCGCGGTGCCCCGGCCCGGACTCACGCCAGCCGCACCACGGCCTGGGCCTTGACCAGCACCTTCAGCGCCGCGGCGGTCGCCGGGTCGGCTCCCGCCGCGGAGAGGTCGGGGGCGGTCACGGTGAGGTCGACGCGCACGGTGCGGGCGGCGTCGTCGAGGGCGCCGATCTTCCCGGACACCGTGAGGGCCGTGGAGGCCTCGACCGCGGTCCCGAACCGGTTGGGGACGACCACCGGCTTGGTGAAGCGCGTCTGGTAGTCGACCACGGCGCCGGGGTCGCCGGCCCAGTCGGTCACGAGCTGCACGGCGGCGCCCATCGTGAGCATCCCGTGCGCGATGACGTCGGGCAGGTCCACGGAGCGGGCGAACTCCTCGTTCCAGTGGATCGGGTTGAGGTCCCCGGACGCCCCCGCGTAGCGGACCAGGTCCGCGCGGGAGAGCTCGATGCGGCGCTGCCCGATCTCCTGGCCCTTCTCGAGGCTGTCGAAGGCGATGCTCACGGTCACTGGTCCTCTCCGCGCACGAGCAGGGACGAGACGGTGGTGGCGACGTGCTCGCCGTCCGCGGCGCGGATCTCGGCGCGGGACGTCACCATCGCCCCGGAGCCCATGGCCCGGACCTGGTCGACGTGCAGCTCGGCCACGAGCTCGTCCCCGGCGACGATCGGGCGGTGGTGGGTGAAGCGCTGGTCGGCGTGGACCACGCGGGAGAAGTCGATGCCGGCCTCGGGGTCGGCGATCAGGGCGGCGTCGGCGCGCTGGGCCACCACGATCGCGAAGGTGGGGGGCGCCACGAGGTCGGGGTGGCCGAGGGACCGGGCCGCCTCGACGTCGTGGTGGGCGGGGTGGGCGGCCTGGACGGCGCGGGCGAAGTCGCGGATCGCCTCCCGGCCGACGCTGTAGGGCTCGGCCGGCGGGTAGGTCCGCCCGACGAGATCGGGGTTCACGGGCATGGCAGCTCCTCGCTGGACGGGCCGCGCACGGGCGGCGGGACCCGTCCAGTCTACGGCGGCGCGCCCCGCCCCGCCGGGCGCCGCCGTCCGGGGCACGTACACTCCTGCCCATGGATCTCCTGGACGTCGGCCGGATCGTCGCAGGACTGGCGCTGCTGGTCCTCGGCGGAGAAATCCTGGTGCGGGGGGCGTCAGCGCTCGCCCGGCGGGTGGGGATCTCCTCCCTCGTGGTCGGGCTCACCGTGGTCTCGGCCGCCACCTCGGCGCCGGAGCTCGCCGTCACCGTCGGCGCCGTGCTGCGCGACGAGCCGGGCCTGGCCGTCGGGAACGTGGTCGGCAGCAACATCGTCAACGTCCTGCTCATCCTCGGGCTCTCCGCCCTCGTCGTTCCCCTCGCGGTGAAGCAGCGGCTGGTGCGCTTCGACCTGCCCTGGATGGTCGTGCTGTCGATCGGGCTGCTGCTCGTGTCCCTCGACGGGCGGATCGGCGCGGTGGACGGAGTGGTCCTCCTCGCCGCCGTGGTGCTGCACACGGTGCTGACCGTCGTGATCGGCCGGCGCGGTGGCCCCGTCCCCGCGGCGGCACCGCCCGGGGACCGCGGAGCCGGCGACGGCGGCACCGGCGGTGCCGAGGACGTCAGGACCGAGGAGGAGCCGCCCCCGGCCTCGGTCCCCCGGTCCGTGCTGCTCGTGGTGCTGGGGATCGCCCTGCTGGTCGCCGGCGCGACCCTGCTCGTCGAGGGGGCGGTGAGCATCGCCACGTCCCTGGGGGTCAGCAGCCTGGTGGTCGGGCTGACCGTGGTGGCCGTCGGGACATCGCTGCCCGAGCTGGCGACCTCCGTCATCGCGGTGCGCCGCGGTGAGCGCGACCTGGCCGTGGGCAACGTGGTGGGCAGCAACATCTTCAACATCGGGGTGGTGCTCGGCCTGCCGGCGCTGATCTCCCCCGGGGGCATCCCCGTGTCCGGTGCCGCGGTGGCCCTCGACATCCCGGTGATGCTGGCCGCCGCGGTCGCCCTGCTCCCCATCGCGTTCACCGGGTTCGCGGTGGCCCGCTGGGAGGGCGCCCTGTTCGTGGCCCTGTACGCCGCCTACACCGGCTACGTGGTGCTCGCGGCCACCGAGCACGACGCCCTGGAGGGGTTCACGTGGACCATGGCGTGGTTCGTCCTGCCGCTGGTCGCGCTGACGCTCGCCGTCTTCACCGCCTACGAGATCGGCCTGCACCGGGGCCGCCGGGATCCCCTGCGCTCGCCGTGACCGGTCCGCCCGGACGGGACGGGACGGGGTGCCGGATCGAGGGGCAGGGGCCGGGTCGGCCCGGGGACGACAAAAGCCCGTGACCGGAGGGTCACGGGCCTTTCGCCGTAGCGGTGGACGGGCTCGATCCGTCGACCTCACGATTATGAGTCGTGCGCTCTAACCAGCTGAGCTACACCGCCAGAGGGATGGGACACCGCGGCTGACGGCCTTGACGGCCGGGCCACGGGATCTCATCACGAGAGCCCCGACCGGGAATCGATCCCGGGACCTCCATCTTACCAAGATGGCGCTCTACCACTGAGCTATCGGGGCAACGACGAAGACTCTACCAGCACGTTTCAGGAGAACCAAAATCGCCGGCCACCCCTCTCCAGCACCTCCGGAGCCGTCCTGCCGGCCCCGGACCGGACCGGGTTCTCCGGCCCGTCGGCGCCGTCCCGCCCGCCCGGGCCGGGGCGCCCCGACACGGCCGGCAGGCGCCCCGGACCCGGCGCTCAGTCGTCCACGTCGTCGTCCCGGTCGTCGTCCCGGTCGCCGTCCCGGTCGTCGTCCCAGTCGTCGTCGAGCGGGGCGGGCTGCACGGGCAGCGGGACCTGGGCCGGGGGTGCGGGGGCGGCCGGCGGGGCAGGATCGGGGGCGGCCGGCGGAGCGGGCGGGGCCGGTGGCGGCTCGACCGGAGGGACCGGCGCCGCGGAGCCCCCCGCGTCCCCGGTGTCCGGCCCCGGGGCGTCTCCCCCGTCCTGCGCGGGGCCGGTGGGGGACGGCGACGACGACGGGTCCCCGGCCGGCGGCGCCGTGCCGGCCGACGGTCCCGGACCGGGGCTGCCGCTCACGGAGACGCCGCCGCGCACGACCTCCACGCGGTCCGTGCCGCTCGCCGCGTTCCACAGCAGGAGCGCCAGGCCCGCGACGACCAGGAGGGAGACTGCCGACCAGAGGATCCTCATGCCCACCAGTGTCCCGGAACCGGTTGAGGGGGGCATGAGAACATGAGAGGCCTCTCAGGAACGCAGCCCGTCGAGCAGGTCCTGCGCCACACCTCGCCACCGCGGGCGGAACGCGTAGACGCAGGCGAGCCGCAGCCGGGTCGCCTCGGCGTGCACGGCGAGACGGCCGGGGTCGGCGCCCAGCACCCGGGCCACCGCGGTCACGGCCTCCTGTCCCGCCGCCCGGAGCGCGGGCTCGAGCAGACCCTGCGCCGCGCGCAGCTCCAGGTGCACGGAGAGATTCGCGAGGTCGAGCTCGGGCTCGCCGAGGGCCGCGGTGTCGAAGTCCAGGAGCCCCAGCCGTGCGCCGTCGAAGAGCAGCTGCTGGTCGTGCAGGTCCCGGTGCAGCACGACCCGGCCCCGCCGGTCGGCGGGCAGGGCCGAGAGCTCCGCCCCGATCCGCCGTGCCCGTGCGGCGACCGCCCCCGGCGGGGCCTCGAGCAGACCCGGGAACGCCTCGACGTGGCCGGCCCAGCGGGCCAGCGTGCGGGCCTCGTCCTCGGCCGTGTGCGCGGGCAGCGGCTCCGCGCCCGGCGCGGCCGTCGCCAGGGCCGGCCAGCACCGCGCCCACTCCGCCCAGGCGGCACGGTAGGCGTCGTTCCGTCCCGCGGCCCCCAGCTCGTGCAAGCTCCGGCCGGGCAGCACGGAGAACTCGATCCAGTCCTCGGCCCGGGCCAGGACCGCCGGCACGGCGAAGCCCGCCGCCGTGCCCAGTCCGTGCAGCCGGTCGGACAGCTCGGCGACCCGGGCGGCCCGGCCGCGGGCCAGGAACTTGACGAAGCGGTCCGGGGTGCCGACCACCGCCCGGCGGCGGTGCCGGTGCACGACCACCCGGCCGCCGGCCGCGGCCGCGGCGGCGAGTCCGGGCAGGCGGGGGTCCTCGCCGTGGGGCAGGACGCGGACAACCCACGGCCGTCCCGCGCGGGGGGCCGCCTCGCCCGCGCGGACGCGTCCGTGCCCGTCCTCGAGCTCGAGCACGAGCCGGGTGCCGTCCGCCGGCCAGGCGCGGCGGACCCGCAGCGGCCGCCCGTCGGCGTCCGGCACGGTCTCCGGCACGCGCACGCGCACGGGCCGCGGGACGTGCCCACTGTCCGTGTCCACGACGTGCACCGGGTCTGCGCCGGCACGCACGGGGCCGGCCGGCACAGGGCCGGTGGGGACGGCGCCGCACGGCACGGACGGCGGGGCGCCCGGCGCGGACGACACGGGCCCCGGCGCGGGAGTCGCGGTCACCGGCGCCCGCTGCGCCTGCTCCACCAGCCGTTGCGCGAGCGCGACCCGTCGGTCCGTGCGCTCCCGCCAGTCGGCGGCGGCCGAGCGGAAGGGCTCCATGCTACGGGCGAGGACGTGGAACGCGGCCCAGGCCAGGATCTCGGGCCACGGCGGCAGCGCCGCCCCGGACCCGTACCCGCGCAGCAGGGCGCCCGTCAGGGGCAGCTCCTCGGGTGCGGCAGGAGCCTGTCCGGCACCCGGGTCGAGGAGCTCCACGGCGAGGAAGCTGCCGAGGTCGTCGACCGCCGTGCCGGTGCGGATCCGGTCGAGGTCGGCGAGCCGGAGCTCCGGGCCTCCGTCGCCGCGCACGAGCACCTGGTCCGCGGAGAAGTCCCCGTGCAGCAGCCGCTCGGGGGCCCCCGTGCGGTCCGCCAGGGCCTCGGCGACGGCCCGGCCGGTCCGGGCGCAGCGGACGCCCGACCGCCGGTCGAGGGCGGACAGGTCGGCGGCCAGCGAGCGCAGCTTCCGGTCCGCGTCCAGGGGGGCGCCGACCCGTGCGGGGCCGAGGAGCGCCGGGCCGCGCTCGTGCAGCTCCGCCAGTGCGGCGCCCGCGGCGGCGGCGGCCTCGAGCACGGGCCCTCCGGGTCCGCTGCCGGGGCCTGGACCGTCCGGGGCCGCGGCCCGGGCCGCGAGGTCCCCGTCCCCGAACCAGGGGTAGTGCAGCACGTGCGGCGACACAGGCAGGCCGGGGAAGGACACCGGGGCGAGCACCGGGAGCCCGGCGGCGGCGAGCCGGGTCAGCAGCACCGGGTCCGCCGGGGCGGGGCCGGCGGTGAGCTTCGTGACCCGGCCGGCCCCGTCGTCGTCAGGGCCCGTGAGGACCGCGCGGCGGCGGGGGTTGTAGCGCAGCAGCCGGGCGTGATCCCCCGGCTGCCCGAGCCGCCGGGCCCGGTCCGGCCCGAGCACGGCGAGCGCGCGCCGCAGCTCGGGGTCCGTGCCGATCGTCCCCACGGCCAGACGGTGACCGGGGCGTCCCGGCACGTCCGCGACCAGCACGGGTGCCGGCCGGCCGTGCCGCGCGGCGCGGCCGGCGCGGGCCAGGACCTTCTCGAGTTTGTCCCGCCCGTCCCCGGCGGGGGCGTAGGCCGCGACCCAGTGCACCGCGCCCGTGGTCCCGGCGTCCACGCGGGCCACGACCGAGACGCCGGGCTTGTAGCGCAGGTGGCTGGTGCGCAGCGGACCGCCGAGCTCGTGGCCGAAGAGCTCGGTGAGCCGGCCGGGGTCGAGGACAGCGGCGAGCGCGGGCAGGCTCTCCCAGGAGTCCGGCAGGTGCCGCGTCACGAGCGGACCTCCCGGCGGTCCTGCGCCCGCTGCTGCTCGACCCACGCGGCGAACACGCCGTCCGGCCGGGCGAGCAGCTCCTCGGGGGCGCCGTCGAGCAGGATGCGCCCGTCCTGGACCCACAGCACGCGGTCGGCGGCGAGGGCGAGCGCGGCGTCGTGGGTCACCGCCAGGGACGTGCGGCCGCGGATCAGGCGGCCGAGGGCGTCCAGCACGTCCCGGGCGGACCGTGGGTCGAGTCCGGTGGTGGCCTCGTCGAGCAGCACGACGGGTGCGTCCCGCAGCAGGGCGCGCGCGATGGCCAGCCGCTGGCGCTGCCCGCCCGAGACCGTCGAGCCGCGCTCCCCCACCGGGGTGTCGTAGCCCTGCGGGAACGCCGTCACGAACTCGTGGGCCTGGGCGGCGGACGCGGCGGCCTCGACCTCGGCGTCGGTGGCCCCCGGGCGGCCGAGCCGGATGTTCTCCCGCACGGTGCCGTGGAAGAGGACGGAGTCCTGCAGCAGGAGGGCGGTGCTGCCGCGCACCGTGCCGAGGCTCAGGGCGCGCAGGTCGTGGCCGTCGAGGGTCACGGACCCGGCGACCGGGTCCATCATCCGCACCAGCAGGGAGACGAGGGTCGACTTCCCGGAGCCGGACGGGCCGACGACGGCGACGTGCTGGCCCGCCGGGATCACGAGGTCGACGTCGCGCAGCACGGTGCGCCCGCCGTGCTCCGGGTCCCCGTAGGCGGCGTCCACGTGGTGGAGGGCGATCTCCCCGCGCACCCCGGGCAGGGCGAGGGCGCCCGGGGTCTCCCGCACGTCCACGGGCTCCGCCACGAGGTCGGCCACCCGTTCCCCGGAGGCCGCGGCGCGAGCGATGCGCCCGGTGTACTTGGCCATGTCCCGCAGGGGCTTCATGCACGTCTTGAGATAGGTCGTGAACAGGACCAGGTCGCCCAGGCTCATGGCGCCCTCGAGCACCCGCAGGCCGCCGCCGAAGATCACGGCCGCGGTGGCCGCGCCCACGATCACGTCCGTGGCCCGCTCGAGCGCGGCGGCCAGACGGCGGGACTGCACGCCTTGGGTGAGGGCCTGCCGGTTGGCGCGGCCGAAGGAGCCGGCCATGTGCTCCTCCAGCCCGTAGGCCTGGACGGTGCGGATCGCGCCGAGGGACTCGTGGGCGGTGTTCGCCAGGGCGCCCTCCCCCTGCCGGGTCCGGCGCGAGGCCTCGGTGATCCGCCCGGAGGACCCTCGGCCCACCAGCAGGAAGGCCAGGATCGCCACGACCACCACGAGGGCCAGGAGCCAGTCGAGGAAGAGCATCACCGTGCACATGACCACGAGGGTGATGACGTTGGCCAGCAGCGGCAGGCCCGCGGTGACGGCCACCTCCTGGAGCTTGCCGATGTCCGAGACGAGGCGCTGGACCGTGTCCCCGGCCCGGGAGACCGAGTGGTAGCGGTCCGACAGCGCCTGGACGTGCGCGAACGCCCGTTCGCGCAGGGCGGTGGAGACCCGGGAGCCGACGAGGGCGAACGCGACCGTGGCGAGGTAGTTGGCGAGCGCGCGGAACCCCACCACCGCGACCGTGGCCAGCCCGGCGGCCGCGAGCAGCTGCCACGAGGCCTCCGGGATCCACGGGTCGACGTTGTCGGCGCCGAGGGAGAGGGACACGGCGTCGACGACGATCTTCAGCGGCCACGGCTCGAGCACGCGGAAGGCCACCTCGGCCAGGAGCACCACGACGCCGCCCGCGGCGAGCAGCCGGTGCTCGCGCAGGTGCGGGGTGAGCAGCCCGAGGGTGCGCCGGAGGGCCCGGCGGTCGAGCCGCCTGCCCCCGCTCACCGCGGCGCTCCCTGCAGTGCTCCCGGTGCGGCCGGGCGCGGGGCGGCGCCGCCGCGGGGCCGCGCGCCGGTGCGATCCGGAGGGGCGAGGTCCGTGCCGGCGAGGATGCCGTCGAGCACCGCGGTCCAGGAGCGCCGGGCGACCGCGTCGCGGCGGCCGGCCCTCCCCAGGGCACGCCGCCGTCCGGGATCGGCCAGCAGCGCGTCGACGGCACCGGCCAGCGCGGTGGGGTCCGAGGGCGGCACAAGCAGCCCGGTCACCCCGTCCTCGACCGCGGCCGGCACCTGGCCCACGCGGGACGCGACGACCGGCAGTGCCGCGGCGGCGTACTCGTAGATTTTCAGCGGCGAGAAGTACTGGTCCGCGGCGTCCTCCGTGGCGGGATAGGGCGCGACGGCCACGGCGCAGTCGGCCAGCAGCCCGGGCACTGCGGCGGGGGTCACCGCGCCGGTGAACTCGGCGTCGACGCCCAGCTCGGCGGCCAGCTCCTCGAGGGACGCCCGCTGGGGGCCGTCCCCCACCACGCGCAGGCGCCAGTCGGCGGCGGCCTCCGCGCGGGCCCGGAGCAGGTGCTCCACGCCGTGCCAGGGCTTGAGCGTGCCGACGAACACGACGACCGGCGGCACGGGGTCCGGTCCCCGGGCGGCGGAGTCGCGGCACGGACGGATGCGCTCCACGTTCACCCCGTTGGGGGCGACCAGGACCCGGCCGGCCGGCCCGCCGGTGGCGGCCACGGTCCGCTCCACCCAGCGGGCGACCGGCTCGGAGACGCAGGCCGTGCGCTCGGCGGCGGCGACCTGCGCGGCGAGCGCGGCGCGGGCGGCCGCCCCGTCCACGAGGTCGCGGTGGGTCCGCTGCTCGTCGATCAGCGGCGAGTTCACCTCGAGGACGCCGGGGACGCCGAGCGCGCCGGTGATCCCGGCCAGGGCGGTCGAGAACAGGGAGTGCCGCTCGTGCACCGCGTCGGCGCCGTCGGCGACGACCCGCTCCGTGATCCGGCGGGCGGCGTCCGCCTGGGCCTGCTCCCGGGCGGCGACGCGCGCGGCGCGGCCGGGGTCGGTGGACGCGGGGGCCGCCGGGACCGGGACGTGGACGACCGGGACGTCGGCGAGGTCGGCGGGGACGTCGTCGCCGAGCCGGGTGGCGTAGAGGCGGACCTCGGCGCCGCGGGCGCGCCAGGCGCGCAGGATCTCCTGGACGTGGACGGAGGCGCCCTTGGTGCCGAACACGGGGACGCCGGGGTCGGCGCAGACGTAGGCGAGGCGCATCAGCGGTCGGCTCCTTCGGGGACCGGGTCGAGGCCCGGGACGGGGTCGGCGGCCCGGGCGGTGGCGGGCCCCGGGACCGGGGCGGGGCGCTGGGCGGGCGCCGGCGGCAGCAGCGCCCGCAGGGCGGCGGCCCGGCCGGTGGAGTCGTGGTCCCGGGCGACGAGCGCGCGGGCGGCGCGGGCGGCGCCCACCCGGTCGAACGCGGGGTCGGCGACCGCGGCGAGCGCGCCGAGCAGGGCCTCGTCGTCGTCGGCGGGGACGAGGACCCCGGTGCGCGGGGCCGCGTTGCGGACCACCTCGGGGATGCCGGTGACGTCGCTCGCGATCACGGGCACACCCATGGCCATCGCCTCGAGCAGCACGGTGGGCAGGCCGTCGGCGTTGCCGTCGGCGCCCACCGTGCACGGGGCCGCGAAGACGTCCGCGGCGCGCAGCAGCCGGCCGACCTCGGCCTGGGTGCGGGGCCCGACCAGGTCGACGACGTCCCCGGCGCCGAGCTCCGCGACCAGGGCGCGCAGCGGCCCCTCCAGCTCGCCGCCGCCGGCGACGGTGACGGACAGCCGCCCGCCCTGCTCCCGGTACCGGGCGGCCGCCCGCACGAGGCGGTCGAAGCCCTTCTTCTCCACGAGCCGCCCCACGGCCACGACCCGCAGGGCCTCCCCCACGGGCGCGGGGTCCCGGTAGGGGAAGCGGGCGAGCTCCAGGCCGTTGCGCACGAGCCGCAGCCGGTGGGCGTGCGCGGGGAACGCGGAGGCCAGGTGCCGCCGGTTGTACTCGGAGATCGCCACCACGTGCTCCGCCCGCTCGAGGGTGCGGCGCAGCCGGGCGGGGTCCACGGACTCGTGGAAGATGTCCTTCGCGTGGGTCGTCACGGAGAACGGCACCCCCGTGAGCCGGGAGGCGATCTCGGCGACGTGCGCGGCGAGGGTCGCGAAGTGCGCGTGCAGGTGCGTGATGCCCTGCTCCACGACCCGGGTGGCCAGCGCCACCCCCTGGTGGACCTCGGAGGCCTCCGTGCCGGCCAGCTCCGGGAGGAGAGCGGCGAAGCGGGGACCGAAGCCGGGGACCACCTCCGCCGCGCGGGCCAGGACGGCCCAGCCGGCGGAGGCCCGCTCGGGACGCTCCACGTGGTGGACCGGTGCCTGGACGCGGGCCAGCTCGGGGTGGAAGCGCGGGTCGGTGCTGTGCCGGAGGGCGAAGATCGTGAGGTCCTCGCCCTGGGCCTCCCGGGCCAGGACCTCGGTGACCACGAAGGTCTCCGAGAAGCGGGGGTAGACCTTCAGCACGTAGCCGATGCGGTGGCCGTTCACCGGAGGCCTCCGGCACGGGCCGGCACGGCCTGCGCGGGCACCGGCGGCGGGCACGCGGGCAGGAGCCGCGCCGCGAGGACGGGCACGGCGTGCAGCCCGTCGAGCGCCAGGTGCCGGCGCAGCCGCACGGTGCCGACCGCGCGGTGCAGCCAGCCGCTGAGCGCGGCGCTGGTGAGGGCGTCGGCGGTCAGCACGTCCACCGCGCCGTGGGCCTGGAGGGCGCGGGCCCGGATCAGCTGCTCCTGCCGGGGCCGGTCGCGCGGGACCAGGAGCGCTGGGGTGTTCGTGGTGAGGATCTCGGCGACCGAGTTGTAGCCGCCCATCGACACCACCGCGCTCGCGTCGACCACCTCCGCGAGCGCGTCGGGCACGGACGGCAGGACGAGGGTGCCCGGCACGGCGGCGGCGCGCACCTGCTCGGCGTGCTCCTCCGGCATCTGCGGACCCGTGATCACCACGTGCCGGTGGCCGTGGGGCACCCGGGCGCGCGCCGCCGCGAGGGTCAGGCGGTGGCCGTCGGAGCCCCCGCCGGCCATGGTGAGGACGTAGGGGCGGTCCACGCCGCTCGTGCGCCGTCCGGCGGCCCGGCCGGTGGCGAGGTAGCCGGTGTGGCGGACCAGGTCGGCGAGCCCGGCGGGGATCTCGCCGGAGGCCACCGGGTCGTGCACCGCGCGGTCGCCGTACACCCAGATCTGGTCGTAGACCTCCCGCACGGGGTCCAGGTCCCCGAGCGCGGTCCACTCGCGGGCCGCGGCCGCGGGCTCGTCGAGGACCTCGCGCAGGCCGAGGACCACCGCCGTGCCGGGGCTCCGGTCCCGCAGCCTCCGCAGCGGCTCCTGCAGCTCCCGGTCCACCCCCCAGGCGTGGCGGTCGACGACGACGAGGTGCGGGCGGAAGGCCGTGAGCGCGGCGTCCACCATCCCGGAGCGCAGGGCGGTCAGGTGGCGCATGTCCACGGAGAGGTTGCGGGGCGCGTAGCCGCCCGCGCCCTTGCGGATCCCGGGCAGCACCACCCAGTCGAAGCCGTCGGGGCGCCCGTAGGATGTGGCGGCGTCCATGCCGGTCAGCAGCATGCCCGTCACCGGGCGCCCCGTCAGCGCCGGCAGGTGCTGGGCGAGGGACCGGGCGAGGGCCAGGTTCCGGCGGGTGTGGCCCAGGCCCTGGGAGTCGTGGGAGTACAGCACCACCCGCAGCTCGTCGTCGCTCATCGTGTCCTCCTCGGGGGATCAGCGCCGGTGGGTCCGGCGCCGGTGCGGCTGCCGCCCACTGTGGCCGAGGGACATGATGAGAACATGAGCCGTCGATGAAAAGGTTCTCATCTGAGGACGCCCGGCCCGCCGGGACGGGCCCGGAGGCCCCGGCGGGCCGGTTCGCCCGGGTGGATCTGCCGCGGGCCGGCTCAGCCGCCGAAGACCGGCGCGACCGCCTTGACCAGCTGCTGGCCGCCCAGGACGGCGAAGAGCAGGGCCGTGATGCCCAGGGCGATGTTGGTGTGGAGCTTGTTGGCCCACTCCTTCGGGATCCGGCTGCCGTTGAGCAGTCCCAGCAGCGTGAGGGCGAGGAACGGCATGAACAGCGAGCCGAGGACGCCGTAGGCCAGGATCAGGCCGATCGGCTGTCCCAGGGCGAAGAGGACCATGGGCGGGAACGTCAGCCACAGCACGTAGAAGCGGAAGTACTTGCCGCCCACCCGAGTGTCGGGGTGGCCGGACTCCTTGCCGCGGATGTTGCCCCAGAAGTCCGCGAACATGAGGGAGACGCCGTTCCAGACGCCGATGATCGAGGAGAAGGACGCCGCCCAGAAGCCGATGAGGAAGCCGGTGCCGACCACGTCGCCGTACTCCGCGCGCAGCACGGCGTAGAGGTCGAGCAGGCCCTCGTCACCGGAGCTGAGCGCCACCCCGGCGGAGCGGACCACCTCGGCGCCCACGACGAGCATGGCGATGACGAAGACTCCCGTCACGACGTAGGCCATGGAGTTGTCGATCCGCATGACACGCATCCACTTGGGCGTGTACCACCCCTTCTCGCGCAGCCAGTAGCCGTAGGCCGCCAGCGTGATGGTGCCTCCCACGCCCCCGGCGAGCGCCAGCGTGTAGAGCACGCCGCCCTCCGGGATGACGGGGACCAGGCCCGTCAGCATCTCGGGGACGTTGGGGGCGGCGATGACCGCCAGCCCCACCACGGTGACGAACATCAGGCCGACCAGGGCTGCGGTGACCTTCTCGAAGAAGGAGTACTTGCCGAACCACACCATGACGAACCCGAGCAGCCCCATGATGACGGCCCAGGCCCACAGGGGCAGGACGGGGAACACCGCCGCGAGGGGCAGCGCCGCCGAGGACATCGCGGTGGCGCCGTAGACGAAGCCCCAGATCATGATGTACGGGCCGAAGTACCAGGTGGTCCACCGGCCCAGTGACCGCCAGCCCTCGAAGATCGTCCTGCCGGTGGCCAGGGTGAAGCGCCCGGCGCCCTCCACGAGGATGATCTTGAGGATCACGCCGAGGATCACCGCCCACAGCAGTCCGTACCCGTACCGGGACCCGGCGACCAGGGTGGCGACCATGTCGGCGGCGCCGACGCCCGTGGCGGCGACCACCAGGCCGGGGCCGACGATCTTCCACTTGGCGGGCGCCCCGCCGTCGTCGTCCGTGCGGGCACGGTGGGCCGCGAAAGACTTCTCGTTCGCTTCGCTCATAGGGATTCCTCATAGGGTCGGTGGATCGGATGGCCGGGTTCGTGGCACGGCCCGGCGGCGGCCGGGGCGTCGTCGAGCTCGGGGCCCGGCGTCGGGAAGGGGTGCCGGCTCCTCGGACCGCTCGGGGGCGGCCGGGATCGTGCGGTGCTCCGCCCGGCCGGCTCCGGTGCACGCCGGACGCGGCTGTGCACCGGATCACCCTACCGGGCCGGTGCCGCTCAGAGCTTGGCGAGGCGGTAGCCGGCTCCGCGCACGGTGACGATGCGCTCCGCGCCGAGCTTGTTGCGCAGGTAGCGGACGTAGACGTCCACCACGTTGGACGAGCCGTCGAAGTCGTAGCCCCAGACCTTGTTCAGCAGCTGCTCGCGCGTGAGCACCTGACCGGGGCTCTCGAGGAACGCCCTGGCCATGGCGAACTCCCGGGCCGAGAGCTCGACCTGCCGGTCCTCGAGCACCGCGCACCGGGTCCCGACGTCGAGGGCGAGCCCGCCGTAGCGCAGCCCGTCGGGGGTCTGCTCGGCCACCGCGCGGTCCCGGAGCCGGGCCCGGACGCGGGCCAGCAGCTCCTGGAACCGGAACGGCTTCGCGAGGTAGTCGTCGGCCCCCTGCTCCAGCCCCGCGACGGTGTCCTCGACCGAGTCGCGGGCGGTGCACATGATCACGGGGATCGAGAAGCCCAGGGACCGCAGCACCGAGAGCACCTGGAAGCCGTCCATGCCCGGCAGGCCCACGTCGAGGACGAGCAGGTCGAACTCCCCGGTGCTCGCGTAGTCGAGGGCGCTCGTGCCGTCCTCGACCACGGTGGTCGTGTAGCCCGCGGCGCGCAGGCCCTTCTGGATGAAGCGCGCGATGCGCTCCTCGTCCTCGGCGATGAGGATGCTGGCCATGGGGTGCCTCTACTTCCTGGAGGGTGCGGGGCTGACGTCGGGACCGGGCACGGGGGCCGGGGACACCGCGGCACCGGACCCGGCGGCACCGGACGGGGCGACCGGGGCCGCGGCGGGCGGGGACTCCGGCAGACGGAGCGTGAACGTGGCGCCGCGGCCGGGGCTCGACCGCAGCCCCACGGTCCCGCCGTGCCCGTGGGCGATGGCCGCCACGATCGCGAGGCCCAGCCCGGAGCCCTCCACGGTGCGCCCCGTCTCGGCCCGGCCGAAGCGCTCGAAGATCCGCTGCTGGTCCTCCGGGGCCACGCCCACGCCGGTGTCCCGGACCCACACCTCGAGGCTGCGCGCAGGGGCGTCCTCGCCGGGCGCGGCGGGCCCGGTGGCCCAGGCGGCGCCGAGGGCCACGAGGTCCCCGGGGGCGGAGAACTTCACCGCGTTGGCGGCGAGCTGCACGACCGCCTGGGTGAGCCGCTGCGCGTCGGCCACGACCTGCCCCTCGGCCCGCGCCTCGAGCTCCCAGCGCCGGTCCCCCAGCGCGCGCAGCCGGTCCATCGTGTCGTCCAGCCAGGCCGGGACGTCCACGGGGCCGGGGCGGATGAAGTCGGCGCGCTGGGCCTTGGCGAGCAGCAGCAGGTCCTCCACGAGGCGGTTCATCCGCTCGATCTCGTCGAGGAGCATGGCCCGGGTCTCCGCGACGTCGGCGGGGTCGTGCTCGTCCATCAGCTCAAGGTTGCCGTGCAGGATGGTCAGGGGGGTGCGCAGCTCGTGCGCGGCGTCGTCGAGGAACTGGCGCTGCTGGACGAAGGCCGCCTCGATCCGGCTGAGCATGCCGTTGAAGTTCACGGCGAGCTGGCCCACGTCCGAGTCGTCCTGCGTGACGGGAACGCGCCGCCCCAGGTCGTCCGGGCTGATCTGCTCCGTGGCCCGGCGCAGGCGGGTGATCGGTGCGGTGACCCGGCCCACCAGGACGTAGGCCACCAGCCCCGCCACGACCGTCGTGAGGGCGGCGATGCCGAGGTAGCGCCACAGCGAGTCCAGCACGATCCGGCGCTGGGCGCTCATGTCGAAGCCGACCACCAGGTAGCCCTGGCGCGGGTCCTCGTCCAGGACCACCGAGATGACGCCCAGGCGGAGCATCCGGCCGTCCTGCTCGAGGTCGAAGACGACCGTCTGCCCGGGCCGGGCCCGCTCCACGGCCGCGGCGAGCGTGGCGGGGGCGTCGAGCTGGAAGCGTGACCGGTCGGCGTGCTCGAACGCCGGCTCGCCGCCGACGAGCGCGAGGATGCTCTCGTGCTCCCCGGGCACCGTGGTGGTCATGAAGGTGTAGAAGAGCTGCGGCAGGTCCGTGAACGGCTCCTCGGCCGTGGCGTCCAGGTCCTCCGAGAGGGAGGCGTCCGGGCCGAGCGGCCCGCGCTGCGCGAGCCGCTGCAGCTCCCCCGCCTCCTGGACGATGTCCTGGCGCACGGACTCGTCGAGGTCCACCAGGCGCAGGTAGTGGGTGATCCCGCCCACGGCGAGGAGGGCGACGGCCAGGAAGGCGATGGTCGTGGCGAGCACCCGGCTGCGCACGGACCGCAGCTCCGTCCGCACCCTCTCCCACCGCGCGCCCGACATGCGCCCCAGCCTATCGACGGCACGTGAGAGGCAGATGAAGGAGGGGACGGGCCGTGCGGCCCGTCCCCTCCTCCCGGTCCGGGGTCCTGCCCCCGGGCTCAGTACTTCTTGCTGCGCGGCTTGCGGAACGGCTTCTCGCCGTCCCGGTCGCCCGCGGAGTACCCCGAGCGCTTGCCCTGGTAGCCGCCGCGGGAGTCGTCGCCCCGGGCGCCGCCGCCGCGGCGGGGGCGGTCCTGGTAGGAGGACGAGGTGCTGCGGGGCCGCGTCCGGGCGCCGGCGCCCGGGCCGCGGTCGGCCTCGAGCTGGATGAGCTCACCGTTGATGCGCGTGCGGGAGAGCCGGTCCAGGGTGGAGGCGGGCAGGTTCTCGGGCAGGCCCACGAGGGTGTGGGTCGAGCGGATGTCGATCGCCCCGATCTGCTCGCCGCTCAGCCCGCCCTCGTTGGTGAGGGCCCCAACCACGGAGCCCGGCGAGACGCGGTGCCGGTGGCCGACGGACATCCGGTAGGTGGCCATGCCCTTCTCGGTGCGCGGCTCGCGGCGCGGACGGTCGTCGCCGTCCCGCCCCGGACGGTCCCGGTCGCGGGTGCGCTGCACCGGCTCGGGCAGCTCCTCCACGAAGAAGGGCCGCCCGTCCTGGGCCATCACGGCGATCGCGGCGGCGATCTCCACGGCGTCGACGTCGTGCTCGGCCTGGTACTGCTCGACGAGGTCGCGGAACTGGCCGAGGTCCTCGGACTCCATGGTGTCCGTGATCTGCTGGGCGAACTTGTCCTTGCGGGTCTGGTTCACGTCCTCCGTGGAGGGCATGCGCATGAGCTCCACCGGCTGGCGGGTGGCCTTCTCGATCGCCCGCAGCAGGTACTTCTCCCGCGGGGTCATGAACAGGATCGCCTCGCCGGAGCGCCCGGCGCGGCCGGTGCGCCCGATCCGGTGCACGTAGGACTCGGTGTCGTGCGGGATGTCGTAGTTGACCACGAGCGAGATGCGCTCGACGTCGAGCCCGCGGGCCGCGACGTCCGTGGCCACGAGGACGTCGATCTTGCCCTCGCGCAGGGCCTCGACCGTGCGCTCGCGCATGTTCTGCGGGATGTCGCCGTTGATCGCGGCGGCCGCGTAGCCGCGGGCCTTGAGCCGGTCGGCGACCTCCTCGGTGGCGGCCTTGGTGCGCACGAAGACGATGACGCCGTCGTAGTCCCCGACCTCGAGGATGCGGGTCATGGCCTCCATCTTGTGGGAGCCCATGACCTGCAGGTACCGCTGGCGGGTGTTGGTGCCCGTGGTGGTCTTGCCCTTGACGGCGATCTCCTGCGGGTCCCGCAGGTACTGCTTGGCGATCTTGCGGATCGCGGGGGGCATGGTCGCGGAGAACAGGGCGACCTGCTTCTCGACGGGCGTCTGCGAGAGGATCTGCTCGACGTCCTCGGCGAAGCCCATGCGCAGCATCTCGTCGGCCTCGTCGAGGACCACGTACTGCAGGTGGGACAGGTCGAGGGACCCCTTCTTGAGGTGGTCGATCACGCGGCCGGGCGTGCCGACGACCACCTGGGCGCCGCGGCGCAGCCCGGCCAGCTGCGGGCCGTAGGGGGAGCCGCCGTAGACCGGCAGGACGGTGAAGTCCTCGAGGTGGGTCGCGTAGGAGGAGAACGCCTCGCCGACCTGGAGGGCGAGCTCGCGGGTCGGGGCGAGCACCAGGACCTGGGTGTCGCGGGAGACGCCGTTGACGTCGGAGAGCTCGGCGAGCCGGGACAGCGCGGGCACGGCGAAGGCCGCGGTCTTGCCGGTGCCGGTCTGGGCCAGGCCCACCACGTCCTTGCCCTGCAGCAGCACCGGGATGGTGGCGGCCTGGATGGGCGTGGGGTTCTCGTAGCCGACCTCGTCCAGGGTGGCGAGCACCCGGGAGTCGATGCCGAGTTCGGCGAAGGTGATGGTGTGCTCCTCGGCGGTGCCGGGGGTGCTGGGGGTGTCGACGGTCATGGAGAAGTGCCTCGTTATCTGTGCGGGTGGCGGCCCGGGAGCATGCCCAGGGGCGTCGGCCACGGTCGTGGTGTCCGGACGTCCCTGCCAACCACTTGGAGCCCCGCACGGGGCGGGAGCGTCGGACTCGGCGCGGCACGGGCCGCGGCCGAACACGATGCACGGACGGCATCGCGTTGCACGAGAAAGTGAGGGAGTGACCGGATTCGGTCCGTCCAGTCTAGCGCACGCGGCGGCGCGGTCAGCCCCGGCGGCGCACCAGCACGAGGTGCTTCTCGTCACGCACCTCGGTGTAGCCGGCGCCGTAGCGCTGCCGGGCCCAGCCGGCCACGTCCCCCGGCGGGTTCCCGCCCCACGCGGCCCCGAGCCGGTCGACCACCACGTAGTCGGGGGCGGGATCTCCCTCGGACCCCAGCCAGTGCACCTGCGCGCCGGGCACGAGGTGGTGCAGGAGGGTCAGGTCCGTGGCGACGCTCGCTCCCTCGGGGACGGCCGCGACGACCGCGGCCTTGGCGTCCGCGCGGGGGTCCGGACGGTAGGCGGCGGGGTCCACGAGGTCGGCCAGCGGGCGCCCCGGGACCAGCAGGAGCGCGACGACGAGCGCCAGTGCCGGCGCGGCCCGGGCGAGCCGCCGGAGGCGTCCGCCGCGCAGCCGCAGCACGGCGTCGAGCAGGGCGACGAGGACGACGGGCATGAGGACGGCGCTGTAGTGCCAGCCCGTGCCCCAGTAGCCGTGGTTCGGCGAGAGCATCCGCCAGAGCAGCGTGGGCAGCGCCACGAGCGCCAGCGGCGAGCGCACGGCGACCACCACGCCCACCGCCAGCACGGCCAGCCAGGTGAGGGCCTTCTGGCCCGGCAGCACCAGGGAGACCAGGGCCCCGGCGGGGTCGGCCGCGGCCGCCCCGAGGTCCAGCCGGTCCGCGTACGCGAACCGGCCGTCCGGGTTCAGGGCCGGCAGCACCACGGTCACCGCGAGCGCCGACCAGGCCGCGCCCCACGCGGCAAGGGCGAGCCCCAGCGCCACCGGGCGCCGGTCCCCGTCCGCCTCGCGGTGCGCCCGCCAGGCGAGCACCAGGCCGAGCACCGCGACCGTGACGCCCAGGTCCTCCTTGACGAACGCGACGGGGGCGGCCCACAGCGCGGCCGCCGTCCACCGCCGCTCCACCAGGCAGCCGAGGGCGAGGACCAGCAGCGGCAGGGCGAAGGCCACCTCGTGGAACTGCACCGCGACGGCGGCCTGCAGCCCGAAGCTGATCCCGTAGGCGAGCCCCAGGGCCGCGCCCGGGCCCGGGCCCAGCGCCCGGACCGCGAAGCCCGTCAGTGCCCCCGCGGAGACGGCCACGAGGACGTCCTGGACCACGAGGAGGGTCAGCGCGGACGGGAACAGCGCGTAGACCGGTCCCAGCAGCACCAGGATCGGGTGGAAGTGGTCGCCCAGCAGGTTCGCGCCGTGGCCCTTGATGTGCACGACCGGGCCGTCCCCGGCGGCGTAGGACTTGGCGAGCTGGGTGAAGATCCCCAGGTCCCAGGACGGGACCTCCCAGCGGTGCCACTGGAGCAGGGACCACCACACGTAGAGGACGAGCACGAGGAGCCCGACGCCCAGCGGCACCAGCCGCGCCCGCCCGGTGAGCGGCGCGGGACGGGCCGGAGGGGCGGCGCGACGGAGCGCGGTGGCGGGCATGGCCTCCTCGGTGGCGGGGGGGCGCCGTCGGACAGGACTGCCATCATGGTCTCATGGCCGTCACCGCTCCCCCGCCCGCCCGCCGGCTCCCGGTGGCCCCGGACGCCGAGCTCGTGTGGGACCCCGAGGGCGCGCTGCACCTGGGCCAGACGCTCGGCGTGCTGGGCCGCGGCAGCGCCGATCCCCTGGTCCGGGTCGCGGCGCCCGACGCCGTGTGGGTCACCGCCCGGACCCCGGCGGGCCCGGTCACGGCGCTGTTCTCCCGCACCGGCGCCGGCCGGCCCCTGCAGCGGCCCGTGCGCGTGCGCGCGTGGGGACCGGGCGCCGAGCAGTTCCTGCTGGAGGCCCCGCGCTGGGCGGGCGCGGAGGACGCGTGGGAGCGGTTCGAGGCCTCGGACGCCTTCGGCGCGCTCCCCCACCGGCTGCGCGCCGCCCGGCACCACCACCCGGGGCTGCGGCTGCCCTCGACCGGCCGGGTGCTGGACCGCGCCGTGCTCTCGGTGCTCGAGCAGCGCGTCACCGTCCGTGAGGCCGTGGCGGCCCACCGGCAGCTCGTCCGGCGCCACGGCGAGCCCGCCCCCGGTCCGGCGCCGGAGGGGATGCGGATCGCCCCGACCGCCGAGGCGTGGTGCCGGGTGCCCGTGTGGGAGTGGCACCGGGCGGGGGTCGACGGCGCCCGGGCCGCCACCGTCCGCCGCGTGGCCGGACGGGCCGCCGCCCTGGAGCGCCTGGGCCGGGCCCCGCTGGACGCCGAGCTGCACCGGAGTCTGCGCTCGATCCCCGGCCTGGGGCCCTGGACGGTCGCGGAGATCGTCCAGTGCACGCACGGGGACCCGGACTCGGTCAGCGTCTTCGACTTCCACCTCGCGGACACGGTGTGCTGGTTCTTCGACCGGCGTCCCGGTGACGACCGCCGGATGCTGGAGCTGCTGGAGCCGTGGCGGGGCGACCGGCAGCGGGTGGTGCGCCTGCTGCGGGCCTCCGGCTTCCGCAAGCCCTCGTTCGCTCCGCGGCTGCACCCGGAGGACCACCGGCGCCGGTGAGGACATCCTGTCCTTGCTGGCAGGGCCGCACCGGCGGGCGTTCAATGGAGCCATGACCACCGAACACGTGATCCAGGAGCCCCACGGCGTGGGCTACACCGAGCGGATGAACAAGCTGCGGGCCGGGGTGCTGGGCGCCAACGACGGCATCGTCTCGGTCGCCGCGACGGTCGTCGGCGTCGCGGGCGCCACCGCCAGCTCGAGCGCGATCCTCACCGCGGGCGCCGCCGCGCTCGTGGGCGGAGCCCTGTCCATGGCTCTGGGCGAGTACGTCTCCGTGTCCAGCCAGTCGGACTCGCACCGGGCCCTGATCGAGAAGGAGGAGCGGGAGCTCGCCGAGATGCCCGAGGCGGAGCTGCAGGAGCTCGCGGAGATCTACCAGGCCAAGGGGCTCTCCGAGGGCACCGCACGGCGGGTCGCGGAGGAGCTGACCGAGCACGACGCCCTGGCCGCGCACCTCGACGCCGAGCTCAACATCGACGCGGAGGACATCGTCAGCCCCTGGAACGCGGCGGTCGCCTCCGCGCTGTCCTTCCTGCTCGGCGCCCTGCTGCCGCTCCTGGCGATCCTGCTGCCGCCGGAGGAGTGGCGGCTCCCCGTGACCTTCGTCGCCGTGCTCGCGGCGCTCGCCCTGACCGGATGGCTCGGGGCCCGTCTCGGGGACACGCCGCAGACGGGTCGCGCGGCCCTGCGCGTCGTCGTCGGCGGCGCCCTCGCCCTCGTCGCGACGTTCGCCGTGGGCTCGCTGCTCGGCGTCACGGGCCTCGTCTGAGCTGCTCCGGCACCCCCGTGCCCCGTCCCCGGGGGCGGGACACGACGACGCCGGGCCCCGCCTCACGGAAGAGGCGGGGCCCGGCGCGGTGGTGCGGGAGGGGTCAGGCGTTGGGCGCGTCCTGGGACTGCTTGGCGACCTCGGCGCGGACCTCTTCCATGTCGAGGCCCTTGACGGCGTCGATGACCTGGTCGAGGGCGGAGGCGGGCAGGGCGCCCGGCTGGGAGAAGACCAGGATGCCCTCGCGGAAGGCCATGAGCGTGGGGATCGACGAGATCTGGGCCGACGCCGCGAGCATCTGCTGCTCCTCGGTGTCGACCTTCCCGAAGACGATGTCCTCGTGCTTCTCCGAGGCGGCCTCGTAGGTCGGTGCGAACTGCTTGCAGGGTCCGCACCACTCGGCCCACCAGTCGAGCAGGACGATGTCGTTCTCGGCGATGGTCTGGCCCAGGGTGTCCTGGGTGATGTCAACAGTAGCCATGCCCTCCAGCGTAGAGGCAGAGCCGTCCGGGGGCACAGGATTTCACTGCCGGCTCAAGACCGCACCGCGGGCGCGCAATAGACTGGGCGTCCGGGCCGGGCCTCCGGCGCGGGCTCCGGGACCGGGACGCCGGTCCAGGGGCGGGCCCCGTGCACGCCGAGGTGCGCCATGAACTTCGAGATCGGCATCTTCTCGCTGGGCGAGGTGGTCCCGGACCCCGTCACGGGCACCCGGCCCGACAGCCGCCAGCGCCTGCGGGACATCATCGAGCAGGCCGAGGCCGCGGAGCGCGCCGGGCTCACCGTGATCGGCGTCGGGGAGAACCACGGGACGGACGTGGTGGCGGCCTCCCCCGTGGTGCTGCTCTCCGCCATCGCCGGCCGCACCCACCTCCTGCGGCTCACCACGGCCGTCTCCGTGCTCACGGCCGGGGACCCGGTGCGGCTCTACGAGCAGATCGCCATGCTGGACAACATCTCCGGCGGCCGGGCCGAGATGATCGTGGGTCGCGGCGCCTCGCAGCGCGTGCTGCGCGCCCTCGGCCTGGAGCAGCAGGACCACGACGCCCTGTTCGAGGAGAAGCTGCGCCGGCTCCTCACGCTGCGGGAGACCAGTCCCCCGACCTTCGCCGGTCCGCTTGCCCGGGACGGCGTCGAGCTCGAGCTCGAGCCGCGACCGCTGCAGCCGTGCCTGCCGATCTGGCTGGGCAGCTCCGGCACGCCGGCCTCCGTGGCCCGCGCCGGCGCCCTGGGGCTGCCCCTCGCCCTGCTGCGCACGCACGGTCCCTTCGCCGGGGCGGTGCCCGTCGTCGCAGCCTACCGGCGGGCCCTCGAGGCGTCCGGCCGGGACGTCGGCACCCCGGTGGGCCTGAACGTGCCGGGCTTCGTCGCGCGCACCCCGGCGCAGGCCCGGGAGCTCAGCCACCCCTACTTCGCGGCGGGGGCCCGCAGCCACGGGCCCGTCGCGCCGGCGGATCCCCGCTGGTCCCGGGAGGAGTACGACCGGGAGTGCGGCCCGGACGGGACCCTCGTGGTGGGGGACGTGGACGAGGTGGTCGCCAAGATCGTGGCGCAGCAGCGCGCGCTCGGCCACCAGCGCCTCCTGCTCCGGATGGACGCGGGGGGCGTCCCGCACCACCTGGTGCTCGAGTCGATCACGCTGCTCGGCGCCGAGGTGGTGCCGCGGGTCCGCGCCGCCCTGAGCTGACGCCCGGTGGCGGGACCCGGCGCTCGGGGCCGGGGCTTCGGCTCAGGCCGGCGCGGGGGACGCCGTGAGCACCACGTTCTTCCCCCAGAGGTCCTCGGTGTAGCAGCTGACGATGACCAGCCGGTCCGGGACGATGCGCCAGATGTCGCTGTCCTTCAGGGTGTTCTTGTCGTGGGTGACCACCGAGTCCACCACGTACTCCAGGGTCCCGGACCCGGTCTCCAGCTCGATCTCGCTGCCCACGAGCCCGGGATCGCTCAGCCGGTTGAACGGGGCGTCCCGGTCCTCCCAGCTGTGGCCGGTGATGTACGTGGTGTTCTCCGAGCCCTCGCCCGGCATGCCGTACGGGGTGAGCCAGTAGCCGTCCAGGGTGTCCGGCGGGACCAGCAGCTCCGTGGCCAGCTCCTGCTCGCTCGGCGTCAGCGGCAGGACGGTCACGTCGAACCGGGCGTCCTCGACGGTCAGCCGCACGGGGGCCGCCGCCGCCGGCCGGTCGGAGGTGGCCGCGGCCGAGGGGGTGCCCGTGGGCGCCGCGGTGGGGGGTGCCGCCGAGACGGCCTCCACCGGGGCGGTCGCCGTCGCGGCCGGGGAGCCGGTGTCCTCCGCGCCCCAGGGGTCCGTCAGCAGGACCGCGGACAGGGCGGCCACGGCGCCGAGACCGCCGACGGCGGCCCAGCGCGTGCCCGCACGACGGCGCGGCGCGGCCTGCTGCTCGGGTGCGTCCATGCTCTGGTCCTCCGGGGTCGGCTCGGGAAATGGCTGCGCCCTGGTGCCGCGCTCGCGCGGCACCAGGGCGGTCAGCGGTTCGGGATCAGGCGCGTGCGCGGCGCACCCGGAAGGCCACGGCCCCGGACACGGCCGCACCGGCGGCCAGCAGGCCGGCCAGCACGCCGGTGCTGAGCCCGCCCTCCTCGGCGGTCTGCATGTTGATGCCCTGGTTCACGCCGGAGTCGGTGCCGGTGCCGGCCCAGTCGTCCGAGTCGCTCCAGTCGTCGGAGTCGCCCCCGACGCCCAGGACGTCGCAGTTGCCCTGGAAGAGCGCCACGAGGTCGGCGCCGTCCTCCATGAAGACCTCGCCCTGGGCGCGGGCGTCCACGGCGGCGGCCTGGAAGTTCGCCGCGGCGGCGGAGCTCGCCGCGTAGGCCTCGTCCACGGCGGGATCGCTGCTCGAGGCGGCGTAGGACTCCTGCAGGCGCAGGATCTCGGTCCAAGCGGCCTGGGCCCGGTCCATGGTGTCGTCGTTCACGATGGCGTCCTCCAGCACGGCCTGCTGGGTCTGGAGCTGGCCCAGGACCGCCTGGTCGGTGACGAGGGAGTTGAAGTGCGCGCCCGCGTCGTAGAGGTGGTCGGCGGCGGTGACCAGGTTGGTCACCGCGGTGCTGGCGGCGGGGGCCACACAGGTGTCGGCGTGGGCGGCGGGGGCGCCCAGGAACAGGCCTCCGGCCAGGACGGCAGCCGACGAACCCGCGGCCACCCACTTCTTCACAGCAGTCATATCGGTCTGTCTCCTCAATCATTCAGAACCCCGGGCCTGCCCCTGGGGTACCAGCGCGCGGCACAGTCCTTCCCAGCGTCCTCGGCGTGGCACACCGGCGGGAGCGCTGCGGGGTCGGTCGTGCTGCTGGTCATCCGGAGTAGGGGGTCCCGACGTGCCGGCTCGGGGAGTGCTGGCACGTGGCCGGATGATGCTGTCGCCTCAAGCTACAAGGGTATTCATGTTCTTAGCAATTGTTAAGGCTGCAACGGCGCGGCGGCCCCTTCGACGTGTCCCCGGATCAGGGGACTCGGGCGCGGAATTCCGCGCGGGCCGGGGGCCTCCGGCACCCGCCCGGGCACCGCCCCGGCGCTCTCCGGGCGGCCGGGGGCGGCGGGTGGGTCCCGGCGGCGGGGGACGTGGTGACCCCGCCGTGACCGGGGACGACGAAGGCCCCGGTCCGCGGACCGGGGCCTTCGTGATGGAACTCGTGGCAGATGAGGGATTCGAACCCCCGTAGGCATTGCCAGCTGATTTACAGTCAGCCCCCTTTGGCCGCTCGGGTAATCTGCCGGGGTGCTCCCGCCGGACCCTTCCGGACCGGTGGTGGCCGCCCCCGCGTGCGGGAGCAGTTCAACAGTACAGAAGATCCGGCGCGATGCGAAATTGCCGGGGACGGCTCAGGCGGCGAGCCGCTCGCACACCTGCTGGAGGAACTTCTCCGCCTGCTCCGCGGTGATCTCGCCGTGGGTCACGGCCTCCGCGAGGTCCTCGGCGACGCCGATCAGCCGCTGCGCCGCCTGGGGGTCGAGCCGTTCGGTGGCCGAGGCCCCCGTGCCCGGTCGGGCCGGCGGCGCCGTCCCGTCGGCGGTCGCGGCCGCCGGTCCCAGCCCGATGCCCATCAGCAGGACCGCCGCCAGCGCGGTGGCCGCCACGGCGCTTCCGCGCCGGGTCCGCCCCGGGCCGGGCGTCACGTCGTCGTGACCCTCGGATGTGCTCATGCCGCCATCCTGGGAGACCGACCTGGACGGATCCTTGGGCGCAGGTCACGAAACGGTGACGAGGCCCTCCCCGGTAGGCTGGGACACAGTCCTGCGGGCCGCACGCCGCCCGCCCACCGTCCCAGCCCAGGAGGCAGCATGGCCAGCGATTCCTCGTTCGACGTCGTCAGCAAGGTCGACAAGCAGGAGGTGTCCAACGCCCTGAACCAGGCCCAGAAGGAGATCGCGCAGCGCTACGACTTCAAGGGCGTGGGCGCCGAGATCGACTTCTCCGGCGAGAAGATCCTCATGAAGGCGAACTCCGAGGAGCGCGTCAACGCCGTCCTCGACGTCTTCCAGTCGAAGCTGGTCAAGCGCGGCATCTCCCTGAAGTCCCTCGACGCCGGGGAGCCCTTCGCCTCCGGCAAGGAGTACCGGATCGAGGCCTCCGTGAAGGAGGGCATCGCCCAGGACCAGGCGAAGAAGATCACCAAGCTCATCCGCGACGAGGGCCCCAAGGGCGTGAAGGCCACCATCCAGGGCGACGAGCTCCGGGTGTCGTCGAAGTCCCGCGACGACCTCCAGGACGTCATCACGCTGCTCAAGGGCTCGGATCTCGAGGTGGACCTGCAGTTCATCAACTACCGCTGAGCTCGTCCCGCGGCGCGGCTCGCGCCGCTCCCCCCGTGCGACGACGGAGCCGCCCACCTCGCGAGGTGGGCGGCTCCGTCGTCGGCGGCCGGCGGGGTCAGCGGCGGCCGATCCCCGCCATGCCCTCGAGCCGGGCCACGCGGTCCGCGGTCGGCGGGTGGGTCCGGAACAGGCTCGCGGCGCCGCCGCCGCGGAACGGGTTGGCGATCATCAGGTGCGAGGTGTTGACGAGCTTCTGGTCGGCGGGGTTCAGCGGCCGGGCGTTCGTGCCCATCTCGATCTTGCGCAGGGCCGAGGCCAGCGCGAGCGGATCGCCCGTGAGCTGCGCGCCGTCCTCGTCGGCGTCGTACTCGCGGGTGCGGGAGACCGCGAGCTGGATGACGGTCGCGGCGAGCGGTGCCAGGAAGGCCAGGAGCAGCCCCACGAGGGGGTTGCCGCGGTCACCGCCCCGCCCCCCGCCGAAGATGGCCGAGAACTGGAGGAACTGCGCGGCCGAGGTGATGATGCCGGCCACGGCCGCGGCGATCGAGGACGTGAGGATGTCCCGGTTGTAGACGTGCATCAGCTCGTGGCCCAGCACGCCCCGCAGCTCGCGCTCGTCGAGCAGCTGGAGGATGCCCTCGGTCACGCAGACCGCCGAGTTCTCCGGGTTCCGCCCGGTGGCGAAGGCGTTGGGGCTCATCGTCGGCGCGATGAACAGGCGGGGCATCGGCTGGTTCGCCCGCTGCGACAGCTCCCGCACGATCCGGTAGTAGCCCGGCGCCTGCTGCTCGGTGATCGGGATGGCCCGCATGGAGCGCAGGGCGAGCTTGTCGCTGTTCCAATAGCTGTACGCCGTGGACGCCAGGCCGATCAGGGCGAAGACCCAGATGAAGACGCTGCTGCCCGTCCCGCTCGCCACGACCCACCCGATGGCCAGCAGCACCGCCCACAGGCCGCCGAGCAGCAGGACGGTCTTGAGCCCGTTGTTGTGGCTGTGCATCGCGGGTGCGGCTCCTTCATCGGGAACGGGATCTTCCGTTGGACACAACTGCGCCGACGGCGCCGGTCTTCCCGGGCCCAGCGACGCCCAGGGATCTCCCAGCCGGCGCCGGGCGTCCTCGTCGCCCGGCGCCGGAGGGATCGCCGCGGTCACCCGCCGAGAGGGGTGGCTTCCCCTGCACCGGTTGCCGGGGTCCCCGGCCCGGTTGCTCCGGTCGACGGGACCTCCTCGGCCGGAGGCACCGTCGCCGGGGGCTCTGACGCCGGGGCCTCCGGAGCCGGGGTCTCTGCCGGGGGCTGTTCCGCGCCCGGGGTCTCCGGGGCAGGGGTCTCCGGGGCCGGAACCTCCTCCGCGGGGGGCGCGGTGTCCGGGCTCTCGGTCACCGGCGTCCTGGGCTCGGTCGGCCCGGCGGCCGGGGGCTGCTCGACAGGGGCGTCTCCGGCCGGGCTGCCGTCGTCGTCGGCCGCGGGCGGCGGCGCAGGAGTGCCGCCATCTGCCGCCGAGGAGCCGCCGGTGGTGCCGCTGCCCGAGGGCTGCCCACCCGGCGCCGCGGACCGGGGCGCTCGGCCGTCGTCCTGGAGACTGCTCCCCCGGGTGGAGGGGGCCGCCTCGGTGCGACGGCCGGTCGACGCGCCGGCATCGGCCGCGGCCTCCCGTGAGCCGGCGGCCGGTCCGTCCGTCGTGGCGGCGGTGGTGATCGTTCCGCCGCCCGCCCCGGCGGCCCGTGCCTCGGCCGCGGCCTCGGTCAGGGGGCCGGGGGACGGCTCGGAGGTCGGCAGCGACAGCGCCCCGCCGGCACCACCGGGCACCGCGCCACCGGCGCCGCGGGCCATGGTCGCCGCGCCGTCGTCCCCGGCGGAGGCTGCGGGTGCGGAGACGGAGGGGGGCGTCGCACCGGAGCCGCCGAGGCGTCCCGTGGCCTGTGTCGTCCCGTCGCCGGGGCCGCCGGAGCCGGTCACGGCGACCCCGGCCAGCGCTGCCGCGGCCGCCAGGGCCCCGGCGCCGAGCAGCACCTTCCGGCCCCGTCGGGTGACGTGGACGGCGGCGAGGGCCCCGCCGGCCACGTCGGTGCCCGGGGCCGCGCCGAGTCGTCCGGCGCTCATCCGTCCCGCGGCCCGGACCAGCTCCACGAGCTCGTCGGTCCGGACGTCCCACAGCGGCACTCCGGCGAGCACGGGCAGCAGCCAGCCGCGCAGGCCTGCTTCGGTGTCCTGCAGGTACAGGTGGTCGGCGGTGCAGCGCGGGCACTCGTCGAGGTGGTCCTGCACGGCCTGCGTCCGCTCGGCGGACAGGCCGCCGTCGGCGAAGGCGCCGAGGTCGGCCGCGCAGTCCGCGCACCCGGGGAGGGTCGGCAGGTCCTGCCTGGCCCGGCGGTAGGCGGCCCGCAGCCCGGCGCGCGCCTCGAGGTGCAGCGCGGTGGTGGCGGCGGGGCTCAGCCCGAGCACCGCGGCCGTCCGCTCGAGCCCGAGGGCCTCGACCTCCAGGTGCCACAGCACGGCCTGCCACGAGGCGGGGAGACCGAGATAGATGCCGGTGACCGGCCCGGCCGCGCTCGCCCGCTCCACGCCGGCCCGGCCCACGACGGCGACCAGCCGGGCGCGCAGGAAGACCCCCGGTCGGTCCTCGTCCTGCGTCTCCTCGCCGAGCTCCGCGAGGACCTGGTCGAAGGCCGTGCCCGCCAGCTGCTCCGCGTCCTGGCGGCTCGGCGTGTGGAGCCGGGCCACGACCACGGCGGTGTGCCAGTGCCGGTCCCGCAGGTCCGGGAAGGCGTCGGGCTGCTGCGCCCGCACCGCGGCGAGCAGCTCCTCGTCGGTGCGCGGGGTGCGCCCCTGGGCGAGCGGCTCGGTCGTGCGCGTCATGGGGTCTCCGTCGGTCTCGGGAACGCTCGGTCACCTTGCGGTGCGGGCGACCCGGGAGCGGTGCCGCAGGGCCGTGCCCCCGGCGAAGACGATGACGGCGCACGTCGACGGCGCGCGGTTCCAGAACTGTGGACCCCCCGGTCCCCCGAGCCCATGGTAGAGCGCCCCGGCGGAGGGCGGCACGCCGCCCCTGTCACGAGTCGTTCCCGTTCGTAACACAGGGCCGCCGAGGGCCGCGGGGTCGCCGGGCGACGCCGGGTCTCCGGGAGCCGCGGGCGGGGCGGTGCGCTCAGCGGTGGGTGCGGCCCTCCCCCTCGTCGGCGTGGCCGCCGGAGCGGCCGGGCGCCCCGTCCGACCCCCGCTGGTGGTCACGGCCGTGGCGCCCCGAGTGCTTCCGCTCGCGGGACCCGTCGTCGTCCCAGCTCGTCCCACGGTGTCGGGGCCCGCGCTCGGCGTACCGCACCCCGGGGGCGCCGGCCCCCTGCTGCGCGTGCTTGCGTCCGGGAGCGGCGTCCGAGCCCGTGGGGTCGCTCGGCGGTCCGGCTGTCCCGGCCGGGGGCGCCGGCGCCTTGAACGGCGCGGGGCTCGCGTCCACGGCCGGCCGCGGGATCAGCACCGACGGGACGGGCGAGGGAGTGCCCGCCTCCCGCGCCGGTGTGGGAGCGGTCGCGGGCGCGTCGGCCCTGCGGGCCGGCGGCGCGCTCGTCGGCGCGTCCCCGGACGACGCGTCCCGGGGAGCTCCAGCTCCGTCGCCCGACGCCGCGCCGGGCGTCCCGGTCTCCGGGGCGCGGGCCCCGCCCGGCACGGACGCCGGCCGCTCCGCACCGGACCGCGGCGGGGTGGCACCCCCGCCCCCGGACGGTCCCGGCACGCCGCCGGCGGCCGCCGCAACGCCCGCGTCGTCACCGCTGCGGCCGGCACCGGCCACGTCGTCACCGGCCAGGTCGTCATCGCTGCGGTCGGCGTCGGCCACGAGGGCCGCGGCCTCCGGCCCGGCACCGTCCTGGGGCACGCCGGCCGGGGCGTCGCCCGGCGCCTGCCCGGCGGCGGCCTCGTCCGACCCGGACGGGCTCCCGTCGCGCTCCGCCGCGGAGACCCCGGCACCGGACTCGTCGTCGTCCTCCTGCTCCGCTCCGGCCGCAGGACCGTCCGCGCGCGGCTTCTCCAGGTCCTCGGCGGTGCGCGGCGCCCGCTCGGCGGCGAGGCTGTCGGCGGCCGGGACCGGGTCGCCCCCGCCGGACACGCCCACCGCTGCGACCGCCACGGCGGTCGCCAGGGCCCCGGCGCCCAAGAGGACCTTCGTCCTGCGGCTCGACCACGGCGAGGTTCCCGGCGCATCCTCCGGACGGGTTCGGGCGGCCCCCGCACCGACGGCGGCAACCCCTGCCGCGGCACCGGCTGCGGCACCGACCGGGGCCCCCGCACCGGCCGCGGCGGCGCCCGTTGTGGCCCCTGCTCCGGCGGCCGCGCCGGTCCCCGCACCGGCGGCGGCGATGAGGTTGGTGAGCTCGAGGGACTCGGTGCCCCACAGCGGCAGACCGGCCAGCACGGGCAGCGTCCACGTGCGCAGGCCCGTCCCGATGTCCTGTCGGCTCAGGTACTCGGCGGTGCAGCGGGCGCACCCGTCGAGGTGCGCCTTGACATCCCGCCGGCTCCGCTGCCCGCGGGTGCCCCGGACGAAGTGGGGCAGCTCGGCGGAGAACTCGGCGCAGTCCGGTCCCGCCGCCCGGTCCGCCGCGGCCTGGCCGTAGAGCCCGCGGAGACCCCGGACCATGTCACGGTGCAGACCGGCGGCCGCGACCGCGCCGAGCCCCAGCGCCGCCGAGGCCCGGCGGGCGCTCTGGCCCAGCACCTCGGTGCGCCAGAGGAAGCCCTGCCACTCGGCGGGCAGGCCGCTGAAGACCCGGACCAGGGACGCCGGGTCGGCGGGATCGTCCGGCAGCGCGACCGGCCGCGTGCCGCCGTCGGCCTCCCGCCCGACCATCCACACGACGAAGGCGCCGAGGAAGGCGCGGGGCCCGCCGCCCTCGCCGACGATCTGCTCGATCCGCCCGAGAGCCGCCGCGGCGACGCCCTCTGCCTCCTCCGCACTGCCGGTCCGCGACCGCGCCACGGCGAGGGCCGTGCCGTGGTACCGCTCCCGCAGCACCCCGAAGGCGTCGGCGTCCCCGGAGTGGGCGGCGTCGAGGAGGACGTCGTCACGGAGCGCCTCCGGGTCGCCGGCGGGGCCGTTCGGACGGGCGTGGGCAGGACGCGTCATGTCTGTCTCCGTGGTGGTCGCGGTCGTTCGGGAAGAAAGAGCTCCGGGAACGTCCCGTCCGACCCGCGGGCGCGCACGCCACGACGACGGTGCCGGACCCCCATCCCCCGCGCACATCGTAAGCGCAGGTCAGAGGCGGGTGAAAGCCGGTGCCCGCCGGTGCGACCAGAACTGTCACGAGGGATCGACCATGGCGACCACGGGCGGGGCGGATGCGTCCCGCTATTGTGAGTCCATCGTGATAACGCTACGGTAGAAGGATGCAGACAACGGAACGCCCCGCACCGGACACCGCCCGGGCCGCCGCGTGGTCGGACCTGTTGCGCTCCCACGGCCGCCGGGTCACCAAGCAGCGGCTGGCCGTCCTCGACGCGGTGGACCGCCGCCCGCACTCCACCGCCGACGAGGTCCTCGCGGACGTCCGCACGGTGCTGCCGGCGATCACCCTGCAGTCCGTCTACGTGGTCCTCTCCGACCTCACGGCCGTCGGCATGCTCCGCAAGTTCGAGCCGCCCGCGTCCCCGGCCCGGTACGAGACCCGCACCGGTGACAACCACCACCACGCGTACTGCGTGCGCTGCGGAACGGTGGCCGACGTCGACTGCGCCGTCGGCCACGCCCCGTGCCTCACGCCCTCCGAGCACCACGGCATGCAGCTGCTCACCGCCGACGTCGTCTACCAGGGCATCTGCGCCGACTGCCTCGCGGCCGGAGCCTCCCCCGCGCAGGCCGCCCCGGAGCAGCCCTCCGCAGAGCAGCCCCTCCCCGCCGCGGGCTGACCCGCCCGCCGGGACTCAGCTCCGCCCGGTGCCGTCCCCGGCCGGAGCCGGCCCGGCCTCGGCGCCCCCTGCCTGCCCCGGCTCCTTCTCCACGAGGGCCAGGAGCTCCCGGAGCTGGTCGGCGGTCAGCGTGGCCACCGGGGGGTGCGCGTTGATGCTGACCTTCCGCGCCCCGGCGTCGAGGGCGAAGCGCAGCGCCTGGCGGGCCGGCGCGGAGCGGACCTCCAGGGTGGTGTCCAGCACGGCGACCTCGGGCGCGGACGTGAACAGCAGGAGGGTGTCCGGAGCGGCGCCCTCCTCCTGCGGCTTCGCGTAGACCGGCACGGCGCGCCCGTCCTGCACGCGCGCGCCGAGCAGCAGCACCGCGTCCGGGGCCAGGAGCCCGGCGAGCAGCTGCGACATGTTGTTCTCGAGCATCGCGGCCTTCACGGCGTCGTTGCGCGGCGCCCGCATCGCCCACTCCACCTGGGGGCGGCTGATCCGGCAGCCGCGGTGGGCCGGGTCGATGACCAGGTGGTCGTGCTGCGGGTCGTCGGCGAGCATCTTCAGGACCTTCACGGCGGACTCGCGCAGCAGCACGGGCTTGCCGCCGTCCGGGTGGTGGCGGTCGAACATGGCCTGGGCCTCCGCCGCCGAGGTGTAGGCGGCGAGGGACCGCGTGCCGTCCGGCTCCCCCAGGGTCTGGACGCGCAGGGTGGACTCCGGGCCCACGGCCTCCCCGCCCGGGCCCGCCACCAGGTCGCTGGCCGTGACGTCCAGCAGCAGGGAGCCCGCCATGCACTGCCGGACGACCTCGATCATCGCCTTGTTGTCGGGGGCGCTCACGAACCGGTCGACGGCCGCCCGCACGAGGGGGTTGACGACTCCCTCGGGGTCGGCCTGCTGCTCGGCGCCCGGGGCGAGGACGGGCAGCTCGACACCGTCCCGCCGGGCGAGCTCGAGGGCCCACGCGGGGGTCCGGGCGCGGGTGCGGGGGAAGCGCTCGAGGTGCGCCAGGACGTCCTGGGCCGTGAACGGCCCCTCCGTCCCCCACTGGCGGGGCTCGCCGTCGAGGTCGTAGGTCCCTCCGATCCGGTGGGTCGGCTCGGGCCAGCCCTCGGCGAGGATCACGACCGTGGCCGTGAACCACGTCCCGCGCCCCGGGACGTGGACGTTCTCCCGCAGCTGCTCGACGGCGGGGATGACGGCGCTGTCCTCCTTGATGGGCCCGGCGGTGCCGGGCACCACCTCGTCGCCCCGCTGCTCGCGCACGCGCAGGTGCACGCGCCCGCCCTGGACCTTGAGGTCCACGACCATCCGGTCCCATCCCGGCTCCGTGCGCAGCACGGAGAGCACCCACGAGCCGATCGTGTTCAGCAGCTCCTGCCGGGCCGGTCCGGGGGTCGGGGTGGCGGGGGTCTCGCTCATGCGGTGGCTCGTTCCCGGCCCGCGAGGGGGCCTGCTCGGATCGTGTGGTCACGGGACGGGCGCGGGGCCGGGCGCGGCACCCGCCGGGCCCCGGGGGTCTCGCCCCACCCTACCCAAGCGGTCCCCGGCCGCCGCGGGCGGAGCGGCCGTCCGGCGCCCCCGCCGACGCACCGGGCGGCGCCCGCCGTGACGCTCCCGCACCCGCGAGGGTTGCTAGCCTGGACGCATGACGAAAACGCTGCAGGAACTGATCGACGAGTCGATCTTCATCTCCACCGAGTACCAGGCCAGGCTGGCCGAGCTGACCCAGGGCGCCGGGTGGGACGTCGACTTCTCCGCGCCGGCGTTCACCCTGCAGACCGAGCCCCCCGTGACCCTGACGCCCTATCTGCTGGGCACCGAGTCCGCCTCCCGCGGCTCCTGGATCTGGTCCTGGCAGGAGCTGGGCCACTTCCCGGCCGCGGTGGTCTCCGCCGCGGTCCAGGCCCGCGAGGCCGGGGAACGGCTGGGCGTGGACGAGCTGTCCACCGACGAGCTGCCCGTGGCGGAGGGCCTCGCCCGCCGGCTGACGCTGGCGGCCAAGGCCGTGACGGGCGTGTACGCGCACTACCCCGCGGGAGCGGGCGGCGGCGTCACCGCGTGGCTGCTGCTGGACGGACCCGAGTTCGAGCTCCCCGAGCTCACCGTGGAGCGGATGATGCGGGTCATCGCCGAGGCGCTGACCACGGACACCGCGGTGGACCACAACCTCGCCGTGGACTCCTACGCCAAGCTGCGCGGCGCCCACATCGAGTGGGACACCGCGGCCACGTGCGTGGTGACCGTGCGGGACGGCGCGCAGCGGTTCTGGTTCGACGACCACCAGATCTCCGGTGTCGAGCCCGCCGAGCCGTCCGTGGGCCCCGAGATCCTGGTGGACCTGGCCGCCGACGCCCGGGAGCGCGCCGCCACCCTGCGCGAGGACCGTGCCGCCGCCGAGGCCACGGCCGCCCGGCAGGAGGCCGAGCCGCACCGCGCCGCGGCCCCGGCGGCTCCCGCGGAGACCCCGGTGCCCGAGGAGGCCCCCCGGGAGCAGCCCGAGCCGATCGAGGTGCCCGACTTCGTCGAGACGGAGCACGTCCGGCCCGAGCCGGCCGAGGAGCCCCGGCCGCCCGAGGAGCCGGCCGCCGCGCACGCAGGTGCCGCCGAGACCGACCTCCCGTTCGACCAGGAGCCCTCGGACCGGGAGGTGCGCCCGGGCCGCGTGAGCACCACGGTGGTGCCCGGCCCCGAGCCCGTCCGCCCGGCCCGCGAGGAGGTGCCCGAGCCCGCCGCCGCGCCGCACCGGGAGCCCGTCGCGGAGCCGCAGGTGGAGCGCGAGGTCGAGCGCGAGGTCGTGGCCGGCCCCGGTGTCCCGGGCAGCGCCGGAACCGAGCCCGTGGTGGAGGGCGAGGAGACCGCCGAGGAGGAGCAGGGCGAGCGGAAGAAGGGCTTCTTCAGCCGATTCTTCGGCCTCTGACCCCCGGCGGTACCCTCGAGCGTGACCGCCTACAACACCGCACCCGGCCCGGATCCCGACGAGCAGTCGAGGACCCGGGCCGGTGTGCTGTCCGGATTCGCCGCCTACGGGATCTGGGGCCTGCTCCCGCTGTACTTCGTGGCCCTGGAGCCGGCCACGCCGGTGGAGATCGTGGCGATGCGCGTGCTCTTCTCCCTGGTCTTCTGCCTGGCGCTGCTGGCGCTCACCGGGCAGCTGACTCCCCTGGGCCGGGCGCTGCGCGCTCCGCGCACCCTCGGGACCCTGGCCGTGGCCGGCCTGCTGATCGGGGTCAACTGGTGGCTCTACACGGTCGCCACGACCACGGGGAACACCCTGGAGGCCTCCCTCGGGTACTTCATCAACCCCCTCGTGGCCATCCTGCTCGGCGTGCTGGTGCTGCGGGAGCGGATGCGGGCCCTGCAGTGGACGGCCGTGGGGATCGGGTTCGTGGCGGTCGTGGTCATGGCCGTCTTCTACGGGCGGGTGCCGTGGCTCTCGCTGGGCCTGGCCTTCTCCTTCGGCTTCTACGGCCTCGTGAAGAACAGGATGGGCGGGTCCTACCCGGCGATCGTGACGCTGACCGTGGAGACGATGGCGCTGACCCCGGTGGCCGCGATCGTCGTGGCGCTGCTCGGGGCGGACGGCAGGCTGACGCTGGGCAGCGAGGGCACCGGCCACCTCCTGCTGATGCTGTCCTCGGGCGTGATCACGGCCGTGCCGCTGATCCTGTTCGGGGTCGCCGCGACCCGCCTGCCGCTGAGCACCGTGGGCATGATCCAGTACGTGGCGCCCATCGGGCAGTTCCTGCTGGCCGTGCTCGTGTTCAGCGAGCAGATGCCCCTGGAGCGCTGGGTCAGCTTCTGCTTCGTGTGGCTCGCGGTGCTGCTGCTCGTGCTGGACGCGGTGCGCGCCCCGCGGGCGCGCCGCGCCTGAGCACCCCGCCCCGGGTCCGGCGCGCGGCGGCGGCCCGTTCCGGGTCCGCCGCACCCGGGCTCCGGGCCCGGGGGGCGCGGACCCGGGTCACCACGCGCAGAAGGGCTCCCGGCGCCGCGCGGCGCCGGGAGCCCTCCTGCTGGTCCCGGGGGTCCGGGACGGGGTCAGGTGGTGCGGACGTAGTCGTCGCCGCCGAAGCCCTGGTCGTTCTCGTCCACCTCCGGCGTGCGCCGCAGGTGGAGCACGGCGGCGATGAAGCCGCCCCACACCGTGCACACGGCCACGATGAGCATGATGATGGCGGGAGTGGTCATCGGGGGTCCTCCTGGGATCCGGTGGTGCTGGACGGGGTGCCGGAGGACCAGGGCGCCGTGCCGGTCCCCTCGGCGGGGGCCTCCGCGTGCCGGCCCGTGGACCCGGCAGTGCCCTCGGCGAGGGTGCGGTAGGAGAAGTCCTGGTCGAGGGCCGGGGTGCGCAGAGCGGTGTCCGACCAGCGCGAGAGCGGCTGGCCGCCCTGCAGCCGGCGCCGGTCCACGGAGGCGTCGACGATCGCCGGGGACGGGCTGAGGTCCGAGGCCGCCGAGCCGGCGGGCCACGGCAGCCGGGAAAGCAGCAGCGCGACGACGACGATCGCGAGCGCCGTGCCCCAGCCGAACGTGTTGACGAACCACGCGGGCATCTCGCCGTAGCCCTCCGCCAGGGTGGTGGTGAGCGTGTTGATGAGGATGTAGCCCAGCATGATCGGGGTGATCCCGCCGACCACGACCATCCAGGTGCGCCCCAGCTTGAAGGAGGACACCGAGTTCAGGTGGTCCCGCAGGGTGGGCAGCGCGGAGAAGCCGGCCGTGAGCAGCATGATGGACACCAGCGCCGCGGCGACGATGCCGAACTGGTTGACGAAGTTGTCCGTGACGTCGAGCAGGTTCAGCCCCGTGGTGGTCGTGAACAGGGCCAGGGAGATCAGCGCCATGGGCACCACGACGGCCACCACGGCGGTGCGCCGGCGCAGGCCGAGCTTGTCCTGGGCGGCCGCCACGACGACCTCGACGATCGACACGAGCGACGTGAAGCCCGCGAAGGTGAGGGTCGCGAAGAAGAGGACGCCGATGAGCGTGCCGAGCGGCGCCTGGGAGATGATCGTCGGGAACGCGATGAACGCGAGGCCGATGCCCGAGGTGGCGACCTCGTCCACGCCCACGCCGGAGACCCCGGCCATGAAGCCCAGTGCCGCGAAGACGCCGATGCCGGCGAGGATCTCGAAGCTGGAGTTGCCGAAGCCCACCACGAGACCGGAGCCGGTGAGGTCCGTCTTGGGCTTGAGGTAGGACGAGTAGGTGATCATGATGCCGAAGCCGACCGAGAGCGAGAAGAAGATCTGGCCGTAGGCGGCGACCCACACGGCGCTGTCGGTGAGCGCCGCCCAGTCCGGGGTGAAGAAGGCGTTGAGGCCGTCGGTGGCGCCCGGCAGCGTCAGGGCGATGACCACGATGGTGAGGAACATCAGCACCAGCAGCGGGATGAGCACGAGGTTGACCCGGCCGATGCCCTTCTGCACGCCCAGCAGCAGCACCACGAGCAGCGCGATCCACGCCACGGCCGTGACGGCCAGCACGTTGGGGACGAAGTCGAGGCCCACACCGACCTCCTCGGAGGTCTGCAGGACGTCCGAGAGGAAGAACGCGGCGGGATCGTCCCCCCAGGCCTTGCCGAAGGAGAAGTAGGTGTACAGCATCGCCCAGCCGAGGATGACGGCGTAGTACACGGCGATCACGAAGCTGATGCCCATCTGCCACCAGCCGATCCACTCCGTCTTGGGGTGCAGGCGGCGGTAGGCCAGCGGCGCCGAGGCGCGGAAGCGGTGGCCGATGCCGTACTCGAGCATCAGCAGCGGCAGACCGGCCGTCAGCAGCGCGACGAGGTACGGGATCAGGAACGCCCCGCCGCCGTTCTCGTAGGCGATGTAGGGGAAGCGCCAGATGTTGCCGAGGCCGACGGCGGAGCCGATCGCGGCCAGGATGAAGACGGTGCGGCTGGAGAACGCCTCGCGTGGCGCGGCGGCACGGCCGGGTGGGGACTGAGGGGTCATGGTCGTCCTCGGGTGCGGGAAGTGGTCTGCGGACGGCTACAGGCTAGCCCGTGGGACCGCGGGAACCACACCCGGCGCCACGGCCCGGGACGCACGGTGCGGAGCTTGCTCAGGCCTCGCGGTGGACGACGGCGTGCGCGAACGCCACGAGCGCGCGCTTGGCCACCGTGTCCGGCAGCGGCTCCAGCGACGCGATGGCCTCGTCGGCCCACTGCCGGGCGATCCGCCACGCCTCCTCGGTGGCCCGGTGCCCCGAGACCGCGGTCACGGCCCGGGCCAGGGCCTCGTCCGAGGTGAGGTCGGAGTCGAGGTGCTCGAGGGCGCGCACCGCGTCGGCGTCGCCCTCCCCCGCCATCCGGCGCAGGATGAGCACCGGCAGAGTGGGCACCCCCTCGCGCAGGTCGGTGCCGGGGGACTTCCCGGAGACCTCGTCCTCGCCGGTCACGTCGATCACGTCGTCGGCGAGCTGGAAGGCGATGCCGACCTTCTCCCCGTACTCGACCATGACGTCCACGACGTCCTGGTCGGCCCCGGCCAGGACCGCGCCGAAGTGCCCGCACGCCGCGATGAGGGAGCCGGTCTTGCCCGAGAGGACGTCGAGGTAGTGCTCCAGCGGGTCCTGTCCCTCGCGGGGGCCGACCGTCTCGTGCAGCTGGCCGAGCACGAGCCGCTCGAACGTGTCCGCCTGGATCTTGAGGGCCCGCTGGCCGAGCTCGGAGACCATCGAGGAGGCGCGGGCGAAGATGAGGTCGCCGGTGAGGATGGCCACCGAGTTGCCCCACACGGTCTGCGCGGTCGCGACGCCGCGGCGCAGCGGCGCGGAGTCCATGACGTCGTCGTGGTAGAGGGTCGCCAGGTGCGTGAGCTCCACGACGGCCGCGGACTCGAGGACGGCGTCGTTGATGCCGCCGCCGATCTCCCCGGCCAGCACGGTCAGCAGGGGCCGCACGCGCTTGCCCCCGGCCTGGAGCAGGTGGCGGGAGGTGACGTCGGCCAGGTGGTCGGCGCTGCGCACCGCCTCGTCGAGCCGCTCCTCGATCCGGGCCAGCGACCCGAGCACGACCGGGCCCAGCCGGTCGTCGGACGCGATGAGGTCGAAGCCGGCGGGCAGCTTCACCTGATCGGTGCCGAGACCTGCGGCGGGGCCGTCGGCGCTCGGGGAGGAGGATTCAGTCACGGTCCACCACTCTAGCGAGTTTTCGGGGGGCGGGTGTTGCCGGTCGCGGGCGTCAGGGCGTCCAGGAGGGAGACCACCCGGTCCTCCCACGTGGCGGCGGGGCGGTCGGAGAGCTCCGTCATGACCCGGACCACGAAGCGCATCAGCGCGGGCACGGCCATGCCGGTGCGCACGGCCGCCTTCATCACGGCGGGGCTGCCGATGAGCTGGGCCAGGACCCGGCCCTGGGTGAAGTGGGCGCCCCACTCCTGCCGGACCCGGTCGGGGTAGCCGGCGAGCACGAGCTCCCGCTGGGCGGGGCCGTTGGCGGCCGCGGCCGCCACGACGTGCTCGGCGGCGTAGCGGGCGGACTCCATCGCGTTGGAGATGCCCTCCCCGTTGAACGGGGAGACGAGGCCCGCGGCGTCGCCCAGCAGCAGCATCCCCGGGACGTGGTGCGGCGTGCGGTTGAAGGCCATCGGCAGGGCCGCGCCGAGCACGCGGCCGCGGCGGTGCTCCTCGTCGAACGTCCACTCGGCGGGCATGGACGCGGTCCAGTCCGCGAGCACCTTCCGGTAGTCCAGGGCCCCGAACGCCGGGGAGGTGTCCAGGATCCCGAGTCCCACGTTGGCGGTGCCGTCCCCGACGCCGAAGACCCAGCCGTAGCCCGGCAGCAGCGCCCGCTGCGGGTCGGTGCCGTCGGTGAGCTCGAGCCATCCCTCCATCCAGTCCAGGTCCGAGCGCGGGGACTCGAAGTAGGCGCGCACCGCCACCCCCATCGGGCGGTCGTCCCGCTTGTGCAGCCCGGCGGACACCGCGGTGCGGGAGGAGTTGCCGTCGGCGGCGAGCACGACGTCCGCCCGGTGCTCCTCGGTCTCGCCGGTGCGCCGCCCGGCGGCGTCGAGGACGTTGGCGCGGGCGCCGACGACCCGGCCGGAGCCGTCGCGGAGCACCCCGGTCACGGCCCGGTGCTCGAGCACCCGGGCCCCGGCGGCGCGGGCGTGCCCGGCCAGGTGCTCGTCGAAGCCCAGCCGGGTGCGCACGAGCCCGTAGGGCGGGAAGTCGCTCAGCTCGGGCCACGGCACCTCGACGGTGCGCTCGCGGGCCACGAGCCGCAGCCCCCGGTTGCGGGCGTAGCCGAGCTCGGGCCCGTGCGGGAGGCCCATGAGCCGCATCTCGCGCACGGCGCGCGGGGTCAGCCCGTCGCCGCAGACCTTCTCCCGCGGGAACGCGGTCTTCTCCAGGACGGTGACCTCGATCCCGTGCGCCGCGAGCCAGTACCCGGCCGTGGCGCCGGCGGGGCCGCCGCCGAGGACGAGGGCCCTCATCGGGCGGGGGCGTCCGCGGCGGGCTTGACGGCCCGGTGCACGGCCACGATGCCGCCGGTGAGGTTGCGGTACTGCACGCCGGTCCAGCCGGCCGCGAGGATCTCGGCGGCGAGGTCCTCCTGATCGGGCCACGCCGCGATGGACTCGGCGAGGTACCGGTAGGCCTCCGGGTTGGACGCCGCGCGCGCGGCGATCCCGGGCAGCGCCTTCATGAGGTACTCCGTGTAGACGGTGCGCAGCGGGGCGGCCGCGGGGGTCGAGAACTCGCAGATCACGAGCCGGCCGCCCGGCCGGGCGACCCGCAGCATCTCGGCGAGCGCGCGGCGGTAGTCCTGGATGTTGCGCAGCCCGAAGGAGATGGTCACGGCGTCGAAGGACGCGTCGGCGAACGGCAGCCGGGTGGCGTCGGCCTGGACGAACTCGATGTCGGGGCGGCGGGCACGGCCCACCTCGAGCATCCCGAGCGAGAGGTCCGCGGCCACGACGTCGACGCCCGCGTCCGCGTACGGCTCGGACGAGGTCCCGGTCCCGGCGGCGAGGTCGAGGACCTTCTCCCCCGGGACGGCGCCGACGGCCTCCGCGACGACCCTGCGCCAGCCGCGGGTCCGCCCCAGCGAGAGGATGTCGTTGACGAGGTCGTAGCGGGGCGCCACGTCGTCGAACATGGCGGAGACTTCGTGCGGCTGCTTGGACAGGTCTGCTCGGTTCACCCGGTCATTGTCGCACCTCGCTCCGACGCCCCCGCCCGGGCCCCTCCCCCGGCGCCCGCCCCGGACGCCCTCCCGGCGGCCCCGCCCGCGGGAGCGGGGCCAGGGGGCCAGGGGCTGTCCGGCGGTCGGCCTAGACTGGGGGGCGATGTCTTCCACCGCCCCCGCCGCCGACCCCGCAGCCGTCCCGCCGGTCCCCGTGCTGCACACCCTGACGGTGCCGCTGTCCGCGCTGGGCGCGGATCCCGCGCCCGCCCCGGACCTGCGGGACCTGCTCGTCGGACCGGAGCTGCTCACCTGGACGGTGGACGGGCGCGGACTCGTGGCCTGGGGCCGGGCCGCCGAGCACACGGTGCGCGGCGCGGACCGGTTCACGGCGGCCCGCGTGTGGTGGGACGACCTGGTCGGCGCGGCCGTGGTCGAGGACCGCGTGGGAGTGCCCGGGACCGGGCTGGCCGCCTTCGGCGCGTTCACGTTCGCGACCGCCTCCGCCGTGGATTCCGGGCTCGTGGTCCCGGAGCTGCTCGTGGGCCGCCGGGGCGACGTCGCGTGGGTGACCCTCGTGGTGGCCGTGGCCCCCGGGACCCCCTTCACGCTGGGCGCCGACGACGTCGCGGCCGCCTGGCTGCGCCGGATCGGCTCCGCCCCGGGGCGCCCGCCCGCCGCGGGCGGGCCGCCCGCGGCGCCGGCCGTGGTCCGGCTGTCCTCCGGGACCCTGGGCGAGCACGAGTGGACGGAGGCGGTGCGCGAGGGCGTCGAGCGCATCCGCTCCGGCCGGATGGAGAAGCTGGTCCTGGCCCGGGACGTCGTGGCGCGCACGGACGCCCCGCTGGACGCCGTGGCCGTGGTGCGGGACCTCGCCCGGCGCTACGAGCAGTGCTGGACGTACTGCGTGGGCCTCGGCGGGGACCCTGCGGGCGCGGGCCGGCTCATGGGGGCCACCCCGGAGATGCTGGTGCGGGTCCTCGACGGCGTGGCCCACGCCCGGGTCCTCGCCGGCACCCTGGACCGGGACGCCGCGCCCCCGGACGAGGACCCGCACGAGTACGCCGCGCGGGTGCTCGGGGAGTCCGAGAAGCAGCAGCACGAGCACGGGTTCGCGATCGACTCCCTCGAGGCGTCGCTGGCCCCCTACACCGACGCCGTCACGACCTCCCCGGAGCCGTTCATCCTCGAGCTGCCCAACGTGTGGCACCTCGCCTCGGACGTCACCGCCGCGCTGCGCCCGGGCCCGGCCGGGGACCCGCCGTCCTCCCTCGAGCTCGCCGAGGCCCTGCACCCCACCGCCGCGGTGTGCGGGACGCCCACGGCGGTGGCCGCCGCCGCGATCCCGGAGCTGGAGCAGATGGACCGGGGACTCTACGCGGGCCCCGTCGGCTGGCTCGACGCGGCCGGCAACGGGGACTGGGGCATCGCCCTGCGCGGGGCGGTGCAGGAGGACGAGCGCACGGTGCGGCTCTACGCCGGGTGCGGCATCGTGGCCGCCTCGGACCCCGAGTCCGAGCTGGCCGAGACCTGGGCGAAGCTGCGGCCGATGCTCCAGGCCCTGGGGCAGCGGGCCGCCGGGGCCCCGGAGCGCCTCGTGCCCGCCCCGGGCCTGTCCGCCGGCTGAGCCGGACCCGGGCTCGCACCGTATCCTGGTGCCCGAACACGCGCGGGGCCACCGCCCCGCAGGGCCGGCCCCGCGCCCGGCCCGACCGCGCCGACGACCACTGCTCCCACCGGAGGAACCCCGCATGCCCCGTCCGACGACCCGCCCGTCCCGCGCGCACGCCCTGGCGGCGCTGTCCGCGATCGCCGCCCTCGCCCTGACCGCCTGCACGCCCGAGAGCCCCTCCGGGGAGGCCGCGGACGGCGGCGGGGAGACCGCGGGGGCCACCGCGTCCTCGGCCGTGGCCCTGGTGGAGACCGGGTTCCTCACCGTGTGCTCGGAGTCCAACTACCCGCCGTTCGAGATGGAGGAGGGCGGCGAGATGGTCGGCCTCGACATGGACCTCGGCCGGGAGATCGCCGAGGACCTCGGCGTGGAGATGAAGAACGTCACGCTCGCCTTCGAGTCGATCCAGTCCGGCGCGGCCCTCGAGACCGACCAGTGCGACGTCGCGATCTCCGCCCTGTCCATCACCGAGGAGCGGCGGACGGTCATGGACTTCTCCGACCCCTACTACGACAACGAGGTCGGCCTCGTGACCGACGGGGAGGACGGGGTCGACTCGATCGACGCCGCCCGCGAGGAGCAGGTGCGGGTCGGGGTCATGCAGGGCACGGTCGGCGAGACCCAGGCCCAGGAGCTCGGCCTCAACGCCGTCCAGTTCGAGGACGCCACCACGCTGTTCACCGGCCTCAGCACCGGAAGCGTGGACGCGGTGCTCGACGACGTCACGGCGATCGCCCAGCACGCCCAGGACGACCCGGACTTCGTGGTGCAGGAGACCGCCGACCTCGACGACCAGCTCGGCGTGGCCGTGGCGAAGGGCGACGACGCGATGCTCGGCGCGGTCGACGCCACCCTGGACCGCATCGAGGAGGACGGCACGCTCGAGCAGATCGTCGAGACGTGGATCCCCGTCCAGGAGAACTGACCCGGGGCCGGCGACCCGCACCCGGGACGCCGGCCCCGTCACCGTCCCACCCGTACCACCCAGAACGGACCAACCCATGGCCATGACCATGCACCAGAGAGCACGGCTCTCCCGCGGCGTCCAGTACGCCGTCCTGATCCTCGTCGTCCTCGCCCTCATCGCGGTCGCCGACTGGCCGCTGCTGGTCGAGAAGGTGTTCAACCCGGCCATCGCGGCCCAGCAGTTCCCCGGCATCATCGTGGTCGCGCTGAAGAACACGCTCATCTACACGCTCCTCGGCTTCGTGGTCGGCCTCACCGGCGGTGTGGTGCTCGCGCTCATGAAGCTCTCGTCCGTGGCGCCCTACCGGTGGCTGGCCACGATCTACATCGAGTTCTTCCGCGGCGTCCCCGCCCTGCTGGTCTTCCTCGCCTTCGGCTACGGCATCCCGCTGGCCTTCGGCTTCCGCTTCAACCACTACGTCACGGTGATGATCGCCCTGGGCCTCGTGGCCGCCGCCTACATCGCGGAGTCCCTGCGGGCGGGTCTGCAGGCCGTGCCGAAGGGCCAGTACGAGGCCGCGCGCTCCCTGGGCATGTCCCACGCCCGGGCCATGGTGACGATCGTCATCCCGCAGGCGCTGCGGATCGTGCTGCCCCCGCTGACCAACGAGGTGATCCTGCTGACCAAGGACTCGTCGCTGGTCTACCTGCTGGGCATGGGCGTGGGCCAGTACGAGCTCACCAAGTACGGCCGCGAGGCCATCTCCGGTGCCGGGGCGGGGCTCACGCCCCTGGTGGTGGCGGGTGTCTGCTACCTCATCATCACGGTGCCCCTGGGCATCCTGACCCGCCGCTTCGAGTCCAAGACCGACCGCATGAAGAAGTCCTAGGAGCCTGACTGTGAGCACTGCATCCTCCCCCACTCCCCGGTCCGGGCCCGGCGGCGCCGACGGCCTCGCGGACGCGGCCTCCGTCGTCGTCGAGGGCCTGCACAAGTCCTACGGCTCCCTCGAGGTCCTCAAGGGCATCTCCCTCAGCGTCGGCGCCGGCCAGGTGGTCTGTCTCATCGGTCCCTCAGGCTCCGGCAAGTCCACGCTGCTGCGCTGCGTCAACCTGCTCGAGACCCCCCAGCAGGGCCGGATCACGATCGGCGACTTCGAGGTCACCGACCCCGAGGCCGACGTCGACCGGATGCGCCGGCACGTGGGCATGGTCTTCCAGCAGTTCAACCTGTTCCCGCACCTGAACGTGCTCGAGAACTGCACCGTGGCCCAGCTCAAGGTGCTCAAGCGGGACCGGGCCGAGGCCGAGCGGATCGCCCGCGGCAACCTGGAGCGCGTGGGCCTGGCCGAGAAGGCGGACAGCTACCCCGACCAGCTCTCCGGCGGGCAGCAGCAGCGCGTGGCGATCGCCCGGGCCCTGTCGATGGACCCGTCCCTCATGCTCTTCGACGAGCCGACCTCCGCCCTCGACCCCGAGACGGTGGGCGACGTCCTGGCCATCATGCGCAACCTCGCCGCCGAGGGCATGACCATGCTCGTGGTCACCCACGAGATGGAGTTCGCCCGCGACGTCGCCGACAAGGTGGTGTTCATGGACGGCGGGGTGGTCGTCGAGGAGGGCCCCGCCGCCGAGGTGATCCGCCACCCCCGCGAGCCCCGCACCCAGGCGTTCCTCTCCCGCGTGCTCAACCCCACGCAGGTGCAGGCCCCGGAGCAGTGACCCGGCGCCGTCCGGGCCCGTCGTCTGCGGACGACGGGCCCGGACTCATATCCAGGACAGTCCCGATCGGGTCCATCAGTATTCCAGGCATGTGAATCACCCCCTGGTGGATCCCTGGGTCTTTGCCTCATATGACCCGGATCACAGCTCTGCCAGGCTGGACGCAGCCAGGGGACGCACCGCCGGTCTCCCCCGCTTCCTGCCTTGTCCACGCGCTGCCCAGAGAGGTCCCGGGGAACATGACCCAACCACACACCATCATCGCGGAGAACCCGCTGCTCGAGCAGAGGACCGCCCGCTTCGTGGCGTTCATCATCTGCCTCGCCCTGCTCTTCGACGGCTACGACCTCGTCATCTACGGCGTGGTCCTGCCGGGCCTGCTCGCCGACCCCACCCAGATCGGGACCCTGGAGCCGGCCGTCGCCGGCCTGGTGGGCTCCTACGCCCTCATCGGCGTGCTCATCGGCTCGCTCGTCTGCGGGGCCATCGGCGACTTCTTCGGCCGCCGCCGGCTGCTGATCACCGGTGTCGCCTGGTTCTCCGTCGGCATGTTCGTCACCGCGCTCACCACCAGCGTGCTGGCCTTCGGCGCGATGCGCTTCCTCACCGGCATCGGCCTCGGCCTCGTGATCGCCACCGCCGGCGCCACCATGGCCGAGTTCGCCCCCGCCGGCCGCCGCCAGTTCTACAACGGCATCGTCTACTCCGGCATCCCCGCCGGCGGCGTCTTCGCCGCCCTCATGGGCATCGCCTTCCTCACCGACCTGAGCTGGCGCGGGCTCTTCATGATCGGGGCCCTCCCCCTCCTCCTGCTCGTCCCGCTCATGCTGTGGAAGCTCCCCGAGTCCCCGCGCTGGCTGCTCACCCGCGGCGAGACCGAGCGGGCCGAGGCCGTCGCCCTCCGGACCGGCGTCCCGCTGATCGAGGAGCAGGTCATCCAGAAGGTGGGGGCCGCACCGCGCAGGACCGGCTACGCGGCCGTGTTCTCCAAGCAGTTCGCCCTGGCCTCGATCCTGCTGGGCTTCATGTCCTTCTGCGGCCTGCTGCTCACCTACGGACTGAACACCTGGCTCGCCGTCATCATGAACGGCTACGGCCACAGCATCAGCCCGCTGTACTTCGTCCTCGTGCTCAACGGCTCCGCCCTGGTCGGCGGTCTGCTGGCCTCCCGCCTCGCGGACCGCACCGGCCCGCAGCGGATGATCGCCACCACCTTCGCGCTGGCCGCGATCGCCCTGGTCCTGATGACCTTCAGCTTCCCGCTGCCGCTGCTGTTCCTCTTCATCGCCGTGGCCGGCGTGGGCACCATCGGCACCCAGGTCCTGGTCTACGGGTTCCAGTCGAACTACTACACCACCAACGCCCGGGCCGCCGGGGTGGCGTTCTGCGCCAGCATGGGCCGGTTCGGCGGCATCTTCGGCCCGATCATCGGCGGCTGGCTCGCCGCGGCCGGCTTCGGCGGCCCCCAGGCGTTCTACGTCTTCGCCGGCGTGGCCCTGCTCGGTGCGCTGGTCACCCTCGTGGTGCCCCACCAGCGCGGGCTGGAGGAGGCCGAGCACCGGGTGGAGGAGCTCGCCGGGCACCCGCAGGCGCCCGCCGAGCGCGAGGCGCCCACCGTGCGCGGCTGACCCCCGCGGCACCGCCTCCGGGCCCCGTCCCGCTCGCCAGGGGGCGGGGCCCGTCCGCGTCCCCGGCCCCGGGGCGCCGGCCGGCGCACCTCGACGCCCCTCAGCGGCCGGTGCGGTCTCCTGCACCGTTGTCCGGAGCCGTGTCCTGCGTGGTGTCCTGAGCCATGTCCTGCGCGGCGGCCACCGCGGCGGCCCGGGCGACGGCGGCCCGGATCCGGGCGTGGAGGTCCCGCAGCCCGCGCCGGTCCACCACGACCTCCAGGACCGAGCGCCCCCGCACGGGCGCGGCGAGCGCCTGCTCGAGCTCGGCGACGCCGGCCGCACGCCGGTGGGCCACGCCGTAGCCGGCGCACAGCGCGTCGAGCCGGGCCTCGTGCGGGGTGCCGAAGAACCGCTCCACGACCGCCCGGTACTCCTCCTGCTGCCCCAGCGCACCGTGCTCCAGGGTCGTGAAGATCCCCCCGCCGCCGTCGTTGAGAACCACGAGCTGGAGGTCGGGCTCGCGCTCGCCCGGCCCCAGCAGCAGGGACGAGACGTCGTGCAGGAACGTCAGGTCGCCCAGGAGGGCGCGGACCGGCCGGCCCCCGCCGAGCGCCGCGCCGGCGGCCGTGGCCACCGTCCCGTCGATCCCGGCGAGCCCCCGGTTGGCGAGCACGAGCGGGGAGCCGGGGCCGGGCCGGGCGGCCAGGTCGAGGTCGCGCACCGGGTTGGAGGAGCCCGCCAGCAGCACGGCCCCGTCCCGCCGGCAGGCCTCCCACACCGCGGCGGCCACGGCCGGGCCCGTGGCCCGCTCCGGCGGCTCGGCGGCGAGCAGCCGGGCCACGGCGCCGTCCGCGGCGGCGCCCGCCTCCCGCCAGGCCTGCGCCCAGCCGGGGGCGCCGCGGCCGGTGAAGGCGGCCGCCTCGGCCCAGCTCGTGAGCACCCGCTCACGGCGCCGCCCGGGCTCGTACCAGGCCACGGGTGCCGGCCGCACGGCCGCGGTGGCGACGTCCGCCCGGGCGAGCAGGGCCCCGACCGGGCGGGAGAGCGTGGGCCGGCCCACGAGCAGGACCCGCTCGATCCGCCGGCCCAGCGGGGAGTCCAGCAGCAGCCGGTAGGCCCCCACGGCGTGCGGGCCGCTCCGCGCGTTCGAGGAGGGCTCCGCGAGCAGCGGCAGTCCGCACGCCTCGGCGAAGCGTGCCGCGTCCGGTCCGGCGCCGTCCCCGGCGACGACGACGGAGCGCGCCGCCCCGGCGTCCGGCGACGGGACCGTGACGGGTCCGGCCGCCACCGCGGTCGGCCCCGGGTCCGGGCGTGCTCCCGTCCGGGCGGCCAGCAGCCGGGCCCGGGCCGCGAGCACCGGGCCGTCCTCCGGCGCAGGGTGCAGCGGCTCGCGCAGGGCCACGTTGAGCTGGACCGGTCCCGCCGGCCGGGGCCCCTGCCGTCCGCGGCCGGCCAGGGCGGCGAGGACCTCCTCGAGACGGGCGGGCACGTCGTCGTCCGGGAGGAGGTCCACGGCGGCGCGCACGTGGTCGCCGAAGATCCCCGGCTGGCGGGTGGTCTGGTTGGCGCCGGTGCCCCGCAGCTCCGGCGGGCGGTCGGCGGAGAGCACGACGAGGGGCGCCTCGGCGTGGTCGGCCTCCAGCACCGCGGGGAGCAGGTTGCCCACGGCCGTGCCCGAGGTGGTGAGCACCCCGGCCGGCCGGCCGGTGGCCCGTGCGATGCCGAGGGCGGTGAACGCCGCGCCCCGCTCGTCCACCCGCACGTGGACCTCGAGGGCCCCGGCGGCCTGGGCGGCCGCCGCGGCGTAGGCCAGCGGCGCGGACCGGGAGCCGGGGGCCACAACGAGGTGCCGCATCCCGGCGGCGACGAGCTCCTCCAGGACGGCGCGGGCGGTGTCGAGAGAGGGTGTGGTCACAGGAGACCAGGGTAGTCCGGGAACGCACCGGTCCCCGGCCCGCCGCGGGGCGGGCCGGGGACCGGGGGGGGCGCCGGACGCCTCCGGCGGCGGGGCTCAGTAGGAGCGGGACGCGGTCCTCGCCGCCGCCTTCGTCTCCGCGGTGGCCTTGCCCTTGTAGCCGCGGTAGCGGGGCCCGCGCTCGCCGTTCTTGCGCCGCTTGTGCTGGTTGCGGCCCTGGCCCGGCCGGTCGTGGATCGCGCCGGGGAACTCGGTCTCCCCGGCCCGGTCCACGGCGAAGACCTGGGCCACGGACGGCCGCGGCAGGGACCACTCGCCCTCGCCCTGGCGGGTCTCCACCACGTAGTCCGGGAAGTAGGAGCGGGGCTCCTCGAAGGAGCCGTCCTCGCCCGGGTGCTGCACGGCCACGTAGACCATGCGCTCGCGATCGTGGATCACGGGCCCGCAGGTCTCGGCGTCCTGCGGCACGGCGAGGAACTGCTCGACGTTGCCGCGCTCGCGCCCGGACAGTCCCACCTTGAACAGGCCGTCGTTGTAGCCGATGGTCCCCGGGGCGCCGTCCGTGGAGATCCACAGGTTGCCCTCCGAGTCGAAGGCCAGGTTGTCCGGGCAGGAGATCGGGGAGACCTTCTCCACCGGGTAGCCGGAGAAGTAGGTGGAGGCGTTCTTCGCCGGGTCGCCGGCGACGAGGAGAATGTTCCAGTCGAACTCGGTGGCGGCGGCACGGTGGTGGCGCTCCGTGATCTCGATGACGTGCCCGTCGCGGTTCTGGGTGCGCGGGTTGGCCTCGTCCGGGCCGGCCTTGCCCGGGGTGCCGCGGTCGGTGTTGTTGGTCAGCGCCACGTAGACCTTGCCGGTGTGCGGGGAGGGCTCGACGTCCTCGGGTCGGTCCATCTTGGTGGCACCGACCTGGTCCGCGGCCAGGCGGGTGAACACCAGGACCTCCTCCACGGACATGCCGGCCACGGCCGACTCCCCGTTCACCACCAGGGGCAGCCACTCGCCGGAGCCGTCGAACGCTCCGTCGGAGGGCAGCCGGCCGGAGCCGTCGATCTCGGCCGCGGTGTCCCCGGTGAACTTCGCGACGTACAGGTTGCCCTCGGAGAGCAGCGTCATGTTGTGGGCGCGGTCGCCCTCCACGTACTTCTGGGCGGAGACGAACTTGTAGAGGTAGTCGAAGCGCTCGTCGTCGCCGGAGTAGGCCACCACGGTGCCGTCCTCGGCCACGCGCACGTTGGCGCCCTCGTGCTTGAAGCGGCCCAGGGCGGTGTGCTTGACCGGGGTGGAGGCGGGGTCCTGGGGGTCGAGCTCCACGATCCAGCCGAACCGGTTCGGCTCGTTCGCGTAGCCCGGCAGGGTCGAGTCGAAGCGGGGGTCCACCTCGTGCCAGCGCCGGCTCGGGGCCTCGGTGGAGATCCCGTAGCGCTTCTGCTCGGCGGAGCCGTTGCCCTTGAAGTACTGGTTGAAGTTCTCCTCGCCGGACAGGACGGTGCCCCACGGGGTGGTGCCGCCGGCGCAGTTGTTCTGCGTGCCGAGGACCACGGTGCCGGTCGGGTCGTCCTGCGTCCTCAGCAGCGCGGAGCCCGCGGCCGGGCCGTCCACGGCGAAGGGCGTGCTCAGGGTGATGCGCCGGTTGCGGGCGCCGCCGCGCACGTAGGACCAGGGCCGGCCGGGGCCGGTGCGGGCGATCTCCACGACGGACATGCCGTGGGCGGCCATGGCCACCCGGGCCACGCGCTGGAGGTCGTCCTGCTGCTCGGCGGGGAACATGAGGCTCTCGTTCGTGTACTCGTGGTTGTTCACGAGCACTCCGCTGCGCCCGCCGCGGTCCTGGAGGATGTCCAGGTAGTCGCTGTTGTAGCCGAACTGGCCCGCCTGGGACTCCGGGGTCTGTCGGAGGGGGTCGAACTCCGGGGAGTCCGCGAACAGGGGGTCGCCCCAGCGGATGATCGGGGACCAGTCGAAGCCCTCGGGGACCGTGAGGTCGTCCACGGTGTTCGGGACGGGGGCGATGGGCGCGAAGGACAGCCCGGAGCGTCCGCGGCCGTGGGCCTGGGCGGTCTCCGGGGTGGCGCCGACGACGCCGACGGTCACGGCCGCCGCGGCGCCCAGGCCCAGGGCGGAGCGGCGGGACAGCGCGGCGCTCGCGATGTCGCGGAAGTAGCCGTTGCCGGAGGTGTTGCACTCCGGTCCGGCGCAGGCGCTGCCGCACTTGAGCTGGCACGTGACGGGGCTGCGCTTGCCGCGCGTGTGGCCGAGCAGGGGCAGGACGGTGCGCTTGGCGGTGTCGGTCATGGCTCTCCCAGGGGACGGGGCCCGCGGCGGACCGCGGTCGGGGAACGGGTGCTCCGCCACTGCACCACTGCCCGGTGAGGCCCCGGGGGCGGCCGTGCGAACCGCAGGTGAACGGGCAGTGTCCGGCCGGGGACCCATCCGCCCCTGATCAGCGGGTCCGTCCCGGGCCGAGTTCACTCAAAGAAACAATGCGCCGGCGGATTCCGCGGCCGCCCCGGTTCTGGGATGCTCGTGGCGTCAGGCCGTCCCATCCGTCCAGCGCCCCGGGCCGTGACCGGGAACTTACGGAAGACCCCCCTCCTTCTGCTCGATCCGCCCACGGGCCGTGCCGCCGCGGCGGCGGAGCCGGCCGGGACACCGGCGGAGGAGGCGCGCGATGCACATCGAACCAGAGGGGGGACTGCTGTCCCCGCGGGAGCACGGGGGAAACGTTCCGCACGAGCACGGCGCGCGCGGGTACCGGCGTGCAGCCGTGGACTGCCTGAGCGTCCACCGCGCGTGGGACCTCCACCCGGGGGACTGCCTGCACGGACGGATCATCGCCTCCGTCCACGGGGTGGTGGGGCTCGCCTGCAGCCCCGTGGCGGTCTTCTCCTTCACGGGCGACGACCCTGAGCACACGGCCCAGACCCGGATCGGCGCCGCCCACCCCGACATGGAGCTCGGCTGCGACGACGTGTGGCGCGCCGCCCGGGCCTGGGTCCGGGGCCACGGGCTGCACGAGGGCGAGCCGGTGGACCTGGACCGACTCCGGGCCGAGGTCCTGGGGGTAGTGGCTCAGGGCTGAGGTGCGGCCCCGGCCAGGGCGTGCACGCGGCGCAGCCGCTCCAGCCACCACCGGCGACGGTCGGCGGGCACGGCGTGGCACGCCAGCAGCTCGGGGTCCGGGACCGCGTCCCGGAGCTCGAGCATCCCGCCCACCGGCCGCAGCGGCTCCCGCAGGACGTCCGCCCGCATGAGGGACACCGTCCCGAGCCCGCAGGCGTACGGGAGCTCGGGCAGGGCGGCGGCGAGCCCGAGACCCGCCCGGATGCCCACGGAGGTGTCCAGGGCGGAGCTGACCACCGCCGGCAGGCCTGCCTGCGCGACCACGTCCAGGGCCCGGCGCACCCCGCCCAGCGGAGCCGCCTTGACCACGAGCAGGTCGGCGGCGCCCGCCCGGGCCACCGCCAGGGGGTCGTCCTCCTTGCGCACGGACTCGTCCGCGGCCACCAGCACCGGCACGCCCCGGTCGGCGAGGCCCTCCCGGACGGCGGCGAGGCCCTCGATCGTGGGCACGGGCTGCTCCGCGTACGCGAGCCCGTGCCGCCCGAGCCGCTCCAGGGCCGCGAGGGCCGTGGGCACGTCCCACCCGCCGTTGGCGTCCACCCGCAGCTCGGCCTCGGGCAGCAGGGCCCGCACGGCCGCGACCCGGGCATCGTCGTCCCCCGGCCCCTGGCCGCGCTCGGCGACCTTGATCTTCACGGCCCGCACCCCGCCCCCGAACCCGGCGAGGACCTCCCGGACCCGGGCCGCCGGCACGGCGGGCACGGTCGCGTTGACGGGGATGCGCGTGCGCCGGGGCGCCGGGAAGCCGTGCCACGCGGCGTCGACCGCGGCGCGGAGCCAGGCGCCGGCCTCGGCGTCCCCGTACTCGGGGAACGGGCCGAACTCCCCCCACCCCGCCGGGCCGCGCAGGAGCACCGACTCGCGCACGTCGACGCCGCGGAAGCGCACCCGCATCGGCAGGGCGACGACGTGCGCGTGCGCGAGCAGGTCGTCGAGCGGGGGCAGGACCACGGCGGGGAGCATGCTCCCCAGCCTAGGCGGCGCCTCTCAGCCCGCTCCGATCCGTGCGTGGAATGATGAGGGCTCCGCGGGTGCCCGCACGGCCGCGGCCGTGCCCGCGCCCCGACGATCCGCACCACCGCCCAGGAGCTCGATGACCACGACCGCCCGCCGCCCCGCACCCACCGTCCTGCAGGTCCTGGGCCACCTGCTCGGCGCCGCCGCCCTGTGGGCGTCGGCCGCGCTGGTCGGGGTCGTGGCCCTCACCACCGCGACCGGGCAGTGGCTCGACGAACTGGCCCTGCGCCAGGCGAGCGGCGCCTTCCCGGACCTCTCCGACCGCGCCGCCCAGCTGCTCGACTCGGTGCCGTGGGTGGTGGGCGCCGTCTCCGCCCTGTGTCTCGCGGTCCTGGCCGTGCGCTCCCGGCGCCTCGCCCCGGCGGTGGTCGGGGCGGCGGTGGTCGTGCTCTCCAACCTCACGGTCCAGCTGCTCAAGCGGGTGCTGCTGGAGAAGCCGGACCTCGGGATCCAGGAGGCCGCCGTCAACTCCTTCCCGTCCGGGCACACGGCCGCCGCGGCCGCCGCCGTGGCGGTGGTGCTGCTCGCGGCCCCCGCCCCCTCCCGGCCGGTGGTCGGGCTGCTGGGGGCCGGCGCCACGACCGCGACCGGGGTGGCCACGCTGCTGAACGGCTGGCACCGGCCCTCGGACGTCGTGGCGTCCCTGCTGGTCGTGGCGGGCTGGGCCGCCCTGGGCGGGCTCGTCCTGCGCCTGACCGGGCCCGTGGAGCGACCCGTGCCCGGCGGGGGCCTGACCGCCCTGCTGGCCGTCTCCGGCGCGGGGGCCCTGCTGGTCGGCCTGCTGCCGCTGTGGGCGGCCCTGCGCGTGCCGGGCGGGGGCTGGGCTGCGGTCGCGGCGTGCGCGGCGATCCTCGGGGTCAGTCTCCTGGCGGCAGCGGCGCTGACAGCGCTGCAAGCTCCTCGGTCGCGGCGTCCTCGGCCCTGATCCGCTCGAGCCGGTCCAGGAGGATCCGCGCCGCCCCCGGGTTGTAGGGCAGGCGGAACATCGAGGCCGTCACGGGACGCATGCCGTCCGGCTGCGCCGCGGCGGCCTCGCTCGCGTCCACCCGCTCGATCGCGGTGCGCATGAGCCGGGCCTGCTGGAGCACGAAGCCGCGCTCCACCGGGTTGCCGTGGCCGGGGACGAAGACCTGGTACCGGTCGAGGGCGGCCAGGCTTTCGAGGGCCGTGGCCCAGCCCCGCGGGTAGGAGTCGTCGAAGCTGGGGTCGGCGCCCTGCTCCACGAGGTCCCCGGTGAACACGACGTCGTCGACGCCCACGCAGAGGTCGTTGTCGGTGTGGCCCGGGCCGAACGAGAAGAGCACCGCCGCCCGCTCCCCCAGGTCCACCCGGGTCAGGGCGGGGCGCCGGCCCGTGCCCGGCAGGTGCCGGTTGGGCACGACGAGACGGGTGTCCGGCCCCTCGGCGGCGGCCATCTCGGGCTCGTGGGTGCCCACGAAGGAGCGCTGGAAGTCGCCGTGCGCCTGGATCGCCGCCGCGCAGCCGCGGTGCGCCCAGAAGTCCTCGGCCCCGGCGCGCTGGAACACGGCGTTGCCCAGGAAGTGGTCGTAGTGGGCGTGGGTGTTCACCACCGTCAGCGGCAGGCCCGTGAGCGAGCGGACGGCCTCCAGGATCTCCCGGGCCTGGCGCGGGCCCGCGCCCGTGTCGATCACGAGGGCGCGACGAGACCCGAGCACGACCCCAGAGTTCAGCCTCCAGTTGTCCGTGCTCACGGCGAAGACGCCGTCGCGGATTTCGTTGATGCGCGCCACCCGACCAGGGTACCGACCGCCGCTGGCTATCCTGGCAACCATGACCGCTCCGTCCTGGGGCCGTGCGGCCGGAGGCGCCGGCCGCTATGCTCCGTCCCCCTCGGGGGACCTCCACCTCGGCAACCTCCGCACGGCGCTGCTCGCGTGGGTCCTCGCGCGCTCCACGGGCCGGGGCTTCGTCCTGCGCGTCGAGGACATCGACCGGGTGCGGCCGGGGGCGGCCGAGCGGCAGCTCGCGGACCTCGCCCGGCTGGGCCTCGACTGGGACGGCCCGCCGCTGCTGCAGTCCTCGCGGGAGGACGAGCACCGGGCCGTGGTGGAGCGTCTCACCGCGGCGGGGCGCACCTACGAGTGCTACTGCACGCGCCGGGAGGTGCAGGCGGCCGCGAGCGCGCCGCACGGGGCCCCGGGCGCCTACCCGGGCACGTGCCGGGACCTCGGCGACGCCGAGCGGGCGCGGCGCCGCCGGGAGCGGCCCCCGGCGGTGCGGCTGCGCGCGGACGTGCGCTCCCGCACGGTCGTGGACCGCTGGGCCGGGGCGTTCACGGGGCTCGTCGACGACTTCGTGCTGCTGCGCAACGACGGCCGCCCCGCCTACAACCTCGCGGTGGTCCTCGACGACGCCCACCAGGGCGTGGACCAGGTGGTCCGGGGCGACGACCTGCTGCCCTCGACCCCCCGGCAGGCGTACCTGGCCTCGGTGCTCGGTCTGGACGAGCCGGAGTGGGTGCACGTGCCGCTCGTGCTCAACGCGCACGGGCAGCGCCTCGCCAAGCGGGACGGCGCCGTGACCCTCGCCGAGCTCGCCGCGGCGGGGCACGGCGCCGAGGAGGTGCTGGGCTGGATGGCCGCGTCGCTGGGCCTCCCCGGACCGGTCCGGTCGGCGCAGGACGTCCTCGCCGTGTTCGACGAGGACGTCCTGCCCCGGGCGCCCTGGATCGTGGACCCGGCCCGGTGGGCCGCTCAGGCTCGCGAGGACGCTGAGGTGCCGGCCTCCTCCGGGGCGTGCGGGTCCTCGGGCTCGGCCAGGAACCGCTCGTAGGCGGGGGTGGTCAGGAACGCGGGGTAGTCGTCGCCCAGGGCCACCTCCTCGAAGATGGCGCGGGCGTCGTCGAAGCGGTCGCCCTCGGCGCGCTCGATCTTCGCGAACTCCTCCTCCAACAGCTCCTGCACCCAGTCCCGGGTGATCTCCTCGCCCTCGTCCGTGATGGCGCGGGTATTCACCCACTGCCAGATCTGGGAGCGGGAGATCTCCGCGGTCGCGGCGTCCTCCATCAGGTTGTGGATGCCCACGGCGCCGTTGCCGCGCAGCCACGCCTCGATGTAGCGGATCCCCACCTCCACGTTGTTGCGGATCCCCACCTCGGTGATCCTCCCCTCGGCCGAGGCGATGTCGATGAGCGCCTTGTCGTCGGGCACCACGTCCTCGCGGAGCCGGTCCAGCTGGTTCGGCCGGTCGCCGAGCACCGCGTCGAAGACCTCGCGGCACACGGGGACCAGGTCGGGGTGGGCCACCCAGGACCCGTCGAACCCGTCCTCGGCCTCGCGGGTCTTGTCGGCCTGCACCTTCTCGATCGCGGTGCGGTTGACCTCCTCGTCCCGGCGGGAGGGGATGAACGCGGCCATCCCGCCGATGGCCATCGCCCCGCGGCGGTGGCAGGCCCGCACGAGCTGCTCGGTGTAGGCCCGCATGAACGGCTGCGTCATGGTCACCGCGTTGCGGTCCGGGAGGATGAAGCGGGGCCCTCGGGTCCGGAAGTTCTTGATGATGGAGAAGATGTAGTCCCAGCGGCCGGCGTTGAGCCCCGCGGCGTGCTCCCCGAGCTCGTGGAGGATCTCCTCCATCTCGAAGGCCGCGGTGATCGTCTCGATCAGCACGGTGGCGCGGATGGTGCCGCGGTCCGTCCCCAGCATGGACTCCGCCCGGCTGAAGATGTCGTGCCACAGCCGCGCCTCCTGGTGGGACTCGGTCTTGGGCAGGTAGAAGTAGGGGCCCAGGCCGAGCTTCTTGAGCCGGCGCGCGTTGTGGAAGAAGTACAGGCCGAAGTCCACGATGGCGCCCGCGATGGGCTCGTCCCGCACGGACAGGTGCCTCTCCTCGAAGTGCCACCCGCGGGGCCGCACCACGATGGTCGGGTTGGCCCGGGCGTCCCTGTTCTTCAGCGCGTACTTCTTGCCGTCCGGGTTGGTGAACTCGATGGTCCCCTCGAGCGCGTCGATGAGGTTGAGCTGGTTGGTGACCACGTTCGTCCAGTGCGGGGTGTTGGCGTCCTCCATGTCCGCGAGCCACACCTTCGCCCCGGAGTTGAGGGCGTTGATGGTCATCTTCCGCTCGGTGGGACCGGTGATCTCCACCCGGCGGTCCTCGAGCCCGGGCGGGGGCGGGGGCACGCGCCAGGAGTCGTCCTCGCGGATCCCCCGCGTCTCTGGCAGGAACGTGGGGTCGGTGCCGCGGGCGATCGCCTTGCGCCGCTCCTCGCGGGCGGCCAGCAGCTCGCGCCGGCGGGGCTCGAACTCGCGGTGCAGCGCCGCGAGGAAGCCGAGCGCGTCGGGGGTGAGCACACTGTTCTGCCGGGGCACGTGGTGACCGGTGAGGGTCACGCCGTTGATCGTCACGGGGTTGCTGGTCATGGTCATCATGGCTGGGTCCTCGCCTGAAGAGTGTCCTGGGGAGTTCGGGTGGGGCGGCTCCGGAGGGCGCCGGAGCGGGTCGTCGTCGGATGCGGCGCGGCCGGGGACCCTGTCGGGCCCCCGGCCGGTCACGGCCGTTCGGCTCAGGGCCGTTCGGCTCAGAACTGGGCGGTCTCGGTGGACCCGGCCAGCGCCGTGGTGGAGGACTGCGGGTTGAGGACGGTGGAGACCAGGTCGAAGTAGCCGGTGCCGACCTCGCGCTGGTGGCGGGTGGCGGTGTAGCCGCGCTCCTCGGCCGCGAACTCCCGCTCCTGCAGCTCCACGTAGGCCGTCATCTGGTTGCGGGCGTAGCCGTGGGCGAGGTCGAACATCGAGTAGTTCAGGGCGTGGAAGCCGGCCAGGGTGATGAACTGGAACTTGAAGCCCATCGCGCCCAGCTCGCGCTGGAACTTGGCGATCGTGGCGTCGTCCAGGTGCTTCTTCCAATTGAAGGACGGCGAGCAGTTGTAGGCGAGCATCTGGTCGGGGTGCTCCGCGTGGATGCCGTCGGCGAACTTCTTGGCCAGCTCGAGGTCCGGGGTGCCCGTCTCCATCCACAGCAGGTCGGCGTACGGGGCGTACGCGTTGCCGCGGGCGATGCAGGCCTCGAGGCCGTTGCGGACCTTGTAGTAGCCCTCCGCGGTGCGCTCGCCGGTGACGAACGGCTTGTCGCGGTCGTCCACGTCCGAGGTGATCAGGGTGGCCGCCTCCGCGTCGGTGCGGGCGATGATCAGCGAGGGGACGTCGGCGACGTCGGCCGCGAGCCGGGCCGCGCTCAGGGTGCGGACGTGCTGCTGGGTGGGGATGAGCACCTTGCCGCCCAGGTGGCCGCACTTCTTCTCGGAGGCCAGCTGGTCCTCCCAGTGCACGCCGGCCGCGCCGGCGGCGATCATGGACTTCATGAGCTCGTAGGCGTTGAGCGGGCCGCCGAAGCCGGCCTCGGCGTCGGCCACGATCGGGACCAGCCAGTCGTCGACCGTGCTCGTGCCCTCGGAGTGCTCGATCTGGTCGGCGCGCATCAGCGCGTTGTTGATCCGCCGCACGACCGCCGGGACGGAGTTCGCGGGGTAGATCGACTGGTCGGGGTAGGTCTGGCCCGCGAGGTTCGCGTCGCCGGCGACCTGCCAGCCGGAGAGGTAGATGGCCTTGAGACCGGCCTTCACCTGCTGGACCGCCTGGTTGCCGGTCAGGGCGCCCAGGGAGTTGACGAAGTCCTCGGTGTGCAGCTTCTCCCACAGCTGCTCCGCGCCGCGGCGGGCCAGGGTCATCTCCTCCTGCACCGTGCCGCGCAGGCGGACGACCTCCTCCGCCGTGTAGTCGCGGGTGATCTGCGCCCAGCGGGGATCGGCGTCCCACTCCTGGCGGATCTCGTCGGCGGTCTTGGGGGCGTTGGGGTAGGACATGTCGGCTCCTCGTTGAGTGGTCCGAGAACGGGTGCTTCGGCTTCGGGGTCACCGGGAAGTTCGCTCTTCCGTGGTGACACATCCCACTTTGCCCCAGTTCAACCCGGATCAACCCCACATTTCTCGTCGAACTTTCGCCGTTTTTCGTCTATCGTGAAGAAATGACGACCAGCGCGTGGGGCACCGAGGAACCGACGACGGCGGAGCCGGCCGGCAGCACCGACCTGATCGGTCTCGGCCGGCGCATCCGCTCGCTGCGCAAGGACCGCGGCATGACGCTCGCGGAGCTCGCCGACCGGGCGGGCACCGCCACCTCGCAGCTGTCCGTGATCGAGAACGGGCGCCGCGAGCCCCGGCTCAGCCTGCTGCGGCGCCTCGCCGAGGTCCTGGGCACGAGCGTGGACGCCCTGCTCGGGGCCGAGCCGGGCACCCGGCGGGAGGCGCTCGAGATCCAGCTCGAGCGCGCCCAGCGCTCCCCGTTCTACGAGCAGCTGGGGCTGCCGACCGTCCGGGTCAGCTCCGCGCTGTCCACCGAGGTGCTCGAGGCGCTCGTGGCCCTGCAGGAGCGGCTGGCCGAGGCCCTCGAGAAGAACTCGGCCACCCCGGAGGAGGCCCGCCGGGCCAACGTGCAGCTGCGCCGGCTCATGCGGGCGCAGGACAACTACTTCCCGGACCTGGAGCAGGCCGCCAAGGAGCTGCTGACCCTGGGCGGCTACTCCTCGGGGCCCGTGTCCAACTCCGTGATCTCCGAGATGGTGGGCAGGCTCGGCTACAGCATCCACCACGTCACCGACCTCCCGCACTCGACCCGCTCGGTGACCGACCTGCTCAACCGGCGGATCTACCTGGTGCAGAGCCCCCGGGCGGACCACGACCCCCGCGCGGTGCTGCTCCAGGCCGTGGGGCACCAGGTGCTGGGCCACGAGCCGCCGAAGGACTACGCCGAGTTCCTCGCCCAGCGCGTGCAGACCAACTACTTCGCCGCCGCGGTGATGCTCCCGGAGGACAAGACCGTCCCGTTCCTGCTCGAGGCGAAGAAGGACCGGGACCTCTTCCTGGAGGACCTCAAGGACCGCTTCGCCGTCTCCCACGAGACGGCGGGCCACCGCTTCACGAACCTGGCCACCCGGCACCTGGGGATCCGCACCCACTTCCACAAGGTGCACTCGTCCGGGGTGATCCACAAGGCCTACGAGAACAACGGGCTGGCGTTCCCGACGGATCACACCGGGGCGATCGAGGGCCAGATCTCCTGCCGCAAGTGGTCCGGGCGCACCGTCTTCGACCAGCCCAACCAGTTCACGGCGTTCGCCCAGTACACGGACACCCCCTCCGGCACGTACTGGTGCTCCACGCGCACGGAGCTCTCCAGCCAGGGCGTGTTCTCCATCGGCGTGGGCGTCGCGTTCACCGACGCCCGCTGGTTCCGCGGCCGCGACACCCCGCACCGCACGGTGTCGACCTGCCCGGACCCCTCGTGCTGCCGGCGCCCGCCCGAGGAGCTCAGCCGGGTGTGGGCGGGCCACGCCTGGCCCAACACCCGGGCCCACTCGCACGTGCTCGCCGCCCTCCCGGAGGGGGCCTTCCCCGGCGTCGACGAGCGGGAGGTCTACGAGTTCCTGCAGGCGCACGACGACGCCTGAGCCGGCCCCGCGGGCCGCCGGCGCGGTCTCCCCGCACCCCCGGGACCGCCTCCCTATACCCGTAGTGGCTGGCCACTGCCCGGGAGCGGGCGTAAAGTTCTGTGGGACCTCTGCTCCACCCACCCCCCTGGACGCTGCGCTCCACCGGGCCGGCTCCGGGCGGAAAGGACACCATGCCCCAAGAGATAGCCCAGACGATCGCGATCGTCATCTACTTCGCCGCCATGATCGGGATCGGCCTCTACGCCAACAGCAGGACGAAGAACCTCGACGACTACATGCTCGGCGGGCGCAACCTCAAGCCCGGGACCGCCGCCCTCAGCGCCGGTGCCTCCGACATGTCCGGCTGGCTGCTGCTCGGTCTGCCCGGCGCGGTGTTCCTCTCCGGTCTGGTCGAGGCGTGGATCGCCGTCGGCCTGATCATCGGCGCGTGGGTCAACTGGAAGTTCATCGCGCCCCGGCTGCGCTCCTACACCGAGGTCTCGCACAACTCGATCACGATCCCGTCCTTCCTGGACAACCGGCTCAAGGGCGGCAGCCGGCTGCTGCGCATCGTCTCCGGGCTCATCATCCTGGTGTTCTTCACGTTCTACGTCTCCTCCGGCATGGTGGCCGGCGGGCTGTTCTTCCAGTCGTCCTTCGGCTCGACGTACCACGCCGGGCTGCTCCTCGTCGTCGGCGTCACCATCGCCTACACGCTCTTCGGCGGCTTCCTCGGCGCGACCTACACGGACGTGGCGCAGGGCCTCCTGATGTTCGCGGCCCTGCTCCTCGTCCCCGTCGTGGGCGTGATCAACGTGGGCGGCTTCGGCCAGATGGCGGAGAACATCCGCGCCGTCCAGCCCGACGCCCTCTCCATGGTGTCCGGGGCCACGGCCATCGGCGTCATCTCGGCCCTGGCGTGGGGCCTCGGCTACTTCGGCCAGCCGCACATCATCGTCCGCTTCATGGCCATGCGCTCCCCCTCCGACGCCAAGACCGGCCGCCGGATCGGCCTGACCTGGATGGTGCTCAGCGTCATCGGGGCGATCGCCACCGCCCTGGTCGGCGTGGCCTACTACGGCAACCGCCCGGACGAGAGCCCGACCGACCCGGAGTCCGTGTTCCTGGATCTCGCGCAGGTCTTCTTCCACCCCGTGATCGCCGGCTTCGTGCTGGCGGCCGTGCTCGCGGCGATCATGTCCACGGTCTCCTCCCAGCTCATCGTCTCCTCCTCCGCGCTGGTGGAGGACCTGTACAAGCTGACGGTCAAGGAGTCCCCGTCCGAGCGCAAGCAGGTGTGGATGGGCCGCGCGGGTGTGGCCCTCGTCGCCCTCGTCGCCACGTTCCTGGCCTGGGAGCAGAACAACACGATCCTCGGCCTCGTGGCGTTCGCGTGGGCCGGCTTCGGCGCCTCGTTCGGCCCGATCGTGATCCTGTCCCTGTTCTGGCGCAAGCTCACGAACCTGGGCGCGATCACCGGCATGGTCCTGGGCGCGGTCACCGTGTTCGCGTGGACCGTGACCCCGTGGGCCGACCTCTACGAGATCATCCCCGGCTTCCTCGTGAGCCTCGTCTCCGCCGTGCTGGTCTCGAAGGCCACCTACCGGCGCGACGAGGAGGTCGAGCGCGAGTTCGACGACGCCGTGCGCCTCGCCCACGCGGCGGAGGACGAGATGGCCGCCCGCTGACCTCTCGCACCGCTCCGCCGGGGCCCGTTCCGCACGCCGGGACGGGCCCCGGCGCCGTCCGGGCTCAGTACCCGATCGTGGCCAGGGTGGCCCGGATCGCCTCGGCGGAGCGGTGCAGCATGGCCAGCTCCTGCTCGTCCATGGGCACGACCAGCCGCTCGACGACGCCCCGCCGCGCGACGATCGACGGCACGGACAGGGCGACCCCGCTGATCCCCCGGTAGTCGTCGAGGACAGTGGAGACGGGCAGCACGGCGTGCTCGTCCCGCAGCACGGCCTCCGCCACGCGCGCCCCGGCCAGGCCGATCGCGTAGTTGGTGGCCCCCTTGCCCTGGATCACCGTGTACGCCGCGTTGATCGTCCGGTGCGTGATCTCGTCCAGCCGCTCGTCGGTGAAGGGCCGCCGCCCCTCGACGGTCCAGTCCCGCAGCGGGATCTGCCCGATGTTCGCGTTCGACCACAGGGGGAACTCGGTGTCCCCGTGCTCGCCGACGATCGTGGCGTGCACGCTCGTGGTGGACACCCCGCCCTCCTCGGCCAGCAGCCACCGCAGCCGGGACGTGTCCAGCACGGTCCCGGAGGACATCACCCGCTCCGTGGGCAGGCCGGTGAGCTTCTGCGCGATGACCGTGAGCACGTCGCACGGATTGGTCACCAGCACGTACACGGCCTCGGGCGCCTGCTCCACCAGCCGCGGCATCAGCTGCTCGAGGATCGCGGCGTTGGCGCCCGCCAGCTCCATCCGGGTCTGGCCGGGCCGCTGCTTGGCCCCGGCGGTCACGAAGACGACGTCCGAGCCCGCCAGCACGGCGACGTCGTCGGAGCCGGTCACCCGGGAGCTGGGGGTGAACATGGCCCCGTGGGCGAGGTCCAGGCCCTCGGCGCGGACCCGGTCCCCGGCGAGGTCGTAGAGGGCCACCTCCTGGGCGACGCCCTTGATGAGGACCGCGTAGGCCAGGGACGAGCCGACGGAGCCGGCGCCGACCACGCCGATCTTGGTTCTCGCGGGAGTGGTGGGCACGGTCTCGGGCACGGGGAACTCCTCGGGGGTCCGGTGGTCCGCGGCTGCGGACGGTGTGCTCCCATCCTGGGCCAGCGGCGCGGGTCGCGGAAGGGCCCGGGCCACCGTGTCGCGGCTCAGCCGGCGGTGGACGCGGAGGCCGCGGCCAGGAAGTCCCGCATGATGGGCCCGCCGGTGACCGAGCCCAGGCCGCCGTCCTCCACGAAGACCGCCACGGCGAGGTCCTCGTGCTCGGCGATCACCCACGAGTGGGTCCGGGGCGGGTCCTCGTCGCCGAACTCGGCCGTGCCGGTCTTGCCGATCGCGGTGTCCGGTTCGAGCCCCTGCAGCACGCCCAGGTGCCCGGACGAGACGACGGCCCGCATCATGGTGCGCAGCTGCTCCGCCTCCTCGGCGGTCAGGGGCTCCTCCGGTCCGGGCCCGGTCACGGCGTCATCCTCGAGCAGGCCCTCGGTGCTGACCAGCCGGGGGGTGACGAGCTCTCCGGCGGCGACCGAGGCGGTGAGCCCGGCCATGCTCAGCGGGGACACGAGCGTGCGGCCCTGCCCGAACATCGCGGCGGCGTGCTGGGCCGGCTCCTCCTCCTGCGGGAGCTCACCCCAGAACGCGGGCACGGACAGCTCAGCGGGCACCCCGATCCCGAGCGCGGCCGCCGCCTCGGCCAGCTCCGCCTGGTCGATCCGGTCGTGCTGGTCCACGAAGCTGGTGTTGCAGGAGTGGGCGAGCGCCTCGGTGAGGGTGATCGCCCCGGTGAACTCGGCCGGATAGGACTCGACGTTGTCGATCCGCACGCCCGCGGCGGTCGTGGACGGCGGGCACTGCACGACCGTCCCGGGGGTGTCGCCCTGCCGGAGCATCCCGAGGGCCGTGACCACCTTGAAGGTGGAGCCGGGCGCGTACCGGCCCAGCAGCGCGGTGGAGTAGCCCTCGGAGCCCGGCCCGTTGGCCGAGGCGACGAGCTCGCCCGTGGAGGGTCGGACCGCCACGACCGCCGAGGGGGACTCGACCCCGGCCAGCAGCTCCTCGGCGGTGGCCTGGAGCCCGCGGTCCAGGGTCACCGCGACCGGTTCGCCGGCCTCCGCCGGGACCTCGAACAGCGGCTCGCCGGCCGCGGGCTCGTCCCCGATCTCCTCGACGACGACGCCGGGCGTGCCGCGCAGCCGGTCGTCGAAGCGCTCCTGCACTCCCCCGCGGCCGATCGCCGTCCCGGGGGCGAGCTCCCCGCCGGAGTCCGCCACGTCCTCAGCCGTCGCCTCGGCCACCCCGCCCAGCAGGTCGGCGGCGAAGCCGCGGGAGGGGGCCAGCGGCAGCTCGTCCTCGACCACGAGCAGGCCCGGGACCGCCTCCATCTCCGCCGCGTCCAGCTCCCGGAAGTCCTCCAGCCGCAGCGGGACGGCCTCGACGAACGCCTCGGGCCCGGCCTGTCCGACGGCCTCGGCGTAGGCGTCGGCGTCGATGTCCACGGCCTCGGCGAGCCGGCGGGCCGCTTCCTCGGGGTCCGCCCCGTCGAGCTGCGACCGGTCGATGCCCACCCGCCGGATCGGGCGCTCCGTCACCAGCGCCTCGCCGTCCGCCCCGCGGATGTCCCCGCGGTCCGCGGCCACCGTCCGGGCACGCAGGGCCTCCCCCTCCGCCAGGCCCGGGTGCACCACGGCCGGGGACCACTCGGCGGCCCAGTCGCCGGACCCGGTCCGGACCAGCGGGAGGACCGAGTCGTACGCCCAGTCCTGCGCCACGCCCGGGAGGTCCCACGACCAGGACAGGGTGGCCTCGCGGCGGTCCTCCTGTCCGGTGTCCTCGACTGCGGAGACCTCGACGGCCGGGGCGGCCTCCCCGAGCGGCGCGGTGATCCGCTCGTACTGCTCCTGGGCGGAGGGACCCTCGACGTCGCCGAAGGGCAGCTCCTGGACGCTGCCCGCGCCCAGGGCCGCGGCGACCCGGTCGGCGGTCTCCCGCCCGCCGTCGGGGGCGAGCGCCGAGCAGCCGGTGGCGAGGAGGGCCGCGGTGAGGGCGACCGGGATGGCCGCCCTCGGCCGCCGGGGGCGGGGCCGGGACGCCGGGGGCTGCGGGGCGGGGCGGGGAGTCTGCACGGTGTCGAATCTAGTCCGTCCCGCCCCGGACGGGACAGGCCGGGCGGGGGGTCCGGACACGGAAGAACCGGTGGGCGCCGTGTCTGCACGGCGCCCACCGGTCCGTCGGACGCGCGGGGAGGGGGTGCGCTCCCGCGCGGGGGCGGGGCCGGGTGCCGGCCCCTCACCACCGGATCAGCAGTGGTACGTGTCGGTCGGCGCCTCGAAGTGGACGTCGTAGCCCTCGGGGATGCTCAGGCCGAAGGCCCCGGCCAGGCCCAGGATCTTCTTGGCGCGGGCGAGGCGCGGCAGGTCGGAGCCGTTGCGGATCTCCCCGCCGTCGGCGTCGAACTCCTGGAGGAACTCGGTGGCCCAGGACAGCTCGGACAGGGACGGGCTCAAGCCCTCGTTGACCGTGGCGGTCTGCTCCGGCATCAGGCACAGCTTGCCCGTCATGCCGAACTCCAGGGTCACGGACGTGGCCTCGGCCAGCTTGGGGCCGAGCGCCCCGACGGCGGGCCCGTCGATGGGGCCGGGCAGGTTGGCCGCCCGGGAGGCAATGGTGAACTGCGAGCGCGTGTAGGCCAGCGTCATGGGGTTCTCCCCGAAGCCCGTGTCGCGCCGGAAGTCGCCCAGGCCGAAGCCGAGGCGGTACGTGGAGCGGGCGCCGGCGATGGCCTGCAGGTGCTGCACGCCGCGGGCCGTCTCGACGAGCGCCACGATCCTCGTGTCCTTGAGCAGCTCCGCGGTGCGGGTGACGTGCTCCGGGGACTCGACCATGGCCAGCATGACGCCGTCCAGGCCGCGGACCCCGGCGAGGGCCCGGAGGTCCTCCTCCCACCACTGGGTGCCGAAGCCGTTGACCCGCACCCACGCGTGGTGCTGCTCGCCGTGCTCGTCCCGGGCGTCCAGCCAGCTGATGACGTTGCGGCGGGCGCGCTCCTTGTCCTTGGGCGCCACGGAGTCCTCGATGTCCAGGACGACGACGTCGGCCGCGCTCGCCCGGGCCGCCGCGAACCGCTCGGCCTGGGCGCCGTTGACGAGCAGCCAGGAGCGGGCGAGCTCCGGGCCGACCGCGGGAGCGGCGACCTGGGGAACCAGCGGCAGGGACGAGGTGGTCGGGGTCGTCGGCGAGGTCTCGATCGAGGTGGCAGTCATGAGGGCGTACCCGTTCTCCGTGAGGTGCAGCGAGCTGCGGTGTGACAGATGTGCCGGGGCACCCGTGCTGGGAGGGCAGGTGCTGCCCGGCGGAACCGTGACCGGTGCCGGGCCCGCGGGAACGATCGCGTCGCGGGGGTCCGGCCGGTGCGTGCCCCGGACCGGGGATCGCGAGGTGGGCGAGCCGGTCCGTGCGCGCTGGATCAACGCGCTCGGCAGGTGCGGTGACTCCACCGTAACCCAGATCACACCGGGACGCCACCCGCCGTGCCCGGGCACGGGTCCGGGCTCAGGAGCGGCGCGCGGTGCGGGCGGTCGCGGGCGCGGTCCAGGGGTCCTCGGGCCAGGGGTGCCGGGGGTAGCGGCCGCGCATCTCGGCGCGCACCTGGGCGTAGGGGCCGGACCAGAAGGAGGCGAGGTCGCCGGTCACGGCCAGCGGCCGCCCCGCCGGGGAGAGCAGGTGGAAGAGGATCGGGACCCGGCCGCCGGCGACGGCCGGGGACGCCGCCCACCCGAAGCACTCCTGGAGCTTGACGCTGACCACGGGCCGGCCGGCGGGGTCGTCGGCGGCCGGGTAGTCGATCCGGGCCCGGGAGCCGCTGGCCACGGTCAGCCGCTCGGGCGCGAGCTCGTCGAGGCGGGCGGCCTCCGGCCACGGGAGCAGCCGCCGCAGGGGCGCGGCGAGGTCGACCCGGCGCCCTGCGGCGAGGGCGTCGAGCTCGGGGGCGAGCCACTCGTCGAGCCGGTCGAGCAGGGCGGCGTCGGACACGTCGGGCCACGGGTCCCCGAGCCGGTGGTGGAGCAGCGCGAGCCGGCGCCTCAGCCGGTCGGCGCCGTCCGACCAGCCGAGCAGGCCGAGGCCCTGCTCGGCCAGGGCGGCGCGCACCGCCTCGCGGGCCGCCCCCGGGGCGGGCCGCACGGGCGTCGAGGACAGCTCGATCGCCCCGAGCGCCCGGACCCGGCGGGCGCTCGCCCGCCCGTCCTCGAAGCGGGTGCGGACCTCGTCGGTGAGCAGGTGCTCGGCGCAGCGCTCGGCGAGGGGCCGGTCGAGCGCCGCCGCGGCGCGCACGACCGCCCCGGTCCCGGCGGCGGCCTGGCCGGACGCCCGGGTGACGTCCGCGACGGCGAGCCACTCGTGGCCCGCCAGGCCGCTCCCCGGGGCCAGTCCCGCACGGGTCCCGGAGGCGAGCAGGTAGGTGTCCCCCACCTTCCGGGCGACCCGCTCCGGCAGGGCCAGCGCCACGACGGCACCGGCCACGAGTTCGGCCGGGACGTCCCCGGCGACCGGCGGGGCGGGCACTTTGGAGAACGGCGGGTCCGTGGCGATCCGCTCCAGCCGGCGGCCCTCGTCGGCCCAGCGGCGGGCGTCAGGGGCCCGCCCGGCGCGCAGCTCGGCGAGCAGGCGGGTCAGGTCCCCGCCGGGCGGGCGGTGGTCGTCCGAGACCATCGCGACGACCTCGGCCGCCGGCCGGGCGCCCACCGCGCGGGCGCCGTCGAGCAGGCCGCGGGCCAGGCGCGGGTCCACGGGCACCGCCGCGAGCAGCCGGCCGGTGGCGGTGGCCCGGCCGTCGTCGTCGAGCGCGCCGAGCCCGTGCAGCACGGCGACGGCGTCGGCCAGGGCCGGCGCGGGCAGGGGGTCCGGCAGGGGCAGGCCCCGTCCGCCGGGTGCGCCCCAGCAGGCGAGCAGCAGCGCGGCGCCCGTGAGGTCGGCGGCCGCGAGCTCGGGGGTGAGGTGGCGGGGCATCGCGGCCCAGGTCCGCTCGTCGTAGCAGCGCACGACCTCCCCGGGCCCGAGCCGGGCGGCACGGCCCGCCCGCTGCTCGGCCGAGGCCCGGGAGGCCGCCACCGTGACCAGGCCCGTCATGCCGCGGCCGGCGTCCCGCCGGGGCTCGCGGGAGAGCCCGGAGTCGACCACGAGGCGCACGCCCGGCACCGTCAGGGAGGACTCGGCCAGGGACGTGGAGACGACCACGCGGGGCAGGTCCCCGGGCCGGCGTCCCGAGGTCGCCCGGTCCTGCTCGGCGGCCCTGACCCGGCCGTGCAGCTCGAGCACCTCGGCCCCGCGGCAGGTCTCCCGCAGCCGCCGGGCGACCTGGGCGACCTCCCACGCCCCGGGGACGAACACGAGCGCGTCCGTGGCGCCGTCCCGGGCCAGGGCCCGCGCGTGGGCGTCGGCCGCGGTCCGGGCGACGTGGTCGAGGAACGGGCGGGTGACCCCGCGCTCGTCGGTGCGCCGGCCGGGGGCCGGGGCCCACCGGACCGTGAGCGGGTGGAGGGCGGCCGGGCAGTCGACCACGGGGGCCGGGGCGCCCTCGCCCAGCAGCCCGGCGAAGCGCGGGGCGTCGAGGGTCGCGGACATCGCGACGAGCACCAGGTCCTCGCGCAGCTGCCGGACCTCGGCCAGCATGCCGACGAGCAGGTCGGACTCGAGACCGCGCTCGTGGACCTCGTCGAGGACCACGGCGCCCACCCCGGGCAGCCCGGGGTCCTGCAGCAGCCGGCGCAGGAGCACGCCGGGCGTGACGAACTCGACGAGCGTGCCGGCCCCGGTGCGCCGGTCGCCGCGCACCGTGTGGCCCACGAGCTCGCCCACCCGGGTCCCGGCCAGGTGCGCCAGCCGCCGGGCCGCCGCGCGGGCGGCGACCCGGCGGGGCTGGGTGACGACCACCCGGCCGGGCCCGGGGTCCGTGGCGCGCTCGTGCAGCAGGTCGGCGACCAGCGGGGGCACCAGGGTGGTCTTGCCGGTGCCGGGCGGGGCCTGCACCACGGCGACGCCGCCGGCGAGGGCCGCGCGGAGCTCGCCGAGCACCCCGGCGACCGGCAGGCCGGCGCCGATCCGGGCGAGGTCGAAGGGGACGGGGCTCATCGTCCCAGTCTCCCACCGCCGCGGGAGCCGGCCGCGACCCTGGCGGGGAGGGCGGTCAGGGCCCGGTGTGGTCCAGGAACCCGCGCAGCACCGCGGCGAACTTCTCCGGCTCCTGCGAGTGGACCCAGTGGCCGGCCTCGCGGATCGTCACCCGGTGCGCCCGCGGGAACAGCCGGCGCATGACCGGCGCGTGCTCGTCGCGGACGTAGTCCGAGCGCCCGCCGGCGACCCAGAGCACCGGACCCTCGTAGACGGCGTCCCCGGTGTCCGGGAAGCCGCCGATGGTGTCCAGGCTCGACCGCAGCAGCTCGAGGTTCGGCTCCCAGGAGAGGCCCTCCGGGCCCCTGCGCAGGTTCTGCAGCAGGAAGCTCCGGGTGGTGTCCCACGGGATGGGCCCCCGGAGGGCCTCGTCCGCGTCCGAGCGGCGCTCGACGGCCGTGAGGTCGACGGCCGCGAGGCTGTCCAGCAGGTGGGCGAACTCGCCCTCGCCGCCCCCGGCCCGGGCGGGGGCGATGTCCACCACGACGAGCCGGGAGACGAGGTCCGGGTGCCGCAGCGCCAGCACCATCGCCACCTTGCCGCCGAGGGAGTGCCCGACGACGGCGACCGGCCCCGCCGCGGCGAAGTCGTCGCGCAGGGTCTCGGCCACGGAGTCCGCCATCTGCTCGTAGTCCACCCGGTCCGTCCACACCGACCCGCCGTGGTTGGGCAGGTCCACGAGCAGGCTCCGGAAGTCCGGCTGGAGGTCCTTGGCGATCCGGGTGAAGTTCTTGCCCCGGCCGAACAGACCGTGCAGGAAGACGACGCGGTCGCCGTCGTCCCCGACAGCGGTGGTGTGCAGGGTGCTCGTCCGGTTCTCAGCCATCCTCCGAGCTTAGGGTCTCGGCCGCCGCAGGCCGGCACTGCGGCAGGTCAGCGCGGCGGCCGGGGCGCGGGGCCGGCGGCCGGGGCGCGGGGCCGGCCGCCGTGGGACGGCGCTCTCGTCGTGCGCCGAGGACTCAATGCCCCACAGTCGTCCGGAACTGTTGTCACGACCACCGGCGGAGTGGTCGGATAGGGCACATGAAGAAGCTCATCAACGACCCGGCCGACGTCGTCCGGGAGGCCCTGCTCGGCATGCAGGCGGCGCACGGGGACCGCCTGCGCGTCGACCACTCCAACCGCGTCGTCTTCCGCGCCGACGCGCCCCGGCGCGGCAAGGTGGGCCTGGTGTCCGGCGGCGGCTCCGGACACGAGCCGATGCACGGCGGGTTCGTGGGCCCGGGGATGCTGGACGCGGCCTGCGCCGGCGAGGTGTTCACCTCCCCGGTGCCGGACCAGATGCTCGCCGCGACCCTCGGCGTCGACGGCGGCGCGGGCGTCCTGCACATCGTGAAGAACTACACCGGCGACGTCATGAACTTCGAGATGGCCGCCGAGCTCGCCGCCGAGAACGGTGTCGAGGTGGTCTCGGTCGTCACCGACGACGACGTCGCCGTGCAGGACAGCCTGTACACCGCCGGACGTCGCGGCGTGGGGGTCACCGTGCTGCTGGAGAAGATCGCCGGTGCGGCCGCCGAGGAGGGCCGTCCGCTCGCCGAGGTCGCCGACATCGCGCGGCGGGTCGACGAGCAGGGGCGCAGCATGGGCATGGCGCTCACCTCGTGCACGGTCCCGGCCGCGGGCAGGCCGACGTTCGAGCTCGGCGAGAACGAGATCGAGGTCGGCATCGGCATCCACGGCGAGCCCGGGCGCGAACGGCGGCCGATCGCTCCCGCGCGGGAGGTCGCGGCCATGCTCGTCGAGCCGGTCCTGGCCGACCTGCCCGCGGCCGACGGCGCCCCGGTGATCGCGTTCCTCAACGGCATGGGCGGCACGCCGCTGATCGAGCTGTACATCATGTACTCCGAGGTGCAGCAGCTGCTGCAGAAGGCCGGCATCCCGGTCGCCCGCAGCCTGGTCGGCAACTACATCACCTCGCTGGACATGGCCGGCTGCTCCGTGACCCTGCTGCGGGCGGACGACGAGATCGTCCGCCTGTGGGACGCGCCGGTCAACACCCCCGGCCTGCGCTGGGGCACGTGATGCCGGAAGTCACCACCGAGGGTCTCGACCGCTGGCTGCGGAGGTTCGCGGAGGTCGTCCACGACCACGCCGCCGAGCTCACGGAGCTCGACTCCGCCATCGGCGACGCCGACCACGGGAGCAACATGGACCGTGGCATGCGGGCGGTCGTCGGCGCGCTGGACGCGGGCGACGCCGGGGACGCCGGCGCGATGCTGAAGAAGGCCGGCATGACCCTGGTCAGCACCGTCGGCGGGGCCAGCGGCCCGCTGTACGGCACGTTCTTCCTGCGGGTCGGCGGCGGGCTGGCCGGTGGGCAGGCCGTCGACGCCGCCGCGCTGGGCCGGGCGCTGCGGGCCGGGCTGGAGGGCGTGGTCGCCCGGGGCAAGGCCCAGCAGGGCGACAAGACGATGGTGGACGCCCTGGTGCCGGCACTCGACGCGTACGACGCGGCGGTGGCCGGGGGCGCCGGCATCGCCGACGCGCTGTCCGCGGCGGCCGACGCGGCGGAGGCGGGCTGCGCCGCGACGATCCCGCTCGTGGCCCGCAAGGGCCGGGCCAGCTACCTGGGCCAGCGCAGCGCCGGGCACCAGGACCCCGGCGCCACCAGCACGGCGCTGCTGCTGCGGTCCGCCGCCGACAGCCTGCCGTGATCGGCATCGTCGTCGTCTCGCACAGCCGCGCGCTGGCCGAGGCGGCCGTCGAGCTGGCCTGCGAGATGGTCGCGGAGCGCCCGCCGATCGCCGTGGCGGCGGGTGCCGGCGCCGGGTTCGGCACGGACGCCGTCGCGGTCGCCGACGCCATCACCGCCGTCGACTCACCGGACGGCGTGCTGGTGCTCCTCGACCTCGGCAGCGCCGTGCTCAGCGCGGAGATGGCCCGGGAGCTCGTGCCGCCCGACGTCGCCGAGCGGGTGCGCCTGTCGCCCGCTCCGCTCGTCGAAGGGCTGGTCGCTGCCGTGGTGACGGCCGCGACCGGCGCGCCGCTGGACGCGGTGCTCGAGGAGGCCGGCCGCGGGCTGGCCGCCAAGCTGGATCACCTGGGGGAGGCGGCGGACCCGTCGGCGGCGGGCACGACGGCGCCGCCCGCGGCACCCGAGGTCGTCGCCGAGCTGCCCGTGGACACCCCGCACGGCCTGCACGCGCGCCCGGCCGCCCGGCTGGTCGGCCTCGTGCGGGCCGCCGACGCGGCCGCCGTGGTCACGAACCTGCGCACGGGCCGCGGTCCGGTCGACGCCCGCAGCCTCTCCGGGCTCGTGACGCTCGCCGTCCGGCAGGGCGACCGGCTGCGCTTCGAGGCGTCCGGACCCGGCGCCGAGTCGTTGACCGAGGCGGTGCGGGCGCTGGCCGCGGACTCCTGGGGCGACCGGCCCTCCGACCAGGCGCCCCCGGCGGCCCCGGGGTCGGCCGGTCCGACGGTCGAGCCCGCGCCGCCCGCCGCCGGACCGGGCGTCGACGTCGCCCTCGGCCCGGCGGTCGTGCGGGGCGGCGCGATCGACCTCTCCGGCTACCGGCCGGGCGGGCCTGCCGAGGAGCAGCGGCGCTCGGACGCGGCCGTCGCCCGCGCACTCGACGAGCTGGCCGCACTGCGCCGTTCCGCCACCGGAGGCCCCGGCCCGGTGGGCGCCGTCCTCGAAGCCCACGAGGCCCTGCTCGTCGACCCCGGGCTGACGGAGGCCGTCTCCGCCGGCATCGCCGCCGGCGCACCCGCGCCCACGGCGTGGGAGGACCGGCTCTCCGCGCTGGGCGGAGAGCTCGAGGCGATGGACGACCCCTACCTGCGGGCGCGCGCCGAGGACGTCCGCAGCGTGCGGCAGCGGGTGCTCGCCGCACTGGCCGGAGCCGGTGCGCCCGAGGACGCCGTCCCGGCCGAGGGTCCGCCCGCGGTCCTCGTCGTGCGGGAGCTCGACGCCGCGACGGCGGCGATGCTGGACCCGCACCGGGTCGCTGGCGTGGTCACGCTGGCGGGCGGGGACACCGGTCACGGCGTCCTCGTCGCCCGCTCACGCGGCATCCCGGTGTACCACGACGCCGGGCCGGCCGCGGCCGCTGTGGCACCGGGCACCGTCGTCGGCTTCGACGCGCGGGACCGGCGGTTCGTCGTCGACCCCGACGAGAGCACCCGGCGCTCCCTCCGCGAGCTGTCGGCCGCCCGGGCCGTCGAGGCCGAGCGCGTCCTGGCCACCGCCCGCGAACCGGGCGCGACGGCGGACGGCCACCCGGTGCCGGTGCTCGCCAACGTCACGACGCCCGCCGACGCCGGCCGGGCCGTCGCGTTCGGGGCGCAGGGGTGCGGGCTGCTGCGCACCGAGATCCTGTTCGGGCACCTGGACGACGCCCCGTCGGTCGAGGCGCAGGCGGCCGCGTTCGCCGGGATCGCCGAGGCGTTCGCCGGGCGGCCGGTGACCGTCCGCACCTGGGACGTCGGCGGCGACAAGCCGCTGTCCTTCCTGCCGGCGCCCGACGAGGCGAACCCGTTCCTCGGCGAGCGCGGGCTCCGGCTCATGCGGCGGGCACCGGAGGTGCTCCGCGACCAGCTGACGGCGGTCTGTCTGGTGGCCCGGGACCACCCGGTGCACGTCATGTTCCCCATGGTCAGCACCGCCGAGGAGGTGGCGTGGGCGCTGGAGCGGCTCGACGAGGCCTCCTCGGCGATCGGCGGACGCCCGGCGGGCATGAGGGTCGGCGTCATGATCGAGGTCCCGGCCGCGGCCCTGGCCGTCCGCCGCGTGGCGCAGGGGCTCGACTTCGTGAGCATCGGCACCAACGACCTCGCGCAGTACACGATGGCCGCCGAGCGGGGCAACACCGCGGTCTCGGCGCTGGCGGACGCCCGGCAGCCCGCCGTGCTCAACCTGGTGTCCCGGGTGTGCGCCGAGGTGCCCGAGGGCACGCACGTCGCGGTGTGCGGCGACCTCGCCGGTGACCCGGCCGCGGCGGTGGTGCTCGCCGGACTGGGCGTCGAGGAGCTCAGCGTGGTGCCCACCCAGGTGGCCCTCGTCAAGGCGCGGCTGCGGGACGTGACGCTGGCCGGTGCGCAGGACCTCGCGCGGCAGGCCCTGGCGTGCGGGTCCGCCGACGAGGTGCGGGCGCTGCTGGCGGGCGCTGCGGGCGCGGACCGGGCGGGACGCCGGCAGCGGTCACCCGTACGCGGCCGCGGCTCGGACCCGATCCCTCCCGCCCTCCACAGCACCGTTGCTGACGGTCCGGAGGCCGGGCTCGAGGCCGGCGGAGAAGTCCCCGTAGACTCGGACCCGTGACCGACGCGACCCCGACCCCCGCCAGCAGCCACCTCCCCGAGCAGGTCTCGGAGCTCTTCGACCCCGCGCAGTGGCGGACGGTCGAGGGCTTCCAGGACCTGCAGGACCTCACCTACCACCGCGGTGTGGAGCGGGACGCGGACGGCGCGGTGCTCCGGGACCTGCCGTGGGTGCGGATCGCCTTCGACCGCCCGGAGGTGCGCAACGCCTTCCGGCCGGGCACCGTCGACGAGCTCTACCGCGCGCTCGACCACGCGCGGATGAGCTCGGACGTGGGCGCCGTGGTCCTCACCGGCAACGGGCCCTCCGCCAAGGACGGCGGCTGGGCGTTCTGCTCCGGCGGGGACCAGCGCATCCGCGGCCGCGACGGCTACCGCTACGCCGGGGGCGAGACCGCCGAGAGCATCGACCCGGCCCGCGCCGGGCGGCTGCACATCCTCGAGGTGCAGCGCCTGATCCGCACCATGCCCAAGGTGGTCATCGCCGCCGTCCCCGGGTGGGCCGCGGGCGGCGGGCACTCCCTGCACGTGGTCTGCGACCTCACGATCGCGTCCCGGGAGCACGGGAGGTTCAAGCAGACGGACGCCACCGTCGGCTCCTTCGACGCCGGCTACGGCTCCGCGCTGCTCGCCCGGCAGGTGGGGCAGAAGGCGGCCCGCGAGATCTTCTTCCTCGCCCGGGAGTACGACGCGCAGCGGATGCTCGAGATGGGCGCGGTCAACGAGGTCGTCCCGCACGCGGAGCTGGAGGACGCGGCGATCGCCGCCGCCCGGGACGTGGCGGCCCAGTCCCCGCAGGCGATCCGGATGCTGAAGTTCGCGTTCAACCTGCCCGACGACGGGATGGTGGGCCAGCAGGTCTTCGCCGGCGAGGCGACCCGCATGGCGTACATGACCGACGAGGCCGTCGAGGGCCGGGACGCGTTCCTGGGCAAGCGCGACCCGGACTGGTCCGGCTTCCCCTACTACTTCTAGGCCGGCTGCCGCCGGTGCACGACCCGTTCCCGGGTCGGGAGCCGGCCGGCGGCGCGAGGAGGAGGGCCGCGATGGCCGAGCTGATCGTCCCCGGCGACGCCGTGGTCCTCGACGGGCCGGTGCCCGGCGACCCCCTGCGGCTGCTGTCCCCGCTGACCCGCGCGCTGGGCCGGGAGGGCCCCGCCGTCGTCGTGCGGACCTCCGGGTCCACGGGCCGGGCCAAGCGCACGGTCCTCACCCGGGACGCGCTCGCGGCGTCCTCGATGGCCACCGCGGTGCGCACCGGCGGGGTGGGCCAGTGGCTGCTCGCGCTGCCCGTCCACTACGTGGCGGGGCTCCAGGTGCTCGTCCGCTCCCTCTACGCCGGGACGGACCCCGTGGTCCTCGACCCCGCGGCCCGCTTCACCCCGGAGGCCTTTGCGGCGGCGGCCGAGGAGCTGGAGGACCCCGTGCGCTTCACCTCGCTCGTGCCCACCCAGCTGCAGCGAATCCTGGAGCCGGCGTCCGGGGTGCGCAACGGGGACGCGGTCTCCGCGCTGAAGAGCTTCTCCGCGGTCCTGCTCGGCGGCTCGGCCGCTCCCCCGCGGCTGCTGGCGGCCGCCCGGGCCGCCGACGTCCGGGTGGTCGTCACCTACGGGATGTCGGAGACGTGCGGGGGCTGCGTCTACGACGGCGTGCCCCTGGACGGTGTCTCCGTGCACGTGGGGACGGAGGGGGCCGAGGACGACGTCCCGCGCACCGGGGTCACCGGCGGGTCCGGGCCGGGGCGGATCTGGCTCGGCGGGGACATGGTCGCCGCCGGCTACGCCGGGGACCCGGAGCAGACCGCACGGCACTTCCGGGAGGCCGCCGGGACCCGCTGGTACCGCACGGACGATCTCGGCGAGATCTCCGCCGACGGCGTGCTCACGGTGCACGGGCGGGTCGACGACGTCGTGAACACCGGCGGGGTCAAGGTCGCAGCGGGTCTCGTGACCGCCGCGCTCGCGGAGCACCCGGGGGTGCGCCAGGCCCTGGTGCTCGGCGTGCCCGACCCCGAGTGGGGGCAGGCGGTCGGGGCGGCGGTCGTCGCGGCCCCCGGCGCGGACCGCCGGCGGCTGCGCGCCGAGCTCGAGGAGTCGGTGCGCGCCCGGCACGGCGCCGCCGCGGTGCCCCGGCGCTGGGCCTGGCCGGACGAGCTGCCCCTGCTGCCCACCGGGAAGCCGGACCGCGCCGCCGTGGGCCGCCTGCTCGGCTGAGCCCCCGCCCGAGCCGGGTCCGGGGCCGGGCCGTGACACAATGGTTCGCGGCCACGGACCCCCACCGCGGCCCGCATCCCGCACCCCGCACCCGCGCGGGTCGTTCCCGACGGAGGTAGCCCGTGGCCACGCCAGCACAGTGGATCGAGGGGGCCCGGCTCCGGACGCTGCCGATGGCCCTCGCCCCCGTGGTGGCCGGCTCCGCCGCGGCCCAGGCCCTGCACTCGTTCGACCCCGTCCGGGCGCTGCTCGCGCTGCTGGTCGCCCTCCTCCTGCAGATCGGCGTGAACTACGCCAACGACTACTCCGACGGCATCCGGGGCACCGACGACGACCGCGTGGGCCCCCTGCGCCTGACGGGCTCCGGGGCCGCCGCGCCGGGGCAGGTGCGGGCGGCGGCGCTGCTGTGCTTCGGCCTCGCCGCGCTCGCCGGCGCGGCCCTGGTGGTGCTGAGCCGTCAGTGGTGGTTCATCCCCGTCGGCCTCTCTGCCGTGCTCGCCGCGTGGGGGTACACCGGCGGGCGCAGCCCGTACGGGTACCGCGGGCTCGGGGACGTGTTCGTGTTCGTGTACTTCGGGCTCGTGGCCGTGCTCGGCACCACGCTCACCCAGGCGGGCACCCTCAACCTCGAGGCCTTCGTCGCGGCCCTGTCCACCGGTCTGATCGCCACCGCCCTGCTGATGGCCAACAACATCCGGGACCTGCCCGGGGACCGGGAGGTCGGCAAGCGGACCCTGGCCGTGCGGCTGGGCGATCCGCTGGCGCGGGTGGTGTTCACCGCGGAGATCGCCGTGGCGTTCGCGCTCGTGCTGTTCCTGGTGCCCGACAACCCGTGGATGCTCCTCGTGCTGCTGCTCCTGCCCCTGGCGTGGGCGCCCGTGGCCACGGTGCTGCGGGTGCAGGACCGGCGCCAGCTCATCCCCGTGCTCCGGCAGTGCGGGGTGCTCAACGTGGGCTGGGCCGTGCTCTTCCTGCTGGCAGTGCTGCTGCGGCAGTGGTGGTGAGGACCCGCTGAGGAGGCGACGGCGGGTGGCTCAGACCTCGCGGCCATCCTCGCGCAGCCGCCGGTCCACGTAGGCGTCCTCGACCTCCTGGTCCTCGAGCGCCACCCGGTTGCGGGGCTTCGGCGCCCGCGCGAACCACCGGTGGAGCTCCTCCCCCGCGGCGCTGTGCAGGCGCGGGAAGAACAGGTAGGAGACCGCGAAGGAGATGACCACCGCGGCGACCCCGGACAGGACCAGCCCCACGCCCAGCCACATGCTGAGCAGGAAGGCCAGCACGAGGAGCGCGAACCGGAGCAGGGAGTACTTCAGGAAATTCACGCGCCCAGTCTAGCGGGAGCTCCTGACAGAACCCCCGGGCCGGTGGAGCGGTGGACGGGGTCTCCGGAGCGCTGAGCTGGCGTCCAGGCAACTCCCCTACGATTGTCGGCATGGGCAGAGCCATCCTCATCATCGGCGCGGCCGCTTTGGCGGTGGGCGTGATCGTCTACTCCCTCATCGAGTGCGCCCGGACCGACAGCACCGACATGCGCGGTCTCCGCAAGGGCGGCTGGATCGCGGTGATCCTCCTCCTCCCCCTCCTCGGCGCCCTCCTGTGGCTGTTCCTCGGGCGGCCCAAGGGCACCGCGGAGTCCTCGCGTCCCGTGCGCGGCAGGGGGCCCGACGACGACCCCCAGTTCCTGCGCAACCTCGAGGAGCGCCGCCGGCAGCAGGAGAAGGCCGAGAAGCTCCGGCAGTGGGAGGAGGAGCTGCGGCGCAACGGCGGACCGGGAGCGTCCGGCGGCACCGGGCCGGACGAGGCTCCCGGCGAGCGCCCCGACGACGGGCCCTCCGGCGGCTCGTCCGCCGGCCGCAGCGACGGACCGACGGACGGCTCCCCCGGCAGCCGGCCCCCGCGCGGCTGATCCGCCCGGCAGGACCGCACAGCGGCACCACCCGGCAGGACCGCCCGACAGGACCACGGGACGGGGCCACGCGACGGAACCGCCCCGCCGTGGACCCCACCGGGCCCGACGCCCCGACCACGACCGCCCCGACCACGTCCGTCCCGACCACGACGAACGGCCCGCACCTGACGGTGCGGGCCGCTCCTGTGTCGTCGCCCGGCGGGGCGGCCGGGGTCAGACCCCGGAGTAGGAGTGCAGGCCGGGGAAGACGGTGTTGACCACGGTGAAGTTGAAGATCACGCAGAGGTAGCCGACGATCGACAGCCAGGCCGACCGGTTGCCGGTCCAGCCCCGGGTGGCGCGGGCGTGCATGTAGGCGGCGTAGACCACCCAGATCACGAAGGTCCAGACCTCCTTGGTGTCCCAGCCCCAGTAGCGGCCCCAGGCCTGCTCCGCCCAGATGGCGCCGGCGGCGAGGGTGAAGGTCCAGAACGCGAACCCGACCGCGTTGAGCCGGAAGGACAGGTTCTCGAGCGCCTGGGAGGACGGGACCATCGCCAGGAACCCCGCGCCGGGCCGCTCGCCGGACAGGATCGCCTGCTCCCGCCGGGCCTGCAGCAGCTGCAGGACGGCCATGGCGAACGTGATGGTGAAGACCCCGGAGGCGGCCACGGCGATGGACACGTGGATCACCAGCCACCAGGACTGCAGGGCGGGCTGCAGCGGTCCCACCGGGGTGGGGAAGCCGATGGTGGCCGCGCAGAGCATGATCACCACGAGCCCGGACACCAGGGAGCCCACGAAGCGCAGGTCCCGGGCCAGCAGGGCCAGCAGGAACACGCCCGCGACGACCAGGGCGCCCGTGGTGCAGAACTCGTACATGTTGCCCCACGGCACCCGCCCGGCCGCGAAGGCCCGGCTGAGCACGGCGGCGGCGTGCACGGCGAAGCCCAGGACCATGACGGCCACGGCCACGCGGGCGGCGGGCCGGCGCTCGCCGGTGTAGCGCATCTCCTCGTCCGCCACGTGGCCGGACAGGGCGGAGCGCGCGCTCGTGCGGTAGCCGCGGCCGCGGTGGCCCGCGCCGTGGCCGGCCCGGGAGTCCGCGGGCTCGGCGGCGTCCCCGGAGGTCGCCGCGGAGGCTCCCGCGGCGGCGCCCACGAGCTCGCGCTCGCCGCTGCCCTCGACCCCGCGCAGGGTCTTGGAGTGGGACGCCACGTCCCACGCGAAGGCCACGAAGGCGACCAGGTAGGTCATGGCCGCCAGGAGCATGAAGAGCTCGCTCCAGGCGCCCAGTGTCTCGTTGACGGTCATGCCGCCCATCCTCTCACTCGTGGTCCGGCCGGGCGTCCGGCACGGAGTCCGTCCGGCCGTCCGGCCGGCCGGCGGCGCGCCCGGTGCTCCCGGCCGCCGCCGTGGTCGCTGTTGCTGTCGCTGGTGCCGGCGTCGGCGTGGTCGCCGTCCCGGTCTTGGTCGTGGTCGTGGTCGTGGTCGTGGTGTCGGTGTCCCGCACGCCGGCGTCCTGCCACTGCTCGGTCCAGAGCCGGTCCAGCCGCTCGGCCTCCGCGGCGAGCCGGGGGTCCTCGCCGCGGGCCAGCAGCCCGTACTCCAGCACCGTGCAGGGCCGGCCGTCCGCGTCGACGCCCTCCGCCGCCCGCACCCAGACGCGGCGGCGGGCGATGAACAGGGACATGAGCAGGCCGGCGAAGGCCGCGACGAAGGAGACGAAGGCACCCGTCTTGCCGGGGTCGTAGTGGACGTCCAGACCCACGTAGCGCTTGACGTCCAGGAACTCCACGGTGCCCTTGCCGTCGGGCAGCTCGTGCACGGGGTTCGCGGCGTCGAGCGTGATGGCGCCGTTCTCGTTGGTCATGGCGTTGAGCTCGGTGAGCGGCTCGACGTCGAGCACGTACACGTTCTGCGCTTCGCCGCTGTCCAGGCCGAGGTCCCCGTGGTACGCGGAGAGGATCAGCCGGGGGTTGGCGAGACCGGGGTCCACGGAGCGGGGCATCTCCCCCTCGCCGCCCACGGCGGTGGGCAGCAGCAGCCCCACGAGGCCGAGCTGGTCGGGACGGGCGTCCGGGACCTTGAGCACGAGCGAGGACGTGTAGACGCCGTCGGAGGGGATGGTCACGACCGGCCCCTCGAAGGCGACGTCCCCGTTGCCGTCGGTCACCCGCACCACCGGGGCGTAGCCGTTGCCCACGAGGTAGCTCTTCACGCCGTGCACGTTGAGCGGCTGGTTCACCTTCAGGACCTCCTGCCGCGGCTCGGCGCCGGGCTCGTCCTGCACGGTGACCTCCGCGGTGAAGTCGAGCGGCGCCCCGTAGTTGCGCGGGTTCGTGGTGTCCCGGTTGAACACGGCCTCGAAGCTGTCGAGCCGCACGGAGAAGGGGTCGAGCCAGTCGGCGTCGTAGTTGGGGCCGGGGGTGAAGGAGTCGTAGCCGATGAGGGTGTTGACGAAGGACTCGCCCTCCACGACCACCCGCTGGCCCTTGTAGCCGAAGAGGGAGCCGACGGCCACGGACACCAGCACGCCCAGCAGGGCCAGGTGGAAGACGATGTTGCCGACCTCCTTCCACATGCCGCGCTCGGCGGCCACCGACGGGGCGGCCGTGCCGGCGTCCCGCACCGCCACCCGGTAGCCGCGCTTCTTCAGTAGCCGGGCGGCGTCGGCCACGACGTCGTCCGGGGCCGGCGCCCCGGCCCCGTCCCGTCCGCCCAGGGCGAGGGAGCGGTGCTCCGGCAGCCGCTCGAGCCGACGCGGGGTGCGCGGGGGCTCGGCCCGCCACGCCCGCCAGTGCTTGGCCGCGCGCGGCAGGACGCACCCCACGAGGGAGACGAACAGCAGGATGTAGATCGCGGAGAACCACGCCGACGAGAAGACGTCGAACAGCTGCACCCGGTCCAGCCACTCCCCCAGGACGGGGTTGTTGTCGATGTAGTCCTGGACCGCCGCCGGGTCCTGGATCCGCTGCGGGAAGATCGATCCCGGCACCGCGGCGACCGCCAGGAGCAGCAGCAGGAACAGGGCGGTGTTCATCTTGGTCAGCTGCGTCCAGGCCCACCGGGCCATGCCGAGGGGCCCCAGGGCGGGGAGCTCGACGTCCGGGGTGCGCTGTCCGGACGGGTCCGGGGACGCGGGGCCCGACGACGACGGGGGCGCTGCGGTGCTCATGGCGGCCTTTCTGCTGTCGGTGCGGGCTCGCGGGTCGGCGGTGCTCAGATCGGCATCACCCAGTCGGTGACGAGCTCGGCCTGCACCCAGGAGACGAACGCGGTCCACGCGCCCGTCATCATGAGCAGGCCGACGAGGACGAGCAGGCCGCCGCCGGCGCGCTGGATGCCGAGGCGGTGCCGGCGGAAGAAGCCCATGGCGCCCATGCCCCGGCGCAGGGCGAGGGCGAGCAGCAGGAACGGCACGCCCAGGCCCAGGCAGTAGGCGACCGTGAGGACGGCCGCCTTGCCGGTCGAGGCGCCGTCCACGTAGACGAGCGCCTGCACGGCCGCGAAGGTGGGGCCGATGCAGGGGGCCCAGCCGAGGCCGAACGTCACGCCGAGCAGCGGGGCGCCCCAGAGCCCGGGCGGTGGGCGGTGCTCGATCTTGCGGTCCCGCTGGAAGAAGGACACCCCGCCGAGGAACACGACGCCCATGAGCACCACGAGCCCGCCGAGGACCACGGTGATCCAGTTCTGGCCCAGGAACCAGGCGTAGGCGCCCAGCTGGGCCAGCAGCACGGACATCAGCAGGAACACGGCGGAGAAGCCGAGGACGAACAGCGTGATCCCCGCGAGCACGCGGCCGCGCCGCTGCTCCTGCAGGTCCGCGCCGGTCAGGCCGGTGACGTAGCCGAGGTAGCCGGGCACGAGGGGCAGCACGCACGGGGAGGCGAAGGACACGAGGCCGGCGAGCAGCGCCACGGGCAGCGCGACGAGGAGGGAGCCGTCGAGGACGATCTCGGCGAAGGGGTTGCCAGCCGTCATGCCGCTTCGGCCACCGTGTCCTCGAGGAGGGTCTCGAGCACGGAGCGGTCCGCGATGCCGAGGATGCGGGCGGCCACCCGCCCCTGGGCGTCGAGCACGAGCGTGGTCGGCACGGCCTGCGGCGGCACGTACGCGCTCAGCGCCATGAGCACGCCCCCGTCCTTGTCCGCGACGGAGGGGTACGGGATCTCGAAGGTGCGCTCGAACGCCTCGGCGGTGGCCCGCTCGTCGCGCAGGTTCACGCCGTAGAAGGCGGCCTGCCCCTCGAACCGTTCGGCGAGCTCGCGGAGGTCGGGGGCCTCCACGCGGCACGGGGCGCAGCCCGCGTACCAGAAGTTCAGCAGCGCGGGCCGCCCGCGCAGGTCCTCGGCGGCGAGGGGCGTGCCGTCGAACAGCGTGCCGGCGAACTGCACCGGCTCCCCGCGCTCGGCGGCCGGGTACTCGGAGACCGTGCCGTCCCCGGCGATGTAGCCCTTCTGGTCCCCCGAGTTCGCCTGCTGGGCGAGGGAGTCCTCCTCCGTGCACCCGGCGAGGGCGAGTCCGAGGACGCCGAGGCCCGCGAGCGAGAGCACGCGGCGGCGGGACGGACGGGGGGCGGGCGAGGGGCGGGAGGTCACGGACGGATCACCTGGTGCTCTGGACGGGACGGGGAGGGCGGCGGCGCCCGGCCATTATGAACCGGGAAGCTGGTTGACCCCTGAGTAGAGGTCGGCGGCGGGCTCGCTGTAGACGACCCGGGGCGGGCGCCCGGAGTCGAGGTCGTCGAATACGAGGGAGGTGATGGAGGCGAGGTTGCACTGCCGCCGCCGGGGGTCGTGCGGCAGGGGGCGCCCCTCGGCGGAGAGCCGGGTGAGCCAGATCGGCAGCTGGTGGGACACGAGCACGGCCTCGGCGCCGTCCCCGCCGCGCTCCACGGCGGCGCGCCCGGCGTCCAGCACCGCCTCCGCCATGCGCGCGACCTGGTGCCGATAGGGCTCGCCCCAGGAGGGCCGCAGCGGGTTGCGCAGGTGCGGCCAGTGCCGGGGCCGCAGCAGCTCGGGGAGGTCCACGTGCAGGCCCTCGAAGTGGTTGTGCGCCTCGATGATCCGCTCGTCCGGGTGCACCGGCAGGTGCAGCTCCCGGGCCACGGGCGCGGCCGTCTCCCGGGCGCGCTGCAGCGGCGAGGAGACGAGGTGGACGATGCGCGAGCCGGTGTTCACGCGGCGGGCGAGCTCCGCGGCGGCGGCCTCCGCCATCCGCGCACCGAGCTCGGTGAGGCCGTAGCTGGGCAGCCTCCCGTAGACGATGCGGTCCGGGTTGAGGACCTGGCCGTGGCGCAGCAGGTGGACGGTCGAGGAGGGCATGCCCCCATGGTCCCAGACCGGGCGCACCGGCCCCAAAACGGGGGCGGCTCAGCCGGCCAGGCGCTCGCGCAGCAGCCGGGCGAGGCGGCGCTCGTCGATCTGCCAGAAGTCGCGCGGGACGCCGTCCACGAGGACCACGGGGATCTCCTCGGCGTGCCGGCGGGCCAGCTCGGGGTCGGTGTCGACGTCGACGTCCTCCCACTCCAGCCCCAGCGCGGAGGCGACCCGGTCCACGGACTCCCGGGCGGCCTCGCAGAGGTGGCACCCCGGGCGGGTGAGGAGGGTCACGGCGGGCGGCGGAGGAGTCATGGAGCCCATGCTACGGGCCCGCCGCGCGGTGCGGACGGGCCCGGGAACGCACCGGGGGCCGCCGTCCTGGATCGGACGGCGGCCCCCGGTGGCGCTCAGCGCAGGGTCACTTCTTGTTGCGGCGCTGGTGACGGGTCTTGCGGAGCAGCTTGCGGTGCTTCTTCTTGGACATCCGCTTGCGGCGCTTCTTGATCACTGAACCCATAGGATCCCTCGCATCTTCATGTCTCGGTGGTGTGCCCCCGGGGACTCCGCGCGACAGGCGGGAACCAGGGGTGCCGGCCTGCGGACGGTGACGGCCGGGCAAACGTTCACTGACACCCTACCGTCTTGTGGGGAGATTGCTGTACTCGGTCCGGCCGCGGCCGGCTCAGGCGCTGCGGGACACCGGCGCGGGCCCGTCCCCGGGCTCCTCCTCGAAGGCGTCCGCGAGCTCGTGCGCGCCGGTGTCCGGCTGCGCCGCGGCGCCGGGCGGGTTGAGCTCGGCGGGCGCGTCCGGAGCCGGACCGGGGGTGCGCTGCTCCTGGTCCGGGTCCACGCCGGCCTCGCGGTACTGGTACTCGATGTGCTCCGCCACCAGCCGGGACGCCAGCCGGCGGTCACCGGCCGCCACGGCGGAGTAGATGGCGTGGTGCTCCGCGCGCAGCCGGTCCGCGGTGGTGCTCCACAGGGGCACGTGGCCCACCAGGGCCATCGTGTACTCGTAGATCGAGTCCCGCAGGGAGGACATCAGGGCGGAGACCACCGAGTTGCCGGCGGTCTTGCACAGGGCGATGTGGAAGCTCACCTCGAGGTGGTGGAACTCCTTGAGCGACAGGTCGTCCCGGGCCATCTGCTCGAGCAGCGCCCGCAGCTCGGCCATCGCCGGGTGCTCCGGGTCCGAGCGCTCCAGGGCCCACGTCTCGAGCAGCACCCGGGTCTGCACGATGTCCCGCAGGGGGTAGTCCGAGGTGGCCATGTGCAGCTGCAGCGCGGGCCCCGCGGACGCGGCGGGCTCCCGCACCAGCATGGGCAGGATCGACTTGCGCGGCCCGTCGAACAGCCGCACGATGCCCTGGGCCTCCAGGATCTTGAGCGCCTCCCGCATGGTGTTGCGGGACACGCGGTGGATGGCCGCGAGGTCGCGGTCCGAGGGCAGTTGTTGGCCCAGCACGAGGTGGCCGTCGAACAGCTCGTTCTCCAGCCACTGCAGGACCTGCCGATGCGTTGCCATAGTCTCCAGGGTAGGACCACCGCGGCCCTCCGTGGGACGAACGCGGGTCCGGACGTGTCGGAAGTGCGGACGGGGAACCCCTGCCGGGCCCGGCGGACCGGACCCGGCACGGGTCAGATGAGGCCCTGCGCCATCATGGCGCCGGCGACCTTCATGAACCCGGCGATGTTCGCGCCGGCCACGTAGTTGCCGGGCATGCCGTAGTCCTCGGCGGTCTCGGCGCAGGTGTCGTGGATCGACTTCATGATCTGGCCGAGCCGCTCCTCCGTGTACTCGAAGGTCCACGAGTCGCGGGAGGCGTTCTGCTGCATCTCGAGCGCGGACGTGGCCACGCCCCCGGCGTTGGCCGCCTTGCCCGGGCCGAAGAGCACGTCCGCCTCCTGGAACAGGCGGGTGGCCTCGCCCGTGGTGGGCATGTTCGCGCCCTCCGCCACCGCGAGCACGCCGTGGCCGAGCAGCTTCTTGGCGTGGGAGCCGTCCAGCTCGTTCTGGGTGGCGCACGGCAGCGCCACCGTGCCGGGAACGTCCCAGACGGAGCCCTTGGCGATGAACCGGGCGCGTCCGCCGCGGCGCTCGGCGTACTCGGAGATCCGGCCGCGCTCCACCTCCTTGACCTCGCGGAGCAGGTCCAGCTCGATGCCGTCCGGGTCCACCACGTAGCCGCTGGAGTCCGAGGCGGTGACCACGGTGGCCCCGAGCTGCTGCGCCCGGTGGATCGCGAAGGTCGCCACGTTGCCCGAGCCGGAGACCAGCACGGTCTGACCGTCGAAGGACTGCCCGCGGGTCTGCAGCATCTCCTCGGCGAACATCACGGTGCCGAAGCCGGTGGCCTCGGTGCGCACCAGGGAACCGCCCCAGCTGAGGCCCTTGCCGGTGAGCACGCTGGACTCGTAGCGGTTGGTGATCCGCTTGTACTGGCCGAACAGGTAGCCGATCTCGCGTCCGCCCACCCCGATGTCACCGGCGGGGACGTCCGTGTACTCGCCGATGTGGCGGTAGAGCTCGGTCATGAAGGACTGGCAGAAGCGCATGATCTCGCCGTCGGAGCGCCCGCTCGGGTCGAAGTCCGACCCGCCCTTGCCCCCGCCGATCGGCATGCCCGTGAGGGCGTTCTTGAAGATCTGCTCGAAGCCCAGGAACTTCACGATGCCCAGGTACACGGAGGGGTGGAAGCGCAGCCCGCCCTTGTAGGGCCCGAGCGCGGAGTTGAACTCCACGCGGAAGCCGCGGTTGATGTGCACGCGGCCCTCGTCGTCGGTCCACGGCACGCGGAAGATGATCTGCCGCTCCGGCTCGCAGATCCGCTCGAGCACCGCGGCGTCGAGCAGCTCGGGGTGGCGTGCGACCACGGGGCCCAGGGAGTCGAAGACCTCGTCCACGGCCTGGTGGAACTCCACCTCTCCGGGGTTGCGGGCGAGTACGGCCTGGCGGATCGGGTACAGGTCCTCGTGCATGGTGCTCCTCGTTCGGATCGATTGGGCCCGGCCGGTCACCGCCGCGGATTCCTGGTGCGGCGGCGCAGGCCGGAGAGGCTGGACAGGATGTCCGCTGCACGAGCCCCCGCGCCCCTGCCCGGGCGCGCGGGGGTGCCGCCGACCGCCGGCGCCGGGCCGGTCTCGACCGCCGGCTCTGGGCTGGGGACGACGGCCGGCTCCGGAACGACCACCGCCGCGGCGTCCAGCACGTCCGTCCCGGGCGTCACCTCCGGAGCCGTCCCGGCCCCATCGGCCCCCGCGGTCACGACGACGTCAGGGCCGGCGACGCCGGCCCCGGCAGTGCCGCTGTCCGCGGCGTCCCCCGGGGCGCGCGTCGAGGCGGCCGGCTGGTGCGCCGCACCGCCCACGACCTCGTGGACCCATGCGGTGACCTCGGCCAGCGGCTCCGGCTGCACGGCGTAGAGACGTCGTTGCCCCTGTGCCTCCATGGACACCATACCGGCCTCGCGCAGGATCTTCAGATGCTTCGAGACGGTCGGCTGGGAGACCCCCAGCTCTGCCACGAGGTCGCCCACGGGTCGTTCGCCGTCCTTGAGCGCGGCGAGGATCCCCCGCCGGGTCTTGTCGGCGATCACCGCGAACACGTCGTTGTTGCCCATCCGATCACTGTAAACGGGTTGCCGCGCGGCTCCCGGCACCGGCACGTCCGTACCGCCCCCGTGGCTGCCCCCGCCGCTGCCGGAGCCCGCGGGCGGCGGGCTCAGTCGAACCACGGGTCCAGCCCCCACTGGGGGAAGACCTCCTTGCGGGTGGCCATGATGGTGCGGTCCGTCTCGTCGTTGGGGTCGAAGCCCACCTCCCAGGAGCGCCACCACAGGTCCACCTCGTCGCCCATGACCCGCGGCGCGTCGGCGCCGTAGCGTTCGCGCACGTAGTCGCGCCACGGCTGCGGCACCGCGGTGCCCACGTCGATCGGGTGGCCGGCGGCGACTCCCACCAGGTGCGTCCAGGAGCGGGGCACCACGTCGTAGCAGTTGTACCCGCCCCCGCCCGTGGCGATCCACCGGCCCTCGCACAGCTCGTGGGCCAGCCCTGCCAGGGCCACGGCGGTCTGCCGCTGCGCGTCGACGCTGACGCGCAGGTGGGTGAGCTCGTCGGCGAAGTGCGAGTCGCAGCCGTGCTGGCTCACGATCACCTCGGGCCGGAACTGGCGCAGCAGGGGCGGGACCACGGCGTCGAACGCGCGCAGCCACATGGAGTCGTCGGAGGCCGTGGGCATCGCCACGTTCACGGAGTGCCCCTCGGCCTCCCCGCGGCCGGTCTCGTTGGCGAAGCCCGTGCCCGGGAACAGCGTCAGGCCCGTCTCGTGCAGCGAGACGGTGAGCACGCGGGGGTCGTCGTAGAAGATCGACTGGGTGCCGTCGCCGTGGTGGCCGTCGACGTCCACGTAGGCCACGCGCCGGACACCCTGGTCCAGCAGGTGCTGGACCGCCACGGCGCAGTCGTTGTAGATGCAGAATCCGCTGGCCTTCTCCGCGTGGGCGTGGTGCATCCCGCCCCCGAAGTTCACGGCGTGCACCGCGTCCCCCGCGAGAACGGCCACGGCGCCCTGGTAGGTGCCGCCCACGAGCCGGGCGCTCGCCTCGTGCACCCCCGGGTACCCGGGGGTGTCCTCGGTGCCGAGACCGCACTCGGGGACCTCCACGGTGGGGTCGGCGCTGACGGCCCGGACCGAGTCCACGTAGTGCTGCGGGTGGACGAGGTTGAGCACCTCGTCCGGGGCCACCTCGGGCGCCTCCACCGTGACGTTGTCCCGGCGGTCCAGGCCGAACTCCTGGACCAGCCGGTAGGTGGCCTCGAGCCGGGACGGGTGCATGGGGTGGTGGTCCCCGAAGTTGTACTCGAGCAGGGCGGGGTCCCAGAACAGTCGCGTGGGGTACGGGGCGCCGGGCCCGGACGTAGCAGGGGTCACACCGCCATTAGACCACTCGGGGCCGGGGCCCGCCGTCGCGGGCGTGGCGCCGGCGCCCTTTGTGTCACCCCGGCGCGGCTCAGTCGAGGTCGCTGAAGGCCTCGACCGCACGGGTGGGTCCCGTCACCAGGATCTGGTCGTTCTCGTAGAGGACCGTGCCGGGCTCGGTGGCCTCCCACCCCTGGCCCAGGCGGCGGACCGCGACGATCGAGACCCCGTGGGTGCGCCGGATGCTGAGGGTGTCCAGCGGCCGCTGCTGGACGGCCTCCGGGGCCGGGCAGCGGATGAGGGCGAATCCCTCGTCGATCGTCACGAAGTCGAGGACCCGGCCCTGGATCAGGTGGGCGGAGCGCACGCCCATGTCGTGCTCGGGGCTGATGACGTGGTGGACCCCGAGCTGCTCGAGGATCTCGGCGTGGGGCGTGGTGATGGCCTTCGCCCAGATCTCGGGGTGGGCGAACTTCAGCAGCCGGGAGGCGACCAGGATGCTGGCCTGGACGTCGGAGCCGATGCCGACCACGACCTTGTCGAACTCGTCGACGCCGAGCTGGCGCAGCACCTGTTCCTGGGTGGCGTCGGCGCGCACCACGGTGGTCAGCTGCCCGTTGAGCTCCTGGACGACGTCCTCGTCGACGTCGATGCCCAGCACCTCGGCGCCGTTGCGCATCAGCTCGAGGGCCAGGGCGGCGCCGAAGCGGCCCAGGCCGATCACGGCCACCGTGCCCGGTGACCGGCGGCGGCCGGAGTGGTGGTGCGAGTCGGTGCCGGGGCGGGAGGGGAACATGTGGGGACCTCCTGGAGGTGTCGGGGTGGGCCGCGGGGCCCCGTGGGGTGGTGTGCCGGGCGGGCGCGGTGGACTCAGCCGATCAGCGGGCGTTCCTTGGGCAGTTCGTACAGGGCCTTCCGGGGACGGGCCGCCATGGCGGTGGCCACGGTGATGGGCCCCAGCCGGCCCAGGAACATCAGGGCGATGAGCACCCCCTGGGCCGCCGGCGAGAGATCCGCGGTGATGCCCGTGGACAGGCCCACGGTGGCGAACGCGGAGATCGTCTCGAACAGGATCCGGTCCAGGCCGATGTCCTCGTGCAGCAGCATCAGCACCATCGTGGCGGTGGTCACCGCGCCCAGTGCCAGGACGACCACCGTGATCGCCTGGCGCTGCACGGACCGGGACAGGCGCTTGCCGAGGACGTGCACGGCCGTTCCCCCGGTGATCTCGGTCCAGGCGATGAAGCCGAGGACGGCGACGGTGGTGACCTTCAGCCCGCCGGCCGTTCCGGCGGGGCCGCCGCCGATGAGCATCAGGAGGTCCAGCCCCAGCCAGGACACCGGGTGCATCGCCGAGATGTCGATGCTGTTGAACCCGGCCGTGCGGGCGATGGTGGACTGGAAGAACCCGGCCAGCAGCTTCTCGTCGGCCCGCATCGGCCCGAGGGTGGCGGGGTTGGACCACTCCACCGCGCACAGGAACACCGTGCCGGCGCCGAGCAGGACCGCGGTGGCGAACAGCACGATCCGGGTGTTCATGCTCCACCGCCGGGGCCGGCGCCACTCCCGGCGCAGCTGGTAGAGCACCGGGAACCCCAGCCCGCCCAGGACCACGGCGACGACGATCGGCAGGTTGGCCCAGGGGTCGGCGGCGAAGTCCATCATCGACAGGGTGTACAGGGCGAAGCCGGCGTTGTTGAACGCCGAGACCGCGTGGAACACGCCGTGCCACACCGCCTGCCCCGGTCCGTACCCGTAGCCGGCGAAGAAGCGCAGGGCGAGGGCCGCGGCCACGACCGTCTCGATCACCAGCGTGGTGGCGAGGATGCGCAGCAGCACCCGGCGCATGTCCCCGTAGCCGGGGTTCTTCGTCTCAGTCGAGCTCATGATCCGGGCCGTCAGGCCCAGCCGGCGGGCCAGGAGGATCCCCAGCACGGTGGCGAAGGACATCACCCCGAACCCGCCGATCTGGATCAGGGCCAGGATCACCGCCTGCCCGAACGGCGTCCAGTAGGTCGGCGTGTCCACCACGACCAGCCCGGTCACGCAGATCGCCGAGGTCGCGGTGAAGAACGCCTCCATGAACGACGCCCCGCCGGGGCCCGACCTCGCGATCGGGAGCATCAGCAGGACGGTGCCGACGGCCAGGGCGGTCGCGAACGCGCCGATGATCAGCTGCGCCGTGCGCGCCGCGGTCACCTCCCGCGGATCGGTGCTCCGCCGTTGTCCCGGCCGGCGGCCGTGGGGGGAGCGGATCCCGTGCCGTCGGGTCAGTCGACGGACCCGGGCGCGCAGCAGGGCCTCTTCCAGGGGCATGGGCGACAACCTACACCCGCGGCTGCCCGCCGCGGACGGGCTCGGGTGGAATACTGTCTCGGGTCGAGGCGAACGCCGCGGCCGCCGCCCCGCCCGGGCGGTCAGGACACCAGGAGGAGAGCCCGTGAGCCACCTGCAGCGCGCGCCCTGGGCCCGTCCGGAGGAGCGCGGCCGGTTCTGGCTGCTCACCTCGCTGCGCGACCTCGTGGACCGGATCGCGGCGGGCTCCCCCGCCCGTCTCGCCGTCATCTCCTTCGCCGCGGTCGTGTCCGTGTTCTCCTTCCTGCTGTGGCTGCCCGTGGCCTCGGCCCCCGGCGTCGTGACACCGGTCGAGGACGCCGTGTTCACGGCCACCTCCGCGGTCACCGTGACGGGCCTGACCACGGTGTCGACGGCGGCCAACTGGTCGTTCTTCGGCCAGTTCGTGATCCTGGTCGCGATGCAGATCGGCGGTCTGGGCACCCTCACCATGACCTCGATCCTGGCCCTGGCCATCGGTCGCAAGCTCGGCCTGAAGTCCCGGCTGATCACCCAGGAGGCCCTGAACATCGGGCGCCTGGGCGAGGTGGGCTCGCTCCTGCAGATCATCGTGCTGATGTCCGTGACGATCGAGGCGATCCTGGCCACGGTGCTGACGATCGGCTTCCTGGTGGTCGGGGAGCCGTTCCTTACCGCTCTCTGGCACGGGGTGTTCTACGCGGTCTCCGCGTTCAACAACGGGGGGTTCACCCCGCACTCGGACGGCCTCGTCCCGTACACGGACGCGGTGCTGATCCTCCTGCCGATCGCCCTGGGCGTCCTCCTGGGCTCCCTCGGCTTCCCCGTGGTCCTCGTGCTGCGGCAGACCGGGCTGCGCTTCTCGCGGTGGAACCTCAACACGAAGCTGGTGATCGTGACCACCACGATCCTGCTGTTCGTGGGGTGGGCCCTGTTCCTGGCCTTCGAGTGGACCAATCCGGACACCCTGCGGGACCGGCCCGTGCACGAGAAGATCTTCGAGGGCTTCTTCCACTCCGTCATGGTCCGCTCCGGGGGCTTCAACCTCGTGGACATGAACAGCCTGGAGCCGGTGACCCTGCTGATGACCGACGCGCTGATGTTCGCGGGCGGCGGCCCGGCCTCCGTGGCCGGCGGCATCAAGGTCACCACCCTCGCCGTGGTCTTCCTGGCGATCCTGGCCGAGGCCCGGGGCGACCGGTCCGTGATCGCGTTCTACCGGACCATCCCCGAGGACGCCCTCCGCATCGCGATCTCGGTGATCATGATGGGGGCGACCGTCGTCCTGGTGGGCTGCGGGATCCTCGTCGAGATCTCCCAGGAGCCGCTGGACCGGGTCCTGTTCGAGGTGATCTCCGCGTACGCGACGTGCGGTCTCAGCGTGGGGCTCTCCGGCGAGCTGCCCCCCGCCGGCAAGTACGTCCTGGTCCTGATCATGCTCATCGGGCGCATCGGCACGACCACCGTGGCCGCCGCCCTGGCGCTGCGCTCACGCCGGCGCCTCTACCGGTACCCCGAGGAAAGGCCCATCATTGGCTGACCGTTCGTCCCACAGCGTCCCCGTCCTGGTGATCGGCCTCGGCCGCTTCGGCACCGCCACCGCGCTCCAGCTCGCCCGCCAGGGCCGGGAGGTCCTGGGCGTGGAGCGGGACGCCCAGCTGGTCCAGAAGCTCTCCGGGCAGCTCACCCACGTGGTCGAGGCCGAGGCCACGGACATCGACGCCCTGCGCCAGCTGGGGGCGGCCGAGTTCGACTCCGCCGTGGTGGGCGTCGGCACGTCCATCGAGTCGAGCGTGCTCATCACGGCGAACCTCGTGGACCTCGGCGTGAGCCGGATCTGGGCGAAGGCCATCACGCCCTCGCACGGCAAGATCCTCTCCCGCATCGGGGCGCACCACGTGATCTTCCCCGAGGCGGACGCCGGGCGGCGCACCGCGCACCTGGTCTCGGGCCGGCTGCTGGACTACATCGAGTTCGACGACGACTTCGCGATCGTCAAGATGTATCCTCCGCGGGAGGTGCAGGGCTTCACGCTGGGCGACTCCCACGTCCGCTCCAAGTACGGCGTGACCGTGGTGGGCGTGAAGTCCCCGGGCGAGGACTTCACGTACGCCCGCCCCGACACCAAGGTCACCTCCCGCGACCTGCTGATCGTCTCGGGGCACGTGGACCTGCTCGAGCGCTTCGCGGCCCGCCCCTGACCCGGGACCCGGGGACCTCCCGGTCCGCGGCTCAGTCGCCGCTGAACTCGCGCGTGAGCTCCGCGGAGCGATCCGCCGAGGCGCGGGCCGCGGAGGCGACGAGAGCCTCGAAGCCGTTGTCCTGGAAGGTCGTGATGGCCCGGTCCGTGGTGCCCTTGGGGCTCGTGACGGCCTTGCGCAGGGCCGCGGGGTCGGCCTCCGCCGGGCGGAGCAGCTCCCCGGCGCCGGAGACGGTCTCCTTCGCGAGGACCCGCGCGACGTCCGCCGGCAGCCCCATCCGCTCCCCCGCCTGCTGCATGGCCTCGGCCAGCAGGAACACGTAGGCGGGCCCGGAGCCCGAGACGCCGGTCACGGCGTCCACCTGCTCCTCGGGGACCTCGACCACGGTGCCCACGGCCTCGAGCACCCGGCGCACGGCCTCCGTCTGCTCGGGGCCGGTGGCGGCCCCCGGGGTCACCGAGACCACCCCGCGGCCCACGCTGGAGGGCGTGTTCGGCATCGTGCGCACGACCGGCTGACCGGCGGGGAGGGCGCGCTCGAGGGCGCCGACGGAGATCCCCGCCGCCACCGACGCCACGACCGTGCCGGGGCGCAGGGCGGGGGCGATCTCGCGGGCGAGGTCGAGGATGCCGACGGGCTTGACGCCGAGCAGCACGACGTCCGCCTCACGGGCGGCCCGCCGGTTGGCATCGGGATCGTCACCGGTGACGTAGGGCCGCACGCCCGTCTCGTCCTCGAGCCGGCGGGCGCTCTCCGCGGAGCGGACGGTGGCCCGGACCTGCTCGACGGGCACGCCGGAGGCCAGCACCCCCCGCAGGATGGATCCGTTCATGGAGCCGCAGCCCAGGAAGGCGAGCACAGGGGTCATGGTCGGTGAGGTCCTCTCATCGGTGGAATCGGAACGGTGGGAACGGGACGGTGGGATCGGAACGGCGCCGGTGGGACGGCGGGGTGCATCGGTCGGTGTGGTTCGGACGGACCGCGACGAGGCGGGCGGACCGGGTGCGCCCGGGCCTCAGCCCTGACTGCCGTCCGCGCCCTCCGTGCCGTCGGGGCCGCCGGCGCTCGGGGCGCCGTCGGAGCGGCTCGTGTGCCGGCGGGCGAACTCGAGGGACTCCGCGAGCCACTGGGTGCGCTCGTCGGCGTTCTTCGAGCGGCGGGTCGAGACCTCGACCCCGATGATGCCCTGCCACCGGGTGGAGGCGAGGAACTCGAGGGACTCGGCCACCGGCTGCACCCCGTGGCCGGGCAGCAGGTGCTCGTCCGCCGTGGTCTCCCCGGACCCGTCGGTCAGGTGGACGTGGCCCAGCCGGGGGCCCAGCTCCCGGATGGCGGCCAGGGAGTCCATCCGGGCGGTGGCGGCGTGCGAGAAGTCCCACGTCACCCAGTCGTAGTCCAGGCCCAGCGGGCTGTAGTGCGGGGCGTAGACCACGGTGTCGCGGCCGCGGACCCGCCAGGGGTACATGTTCTCCACGGAGATCTTCACGCCGGTGGCCTGGGAGACCACCCGCACCCCCTCCACGAAGTTCGCGGCGTACCGGCGCTGCCACCGGAAGGGCGGGTGGACCACGACGACCTCCGCGCCCACCTGCTCGGTGAGCGCGGCCGCCATCTGGATCTTGGTCCACGACTTGCCCCACACCTGCTGGGTCAGCAGCAGGGTCGGGGCGTGGATGGTCGAGATGGGGAGCTGGTGGCGCTGCACGAGGTCCTGCAGCTGGTGGGTGAGCTGGCTCATCCGCTCGTGCGTGACGAGCACCTCCACGCTGTCGTAGCCCAGCTCCACGGCCGCCTCGAAGGTCTCCGGCACCCCGAGCGGATAGAGGGAGCTGGTGGACAGCGCCACGTGCGGACGGTACGGCTCCGCGGCGGCGCCCTGCTGCTCGCTCATGCCGCACCCACCAGGTGCCGGGGGTCCACGGTGCGGACGTCGGAGTGGCTGCTCAGCTGGTCCAGGCGGCGCAGGATCAGCCCTTCGCGGAGCGCCCACGGGCAGATCCGGATCGACTCGACGCCGTAGGCGTCCATCGCCGACTCCGCCACCACGGCCCCGGCGAGGATCTGCCGGGCCCGCGCGGCGGAGACGCCGGGCAGCTCGGCGCGCTCCGCCGGGGACATGGCCTCCATCCGGCGGGTCCACAGCCGCAGGTCCTCGAGGTGGAGGGTGCGGGGCACGTACGGGCCCATCTCGTACGGCGCCGCCCCGCAGATCCGGGCCAGGGAGCGGAACGTCTTGGAGGTGCCGGCCACGCAGGTGGGCTCCCCGGCCGCGCGGACCCGGTCGACCGCGGGCCGGAGCTCCTGGCGCACGTGCTTGCGCAGAGCCTTCATCTCCTTCGGGGTCGCGACGTCCCCGGCGACGAAGGTGCGGGTGAGCCGCCCCGCGCCGAGCGGCACCGAGGTCGCCACGGTGGGCAGCGCGTTGTCCCCCAGGGCCATCTCGAAGGACCCGCCGCCGATGTCGAGGTCGAGAACGGTCCCCGCGCCCCAGCCGAACCAGCGGCGCACCGCGAAGAACGTCACGGCCGCCTCCTGGTCCCCGGCCAGCTCCGTGAGGGTCACGCCGGAGCGGGACTGCACGTGGTCCAGCACCTGCGCCCCGTTGCCGGCCTCGCGGATCGCGGAGGTCGCGAAGGCCAGGAAGTCCTCGGCCCGGTTGTCCACGGCGAAGTCCCGGGCCTCGACCACGAACGCGGTGAGGGCGTCCCGGCCGGCGTCGGAGATGTTGCCGTCGGCGTCGAGGTACTGCACCAGCCGCAGGGCGAGCTTGTGGGACGCGTACGGCTCGGGCCGGGAGCCCGGGTAGACGTCCAGCAGGAGGAGATGGACGGTGTTCGACCCCACGTCGAGGACTCCGAGACGCATGCCGTGGTGCTCCTTCGAGTTCCGTGTCCGTCCCGCGCGTGCGGAGCGGATCAGCCCTTGGACCCGGCGCGGGCGGGCTTGGCCGCCGCGGGCTTCTTGGCCGTGCTCTTCTTCGCCGTGCCGCTCCTGGCGGTCGTCCCCTTGGCGGTCGTTCCCTTGGCCGTGGACCGGGCCGTCTTCTTGGGGGCGGGGCCCTGGGCGCGCTTCTCGGCGAGCAGCTGGCTGGCGCGCGCCGGCGTGATCTGCTCCACGGTCTCGCCGCGCGGGACCGTCACGTTGGTCTCGCCGTCGGTGATGTAGGGGCCGAAGCGCCCGTCCTTGATGACCATGGGCCGTTCCGTGATCTGGTCGGTGCCGAGGTCCGCGAGCGGAGGCTTGGCGGCGCCGCGGCCGCGCTGCTTGGGCTGGGCGTAGATCGCCAGGGCCTCGTCGAGGGTGACCGTGAACAGCTGCTCCTCGGACTGCAGGGAGCGCGAGTCGCCGCCCTTCTTCAGGTAGGGGCCGAAGCGGCCGTTCTGCACCGTGATCTCGTTGCCCTCGGCGTCCGTACCCAGCGTGCGCGGCAGGGAGAGGATCTTGAGCGCGTCCTCGAGGGTGACGTCCTGCAGGGTCATCGTGGAGAGCAGGGAGCCCGTGCGGGGCTTCTCCTTGACCGGCTTCTTCGGGGGCTTGGGCTTGCCGTTCTTGTAGTACTCGACGGGCTGGGCCGCGAGCTCCTCGGCGGTGGGCTCGGGGATCACCTCGGTGACGTAGGGCCCGTAGCGGCCGTCCTTGGCCACGATGGCGCGCCCGGTCACGGGGTCGCGGCCGAGCTCCCGGCCGTCGGCCTTGCCCGTCTCGATGAGCTCGCGCGCCTTGTCGGGGGTGAGCTCGTCGGGGGCGAGGTCCTCCGGCACGTTGGCCCGGATCGGGTCGGTGATCTCCCCGGTCTCCGGGTCGACGGCGCCGGCCACCTCCAGGTAGGGGCCGAACTTGCCGACCCGCAGGGTGATGTCCTCGGTCACGGGGATGGAGTTCACCGCGCGGGCGTCGATCTCGCCGAGGTCGTCGACGATGGGCTTGAGCCCGTTCTCGTGGCCCTGGGAGCCGAAGTAGAAGTCCTGCAGCCAGTCGGTGCTGTCCTCCTCGCCGCGGGCGATCCGGTCGAGGCCCTCCTCCATCGCCGCGGTGAAGTCGTAGTCCACGTAGTCGGAGAAGTGCTCCTCGAGCAGGCGCACCACGGAGAACGCGATCCACGAGGGGATGAGCGCGGAGCCCCGCACGCGGACGTAGCCGCGGTCCATGATCGTGGAGATGGTGGCCGCGTAGGTCGAGGGCCGGCCGATGCCGAGCTCGTCGAGGACCTTGACGAGGGACGCCTCGGTGTAGCGCGGCGGCGGCGAGGTGCGGTGCCCGTCCGCCTCGACGTCGGTCGCGTCCAGGCGGTCGCCCTCGGCCATCCGCGGGAGCCGCTTGTCGCCGTCCTTGCCGTCCTTGGCGCCGTCCTTGTCCGTGGCGGGGTCCTCGTCCCGGCCCTCCTCGTAGGCGGCCAGGAAGCCGCGGAACGTGATGACGGTGCCGGACGCGGAGAACTCGGCGTCCCGCCCGGCGGAGGACGTCGCCCCGAGCCGCACGGTCGCCGTCGACCCCTTGGCGTCGGCCATCTGGGAGGCCACGGTGCGCTTCCAGATCAGCTCGTAGAGCCGGAACGCGTCCGCGGAGAGCTCGCCGCGGACCTGGTTCGGGGTCCGGAAGGAGTCCCCGGCCGGGCGCACGGCCTCGTGCGCCTCCTGCGCGTTCTTCGACTTGGAGCTGTAGAGCCGCGGGGAGCCGGGCACGAAGTCGGCGCCGTAGAGCTCCGTGGCCTGGCGCCGGGCGGCCGTGACCGCCTGGTCGGACAGCGCCACGGAGTCGGTGCGCATGTAGGTGATGTAGCCGTTCTCGTACAGCTTCTGCGCCACCTGCATGGTGGTGCGGGAGGTGAAGCGCAGCTTGCGCGCCGCCTCCTGCTGCAGCGTGGAGGTGGTGAACGGGGCGGCCGGGCGGCGGGTGTAGGGCTTGGTCTCCAGCGACCGGACCGTGAACGCCGCGTCCTCGAGACCGGCGGCCAGTTCGCGGGCGGCCTGCTCGTCCAGGTGCGCGAGCTTGTCCGCGGCGCCCTTGAGCACGCCGTCGTCGCCGAAGTCGCGGCCGCCCGCCACCCGCTTGCCGTCCACGGAGGAGAGCCGGGCGCTGAAGGCGGTGCCGGCGTCCTCGCCGTCGGTGCGTGCGAACGTCCCGCTGAGGTCCCAGTAGTCGGCGGGCACGAACGCCATGCGCTTGCGCTCCCGCTCCACGACCAGACGGGTGGCCACGGACTGCACGCGCCCGGCGGACAGGCCCGAGGCGATCTTGCGCCACAGCACCGGGGAGATCTCGTAGCCGTAGAGCCGGTCGAGGATGCGCCGGGTCTCCTGCGCGTCGACCAGGTCCTGGTCGAGCTCGCGCAGCTCCCCGAAGGCCCGCTCGATGGCCTCGCGAGTGATCTCGGAGAAGGTCAGCCGGTAGACGGGGATCTTGGGCTTGAGCACCTCCAGGAGGTGCCACGCGATGGCCTCCCCCTCGCGGTCGCCGTCGGTGGCGAGGTAGAGGGCGTCCGCGTCCTTGAGCTTGCGCCGGAGCTCGGTGACCTTCTTCTTCTTGTCCGGGTTCACCACGTAGTACGGCTCGAAGCCGTGCTCCACGTCCACCGCGAACTTGCCGTAGGGACCCTTCTTGAGCTCCGCCGGCAGCTCCGAGGGCTGCGGGAGGTCGCGGATGTGCCCCATCGAGGACTCGACCTCGTAGGCGTCGCCGAGGTACCCGGCGATGGTCTTGACCTTGGAGGGGGACTCCACGATGAGCAGGCTCTTGCCCGTTCCCGGGCTCTGGGTGGCCTTCGTTGGCACGGTACTCCTTGCTGCGGTCCGCGGTGCCGCGGGCCGCGGCGCTGCTGGACGTCGGGTCGAACGGGCGGGCGTCGGCCCGCCGTTGCGCTCCACCATAACGCGTCACCGCCGTCAACCCCCGCGCGGCGGGGACCCGGAGGACATCGGCGTCCCCGGGCGGGCCGCCCGGCCCGGGCGTCCCCGGGCGGCCCGGGCCGGTCTCAGGAGGGGTAGCGCTCGGGCTCGTCGCCGATCGTGAACTCGCGGCCCGTGGCGTGCTCCACGTCGATGACCACGAAGTTGTACTTCAGCGTGGGCGCCCACGGCTTGAGCGGCAGCTCCTCCGCGGCGTCGATCTCGGCGCGCGTCTCGAGCCGGCGGGCCCGGCCGTGGACCACCACGGAGCGCACGACGTGCTCCTCCGAGACCTCGTCGATCTCGAACGCCACCTGGTCGTTGACGATGAGGCTCGAGAGCTTGGAGCCCTGGGCCGTGCGGAAGTACAGCTTGCGCTGGTGGACCACGTAGTTCACCGGGAAGATGTCCACGAGACCGGCGGCCTCGACGGCCAGCCGGCCGAAGGGGTGCTGCTCGAGGAGCTGCCAGACGGTGTCCTTGTCGAGGGTCTTGATGGGGTTCAGGTTGTCTCCGATGCTCATGCTCCCATCCTCCCACCCCCACCGTCGCGGCGCCGCCTGCTCATCCGCCCACAACGGTTCATCCGCCCACAACGGTGCTCAGGCGGCGGGCGGCACCGGCTCGTGCGGCACGAGGAAGCCGTCGAGCACGAGGTGCCGGACCTCCTCGGTCAGCCGCTGCCGCTCCTCGCCCGCCCAGTCCAGCAGGGCGGCGAGCGCCCCGAGGATCTGCCGGGCGCTCAGCTCGCCGTCGCAGGCCCCGGCGAAGCCCGCGGCCTCGCTCGAGAGCACCACGGTCCGGCGCAGCCCGGCCCCCTGCCGGAGCAGGATGACGCCGGGGTGCTCCGCGCCGGGGCGCTGGTGGCGCTCCTCGGTGACGTCCTCGGCGGCCACGAGGTGGGCGTCCAGCCAGTCCTGGGAGTGCGCCGCGAGCCAGTCGGCCCGTTCCCACGTGGCGGCGAGCGCGGGGGCGAGCGGCTGCTGGACCGGGTGGGGGACGTGCTCGAAGCGGCGGAGCGCACCCCCGGGCCGGGTCCGGGACGGGCGGCGGAGGCGGATCATCCCGAAGCCCACGGCCTCGACGCCGCGGGCGGCGAAGTCGTCGAGATAGGCGCGGTAGGCGCGTTCGTAGTGCTCGAGGTCTCGGGACTCCGCCGCGTCCCGCAGCCACGTCTCGGCGTACTCCTCCGGGCCGGCCAGCTCCCGCTGGAGGAACCACGCGTCGACTCCCTCGGGCACCCACTGCTCGGGCCGCTGCGCCCAGCGCTCGGCGGCCGGCCGCGCGTCCCCGGGCGGCGGGGCGAGGACCTCCCAGTTGCCGAGCAGGTGGGCGGTGGCCCCGGGGGCCATGACCCCGGGCAGCTCCCGCACCAGGTCGGCCACGATCCGGTCCCCCGGCAGACCGCCGTCCCGGTAGGTGTAGCGGTCGAGAGGGGTCTCCCCGGCGGGGCGCGGGGTGATGACGAACGGCGGGTTGGACACCACGAGGTCGAACCGCTCACCGCGCACGGGCTCCAGGAGGGAGCCCGCCCGCAGGCTCACGCGGTCCTCGAGCCGGTCGGGGTCGATCCCGAGCGCCTGCGCGTTGAGCAGCAGGTTGAACCGGGTGAAGCCCAGGGCCCGGTCCGAGACGTCGGTGGCGGTCACGTGCCCCGCGTGCGCGAGCAGGTGGAACGTCTGGATGCCGCACCCGGTCCCCAGGTCCAGCGCCCGGTCCACCCGGCGGCGGTCGGTCGTCTGGGCCAGCGTCAGGGAGGCCTGGCCGATCCCCAGCACGTGGTCGCGGCGCAGCACGCCGGGGCGCTGGGACTCGCCCAGGTCGCTCGCCACGTACAGCTCCGTCCCGTCGTCGGAGGCGTGGGGGCGCAGGTCCACGGTGGAGCGCAGCCCGCCCTCCGTCTCCTCGGCGAGGCCCAGGCCCACGAGCTGCTCCGGGCGCACCGGGGCGGGCGCGAGCGTCTCCGCGGGGACGGTGCGGCCGAGCAGGAAGAGCGAGACGACCCCGGCGAGGCCCCGGTCCGGGTGCCCGGGCGTGCGGAGGGCCGGGTCGAGGACCCGCAGGGCGGGCACCGCCTGGTCCCGTGCGAGCGCGTCCATGGCGGCCTCCCCCAGCAGCTCCGCCACGCGGTCGTGGGTGAAGCCCGTCCGGCGGAGGGCGTCGTGCAGCTCGGCCGGCGCCCGCGGGTCGTCGGAGGCGGGGGTCCCCGGGACGCGGGAGAAGGCCGGCGCCGCGGAGGGGCCGGGGGCGGCGGGGCTCATGCGGCGCCCGTCGGCACGGGCACGGGTGCCGTGGCGGTGCGGGAGGCGGCCGGGGCCGCGTCGCCGGGCACGGGTGCGGGGGCGGACGCGACGGCGACCGGGGCGCCGTCGCCGGCCCCCGGTGCCGTGGCGGTGCCGCACCCGGCCGGGCAGGTGAGCCGCGGCCGCTCCTCGAGGCAGGCCGGGCACGCGAGCACGAGGGCGCGGCAGGAGCCGTCCGCGCAGTTGACGAAGCGGTTCGCGGGGCCGGCGCACCGGTCGCAGCGCCCGATCGTGACCGCGGCCGGGGTGAACCGCACGTGCATGCGCCGGTCGAAGACGTACAGGGACCCCTCCCACAGCCCCCGGTCCCCGCGCTCGCGGCCGTACTCGGCGATGCCGCCGTCGAGCTGGTAGACCTCCTGGAAGCCGCGGTTGCGCATCAGCGCGGAGAGCACCTCGCAGCGGATCCCGCCGGTGCAGTAGGTGACCACGGGCCGGGTCTTGAGGTGGTCGTACTTCCCGGAGTCCAGCTCGGCCACGAAGTCGCGGGTGTGCGCCACGTCCGGGACCACGGCCCCGCGGAAGCGCCCGATCCGGGCCTCGTGGGCGTTGCGCCCGTCGAAGAACACGACGTCCTCGCCGCGGCGGGCCACGAGCTCGTCCACGGCGTCGGGCGCCAGGCGGATGCCGCCGCCGACCACGCCGTGCTCGTCGACCTCGAGCTCGCCGGGCGCGCCGAAGGACACGAGCTCGTCCCGGACCTTGACCGACAGCCGCGGGAAGTCCTCGGCCGAGCCGTCCGACCACTTGAACACCGTGTCCCGGAGACCGGGGTGGGAGCGGGTGGTCCGGGCGTACTGCTTGAGCGCCCCGACCTCACCGCCCACGGTGGCGTTGATCCCGTGCGGGGAGACGATGATCCGCCCGCGCAGGCCCAGCCCCTCGCACAGGGCGCGCTGCCAGAGCATCACGGCCGTGGGGTCGGGGAGCGGGGTGAAGACGTAGTGCAGAACGATCCGGTGCTGTGCCACGGGTCCAGGCTACAAGCGCGGCGGGGCGCCCGGCGCCGCGCGGTCCGGGCGCCGGGTCAGTGGCCCAGGTGGAACACGCGGCCGGTGACCTTCGTGGGGGCCACCTCCACGTACTCGAGCTTGGTGGTCCCGACCCACGGCCGCAGCGGCAGCTCGTCCACCCGGTCGGTCTCCTCCGGGTCGGTCAGCTGGCGGGCCGTGCCGCGCACGATCACGGACCAGGCCTCCCCGCCCTGCGCCTGGTCGACCTGCACGGCGACGTGCTCGTTGAGCACCAGGTGCAGCAGCTTGGTGCCCTTGGCGGTGCGGAAGTAGATCTTCCCGTCGTCGGCCACGAGGTTGATGGGGGTGATCTCGATCTCGTCGCCGTCCATGGTGGCGATCCGGCCGAAGCGTGCGCTGTAGAGGTGCTCCCAGCACTGCTCCGGGGTCAGCTCCGTGACCGGCGGCCGGTGCGCCCGGGCCTCCTTGTCGGGATTGTGCCCGGAGATGTTCATGGGGTTGCTCATGCGGTCATTCTGGCACGGGGCCTCCGCGGGCGTGACCCGTGTCATGTTCGTGACCGGGGGCCGGCCCGGGACGGGCGGACGCCCCGGCCGGGGTGACCGGCCGGGGCGTCCGCCTTCGTCAGCGCTTCCGGGGCGTTCAGCGGCCGGAGGTGGCGCCGGCCCCCTGCAGCCTCTCCAGCTCGGCCGCCTCGGTGCGGGTGGTGTGCAGGTCGTCGATCTGGCCCAGGGTCCTGTCCTTGGTCTCCTTGGCCGTCAGGGCGGCGGCCACGGCGATCAGGCAGGCGCCGGTGACGAACCCCGCCACGCCCAGCCAGTTGTCCCCCTCGGCCCCGGCCAGGGAGCTGGCCAGGACGGGGGCGAAGCCGCCGGAGATCGCGAAGCCGATCTGGGTGCCCAGGGCCAGCCCCGTCACGCGCACCCGGGTGGGGAACATCTCCGCGTAGAAGGAGGGCCAGATGCCGTTGGACATGGAGTAGAAGAAGCCGGACATGACGGCGCCGAGGAGGAAGATCAGCGTCCAGTTCCCGGCGTGGACGGCGGCCAGGTAGGGATACATCACCGCGGCCGCGCCGGCCGCCCCGGTGATGAACACCGGCTTGCGCCCGACCCGGTCGGCGACCGTGGCCGCCACGGGGATCACGAGCAGGGCCACGGCGTTGGCGATGACGGAGACCCACAGCATGGTCGAGCGGTCCAGGCCCACCACGGAGGTGGCGAAGGACAGCGACCACACCAGGAAGACCACGTTGACGGTGTTGATCATCGCGGCCGCGGCCACGCGCAGCACCGCGGTCTTGTGGTGCTTGACCATCAGGGCGAGCGGGGTGGCCGGCTTCTCGCCGGGCAGCACGGCCCGGGCCTGCTCGAAGGCGGGCGGCTCCTCCAGGTGGCGGCGGATCAGATAGGCCACGACCACCACGACGGCGGAGAGCCAGAACGGGACCCGCCAGCCCCAGCTGAACAGCTGCTCCTCGGTGAGCACGAGCGTGAAGGGGATGAAGACGGCGGTGGCGAGGAGGGTGCCGAACTGGGTGCCCTGCAGCGTCCAGCTCGTGGTGAAGGCCCGCCGGTGCTCCTCGGAGTGCTCCAGGGAGACCGAGATCGCGCTGGCCTGCTCGCCGGAGGCCGACAGCCCCTGGATGACGCGGCAGGTCACGAGCAGAGCCGGGGCCAGCAGACCGGCCTGGTCGTAGGTCGGCAGGCAGCCGACGGCGAACGTGCCGGCACCCATCATGAACAGGGTCAGCATCAGCACGAACTTGCGCCCGAACCGGTCTCCGAGGGGGCCCATGATGAGGGCCCCCAGGGGGCGGACGACATAGGCGACGCCCACGGTGCCCATCGACAGCAGGATCGCCACCCCGGGGGACGTGTCGGCCGGGAAGAACAGGTGGTTGAGCACCAGGGCGGCGGCCGTCCCGTAGACGGCGAAGTCGTAGTACTCCAGGGCGGAGCCGATCCAGCTGGCCAGGGCCGCCTTCTTCGGGGTCTTGCCGTGGGTCGCGGCCGCGGCCGGTGGAGAAGCGTTGTGCATGGGAGGTCCTTCGCTGAGTGCACCCGGGACGGAGGGGGCACGGGACGTGAGCGGAGCTGGAGAGAGGTACACCGGCGGGTGGACGGGTTCGCGAGGAGCTCGGCCGGCCGGACCGTTGCCATATGCTGGCAACTGTGTTTATATCTTGAACACAAGAATGATCCAGATCACACTGCACGTCAAGAGTGCGCACTGCGATGACGCCGGCCCCGGGCCCAGTGGGCCCGGGGCCGAGGAGCAGTGGCGCGGTGCCACCGACGTCGTCCCGCGGAGGATCCGCGTCTCACCGCACCCGGCCGGCGCCCTCCCCCGGCACGACGACGAAGACGTCCGGCGCCCGGTGACCCCGGTCCGCGAAGGCCTCGGCGACCGCGTTCCCGACCTGCTCCGCCCGCGCCGCGGGCACGAGGGCGATCGCGGAGCCGCCGAAGCCTCCGCCGGTCATCCGCGCCCCGGCGGCCCCGGCGGCCAGGGCGGTGTCGACGGCGAGGTCGAGCTCGGGGCAGGAGATCTCGTAGTCGTCCCGCATCGAGGCGTGGGAGGCGACCAGCAGCTCCCCGATGCCCCGGACGTCCCCGGCCCGCAGCCGCCGGACCGTCTCCAGGACCCTGCGGTTCTCGCTGAGCACGTGCCGGACCCGGCGGGCAGTCTCCTCGTCCAGTCCGCTCAGGTCGGTCCCGTCCGGGACGTCGCGCAGGGAGGCCGTTCCGAGGGCGGCGGCGCCGCGCTCGCAGGAGGCGCGCCGGGCGGCGTAGCCGCCGTCGGCGTGGGAGTGGGCGACCTTCGTGTCGACCACCAGGACGGCGAGCCCGTGCCGGGCCACCGGCAGCGGCACGAGCTCGGCCTCCTGGGTGCGGCAGTCCAGGAACAGCGCCGCGCCGGCCCGGCCGCGCAGGGAGGCCGACTGGTCCATGATCCCGGTCGGGGCGCCGACGAACTCGTTCTCCGCCCGCTGCGTCAGCCGCGCCATCGCCGGCCGGTCCAGCTCCAGCCCGAGCAGGTCGTTCAGGGCCACGATCGTGGCGACCTCCACGGCGTGCGAGGAGGACAGGCCCGCACCCACGGGGACGGTCGAGTCCAGCAGCAGCTCGAACCCGGGCACCTCCACCCCGTCCAGGCCGGCGAGCACGTGCACCACGCCGGCCGGATAGGCCCCCCAGCCGCCGACCGCCCCGGGGGCGAGCCCGAGGATCCGGAACCGGGCCCGGGACAGCCCCCCGCCGTCGGGGGCGTACGTGGAGGCCAGGTCGACGACGTCGTGCCCGGTCGCGTCCTCGCCCTGCCCGGTCCGCCGCCCCTGCTCGGCGTCCCGGCGCAGCCGGACGGCGACCATCGCCGAGCGGTCGATGGCGAAGGGCAGCACGAAGCCGTCGTTGTAGTCGGTGTGCTCCCCGATGAGATTCACCCGCCCCGGGGCACGCCACACCCCGTCCGGGGCGCGCCCGTAGACCTCGGCGAACCTGCGGGAGAGCTCCTCCGCCCGGGCGGCGTCGTCCTGACCCGCCTGCCGAGCGGCCTGCTGGGGGGTGTGCTGTCCGGTCATCGTGCGGCCTCCCTCAGGCGTGCGGCGGTCTGCTCCGCGGTGACGTCGTTGATGAACGCCCCCATGGCGGCCTCGGAGCCGGCCAGGAACTTCAGCTTGTCCTCGGCCCGCCGGGGGCTGGTCAGCTGCAGGTGCAGCCGGCCGGCCTCCCGGTCCGCCGCGTCCACGGGGGTCTGGTGCCAGGCGGCGATGTAGGGGGTCGGCGTGTCGTAGAGCCGGTCCACGCGCTGGACCAGGTCCTGGTACACCACCGCCAGCTCGTCCCGCTCGGCCCCGGTCAGCGCGGCCAGGTCCGGGACGCGGTGGTGCGGGACCAGGTGGACCTCCAGCGGCCACCGCGCGGCGTAGGGCACATAGGCCGAGAAGTGCTCGCCCGCCAGCACCATCCGGTCCCCGGCGGCGGTCTCGTCGGCCAGGACCTCGCCCATCAGCGTCCGCCCCGTGGCCTCGAGGTGCGCCCGGGAGCGGGCCGCGAGCCGCGCCGCGTGCGGAGCCGGATAGGGGTAGGCGTAGATCTGCCCGTGCGGGTGGTGCAGGGTCACCCCGATCTGCTCGCCCCGGTTCTCGAACGGGAACACGTGCCGGACGCCGGCCATGGCCGAGAGCGCCTCGGTGCGCTGGGCCCAGACCTCCACCACGGTGCGCGCCCGCTCGGAGGACAGGGACGCGAAGGAGCCCTGGTGCTCCGGGGTGAACACGACCACCTCGCACCGCCCCACGGCCGGGGACGGGACGCCCCACAGGGACCGCTCCCCCACCCGCTGCGGGTCCGGCAGCTCGGCCAGCTCCGGGCCCAGCGAAGGGAAGCGGTTCTCGAAGACGACGACGTCGAAGTCCTCCGCCGGGATCTCCGACTCGCGCCCACCCACGCTCGGGCACAGCGGGCACTGGTCGGCCGGGGGCAGGTAGGTGCGCGCCTGCCGGTGGGCGGCCACCGCCACCCACTCCCCCGTCAGCCGGTCGAAGCGCACCTCACCGCCGCCGGAGCGGGCGTCCAGGGGCCGGCGGTCCACCACGTGCTCCACGGGCGGGGTGCCGCGGTCGGAGAAGAACACGGCCTCCCGTCCGTCGGCGAGGTGGTGGGTCCGGTGCGCGATCAGCGGCGCGGCGGCGCGCTCGGCGGGGGCGGGAGAGGTCATCGGACGGGCTCCAGTCGCAGGTCGGGGACGTGCAGGCTCAAGGTCTGGCGGTCGGCGGCGTCCAGACCGTCGTCGGTCACGACGGTGTCTACCTCGTCGAGACCGGCGATGCGGTGGAGCCCGGACAGGCCCCACTTCGTGGAGTCGGCCAGCACCACGCTGCGGTCGCAGCGCTCCAGGAAGAGGCGGTTGATCTCGGCCTCCATCATGTTCGGAGTGGTCAACCCGTCGCGCTCGGACAGCCCGTGCACGCCCAGGAAGGCGAGGTCCACGTGCAGGGTGCGCAGGGCCGCGGTGGCCAGCGGTCCCACCAGGGCGTCCGAGGGGGTGCGCACCCCGCCCAGCAGGATCACCGTCTGTCCCGTGGCGGGCGCGTCCTGGAGCACGTCGGCGATCCGCGGGGAGTTCGTCACCACCGTGATGTCGCTGACGCGGCGCAGGGCGCGGGCCAGCGCGAAGGTGGTGGTCCCGGAGTTCAGCGAGACGGACATGCCCGGCCGCACCATCGCCTCGGCGGCGGCGGCGATGGCCGCCTTCTCCGGCAGCTGCAGCTCGGACTTGCGCGTGAATCCGGGCTCGGCCGCGGAGGATCCCGCCGGCAGCTTCGCCCCGCCGTGGACCTTCTGCAGCTCCCCGTCCCGGGCCAGCCGGTCCAGGTCCCGGCGCACCGTCATGTCGGACACGCCCAGCTCGGCGACCAGGTCCGCGACCCGCACCGCACCGGAGGCGCGCACGCGGTCGAGGATCTCCCGCCGTCGGCGGTCGGGGAGCATCTCGGTCATGGGGCCTCCTGGCTCGGCAGGGGTCCATCGAGACCCCGGATCGGCGACATGCCCCACAATACAAACATTCTTGTGTTCTCTTCAACAGTATTGATGTTCGGTTCTGTCGCTTCTAGTCTGGCGTGAACCACATCGATCCACCACTGCGATCGAGTGCCCGGAGCCACCACCCCGATCAGCGCCCAGGAGCCGACATGACTGCTGCGACCCTCGAGCCGACCACCGTCCTCGATCCCACCGGACCGTGCCGGGTCCACCTCACGAGCGGGGGCGTGTCGGTCCTGGTCGACCTCTCCGAGGCTCAGCTGCCCTCCGTGGTGCACTGGGGCGCCACACTGCCCGGCCTCGACGCCGAGGAGGCCGCCGTGCTCGTCGAGGCCGCGGTGGCCCACCGCACGGCCAACGGGCAGGACCTGCCGATGCGACCCGACGTGCTCGGGAGTCTGCACACCGGCTGGAGCGGCCGGCCAGGACTGGTGGGTGACCGGGACGGCACCGCGTGGACCCCGCTGCTGCTCCTCACGGAGGCCCGGCTGGATCCGGTGGACCCGCAGGAGGTCGTCGCCGACGGCGCCCTGGTGAGCGCCGGCGCGGCCCGCCTGCTCGTGGCGGCGGAGGACACCGGCGCAGGCCTGCGCGTGACGATCGAGCTGGAGCTCACGCCCTCGGGCCTGCTGCGCGCCCGCGCCACGCTGACGAACACCGCCTCAGGCCACTACCGCGTCCAGGAGCTGGGCCTCGTGCTCCCCTTGCCCACCCACGCCCGGGAGATCCTGGACTTCGCAGGGCACTGGGGCAAGGAGCGGACCCCCCAGCGGCGCGAGCTCACCGTGGGCACGCACCTCCGGGAGGGGCGCAAGGGCCGCACCGGCGCCGACGCCGCCTACGTCCTGTCCGTGGGCGAACCGGGCTTCGGCTTCGCCGACGGTGAGGTCTGGGGCCTGCACACCGGGTTCTCCGGCAACCACCGCACGTGGGCGGAACGGCTCTACGACGGCCAGCAGGTCGTGGGCGGCTCCGAGCTGCTGCTGCCGGGCGAGGTCTCGCTCGGACAGGGCGAGAGCTACACCACCCCGTGGCTGTACGGCGCGTACGGGCGGGGGCTGGACGAGCAGGCCGGGCGCTTCCACGACTGGCTCCGGGCCCGCCCCCAGCACCCCGCCCGGCCCCGTCCGGTGACGCTGAACGTGTGGGAGGCCGTCTACTTCGACCACCGCCTCGAGAAGCTGGCCGCCCTGGCCGACCGGGCGGCCGCCGCCGGCGTGGAGCGCTACGTGCTCGACGACGGGTGGTTCGGCGCCCGCCGCGACGACAACGCCGGACTGGGCGACTGGGTGGTCTCCCCCGAGGTGTGGCCGCAGGGCCTGTCCCCGCTGATCGACCACGTCAACGCCCTCGGCATGGAGTTCGGCCTGTGGTTCGAGCCCGAGATGGTCAACCCCGACTCCGACGTGGCCCGCGCCCACCCCGAGTGGATCATGGGCCCCGGCGGGCGCCTGCCCACCGAGTCCCGCCGGCAGCAGGTGCTCGACCTGGGTGTTCCGGAGGCCTACGCGCACGTGCGCGACCAGATGGTGGCTCTCCTGGACGAGTACCCGATCGCCTACCTCAAGTGGGACCACAACCGCGACCTGCTCGAGGCCGGCACCCACCCCGACGGACGCCCCGGGGTGCACGCCCAGACCCTGGCGACCTACCGGCTGATGGCCGAGCTCAAGGAGCGGTTCCCGGACCTGGAGATCGAGTCCTGCTCCTCCGGCGGCGCCCGGGTCGACCTCGGGGTCCTGGAGCACACCGACAGGGTGTGGACCTCCGACGACATCGACGCCTTCGAGCGCCAGCAGATGCACCGGTGGACCCAGCAGCTCATCCCGGCCGAACTCATGGGCGCCCACATCGCCTCCGGCGCCTCGCACACCACCGGGCGCATGCACACCCTGCACTTCCGCGCCGGCACCGCCGTGTGGGGCCACCTCGGCATCGAGTGGGACCTCACCCAGGCCACCGAGCAGGAATCGGCCGAGCTCGCCGAGTGGGTCGCCTTCCACAAGGACCACCGCCGGCTGATCCACTCGGGCCGGATGGTCCGCCTGGACGCCTTCGACCCCGCGCTGCGGATCCACGGGGTCGTCAGCGCCGACCGCTCGGAAGCGCTGTTCGCCGTCGTCGGCGCCGCCCTGCCCGACGTCGAGCCCGTGGGCCGGTTCCGCCTGCGCGGCCTGGACCCCGAGCGCCACTACCGGGTGCGCGACGTCACCCCCGGCGCCGACCCGCACGGGTTCCGCCGCCCGCCGTGGTGGCCGGCCGAGCGGGGCGTGGTCCTGTCCGGCCGGGCGCTGCAGAGCGTGGGCGTGCACGCCCCCTGGCTGGCCCCGGACACCCTGCGCGTCCTCCGCCTCGACGCGCGCGGCTGAGCCGCACCCCCCCCGAGGTCAGCGGCCGGCGAGCTCCAGGTCCAGGGCGTGGCGCTCCACGTGGTCCAGGGCGAGGCGGACGGCCCCCACGGAGACCACCGACTCCCCGAGCACCGAGACCGCCACCCGCGGGGGCGTGGCGGTGAAGCGGGGCAGCAGGTCCTCGATCCGGCCCAGCAGCGCGCCCGCGGACTCGGCGACGGCACCGGCGATGACCACCAGTTCCGGGTCGAAGAGCGTGCCCAGCAGGCCGATGACCCGCGCGAGCCGCTCGGCGAGGCGGTCGAGGATCTGCTGCGCGACCTCGTCGCCGGCCGCCGCGGCACGGAACACCGCCTCCGCCTCGACGGCGCCGGACGGCCCGGCCAGCTCCCGGAGCGCGGTCTCCGGCGCCCCGGGCCGCACCGCCTCGGCGCCCCACGCCCGGCACAGCGCGGCGATGCCGTCCGGGCTGCCGACCCCTTCGACCAGGGTCAGGCTGCCGAGCTCGCCCGCCGCGCCGGAGCGGCCGTGCAGGAGACGGCCGGCCTCCATCAGCCCGGTGCCGATGCGCTCCCCCGCCAGCATCACCACGAGGTCGTCCACCCCGGCGGCAGCCCCGCGCCAGCGCTCGGCCATGGCCGCGAGGTTGGCGTCGTTGGCCAGCAGGGCGGGCCACCCGCGGCGCTCCTCCAGCCGGGTCTCGAGCCCGAGGTCGAAGGCCTCCCAGAACGGCTGGCCGTGGGAGATCCTGCCGGCGCGGTCCACGGGCGCGGCGATCCCCACCGCGGCGGCCAGCACCGCCCCGGGGGCCACGGACGCGTCCGCGAGCGCGCCGTCGACGGCGTCGTCCACGGTGGCCAGGCGCCGCTCCGGGGCGGGGTCGGCGAAGGCGCGGGTCGTGCGGCCCAGGACGCGGCCCCGCAGGTCCGCCACCACGGCGGTGGTCTTGGCCTCGCCGACGTCCACGCCCACCACGAAGCCCGCCCGGTCCCGGAACCGGAAGCGGCGGGCGGGCCGTCCGACCTGGGCGTCGGAGGCCCCCTCGAGCTCCTCGATCCAGCCCATCCGCAGCAGGTCGTCGCACACGGCGATGACGGTGGTGCGCACCAGGCCGGTGGCGGCGATGAGCTCCGTGACGGTGACGACGCCCGCCTCGCGCATCACCTCCAGGACCGCGACCGTGTTGGTCCGGCGCAGCAGCTGTGGCGATGTTCCCGTACGACCCACTCGAACCCCTTGACTCTCCCGAACTGTGATCCACATAATAGTCCAGATAATAAATCTAAGCCACGTATTTATAGTCCGCGCAGTGGCGGACCGCCTGTCGTCCGTCGTCGCCCCGCCCGAGGAGAACCATGAGCGAAACCCCAGCCCCGCCGCCCCCGTCCGTCCTCCCGGCCCCGGTGCGGCCGTGACCGCGCCACGGCGCCGGGGCGCGCGGCGATGGACCGCGACGGCCGTGTGCGCGCTGCTGCTGACCGGCTGCGCCGCGGACGCGGACGCGCCCACCACGATCACGTTCTTCCAGTTCAAGCCCGAGGCCGTCGCCTACTTCGAGGACCTCGCCCGGCAGTTCGAGGCCGAGAACCCGGACGTGCGCGTGGTCGTGGACAACGTCCCGGACCCCGAGACGGCCCTGCGCACCCGCCTGGTCAAGCAGGACGTGCCCGACGTCCTGACCCTCAACGCCAACTCGACGTTCGGCGAGCTCGCCTCCGCCGGGATCTTCGCGGACTTCGCCGGCACCCCCGCGCTCGAGGACGTCAACCCGGCCTACGTGGACGTCGTCCGGGACCTGGGCGCGAGCACGCCGGATGCCGTCAACGGGGTGCCCTTCGCCGCCAACGCCTCCGGAGTGCTCTACAACGAGGAGCTCTTCGCCGAGCACGGGGTGGAGGTGCCCCGCACGTGGGACGAGCTGATCGCCGCCGCGGAGACCTTCGAGGCCGCCGGGGTCACCCCCTTCTACGGGATGCTCGCCGACGCCTGGACCGCCCAGGCGCCGCTCGCACCGCTCGTCCCGCAGACCGTCCCGGAGGACTTCTGGAAGCAGCGCTTCGCGGGCGGGAGCACCTTCCGCGAGGAGTGGCCGGAGGCCGCGCAGAAGCTGGCGACCCTCTTCGACCACACCCAGCCCGACCCGGTGGCCACCGGCTACGAGGACGGCACCGCCGCCTTCGCCCGGGGCGAGTCGGCGATGCTGCTGCTGGGCAACTACGCCGTTCCCCAGATCCGCTCGTTCGAGCCCGAGTTCACCATCGGCAGCTTCGCGCTGCCCGCCACGAACGACCCCGCCGAGACCGTCCTGGTCTCGGGGGTGGACGTGGTCGTCACCGCCGGCGCGGACACCGAGCACCCCGAAGAGGTCCGGCGTTTCGTCGACTTCCTCATGCAGCCGGAGGTCGTCCAGGCCTACGCCGAGGAGCAGACGGCCATCCCGACCCTCGAGGGCATGTCCAACGACGACCCCGCGCTCGCCGGGGTCCAGACCTACATCGACCAGGAGCGCATCGTGGGTTTCTTCGACCACCAGTTCATCCCCGCCGTCCCCCTGGGGTCGCTGCTGCAGCAGTACCTCATCGACCGCGACCAGGAGGCCTTCCTGGGGAACCTCGACGAGAGCTGGGACAGGGTCGCCGACCGGCGCACCTGGGGCCTCGGGGCCGTGGAGACACGATGACCACGGCACCCGCCCGCGCGCAGGGCGCGCCGTCCACGGGCACGTCCGCCGCTCCGCCCGCCCGGCGCCGGAAGGGACCCGGCCGCGCCTTCTACTGGATGGTGCTGCCCGCCCTCGTGCTCTTCCTCCTCTTCCACACCCTCCCTGTGCTGCAGGGGGTCTTCTACAGCTTCACGGACTCCCCGGGCTACGGCGAGTGGGACTTCGTGGGCCTGTCCAACTACACGGCGCTGTTCACCGACGAGCGGGTCCGCTCCGCGTACCTGTTCACCTTCCGGTTCGCGCTCGTGGCGACCGTGCTCGTCAACGTCATCGCCCTGGCGCTGGCCGTGGGCCTGACGGGGCGGATCAAGTTCAAGAACACCCTGCGCGGGATCTACTTCGTGCCCAACATCCTGGCCGTCCTGGTGATCGGGTACGTGTTCAACTACCTGCTCACCAACTCCCTGCCCAGCATCGGGGCCGCCCTCGGGATCGACCGGCTGTCGACGTCGATCCTGGCCGACCCCGAGCTGGCCTGGGTCGGCATCGTGGTGCTCGCCGTGTGGCAGGCCGTCGCGTTCAACATCATCATCTACATCGCCGGGCTGCAGACCATCCCGGCCGAGCTCTACGAGGCCGCCGCCATCGACGGCGCCGGGCCGTGGCGGCGGTTCTGGTCCATCACGTTCCCCATGATCGGGGCGTTCTTCACGTTCAACATGGTGCTCTCGCTCAAGAACTTCCTGCAGGTCTTCGACCACATCATCGCCATGACCAACGGCGGGCCGGGCACGGCGACCGAGTCCGTCTCCGTCCTCATCTACCGCGGCGGGTTCCAGGGCGGCGAGTACGGCTACCAGATCGCCAACGCGGTCGTGTTCATGATCGTGCTGGTGGTCTTCGCCGTCGTCCAGCTCCGAGTCCTCCAGCGCGAAGAGGTGTCCGCCTGATGTCCTCCACCAACGTCTCCGCCCCGCCCAGCGGCACCGCTGCAGCCGCCCTCCCGGCCCGGCCCCGGCGGTCCGGCCGCCGGCGGCCCGAGGGAGGCCGGGTGAACTGGTGGCTGACCGCGCTGCTGGTCGTCCTGGCCCTGACCGTCTTCGTGCCGCTGTACTTCACGGTGATCACCGCCCTGAAGACCCCCGACCAGCTCGGCGGCAGCGGCTTCGCCCTCCCCACGGAGGTGCGGTGGGCGAACTTCGCCGACGCGTGGACGCTGACGGACTTCCCGCGGGCCGCGCTCAACAGCGCCCTGATCACCGTCTCCGCGGTGGCCCTCACGCTCCTGACGAACTCGATGGTGGCGTACGCGATCGCCCGCAACATGCACCGGCGCTTCTTCAAGGGCCTGTTCTTCTACTTCATCTCCGCCCTGTTCGTGCCCTTCCCGATCCTCATGCTGCCCGTGGCGAAGCAGACGGCCGCCCTGGGCCTCGACAACCCCGCCGGCCTGGTCCTGCTCTACGTGGTCTACGGCCTGTCCTTCAACATCTTCATCTTCACCGCCTACATCCGCTCCATCCCCGTCGAGCTCGAGGAGGCGGCCAGGATGGACGGTGCGGGCACGTGGGGAGTCTTCTGGCGGGTCGTCTTCCCGCTGCTCACGCCCATGAACGCCACGGTCGGCATCCTGACCTGCCTGTGGGCGTGGAACGACTTCCTGCTCCCCCTCATCATCGTCTCCGACCCGCAGCAGGCGACCCTGCCGCTCGTCCAGTACGTCTTCCAGTCCCAGTTCCAGACCAACTACACCGTCGCGTTCGCGTCCTACCTGATGGCGATGGCACCGCTGCTCGTGGTCTACGTCTTCGCCCAGCGGTGGGTCATCTCCGGCGTCACCCGAGGAGCAGTCAAATGAGCACCCGCACCCAGCAGCAGGACATCACCGCCCAGCGGCCCGGCACCGGCAGCGGCGCCGGGGACACCCCCGCGTGGTGGACCGACGCGGTCGTCTACCAGATCTACCCCCGCTCCTTCGCGGACTCCGACGGCGACGGGATCGGCGACCTCGGCGGCATCATCGCCCACCTCGACCACCTGCAGGACCTGGGCGTGGACGTCGTCTGGCTGTCCCCGATCTACTCGTCCCCGCAGGACGACAACGGCTACGACATCAGCGACTACCAGGACATCGACCCGGTCTTCGGCACCCTCGAGCAGTTCGACGAGCTGCTCGGGGCGGTGCACGCCCGCGGCATGAAGCTGGTGATGGACCTCGTGGTGAACCACACCTCCGACGAGCACCCGTGGTTCGTCGAGTCCCGCTCCTCCCCGGACTCCCCCAAGCGGGACTGGTACTGGTGGCGGGCCCCGCGCCGGGGCATGGAGCCCGGCGCCCCGGGCGCGGAGCCGACGAACTGGCAGAGCGCCTTCTCGGGCTCGACCTGGGAGTACGACGAGGCCTCGGGCGAGTACTACCTGCACCTGTTCTCGCGGAAGCAGCCGGACCTCAACTGGGAGAACCCCGAGGTGCGGCAGGCCGTCCACGCCATGATGCGCTGGTGGCTGGACCGCGGCGTGGACGGCTTCCGCATGGACGTCATCAACATGATCAGCAAGGACGTCGCCGAGGACGGCCACCTGCACGACGGGCCCCCGGTGGACGGGACGCCCTGGGGCGACGGGTCGGCGTCCTTCCTCTGCGGTCCCCGGATCCACGAGTTCCTCCAGGAGATGCACCGCGAGGTCTTCGCCGGCCGGGACGCCGAGCTCATCACGGTGGGCGAGATGCCCGGCGTCACCGTGGAGCAGGCCCAGCTCTTCACCGATCCGGCCCGCGCCGAGGTGGACATGGTCTTCCAGTTCGAGCACGTGGGCCTCGATCACGGCCCCGGCGGGAAGTTCGACCCCGAGCCGCTGCGCCTGACGGATCTGAAGGCCTCGCTGGGCCGCTGGCAGGAGGGCCTGGAGGAGGTCGGCTGGAACTCCCTGTACTGGAACAACCACGACCAGCCCCGCGCGGTCTCCCGCTTCGGCGACGACAGCCCGGAGCACCGGGTGGCCTCCGCGACCTGCCTGGCCACCCTGCTGCACCTGCACCGCGGCACGCCGTACGTGTACCAGGGCGAGGAGCTGGGCATGACCAACGCACCGTTCGAGACGATCGAGGACTTCCGCGACATCGAGTCGGTCAACCACTACCGCCACGCCGTGGCCGCCGGCGCGGACCCCGCGGGGGTGCTGCGCGGACTGCGCTGGTCGAGCCGGGACAACGCCCGCACCCCGGTCCAGTGGACCGCGGGCGCGAACGCCGGGTTCACCACCGGCACCCCGTGGATCGCGGTCAACCCGAACCACGAGGAGGTCAACGCCGAGACCGCCCGGGCCGACGAGCACTCGGTGTTCCACCACTACCGGCGTCTCATCGAGCTGCGGCACACCGAGCCCGTGGTCGCCCTGGGCGACTTCACCATGCTGGCCCCCCACCACGAGCAGCTCTACGCCTTCACCCGGCGGCTCGAGGACGTCGAGCTGCTGGTGCTCGCCAACGTCTCGGGCGAGGAGGTCCGCGCAGACCTGCCCGAGGGCTGGGCCGGCGCCGAGCTGCTGATCGGCAACCGCACCGACGGCGTGGTCCCCGGCGACGAGGGTCTGCTGCGCCCGTGGGAGGCCCGCGTGCACCGGCGGACCCGGGGCGCGGCGACGCAGGGCTGAGACGCGCCGCAGCGGCAGGGCGCCACCGTGCAGCGGCGCCGCACGGAGCCGCCGGGGCAGCACCGAGCGCCGATGCCCTGGCGGCTCCCGGCCGCCGCCCCGCCGGTGGGGCCGCCGGGGCGGCGGTGGCACAATGAACCGGTGCCGTCCTCCGACCACGTCTCCCTGATCCCCCTGCTCGGCCGCGGCGACGCGCCGGAGCAGGTGCGGCACGTCCGGGAGATCCCCGACCGGGACGCCGTGACGGCGCCGTGGCCCGAGCACCTGCACCCGGACGTGGTCGCGGCCTGGGAACGGCTGGGCGTGCACGCGCCGTACCTGCACCAGGTCCAGGCGGTGCTGGCCCCCCGGCACGTGGTGGTCGCCACGGGGACCGCGTCCGGAAAGTCCCTCGCCTACCAGGCGCCCGTGGCCGACGCCGTGCACCGCGGCCGGCTCGCGGCGCTGGCGAACCCGGGCATGATCCACCACCCGGACGAGGCCACGGCCCTCTACCTCTCCCCCACCAAGGCCCTGGCCGCCGACCAGCTCAAGGGCCTGGACGCCCTCGGCCTGCCGACCCTGCGTGCCGCCACCTACGACGGCGACACCGACCCCGCGGAGCGCCGGTGGGTCCGGGACCACGCCGACGTGGTGCTGTGCAACCCGGACATGCTGCACTACGGGGTGCTGCCCAACCACGCGCGCTGGTCCCGGTTCTTCCGCCGCCTGAAGTACGTCGTGGTGGATGAGGCCCATTCCTACCGGGGTGTCTTCGGCTCGCACGTGGCCAACCTCATGCGGCGGCTGCGCCGGATCTGCCGTCTCTACGGCGCGGACCCCGTCTTCATCGGGGCGTCCGCGACCTCCTTCGAGCCGCACGCCTCCTTCGCCCGCCTCGTCGGCGTCCCCGAGGCCGAGGTGACGCCGGTGACCACGGACTTCTCCCCGCACGGACCGGTCACCGTGGTGCTCTGGGAGCCGGAGCAGACCGACGGCGGCGGCGAGAACGACGCCCCGGTGCGCCGCACCGCCCTGGCCGAGACCGCCGACATGCTCACTGACCTGGTGCTCCGCCAGGTCCGCACCATCGCGTTCATCAAGTCCCGCCGCGGCGCGGAGACGATCGCCCAGATCGCCCACCGGCAGCTGGAGGAGGTCGACCCCTCGCTGGCCCACCGGGTGGCGGCCTACCGCTCCGGGTTCCTCCCCGAGGAGCGCCGGGAGCTCGAGGAGGCGCTGCGGGACGGGCGGCTGCTCGGGATCGCGAGCACGTCCGCGCTCGAGCTCGGCATCGACGTGGCCGGGCTGGACGCCGTGGTCGTGGCCGGGTGGCCCGGCACCCGGGCGTCGTTCTTCCAGCAGATCGGCCGGGCGGGCCGGGCCGGGCAGGAGGCCCTGGCCGCCTTCGTGGCCGGCGACGATCCCCTCGACACGTACCTCGTGAACCATCCGGAGGCGATCTTCGACGTCGACGTCGAGGCCACGGTGTTCGACCCTTCCAACCCCTACGTGCTGGCCCCGCACCTGTGCGCCGCCGCGGCCGAGCAGCCGCTGCGCACGGAGGAGATCGACAGCTTCGGGCCCACCGCGCCGGAGGTGCTCGGCTCGCTCGTGGCGAGCGGGCACCTGCGCCGCCGGCCGAACGGCTGGTTCTGGACGCACCCCCAGTCCGCGGCCGGGATGGTGTCGCTGCGCTCGGACGGCGGCGGGCCGATCCGGATCATCGAGACGGACACCGGCGCGGTGCTCGGCACGATGGACTCCCCCCAGTCCCACTACCAGGCCCATCCGGGGGCCGTGTACGTGCACCAGGGCCGGACCTACATCGTGGACGAGCTCGACGAGGCGGGCTCGGTGGCCGCCGTGACGCGGGCGAACCCCGACTTCTACACCACCGCGCGGGACATCACGCAGGTGAGCGTAGTCGCCGAGGAGCGCTCGGAGCACTGGGGGCCGGTGACCGTCCACTTCGGCCAGGTGCAGGTCACCACGAAGGTGGTCTCGTTCCAGCGCAAGGCCGTGATCTCCAACGAGGTGCTGGGTGAGGAGCCCCTGGACCTCGCGGCCCGCGACCTGTTCACGAAGTCCGTGTGGTTCACCGTGCCGGGCCCCGTGCTGACCGGCGCGGGGATCGAGGAGCCCGACGTCCCCGGGGCGCTGCACGCGGCCGAGCACGCCGCGATCGGCCTGCTGCCGCTCGTGGCCTCGTGCGACCGCTGGGACGTGGGCGGGCTCTCGACCGCGCTGCACGCCGACACGGAGCTGCCCACGGTGTTCGTCTACGACGGCCACCCGGGCGGGGCGGGGTTCGCGGAGCGCGGCTACGCCACGGCGGTCGCGTGGCTGGGCGCCACCCGGGAGGCGATCTCCTCGTGCGAGTGCGAGCACGGGTGCCCGTCCTGCGTGCAGTCGCCGAAGTGCGGCAACCGCAACAACCCGCTGGACAAGGCCGGTGCCGTGCGGCTGATCGACGCGGTGCTGCGCGACGCCCCCCGCGCCTGAGTCCTCACGGCGCACGGGCGGCCTCCGGGGGCCCGGCCCGGGACACGCTGCGGGCGGCCCCGAAGCGGGCGAGCGGCCCGTCCAGGGCCACGGCGGTGCGCACGTCCACGACGACGCGCTCCGGCTCCACGAGCGCGCACTGCTCGAGCCGTGCCCCGTTCTCCCGGGCCACGCGCTCGGCGGCGCCGCACGGGTCGCCGGCCACGAGGCCCCGGGCGGTGTCGGCGGCGGCGAGCGCCGCGAGGTCGGCGGCCTTGCCGGCACGGTGGGTCGCGATCCCCGCCTGGGCCAGCAGCAGCACGGCCACCAGCAGCACGCCGAGCACCAGGGTGAGCGTCAGCGCGTGCACGGTGCCGCTCCCCCGGTCGTCGTCGTGGTCCGGCCAGCGGTCGGGCCGCCCCGGGATGCCCGGCGCCACGATCTCAGCCACCGTGCCCATCGGCCGCTCCGGCCCCCTCCGTCTCGGCGGAGGCGTCCGCGCGCAGCTCCCAGCCGCCCCAGGTCCCGAGGATGCCGGGGGCGGGGCCGGTGACGGTGACCGTGGCCGTCCCCGCGTTCCCGCCCAGGCGGATCGCGGCGTCCTCCCCGGCCACGCGCTGCGCCGTGGAGCGGACCACGGCGGCGCTCTCGCCGCGGGCGGCGGCCCGGGCCGAGGCCCGGGCGGCCTCCTCGTAGCGGATCAGGGTCATCCCGGCCGCGGCGGCCGCGAGGAGCACGGCCAGGAGCAGCACGAGGGCGGGCAGCAGCACGGCCGTCTCGGCGGTGACGGCGCCGCGGTCCGACGGCATCGGCCGCGGCGCGGGTCGGGACCCGGGGCCGCGCGGCGACCACGGACGGAGCCGGGAATCCGAACGCCACCGGGAGGCACGGGAACGGGGTCGGGACGGTGGACGAGACCGACCACGGGATGAGCATCGGGGGCGGTGGGCGGGCATGGTGGACTCCTCACGGGCAGGGCGCGTGGCGGCTCGGGCCGCTGGGACCGGCGGTCGGGTCCGACCGCCCGGGCCGGCGGTCAGGACGGACGGGGAGGACGCTCCCGCAGGGTCCGCGGCGCCGGGGACGGCACCACGGACCCCGCGGGAGCAGCCGCTCAGACGCCGAGCGCCTTCTCGATGATCGCGGTCAGGAGCTCGCGCACCTGGCCGGAGGAGAGGACCGCGGCCATGACCCCGCCGAAGGCCGCCGCTGCGAGCACGACCATGGCGTACTCCACGGTGGTCGCGCCGAGGTCCGGGTCCCCGGCCCGGACGAACGGGCGGGGCGGGGCGCCGGTGGTCCGGCGGGCGGACGGTGCGACCGGGCGGCCCCCGGCGGCGACCTCCAGGCCGGGCCCGGAGGGGCTGCGGCGCTTCCGGGCGGGACGGGAGGCGGTGATCTGGTGCTGGGACATGATGGTTCCTTTCGGTGCGGAGCGAACTGGTGCGGGGTGAGCAGGTGCCGGACGGCCAGCACTGGCCGGGCGGCACGGGCCGGGAAGCACTGGGCGAGCAGCACTCGCCGAGCCGGTGCCGGACGGCCGGCACGGGGCGGGACCCGGTGCGGACGGGGAACGCCCCGGCGGCCGGGGGCCCTCGGCTCCGGGCGCGGCGGGTCATCCGAACACCTCGGGCACGAGCCCCATCACGACCGGCAGGACGCCCCAGCAGACGAAGGCCGGCAGGGAGCACAGGCCCAGGGGCAGCACGAGCTGGACGGACAGCGACTCCGCGGCGCGCTCGGCCCGCCGGTAGGCGGCACGCCGGACCTGGGCGGCCTGCGAGCGCAGGCTCCGGGCCGACGGCGCCCCGGACGTCGCGGTGAACGTGAGCGCCTCGCGGTAGTCGGCCAGGTGCGTGGGCAGCTCGCCCGCCGAGGCCCACGCCGTGTGCCACGGCAGCCCGAGCCGCAGCCGGGAGCCCACGCCTTCGAGGGCGGCGCCGGTGGCGTCCGTCCAGCACCCGCCCAGCACCGCCACGGCCTCCCCGAGCGGCAGACCGGCGTCCAGCATGGCGGCGGTGAGCTCCACGAGGACGCCGGCGGAGACGTGCGGTCCCGGCGGGCTGCGGCGGGCCGCGGCCGGACGGGGCGTTCCCGGCAGCCGGGCCCGGGACGGGAGCGCCGCCAGCGCCACGGCGGCCACCAGGAGCAGCCCGGCGGCGGGCGCTGCGAGGGCGGTCATCGCGCACCCACCGCCTCGGCGCGGCCGATCAGGGTGCGCGTCCACACCCGGCCGAGGACCGTGAGCGCCGCGCCGGCCACGAGGGCGGCCAGCCCCCACGGCGTGGTGAGCAGCGTGCGCAGCGGGTCGACGCCCATGAGCATGCCCAGTCCGATGCCGAGCACCGGGAGCCAGGTCAGGATCCGGACGGTGGAGCGGGGGCCGGCCAGGGCGGTGCCGCGTGCCGCCTCGGCGTCGAGCTCCGCCTCGAGGGCGTCGGCGAGACCGCCGAGCAGGGCGGCGAGGGGCGCGCCGGTGCGCTCGGAGACCTCCCAGCACAGGGAGAGCTCGGCGGTGGTGGCGACGGCCCGCCGCTCCAGCGCGCGGTGGCCGAGCTCCGGGGCCGGCACCCCCGCCAGGGCGGTCGAGACGCTCAGCCCCAGGCGGGCGGCGGCCGCCACGGAGGTGCACAGCAGCTCGAGGTGCCGGCCGGTGCCCGTGCGGGCGGCGCGGCCCCCGGGCCCCGCTCCCTCGAACGCGGCCGCCGGGGACCGGCCCGCCTCCAGCAGCGCCGCGAGCCGGCGCAGCAGCGCGATCCACTCGGCGGCCTCCGTCTCGGTGTCCCGGGCGAACCGGGCACACCACCGGACCGGGGCGACCGCCCCGGTGCCCGCCCGCGCGGCCGACCGGACGCGGTGGCCCGGACCCGCGACCAGCACCGCGGCGCCCCCGGCGAGGCACAGGCAGAGGGCGAGGCAGAGGACGAGGACCGTGCTCACGGCCGGCCTCCCGCGAGGTCCTCGCCCGGGTCGGGCGAGCGGTCGGACGCCTGGCCGGGCGATCGGCCGGGCCGGTGGTCGAGCAGGGCGCACAGCCCGTCCCAGCCCGGGCCGCGGCGCACGCCGTCGTGGGACCGGACCGCCGCGGGCACGGAGACGAGGGCGCCGGCCCGGTCCTCGAGCAGGGACACCGCCCGGACCTCGCGGCGCCCGCCCGCCCGGGCCACGTGGACGACCAGGTCCAGGGCGCTCGCGGCCTGCAGCGTCACGGCCTCCCGGCTCATCCCGGCCAGGGCGCCCAGGGCCGCGAGCCGGGCAGGGACCGCCTCGGCGGAGTTGGCGTGCACGGTGCCCGCCCCCGCGTGGCCGGTGTTCAGGGCCGTGAGGAGCTCGCGCACCTCGGCGCCGCGGCACTCGCCCACCACGAGCCGGTCGGGCCGCATCCGCAGGGCCTGCCGGACGAGCTCCGCCAGGTCGATGCTGCCCGCGCCCTCGGTGTTGGCGTGCCGCGCCTGGAGACCGACCACGTGGGGGTGCTCGGGCCGCAGCTCGGCGGCGTCCTCGATGAGCACGATCCGCTCGTGCGCCGGGGAGCAGGAGAGCAGGGCGTTGAGGACGGTCGTCTTTCCCGCCCCGGTGGCGCCGCTGACCAGGAAGTTGGCGCCCGAGCGCACGGCGTCCACGAGGAGCTCGGCGGTGCCGGGGTGGACGGTCCCCGCCGCCACGAGGTCCTGCAGGGACAGGGTCCTCGTGCTGCGGAAGCGGACGGAGAGCAGGGTCCCGCCCGTGGAGATCGGCGGGAGGACGGCGTGCACCCGGTAGCCGGCGGCCGTCTGGACGTCCACGCACGGGTGGGCGGCGTCGAGTCGGCGTCCCGCGGCGGTGACCAGGCGCACGGCCAGGGCGCGCACCTCGGCGTCGGAGCGGAAGGGGGACGGGACGCGGCGCACCCCGGCCTCGGTCTCGAGCCAGACCTGGTCCGGCCCGTTGACGTAGACGTCGGTGAGACCCCGGTGCGGCAGCAGCGGCTCGAGCGGACCGAGACCGGTCAGCTCGGCGCGCACGGCCTGCACCGCCCGCAGGGTGCCGGCGGCCCCGAGCACCCTGCCGCCCGCGCGCACGGCCGCGGCGATGTCGGTGTCCGTGACCGGCCCGGGGGCGGCCAGCAGCCGGTCCCGCACGTCGTCGAGCAGGGCGGCCGGCAGCGCGGCCTGCGGACCGGGCACCGCACCGGGCAGCGCGGCGCTCACGGGGCGGCCCCCACGGCCTCGAGCAGACCCGCCACGTCCCGGGCGAGCCGCCGGGAGCGGCCCGCCTCGAGCAGCCGGCCCGTCTCGGCGGCCTCCGGCACCGCGCCGGAGAAGCGCAGGGAGCCGGCGACGGGCAGACCGGTCGTGGCGGCGGCGAGGGCGTCGTCCACGTCGGCCACGTTGAGCCCGGCCGGCACCAGGCGGGCATTGGCGCCCGCCAGGAGACCGGCGGCCCACCGCGCGGCCAGCACGCCGCGCACCGTCCGGGGCGTGAGCACGAGGACCTCGTCGCACAGGGCCGCGGTGTCCGCCGTGCTCGGCCCCGCCCGGCCCAGGTCCACGACGACGAGGGCGGCCGCCCGGCGCAGCGCCTCGAGCACGCCGGCGTACGGCGCGGCGGCTCCGTCCGGCTGGGAGCGGTCCCAGGAGAGCCAGCGCAGCTGTCCGGTCCGGGCCATGGCCGGCCACAGCTGCTCGGCGTGCACCGTCCCGGCGATCCGGAGCAGGTCCGGCCAGCGCAGACCGTCCTGGTCCTCGAGGCCCAGCAGGACGTCGATGCCGCAGCCGGCGCGGTCCGCGTCCACGAGGACGGCCGGCCGGTCCTCGTGGGCGGCGCGGTCGGCGAGCCAGCACGCCAGCGTGGACGTGCCGGCCCCGCCCACGGCGCCCAGCACGCCCAGCACCCGGCCCGTGCCGCCGGGACCGGCGGGGCCGCCGGGCCGGGCGGTGAGCAGGTCGGCGAGCCATCCGGCGGCGTCGGGCAGCACGGCCACGGCGCAGCCGCCGAGGTCGGCCGCCCGGTCCCAGATGCCGGGGTCCTCGGGCCGGCCCACGAGCACCGTGCCCGGACGGACCCGCCCCCGCACGGCGTGGCGCACGTCCACGAGCTCGGTGTCCGCGAGCGTGCCCGGCGCGGTGGCCGCCGCGCCGGGCGGATCGGCCAGCAGGTCGGCGCCGGCGGCCGCGCAGACGCGCTCGACCGTGGCGCGCAGCCCGGCGTCGTCGCTGACGAGGCGCACGGTGCGCGTGCGGGCCGCGGTGCCCGGACGCGGCGGGGCGGGGGCGGAGAGGTGGGCGGCGGTGCTCATGGCCCCACTGTCCGGGCGGGCGGGACCGGGCCGTCCCGGCGGGGGCGCCGGTGTGGACGGGCCACCGGCTTCCGGCGGCGCCGCGGGCGTGTGCAGTCCGGGCACCGGCGTAGCGTGACGGACCCGTGCAGGACAATGGCCGGATGCACATCGTGGTGGGACCAGCACAGGACGGCCGGGGCGGGCACCGGGTCCAGGGCCTGACGGGCTCCGGGGACCCGGACGGCCCCGGCGTCGACGTGCCCGCCGGGGAGCTGGCCGCGTTCGTCGCCGACCGCGAGGAGGCCGCCCGGCGCGCGGGGTCCACGCCGCCGCGCTGGACCTGGGAGCGCACGGGCGCCGTCTACCCGCAGCTGCTGGCCGCCGGCGTCCGGGTGGAGCGCTGCCACGACCTGCGGCTGTGCCAGGCGATCCTCGCCACGGCCGCCACCGCCCACGGGTCCGGCGTCGACGGCCCGCTGCCCTACGAGCCGGTGCTGCCGCCGCTGCCCGCCGACGAGGCGCCCGGGCTGCTCCCGCCGCCCTCCCCCGCCGAGGACCAGTCGAGCCTGTTCGACCTCCCCCGCGCCACCGGTCCCGACGCGGCCGTGCTGGTCGCCGAGCTGCGGGCGCAGCTCGCCGCGGTGGCCGGCGCGGTGGACGCCCGCCGGCTGACCCTGCTGCTGGCCGCGGAGTCCCAGGGCGCGCTGATCGCCGCGGAGATGCAGCACGCCGGGGTGCCCTGGCGGGAGGACGTCCACCGGGCCCTGCTGGAGGACGCCCTGGGCCCCGAGCCGGCGCCCGGGGAGCGCCCCCCGCGGATGGAGGAGACCGTGGCCCGGCTGCGGGAGACGCTGCACGCGCCGGGGCTGAACCCGGACTCCCCGCAGGAGCTGCTCAAGGCGATGCGGGCGGCGGGGATCGACGTGACCAGCACCCGGCAGTGGGAGCTCGTCGAGTGGGCGCGGGCCGTGCCCGGCCTGGCGGCCCGGCGCCAGGCCCTGATCGAGCCCGTCCTGGAGCACAAGAAGCAGGCGCGGCTGCTCAGCGCCAACGGGTGGCACTGGCTGGCCACGTGGGTGCGGGACGGCCGCTTCCGCCCGGAGTACGTGGTGGGCGGGGTGGTCACCGGCCGCTGGTCGGCCCGCGGCGGGGGCGCCCTGCAGATCCCGCACGTGGTGCGGGACGCCGTGCGGGCGGATCCCGGGCGCGTGCTCGTGGTGGCGGACGCGGCCCAGCTCGAGCCGCGCGTGCTGGCGGCGCTGGCCCACGACGACGCCCTGGCCGCCGCGTCCCGCGGCAGGGACCTCTACCAGGCCATCGCCGACCTCGGCGAGGAGCGGGGCTCGGAGCTGACCGAGCGCCCGCAGGCGAAGGTGGCCATGCTGGGCGCGATGTACGGGGCAACCACGGGCCAGTCGGGCCGGCTCATGCCGCACCTGGCGCGGATGTTCCCCCGCGCCCTGGACTACGTGGAGCAGGCCGCCCGGGTGGGCGAGACGGGCGGACAGGTCCGCACGCACCTGGGCCGCTGGTCCCCGCTGCCGGGCCCGGCGTGGGACGCGGCGCAGCGGGACACCGCCACCGAGGAGGCCGAGCGGCGCGCCGGGGCGATGGCCCGCGGGCAGGGCCGGTTCACCCGCAACTTCGTGGTCCAGGGCACGGCCGCCGAGTGGGCCGTGTGCTGGATGGGCGCCATCCGCTCGGCGCTGGCGCGGGAGGCGGTCGACGCCGAGCTCGTGTTCTTCCTGCACGACGAGGTCGTGCTCCACTGCACGCGGGAGAACGCCGAGCGGGCCGCCGAGCTGGTCCGCGAGTGCGCGGAGCGGGCGGCCCGGCTGGTGTTCGGGCGGATCCCGGTGGAGTTCCCCGTCAGCGTGGCCGTGGTGGAGTCCTACGCGGACGCCAAGTAGGCCGCCCCGGCACGGGTCTCAGCACGGGCCTCAGCACAGGTCCCGGTAGGGGGCGCCGGTCACGTGCCGGCGCCACTCGTCCTCCGTGATCGGGTCGCCCCGGTTGGCGCAGACCGCCTCGACCGCGTCCTCGGCCCGGACCAGCCAGCTGCGCACCACGCCGTCGTCGCCGGTGGCGACCAGCCGGTCCCCCACGAAGCGCACGTCGTTCATCCGGTCGCCGGAGGCGGACAGGGCCGCGTAGACATCGAGGTCCGCGGCGCCCACGGTCCACATCCACACGAACTTGTCGCCGGAGGCCCCGGCCAGCAGGGTCCCGTCCGCGGAGAACTGCAGGCCCTTGACGGAGGACAGGGCGTCCGAGGTCTCGCCCACGGGGTGGGGGTCGGACGGGTCCGCGACGTCCCAGAGCCGCACCCGGCCCGCCTCCGTGCCCACGGCCAGGAGGTCGGCCACCGGGGAGAACGCGATCGAGGTGGCCACGGAGTCGAGGGCCAGCCCCGCGGCCCGCCGCGGGGCGGCGGGGTCGGACACGTCCCACAGCTCCACGCCGTTGGTGTCGTCCGCGGCGGCGAACAGGGTGCCGTCCGCGTCGAACCGGGCGGCCTCCGTGCCGGGGACGGGGATCGTGGCCACCCGCCGGAGCGGCGCCTCGGGGCCGCGGCGCAGGAGGGCGATCTCGGAGCCCACCTCGGACCACGCCGCGATCGTGCCGGCGTCCGTCGTGACGTCCGCGCCCGTGATGCCCGCCTCGATGGCCGCGGCGCGCTCCGGCTCCTCCGGGCGGCCCCCGTCCAGGGGCCACACGAGGACGTCCCCGTCCTCGGTGCCCCCCGCGATCAGCGACGCGTCGGGGGCCACGGCCCCCGCGTACCAGAGGGTCTCCCCGGGCGGGGCCTCCGGGGGCGGCAGCGGCCGGGGGTCCTCGCCCGAGAGGTCGAAGAGGGACACGACGTCGGGGCCGATCCCGACGGCGCTCAGCACGGTGTGCTGCCGGTCCACGGAGAGCTGGTACACGGGCTCGCCCCGCCGGTGGATGACGGGCCCGCGCCGGTCCCACGAGCGGGTGGTGCCGTCCTGGGAGGTGGTGAGCACCCGCTCGCCCACGCGCAGCGCGCTGGTGACCCGGGCGGCGGTCGGGAAGGAGTCGACCCGGGCGAGGTCGGAGAGCCGGTGCACGTAGGCGTTCTGGTCGAAGCTGGCGGCCACGACGGCCTCGCCGTCCGGGGTGAAGGAGACGTCGCTGATCCAGCTGCCGAAGTCCGTGAGCGTCCCGGAGCGGGAGACCCGCTCCCCCTCGACGTCGTAGAGGCGCAGCTCGCGGGCGCTCAGCCCGGCGGCCAGGCGCGCGCCGTCGTCGGCGAGGTCCAGGGCCCGGACGACCCGCCCGGTCGGGACCGGGTCGAGGCGCTGCGCGCGGGCGCCGTCGGTGGCGTACCGGGCGATCTCCCCGGACGTCCCGCCCGCGTAGACCGTTCCGTCGGGGGCGGCCGCCAGGGCCAGGACGTCTGCGTCCTCCCCCAGCGCCAGCGCCGGCAGCGGAGCGGGGGCGCCGGGCTCCTCGATCGACCACCGCAGCACCTCGCCCCGCCCCCCGGCCAGCAGCTGCCGGCCGTCGGGCGAGAGGACGACCGCATTGACCGGTGTCCCCGCCCCCACGTCGAGCCCGGCCAGCCGCCGGGCCGGGGCCCCGGTGACGTCCCACAGGCTCACGTGCCCGAGCCCGCCCAACGCCGCGAGGACCCGCCCGTCCACCGCCACGAGGTCCACGTCGCTCAGTCCGGGGGCGCCGTCGACCACCGCGAGGTCCTCCCGGTTCTCGGCGAGCCGGTCGCTGTCCCGCCACACGGACAGCAGGCCGTCCCCGGCGGCGCGCGCGACGACGGAGCCGTCGTCCAGCGCCGCGAGCCGGGACGCGCCGTCCGGGCCGAGCCACCGCTCCGGGGCGTTCACCGCGGTGGCGTCGATCAGGGCCGAGGTGCCCTCCCGGGTGGGGGCCATCCGGTAGGCCGCGAGGCTCAGCTGCGAGGCGAGGTTGGGCGACTCGCCCCGGATCCGGGAGGCCTCCAGCGCGGTCTGGCGGGAGAGCGCCTCGTCGCGGGCGGTCTCCGCGACGGTCTGGAAACGCTCCGCGCGGACGCCCAGCGCCCCGGCCACCACGGCCGCGCAGACGGCCAGGGCGAGCAGGACGAGGGCCACGTGGCCGCGCCGCTCGATCTCCCGGGCGCTGCGCTTCTGCCGCTCCAGCGCGTCCTCGTAGTGGCGCTCGCTCTCCGCCAGGTACTCGCGCTCGGCCGGGCTCAGGAGCGCCTGCTGGCGCGGGTCCCCGGTCCAGTCCCGGAAGGAGGCGAGCTGGCCCAGCGGGATCAGGGCGAGGGGGTCGCGGTCGTTGGCGAGCCACATCTGGGTGGCGCGCTGCAGCTGCTGGCGGACGTAGAGGTCGCGGCGGCTGTCCTCGATCCAGCGGCTGAGCCGGGACCAGTGGTCCAGCAGGGACTCGTGGCTGAGCTGGATCTCGTCCCGGTCGATGGTCAGCAGCCGGGCGCGGGCGAACTCCTCGACCACGGCCGCCCCGCCCTCCGGCAGCTCCTCCCGGAGCACCGGGGTGCGCACGACCGTGGCGGAGGTCCCGGTGCCGACCACGCGCACCAGCCGCAGGAACACCGCGCGGGCCACCTCCCGCTCGCGCGGGCCCAGCCGGGCGTGCACCTCCTCGGCCCGCCGCTCCACGGCCTCCGTGATGCCGCCCGCCGCGTGGTAGTCGGCCACCGTCAGCTCGCGGGTGCGGGCGTGCTCCCAGGTGCCGAGCATCGCCTGGGAGAGCATCGGCAGCAGGCCCACGCCGACCTCCGTGCCGCGGGGGGCGACGTCCCGCAGGATCACCCCGACCAGGTCCGGGGAGACCCGGGCGCCGACGGCCTCGGCGGGGCCCACCACGATCCGCTCCAGCTGCTCGCGGGTCAGCGCGCCGAGCAGCACCGGGCGCTCCAGGGCGGTGCGCAGCTCGGCGTGCCGGCTCGCGGTGCCGAAGAAGTCCGCCCGGAGGCCGACCACGACCACCCGGTCCCGGCTCGCCGCGGCGAGCCGGTCCAGGAACCGCCCCGGCTCCTCGGCCTCCCGGGCGCCCGTCCAGAGCTCCTCCAGCTGGTCGACGACGAGCAGGTCCGGAGCCGCCGCGACGGCGTCCTCGAGCCGGCGCACCGGGTCGAGGCCCGGGGTCGTGGCCTCGGCGCTCCACCCGTGCAGGGGCCCGCCCTCGGCCCGCAGCCGGCCGAGGAGCCCGGCGCCCAGCAGCGAGGACTTGCCCGCTCCGGAGGCTCCCACCACGGCCAGGATGCGGGGCCCGCCGGCGTCCGCCAACCGCACCACCCGCTCGCCGAGCACGGCGACCTCGGCGGTCCGGCCGAAGAAGTGCGTCTCGTCCTCGGGGCGGTAGGAGCGCAGGCCCACGTACGGGGTGGAGTCCGGCCTGACCGGGGTGCGGGAGCGGTTGACGTCCTCCCACCACAGCTCCGCGGGGCGCTCGTCCGTGAGCCCGAGGGCGTCCAGCAGGGCCGTGAACTCCTCGCGCAGGGCCGGGCCGGGCAGGTGCGCCCCGCTGAGCCAGCCCTGGATGGTGCTGGCCGGCAGTCGGCAGGAGGCCGCCAGCGCCCGGACCGACAGGCCGCGGCGGCGGCGCGCGGCGCTGAGCTGCTCGGCGAGCCGGGGCCGCTCGGGGCCGGGTGGGGGCGAGGCCACCGGGAGCCTCCTCGGGGGGTCGTGGGCACGGGGGACCCTGGAATGGTAAGTCCGCTTGCCGCGGCGCCGGCAATGTTGCGCCCGGGGCGGCGTCATGCCCCCGGGGGCGTGCTACAGCGGTGCGGGCAGGTCCCGTCCGGTGTCCCAGGGCACGGCCCAGCCGAGGGCGGTGAGCACCCGGTCCAGGAGCACACCGGTGAACCCCCAGACGGTCACGGTGGACGCGGTGCCGGGCACGGGGACCGTGAAGGCGGGCGAGCGGTAGGTCTGCCGGCCGCGCGTGACGGTCGCGGAGTGCCGGTTGGCCGGGTCGATGAGGTCCAGCACGGGGACGCGGAACACGAGGGAGGACTCCGCGTGGTCCACGACGTCCACCGGCGAGACGTCCCGCCACCAGCCCAGCACCGGGGTGACGAGGTGGTTGGAGACCGGCAGGGGCACCGGGGCCAGGGCGCCGAGCACCTCCACCCCGTGCGGGTCCAGCCCGGTCTCCTCCTCGGCCTCGCGGACGGCCGCGCGCACGTGGGCGGCGCTGACCTCGCCGCCGGGCACGGACAGCACCTCGTGCAGGTCCCCGTCCTCGGGGTCCAGGCGCCCGCCCGGGAAGGCGACCTGGCCGGGGTGGGAGCGCAGCGTCGCGGCCCGCTGGACCAGGAGGACGTCGAGGTCCCGCCCCACGCCCTCCGCGTGCTCGGCGGCGCGCGAGGGCAGGTCGTCGAGCGCGCCGAAGAGGATGAGCACGGCCGAGCGGCGGTAGTTCTCGTCGATCTGCCCGATCCGCCACGGCTCGCGGTCCTCCATCCGCAGCTGCCGGCCGCTGCGGGCCACGCGCAGCAGGTCCTGGTAGGCGTCGCCCATTGGCCGTCCTCCTCGCCGGTCGGTGCCGCTCACGAGCTCAGGGGCCAGCCGTCGGCCTGCAGCTGGGCCCGGCTGCGCCCGGCGAGGAACAGCTCCAGCAGATCCTCCCGGCCCGGGGCGAACTCGTACTTGAGCAGGGCCGCCGCCTGGGCGGTGTCCGTGGGGCCCTCGCCGTAGGACGGGCACAGGTCCGCGACGGGGCACACCCCGCACGCGGGCCGCCGGGAGTGGCAGATGCGCCGCCCGTGGTAGACGAGCCGCTGGGACAGGTCGGTCCAGTCGCGGGGCTCGAACAGGGCGGCGACGTCCCGCTCGACCTTGACCGGGTCCTCCTCCGCGGTCCAGCCGAAGCGGCGGGCGAGCCGGCCGAAGTGGGTGTCCACGGTGATCCCGGGGATCCCGAAGGCGTTGCCGAGCACCACGTTGGCGGTCTTGCGGCCCACCCCGGGCAGGGTGACGAGGTCCTCCAGCCGCCCGGGCACCTCGCCGTCGTGGTCGTCCACGATCTTCTGCGCCAGGGTCCGGATGGCCCGGGTCTTGGCCCGGTAGAAGCCGAGCGGGCGGATGATCTCCTGGATCTCGGCCTCGTCCGCCTCGGCGAGCGCCCGCGGCGTGGGACAGGCGGCGAAGAGGCGCGGCGTGGTCGCGTTCACCCGCACGTCGGTGGTCTGGGCGGAGAGCACCGTGGCCACGAGCAGCTCGTACGGGGAGCGGAAGTCCAGCTCGGCGACCGCGTACGGGTACGCCCCGGCGAGCACCGCGTTGATCCGGCGGGCCCGCCGCTTGAGCGCCAGCGGGGACTCGGGGGCACCCGTCCGGCGGCGCCGTGCGGCGCCGGCGCGCGCCTTCGCGGGGTCCACGACGCGCAGGTGGGCGGGCGGGCGGGGCACGGCAGTCGGGACCATGCCCCGATTCTAGGCGGCGCGCCCGGAGGGCTTCCGTGACTTGGTGCGGCGTGGCCCCTGTGGAACCGGGTGCACCGATCGTCTAGGGTGAAATCGACACTATGTGAGCTGTGACACGGACGTCCGGTGCTGCCGGTGGTCCGTGCGCGGTGTGCCACGAAGAAGGGAAGACCACATGGCTTCAGAGACCACGTCCGCCGAGAACAAGACCTTCGCCCCGAGCCCCGAGTTCGCGGCCCAGGCCAATGCCACCGCCGAGCTCTACCAGCAGGCGGAGGAGGAGGGCGTCGACTTCTGGGGCCGCCAGGCACGAGAGCTGCTGACCTGGAACAAGGAGTTCACCGAGGTCCTCGACTGGTCGAACCCCCCGTTCGCGAAGTGGTTCCAGGACGGCACCCTCAACGCGTGCTACAACGCCGTGGACCGCCACGTGGAGGCCGGCAACGGGGACCGGGTGGCCATCCACTTCGAGGGCGAGCCCGGCGACAGCCGCAGCTACACCTACGCCCAGCTCAAGGACGAGGTGTCCAAGGCCGCCAACGCCATGGAGAGCCTCGGCGTGACCAAGGGCGACCGTGTGGCCCTCTACCTGCCGATGATCGCCGAGGCCGTCATCGCGATGCTGGCCTGCGCCCGCATCGGCGCGATCCACTCCGTGGTCTTCGGCGGGTTCTCCGCCGACGCGCTGCGCTCGCGCGTCGAGGACGGCGAGGCGAAGCTCGTGGTCACCGCGGACGGGACGTTCCGCCGCGGCAAGCCCTCCATGCTCAAGCCGGCCGTCGACGACGCCCTCTCCCGCGGCGGCGCCACCGTGGAGCACGTGCTCGTGGTCCGCCGCAACGAGGCCGACATCGAGATGACCGAGGGCCGGGACGTGTGGTGGCACGAGGCCCTCGAGGCCGCCTCCCCGGAGCACACCCCGTCCGAGCAGGGCGCCGAGGACCCGCTTTTCATCCTCTACACCTCCGGGACCACCGGCAAGCCCAAGGGCATCATGCACACCACGGGCGGCTATCTCACCCAGGGCGCGTTCACCCACAAGAACGTCTTCGACCTCAAGCCGGAGACGGACGTCTACTGGTGCACCGCCGACGTCGGGTGGGTCACCGGCCACTCCTACGTCGCCTACGCGCCCCTGGTCAACGGCTCCACCCAGGTGATCTACGAGGGCACCCCGGACTCCCCGCACCGCGGCCGGTTCTGGGAGATCGTGCAGAAGTACGGGGTGACGATCATGTACACCTCCCCCACCGCGATCCGCACCATGATGAAGTGGGGCGAGGAGTTCCCCGCGAAGTACGACCTCTCGTCCCTGCGGGTGCTCGGCACCGTGGGCGAGGCCATCAACCCCGAGGCGTGGACCTGGTTCCACCGGGTCATCGGCGGCGGCCGCTGCCCGATCGTCGACACCTGGTGGCAGACCGAGACCGGCGCCATCATGATCTCCCAGCTGCCGGGCGTGACGGTCGCCAAGCCGGGCTCCGCGCAGGTGCCGATCCCCGGCATCAAGGTCGACGTCGTGGACGACACCGGGCAGTCCGTGCCCAACGAGACCTCGGGCTTCCTGGTGCTGCGCGAGCCGTGGCCCGCGATGCTGCGGACCATCTGGGGCGACGACGACCGCTACGTGGACACGTACTGGTCCCGGTTCGGCGAGATGTACTTCGCCGGCGACGGCGCCAAGCGCGACGCCGACGGGGACGTGTGGATCCTCGGCCGCGTCGACGACGTCATGAACGTCTCCGGCCACCGCCTGTCCACCCCGGAGATCGAGTCCGCGCTCGTCTCCCACCCGTCCGTGGCCGAGGCCGCGGTGGTGGGCGCCACGGACGAGACCACCGGCCAGGCCGTGATCGCGTTCGTCATCCTCTCCGACCAGGCCGACGCCGAGGGCCGGGACAAGACCGAGCTGGCCGAGGAGATGCGGGCCCACGTGGGCAAGGAGATCTCCCCGATCGCCAAGCCCAAGAAGGTGCTCATCGTCCCGGAGCTGCCCAAGACCCGGTCCGGGAAGATCATGCGCCGGCTGCTCAAGGACGTGGCGGAGGACCGGGAGGTCGGCGACGTCTCGACCCTCGCGGACCAGACCGTGATGCAGCAGATCGTGGACTCGCTCGCCAAGTAGTCCGCGCCCCAGCTCCGCAGCGTCCCCTCGCTCCTGCCGTGCGAGGGGGCGCTGCGGCGTCCGGGGGCCGCGCCCGGACCGGCGGGCGCCGGGGTGAGAGGATGCGGGCATGACCACCACGCGCAGACCGATCTACGTCCTCAACGGCCCCAACCTCAACCTGCTCGGCGTCCGGCGCCCGGAGGTGTACGGCACCACGACGCTCGGGGACATCGAGGAGGCCGTGCGCGCCCGGGCCGCCGCGGGCGGGTGGGACGTCGAGTTCCACCAGTCCAACCACGAGGGCGTCCTGGTGGACCGGATCCAGGAGGCCCGCACGGAGGGCGCGGCGATCGTGATCAACCCCGCGGCCTTCACGCACTACTCCATCGCGATCCACGACGCGCTCGAGGCGGCGGAGCTGCCCGTGGTGGAGGTGCACCTGTCCAACGTGCACCGGCGCGAGGCGTTCCGGCACACGTCCTATGTGTCCCTGCAGGCGGACGTGGTGATCGCCGGGGCGGGGGCCTTCGGCTACGAGATGGCGGTCGAGCACCTGCTGCGGACCCTGGAGGGGTAGCCGCTCAGGCGGCGCAGGAGCCGGAGTCCACGGCCTGGGTCGCGCCCGCGGCGGCGCCCAGCGCCCCGCGCAGCTCGTCCAGGGTGAGGGCGTAGCCGACCTGCCCCTCGAGGGCCTTGGCGAAGACGACGCCGACGACGGAGCCGTCCTGCGCCACGAGCGGGCCGCCGGAGTTGCCCTGCTGCACCTGACCGGCCAGCTGGATGATCTCCATCGTCCCGCCGGTCCCCTCCACGGGTGCGAGCGCGGTGCCCTGCACGGTGGCGGGCCCGGCGGCGAACGGCCCGCCCAGGGGGTAGCCCATGAAGGCGACCGAGTCCCCGGCCGCGGGGTCCGTCCCGAGCGGCAGCGCGGCCAGCGGCAGGGACGGCGCGGAGAGGACGGCGAGGTCGGAGCCCGGGTCGTAGTGGACGACGGCGGCGGCGTGCACCTGCCCGTCCCGGGTCTGCACCACCGGCTCGTCCACCCCGGCCACCACGTGCGCGTTGGTGACCACCTGCCCGGCGTCGGTCACGAAGCCCGAGCCGGTCTGGTTCTGGCGGCACTCCACCGCCATGCCGTAGACCTGCACCACGGACTGCCCGGCCGCCTGCAGCGCGGGCGTGCTCGTGCTCTCGTCGGGGGCCTCCTCGGCGGGGAAGAGCAGCTCGTCGAGCTGACGGATGCCGGTGGCCCCGCCCACGGCGTCCCGGGCCTCGGTCACCGCCGCGCGCACCGGTCCCGGGGTGTGCTCGTCGATCGTGCGCAGCACGGTCGAGGACGCCACCTGCTGGGACACGGTCGGGATGCCCAGCTGGCCGACCAGCGAGGCGAGCAGCGAGAGCACGAGCGCGGCGACGGCCACGTCGAGGGCCGCCCCGGCGATCCGGTTGAGCGCGCCCAGGCGCATGCGCTCGGTCACGGCGGACAGGGCGCGGCCCAGCAGCCCGCCCAGCATCTGCCCCGCCACCAGCAGGACCAGGACCGTGGCGAGCACGGCGCCCACCCGGTACTGCGGGTCCACCTGCGCGCTCACCCACGGGGCGGCCGAGAACGCCGCCACCCCGCCGAGCACGAGTCCGGCCAGGGAGAACAGGGAGTTGAAGAAGCCGCGACTGAACCCGTAGAAGAGGTAGCCCAGGAGCACGACGGCCAGGAGGACGTCGAGCAGGTTGAAGGACGGAGACATCGGGTTCCTCTGCGGTTTCTTCGGGGCCGGGAGCCGGGGAGCGAGCCACCAGCATAGGGAGCGCGGCTGGGAGATCCGTGGAGCGGGCCTGCCACCCCGCCCGGGCCGGCCGCGTCCGTCCTTGGGATTCGCGGGCCGGAGACACTACAGTGAACGTCAGGTACGTTAGGTCGCTCACACACCGGTGCGGGCGACTCCCGCTGACATCGGCCGCCACGGGCAACGGCCCGGCGGCACATCTTGAGGAGAACCATGGATATCGACGTCCTCCGCCGCGCTCCCCTGTTCGCGTCCCTGGACGACCAGGCCTTCGCCGCCCTCACCGAGGAGCTCACCGAGGTCGACCTCTCGCGCGGCTCCACGCTGTTCCACGAGGGCGATCCGGGCGACCAGCTGTACTTCATCATCTCGGGCAAGATCAAGCTCGGCCGCACCGCCCCGGACGGCCGCGAGAGCCTCGTGGCGATCATGGGCCCGGGCGAGCTGTTCGGCGAGATGGCGCTGTTCGACCCGAGCCCGCGCTCCACGTCCGCGACCGCCGTGTCCGAGACGCGCCTGGCCGGGCTCAAGCACGAGAACCTCAAGAAGGTCATCGAGCGCTCCCCCGACGTCTCCGCGCAGCTGCTGCAGGCCCTGGCCCGCCGGCTGCGGCGCACCAACGAGAGCCTCGCCGACCTGGTCTTCTCCGACGTGCCCGGCCGGGTGGCGAAAGCGCTGCTGGACCTGGCCGACCGGTTCGGCCGGCCCGCCACCGACGGCATCCTCGTGGCGCACGAGCTCACCCAGGAGGAGCTGGCCCAGCTCGTCGGCGCGTCCCGCGAGACCGTGAACAAGGCCCTGGCCGAGTTCGTCCAGCGCGGCTGGATCCGGCTCGAGGCGCGCGCCGTGGTGATCCTCGACCTGCAGCGGCTCAAGCAGCGCAGCCGCTGACTCCTGCCCCGGCACCGGGACGGCCCGGTCACCCTCACGGGTGACCGGGCCGTCCGCGTGTGCGGGCCCGGGGCGGCTCAGGTCAGGTCGAGGCGCAGCACGGGCCGGCCGTCGTGCACCTCGAGCACCGGGTTGCGGGCCACCACGGCCCGCTTCCTGGCCAGGAAGGCGATCGCCGAGGTGCACTCGGCGACCGACTCGAGCACGCACTGCACACCGGGCGAGGAGAGGTCGTCGATCGTGCGGCCCACGGTGTCCTCCTGCCCCACGAGGTCCCCGAGCCAGCTGCCCGCAGGGTCGGCCACGGCCTGCGCGGCGTCCACCCAGCGGCCCCAGACGCCCTTCGACTCGAGCACGGACGGGGCCTGCCCGTCGGGGACGACCGCGGTGAAGTAGTGGATGTCGTACCGGCGGTGGGCGAAGTCGGAGGTGATCCAGTGCGCGAGGGGCTTGAGCAGGTCGGAGCGCAGCACGAGCCGGCGCCGGCCGAGCACCTGGGCGAGGGACACGTCCCCCACGGCGAGCGCCTCCCGGGATCGCATCCACTCGGCGCCCTCCACGGACTCGATGGTGCTCATCGTGTCCGACCCGGCCAGCAGGACGCCGGCCTCCTCGAACGCCTTGCGGACCGCGGCGACCACGGTGCGCCGCGCCCGGCCGAGGTCGTCCTCGACGCCGAGCCTGCGCGCCCAGTCCGCGGGGCTGGGCCCGGCCCAGTCGAGGGGTTCGTCGTCGTGGGGCTCGAGGGTCCCGCCGGGGAACCCGACGGTGCCGAGCGGTGAGTTGCCCGGGCGGTACTTGAGGTAGGTCTCCACGCCGTGGTCGCCGTCCCGCACGAACACCACCGCGGCGGCGGGCGAGGGGGCGCTGCCGGGGATGCCGGCGCCCCGCTCGAGCCAGGCCTGCGCGGCCCCGCGCTGGCCCTCCGGGATCTCGAACCAGCGCACGGCCGGCGGGCGGCCCTGCCGCGGGGACGGGGGCTGCGAATCAGCGGAACTCGGCAACGAGCTCCACCTCGACCGGCGCGTCGAGCGGCAGGACCGCGACGCCCACCGCGGAGCGGGCGTGCACCCCGGCGTCGCCGAAGATCCGGCCCAGCAGCTCGGAGGCGCCGTTGATCACCCCGGGCTGACCGGTGAAGCCCGGGTCGGAGGCCACGAAGCCGACGACCTTGACGACCCGGACCACCCGGTCCAGGTCCCCGACGGCCTCCTTGACCGCGGCCACGGCGTTGAGGGCGGCGCGGGCCGCGAGCGCGTGGGCGTCCTCGGGAGAGACGGTGCCCGCCGCCCCGGACGCGGACACCTTGCCGGTGGCGGGCAGCTGCCCGTCCACGAAGGGCAGCTGGCCCGAGGTGTGCACCCACGAGCCGGTGACCACGGCGGGCACGTAGGCGGCCACGGGGGCCGCGACCGCCGGGAGCTCGAGGCCGAGCTCGGCGATGCGGGATTCGACGGCGGAGCCGTTGCTCATGGAAGTCCTCCGGTGTGGTGGGGGGCGGCGGTGTCCGGGCGTCAGGCCTTGGGGCGCTTGAAGTAGGCGATGGGGTTGGTCTGGACGGGGGCGTTCACGTTGCCCGCCGGGACGTCGGCGGGGGTGCTGCCGGGGAGCACGGTGACGAGCTCCCACCCGTCGTCGCCCCAGTTGTCGAGGATCTGCTTGGTGGCGTGGATCATGAGCGGCACGGTGGCGTATTCCCAGGTAGTCATGGCCCCAGCGTAGCCACGAACGCGGGGACGCGCTCCGCCGTGACGGGCCGCACACCGGCGGCGGCCAGGTTCGCGCTTGTAGACTGTCCGAATGGCTTCCCGCAAGAACCCTGCCGCGCAGGCACCGTCAGCCCTGGGCAACGTCGTGGCGTTCATCGCCACGAGCGTCGTTGCCGGCATCGTGGCCGCCGGTCTCCTGGTCCCCCCCGCAGCCGCCACCGGTCTCGCCGCCAACGCCTCCATCGGGTGGTTCAAGGACCTCCCGGCCCAGATGGAGGCGGGGCCGATGTCGCGCGCCTCCACCGTGGTGGCACGGGACGGGACCGAGATCGCCTCGTTCTACGCGCAGAACCGCACCCCCGTGTCCCTGGACGAGATGTCCCCGCACATGAGTGCCGCGATCCTCGCGATCGAGGACCGCGACTTCTACGAGCACGGCGGCGTGGACCTCGGCGGCATCCTGCGCGCCCTGGGCAACAACATCATCCGCCCGGACGCCCGCCAGGGCGCGTCGACCATCACGCAGCAGTACGTGAACAACCTGCTCATCGACTCCCAGGTCCGCGCCGGCGAGGAGGCCACCACCATCGGCGCCGACAAGGGCTACACGGACAAGATCAAGGAGATCAAGCTCGCCCTGTCCATGGAGCAGGAGCTGAGCAAGGACGAGATCCTCGAGGGCTACCTCAACATGGTGCTCTTCGGCGGGCAGAACTACGGCGTGGAGGCGGCCGCCCAGTACTACTGGGGCATCCCCGCGTCCGACCTGAGCGTCTCCCAGTCCGCCGTCCTGGCCGGGATGGTGCAGTCGCCCAACTACTACGACCCCGCCGCGAACCCGGAGGCGGCCACCGAGCGGCGCAACATCGTGCTGGACACGATGCTCACCACCGGGGCCATCACCCAGGAGGAGCACGCGACCGCGGCCGCCGAGCCCATCGAGGTGGACCCCAACCCCACCAACTCCGGGTGCACGGCCGCCGAGATCGCCCCCTACTTCTGCGACTACGTGGAGAACTCCATCCTCCAGGACTCGGCGTTCGGCGAGACGCCCGAGGAGCGGCTCAAGACCCTGCAGCTCGGCGGGCTCACCATCACCACCACGCTCGACGTCGACGCCCAGCGCGCGGCCCAGGAGTCGGTCAACGAGACCCAGCCGCGGGACGACAACCCGGACAACGTCTCCACCGCGCTCGTCTCTCTCGAGCCGACCAACGGCGACATCGTGGCGATGGCGCAGAACACCTACTACTCCACCGGCGAGGGCGCCTCCAACACCACGTACAACTTCAACGTGGACTCGTGGATGGGCGGGGCCGGCGGCTTCCAGGTCGGCTCGACCTACAAGCCCCTGACGTACGCCGCGTGGATCGACGCCGGCAACGGCGCGGAGGACGAGATCGACGCGACCCGCACCCGGTGGCCCGCTGACCACCGGTGGGAGGCCTCGTGCCTGGAGCGCGGGTACAAGATCGAGCCCGGCAACAACGGTGAGGGCTTCGAGATCCAGAACGCCGAGTCCGGCTACACCAGGGAGATGGAGGCCGACTTCGGCCTGTACAACTCGATCAACACCGCGATCTACGCGATGGCCGAGGACCTCGACCTGTGCGACATCGGGGAGATCTCCGAGTCCCTGGGCATCGTCAACGGCAAGGACGGCGAGCCCGTGGACACCACGGTCCTGGCGTCCCTGCTGGGCGGCTCCGTGGACATCTCCCCGATGACCATGGCCCGGGCCTACTCGGCGTTCGCCAACCGCGGCGAGATGTGCGAGCCCCGCGCCCTCGAGCGGGTCGTGGACTACACGGGCAAGGAGTACGAGATCCCCGAGACGTCCTGCGAGCGCGTGATCAGCGAGGACGTGGCCGACGGCGTGAACTTCGCGCTCAACCAGACCCTGGTCCGCGGCTCCGGCTGGCAGCGGGAGATCGGCCTGCCGGGCGCCTCCGCCGCCAAGACCGGCACCACCGACAACTCCACCCAGACGTGGATGATCGGCTACACCCGCGGCCTGGCCACCGCGTCCTGGGTCGGCAACTACGAGTTCGGCTCCCGGTCCCTGAACGGGCTGTCGATCGGCGGGGAGCGCACCGAGGGCGACGACTGGGTGGACGGCTCCACCTACGCCGGCGGCCAGTGGCAGCGGTTCATGGAGGAGGTGGCCCGGGACTACGACACGGACGAGTTCGAGGAGCCCTCCGACCGTGTGCTCGAGGGCCGCAACGGCACCTCGGAGCCCGGCTGAGGCCGGGAGCGGGAGTGGATCGCGTGCACATCCCCCGGGGCGCCGTCGCGCCCGCCCTGCGTACCGCCGCCGCCGTGACGGCGGCCGGTGCCGGGGCGGCGGCGGGCCTCGGCGCGTGGGGCGTCGTCGTCGAGCGCCGCCGCTTCCAGCTGCGCACGGAACGGCTCCGGCTGCTGCCCGAGGGCAGCGCGCCGCTGCGGATCCTGCACCTGTCGGACCTGCACGTCTGGCCCGGCCAGCGCGCCGTGCGGGAGTTCGTGCACTCGCTCGCGGCGCTGGAGCCGGACCTCGTGGTGGACACCGGGGACAACCTCTCCCACCCCGGGGCGCTGCCGTGGCTGCTGGAGATCCTGGAGCCGCTGTTCCGCTTCCCCGGGGCCTACGTCCCGGGGTCCAACTGCTATTTCGCGCCGCGACCCAAGAACCCGTTCCGCTACCTGTGGCGGGACACCTCCGGTGAGGGCCGGGACGAGGCGCCCCGGCTGCCCACCCAGGACATGCACGACGCGTTCGACGCCGCGGGCTGGACGCCGCTGATCAACCGCTCCGCCCGGATGGAGGTCGCGGGCCTCACCCTGGACCTGTCCGGGGTGGACGACCCGCACCTGGGCTACGACCGGCACCCCGGCTTCGGTGACCCCGCGACGGCGGACCTGCGCCTCGGGGTGGCCCACGCCCCCTACCTGCGGACCCTCGACCGCTTCGCGGCAGACGGCGCGCAGCTGGTGCTGGCCGGGCACACGCACGGCGGGCAGGTCTGCCTGCCGGGCGGGCGGGCGCTGGTCAGCAACTGCGACCTCGAGCCGGAGCGCTGCAAGGGGCTCATCACCCAGGGCGGGGTGCCGGTCAACGTGTCGGCGGGCCTGGGGACGTCCCGCTTCGCCCCGATCCGGCTGTTCTGCCCGCCCGAGGCCGTGCTGCTGACGCTCACGGACTGAGCGGGTCTCCCCGGCCGGCCGCGCGCGGGCCCCTTCAGCCGCCGCGCGGCACCAGGGCCTCGAGCACCGCGGGCAGGCGGGTGACGCCGTCGGAGCCGCAGAAGTGTCCCGCCCGCGGCACCACCCGCACGGGGGCGCCGAGCCGCGCGGCGAGCGCCTCGGTGGCGGCCGCCGGCACGGTCGGGTCGTCGTCCGAGCGCAGCACCAGGCGGCGCCGGGTGTTGGCGCGCACGGCGGAGACGTCCACGTCCTCGGCGAGGAACTCGTCGAGGAGGGGCACGGCCTCGAGCCGTCCCGTGAACCCGGCCACGAGCACCAGCCCGCCCAGCGTCCACGGCTGGGGCAGACCGGCGAGGTGGCGCAGGAGGGTGATGCAGCCCAGGCTGTGGCCCACCAGGTGGGTGTGCGGGTCCGGCTCGCCGACCGCCCGTGCCACGGCGGCCAGCCACGCCCCGGCTTCCGGGAAGGACGGCTCCGGCAGCTCCACGACCTCGGTCCGCACGCCCTCGGCGGCGAGCCGTTCGCGCAGCCACGGGAACCAGTGCTGGTCGGGGGCGGCGTCGTAGCCGTGCACCACCACCGCCCGGCGGACCTCCGGCTCGGGGTCGCTCACCCGGAGATCTCGGGGACCGCCACGATGATCCGGTGGTTGGTCTTGTCGCACAGGTACATCTCGACCGTGCCCTCCGGCACCGGGCCGCCCTCGGGCCACTGGTCCTCGGGGATCTGGCGCAGGGGTCCGCCGCAGGACGGGCAGATGGGGTCCATGGTGGTCTCCTCCAACGGGTCGGCTCCCGGGCCGGCGGGCCCGTGGCCCGAGCTTCCCCCAAAACGGCGCCGCCCACAATCCCCCCGCACGGTCCGGGCCGGTGGACAGGAACGAACGGGTGCGGGCGGTCGGGCACCGGCGGTCCCCGCCGGTGCCCGGCGCGGCGCCTGTGGTCACACCATAGGATGTGGCGTGGACCACCCCGGCTGCCCCGCCTCCCCGTCAGGAGATCCCATGACCGCCCCCAGCACGCGCCCCGCCCCCGCCCCCGAGGCCCTGCTGGAGGAGCTGCGGACCTGGTGCGGCCGCGACGCGGTGGTGACCTCGGAGCTCGAGCACCGCGCGCTGGCCCACGACGCCTCCCACTACCTGCTGCAGCCCGCGGCGGTGGTGCGCCCGCGCTCGGCCGCGGACATGGGCCACCTCTTCCGCGCGGTCGCCCGCCACGGCCTGGGCCTGACCTTCCGCTCCGGCGGGACGTCCCTGTCCGGGCAGTCCGTGACGGACCAGGTGCTGGTCGACGTCCGGCGGAACTTCCGGGAGATCGAGGTGCTGGACGGCGGCCGGCGGGTCCGCGTGCAGCCCGGGGCCACGGTGCGGCAGGTCAACGCCCGGCTGGCCCCGTACGGCCACAAGCTGGGGCCGGACCCGGCGAGCGAGGCCGCGTGCACGATCGGCGGTGTGGTGGCCAACAACTCCTCGGGCATGGCCTGCGGGACCGAGGCCAACACCTACCGGACGCTGGAGTCCCTGGTGTTCGTCCTGCCCTCCGGGACCCGGGTGGACACCGCGGAACCGGACGCCGACCGGCGGCTGCGGGAGCTCGAGCCCGCCCTGCACGAGGGTCTGCTGCGGCTGCGGGACCGGGTGCGCGGCGACCCGGCGTCGGTGCGCACGATCGAGCGGCAGTTCTCGATGAAGAACACCATGGGCTACGGCCTCAACTCCTTCCTGGACCACGACGAGCCGGTGCGGATCCTCGAGCACCTGATGGTCGGCAGCGAGGGCACCCTGGGCTTCGTGGCCCAGGCGGTCTTCCGGACGGTGGAGATCCTGCCGTTCGCCTCCACGGGGCTGCTGGTGTTCCCGGACCTGGCCGCGGCCACCCGCACGGTCCCCGCCCTGGTGGCGGCCCGCTCGGCCACGGTCGAGCTGCTGGACGCCACGTCCCTGAAGGTCTCCCAGCGCACGGGGCTGGCCCCGGCGCAGATCCTGGACATCGACGTCCGCGACCACGCGGCGCTGCTCGTCGAGTACCAGGGCCGCACGCTCGAGGAGGAGCAGGAGATCTCGGCGGGCGCCGCCGGGCTGTTCCGCACCCTGGACCTCGCGGCGCCGCCCGCCCTGACGGACGACCCCGCGGCCCGGGCCGCGCTGTGGACCGTGCGCAAGGGCCTCTACACCACCGTGGCGGGGGCCCGGCCGAGCGGGTCCAACGCGCTGCTCGAGGACGTCGTCGTCCCCGTCGCGGAGCTCGGCGAGACCTGCGAGCAGCTCACGGGGCTCTTCGACGCCCACGGCTACCGGGACTCGGTGATCTTCGGGCACGCCAAGGACGGCAACGTGCACTTCATGCTCAACGAGCAGTTCGACCGCCCGGACCTGCTGGCCCGCTACGAGCGCTTCACCGAGGACATGGTCGCCCTGGTCCTCGACCACCACGGCTCGCTCAAGGCCGAGCACGGCACGGGCCGCAACATGGCGCCGTTCGTGCGCCGGCAGTACGGGGACGAGCTCTACGACGTCATGGTGGCGCTCAAGCGGCTCGTCGACCCGGGCGCGCTGCTGAACCCGGGCGTGCTGCTCAACGAGGACCCTACGGTCTACGTGCGGGATCTCAAGACCGCGCCCACGGTGGAGCAGGAGGTGGACCGGTGCGTGGAGTGCGGCTACTGCGAGCCGGTCTGCCCGTCCAAGGACCTCACCCTCACGCCGCGGCAGCGCATCGTGGGCCGCCGGGAGATCGCGGCGGCCGAGGAGCGGGGGGACACGGAGCTGGCCGGCCGGCTGCGCGCCGAGTACGACTACGAGGGCCTGCAGACGTGCGCCGTGGACGGGATGTGCGTGACGGCGTGCCCCGTGCTCATCAACACGGGGGACCTCGTGCGCCGGCTGCGCGCCGAGGACCACAGCCGGGTCGCGGACGCCGGCTGGGGCGCCGCCGCGCGGGCGTGGGGGGCGACGACGACGGGCGCCGGGCTCGGCCTGACCGCCGCGAAGGCCCTGCCCGCCGCCCTGCCGTCCGCCGCGACCGCCGCGGCCCGGGCCGTCCTCGGCGCCGAGCACGTGCCGCAGTACAAGGCGGAGCTGCCCGCGGGCGGCCCGCCCCGGCCGCACCGGCGGGACCCGGCCGCGGAGGCCGTGTTCTTCCCGGCGTGCATCAACTCGATGTTCGGCACGGCCGCCCGCCCCGGGGGCGGCGCGGGCCTGACCGCCTCGGAGGCGTTCCTGGCGCTGTGCGACCGCGCCGGAGTGCACGTCACCGTCCCCGAGGGCATCGGGAACCTGTGCTGCGGGACACCGTGGAAGTCGAAGGGACTGCCCACCGGGTACGCCACGATGTCGGAGCGGACGCTGGCCGGGCTGTGGGAGGCGACCCGTCAGGGCGAGCTGCCGGTCGTCTGCGACGCCGCGTCCTGCACCGAGGGCCTGGAGACCATGTCCGGGCTGGCGGCGGCGTCCGGCCGCTACCACGCGCTGCGGTTCGTGGACGCGGTGGAGTTCGTGGCGGACCGGGTGCTGGGGCGGCTGACCGTCAGCCGCCCGATCGGGTCCATGTCGCTGCACCCCACGTGCTCGAGCGTGCACCTGGGCATCACCGGCGCCTTCGAGACCCTGTCCCGGGCGATCAGCGAGGACGTGGTCGTGCCGAAGGACTGGGGCTGCTGCGCCTACGCCGGGGACCGCGGGATGCTGCACCCCGAGTTCACGGCCTCGGCCACCGCGGCCGAGGCCCGCGAGGTCACCGGCCGCCGCTTCGACGCCTACGCGTCCCTCAACCGCACGTGCGAGCAGGGCATGACGGAGGCCACCGGCCACCCGTACCGGCACGTGCTCGAGCACCTGGAGGAGGCGACCCGCTGATCCGCGCCCCACTTTTGGTTGTGCACAACTGAGTTGTGCTCAACTGACCCATGTGCCACCATGGGGTCATGGACGCAGATCTCCGGCTCGACGCGCAGCTGTGCTTCGCGCTCTACGCCGCCTCACGCGCCACGACCGCGGCCTACCGCGAGCCGCTGGCGGAGCTCGGCCTGACGTATCCGCAGTACCTCGCACTGCTCGCGCTGTGGGAGGAGGACGGCCAGACCGTCTCGGCGCTGGGCTCCCGCCTCCGCCTGGACAGCGGTACCCTCTCCCCGCTGCTCAAGCGGATGGAGACCGGCGGGCTCCTCGAGCGCCGCCGGGGGCACGACGACGAGCGGCGGGTCACCGTCCACCTCACGCCGTCCGGCCACCGGCTGCGCGAGCGCGCCCCGGCCGTGCAGCGGCGCGTCCTGGAGGCCTCGGGGCTGACCGCCGCCGAGATGGAGACGCTGCGGGCCCTGGCCCGGCGGATCGGCGCCCCCGCCGATCCGGACGCCACGGACCGCGCCGGCGCGAACAGCACCGGAACCCGAACCACCACCACCGACACCCAGGAGTGACCAGCATGGACACCGTCTACACCGCCGAGGCCCTCGCCACCGGCGCCGGCCGCGACGGCCGCACCCGCACCACCGACGGCCGGATCGACCTGGGCCTGGCCGTCCCGCAGGAGATGGGCGGCTCCGGCGACGGCGCCAACCCCGAGCAGCTCTTCGCCGCGGGCTACGCCGCGTGCTTCCACTCCGCGCTGCAGATGGTGGCCCGGCAGGAGAAGGTGAAGCTCGGCGACTCCAGCGTCGGGGCCCGCGTGGGCATCGGCGGCGACGGCCAGGGGGGCTTCGGCCTCGAGGTCGACCTCGAGGTCGTGCTCCCCGACCTCGACCCGGCCACCGCGCAGGCCCTGGCGGACAAGGCCCACCAGGTGTGCCCGTACTCGAACGCCACCCGCGGCAACGTCGACGTCCGCGTGACCGTCGCCGACGACTGACCCCCGCTCCCCCACCCCCTTTCCCTCGACCCCCAGGAGAACCGATGACTTCCCCCACCAGCACCCGCCAGGTCGTGCTCGCCTCCCGCCCCGACGGCACCCCCACGCCCGAGAACTTCCGGCTCGAGGAGGCCGCGCTGCCCGCGCCCGGCCCCGGCCAGGTCGTGGTCGCCAACCGCTGGATGTCCGTGGACCCGTACATGCGCGGCCGGATGAACGACGTGAAGTCCTACGTCCCGCCGTTCCAGGTGGACCGCCCGCTCGACGGCGGCGCCGTGGGCGAGGTCATCGCCTCCTCCGCGCCCGAGCTGCCCGTGGGCGCCACGGTGCTGCACGGGGCCGGCTGGCGGGAGCACGCGCTCGTCGAGGCCGCCTCCGCCACCGTGGTGGACCCCGCCCTCGCCCCGGAGTCGGCTTACCTGGGGGTGCTCGGCATGCCGGGGCTCACCGCGTACGCCGGCCTCATGGCGGCCGCACGGTTCCGGCCCGGGGACACGGTTTTCGTCTCCGGCGCCGCCGGGGCCGTGGGCTCGCTCGTCGGCCAGATCGCGAAGCTCAGCGGCGCCGCCCGCGTGATCGGCAGCGCCGGCTCCCCCGAGAAGGTCGCCCGCCTGCTGGAGCTCGGCTTCGACGCCGCCTTCGACTACCACGACGGCCCGGTGCTCCCCCAGCTGCGGCGCGCGGCGCCCGAGGGCATCGACGTCTACTTCGACAACGTGGGCGGCGAGCACCTCGAGGCCGCGATCTCCGCGCTGAACGTCCACGGCCGCGTGTGCCTGTGCGGGGCGATCTCGCAGTACAACGCGACCGAGCCCCCGGCGGCGCCGCGGAACCTGGCGCTGGCGATCGGCAAGCAGCTGAGCCTGCAGGGCTTCCTGGTGAGCGGTCACCAGGACCTGGGCCCGGAGTTCCGCGAGAAGATGGCCGGCTGGCTGGCGGCCGGCGAGATCCGGTGGGACGAGACCGTGCGCGAGGGGCTGGACGACGCCCCGCAGGCGTTCATCGACCTGCTCGCCGGGGCCAACACCGGCAAGATGGTCGTCAAGCTGTGAGCTGAGCCGTCAGGCCGTCAGCTCGCCGCCGCCGGCCACCAGCCGCGCGGCGAGCTCCCGCACCCCGGACACCCTGAGGTCCGGGGTGCGCGCGTACCCCGGCCAGGGCGAGCCGTGCCGGTCGATCCAGGCCGTGCGCAGCCCCGCCCGGGCGGCGCCGTGCAGGTCCCAGGGGTGCACCGCGACCATGAGCATCTGCTCCGGCGGCACCCCCCAGGCCCCGCTCGCCCAGGTGTAGGCCTCGGACGCCGGCTTCCAGCAGGGGGCCTCCTCGACGGAGCAGACGTGCTCGAAGTGCTGCCGCACGCCCCCGCGCTCGAGCAGGCCCTCGGCGGTGGTCGCGGAGCCGTTGGTGAGTGCCGTGAGCCGGAACCCGGCCTCGGCCAGGGAGCGCACCCCGTCCGGGACGTCCGCGTGCAGGGGCAGCCGCTGCACGGCGTCCAGGACCCGGGCCACGGCGTCCTCCACGTCCCCGGCCGGCGGATGCAGGGTGAAGAGCGTGCGCGCCGTCTCCTGCCCCAGCACGGCGAACGGCTGGGCCTCTCCGTGGACGGCCAGCGCGAAGCCCTCCCGCAGGACGGAGGCGAACCACGTGGCCGCCAGCTCCCCCGGCACCCCGACCTCCTCGAAGGCGTGGCGAAGGGGGCGCATGTCGGAGAGGGTCTCGTTCACGTCGAACACGAGGACGGGTCTGTCGTCGGTGGTCATTCCGGGGCCTTTCGTTCACGGTGGTGCGCGGCGCGGTCCGCGCGGGAGCCGGCGGGGGCGCTCAGCCCGCCGGGACGAGCCGACCCAGCGGGCTGTTCTCGAAGTCGTCCAGGAGGGCCTGCGGGTCCGCATAGACGGCCACGGCCCCGGCCTCGCGCAGCTCCGCCTCGCTGATCCCGCCGCTGGTCAGGCACACGGCGTCGAGACCGAGCTTCCACGCGGACTCGACGTCCCAGCGGGCGTCCCCCACCACGATCGCGTCCTCGGGGCGCAGGTTCCCGGCCTCCAGGGCCGCGGCGAAGATGTCCGGGGCGGGCTTGCTGTGCTCGGCGTCCGTGGCGGTCGTGACCGCCGTGAGCAGGTCGTCCGAGCCGAGGGTCTCCCGCATGGCGGCCACCTCGGTGACGTTCGACGACGACGCCAGCACCACCACGAGCCCCGCGTCGGTGCAGCGGCGCAGCAGCTCCGCGGCGCCGCGGGTGGGCTTGAGCCCCGGCCAGTGCACGGAGAACAGGGCCCCGTGGGCCGCGCCGATGGCGTCGTCCCCGTCCCGGTCCCGGTCCGCGGGCAGCAGCTCGTCGATCAGCTGCTCCGAGCCCATGCCGATGAGCCGGTGGATGCGGTGCATGGGGACGTCGTGACCGGCCTGGTTGAAGGCGTGCCACCAGGCGACGGTGTGCAGGTAGCTCGAGTCGATGAGGGTGCCGTCGACGTCGAACAGGACGCCGCGCCGGGTCGGCGCGGCGGGGTCGGGGGTCCGGGGAGGAGTCATGGCCTCACCCTCCCACCCGGTGGCCGGGGGATCAATGGGCGGCGTGGCGGCGGCGCACGAGGAGCACCGCGAGCGCGCCGAGCAGGCCGGCGCCGAGCAGACCGGTGAGCGCCGGGCCGAGCAGACCGCCGCCCGGCGCACCGGTGTCCGCCGCTGCGCCGGCGCCGGCCGCCTCGTCGCCGGCTTCGTCGGTGCCGTCGGTGCCGTCCGCGCCGGCGGCCGGCTCGTCGCCGGCGCTCCCGGTCAGCTCGGCGAGCGCCAGGGTGTGGACCATGCCGTCCTGGCCGGGCACCAGCAGCACGTCGTCGACGACGATCGGCCCGGCGGGGGCCAACGGCTCGTCGGAGAGCTGCTCGCTGCCCACGAGCGCCCCCGTGCCGGCGTCGAGCGCGCCGATCTCTCCCTGGGTGGTCGTGTACACCACGTGCCCGCCGACCACCACGGGGGCGGCCTTGACGGAGCCGGAGTCGTGGCTCCACAGCTCCTCGCCCGTCCGGAGGTCCAGGGCGTAGAGCGTCCCGGTGGTGGGGCTGCCCACGTAGACCACGCCGTCCGCGACGGTCGGGGCCCCGGACTTGTTGTTGGGCACGAACGGGCCGTCGCCGAGGCGGAGTTCCCAGAGCACCTCGCCGGTGTCGGCCGAGAGGGCGTGGGCCCAGTGCTCGAGCTGCTCGGCGGGCACGATGTCCCGGTGGGAGGTCGTGACCACGATGCCGTCGGAGACCGCGGGCGGGACGTCGTCGAGGCCCGACCCCGCCTCGGGGAGCTCGGTGGTCCAGGCGGTCTCGCGGGCGTCCATGTCGTAGCCGACCACCCGTGGGCCGCCGTCGAACGCCCCGGTGTAGAGCATGCCGTCGGCGGCGGCCGGGGCGGACATGCTCATGACGGCCCCGACGTCGACCCGCTCGAGGCCTTCCCCGGTCCCGGCGTCGATCACGTGCAGGTGCCGGTCGCCGGTCGCGGCGTGGAGGCGGCCGTCGTGCAGCACGGGGGTCGGCATGACGTGGGCGTCCACCGGGTACTCCCACTTCTGCTCACCGGTCTCGGCGTCCAGGGCCAGCACCCCGCCGGGGCCGTCGCCGCGCAGCCCGTCCCCGCGCTCCTGGCCGCGGTCCCCGTAGCCGACGTAGACGGTGCCCTCGGAGACGAGCATCTCCGAGTGGATCCAGTTCGGGGCCTGGGCCTGCCAGAGCTGCTCTCCGGTGGCGAGGTCGAAGGCGTGCAGGGTGCCGCTGCCGTGCGTGCCCACGTACAGCCGGTCCCCCACGACCACGGGCGTGGCGCGCACCTCGTCGGGCAGCTCGAAGCCGTCCTCGGCGGGGACGACCGAGCCGTCCGTCTCGATCACGGGGTTCTTCTCGGAGGTGAGCCGGTACTGCGTCCACTCCTGCGGGGAGTCCACGGGGGCCTCGGCCGCCGCGGGGCCGGCGCCCGCCAGGAGGACGACGGTCAGGGCGGCGCAGGTGGTCCGGAGGGAGGTCATCCCTCCAGTGTGGAACACCCACCGGCCCGGCCGACAGCGAAGTTGCGGAGGGAAATCCCTGGTCAGAGGGACATTGACTCCTTCCGCTCACCCCGCCGGTCGCACTCGGCCGGCCTCACTCCGGCTGCGCCTCACTCCGACTGCGCCTCCGCGGCGGCGCTGCGCGGGCCGCTCCCCTGGTCCACGGTGGCCGGACCGAGCGGGAGCCCGCGCCCGTCCTGCTGCACGCTCTCGTCCGCCCCCGCTCCGTCGACGTCCCGGGTGGAGGCCGCGAAGCGCTGGATCACGGCTGCCGCCGCGTCGGTCATCTCGCCCAGCCCCCGGGCGTCGACGTTGGCGAGGTCGTCGCACGCGCCGTGGTAGCAGAAGTCGTAGGCGACTCCGGCCCGGCCGCCGAACAGCGCGGCCTGCTCCGCGGTCTTGATCCCCTCGGCGCCGGTGAACAGACCGCCGGAGGGGACGCCCTCGGCGATGAACGGGCCGTAGTCGCTGCGGCCGTTGAACTCGGTCTCACCGGAGGCCAGGCCCACGGAGCCGAAGTGCTCGTGGAAGGCCGCCTCGATCGCGGCCGAGCCCGCCGGGGCGATCACGGGGCCTTCTGGGCCCTGCACGGGCGGGAACGCGGAGTGGTCGCCGTCGTAGACGAAGCGCCCGTGATTCGGGGAGCCGATCATGTCGAAGTTCAGGTACAGCGCGATGTCCTCCAGCGCGGCGGGGTCGTTGGCCTTCAGGTCCGCGACGTAGTGCTGGGAGCCGCGCAGGCCGAACTCCTCCGCGCCCCACCAGGCGAAGCGCACGGTGTTGGCGGTCTCCGTGCCCGCGAGCGCTTCTGCGATCGCCAGGCTCCCCGCGGAGCCCGAGCCGTTGTCGTTGATGCCCGCGCTCTCGGGGACGCTGTCCAGGTGGGCGCCGACCATCACCGTGCTCCCGGGATCGCCGGGGCCCGTCTCGGCGAGAACATTGACGGTCTCGCGGTTCTCGGAGACGGTCTGCGCCGTCACGGTCACCTCGCCCCCGCCGAGCAGGGCGGTCCCGGCCGCGTGGCTGAGCCCGACCACCGGGAGGGTCGTGGCGCCGGGCTCCCCGAGCGTTCCGGCGACCACGCCCTCCTCGCCGGGGAGACCGGTGTTGAAGATCAACACCGCGGACGCCCCGGCGGCCTGGGCGTTGGCGGCCTTCACCCCGAAGGTGCATGTGCCCCGCTGGAGCAGGGCGACGCTGCCCGCCGTGAAGCCGGCGAAGTCCTCGGCCTCGCAGCCGCTGGTGCTCGCCGCCGGGGCGCCGGTGGTGTCCACAGCCTGCACCGGGGCGGTCACCGTGCCGGACCCGGAGTAGACCATGACGGCCGCCTCCGCCGCGGTCAGGGTCCGCGGGACACCGTCCGGGCCGGGCACGGCCACGGTGGTCGGGACGACCTCCTGGAAGAACGGGAAGGAGAAGCTCTGGACCCGCGGGGCGTAGCCGGCGGCGCGCAGCCGGCCGACCACGTAGTCCGCGCTGCCCCGGTAGCCCGGGGTGCCCGAGGCCCGGTTGCCGCCGTTGGCGTGGGCGACGGCCTGGAACACCTCGAGGTGGTCCAGCACCTGCTGCACGGGCACGGCCGCGGCGGTCGGGGCGAGCGCTCCGGCGTCGCCGGCCTCCCGCGGCGCCGCCGCGACGGCGCTCGGCACGGTGAGCGCGAGGGTGCCGGCCAGGGCCGCGGCCACGGTCCATCGGCGGGGTGTGGGGTGCGGCATGGGTCCTCCCGGGGCCTGAGGCCGATCGGGGGCTCGACCGTGTCCGTCATGGGCCCCATCGGGCGGGTGGAGTCCTGCGCACAGGATCTCAGCTCCAGGTCAGAGGCACAATGACCGGACGGATTGTGGCGCCGGGAACCGCATCGGCCTCAGTGCGGCCGCCTCACTCGGCCTGCCTCTGCGCGGCGGCGTTGCTGGGGCCGCGGCCCTGGTCGACAGCGGCGGGGGGAACGGGCGCCACGATGCCGAGCAGCCGCCGGCCCTCCGTCTCGAGGTCCTCGGTGGAGTTCGCGAAGCGCAGGACGACGGCGGAGGCCGCACCGGTCATCTCCTCCAGCGTCCGGAGGTCGACGTTGCTGAGGTCGTCGCAGGACGCGTGGTAGCAGAAGTCGTAGCCGATGCCGGCCCGGCCGCCGAACAGGGCCGCCTGCTCCACGGTCTTGATCCCCTCGGCGCCGGTGAACAGACCGCCGGAGGCGATGCCCTCGGCGATGAACGGGCCGTAGTCGCTGCGGCCGCTGAACTCGGTCTCGCCGGAAGCCAGGCCCACGGAGCCGAAGTGCTCGTGGAAGGCCGCCTCGATCGCGGCCGAGCCGGCCGGGGCGGGCACCGAGCCGCCCTCCGGGCCGAACGCCGAGGCGTCGCCGTCGTAGACGAAGCGCCCGTGGTTCGGGGAGCCGATCATGTCGAAGTTCAGGTACAACGCGATGTTCCCGAGCGTCCCGGCGTCGTTGGTCTTGAGGTCCGTGACGTAGTGGCGGGACCCGAGCAGGCCGAACTCCTCCGCGCCCCACCAGGCGAAGCGCACCGGGTTGGCGGTCTCCGTGCCCGCGAGCGCCTCGGCGATGGCCAGGATGCCCGCGGATCCGGACGCGTTGTCGTTGATCCCGGGGCCCTCCGGGACGCTGTCCAGGTGGGCGCCGACCATGACCGTGCGCTGCCCGTCGCCGGAGCCCGTCTCGGCGAGGACGTTGAACGTCTCCCGGCTCTCGGAGACGGTCTGCGTGCTGACCGTCACCTCGCCCCCGCCCAGCAGGGCCACGCCGGCCGCGTAGCTCAGGCCGACCACGGGGACGGTCACCCCGCCGGGTTCGCCCAGGGTGCCGGCGACCGCGTCCTCGGCCCCGGCCAGTCCGGTGTTGAAGATCAGCACCGCGGAGGCCCCGGCGGCCTGAGCGTTGGCGGCCTTCACCCCGAAGGCGCACGTGCCCCGCTGGAGCAGCGCGATGTTCCCCGGCACGAAGTCGGCGAAGTCCCCGGCCTCGCACCCGCTGGTGCTCGCGGCCTTCTCGCCGGTCGTCCCCACGGCCTGCACCGGCGCCGTCACGGTCCCGGAGCCGGAGTAGGTCATGACCGCCACGTCGGTCGCGGGAAGCTGCCGTCCGCCCGCGCTGACCGTGGCCGGGGCGGTCTCCTGGAAGAAGGGGAAGGTGAACTTCTGGACCTGCGGGGCGTAGCCGGCCGCCCGCAACCGGCCGACCACGTAGTCCACGCTGCCCCGGTAGCCGGACGTGCCCGAGGCACGGTTGGCGTTGTTCGCGTTGGCGATGGCCTGGAACACCTCGAGGTGCTCCAGCACCTTCCCGACGGGCACGCCCGCCGCGGTCACCGGGACCACCCCGTGGCGGTCGGGGTGGCGGCGGCCACGGTCCGGTGGTGGTGGGTGCGGTGACGCATGAGATCTCCCGGGACAGGGGCCGATCGGGGGCTCGACCGTGGGGTCGGCTCCATCGTGCTGGTGGAGCCCTGTGCCCAGAATCTCAACTGCACGTCAGCGGCACAACGGTTGGACGGATTGTGGCGCAGCGAACGGCCCCGCCCCCGGCACGAACTGCCGGGGGCGGGGCCGTTCACTGGGCCTCGGGAACGTCAGGCGGCCGCCTTGTCGTGGCCGTGCCCGTGTCCGTGTCCGCGACCGTGCTCGGAGTGCGGGCCGTGGCCGCGGTCGTCGCCCTTCGGGTGGCCGACGGCGCCCTTGCCCTTCTGCTGGTAGGGCTTGCCCTCGCCGTTGACGTCGTGGGTGGACATCGCGTAGCGCAGGACGACGGCCGCGGCGGCGTCGGACATCTCCTCCATGCCCTGGAGGTTCACGTTCGAGATGTCGTCGCACGCGGAGTGGTAGCAGGAGTCGTAGGCGACACCGGCCTGGCCGCCGAACAGCTCGGCCTGCTCCTCGGTCTTCACGCCCTCGGCGCCCGTGAAGAGGCCGCCGGAGGGGATGTCGGCCTCGATGAACGGCCCGTAGTCGCTGCGGCCGCTGAACTCGGTGTCGCCGGAGGCCAGCCCCACCGAGGCGAAGTGCTCGTGGAACGCCGCCTCGATCGCCGCGGAGCCCTCGGGGACGTTCGTGTCGCCCGGGTCGAAGGTGGAGGCGTCGCCGTCGTAGACGAAGCGCCCGTAGTTCGGGGAGCCGATCATGTCGAAGTTCAGGTACATCGCGATGTCCTCGAACGCCTCGGGGTCGTTCTCCCGCAGATCGGTCACGTAGTGCTCGGCGCCCAGCAGGCCGAGCTCCTCCGCGCCCCACCAGGCGAAGCGCACGGTGTTCTCGGTCTTCGTCTTGGCCATCGCCTCCGCGATGGCCAAGATGCCGGCCGACCCGGTGCCGTTGTCGCTGATGCCCGCGCCCTCGAGCACGCCGTCCAGGTGCGCGCCGACCATCACCGTGTTCTCGGGGTCGCCCGAGCCGGTCTCGGCGAGGACGTTGTAGGTGGTCCGCGTCGCCGAGACGGTGTCCGTGGCGACCGTGACCTCGGCGGCGTCCAGCAGGTCCACGCCGGCCTGGTAGCTGAGCCCGACCACCGGCAGGGACGTGGCCTCCGGGGAGCCCAGGGTGCCGGCGACGGCGTCCTCCGCGTTCGGCAGGCCCGTGTTGAAGATCAGCACGGCGCTGGCGCCGGCGGCCTCCGCGTTGGCGGCCTTGATCGCGAAGGAGCAGGTGCCACGCTGCAGGAGAGCCACGCTGCCCGCCTCGAAGTCGGCGAAGTCGCTCGCCTCGCAGCCGCTGGTGCTGCCCACCCGGGCTCCGGTGGTGTCGACGGCCTGCACCGCGCCGGTGACGGTGCCCGCGCCGGAGTAGGTCATCACCGCGAAGTCCCCGGCGGCGAGCTGCGTGCCGTCCGCGGCGACCGTGGCGGGAGTGCGCTCCTGGAAGAACGGGAAGTCGAACGCCTGGACCTCCGGGGTGTAGCCGGCGGCGCGCAGCCTCTCGACCACGTAGTCGACGCTGGCCTGGTAGCCGGAGGTGCCGGAGGCGCGGTTGCCGTCGTTGGCCTCCGCGATCGACTGGAAGGCGTTCAGGTGCTCCGTGAGCTTCTGCTGGGAGACGGCCTGGGTGATCTTGTGGGTGGTGTTGTTGTTGCTGGTGTCGCGGGTGGGGGCCGCGACGGCACTGGTCGCCGTGAGGGTCAGGGCGCCGGCCAGGGCGGCCGCGGTGATCCAGTGGCTGGGCTTGCGGACGGGCATGGAACCTCCAGGTGAGCGGCGGCCGGGAGGTAGCCCGGCCGTGACGCGGTTCACAGTCATCGAGGGATGACTCGGATTTGCACATGCTCACAAATGGGTTACCGACCGGTCAATAACTTTTGTCCACTAGTTGGGGGGCACCACCCGGAGCCGACACGGTCACAGAACCCCGATTTCCCACGCGCCCGGCCAGATGGCTATGATGGAGCAGTTGTTTCCGGCCGAGACCGGATGCTTCACGGGATGTGGCGCAGCTTGGTAGCGCGCGTCGTTCGGGACGACGAGGTCGCAGGTTCAAATCCTGTCATCCCGACCACCAGCGGAAGGCCCCGGACCAGTCGGTCCGGGGCCTTCCGCATGTCGTGACGACGACGCACGAGTCGCGTCCATGTGCCGGTGCTAGAACTGCTCCATCGCGTTGAGCACCACCGGGCCCATGATCATAAGCAAAAGCACTGGCAGGATGAGCAGCATGAGGGGGACGGTGATCTTGACGGGGATTTTCATGGCCTGCTCCTCGGCCCGCTGCTTGCGCTTCATGCGCATCTCCGACGCCTGGGTCCGGAGCACCGAGCTGATGGAAATGCCGTAGACGTCAGCTTGAACCACAGCACGGGTGAAGTTCCGCAGATCTGGCACGTTGGTCCGCTCCTCGAGCGCGAGATAGGCGTCCTTGCGGGGCACGCCGACTCGCATGTCTCCTAGGGTGCGCTGGAGCTCCTCGGCCAGCGGGCCCTTGCCGTTCTCGCCCGCTCGTGACATCGCAGACTCGAAGCCGAGTCCGGCCTCCACCGCGATCAGCATCTGGTCCAGCGTGTCGGGCAGCTCCAGCCCGATCGCTCTTTGGCGTTCGATGCCGCGGCTGTAGAGGAGGAGATCAGGCACGAAGTAAGCCACCGCAGTGACCACGATGACGAGTGCGAGCATCCTGCCACTGGCGTTGCCGGCCAGGAGTAGCACACCGAGAACCAGTCCGACGCCCGCCAGGAGCGGCTTGGCTGCGAGCAACCGAGAGAGAGGCCAGGCCGCCGGGCGGCCGGCCAGCGCGTGCAGGCGGTCGAGCCGGGCCACACCCTTCGGCGTCGTCAAACGGTGCAGACTGCCCAAGGTGGGCCGAGCAGGTCCACCGACAGCGGCGATCTCGGCGCTGAAACCGCGGGACAGATTGGCCCGCACTTGGCGTGCGGACGCGCCGGTGGTGTTGAACACCGCCCACAGGGCCAGCGCCAGCGCGGCGCCGAAAACCACAGCGGCAAAGGTGAGGATCGGGGCCACGTGATTACTCCTGAAGCTGGGCGGCGAGGGAACGGTCTAGAATTTGAAGCTGACGATCTTGCGCATCCACAGCCCGCCGACGACGAGCATGATGACGGCGAGGGCCAGCAGACCCCATCCGATGGGATTCTGAAACATAGGTGTGATGAAGGCCGGATTCATCACGCTCATCGCCCCAGGGACCAATATCGGTAGCGCTATGAGGATGTAGGCGGACATCTTCCCCTCGGCGCTCAGTGCTTTGACCTGGCGGCGGATCTGATTGCGTTCTCTGATGGTGTGGCCGACCTGGTCGAGGACCTCAGCGAGGTCACCGCCCACCTCCCGGTGTATGCCGATGGCCTGCGAAACCCAGCTGAAGTCCTCGTTGCCCATCCGTTCAGCCGTCTCGTTTAGGGCGCTGTTGAGGTCGCGACCGAGACGAGTCTGGTTGACAACTCGGGCCAACTCCTCGCTGGCCGGGGCCTGTGCCTCACGAGAGACTGCGTCCACGGCGCGCAGGAGGCTGTGTCCGGCCCGCAGACTGCCGGCGAGAAGCTGCAGAGTGTCGTCGAGCTGGTCAGCGAAAGCCCGCCGGCGCTTGCCGACCGCCAATCCCAGGAACACCTTCCCGCCGAGTGGCGCCAGGATCAGCAGCAACAGGCCGAGCATCGGACCCCCCATGAGGAAGCCGAGAATGGCGGAGAACAGTCCGGAGGCTCCCACCAGCACGAGGAAGTCGGCCGGGGAGAGACGCAAGCCAGCACGGTCCAGGGCGTCAGTGATGGAGCGTGTCCAACCATGCCGGTTCAGTGTGTCCGCGATCGCGCTGGTAGTGATCCCGGTGACCCGGCTGAGCACGGACGGCGGAGCCTCGTCGACCCGCCATGGGCGTCGCCGGTCCACCGGGAGCCGAGGCGTGGAGGAGCTGAACGTGATGAACAGCAGCAACAAGAAGGCCATCAAGCACAGGAAGGCCCCGAGCACGACCGCCATCAGCGCACCCGCCCTGGTGCCGTCGCATCAGGCATTTCAAAGACCTTCGGTGAGACGTGGATGCCGAGGTCCTCGAACCGGTCCACGAAACGGGGGCGCACTCCGGTGGGGATGGCCTTGCCCAGAAACCGCCCGTTGGCGTCCACACCGGCGCTGTAGTCGAAGACGAAGGCGTCCTGGAGCGTGACGATCTCCCCTTCCATGCCCTGCACCTCGGTGATGTGGGTGACACGCCGGGTACCGTCACGCAGGCGCGTCAGCTGGACGACGACGTCGATGGCCGAGGAGATTTGTTCTCGGACGGCCCGCAGGGGAAGATCCATGCCCGCCATGAGCACGAGGGTTTCGAGGCGGGCGATGACGTCCCGCGGCGAGTTGGCGTGGATGGTGGACAGCGATCCGTCGTGACCGGTGTTCATGGCCTGGAGCATGTCGAGCGCCTCTCCACCGCGGCACTCACCGACGACGATGCGGTCGGGACGCATGCGGAGGGAGTTCTTGACGAGGTCGCGGATGGTGATCTCACCCTTGCCCTCGATGTTGGACGGGCGGCTCTCCAGACGCACCACGTGCTCCTGCTGCAACTGCAGCTCGACGGCATCCTCGATGGTGATGATCCGCTCGTCGTGGGGAATGAATGATGACATGACGTTGAGCAGGGTGGTCTTGCCCGTACCCGTGCCTCCCGAGATAAGAATGTTCAAGTGCGCCTTGACGCAGGCGTTGAGCAGCTCCGCCATCTCGGGCGACATCGACCCGAACCGGACTAGGTCGGCGACCTTGAGCGGGTCGGCAGCGAACTTGCGAATGGTGAGCGACGAGCCGTTGACCGCCAGGGGCGGAATGACGGCGTTGACACGGGAGCCGTCCTCGAGACGGGCGTCCACGAGCGGTGAAGACTCGTCAATGCGACGGCCCACCTTCGAGACGATCTTCTCGATGACCTGGCGCAGGTGCTCCTCGGACTTGAACTGCGCGTTGCTCAGGCCGACCCGGCCGCCCTGCTCAATGAAGATGTGGTCGGCTCCGTTGACCATGATCTCCGTGACGGACTCGTCGTCCAGGAACCGCTGCAGCGGGCCAAACCCCAGGACGTCGTCACTGATCTCGCGGACCAGGCGCTGCCGTTCCTCGACGGTGAGTGGTACCTGTTCGGCGTCGACGATCTGGGTAAGTTCCTCGCGGGCGTAGACCTGCAGGGAAGCCTCGGTCAATCCCGAGTCGTTGAGCCTGCTGCCGATGCGATCGAACAGTGCCTCGGCCACGCGGTCCTTGAGCGCGCCGAGTGCATCAGATGCCGGGGTCACCGAGACCGGGACAGAGGGGTTCTCCACGACGAACGTGGGCACGAACTCCTCGCTCCCGGTCTCATCGGTCGTGGAAGCGGGTTCGACGACCGGTGGAGCGGGCACTCCGCGGGCGGCGTCGAGCCGTTGGGAGAGCTTCACTGGAGCACCGCCCGTCGATGCAGGGCCTTGCGAGGTGTGGTGGAGCGGGCCGGATCGAAGCGGGCGACCAGCTGATTGAGGGCTTTCGCGGCCTTGTCCCGCGAGGCCTCCTGCAGGATGGGCTCGCCCTTGTTGGTGGAGTAGGTCACCGCCTTGGACCGGGGCACCACCACGTCCACCGGTGTCCGGACAGTCGCCTCGATGTCCTGCACGCTGAGACCGCTTGCGCGGTCCGCCATGTTGACCACGATGTGCCGGGAACCGGGCAGCATCTGCAGCTCGGTGAGGACGTCGATCTCCTTGCGCAGCCCGCGCACTCCGGGCACGTCCATGCCGGAGAGGAACACCACGTCGGTGGCCGCCTCCAGCGCCGCCAGAGTGTGCTCACCCAGACCCGGCGCCGTGTCGACGACGACGAACTGGAACTCGCTGGCCAGCTGGTCCAGCATGTGCCCGATCTGGTCGGCGTTGATGAGATCGGCCTCCGCCGGCGACTCCGGCGTGCACAGGGCGTAGATCGAGGTGGGATGCACGCTGAGGAAGGCCTTGAGCACCATCGTGTCCTGCGCGGCCGCACCCGTCACCGCGTCCGTGAGCGTGTGCTCCGGCCTGAGATTCAGCACCGCGGCGACGTCACCGAACTGGACGTCCAGGTCCACGAGGACCGTCGACATGGGCGCCAGCTTCCCGAGGCCGACGGCCAGGTTGGTGGCCACCGTGGTCTTGCCGACGCCGCCCTTCGGGGAGGTCACGGCGATCACCCGGCCGCCGAGGCTGGACGGGGCAGCGTCCAGGGATGAGTCCGGAATCAGGCCACGCCGCCGGCTATCGGCGGAGTGACAGGCCCGCTCGAGCAGCACGCGGATGACGTCGGCCTCCGCCTGGGGCTCGAGGATGTCCCGGACCCCCGCTCGCATCGCCGCCAGTGCGAGGGCAGGATCTGCCTCCGCGACGAGGACCAGGCTGATCTCGGGATGCTGGACGTCGAACACGGATGCCAGGCGAAGTGCGGCGCCCGGATCAACGCCGGGACCCAAGAGGAGGACCGCCGGCAGCTCGCCCACCACTTTGCGCAGAAGTTCATCGGGGGTCTCGGGCAACTGGGAGTTGTAGATAGTTTGCACCGAACCCGGAATCCGACCGGCGATGGCCGTCTGCACGCGCTGCTCGAACGTCACGTCCGAGGTGACGAGTAGGAATCTGCTCATTTGAAGAAGTCCTCCATGCTGGCTCCGTCGTCGTTCCACTTGGCGTCCACGGGCTGGTTCGACAGCCAGATCCTGCCAAACTCCGCCGCGAAGACGGTCTTCTCAGCGTCAGCCGCGTTCTGGGCGAGCGTGACGAGCATCGCCCCCTCAGGAACCGGGGGCGCACCGGGGGCGGCTTCCTCCTCGCCGCTCGCTTCAGTGGCAACCGGCGCGCCCTGGATGCTGGTGACGAGCACCCGGTGGAACACCAACTCCGTGGCGGGCTTGTCCCCGGGACCCTGGTCGAAGGAGGCGAACACCCCCACGAAGTCGCCGGCCTTGACCTGGCCACCGACCACACGATCGGCACTCACCTGGATGGTGACTTCCTGGAGCTCCTTGGGCACCGCCACACGACCGGGCTCCTGCAAGGAGTTAAGGGTGACGAGTCGGCTGCCCAGCAGCTGCTCGCCCGGTCGGAGCTCGACGGCAGTGACACGGCCCTTGAACTCGGCGAGGTCCGTCACAGCGTCCTCGGCCAAAGCGGAGACGGGCAGCGTCTGCTTGCGCAGGTGCTCGGTCAGTTCCTCCACGGGCATTTCGGCCCTTACTTCGTTCTCGACCACGAAGACCTCTTTGGTCTCCGTGCCCTCCAGGGCACGCGCGTCGGCGGTGCGGACGTAGCCGGAGACGAGAACCGCACCGACCACGGCAAGAATTGCGGCCATGACGGCGGCGATGACACGAACTTTCACGGTTTTCCGATCTCGCGATGCTGGTTCTGCTACTTGGTGAGGGTGGCGATAGAAGTGCCGAGGTCGGCATCCGGATCAGTGGTTCCGGTGAACCCGTCGCCGAGCGAACCGAACTCGACGAACTCGCCGATCAGCCCTTTGCAGCTACCCGGCCCCGGGCATTCTGTTCCAGGAATCGGCGTCGGAGGATAGTGAAAGCCGGGGAACCGCCAACCCCGCAAAATAAATCCCGCCCAGCCTTTGATGTCGTAGGTGGCTGCTTGGCCCGAGCCGGCGGTGTCCTCATATACAGGAAGCAGCACCTCCTTGCCGATCAGCGTGGGCAGGAGGTCCTTGCATGCCTGCGAGATGTCATTGCCGGGATCGCTGCTAGCCTGCGCTGGTTCAGCGTCGGCGATGGTAACGAATGCGCTGCAATTGCCGAGGGGATCATCCAGCCATTGGAAGGCTCCCGGAGGTGCGTCCTCACCGCACGGCTCGGGCATCCCGTTTCCGTGCGTTTGAAAAAGGCGTATCTCCCCAACGGGAGCGTCATTGAACACGCATGCCGAGAATGCCAGCGGTAGAACTGCGGTGCCACTTTCAGGGAACATGTTCCAACCAGCCGTGGCGGTCGCTCCGACCGTTGTCTCGTCCACTCCCAGGACAGGGGCGAAGAAGAGGGCGAGGGAACCCGCCCCGGTAGTCCCGTCCTGGCTCGTGACGTCGACTGTGACGGAAGACGAAGCGAGCTGGACGTCGGCGATGTTCGTCGCGTTGTCCTTAGCATTTGTATTCGCGTACAGCTGGGCCGTCGCGTCCGTGGTGAGGCACGATCCATCAGCACAATCTTGAGCAATGGCTAGAGCCGCGGCATCAGCACCATTCTGAAGTTCGGCCCTCTCCGCGTACATGGCACCGACGTCGACAGCTATGGCTGCGGCACCAAGCAGAACCACGAGTAGCAGAGCCACCATCACGGAAATACCGCCCTTGGCGTCGTGATACAACCGTTCGATCATCCGCCGCATTGCATGGCCGCCGTTCCTACAACATCGATTCCGCTCGGGAGCAAGCCCGTCAGGCCAGATAGGGGGTAGGTGAGCGTGACCTCAACAGGCAAACCGGCCGTGCAGGCCGGTTCCGCCGGGAACTGGAGGTCCGTCGGAACCAGGGAGGGCGAAGAAGCGAGAGCTGCATTTTGGGCTTCTGTCCAGTCCTGCGTGACAGCCATAGTTCGCGCTGCCTCACGGGCAGCGTGCGTGACGCTGATCTGCAGGTTGTAGGCATGGCCGAATTCGATGATTGCGAAAATGATCGTGAGCAATAGCGGAAGAACGAGTGCAAACTCGACTGCCACGGCCCCCCGCTCGGATCGATTACGGCTCATATATCCCCCTCCTCGGGGCCGAAGTGCACTCCGCCGCGGCAACCCGGACTTGGGTCACCGCGGCGGAGCGAGTACGGCGGACTTACGGGTTGATCGCGTCACCGATACGGGTGACCAGAGCGGTGAACTCGCCGCCCAGCAGGACGAGTGCACCAACCAAGAGCAGGGAAATCATGCCGATGAGCATCCCGTACTCGACGGCGGTGGCGCCCTTCTCGTTGCGCTCGATGCGCTCGAAGGTGTCGGTGAAGAAGGCCTGGAGGGTGATGAAAAGAGGCAGCATGAGAAAGCTCCTAAGCAAAGCGGAGAAAGGGTGGAGTGGGTCTTCAGCTGATTCCGACACTGCCTGCAAGAGGCTCCCCGTACCGGGCTACTGACCTGTAACGAGAATAGACTTTGCTCCAGCAAAGTCACAAGCATTCAAGCGCATGCACTTTGGGGGACGTCAAACAGCGACGCAATGCCTAGTGGGAGATGCATTCACGTGCATGGACGAAAGTTGGGGCGAGCTTGTCCCCCGAACGGCGTCAGTAGAGGCCCGGCAAGAGGTACTCCCGCGCCAGTAGCTCGCCCCAGACGACGGCCGCCAGGGCGCCAGCGAGCATCGACGGACCGAAAGGGACGTCGCTGCGCAGACCGCCTCGGCGAGACGCCAGGACGGCGAGCCCTACCACCATGCCGACCACCGACGCCAGCACCGCCCCGACGAAGAGGGCTCCCCATCCCTGGTAGCCGAGAAACAGGCCCAGCACGACGGCGAGCTTCACATCGCCCATGCCGAGCCCGGCCGGCGAGATGAGCGCGAGCGCGAGGTAGAGGACGAACAGCACGAGAGCGCCCAGCACGGCGCGCAGCAGCGCGCCCCAAGCGTTCTCGCCTGTGGCGGCGAGCGCGAGCAGCACGAAGCCGATGCCCAGTGCCGGCAGGACCACAGCGTTGGGCAGGAGGTGGTGGCGCAGGTCGATCACCGTGAGGACCACCGCGACCGCCGCGAAGAACGAGTACGCCGGAAGCTGCCAGCTCAGCCCGAAGAACGCGGCCACGAGAACGAAGAGCGCCGCCGTGGCGACCACCAGCAGTGAACGGGAGGGCGCAGAGGCGGGCTCGTCCGTGACAGGGCTGTAGCGGAGGACCACTCGCGGCAGGGACCAGCCCACAGCAGCGCCGACGAGACCGGCGGTGAGCACCAACCAGAGGGGTGCTGATCCGAGCATGGGCTCCACGAAGGCGCTCCTCCGGTCCGTGGGCGCTTCGGCTGACGCCCGGATGTGCAGTTGTCCCCCACTCAGGGGTCGTGTATGGGACCGAGACTAACCGAGCAATCGACTCCCCCGGTGTTGTGGCACGTCAATCGGTCATTGCGGAATTCACGGCTCTCAGCTCGAAAAGCCCCGACCGGAATTCTCGAGAAATACAGCGCATAGAAGCACCGGTTTAATTTCTCGTGCAGTGACAGGACAATCCTCGGTCGGAGGTGGCTGGGCCCTTCGGCCGCTGAGCTTTCGAGATCAGTTGACGACCCAGGACAGCACCGGCGGGACGAGGACGCACCCGAGCGCCATGAGAACGACGACCGCCCCCAGCACGGCCTGTTCCCGGCGTGCCGCCGCGGCACCTGCGAGCTCCAGCAGCGGGCGGGGGCCGAACTCCCAGTCGAGGGCCTCCTGCTCCCAATGGGTTCCGGCCAGCTCGTCGGCGCCGCTCAGCAGGCGCAGACGCTCGGAGGTGTCCGCGTTGTCACCATGATTGCGTGCGCCGAGCGGGGGCAGTGCCCAGGTGTGGCGCAAGCCCTGCAGGAGTGAGAGCACCGCCTCCAGCGGTTTGTTCTCGAGGTAGCTGTGCTGCGTCCAGGCCACCTTCGCCCGCTCGAGCGGAAGGCCGAGCGCCCCCTCGGTCCCGTCCCTGCGGATCTCGAAGGCCACTCGGTGCGCCCGCCAGCCGGGCGTCGCGGGCGGATCCACCGGCGCCGTGATCCGCGGGACGTGCAACCAGTGGAACGCCGCGACCACAGAAGGACGCGCGCCGCGACCCAGGAACAACACGCCGTTGCGCTCGACCACCACGGTGACGAGCCGGGGAAAACCAGCGTGGCGGGCACCGATGAAGAGGTCCGGGCGCAGCGACCGCAGGGCGCGCAGGAACTGCGCGTCGCGCCGACCCTGCAGCACCGTGTACATACTGAGCCCCTCGGCCGCCCGGAAGAAGGCCTGCGCCCGGGAACCGAGGAGAGCGGCCAGTGCGGCGCCGGCGATGGCGCCCATCAGGCCTGCGAGCACGATGAGCCTGCCCGAGAGCTCCAGTGCGGACGCCCGCGCCGACCACCAGAAGATCGCGATCGCGGCAATCGCCAGCACCGGCGCCAGCTGAGCCCGGTGCCCGCGCACCCACCAGGACCAGTCCTTGCGGGACAGGTGGTGCTGCTCGGCCTCGCCGGCAGTCCGGGGACGGCCCGGGCGCCGGGAGACGCTGAAGGACTGCCGCACGTCGTCCTCCCGTCCGGCGGTGGCAGGGGGCTGACGGCGGACGGCGTCCCCGGCGGGTCCCCACGAGGAGTACGGGGCGCTCAGCGCTGGAAGCCGGTCCCTCAGCTTCGAGAGTTCGGTGCGCAGCCGGTCGCCGTCGAGATCCGTGGGCGAGATGCCGTAGCCGTCCAGCCGCCCGCGCGCCGCCATGGTCACCAGCTTGTCGGGATCCGGTGGGGACCGCAGGAGGTGCTTGGCGAAGGCCGCGGTCATGAAGTGGCAGGCGTCGAGGGCGTCAGCGTAGGCGTCCATGCCGGAGTAGCCCATGGACGCGGTGATGTGGGCGGAGGTCTTGCTGAGCTGCACGGTCGCGAAGGACGCCGCGACGTCGAGCAGCAGGAACACGGCCGCCGCTCCGTACTCGTGGAAGCCCGTCTCCGCGAGACTGTCGCGCGGGGACAGCCCCAGAGCGCCCTGGACCCCTCGCACGGAACGGTCGAACATCGTGCTGCCGTGGGCTGTCCGGATCTCCCGGAACACCAGGGTGTCCAGCAGGCGGGCCCGGATCTGCGGGACCGGTGTGCTCGGGCGGTATCGGGACGCGGGGAACGCCGCGGCGTAGCGCGTGCCCAGGAATGCGGTGAGACCCCCGTGAGTTCCCACAGCCGGGCCGGCGATCATGCTGTCCGGACGGGCGAGCTCACGCTCGATCTCCCGCAGCGTCCGGAGGTCGAGCTCCCCGAGGAAGGCAAGGGCATGCTCCAGCTCCTGAGCCCCCTCTGCTCCGTCCCGCACCTGGGTGCGGGCCATGGCGCGCAACCGCTCCACTGCTGCGGCGCGTTCTGCCCGCTCGTTGCCGTCCATGCGTGTCCTTGCCCCTCGGTGCACCGGGCTCGGTACCGGGCAGTTGTGCATTCTCAAAAGCAAACTACACCGGGCGGGTGGCTTCCGAGGTTCAGCAGGAGGTGAGCACGGACAGTGCGGCCTCCAGTCCGCGCTCCTTCCGTACCTCGAGGCCCACCCGCTCGGCGGCGGGACGGCATCCGAGGGCGTCGCCGATCGCCGTGGTGAGCCGCTCGGCCGTCAGCTTCTTCTGCGGGATGGGCGCGGCGGCCAGGCCGATGCTGTGGAGCTGCCGGCCCCAGAACGGCTGGTCGGCCAGGAACGGGACCACCACGTGCGGGACGCCGGCGCGGGCCACGGTGTGGACGGTCCCGGCCCCGCCGTGGTGGATGGCCAGTGCGGCCCCCGGCAGCACCGCGTCGAGGGGCAGGGAGGGGACGGCGAGCACGTCGTCGCCCTGGAGGTCTCTCCGGAGGTCGTCCGGCAGCGCCAGGCCGCCCCACCCGGTGAGCAGCAGCGTCCGCAGACCGTGGACACGGGCGCTCTCCACCACCGCCCTCCCCCGAGCCAGCGGGTCCCCCGACGCCATGGAGCCGAAGGTCGCCACGAGGTAGGGCCCGCCCCGCAGGAACTCGCGCACGGCGGGATCGGGCTCCGGCACCGGGGCGTCGGCGTGCCAGGACCCGGTGAGGTGCACGGAAGCCGGCCAGTCGTCCGGGCGCGGCAGGAGCTGCGGGCTGATGGGCAGCAGGGTGGCCGCCGGGGCGGGAACGGCGGTCGGCCGGCCGCCGGGCAGCTGGGCGCAGGCCCGGTCGATGTCCCGCCGGAACATCCGCTCGGCGCCGCGGGCCACCGCGTAGGTCGCGCGGTTGAACCGGCCGAGGTCCCGGTTCACCACGCCGGGCGCCGGGAACCGCCGGGTGGGGGTGAGCACGGGAACGGCCTCCACCACCACGTGCGGGACGCCGAGGGCCTGCGCCACCGCGGGCGCCGTGAGCACCTTGGGGTGGTAAACCACCACGTCCGGCGCGAACGCGAGCGTCTCCCGCACGGCCGCGGCCAGCATCCGGCGCATGCCGGGGCCCACCTCGGTGCGGAAGTGCCGCACGGCCGTCCACGGCGAGATCCCGTGCTCCTGGACCAGCCGGTGGAAGTCCACCTCCAGACTGACGGTGTCCAGCCCGGACAGGTCCACGCCCGAGGAGTCGGGGAGGCCCAGGCGGACGTCGTGGCCGTGGCCGGCGGCGAAGCGGGCGAGGGCGGCGAACGGTTCCACGTCGCCGCGGGTGCCCGCGGTCAGCAGCATCATCCTCATGGACCCAGTGTGCTCCTGCCGCGCTCTGACCGCAGGGAGTCAGGAACCGGCCGGGGTGCAGCTCTCCACGGGGCCCCAGTGCAGCCACTCGGGCAGGTCCGCGGTGAAGGCGTCCCGGACGGCGGCAGTGTTGGTGGTCGTCCAGTCCACCGGCCCGTCGATCTCGACCTCGTGCTTGTCCCACTCGAACCAGCTGATCATCTTCAGCTGCGGGAAGTCCCGGGGAATCGACTCGTCGAAGACCTGGCCCCACCACGCCTGCTTGATCGCCAGCTCGTCCGCACCACCCTGCGCCGGGTTGTACAGGGCGGCGGTCTCCGGAATGGCCACGGGCTTGCCGCGCCGCTGCCCGTACTCGGCGTAGAAGTCGGGGACGGCGCGGTCGTCGCCGCCGGCGCCGGAGTAGGCGCCGGTGAGCTGGGCGGCGAACTTGCCGGGCTCGGGCAGCTCGTTCTCGCCCCAGGGGTGCTGGTCGCCCCAGTGGTACAGGGACATGCCCACCCAGTCCACGGCGTCGTCCCCCGGGTAGTAGGGGGCGTACGGGTCGTCGGCCATGGTCAGCGCGCCGTCCCCGTCGGTGTCGAGGCCCGCGAAGTCGGCGCTGCCGGGCTCGGCCTCGTGCTGCCCGCCGGCGAAGGGATAGCCGCCCCCGTAGTTCGGGGCCCACATCATCGCCGAGCCGGGGGCGTGCTCGTGCACCGCCTCCGCCACCCGCCGATAGGCCTCCACGTAGGCGGTCGGCTGGTGGCCCCAGGCGTACCAGGAGCCGTTCATCTCGTGGGCGAAGCGCACGACCACCGGCACCCCGGAGTCGTTGATCGCCGCGAGGTCGGTGGTCAGCTGCCGCACGGCGTCGACGGTGACCTCGGCGAGCCCGCCCTCGGGCTCGAGGGTCAGCAGCAGCATCCGGCCGTCGGCCCGGGCCTGGTCGGCCGCCATCCGCAGGTGGTCGTGCCCGCGCTCGTCGTAGGGGAATCCCGTGAAGGACACGGACACGGCGGGCCGGTGCCCCAGCCGGTCGGCGTAGTCGGCCAGCGGCTTGTCCTCCCAGTCGAGGTTCACGCCGTAGAGGGCGCCGGTCCCGGGAACCAGCTCGGACCGGTCGAGGACGGTGCACGAGGGAAGCGGCGCCGCCTGGACCTCCTCCTCGGGTTGGGAAGAGATCTGGGCGGCGAGGGTGCCGCCGCCCAGGGCGAGGGCGGCGACGAACACGACGGCGACGAGCGAGGATTCCTTCACCCCGTCAGCTTAGGAAGCACTCGATAGAAAATCATGGAGATAGGCGCCCGGCGGCCCGGTTCGTGACGAACGACGACGACGCTCCGCCCGCCGCACCGGCCGGTCAGACGGGCCGGCTCACGCCCCGGCGCCGGAGCCCAGGCGGTCGTCCGTGTCCGTGTCGGAGGCCTGGCGCCGGCGGTAGGCGGTCATGTTGGTGCGGTTGGCGCAGCGCTGGCTGCAGAAGCGCTTGGAGCGGTTGCGGGAGAGGTCCAGGAGCACCCCGTCGCAGTCCTCGGCCCCGCACTCGCGCAGCCGGTCCGTCTCGTCGGCACGGATCACATCCACGAGGGCGAACGCCGTCTCCAGGCGCAGGCGGGCGGCCAGGGGCGCGTCTGAGGGCGAGGCGTGCAGGTGCCAGTCCTTCCCGTCGTGCCGGGCCAGGTGCGGGGCGAGCTCGGTGGTGTCGAGCACGGCGTTGACCGCGTCCACCATGGCGTCCCGGTCCAGGGCCCAGACCCGCCGCAGCTCGCCGCGGACCTCGCGCACCTCGGCCAGCTCGTGCTCGTCGCGGTCGAAGCGCCCCGACCAGCCATGCTCCAGGAGGAGGGCCCGCAGCTGCGCGGTGGTCACCAGCTCGTCCTCCCCGGAGCGAGAGGCCCCCGGCGCGGTGTTCATCAGCGCCACGTCGGACTCGAGCACGTCTTCAGTGTCATAGGCAAAATGCACTTGACTACTTATCCCTTCCACGGCTAGCGTGAGTGTCATCAACAGTTTAGACCCTTACGCGACGATGGTCGCGAGAAGGAGCTCCTCATGGTCGGCGGACTCTACCTCCTGGCGCTGCTCTTCGTGTTCGCCACCGTGGGCCGGCAGTCCGTCCCGCGGCGCGAGCGCACGGCCCTGCGCAGCTGGACGCTGCGGGACGTGTACTACAACGTGCGGCGCGGCGTGACCGTGCTCGGCGAGCACGGCCCGTCCTACCCCGTCCTGGACGACGCGGAGCTCCCGGCGGCGCAGCGCTCGCGCTGAGCGGCACGCGGCCAGCAGGGACCACCGGTCCCGGTCGGGATGCACGACCTCGGTCAGGGCACGGAGTGTCCTCCGCGGCGCACCCGCTCCGGTCAGAGCGCGACCTTCTCGAACAGGGCCGCCGTGCCGATGCCGCCGGCCGAGCTGATCATCGCGACCAGCAGGCTCCCGGTGGGCAGGGCCCGTGACCGGGACAGCAGGCGCACCACGGACACCGCCCCGGAGGCGCCGTAGGCGTGGCCCAGGGCCAGGGCGCCGCCCTCGGCGTTGAGCACCTCCTCGTCGAGACCGAGGAGGTCCGTGCAGGCCAGCACCTGTCCGGCGAAGGCCTCGTTGAACTCGGCCGCCGCCAGCTCCTCCACCGCCACGCCCTGCTCCGCCAGCAGCTGCCGGGCGGCCACGGCGGCACCGATGCCCAGCCGCGCCGGGTCCACCCCGACCGTCACCGCACCGCGGAAGACGAGCCCGTCCCGCCGGCCCAGAGCTCGGGCCGTGGCCGGGTCGGTGACGAGCACGGCGGCCGCGCCGTCGGCGTCCCCGCAGGAGTTCCCGGCCGTGACCGTCCCGCCGGCCGCGAACACAGCCGGGAAGCGTGCCAGCAGCTTGGCGTTCAGCGCCCGGCGCGGGCCGTTGTCGGACCGCACCTCACCACGGGGTCCGTTGACCGGCACCAGCTCGTCCTCGAAGGCCCCCGCCTCCGCGGCGGCCAGCGCCCGCCGGTGGCTGCGCAGCGCGAAGGCGTCCTGGCGCTCGCGGTCGATACTGTGCTCGCGGGCGACCGTCTCGGCGGCCTCGCCCATGTCGGGATCGCCCAGGTGCTCCGGGGCGAACTGGGCGCGGCGGTAGAACTCGACTCCCCCGTCCTCGCGTCGTCGTCCGCGCAGCGGTGCGGTGCTGATGCTCTCCGCCCCGCCGGCGAGGAAGGCCCGGCCGGCCCCGGCCTGGGCGAAGCGGCAGGCCAGCACCACGGCGTCCAGGCCCGAGCCGCACTGCCGGTCGACCGTCAGGCCCGGCACGGACAGCGGCAGACCGGCCTCCAGGGCCGCGAGCCGGGCCAGGTTGCCGCCGGCGCCCACGGCGTTGCCCACGACCACGTCGGCGAGCCGGGCGGGATCCAGGCCCGAGTCCGCCAGCAGGGAGCGCAGCACCGGGGCCAGCAGCCGGTGGACGGGCACGCCCTCGAGCAGGGTCCCGGCGCGCGCCAGGGGCGTGCGCCGGCCCAGCACCAGCACGGGGGCATCAGCCGAGCGGTCGGACACGGGCGTCTCCTTCGAGGATCCAGTCGCGGAACACCGTGCGGCTGAGCTTGCCGTTCGCGGTCACCGGCAGCTCCCGGAGCTCCCAGTACTGCTGCGGGCGCTTGGCCGGGGCCAGCCGCCCGTCCAGTCCGGCCCGGATCCGACGCCGGTCCGGCCCGGCGTCGGCCGGGAGGATCCCGGCCACGATCCGCTGACCGCGGGCGTCATCGGGAAGGCCGGCAACGACGATGTCGCCCACTCCGGGCACCAGGGCCAGGGCTGCCTCGACCTCGTGCGGATAGACGTTGAGCCCGCCGGTGTTGATCATCTCCGCCGCCCGCCCCAGCACGTGCAGCTGCCCGTTGCGGAGGAAGCCCTGGTCCCGCACCGTGTGCAGGCCGCCGAGCCGGCCGAAGCCCTGGCCGTCGTCGCCCCAGAGGTAGCCGTCGCAGACCAGGTCCGAGCGCACACCGATCGCGCCCGTCACGCCCTCCGGCACGGGGTTCCCGGCGTCGTCCAGGACAGCCACGTCCACGCCGGGGAACGCCGTCCCCACCGCGGTGCCGGAGTCCTCGGCCGGCATCTCGGCGGGCTCGCCCGGGCGGTGGCAGCGCGCGGCGACGAAGCCGAGCTCGGCGGCACCGTAGTACTCCCAGATCGTGGCCTGCGGGGCCCAGCGCCGGGCCGCCGCGAACGTGGTGGGGTCCAGCTTCTGCCCGGCGCACACGATCGCCGTGACACCGCTCGCGTCGGCACCGGCGGCCAGGCCGCGCTCGGCGAGGACGCGCAGCACGGTGGGCACGAGCACGAGGCGGGTGACCCCGTGCCCGGTGATCGCGGCGTGGGCGGCGGCGACGTCGAAGCCCGGCAGGGTCACGAAGCCGGCCCCGGCGTACAGGCACTCGGTGAGGGCGTAGAGGTTCATGCTGGACGCCAGTGGGCCGGGGGCCAGCACGCGGTCCTCGGGTCCCAGACCGAAGTGCTCGACGGACGCCTCGAACGAGCGCCGCCAGGAGCCGCGGCTGCGCTGGAAACCCTTGGGCAGAGCCGTGGTGCCCGAGGTCAGGCCGATCAGGAAGGCCGAGGCGGGGTCGCCGTCGCGCAGTTCCGCCGGGGCCGGATCGGCGGGGAGGCGCGCCGCGCAGCGCTCCCGCACCTGCTCGGTCATGTCCTCCGGCCAGGACGGGTCCAGGACGGCGCACACGCGTTCCTCGGCCACCCCGGCGGCCCACCGGACGGCGAAGTCCGTGCCGTTGGTCTGCCGCAGGATCCCCGTGGGCTCGCCTGAGGCGGCCAGGGCCGCGGCCCCGGCGTGCAGATCACCCCAGGTCAGCTGGTCGTTCCCGCAGGCGACGGCGAGCTCCTGGGGGCGCTCCTCGGCCCAGCGGTTCAGGCGGTCCAGAAAGGGCATGTTCTCGTCCTCGGTGCTGGTCTCACGCTGCGGGTGCGGCAGTGAGTCGTGCATGACGGTTGCCGGCGAGTGGCGCTTCCCCGTGGTCAGCGGGCGGTGGGCGTCCCGCCCAGGAGCCGGCGGTAGCTGCGGTGGACGTTGAGCGCGGCCAGGGTCGCCACGACCGCCTTGAGCAGGTCCCCGGGAATGAACACGAGAGCGCCCAGCGCGGAGGTGGACAGCGGCAGCCCGGTGACCACGGCCGTCCACGGGATCCCGAAGGCGTAGATCACCGCGATGCCGCCCACGACCACGCTCAGCAGCACCGCGGCGAAGCGGGCGGCCCTGCCGGTGCGCCGGATCGCCCAGTACTGCACCAGCGCCCCGATGACCAGGGCCGCGGGGATCCACCCCACCAGGTAGCCGCCGGTCGGGCCGAGGAACACCCCGAGCCCGCCCCGGCCCCCGGCCAGCAGCGGCAGCCCGGCCAGCACCAGGGCGTGCAGGACGACGACGGAGAGCATGCCGCGCACCGGCCCGAGCAGGGCGCCGGCGAGCATCACCCCGAGGGTCTGCAGCGTGATGGGCACGGGGATGATGCCGACCGTGATCGGGGGCACGAGGCCCAGGGCGGCGATGAGGGCGGCGAACACTGCCACCAGGACGGTGTTCTGGGTGGTCTGGGAGCTGTCGGCGGTCCGGGAGGTCATGGTGGTCATGGGGTCCTTCGATCGGGGACGAGCGACTGGGCTCGAGCAGGCGGGGCGGAGACGTCTGGAACGGTCGGGTTGGGCCAGGGGTCAGTCGGTGGTGGTCCGGGGCGCGGCCCGTGGTGGGGGCGCGGAGTCGTAGCAGCGGGCGTCGAGGGCGGAGGCGATCTCCTGGGCCGACTCGAGGGTCCGCACCAGCAGGGGCACCAGCACGGCCACGGGGCTGTTGTGCAGCCCGCGGGCGAACTGGGCCTCGCGGACCTCGAGGTACTGGGTGCGGATCTGCGGGATGAACCGGATCGTCATCGACAGGGCCAGGCTCATCTGGGCCGGGTTCAGCCCCAGGTGCCGGGTCGGGGCCAGCAGCCGCTCGAACAGGGCCAGCATCTGGGCGAACGTGGTGGACAGGCTCACGGCCCAGGCGAACAGGCACAGGCTCAGCAGCCGCAGGGACGCCACCGCCGCCGCCTCCCAGGTCGTGGTGAACCCCAGCGTGAGGAAGACGATCCCCACGATGAGCAGCAGCCCGGCCAGCAGCCGCGCCAGGCGGGCGACCGGGGTGCGGGTCGCCCAAGCGGCGGCCACGGCCAGGCCGAAGACTGCGAGCTGGACGCCCAGGTGGGTCACGGCGTAGATGCCGAGGCTGGCGGCGAACAGGAACGCGAACTTGGGACCGGCCGGGATCCGTGCGAGCACACCAGTGGGCCCGGCATGGTGGAACCCACCGGCGCCGTGGGGCCGGGCGCCGTGGGGCCGGGCGCCGTGGGGCCGGGCGCCGTGGGGCCGGGCGCCGTGGGGCCGGTCGGCGCCGGTCGGGGCGTCCTGCTGCCGGGCCGCGCCCATCAGTCGCTGATCCCGCAGTAGAACGCGACGGCCGGTCCGGGGGCGCCGTCGAAGGCGATCCGGCCCTCGTGCACCACCAGCACCCGGTCGTAGCCGCCGATCAGCTCCAGGTCGTGGGTCACCACGACGGCCCGCTGGTCGAGCTCGTCGATGGTGGCCTGCAGCCGGCGCCGGTTGCGCCGGTCGAGCATGGTCGTCGGCTCGTCGAAGACGATCGTGGACGGCTCCATCACCAGCACCGAGGCCAGGGCCACCAGCTGCTTCTCGCCCCCGGACAGGGCGTAGGACTCCCGCTCGGCCAGGTGGGGAATGCCCAGCCGCTCCAGCACCCCGTCCACCCGGGCGGAGAGCTCGGCCCCGCGCAGGCCCAGGTTCTTCGCCCCGAAGGCGAGGTCCTCGGCCACCAGCGGCATCACGATCTGGTTCTCCGGGTTCTGGAACACGAAGCCCACCTGGCGCCGGATGCGCTTGGCGTCGGTCGCGGTGGACAGCCCGCCGATCTGCACGGTGCCCCGGGTGGGCAGCAGCAGCCCGTTGAGCAGGCGCACCAGGGTGGACTTGCCCGACCCGTTGAGCCCGATCACCGCGATGCGCTGTTCGTCCAGGCACAGGTCGACGTCGCGCAGGACGTCCTGGCCCTCCCGGGTGACCGTGACCCCGGTCAGCCGGATCTCCGAGGCCCGGGTCCCCGGCGGGGCGGAGGGCTCCGCCCGGCGGGACCGGTCCCGCAGCGGATGCTTGATCGACACCGTGGAAGCTGTCCTCTCCTCGTCCTGCTCAGCGGCGGGCGGCCGCTGCCGCGCCCCGGTGCGTCCCGGAGGCGCTGCCGCCACCCCCGGGACGCCTGGGTCCCGGGACGTCTCAGTCCCGGGGTGCCGGCTCGAAGTACAGATCGGCGTGCAGGGCGCAGCCCGGGTTGAACCGTGCCGCGCACCGCGGACAGCCGTCCACCGCCAGGTACTCCCGCACGGAGAGCTCGTGGCCGCAGACCCCGCAGAGCACGGCCTCGGCGTCCTGCTCCTCGACCGGCCACTGCGCCGCCGGGTGGCCGGCGGTCTCCTCGTGGCACAGATGACAAGGGTAGTACGCCCGGCAGCACCAGAACTTGATCGCGATCACGTCCAGCGGCGTGCGGTAGTGCACGCACCGCGTCTGCTCGTCGACAGGACGTCCCAGAACCCGTCTCACCGTTGCCCCTCCCGTGCCGCGGCCGGTCCGGCCCCTCCCTCGGGAGGTCCCGGACCGGCCGCTCGTGACTTCCGACGACGTCCACTGTACGGAGCCGCAGCTGCGCGGCGGAGGACCCTCGTGCGGTGCGGGCGGGAGCTCAGCCGAGCAGGATCACGTCCAGCCTCCGGGGCCCGTGCACGCCCTCCACCCGCTCGAGCTCGATGTCCGAGGTCGCGGACGGTCCGGAGATCATGGTGACCGGGGCCGTGGGCTCCACCAGGGCGAGGGCTTCGGGGATCAGCTCGACCACCGAGTCCAGCGGCACCACGCAGATGTGGTGGTCGGGGACCAGGCTGATCGCCCGGCGGCCCTCGTCCGGACGACCGGTGAGGAAGATGGTGCCGGTCTCGGCGCAGGAGACGGTCGAGGACGTCACCACGGCGTCCACGGCGTTGAGCTCCCGCACCCCGAGCGCGGAGGCCGCCCGGGCGTCGTTGGGGTCCACGATGACCCGCCGCATGCCGGACTCCTCGGGCAGCCAGGCACGGTCCAGGCCCTCGGGCACCACGTAGCGGGCGGAGGCGCCCAGCAGCTCGGCGATCCGTCCCGGCAGGGACGCGGGGGTCTCGTGGTGCACCGAGGCCTTGTAGTCGACCAGCCGGTCCTCGAGCATCTCGACGACCTCCTCGTGCGGCCGGTCCGAGGCGCGGCGGTAGCTGCGCTCCGCCGGTGCGGGCGCGGGCGTGTCGTGCAGCGCCCCGCGGATCCGGTTGAGGATCTCGGTCCTGGCGTCGGTCATCGCTCTCCCCCGTCGTGCTGAGTGTCGTCCGCGGGCCCGTCCTGCGGGCCGCCGGCGGCGCCCGCCGTGGCGGCGGCGCCGGCTGTGGCGTCCGCACCGTCGGTGACGGAGCCACCGTCGGCGGCCACCCGCTGCTGCGTCTCGTCGGCGTGCTTGGCCCACCAGTTGCGGAAGGACTCCTTCGGCGGGGCGGGGATGTCCCGCTCGTCGGTCCAGCCGCCGGCCGTGCCGGGCAGCCAGCTGATCGCCCGGTCCTTGCCCGCCACGGCCCGGCCCAGCGGGAGGGCCTTCTCGGCGAGCGCCATGCGCTTGCCGGAGGACATCACGAAGGACGCCCCCTTCATCATGAGGTCCATCTCGGACGGGGCCTGCGGCAGGCGCCGGGTCCGGGCCGGTGCCGCGGCGGCGCCGTCGTCGGAGCGTTCGCCGTGCTGGGTGCGCACGTCCTCGTCGCGCAGGTGCACGAGGATCTCGGGGATGTTGATCTTCACCGGGCACACGTCGTAGCAGGCCCCGCACAGCGAGGAGGCGTAGGGCAGGGAGGCGTTCTGCTCGGAGGTGATGCCGGTCAGCTGCGGGGAGAGGATCGCCCCGATGGGCCCCGGGTAGGTGGAGCCGTAGGCGTGACCGCCGGCCTGCTCGTAGACGGGGCAGACGTTCAGGCACGCCGAGCAGCGGATGCAGTGCAGCGCCGAGCGCCCGGCGGGGTCGTCGAGCACCGCGGTGCGGCCGTTGTCCAGGAGCACCACGTGCACGTTCTGGGGGCCGTCCCCCGGGGTCACGCCGGTCCACATCGAGGTGTAGGGGTTCATCCGCTCCCCGGTGGAGGAGCGCGGGAGCAGCTGCAGGAACACCTCGAGGTCCTGGAAGGTGGGCACGATCTTCTCGATGCCCATCACGGTGATCAGGGTCTCGGGCAGGGTCAGGCACATGCGGCCGTTGCCCTCGGACTCCACCACGGTCAGCGTCCCGGTTTCGGCCACGCCGAAGTTCGCCCCGGAGACCGCCACGGAGGTGGAGAGGAACTTCTCCCGCAGGTGGGTGCGGGCGGCCTCGGCGAGGTCCCGGGGCTCGGACGTGAGCGTCTCGTCGGTCTCGGCCATCTCGGCGAGGAAGATGTCGCGGATCTCGTGCCGGTTCTTGTGGATCGCCGGGACCAGGATGTGGGACGGCTTGTCGTGGCCCAGCTGGACGATCAGCTCGGCCAGGTCCGTCTCCGTGGCGGTGATCCCGTGGCCGGCCAGGTGCTCCTCGAGGCCGATCTCCTGGGTGGCCATGGACTTGATCTTGATGACGTCGGTGGACCCGGTGGCCTGCACGAGCTCGGTGACGATCCGGTTGGCCTCCTCGGCGTCGCGCGCCCAGTGCACGGTGCCGCCGCGGGCCGTGAGGTTGCGCTCGAACTCCTCGAGCAGGTGCGGCAGGTTCGCCATGACCTGCTCCTTGATCGCGGAGCCGGCGGAGCGCAGCTCCTCCCAGTCGGGCAGCTCCCCCGCCACCGCGGCGCGCTTGCCGCGGATCGTGTGGGTGGCGTGGCGGATGTTGGCGCGCATCTGCGTGTTGCCCATCTCGGCCTTCGCCGCGGCGGGGAACGCGGTCTGCGCGTGCAGGTTCCCCTGGCCGTGGACGGGGCGGACGGCGGGCATGCCCAGGGCCGTGCGGCTCATCGAGCACCTCCGGTCGTGCGGGGGGCCGAGGACTGCGCCGTGCGGCGCGCCCCCGGCCCCGGGATGGACAGCTCGACCGGCCCGGAGACCTCGAGCGGGTTCTCGCGGGTGGACGCGAGGATCTCGGCGAAGTGGACGGTGCCCGGCCCGGAGTCCCGGCGGGCCATGGCCCCGCCCAGGTGCATCAGGCAGGACGCGTCTCCCCCGGTGCACAGCTCGGCTCCGGTCGAGACGATGTTGTCGATCTTCTCCTCGGCCATCGCGGCGGAGACGTCCGGGTTCTTGAAGGAGAAGGTCCCGCCGAAGCCGCAGCACTCCTCGGCGTCGGGCAGCTCGACGAAGTCGATGTCCCCGACCGAGGCGACCAGGTCCTTCTGCCGGTCCCCCAGGCGCAGCAGCCGCATCCCGTGGCAGGACGGGTGGTAGGTCACCCGGTGGGGGAACCAGGAGCCGAGCTGCGCGGCCGCGTCGCGCACGCCGAGCACGTCGGTCAGCAGCTGCGAGAGCTCGTAGGTGGTGGCGGCGACGGCCGCGGCCTCCCGGGCGAGGTTCTCGTCGCCGCCGGCGCGGGCGATCATCGGCTGCTGGTGGCCCAGGGAGGCGACGCAGGAGCCCGACGGCGCCACGGCGACGTCGTAGTCCGCGGCGGAGAAGGCCGTCACGTGGTTGCGGACCACGGGCAGGGCGTCGTCGAAGTAGCCGCTGTTGACGTGCATCTGGGAGCAGCAGCCCTGGCCGGGCGGGAACACCACCTCGTGGCCGAGCCGCTCGAGCACCCGTACGGTGGCCAGCGCGACCCGCGGATACATCGCGTCCACGATGCACGTGGCGAACAGGGCGATTCTCATGGGACCTCCGGGGACGGGACAGGGTCGACGACGACGAGCTGCCGCATGTGGTCTGACCATAGTAGACGAGTGAGACGCGCGACACAACGAACGACGAGAACGCCGACTTCTCGCCGGTCAGGGGGTTGGGATTGTGATCTGCGTCATGTACTCTTTGTGGTCAGACCATTGTGGTCCGACCATAGCGTCGTGCCGATCTCCGAGCCGTCCCGCTCGCACCCGTCCTCTTCCGTCGCCCCGCCCCGCCCCGCCCCGTCGCGGCGGGTCCAGAAAGGATCTCTCCGTGGACAGTCTTGCTGTGCTGAGCCTCCTGGCTCTGCTGCCCCTCCTCCTGGTCGGCGTGCTCCTGGCCGGTTTCCGCTGGCCCGCGAAGTTCGCGATGCCGGTGGGCTACCTCGCGGCCGTCGTGGTGGCGCTGACCGTGTGGCAGATGAGCTTCACCGGAGTGCTGGCCGCCACCATCGAGGGCCTGATCGTGGCCATCACCATGCTCTACATCGTCTTCGGCGCCCTGCTGCTGCTCTCCACCCTCACCGTGGGCGGGGCCATGGCCACGATCCGGGCCGGATTCAACAACATCTCGGCCGACCGGCGGATCCAGGCCATCATCATCGGCTGGCTCTTCGGCTCCTTCATCGAGGGCGTCTCGGGCTTCGGCACCACGGCCGCGGTCGTGGCCCCGCTGCTGCTGGCCATGGGTTTCCCCGCGATGGCCGCCGTCATGGTGGGACTCATCGTCCAGTCCACCCCCGTGAGCTTCGGAGCGGTCGGCACCCCGATCCTCGTGGGTGTCGCCAACGGCCTGGGCGGTGATCCGGCGGTCGCCGAGCGCGTCGAGGTCCTGGGCGTGACCATGCCGGAGTTCGTCAACTCGATCGGCTTCTACACGGCGGCCATGCACGGCATCGTCGGCATCCTGATCCCGCTGATCCTGGTGACCCTGCTCACCGGCTTCTTCGGCCCCGACCGGCGCTTCCGCGACGGGCTGGCCGTCTGGCCCTTCGCCGTGTACGCCTCCCTGGCCATGACCGTCCCCTACGTGCTGGTGGCACGCTTCCTCGGCCCCGAGTTCCCCTCGATGTTCGGCGGGATCCTCGGCCTGGTGCTGGTGATGTTCACCTCCAGCAAGGGCTTCCTCATGCCGAAGGACACCTTCCAGTTCGGTCCCCGCGCGGACTGGCCCGCCCGGTGGATGGGCACCATCGAGCCGGCCGAGGCCACGGACGTGTCCACGCACATGAGCACGGTCCGCGCGTGGGCGCCCTACGCCCTGATGGCGGGCCTGCTGGTGGCCACCCGCGTCATCACCCCGCTGAAGGAGTGGCTGACCGGCCTGGCGATCCCCTTCGAGAACATCCTGGGCACCGAGATCAGCACCACGGTCCAGCCGTTCTACCTCCCCGGCTTCGTGCTGATCCTCGCCTCGGCCTTCGCCTACCTGCTGCACCGGATGAGCTCCCGGGAGATCAGCAGGACGCTCAAGGTCTCGGCCGGTCAGCTCGCGGGCACCGCCGCCGCACTGCTCTTCGCCGTTCCCCTGGTGCGCGTGCTCATCCAGTCCGGCCCGGCCCTCAACGACTCGGGGCTCTCCAGCATGCCGGTCACCCTCGCCGAGGGGGCCGCCGCGATCTCGGGCAGCTCCTGGCCCGTGATCGCGCCCTGGATCGGCGCGCTGGGCGCCTTCATCGCCGGGTCCAACACCGTGTCCAACCTGACGTTCTCCCAGTTCCAGTTCTCCACCGGCGTCGCGATCGGTCTCGACCGACCCGAGCTCGTGGTGGCCGCCCAGGCCATCGGCGGCGCCGGCGGCAACCCGATCGCCATCCACAACATCGTGGCGGCCTCCGCCACCGTGGGCCTGCTCGGGCGCGAGGGAGACCTGCTGCGCAAGACGATCATCGTGACCACCTACTACTGCCTCGCGGGCGGCGCGGTCGCGTACCTCTTCATCCACGGCGTGGGCCTCAACCTGGGCACCGCCATGCTGGTCCTGCTCGCCGCCGGGCTGGCCCTCATCGCCCGCCGGCTGATGCGCGTCGGCGCGCCCCTGGAGGAGCGGAGCCGCGTCTGATCCGGCACGCCGCGGCACCCCCGGGCACCACGCCCCCTGGCTCCGGCCGGCGGGCGTGGTGCCCGGGGCGTCCCCGCACCTCCCTAGACTGGTCCGCGTCCCGCCCATCCCCTGAGGAGCCCCCCGTGCCCGCAGCCGCACGCATGTACACCGTCGTCCTCGACTGGCTCGAGGAGCGCCTCCGCTCGGGCGAGATCTCGGTGGGCGACAAGCTGCCCGGGGAGCGCCACCTGGCCGAGGAGTTCGGCATCTCCCGCGCCTCGGTGCGGGAGGCGATCCGGATCCTCGACGCCATGGGACTGGTCCGCTCGTCGACCGGGTCCGGGCCGAACGCGGGGGCGATCGTCATCGCGGAGCCCTCGGCCGCGCTCGGGTGGGCGCTGCGGATGCACGTGGCCAACCGGTCGCTGCCGGTGCGGGACCTCGTGCAGACCCGGCTGCTGCTCGAGACCCAGTCCGCCCGCGAGGCGTCCGCCGCGGCGGAGACCCCGGGGCGGGCGGCGGCCCTCGGGCGCGCCGCGGAGCTCGTGGCCGCCATGGAGGACCCGGACCTGCCGGACGAGCACTTCCACGCCCACGACGCGCAGTTCCACATCCTGCTCGCCTCCCTGGCCGGCAACGTGGTGGTCGAGACGATCATGGCCTCGCTGCGCCAGGCCACCATCGGGTACGTGCAGGAGACCGTCGCCGGTCTGGACGACTGGCCGCAGGTGCGCCGCACCCTGCAGGAGCAGCACCGCGAGATCCTGCGCGCCTTCCAGGAGCGCCGGGGCGAGGACGCCGCCGCCGCGCTGCGGGAGCACATCACCTGGTTCTTCGGCCACAGCGCCGCCGCCCTGGAGGAGCAGGACCGGCGGGCGTGACCGGACGACCCTGAGGGCTCGGGCCCCCGGGCCCGGTGGATCGACCCGGCAGAGGCGCCGGACGCACGAGAACGGCCCCACCGGTTCCGGTGGGGCCGTTCTCGTTGGTGAGGTCCGCGGAGCAGATGTTGCACGGTAGGGGGCCATCGGCCGAGGGGGGGGGTGCAAGGTGATCCAGGCCTTGCGCGGCCACATCCCGGGTCCAGGGGGGACTGTCCCGGGGCGGCCCCCTACCGTGAGCAGGTCGGTGGACCATCCGGTCCGGAGCTCGGCCTCATGGGGGGGGTTGGGCCGTGCACCGTGGGGATGTCTCTCACTCATCCACCGACTTTTCTTCTCTGCTCGCACTGATCACTATGCCGGGTTTGCTAATGCAGATGAATGCACTTTCGTCTACAACTCTCCTGGACTTCCGTCCGGACCCGGGACCGTCGAGGGGGCCAGTGACTCAGAGATCGCGCAGCTGCGGATCCACGAGCCCGCTCTGGTACGCCTTGATCAGCGCCTGCACCCGGTCGCGGACGCCGAACTTCTCACAGACCCGCCCGAGGTAGGCCTTCACGCTGCCCTCGGAGACGTGCATCTGCTCGGCGATCTCCCGGTTGCTCAGACCCTGCGCCAGGAGCGTCACGGTCTCCATCTCCCGGTCGGTCAGCAGGGAGCGCAGCCCGCTGTCCGCCGAACGCGCCGGCTGCTGCTGATCCGGCACGGAGATGACGTTGTCGGCGAGCGCCCGGGCGATCGCCGGGGAGAGGGCGATCTCGTTGTTGAGCACCTGGTGCACCGCGTCGATGATCTCGTCGGGCCGGGCGTCCTTGACGAGGTAGCCGGCCGCACCGGCCCGGAGAGCCGGCACCACGAACTCCAGCGTGGAGAACGTGGTGAGGGCCAGCACCTTGGATCGGGGGCTCCGCGAGGTGATCTCCCGGGTGGCCTCGATCCCGTCCATCACGGGCATCTTCATGTCCATCAGCACCACGTCCGGGTCGATCGCCAGACATCGGTCGACGGCCTCCCGTCCGTTGGACGCCGTCCCGATCACCTCGAACCCGGGCTCAGCGGAGAAGAAGGACTTCAGGGCCTCCAGCATCAACGGCTGATCGTCCACGACGAGCACTCTGCATTCAGTCACTCGCACAGTCTATTTTTCGATGTCCCCCAAAGTGCAACACGTCATAATCGACAAAAGTCACAAATGGTCTGGACAAAGGTCGATAGGTTCGTTCGGTTAACGTTGGCAAAATGGAATGCACCAGGGCAGCACGCCCCCCTGGCAGCCGGGAGATCTCTCCCCCACCCCGGCCGCCACCCCCCGATCCGGTGCTGTCCTCGTGATCCAAGGAGCCCCCCATGAAGAAGAAGATCCACAGCGCCATCGCCGCCACGCTCGTTGCCGCCACCCTGGTGGCCGTCCCCATCGCCCCTGCGAACGCCGCACCGCGTTACGTGGTGTGTGGCTGGTGGCCCGCGATCTGCCGATGAGGTATCACTTCAGGTGTGGCTAATGTAACTGCATCGTTGGAACGCGCACCGCGCACAGCCGAGAAGACCTCGTTCTTCCACGCCGAGCCTCTTGCTTGGTGGCTGTCCGCGGTGCTCGTCCTTTTTGCCCTCGTGACCATGATGGACGATCTGCGGTATCTGCTCAGCAACTTCAATGGTTCTGCACCTCTGGAGATCATGTTCGCCGTGGACAGCGTCCTGTCATATGCCGTCATCGGTCTCGTTGCATGGCGGTCCACCTGGGCGTCCGTGGCGTCGATCTCCTGCTTGATCTCATCGCTGATCCTGCACGACAACGGGGCCGCGATCATCGCCGCCGCCGTGGTGACGGTGTCCGTCCTGGCTACTGCGACGGACCGGTTCATCAGGGTTCATCTCCTCGTCTACTTCGCCTGGATCGTTGCGGCCGCGTCGGTCCGCGAGGGAGGGTTCGACGGGACCGTCTTCTGGAATCTGCTCATCCCCCTGCTCGTGGTGACCCTCGTCGGAGGTGCCGTGCGCTACTTCGCGCAGCAGCGGCGACGCAGTGAGCAACGGGTCCGGGACCTCGAGATCCTCAATGTGCGGCTCCGGGAGGACGAGCGGCAGGCGTTGGCCCGCGACCTGCACGACGTCGTCGCCCACGAGCTCACCCTCATCACTATGCAGACCATGAGCCGGCGCCGCTCCGGCGACGTCGGCGAGCTGCATCAGGTCCTCGAAACCGTGGAGGGTGCCGCGCGCTCGGCCCTGCACGAGCTGCGGGTGCTGCTGCGTCTGCTGCGCAACGAGAACGACGAGGAGCATCCCCGCGACGTCACGGGGGCCGGCCTGGCCATCGGCAGTCTGGAGCACGTGGTCACGTCCCTCGCGGCGAGCCTGCGGGACCTGCGCTTCGAGCCTGAGGTGGTCATCACGGGCGACCTCGAGGCCATGCCCACCACGGTGCGCGGCACGGCCGCCCGCATCCTGCAGGAGGCGGTCACCAACATCATCAAGTACGCCCCGGCCGGCTCCCGCTGCCGGATCGAGGTGACGGCGGACGAGCACGAGCTGTGCCTGCGCGTGGCGAACCCCATGCCGCGCAGCACCCAGCGCACGGGCGACCACTCCTCGGAGATGTCCTCGGGGCTCGGCCTGCGGGGCATCACGGAACGTGTCTCCCTGCTGGGCGGTCACGCCGAGAGCGGTGCCGCGGACGGCCAGTGGGTCCTCGACGTGTGCCTGCCGGTGGACCGCAGGGAAGCCCTGTGACCGAGCGCGCCGAGCCGGACCCCGGTCTGGCACGGCGCGTGGCGGACGTCGTGGCCGCCATCCCGCCGGGCCGGGTGCTGTCCTACCGGGACGTCGCGGAGCTCGCGGAGTGCCGCTCCGCACGCCTCGTGGGCACGCTCATGGCGCGCAACCCCACCGGCGAGGACCTCCCGTGGTGGCGGGTGGTCACCGTGCAGGGCACCCTCGCCGACCACCTGCAGGCCGAGGCCCGGGACCGGTACCGCGAGGAGGGCACTCCCCTGCGGGAGGACGACCGGCACCTCGTGCGCGTGGACATGGGCCGCGCCCTGTGGACGCCCGACTCCCCCGGCGCCTGACGCCGCCCGGCGCCGGCGTCAGTACTCGAGCGGGCCGGCCACCTCGAAGAAGTTGCCGTCCGGGTCGAAGGTGCGGCCGGTGAGCCGCTCGAACGCCTCGACGTAGCGCGCGCGGGTCCGCTCCACCACCTGCTCCGGCAGCGGGGGCACGGGGCCGGTCCCGTTCCAGCCGGACTCGTCCGAGCGCAGCCAGTCCCGCACGTACTGCTTGTCGAACGAGGGCTGGGCCTTGCCGGGCTCGTAGGTCTCGGCGTCCCAGAAGCGGGAGGAGTCCGGGGTGAGGACCTCGTCCCCGAGGGTGATCGCACCGCGGTAGGAGTCCAGGCCGAACTCCACCTTGGTGTCCGCCACGATGATCCCCCGCTCGCGGGTGATCCGCTCGGCGGCGGTGTAGATCTCCAGGGTCAGCTCGCGCAGCCGGTCCGCCACCGCGTGGCCCACCCCGTCGGCCATCTCCTGGAAGGTGATGGGGAGGTCGTGCTCGCCCACCTCCGCCTTGCCGGTCGGGGTGAAGATCGGCTCGGCGAGCCGGGAGCCGTCCACGAGCCCCGGGGGCAGCTCGATCCCGCAGACCTCACCGGTCTCCCGGTAGTCCTTGAGGCCGGAACCGGTCAGGTAGCCGCGGGCGATGCACTCGACGGGGAACATCGACAGGTTCTTGCAGACGATGGCCCGCCCCCGGACGGACTCGTGCACGTCGGTCGACAGGACGTGGTTGGGCACGGCCGCGAGCTGCTCGAACCACCACAGGGACAGCTGCGTCAGGATCTTGCCCTTGTCCGGGATCTCCGTGGGGAGGATCTCGTCGAAGGCGCTGATCCGGTCGGTGGCCAGCACCAGGACCGAGCCGGCCCGGTATTCGGCGTCGTCGTAGATGGCCACGCCCGTGGCCCGCAGCCGCGACTCGTCGGGGACGTAGAGCTCCCGGACCTTGCCCGAGTAGATGTGCCTCCACCCGGGGATCTCGGGTGGGGTGGTGACGGTGCCCTGCTCGCTCATGCCTGCTCCTGACGGGGACGGGGGGCGGAGGCGCCGGGAACGGTGACCAGCCCCCGGGCGGCCTTCAGCGCGATGTCGGTGCGGTGCTGCGAGCCCTCGAGCGCCACGAGCCCCACGCCCCGGTAGGCGCGCTCGCGGGCGTCGTCGAGGTCCGCGCCGAGGGCCACGACGGCGAGCACCCGCCCGCCGGCGGAGACGATCCGCCCGGCGTGCTCGCCCTCCGGGGCCACCGCGGTGCCGGCGTGGACCACGTGCACGCCCTCGAGCGCCTCGGCGTCCTCCAGCCCGCCGATCGGGTCGCCCTTCCGGGGGCTGTCCGGGTAGTCCTGCGCGGCGACGACCACCGCGACGGCCGTCTCGGGCCGCCAGCGCAGCCGCTCGGCCTCGTCGAGCCGCCCGGCGGCGGCGTCGTGCAGCAGCCGCCCGAGCGGGGTGGTGAGCCGGGCCAGCACGGCCTGGGTCTCGGGGTCCCCGAACCGGGCGTTGAACTCGATGACCCGCAGACCGCGGGTCGTCACGGCCAGCCCGCAGTACAGCACGCCCACGAACGGGGTGCCGCGGCGGCGCATCTCGTCGACCGTGGGGCGGGCCACGCGCTCCACGACCTCCTCCACGAAGCCCTGCGGCAGCCACGGCAGCGGCGTGTAGGCGCCCATCCCGCCGGTGTTGGGGCCCTCGTCGTCGTCGTGGATCCGCTTGAAGTCCTGCGCGGGGCTCAGGGGGATCACGCGGGAGCCGTCGGTCAGCACGAACAGGGACACCTCGGGCCCGTCGAGGAACTCCTCGATCACCACGCTCCCGCCCGCGGCGAAGCAGGCGGCGGCGTGCTCGAGCGCCGCCGTGCGGTCGGCGGTGACGACCACGCCCTTGCCGGCGGCGAGCCCGTCGTCCTTGACCACGTATGGGGCGCCGAAGGTGTCGAGGGCGTCGGCGGCCTCCTCCTCCGTGGTCGCGACCCGCGCCATCGCGGTGGGCACCCCCGCGGAGGCCATGACCTCCTTGGCGAACGCCTTGGAGCCCTCGAGCCGCGCCGCGGCCCGCGAGGGACCGAAGACGAGGAAGCCGGCCTCGCGCAGGGCGTCGGCCACCCCGGCCACCAGCGGGGCCTCGGGGCCGACGACGACGAGGTCCACCGCGAGCTCGCGTGCCAGCGCGGTGGCCGCGGCGGGGTCGTCGGCGTCCACGGCGTGCACCGGGACGAGCTGCGCGATCCCGGCGTTGCCCGGCGCGCAGTGCACCTGCTCGACCTCGGGATCTGCCAGCAGTGCGCGGATGATTGCGTGTTCGCGGCCTCCGGGGCCCAGTACCAGAACCTTCACGCCCTCAGGCTAGTTGGCGGCACCGGGAAGTGGCACATCGTTCCCGGCATGCGGGCACGGCCCCGGCCCCGCCGGGAATTCCCGTCCCCGCTGACATACTGGGGCGATGCAGACCTTCACCTCGGACCGTGCCGTGGACCTCGCCGTGCTCGAGCGCAGCGGCTTCGTCGAGTCCCGCCACCGCGGCTCCGCCGTGGTCCTGGACCCGGACGGGGCCGTGGCCGTCGAACTGGGCGACATCGGCACCCCGATCTTCCCCCGCTCCACGCTCAAGCCGTTCCAGACCATCGCCGCCATGAAGGCCGGCGTCCCGCTGCGCGGGGCCCAGGTGGCCATCGCCTCCGCGTCCCACATCGGCTCCTTCGAGCAGCTCGACGCCGTGAGCTCGATCCTGACGGCCGCCGGCCTGACCGAGGACGCGCTCCAGTGCCCGCCGGACTGGCCCGAGGACGAGGAGGTCCGCACGGAGCTCGTGCGGGCCGGCCGCGGCAAGAACCGGATCTGCATGAACTGCTCCGGCAAGCACGCCGCGTTCCTGTGGGCCTGCACCGAGAACGACTGGCCCACGGACAGCTACCTGGACCCCGAGCACCCCCTGCAGCGGACCGTGCTGGAGACCGTCGAGGAGTTCTCCGGCGAGCGCGTGGCCCACGTGGGCGTGGACGGGTGCGGCGCCCCCCTCGCGGCGATCTCCCTGACCGGCCTCGCCCGGGCGTACTCGACGCTGGGCCGGGCCGCGGGCAACCTCGACGCCGACGCCCGCGCCGCCACGGTCTCCCAGTGCATGCTCGACTACCCGGAGCTCGTGCACGGGCGGGGCAGGTACAACACCGTGGTCATGGAGGAGCTGGACGTCGTGGCGAAGCTCGGCGCGGAGGGCGTGCTCGCGCTCGGCACCCGCACCGGGTGGTCCGTGGCGCTCAAGGTCCTCGACGGCGGGTCCCGCGCCAACGCGCTCATCGGCCTCGCCCTGCTCGCCCACGCCGGGGCCGTGCCCTCCGCGGCGGCCGCCGCGGTGATCGGGCAGGTGGTGCGCCCGGTCATGGGCGGGTCCCACCCCGTGGGCCGGCTCCGCCTGGCGGACCCCCTCCTGGAGCTGCTCGGCCCGGAGCTGGTCCGGGCGCTCGGGCAGGATTAGGCCGTGGCCCGCCGCCGCGTCGACCCCGCGGACGGGACCCTGGCCCTGAGCGCCTGGCGCGCGGACCCGGACGGCACCCCGCGCCGGACCGTGGCCACCGCCGTGCGCTACACCCTCGAGGAGCTCGCCGAGCGGGTGCCCGGCAACAGCGTGGAGGTGCGCGTCCCGCCCTTCGGCGTGACCCAGTGCGTGGCGGGGCCCCGGCACACCCGCGGGACCCCGCCCAACGTCGTCGAGACCGACGCCCGCACGTGGCTCGGCCTGGTGACGGGGGCCGTGACCTGGCCGGAGGCCGTCGCCTCGGGGGCCGCTGTGGCCTCGGGCACAAGGACCGATCTCGCGGACGCCCTCCCCCTGTTTCCCCGGTAGCCTTGAGGGCATGAGCTCCACTCCCTCCTCCCCCTCCGCGCGCCCGTCCTCGCGGAAGCTCCCGCGCCGGCGCCGCCGGGTGCGGGCGGCCGTGCCGCTGGCCGCCTCCGGCAGCCAGCAGATGACCCTGCGCCGCGCCCCGAACATCTGGGCGTTCGTCCTGCTCGGCGGCGTCCTCGGCGCCGTGGTGGGCGTGCTCGTGGGGCTGTCCGGCGGAGGAAGCGCGGAGTTCACCCAGGGGGCCGTGACCCTGTTCATGGTCTCCGTCTGCACGGTCCTGGGCCTGGCGGCCGGCGCCGTCCTGGCCCTCGTGCTGGACCGGGTCTCCGTGGCCCGGGCGCGGGCCGTCACCACCGAGGTCGTGGACGGGGACGACGACGCCCCGTCCGGGGCGACGGGCGACGCGCCCCGGCCCACCGACCCCCGAAGCTCGAGAGAAGGCTGATCGACGTGGTTCGCCCTGATGGACAACTCAGCCACGACCTGCTCCCCGGAGAGAAGGGCCCCCAGGACGCGTGCGGCGTGTTCGGCGTGTGGGCCCCCGGCGAGGAGGTCGCGAAACTGGCCTACTACGGCCTCTACGCCCTGCAGCACCGCGGCCAGGAGTCGGCCGGCATCGCCGCGAGCGACGGCAACCGCATCGCCGTGTACAAGGACATGGGCCTCGTCTCGCAGGTCTTCGACGAGGCGACCCTCACCACCCTGACCGGGCACCTGGCCGTGGGCCACTGCCGGTACTCGACCACGGGCGGGTCCCACTGGGCCAACGCCCAGCCCACGCTGGGCGCCACCCCGCACGGGACCGTGGCGCTCGCGCACAACGGCAACCTCACCAACTCGGCGGAGCTCTACGAGAAGCTGATCGACAAGTCCGGGTTCCCCTCCCAGGGGGAGATGGCGCAGGGCAACACCACGGACACCGCGCTGGTCACCGCGCTGCTGGCCGAGCACCCGCACGGCTCCCTCGAGGACGCGGCCATGCACCTGCTCCCCCAGCTCGTGGGCTCCTTCTGCCTGGCGTTCATGGACGAGAACGCCCTCTACGCCGCCCGCGACCCGCAGGGCATCCGGCCGCTGGTCCTCGGCCGGCTCGAGCGCGGCTGGGTGGTGGCCTCCGAGACCGCGGCGCTGGACATCGTGGGCGCGTCCCTGGTCCGGGAGATCGAGCCCGGCGAGTTCGTGGTGATCGACGAGCACGGCCTGCGCTCCCAGCGCTTCGCCGAGACCCGCCGCGCCGCGTGCGTGTTCGAGTACGTCTACCTGGCCCGCCCGGACACCACCATCAACGGCCGCTCCGTGTACGAGTCCCGCGTGGAGATGGGCCGCCGGCTCGCCCGGGAGCACGGCATCGACGCAGACCTCGTCATGCCCACCCCGGAGTCCGGGACCCCCGCCGCCATCGGCTACGCCGAGGAGTCCGGCATCCCGTTCGGCAACGGCCTGGTCAAGAACGCCTATGTAGGACGAACGTTCATCCAGCCCTCGGACACCATCCGCCAGCTGGGCATCCGGCTCAAGCTCAACCCCCTGAAGTCCGTGGTGGCGGGCAAGCGGCTCGTGGTCATCGACGACTCGATCGTGCGCGGGAACACCCAGCGGGCCCTCATCCGGATGCTGCGGGAGGCCGGGGCCGCCGAGATCCACGTGCGGATCTCCTCCCCGCCCATCAAGTGGCCGTGCTTCTACGGCATCGACTTCGCCTCCCGCGCGGAGCTGATCGCCAACGGGCTCGGGGTCGAGGAGATCAGGGCGTCCCTGGGCGCCGACTCCCTCGGCTACATCTCCGAGGACGGGATGATCGCGGCCACCCTGCAGGAGCGCGGCGAGCTGTGCACCGCGTGCTTCTCCGGGACGTACCCCACCCGGCTGCCGGACGCCGACAAGCTGGGCAAGAACGTCTTCGAGGCCCGCACGCCCGTGGACTCCTCCCCCCGCCGCGCCCCGGGCGGATCCGCCGTGGCGCAGCGGCCGGAGCACGCCTCCGCCGTGTCCATCGACACCCGCCCCTCGGCCACGGACGGACTCTCCCGCCGGCCCGCCGAGCGCACCAGCATCTCCGACGAGGACCCCGGCGTCCAGGAGACCTCCACCGGGTGCGACCCCGGGCCCGACGCCGACCTCGAGGACCTGATCCTGCCGGAGGACCGGGTCCCCGCCGCCCGCACGACCACGGGGCCCGCCAGGCCCGGATCCCAGCACGCCGCCCAGCCCGAGACCGCGAAGGACGCCTGACATGGCCCAGCCCCCCTCCTCCACGAACCGCACCGTCACCTACGCCAGCGCGGGCGTGGACGTCGAGGCGGGAGACCGCGCCGTCGAGCTCATGAAGAGCGCGGTCAAGGCCACGCACACCGCCAACGTGATCGGCGGGGTCGGCGGGTTCGCGGGACTCTTCGATGTCTCGGAGCTGCTCGCCTACCGCAAGCCCTACCTCGCCACCTCGACCGACGGGGTGGGCACCAAGGTGGCGATCGCCCAGACCCTCGACGTGCACGACACCATCGGCTTCGACCTCGTGGGCATGGTCGTGGACGACATCGTGGTGGTGGGCGCCAAGCCCCTGTTCATGACCGACTACATCGCCACGGGCCGCGTGGTGCCCGAGCGGATCGCGGACATCGTGCGCGGCATCGCCGCGGCCTGCGAGCAGGCCGGCACCGCCCTGGTCGGCGGCGAGACCGCCGAGCACCCGGGCCTGCTGGCCCCGGACGAGTACGACGTGGCGGGGGCCGCCACCGGCGTGGTCGAGGCCGACGAGCTGCTGGGCCCGGACCGCGTGCGCGCCGGCGACGTGGTCATCGGCATGGCCTCCTCCGGCCTGCACTCCAACGGGTACTCCCTGGTCCGCAAGGTCATCAACGTGGCCGGGTGGTCGCTGGACCGGCAGGTCTCAGAGCTCGGCCGCACCCTGGGCGAGGAGCTGCTGGAGCCCACCCGCGTCTACGCCGCCGACGTCCTCGACCTCGCCGCCGCCTTCCCCGTGAACGGCGCGGACCGGACCACCGGCCGCGGTGTCCGCGGCTTCAGCCACGTGACCGGCGGCGGCCTCGCCGCGAACCTCGCCCGGGTGCTCCCCGCCGGGCTCGAGGCCACGGTGGACCGCAGCACCTGGGAGCTGCCCGCGATCTTCCAGCTGATCAGCCAGCTCGGCAACGTCCCCCTGCCCGACCTCGAGCGGACCCTCAACCTCGGCGTGGGCATGGTCGCGATCGTCGACCCGTCGGTGGCCGACGCCGCCGTGGCCCACCTCACGGCCCGGGGCCTGCCCTCGTGGGTCATGGGCACCGTGGACGGGATCGACCCGGACGCCGACCACGGCGGGCCCGACTGGGTGCAGGGCGCCAAGGGCGTGGACGGCGGCGCGGTGCGCATGGTCAACGCCTACACGGGCTGATCCGGCCCGGAGAGCCCCGGAGGAACAGCGAACGCCCCGCCGGCCGGCGGGGCGTTCGCTGTTCGCGGGGACGCGAAGAAGGTGCTCGTCCTGGACGGGCACCCTGTTGCGTCGTGCGGTGGAGACGAGCGGAGTTCCCGGTGGTTACCGGCGGAAGTCCTCGTCGTAGTCGTCGGCGTACTTGTCGACGTAGGCCGAGTAGTCGTCCTCGTCCTCCTCGACGGTCTCCTGGACCGGCTCCCGCAGCGGGGGCATCTGCTCGCTGCCGCGCAGTTCCCGCTGGAGTGCCGTGAGGTCGGTCTGCGGGCTGAAGTACTTCATCTCCCGCGCCTGCCGTGTCGCCTTCGCCTTTTGACGGCCGCGCCCCATGGCGTGACCCCCTCTGTCTCTTGGTCCGGACGGCGGCACTCTGGCACAGAGTACGGCCCCGGAAATGTCGTATGAATGGTTCGTGAGACCAGGGTACATGGTTTGTCAGCCCGTTGCGCCCGGCCCGGGACCGGCGCGGTGGACTGTCGGCAACCTCACGGGAGGCGGGCGGAACGCGCTCCGGGAGCCCCGGCGGTGGGCCGTCGCCGGGTCTCCCCGACGGCGGCCCGCCGGCCGGCGGCGCGCCCCGCAGCTCAGTCCGCGGCGTGCGCCCGCTCGGACACGGCGGTGACGGTGAGCCCGTCCGCCACGACGTCGGCGTCGACGTCCACCCGGACCGCGTCCCCGTCCACGACCGCCCCGGAGAGGATCGCCCTGGCGAGCTTGTCCCCGATCTCCCGCTGCACCAGCCGGCGCAGCGGCCGGGCGCCGTAGGCCGGGTCGTAGCCGGTGAGACCGAGCCACTCGGTGGCCGCGGGCGTGACCTCCAGGCGCAGGCGGCGCTGGCCCAGGCGCTCGGCGAGCTGGGCGACCTGGATGTCCACGATCTTCGACAGGTCGGACGTGGACAGCGGGTCGAACAGGATCACGTCGTCGAGCCGGTTGAGGAACTCGGGCTTGAACGAGGCGTTGACCACGTTCATCACCGCCTGCTTCTTCGCCTCCGGCTCGATGGTCTGGTCCACCAGGAACTGGCTGCCCAGGTTGGAGGTGAGGATCAGGATCACGTTGCGGAAGTCCACCGTGCGTCCCTGCCCGTCGGTGAGCCGGCCGTCGTCGAGCACCTGCAGCAGGATGTCGAAGACGTCCGGGTGGGCCTTCTCGATCTCGTCCAGCAGGACCACCGAGTACGGGCGGCGCCGCACGGACTCGGTGAGCTGGCCGCCCTCCTCGTAGCCGACGTAGCCGGGAGGGGCGCCGACCAGCCGGGAGACCGTGTGCTTCTCCCCGTACTCGGACATGTCGATCCGCACCAGCGCGCGCTCGTCGTCGAACTGGAACTCCGCCAGGGACTTCGCGAGCTCGGTCTTGCCCACGCCGGTGGGACCCAGGAACAGGAAGGAGCCGATCGGCCGGTTCGGGTCGGAGATGCCGGCGCGCGAGCGGCGCACGGCGTCGGCGACGGCCTGCACGGCCCGGTGCTGGCCGATGAGTCGCTTCCCCAGCACCTCCTCCATGTGCAGCAGCTTCTCGGTCTCGCCCTGGAGCATGCGTCCGGCGGGGATGCCGGTCCAGGCCGAGATCACCTCGGCGACGTCGTCGGCCGTGACCTCCTCGGAGACCATGGTGTCGTGCGGGGCGGAGGTGTCCTCCTGCTCCTGGGCGGCGTCGAGCTCCTTCTGCAGCGCCGGGATCTCCCCGTAGAGCAGCCGGGAGGCCTCCGCGAGGTCGCCCTGGCGCTGGGCCATCTCCGCCTGCGAGCGCAGGTTGTCGATCCGCTCCTTGAGGTCGCCGACGCGGTTCAGGCCGGCCTTCTCGGCCTCCCACCGGGCGTTGAGGGCGTCCAGGTCCGCCTTCTTGTCGGCCAGCTCCTGGCGCAGCGCGGCGAGGCGCTCGACGGACGCGGGGTCGGTCTCGCGCTCCAGCGCGAGCTCCTCCATGGTCAGGCGGTCGACGGCGCGGCGCAGCTGGTCGATCTCCTCCGGCGCGGAGTCGATCTCCATGCGCAGCCGCGAGGCGGCCTCGTCGACCAGGTCGATGGCCTTGTCCGGCAGCTGCCGGCCCGGGATGTACCGGTTGGACAGCGTGGCCGCCGCGACGAGCGCGGCGTCCGCGATCTGCACCTTGTGGTGTGCCTCGTAGCGCTCCTTGAGCCCGCGCAGGATCGCCACGGTGTCCTCCACGGAGGGCTCGCCGACGTAGACCTGCTGGAAGCGGCGCTCCAGGGCGGCGTCCTTCTCGATGTTCTCGCGGTACTCGTCCAGGGTGGTCGCGCCGATCAGGCGCAGCTCGCCGCGGGCCAGCATGGGCTTGAGCATGTTCCCGGCGTCCATCGAGCCCTCGGCGGCGCCGGCGCCGACCACGGTGTGGATCTCGTCGATGAAGGTGACGATCTGCCCCTCCGAGTCCTTGATCTCCTCGAGCACGGCCTTGAGCCGCTCCTCGAACTCGCCGCGGTACTTGGCGCCGGCCACCATGGACCCGAGGTCCAGGGAGATCAGCGTCTTGCCGCGCAGCGACTCGGGGACGTCCCCGGCGACCATGCGCTGGGCGAGGCCCTCGACGACGGCGGTCTTGCCGACGCCGGGCTCACCGATCAGGACGGGGTTGTTCTTGGTGCGGCGGGACAGCACCTGCACCACGCGCCGGATCTCGGAGTCCCGCCCGATGACCGGGTCCAGCTTGCCCTCGCGGGCCATGGCGGTCAGGTCGGCGCCGAACTTCTCGAGCGCCTGGAAGGTGCCCTCGGGGTTGGCGGTGGTCACGCGACGGTCTCCTCTCACGGACGGGACGGCGGTCCTCAGCTGCTCGGGTCCGGCGCCTGCGCCCCGCAGGACGTCCCCGACCTTCCCCTCCTGCTGGGCGAGGCCGTACAGGAGGTGCTCGGTGGAGATGTACTCGTCGCCGAGGGACTGGGCGAACTGCTCCGCGGCCTGGATGACCTGCAGCGCGCCCCGGTTGAACTGGGCCTGGGCCGTGGAGGAGCCGGACGCGGAGGGCAGGGCCTTGATGGCGGCGCTGGCTTGCGCGGAGACGGCGTCGACGTCGGCCCCGGTGGCCTTCAGGACGGCGACGGCCACACCTTCCCGCTGGTCCATGAGGGCCTTGAGGAGGTGGGCGGGCTCGACCTGCGGATTGCCCGCGGTCGAGGCGTTGGTGGAGGCGGCGGAGAGCGCCTCCTGGGACTTGGTGGTGAACTTGGTCTCCACTGCGGCTCCTTGGCGAGGGACGTTCTGGAACGGATCGGGGACGAACCGGCCCGGCGCCGATCATCATTGGGTGCGGCCGGGCAGTTCAGCTAACCTGAGTCTAGCGCACTCAACTCCCGGACGACAGGGGCTGTGTCCGCTCGGTGCCGGCGACCCACCGTGGTCCCGTGGAACAGCACGGACCCCCGCCGGGCGAGCCTCGCGAGGCGCTCGTCCAGCAGGGGTCCGTGCCGTGCTGTCCGCGGGGGACCGTCGCCCGGCTAGCCGGTGCTCCGACCCGTCAGCCGGTCCCGGAGCCGGTCGACCATGCCGACGCCGGGCCCGACGGTCTTGTGGAACAGCTCCGAGTGCGGCGCGGAGGGGTGCGGCCGGGTCGGCGCCACCTTCTTGGCGTTCTGCACCTTCCGGCCCAGCTCCACGAGGTCCTCGGCCGGGATGTGCGCCCGCAGCTTCGGGAACTGGTCGGACTCCTCGTCGTCGATGTGGTGCCGCAGCTGCGACTGCATCTCGCGGATCAGCTCCATGAACGCCGGCTCGGAGGCGGCGACGCCCTCCACCTGCTTCATGACCCGGACGAGATCGTCGTGCTCCTTCTTGTCGTGCTCGACCTCCTCGGCGCCGCCGGGCAGGTGCTTCTCCATCACCGGGTAGACGTGCATCTCCTCCGCGACGGCGTGGCGCATGACCTCCGCGATCACGGTGTCGGCCAGGTCCCTGCGCCGGGCGGCGTCCGCGGCGCCCTCGATCTGGCCGAGCAGTTCGAGCATCTCCCGGTGGTCGGTGGTGAGGATGTCGATGACATCGGTGTCCGGACCCGCAGCGTGGGTGTCGGTCATGGGACGCGCCTCCTTGAAGTCGTGGTTCCCGGTTCCGTGGGCGGCATGACGAGGCCCTGGAACCCGAGCGCGACACGTATCACACGGATGCCCGATTTGTCCAAGATCACAGGCCCGAACCGTTGGATGCCCTCGACATCCTCCGTAGCATCGAGGTTTCCACCCGTTCGGCCCGACGACGCGCCTTCCACCCGCACCCCCTTGTTCCGCACGGAAGGATCCGCCATGTCCGCACCTCGCACTGCCGTGCTCCAGGTGATCAACGCCCCGGACCGCACCGGCACCCGCTTCGCCCTCTTCGCCCTCGCCCTCGGCGGCTTCGGCGTGGGCACCACCGAGTTCGCCTCGATGGGCCTGCTCCCCTTCATCGCCGAGGACCTCGACGCCTCGATCCCCTCCCTGGGGCACGCCATCTCCCTCTACGCCCTGGGCGTGGTCGTCGGCGCACCCCTCATCACGTCCCTGACCGCCCGGGTGGAGCGCAAGAGGCTCCTGCTCGGGCTCATGGCCGCCTTCACCGCCGGCAACGTCCTGTCCGCGGCCGCGCCGTCCCTCGAGTGGCTGTACGTGGCGCGCTTCCTCTCCGGTCTGCCCCACGGCGCCTACTTCGGGGTCGCCGCGGTGGTGGCCTCCTCCCTGGTGCCGCGCGAGCGGCGCGGCACCGCCGTGGCCCGCGTGGCGCTCGGCCTGACGGTCGCCAACATCGTGGGCGTCCCCCTGGCCGCCGTGCTCGGCGGGAGCCTGGGCTGGCGGGCCGGGTACGGGCTCGTGGTGGTCATCGGCCTGCTCACCGTCGCGGCCCTCGCCCTCTGGATCCCCCGCACCCGCAAGGGCGGCGGCGTCTCCGTGGCCCAGGAGGTCCGTGCCCTGGGCCGGCCCCAGGTGGCCCTGACCCTGCTGGCCGGGGCGGTCGGCTTCGGCGGCATGTTCGCGGTCTACACGTTCGTCTCCCCGATCCTGACCGAGCTCAGCGGCCTCGACATCTCGATGGTGCCGTGGGTGCTGGCCGTGTACGGCGTGGGCATGACCGCGGGCTCCCTGCTGGCGGGCCCGCTGCTGGACCGGTCCATCGAGAAGACCGCCCTGGGCGCGGGGGCGGTCTCCGGCGTGGCCCTGGCCTTCTTCGGCCTGTTCGCCCACTCCGCGGTCGCGGCCGTGCTCGGCGTGCTGTGGATCGGCGCCATGGGCGCCCTCTTCAGCACCGCGCTGCAGATGCGCCTGCTGCGCGAGGCCAAGGACGCCCCGTCCCTGACCGCCGCCATGAACCACGCGGCGTTCAACCTGGCCAACGCCATGGGCGCCTTCCTCGGCGGCGCCGTCATCACCGCCGGCTGGGGCTACCGCTCCCCCGCCTGGGTCGGCGTCGGCCTGGCCGTGGCCGGCCTGCTCATCCTGGGCTACGCGACCCGCCTGCACCGCACGGGGGGCGTCCCCGCCCCCTCGCCCGTGCGCACCGGGCCCTCCTGGGCCTATCAGGCCGTCTCCGACCTGTCCGTGCTCCTGCCGGAGCCGGCGCAGCTGCGCCCGGCCGTGGCGAACAGCGCCCGGATGACCGACTGGGCCGATCTGGGCCGGTGACCGGTGACCGCCGGCGTCTCCTGCCTCCCGGGCGGGCGGCGCCGGCGGAGCCGCGTGGTCCCCGTGACCGGGACGGCCACCACCGGCCGCTCTTGTCCGTCCACAGCCCAGGGGTCACGATGGGAGCGTCCGGACAGGAGGCGGCTCATGCGGATCGCACTGGTCGGCGATGTCATGCTCGGCCGGCTGGTCGACGAGCGGCTGCGCCACGAGGGCCCGGCCCATCCGTGGGGGGACGTCCTCCCCCTGCTCGCGCAGGCGGACCTGCGGTTCGCGAACCTCGAGTGCGTGCTCGCCGACGACGGCCCGCCCTGGCCCGGCAAGAGGTTCCACTTCCGCTCGGACCGCAAGAACGTCGCGAGCCTGGAGGCCGCCGGCGTCGACGTCGTCTCGCTGGCGAACAACCACGTGCTCGACCACGGCGTGGAGGCCATGCGGGAGATGCTCCCCCTGCTCGACGAGCACGGCATCCTGCACACCGGGGCGGGCCCGGACGCGGAGGCGGCACGACGCCCCGCGGTCTGCACCCGGGCCGGGACCGAGGTGGGCTTCCTCGCCTTCACGGACAACGAGCCGGGCTGGGCGGCGGGCCCCGCGTCCCCCGGCGTCCACCACGTGCCCGTCGACCTCGCCGACGACCGCGCGCGGGACCTCCTGCAGCTCGTCCGGCGGACCCGGGAGCGCACCGGCCTCCTCGTCGTCTCCGCCCACTGGGGGCCCAACTGGGGCGCGCAGGTGCCGCCGGAGCACCGCGCGTTCGCCCGCGCGCTGGTGGAGGCCGGGGCGGACGTGGTCTTCGGCCACTCCGCGCACATCTTCCGCGGCGTCGAGGTGCACCGCGGCCGGCCGGTGGTCTACGGCGCCGGGGACTTCGTCGACGACTACGCCGTCCGTCCGGACGAGCGCAACGACCAGTCCTTCGTCTTCCTGCTCGACGTCCGGGACGGCCTGCCCCGCCGCCTGCGCCTGCACCCCACGGTGATCGAGGACCTCCGGGCGAGGACGGCCACCGCCGAGGCCCGGGGCATCGCACGGCGGATGGAGCGGCTCAGCGCCGCGCTCGGCACGCGGTGCACGTGGCGCGACGACGAGCAGTGCCTCGACGTCCCGCTGGACTGACGCCCTCCCGCTGTCCCGCCGCGAGCGCGCGGAGGACCCGCGCCGAGCCCCTTCCCGCCTCGCCGATGACCGGTCACCGCCTCCCGCGGGCCCCCGCCGGGGCGGTCCGTTCCCCGTCCGCGCCGCCCGGCGGTCCGCCGCGACCCTGACCCGACGTTAGAGTTGTCCCAGACTTCTCGGGGCCGTCAGGTCCCGGACGCGGCCCCGGCTCGACGCGAGCCGCCCGCACGACCTTGCTCCACCCCACGTTGAACCCACGATGAAAGCGGAATCCTTTGACCATTTCCTCCCGCAAGCTCAAGTCCCCGCCCCCGCTGCCCTCCGGGGGCCTGCGGATCACCCCGCTGGGCGGTCTGGGCGAGATCGGACGCAACATGACCGTCTTCGAGCACGCCGGCAAGCTGCTCGTCGTCGACTGCGGGGTGCTGTTCCCCGAGGAGCACCAGCCCGGCATCGACGTGATCCTGCCCGACTTCACCTCCATCCGGCACCGGTTGGGCGACATCGTCGGCATCGTGCTCACCCACGGCCACGAGGACCACATCGGGGGCGTGCCGTACCTGCTCAAGGAGCGCCCGGACATCCCGGTCATCGGCTCCGAGCTGACCCTGGCGTTCATCACGTCCAAGCTCAAGGAGCACCGGATCACCCCGAAGGCGGTCCACGTCGAAGCCGGGGACACCCACAAGGCGGGCCCGTTCGAGTGCGAGTTCGTCGCGGTCAACCACTCGATCCCGGACAGCCTGGCCGTGGCGATCCGCACGGACGCCGGGCTGGTGCTGCACACCGGGGACTTCCGGATGGACCAGTTCCCGCTGGACGACCGGATCACCGACCTGCGCCACTTCGCGCGCCTGGGCGACGAGGGCGTGGACCTGTTCCTCACCGACTCCACCAACGCCGAGGTCCCCGGTTTCACCACCTCGGAGCAGGAGCTGACGCCGGCGATCAACCAGGTCTTCGCCACCGCCCCGAAGCGGATCATCGTCTCCAGCTTCGCCAGCCACGTCCACCGCATCCAGCAGGTCCTCGACGCCGCCCACGCCCACGGGCGCAAGGTGGCCTTCGTGGGCCGGTCCATGGTCAAGAACATGGGCATCGCCCGGGACCTGGGCTACCTGAAGATCCCGCGCGGGCTGGTGGTCGACTTCAAGAAGCTCCAGTCCATGCCCGACGCCAAGGTCACCCTGGTGTGCACCGGGTCCCAGGGCGAGCCCCTGGCCGCGCTCTCGCGCATGGCCAACGAGACGCACCAGATCCAGCTCAACGCCGGGGACACGGTGCTCATGGCGAGCTCGCTGATCCCGGGCAACGAGAACGCGATCTACGGCATCATCAACAAGCTCACCGACCTCGGCGTGAAGGTCGTGCACAAGGGCAACGCCAAGGTCCACGTCTCCGGCCACGCCTCGGCCGGGGAGCTGGTCTACTGCTACAACATCGTCAAGCCCACCCACGTGCTGCCCGTGCACGGGGAGTCCAAGCACCTGCACGCCAACGCCGAGCTGGCGGTCCGCACCGGTGTCGACCCGGAGAACGTGCTGATCGGCCGGGACGGCACCGTCATCGACCTCGTCGACGGCCGGGCGCGGATCTCCGGGCAGGTGGAGGCCGGTCTGGTCTACGTCGACGGCCACACCGTGGGCAAGGTCACCGAGGAGACCCTGGTGGAGCGCCGGCTGCTGCAGGAGGGCGGCGTGGTCACGGTCGTGGCCATCGTCGACGCCGATACCAACGCGCTCGCCGAGCCGCTGGAGTTCCTCGCGAAGGGCTTCGTCCACGACGAGCACGTCTTCGACGGGGCCGCCGACAAGGTGAAGAACGCCCTGGCGCGCCCGGCCACGTCCAAGGTCGCCGACCTGGAGAAGCTCGAGTCGATCATCGCCGAGACCGTCTCCCGCCACCTCGAGCGCGCCTACCGGCGGGCCCCGCTGGTGACGGTCGTCGTCGTCGACGCCTGAGCCCAACGACCGCCCGGTCCCGGCCCCGGGGGCGGGGCCGGGCGGTTGGTAGACTCGGGGTCCCCTGATTCCTGGAGGTCGTTCGATGCCGCAGCGCGTCCGCGGAGGCACCATGCAGATCGGCGAGCTCGCCGATCGGACCGAGCTGTCCCTGCGCACCATCCGCCACTACGACGAGGTGGGCCTGCTGCCGGCCTCGCGCACCGAGGGCGGGTTCCGCGTCTACACGGAGCGGGACGTGGAGCGGCTCACCCACATCAAGCGGATGAAGCCGCTCGGCTTCTCCCTGGAGGAGATGGCCGAGCTGCTCGAGCTGCTCGGCGCCGACGAGCCCGCAGAGGCCCGGCTCGCCGACTACCTCGAGCGGGCCCACCCCGAGCGGGACCGGCTGGCCAGGAAGCTGGCCCAGGCGGACGAGTTCATCGCGATGCTGGAGCAGCGGCTCCGGCGATGAGCGAGCGCTCGACGAGCTGCGCCGCCGCGCCCGTGGCGGTCCTCCGCAGCCCGTCCCCGCGGACCGCCCACCGCCCGGACCTGCAGGGTCTGCGCGGGGTGGCGGTGCTGCTGGTGGTGGTCTTCCACGTGTGGACCGAGAAGGTCTCCGGCGGGGTGGACGTGTTCTTCGTGCTCTCCGCGTTCCTGCTCACCGGCTCCTTCGCCCGCCGGATCGAGCACGGCCGCCCCCTGGAACTGCCGGCCTACTGGACCCGGACCTTCGCTCGGCTGCTGGGCCCGGTGGCGGTGCTGCTGCTGGCCGTGCTCGCCGCGGTGTTCCTCTGGTTCCCGCCCAGCCGGTGGGCCGACCTGTTGACCCAGGCCTGGGGGTCACTGTTCTACGTCGTGAACTGGGTCCTGGCCGATCAGGCCGTGGACTACTACGCCGGCAACTCCGCGGCCACGACCCCGCTGCAGCACATGTGGTCGCTGTCGGTGCAGGGCCAGGTGTTCCTGGTGTGGCCGCTGCTGCTGGCCGGGGCCGCCGTGACGGCCCGGCGGATGGGGATCGGGTTCCGGCCGGTCGCCTGGGCCGTGTTCGCCGCGGTGTTCGCCGGCTCCCTGGCCTGGTCGGTGGTGGCGACGGCGGCCGGGCCCGAGGCGGCCTACTTCAGCACCCTGACCCGGCTGTGGGAGTTCGCCTTGGGCTCCATGGCAGCCCTGATACTCACCACCGGCACCCCGGGCACGGCGTCCCGGCGCCGGACCGCCCCGGCCCGGGTGACCGGGGTGGTCCTGGGCTGGGCCGGACTGGCCGCGATCCTCGCCACCCCCTTCCTGATCGGGCCCGACACCCGGTTCCCCGGCACCGTGGCCCTGGCCCCCACCCTCGGCGCCGCCGCGATCCTGCTCGGCGGGGCCCTGGCCCCCGG